>CAVTJO010000007.1:0-330000 GCA_963734955.1 uncultured Bacteroidota bacterium
CGCCAATATTGTTCAATGGGGCAGGCGGGCGCTCAACATGACGATAGTTGCCGGCGCATTCCGCGTGAGGCGGTTTACGTCTCGAAGTCATCCCAAGCGACCGACCCAATTGATTCATCCTTGCCGAGGGAGTCGACGGATCATTTCCGTGCCACGACCAGCATTTCAAAGTCCTCAGTCGTCAATGGGTTGTCCCTTGTGGGAGTCGAAGAGTGGTCGTGTCACGTTTAGACTCACGAAGAGCGTTCACTCAGCGTGACGCGGGCTTTGTTTCTTCTCATGCCACCCTGCGACTCGTCCGCCAAAGTGCGGCGGACTCGCTCAGGGTGACGGGGTTTTTCAACGGCGTGAATCAGTAGCCCTCGGCGGAGAGCTTTACTTTCCCTCTAAATGAATAGAATAGATAGGCAAAGTAGCCTAGAGCGATGACAATTCCGATCGACCACCAGACAAGTCCGACTCCCAGTCCATATTCATGAGTAATGGTGTTGTAGACGGTAAGACTGTATTTCGGGTCAGTGGATGCATGTAGGACGTTCGGGAACTGGCCGAATGCCGTGCTTGCAAGCATTCCGGCAATGAATGCCGCAGATGAGAGAAACGCTCCTGAATCTTGAGCTCTCTTATTATAGTAGATCATCCCGAGCAATCCCAACACGCCCAAAAGTGGAAAGATGAATCCCCAGAGGTGTTCCTGAAAGTTTATCCATATCTCGGGACGTATTGAAGATACGGAAACGAGAGCTGCGATCGAGGTGAAAGCAACTCCCCACCATGCCTTCCCTGCGATATCGCGGGAACGAGCCTGTACAAGGCCCTCAGTCTTCATCGCGAGGTAATTCGCGCCGTGCACAGTGAGCGTAAAGAATGCGACCAATCCCATTGTCACCGTAAACCAATCCAGAATTCCCGCGTCCGGCACGACAGTGAACGTTGTCCAGAGCGGTTCAAAGAAGTAGCCGTCTGCCTGCAACGGTACGCCGCGAACAACGTTCCCGACGCGGCACCAAAGAAGATCGCAAGGAGAATGCTGCCGAGAGCAAACACAGAATCCCAGAATGTCTTCCACATTGGATTATCGACATGATGCCGCAACTCTATTCCCAGGCCGCGAAGCATCAGCAGCCATAGAACAATCATCAATGGAAGATAGAAGCCACTGAAGCTGGATGCGTATAACATCGGGAATGCGAAGTACAATGTTCCGCCGGCAGCGAGGATCCACACCTCGTTGCCATCCCACACCGGGCCAATTGCCGCAAGCACCGAGCGTCGCTCGATATCATTCTTGGCAACGAACAGATGAAGAATGCCCGCCCCGATGTCGAAGCCATCGAGCACTACATACATCGCCAGCATGAATGCAATTACTGAGAACCAGAGAATTTCCATTGCTTGTCCTTTCTAAATAAAGGTGCTGGGCTTGTTTTTCGTATGCCACCCTTCGACTCACAAAGAGCGTTCGCTCAGGGTGACGCTAGGCCTCTTTTTCACCCGTCAGTCTGAGCGACCGAGTAACCGAAGAGATTGAAGACTGATACTCACTGTCACCCTTCGACTCCAAAAAGCGTTCGCTCAGGGTGACTTGTATTGTTCTCCTCGTCACTCTGAGTAACCTTCTGCGTTCAATCCTTGCGGGAGTCGAAGAGTGTCATTTAGTAGACTCCTTGCTCTTGGTCTTGGATGACCGGGCCAGCTCGTGCAGAAGTTCAAAGTCCCCTACGATTAACGCCTCTTTCTTTGCCCGTGTCCATTTCTTTATTCTTCGCTCTGCTTCAATCGCATCGGTTATGCACCAAAACTCCTGACTCCATTTCAACCGGCGAATGTGCCGTCGCGATACTGAGCTACTCGCTGTTGGAGATTGGTTGTGCTGCCAACGTAATAGGTTCCGTCGGAACAGCGGAGATGCAGACCAAGAATGTCTCAATGGAACCTTCTTCGTCGCCCTTCGACTCCAAAAAACGTTCGCTCAGGGTGACGGTGGTTTTTCTTTTTCACCCGTCAGTCTGAGCGACCTTCAATGCCCAATCCTTGTGGGAGTCGAAGACTGT
Organism: uncultured Bacteroidota bacterium; assembly: GCA_963734955.1. Classification (GTDB taxonomy): domain Bacteria; phylum Bacteroidota; class Ignavibacteria; order UBA10030; family UBA6906; genus UBA11986. The sequence goes on from CAVTJO010000007.1 coordinate 2,055, forward strand.
TCGATGTCACCCTTCGACTTACAAAAGCGTTCGTTCAGGGTGTCCCATGTTTCTGTTTCAATGGCCGTGTGGTGAAGTATCCGGCCCCTGATTTATTGTCTTGATGACGAGGAACAGGAAGAGCACTCCGATCACGAAATACATTCCAAGAAATCCGAGCAATGTAAAGAGTGTATTGCCCGCCGAGACGTTAAGCGATGTCCCGTCCGCCATCTTCATCAATCCGTACACAAGCCATGGTTGCCGTCCCAGCTCGGCCGTCATCCAACCCGCTGTGTTGGCGATGTAGGGAAACGGGAACGCAAGCATAAGGATCCACAATAAGCCATCGTGCGAGAATAGAGCCTTCGTCTCCAGAGAAGAAATGTGGAGAGAAGCATGATGGCGATAAACATTGTCCCGAGCCCTACCATGATGTGATAGCTATAGTAAAGAAGAGGAATGTTTGTCGGCCACAGCTCCTTCGGAAACGCATCGAGGCCTTTGACTTCTGCGTTCCACCGATTGTAGGTGAGGAAACTGAGCATCTTCGGGATATGGAATGGATTGTCCATCCGCATTTTGTCCATGTCCGGCTGGCCGATGAGCGTTAAGTGTGCACCTTCCGCGGTTTCGAACAAGCCTTCCATCGCAGCAAGGGTGACCGGCTGATGGAACGCGATGTTCTTTCCCTGACCGTCTCCTGTGGGAAATGCTACGAGTACGGCGGCAATGAATCCGGCGACAACACCAATCCGCACAAAAATGTTGCCGTACTCCGTGTCCCGCTTTGCCAGAAGGTAGTATGCACCGACCGCGCTCATCGCGAACGCACCAGTGATGACCGCGCCGATCATGTTATGAGCATACTGCCAGCCTGCCCACGGGTTGAAGAGCAATTCCCAGAAACTGGTGAGGTACACACTACCATCGGCAGCGACCGAGTAACCAACAGGATGCTGCATCCAGGCGTTGGTCACGATGATGAAATACCCGGAAAGCCATGACCCGAGCCAGACAAGCACCGCCGCCAGAAAATGCTTCTTCGGTCCGAGTTTCTTTTCTCCAAACAGGAAGAGTCCGAGAAAGCTCGACTCGAGGAAGAAGGCAAAGACGCCTTCCATCGCAAGCGTCTGACCGATGACACCTCCTGCGTATTTCGAAAACCGTGCCCAATTTGTCCCGAACTGGAATTCCATCGGGATGCCGGTAACAACGCCGACGGCGAAGTTTGCGGCGAATATCTTCGCCCAGAACCGTGCACTTCGATTGTATCGTTCATCGTTCTTCTTGAGAGCAAGCCATTTCAGAACCACAATCAGAAGGGCAAGCCCCATGGTGAGTTGGGGGAAGAGGTAGTGATATGCTACGGTGAATGCAAATTGCAGTCGATGGAGAAGCAGCGCATCTTCCATCTTTCAGTGTCCTTTCAATGTTGAGCAGTTGAGTGTGAGACGGTACGTCGGGAAGCATCATGGCGACTGGTCGGGTCAAATCTAAGGAAAAATGTCGAAAGATACGGATGCTGCTGGACGAGAACACTTCAACTGCACGCCTGATGCGGAGAGAAATGTCCGATATAGCCGTGGAAGTTCGAGTGGAGTTGAAGGAGAGGTCGTACGTGCAGATGGCCGGCCTGCTGATCACCGGATGAATCGGTATCTCATCCGGATTCCGCCAGCGTGATCACTGTAGTTGCCACAGTGTTTTACCTTCTGAGGGCTTCTGCTTTCGGTGCCCCGCGTGAGACGGTGCGGCCGCTCTTGATCCACCCCGATGTGCCGCCTTCGAGATTGTGGATGTTTGAATACCCACGCTTCACAAGAACGTGGGCAACCTCATACGACCGGTTTCCGCTCTGACAAATCACGGCAATGGGATGTGCCTTGTCCGCCGGCAGATCATCAAGACGTCCGGCAATTTCGTTGATGGAGATGTTGATCACTCCGGGAATTGCGCCGAACGCCAGTAGCTCGAACGGTTCTCGCACGTCAAGCAGGAACATCGATCCGTTACTCTTCATCATCTCTGCAAGCTCTGCTGGATCAATGCCGCGGATTCCCTCGCCTTTCGTCGGAACGCGCTTTGTTCCACACTGCAGGGTGACGTTGCCGGTCTGGCCAGCGTCGGCAACGGGCGGAAAGAAGTCGGCCACGAATTTGACGTACTCATCTTCCGTTCTGGGTTGCAGGAAAGGGTTCGACTTTCGCTCTTCGTGAAGATAGGAGAATGTCTGTCCTTCGTAATCATGGCCCGGATGGATTTTCGTCGACACGGGGAGCTTGAGGATCTTGTTGAACAGGCTGTTGTACTGTTCGCGGGGATTTCCTCCGGGTAGGTCGCTGCGCCCCGCCTGGCCTATGAGGAGAAGGTCTCCCGTAAACACGTTGTCCTCCAGGAGAAGACTGATGTGGTTGTCTGTGTGTCCCGGGGTGAAGAGCACCTGTATCTTCAGTTCCCCCACGATAATTTCATCACCATCTTCAACAAACCGATCGACTTCGAATCCCGCGTTCTTTCTCAGAATACCCCCGATGCCGAACTTGTCTCCCTGGTCCACAATCTTCCACTTGTGCTTTGTATTCTCGTGCATCACCAGTTGTGCACCAGTGAGACGCCGCAGTTCTCCCGCGGCCGATACATGGTCGGCATGCGTGTGCGTGTCAATGACATGAGTAATGCGCGCGTACGCCTGGTGTGCGGTATCGAGGATGAGTTGAACGTCCTGGATATTCGGATCGACGATGACTGCGTTGAGCGAGTCTTCGTCAATAATGAGGTAGGAGAGAGTTCCGGTATCGTCCGTCGAGCGGATCTGCTTGAGGATCATTTCGGTATACTCCAGAATGAAAGAACAGTTTTGTACGCCTCGCACCACGATCCAGTCCCGGCTCACCCCACCGACCTTCCCGTCCGGGTTTGTCCAATGTAATTCAGAGAGGCCAAACTTGCAAATGTCCCCGACCCTTTCCTAAATTCTGAACCATTTCAAGGGATCGCCGACACAAGCGACAGCGTTGTCGATGCGACTGGTTCGATGGGGCAATTGATTCAGCCTGTTCCATCACGCGTATATCGTCCCCTTGTTGCCATGATGGATGACACCCATCAAGTTTGCCGCAATAATCAGGCATGCGCCTGTGATCATCGCGGCATCCAGCCTCTCGCCAAGAATCAACACACTGAGCACCAGGGAAACCGGTACATAAAGATAGTAAATGACTCCAGTCGTTCTGGTCGAGAGGGTGGTGGTGACACGCACCCAGAGTGTGTGAGCGATAAGAGTACAAAAGATCCCGAGGAAAAGCAGCCCCATCCAATCGGTAGAAGAAAGATGCCAGTCGCTCAGTGGTGAAAGGAGAAGAAACATGACGAGCGCAAACGTAAACTGTCCGAGTGCACACGTTAACACAGGAACATGCGAGTACTTTTGTTGAAGAATCGGAAGGAACGCATAGAAGAACCCACTGAGCACACCAAGGGCAAGTCCGATGACCTCCTTGTCGGCGATATTGAACTCCGGGATCACGAGAATATTTCCCGCGACGGCCATGCAGAGAACGAGAATGTCGATTCCGGTGATCCTGCTGCGACGAAAGAACCAACCCAGCACAATGAGATGAACACCATAGGTTGAGAGACCAACTGTTGCGATGGATGCCGACCCGATCTTGATGCTGAAAAAAAATGCAAGCCAGTGGAGCGCAAAGAACACCCCCAACATGGCAAGGGGGCCCAGATCTCGGCGGGAAAATTCCTTCAGGCGTCCGGTGGCAAGCAGAAAAGGAAACAATACCACGATCGTAATTGTCAGCCTTGCGATCCCAATCGTAATTGCATTTGCCGAGACGAACTTCACGGCAACGGCAATGCAGCCGAAAAGGAATAATGCAATTCCTGATTCAATGGCAATGCGAAGCGAAAATCGGCGGGTGATCAACGCAATTCCTTCAGGACCTCAAACACAACGCGGAGTGGTCTCATGTCTCCTTGCTTCGTGATGGCAAGCCGCAATGGATATCCCTCGCGGTATTTCTTTGCTGACCTCAGGGCTGCCTTCAGCGCAGCGGGAAGGTCTGAGTGAAGCAACGCTTCTCTCTCGTTTTCACGCACAGCGAGCCCGACCTTGAACGAACCCTTCAGGGGTGCCAGGTAAAAGAGCGCCTTGCCTTTCCGGACGGCTTTGATCTGCCATCCAATTTTTGTGCCGTAGTACTTCCATTCGTGGTCAAAGTCCTTCGCCAGCGTCAGGATTGCCTTGTAGGACGGATATAAATCACCAAGGACCCTCCTGATGTCCGACTCGTCGGGGGGATATCCCTTCCGGTCAACGTTCGAGTCTGTCATCTGAGTGTTTGTTCAGGTACTGGCCTGTGCAGTTCAATTGTAATGCGACTGGAATAGAAGTGACGTGACTTCCGAGAAGCTACTTCACGGCCGGATCAGAATCAACAGTGTTTCCTTCGCACAGAGAACGGCGCGGCCGGATTCATGGTGACCACGCCGTTCCTGCATACCACTACTTTGTGAGAACCAGCGTCTTTGTTTGCGTAACGCTTCCTGCCGCCAGTCTACAGTAGTAAACTCCGCTGGGATGATTACTTGCATCCCATGTGGCTGAATGCACCCCGGGTTCACTCATCCCGTGCACGAGGGTTGTGACCTCTCTTCCCAGCATGTCATATATATTGAGCGTTACAAGACTCGCCCCTGATAGTTGATAGCTGATCGTTGTCGAAGGATTGAAAGGATTGGGGTAGTTCTGCGACAACGAAGTCGTGAGTGGCAGATTCTCGCGAGGCTGTTTGACATCAGCGCTTCCCGAGAGCTCAATGTCATCAAGAATGAAATAGGACCCTGGGTGCACGTCGCTTCCCGTGACAGGTCCGGCAATCAGTATTTGCACAATGCACAGGTCTGGGATATCCGAAGTCTGATATGCAAACGGGACGTTGAATGAGGTAAATGCTGTCACTTCCGTCGGATTCGCGGTTGCGGCGATTGCCACGAGTGTTCCGGTTTCCCCTCCTGCAAAAAGCTCAACGTTGATTCCGAACTTATCGCCGCCCACCGAGTGAAACTGATAGTAACCGGCAAACGACGCCGGTCTCTGGTTGTATGCAAAGCCGTGGCCTCCCGGACCGGATTGGATCGCCGGAGCGTACCCCACCGGACCCAACGTAATGACATCACCCCTGACTGCGAGAGCGCCACCATGGGAAACAGTCGACTGGATCACATTGGTGAGAACTGGAGGCGCATTGGTTGTGGCCCAGTTCGTAGGATCGACTCCCGCCCAACTCTCGAATCCTCCATTCGGAATTTGTGAAAATGATGCATTGTGGAACAAGCAAACAGTGATTGCCGCGAAAACCACAACACTGTATCTGATGAACATGGAGCCTCCTTGATGATGAATGAACTCCTGGGCCAAATCCCTCTGTGTTCGTCGTTGTAGCGTCAGGTGCCTCCCATAAATGTGAGCGCAAGTGCTCACACTTGTCATGGTTCATAAAAACAGGTGGATAGGTCTGGGGTGAACGAATGAAAGGAACGAGAAATCCGAAGCTAAACAACCGTGAAAAGGTAGTTCAAAGCGAGAGGAGAGTCAAGGGGGCGAGACGTCTCGACGAAGTTGAACTGTTCCCAACGGCTGATCCTGTGGTGCGCATCACGGAAAGCAGCGGAGATTTCGGGACGACCGGAATGGAAATAGCCCGGGCGATCAAGGAGATCGCTGCAAATCGGGCTACTGTGGGGGAATGTCTTCAGCTGTCGGGGAGAGAGTGTACAATTATCCGATGCGACCTCGGCACTCTTCTATTTCAGCAAAAGCAGCTTGCGTGTCTGGCTGAAAGCTCCAGCTTGCAACCGATAAAAGTACACTCCACCGGACAGTGCGCCTGCATCAAATACGACTTCATGTCTTCCCGGTTTTGTCTCTTCATTCGCCAGTATCGATACTTCACGACCCAATACATCGTATATGGTCAGAAGCGTACGACCACGCGTTCCGGGAGGAATTGAGAATCGAATTGTCGTCGTGGGGTTGAAAGGATTTGGATAATTTTGCTCAAGTGCAAAATTGCGCGGGAAGGTGCCGGCCTGATCTTCGGGAACACCATCAGGGATTCTATGCATCGTGATGTTCGTCATTCCACTCTTGCCGCCGAGCATATCCATGGAAAGGACTGCATAGTAATAGAACATCTGTCCGCTGACCAGACTGTCGTCCCTGAATGTATATACTGAATCCCTGAAGTAACGAGGATCCCGTCTGCCCACGGTGTCGAGTTCCCGCCATGGTCCCAGGGGTTCCGGTGCACGCATCACGGAGTAGCGGGCAAACGGCGCTCGCAAACGCGAAACAGAAAAGGACTCCACCTGCGGTCCCCAGGATATTTCGTTGAACACCCTCCCACCCAAAGTATCTGCTCCGGACGTAACCGTAATCACCGGGGAAGGCACAGGAATCGGAATGGTGTTGTAGGCACCGAATCCACCAGGCCTGGAATTGTTCGGTTCATACTGTGATGAATCGTACTTTACCAGTGGCTGCCCTGTAAACACCTGAATTGCGCGGTCGGCGACATCGCGTATCGAGACAACACCGGGCGTAACGTACCATGGCAGAGGATGATTCTGAAGGTATTGACTCCCAATGTATGGTTTACTTCCCAGATACGGATACTGCAATGTATCGTACCAACTCGGAACAGGATTAAAGTAGATGTTCCCGGCATCAATGCCTGCCCGAATGTTTCCTCCAAGATCCGTGTACATCCTATCCGTTGCCACACCCGGGCCACATCCAACAAGCTCCGCAACAGCAAATCGTATTGTTGCCCCCGGAGGTAGAACATAGGGGTAAAAGCCATAGGCCCGGACCACCGGCTGATACCACGATAGATTAGGAGAGCCTCTTGTTCGTCCCCTCCAGTAATACCAGTTATTGATATCCGAGGGAAGAAACTGTGTGACCAACCTGGCGGAATCGCCACTTCCGAAGATCCCGGTTTTCCGCTGGCTCCCGGGGTCAAGCCATGCCTGGGTTTTGGTCTGGGGAATATTGCCATTCTCAAATCGCAGAAGAAATGGTTGCATCACCCTGCCATTGATATCCCAGATCCCGATGCTATCATTTGCCACAGGCCAAACCTGTCTCGTTTGAGTCCGCGTTGCAATGTGTTCGTAGTCGTAGTACAGCGTCATGAATCCTGCCGCCTGGGGCGAGTTCAAGCCACCCCTGTCGCCGGGTTGTGACCACACATTGAAATACGTCGTGTCCGGTCTCCCGTCCCGCTCATGATTGTATGTCATCCATCGTTTGAGATCGAACCTCCCGAATTGATTTCCCTCTCCATTTGAGCCTCGATAATCCCCTTCACTCCATCTGTTGTAAGTTCTCTGATACCCGAACATCGAAGGACCAAGCCCATACGTCCAGGCGATGTGAACATCACTCATTGTATCGGCGGTTGTGTTTTGCAATTCATACTCGTAAATGATGAAGCAGTCATAGCCGGGGAAACTCCATGCCCGGCTCGTTCGGGTAACTCTCACACCGAGGGGTGTTGTCCATTGTGCAATGATCTTTTCTTCCGCTTCATTGGGATTGTACGCCGGGTTGAGGTTGCCGTCTGCGAGGACAGGATAGTTTTCAATTCTGTCGATGGAGATCGGGTTGCTATAGACCCCTTCGACAGGGACCGGATTTCCGCTCAAATCTGAGATGGCACCGCAATACATGTACTGACGTCCGGAGGGCCTTGTCCCTGCGATCCAGATGCCACCGCCGAACGAGTTGTGCTGTCCGGCGTAGACAGTCCGGTCCAGAACAATCCGTGAGTTCGGCGGCCACTCCAAGGAGGAGAACCCGGGTTGCACTTCGCCCACACCATTATCGTAGGCTCTTCCTAATTCGCCAGTGTTGTACACCGTCTGGTGCAACATGCCGCGTTGGTGCGTGCGATAGTCGCGAAGCTGGCTTGCGGCGATTGAGGGTAAGAGCAAAAAACAACAAAGTGAACGATGAAGTCTCATGGAGCCTCCACTATTCGGGAAACAGGCTGACGCTACGGGAGAAGGAACGGATTCCGTTTACGGGGAGAGGAGCTAAACGGAGCGACGCAGTTGATGGTTCGAAATATACATCGATGAAGAATTGAAAGCAACCTTGCCGGGTGATCATTCCTTACCCGAAAGTTACGTCAACGGACTTCGTCGGCGTTTCAAAGATGCCGGAGGTGTGTGAATCGGGGGACAACACGAGATGCTAAACAAGTTTGGCCCGACTGCTCTGCATGCATGTTCGGACATAGGCCCCCAATGAAGGCCCGCTGAGAGGTCGGCGAAACACAATGAAACTCATGGCCATGAGAGTGCAATTCTCACTGATCTTCATCCACCCGATCTTTCCCGATGCCGGATCTTGTGAGAAACAGCCGCACGAGATGTCGAGACCTCGTGCCATTGCGTAGGCAACAATTGCGGTGAACAGAACCATCATGGTCAAAACCAGGAGGGAACTTCCCCGCACAAATACACCAAGCAGAAGGCCGAGCCCAGAGAGAAGCTCGATCCACGGGAGGAACGTGGCGGCAAGCAAAGCCGGAGTGGGGGCGATGATTCTGTAGTTCACGATGGAGGCTGCGAACGTGGATGGATCCGCGATCTTGTCATAACTCGCGACGATGAAGACACCTCCAAGAATCATCCGGAGAAGCGCGATGAATATTCCCGGTCTGACGATTCTATGTGGAATGTTCATGGCTCCCTCTGCTGTTCATGGGCAGTCCATTCGTTCCAACCACCATAGAAGATCCTGACGTTTGAATACCCCGCCGTGTACATCTTCTTTGCCAACTCAACACTGGAATTGCACTCTTCGCCATCACAGTAGGTTACCATTAGTTTATCCTTTGCGACAGAGGTCAGCAGCGGATGTCCGTTGTTGAATTCTTGCAGGGGGATATTGATAGCGCCCTTTATGTGGCCAAGCCCGAAATCATAGGCATGGCGGGCATCGATGAAAAGGGCGTCTCCGCGGAGGAAGACCGTGCGTGCCTCTTCATAGGTAAGAAATGTTGATGAGACAGTCTCCTTGGTTGCCGCGCGACCGGGAAACGCTGAAGTGCTGAACAGACCCGTTCCAGCAATACCCGTAAAGATGAGGCCAAGAATGACCGCGGCAATTACAATTACCGCAGCCTCAGTCAGTGCGGTCCGGAATGACGATTGGTTTCCTGCCTTCAATGCAGACGTTCAGTGTGATTGATGATGATTTCTTTTGTCAATTTCGTCGGGGCGGTTAGGGAACGATCTTAGCTTCAGTGATAGATGGTACACCACCGCTCCCTATCTCCCAGTCATTGCGAATGGCAAGGCGCCAAGGCAATCTTGCGTTCCTGCTCAAAATTATGCACGAGATTGTTCTCGCTCTCGTCCGAGTGCCAGTTAAACCTGATGCCGCAGCATCCTGCTACGTGAAGATGATCTGACCGCCAGCGGCCTTCTCGTAGAATTGGCCTACGGAGATCACATCTTTCACTTCCGCGAAGAAATCCTCCTTCTTCAGATGGAACATGTCCACGCTGGCTTTGCATGCGTAGATTTCCCCTCCCGCATCGGCAATCATCTGAAGGAACTCCCGCACGGGTGGGATGTCGAGATTCTCCATCTCCTGCTTCATCATACGTGTGGCAAATGCAGACATCCCTGGAATTGCCCCCAGGATTGTTGGCAGGGGAAACCCTTTGGCATCGGGAACACGCATTGCGGGATTGCCCACGGTGGCAACCCGCAGGTGATCCATTGTTCGCTCCATGATCGCGTACAGGCCGAAGAATGTAAAGAAGACTGATGCATCGATTCCCTCCATGCGCGCGCCGTTCGCCATGATAAGACCAGGGTAGACACCTTCCATGGATCCGTGAGAGACGATCACGGAGACTTTGCTGATGGGTTCGGGCTTGTTTTCAGCCATGGTGATTTCTCCTTAGATACAACCTTTGGGTTTCGGGAGGCCGCCGATCTTTGCTGCTTTCTTTGCGGGCCCCTTTGGGAAGAGAGCATACAACTCTTTGGTGTCGACGCCGCTTTCCTTGGTGAGCCTGCGGATTGATGGTGCATCGCCTTTTGTTTCAAACTCCTTCCGCATGAAGTAGATCACCTTCCAGTGGCGTTCGGTGAGTTGTCCAATCCCTTCCTCCATTGCCAGTTCCCTGGCGACTGTTTCGTTCCAGTCGGCAGCACTTGCCAGGTGTCCGTCTGAATCTCTCTTCAGCGAAGCAGCGGTTGCTTCTGTTGTTGACATTGTATTCTCCTTATGCGCGCGTTGGTTGTGTTCCATCCTGGATTGCCAGGCTCTTCAGGACGCGGATCGCAAATGCCAGTCCCTTCCGAGCCTCAGGCGTGTTCAGCTCCTTCAGCAGCGATAGTAACGAGATGTCCTCTTTTACTTCCGCATCAAGCTTCTTATATACATTCAAAGCATTGTTTATGGCATGCAGCATGTCCGGCTGGGTCATGTGCTTCACTGTGTTCACGATGGTCACAATGTTCTCACCGAGATTCTTCACATCGTCCGCAGAAAATGAGGTAACGACCTTGTCGGCAACCTTTCCCATTTCCTTCAGAAAGGGAAAATAGCCCTTCCGGTCAAACTCATCGAGTCTGTTCATGAGATCAATAAACGACTCTCGGGCCAGCGGGGCCGCATCCTGAAGAAAGTCCCTCAGGCTCTCCAATTGTTCGAAAGTCGCTGTGATCGTGTTGACATTGCGGAGAAACTTCTTTCCCAGATGCATGATGTCGCCCGTGCTGAGGTGGTCGTGAACGTCCTCGAGTTCGACCAATGCGCTTTGGTACATGTCTTTCCCAACCCGCATCAGATCGTCTTTTAGATCATCAATCTCCTGCCGGTGGCGACGTTGCAGGGCAAACTCCTCAAGGACGATATCCAGTTTCTGATGGAGGGCCGCCATTTGCTCTTGGATCTGCTGTTGGTTCATTGTCAGAGCCTTTTGCCAGCCATCGACATGTGAGAGTCCACCGGAAGCTCCAGTCCTTTCAGTAGGAAGTTCCAGTACATCCACCGGAACATCACCTTGCCATAGTGGTTCATCCTGGTCTCTTCGAGAAGAGAAAACGGTCCAACTCCCGGTAACGGGAACTTCCCGGGTAATGGCTCCGTGTCGTAGTTAAAGTCGATAAGAACTCCCTTACCAAACCCGGACTCGATAAAGCAGTTGGCGTGGCCGTCGAACTTCGCCTGAGGCTGTCTGCCCTCGACTGAGCTCAGAAAGTTCTCCATGAGAATATCGGATTGGAAATGTGCAACCGATCCGGCCTTGGAGCTCGGAAGGTTTGTCGCGTCGCCCAGCACGTAGATGTTCTCGTACTGCTCCGAACGCAGCGTCTGCTTGTTGGTTGGGACAAAGTTAAGCTCGTCACCCATTGCGCTGCGGGCAATCGACTCGTCCCCCATGTTTGTCGGGATGGTAACCAGTACATCGAATGGGATCTCGTTTTCATCCCACGAGACAATCTTCCTCGCGATGTTATCGACCCTGCCGATGCTGAACTCTGTGGTAAGCCGGATGTTCTTTCGATCGAGGAAATCTCCGAGGATGCCCGACGCACGGGGCTTTGTGAACGCTCCCGGTAAGGGGGTCACAAAATGAATATCGACCTTGTCTCGAATTCCCCGTTCTGTGAAATACCAGTCTGCCAGGAATGCAAATTCCAGCGGCGCGACCGGGCATTTGATTGGCATTTCAGTAATGTTGATGACCAGATTGCCGCCTTCCCATCGTTTGAAGAAATCAGCAAGTGCACATGCACCTTCGATCGTATAGAAATCGAAAATGTTCTTGTGCCAGAGCCCGTCTTTCATTCCTTCGGTTTGCTCGGGGCGGATTTTTGCTCCGGTTGCTATGATGAGATAGTCGTAGGGGAGCACCGCGTTGTTCGCGAGGAGTATTCGCTTCTTCTCGGGCTCGATCCTGTCGATTTCCGACATGATCACATTCGCCCTGGTGGGAAAGAAGTCCCGTTTTGGCTTCACCACATCACGGCGAGTATAGATGCCAAACGGGATGAACAAGAACCCGGGCTGATAGTAGTGGGTCTCATGCTGGTCGACGATTGTGGTCTGCCACTCGCGTGTGTCAAGAACTGCGCTGAGTTTGTTGAGCATCATGGTGCCTGCGGTTCCGGCGCCCAAAATCACAAGTTTCTTCATTGTGTTTGTTTGAAGGATTGTAGCGTAATTTCTGCGATTGTTGTTTTCAATGAATGGCGGTCGGCGATGTTTCGTGTACCGGGCATTGGCGGCAATCTGCACTCTCACAGTCCGAAGCCTTCCTGCTTGCAGACCCGCAGGCTGTTCAGTGTCGCATGCAACGTGGGTATCGCTTGCCATTCTCGCCTCCAAAAATCTGTAGGCCAAAAGTACAGATTTCATGCCAGCGTGGATGTGCCCAAAATGGAAGATTTCTTGATGATGGCAGAGCAGCAGTTCTCAAAACTGCCGGCAATGTGAAGCGGGTTTTCAGAGTTGCAACGCGGAGGAACATACAAAAAGAGCCTCGCAATAATGCGAGGCTCTACATAGGAACATGGGAAGGAATCCTACTTGGACTTGTCCGGATACGGTGGAGGCGGTGGCAGATTCACCGGGTTCTTCTTCATCTCGTCCTTTATCACCTCGATCGCCTTGTTGAGTTGATCGTCGATGCCGGCATATTCACGTGCGGGATCGTTATCGACGTAGATGTCCGGATCAACACCATGACCTTCAATCACCCACGACTTTCCTTCCGTGTCATACCGTGAAAACTCGGGACGGTTGAGGAATCCACCATCCAGCAGCGGGAGAGTTCCACGAATGCCCGTCACACCACCCCAGGTGCGCTTTCCAATCACGGGGCCGAGTTTGTACTTTTTGAAACGATATGCCACGATATCGCCATCGGATGCGGAGAACTCGTCCTCGAGCATGACCTTGGGGCCAAGAATCATCGCTCCCGGGTCGAGCGTGATTGCCGCGTTCCGTGCTTTGTCGATGAACACAATTGCTCGCCGCAATCGCTCAGCGATGATTGGTGAAACAAATCCGCCGCCGTTGCCACGCACATCGACGATGAGTCCCTCTTTGCGAAGCTGAGGATAGAAGTACTTCACAAACTCCACAAGGCCGCCTGTCCCCATGTCGGGAATGTGAATGTATCCAACCTTGCCATCCGTTGCTTTCGAGACCTTCTCGATGTTGTCCTGCACCCAGTTGTAATAGTAAAGATCATGTTCATCGCTGGTAGGGATGACAACCGTTGTGTGGCTGCCAGCCTCCTTCGGCGACGAATTCAACGTGAGCGTCACCTGCTTGTCGGCGGTGTTGACAAGCGATTCGTAGATGTCGTTCATGGTGTTGGTCGGTTTGCCATCCACCGCGATGATGTAGTCGCCCTCGTGTGCATCGACGCCGATATCGGTGAGTGGAGAGCGAACTGACTTGTACCAGTTCTCTCCCTTCAGGATCTTGACGATGCGATAGTATTTCGACGCAGGGTCGCGTTCGAGCGTTGCACCGAGTAATCCCTGCTGAATCCGTTCCGGTTTTGGATAATCCCCACCACCGACGTATGTATGCCCGAGGTTGAGTTCGCCGATCAATTCGCCGATGATGTACGTGAGGTCAGCGCGGTGGTTGACGTAGGGAAGCAGTTGCGCATAGCGATCACGCATCTTCGGCCAGTCGACGCCGTTCATATTCGGTGCATAGAAGAAATCCCGCATCTGTCGCCAGCATTCGTTGTAGATCTGGTTCCACTCGGCGCGGCGATCAAGGTTCACTTTCATGTCACTGAGGTTCAGATGTTCTTTTGCATCGATCTTGCTCGTTGGCAAGTCGATGATCGAGAACGTTCCTCCTCCGCCTACCAGCATCTTCTTTCCATCGGCAGAAATCTCAAACCCGTTGAATTCCCCGAGCTCCGTCTCTTTCAGTTTGTCCAGATCATAGAAGTAGAGCTTGGCCTTTTCATCCTTCACGGAGTTGCGGACGTAGTAGAGCTTGTCGCCAACGGATTCAAGATTACGGTAGTTCCCCGGATCCGTCGGGAGAGAGGCGATCCGGTTCTGCAAACCGGCAACATCCACCTTTACGACCACTTTGGGCTCCTCTTTCTTCTTATCCTTTTCTTCCTCCTTCTTTGGCCCCTCCTTTTCCTCTTTCTTGACTTTCACTTCATCGCTTTTCGGAGCAAAGGGGGATTTTGTGTCCTTTGCAAGCGTGATGAGGTAGATCTTGGAGAGATCATTGAAATTTGCGTTGAGCTCCAATCCGTCGAATCTGGGAGTGAATGTACGGTCGGACACGAAGAACAAATACTTTCCGTCGGAACTGAACGCCGGCTGATAGGATTCGAACCAGCCGTTTGTGACCTCGTACGTTTCTTTCTTGTCCAGGGAGTAGAGTTGGATGGTGGTGGTGCGTTTCTCTTCCGGCTTGGCATACGCGATCCACTTGCTGTCGGGTGACCAGTTATAGTCCGATATCTCCCATGCGGTTGCCTGTGCCACCGTCGTGATTTCCTTTGAATCGACATCCACATACTGCAGGCGGAGCTTTTTGTCAGACCACATGATCTTTTTGCTGTCCGGAGACCACAGGGTTTGATACTTGTACGTGTCGCCGTTTTTGGTCAGCTGCACTGGCGGGTTACCGCCGTCTTGCGCCTGGATCCAGACTTCATCTTCGCCTGAGGCGTCGCTCACGTATGCGATCCATTTTCCATCCGGTGACCATTTTGAATTGCGTTCATGAACTCCCGGTGTCTTGGTGATGTCGCGTGTGTTGCCATTCTTCTCCGGCACGGTAAACACATCGCCCCGCGCGCCGAACAATGCGCGACTGCCATCCGGTGCGATTTCGAAGTTGGTGATTTCCTTGCTGACATCCTTCAGACCTCCCCGTCCAATGGCAAGGTCCTCATCGATCGAGATGGGAACCTTCTGCGCCTGCTCGGTCGCAAGGTCGAGTTTGTAGATGTATCCGCCATTCTCGAACACGATAGCATTATCGCCGAGCGAGGGGAACTTCACATCGAACTCGGTGAAGTTGGTCAGCTTTTTTGTTTCCTTGCTGGTCAAATCGTACACGTACAGGTTCATCTTCTTGATGTCGTCGCGGTCGGAAGCGAAGTAGATTTTGTTGCCGCTCCACATCGGGATGATGTCCTGGGCGGGATTGTCAGTGACGTTCGTCAGAGATTTCGTTTCGAAGTCATAGATCCAGATATCGTCGGCCTGGCCGCCGCGGTATCGCTTCCAGGTGCGGAACTCTCGGAAGACGCGGTTGTAGGCCAGCTTCTTCCCGTCAGGTGAATATGAACAGAACCCGCCACGCGGAAGAGGAAGTTGCTCGGGAATTCCGCCGTCAACACTGGCAAGAAATAGTTGTCCAATGAAGTCGTTGTGTTCGATCCTGCGCGATCGATACACAATGGTCTTGTCGTCTCTCCATGTCATCACGATGTTGTTCGGTCCCATCCTGTCAGACACGTCATCGCGACCGAGTGTAGCGGTGTAGGTCAGTCGTTTCGGGATACCCCCTTCTGAAGGCATCAGGTATACTTCGGTATTGCCATCGTACTGGCCGGTGAATGCAATCCACTTGCCATCGGGGGAGAACCGCGCAAACATTTCGTAGCCAACGTCGTTTGTGAGCTTGCGTGCAACACCGCCGGAAGCTGCAACGGTATACAAATCTCCTGCATACGAAAAAACTATCTGGTTGCCGTGGATAGCTGGGAACCGAAGCAGGCGTGTTTCCTCCTGGGCGGACAAAACCAACGGAATAAACAGCATGCACAGAAACAACAAAGTACGGGAATAGCGCATTGTAAATCCTTTCAGGAAGTTGAAAGAGGTGTGATTGGACACTCTGTTATACGGGGAAAGTGCGTGTGGGATTCAACTTAGAAAGAATGGGGTGGAGATTCAAGTAGATTTGCAGCGAGTAGTGACGAAATGGCTCTTGAATAACCCGTCCTTTCAGGACTTTGGTGAAGGAGCCGTGGTTATGCAGCGGGCTTTGCCTTCGGTTGAAGTGTCCGACCACTTCAGGGTTGCCACAGTTCCATTACGTCTCAGATCTCACCCCGAAGGGGTGAAGTACTTTAAGGGTTGAGGTGCCACCCAACCCTCCAAGCCGGTTTCCTGGGAGAAACCTTGAAAGTGTGACATCGATCTGGAACTTACTCCCGATCCCAGCTTCTCGTCATCGCAGGCAGCACTCCCACCATCAATCCCAAACGTATCGCTCATCGTAGCTGACATCGTATGCATTGAGCAACGATCTGAACTCATCCTGAAATGTCTTCTGACGATGATGCTCCTCCTGACTTTGGATGTAGCTTCGCACCCGTTCCACATCAGATTGGCTGACTGAGAAGACTCCGTATCCGCTCTGCCAGGCAAACTTCCTCAACACCGCCCCTTTTGTCTTCACCCATTTCGAAGAGCTGCTCTTGATCTTGCCTATCACCTCAGAGACGGGGATGTTCTTCGAAAGGATGGCGAGGATATGGGTGTGGTCTGCCGGACCACCGACGCTGAGGACAGGGCAGTCGAGCTCATTGAGCGTTCCCCCAAGATACGCGTGCATCTCTTTCCGTGTGTCGGGTGTTCTGAGGAAGGGGAAGCGGTTCTTTGTTGAGAAGACGATGTGGATGTAGATCTTTGCAAGTGACTGTGGCATATATCACCCTTTCAGGGTTCTGGTGCGGAGTGTGTGGTTACGACCGAGGGCTTTGCCCTCGGTTGAAGTATCCGACCCCTTCAGGGTCAGTATTTTCGGTGATCAAGACCGTTCAGCTTTGTTATGCGGTCATATGTGTCTGGACTCGCGCCTTCGCTTGATATCCGACCATCATGATCGCTACATATTCAGTTAAACTTTTCACACTCACCCCGAAGGGGTGAGATATTCTACCAGGGTTGGGGCGTAGCCCCAACCCAATATCCAGGCTGGATGCAGAAAGCCCTGAAAGGGCGACGTCAGAAACTTCGTATATGAACAAATGAAGAAACCCTCCCCATGACCTGGAGAGGGTTTCCGCGGATACAGCCAAGGGGAGTCAGGCCTGTGCCTTACCGTTGCCCTTTGATTGAAGGTACTTGTGGATTGCCTCCGCAGCAATCTTTCCATCCCGCATGGCGAGAATCACCGTTGCTCCACCGCGGGCAAGGTCGCCCCCGGCGAACACCCCGGGCCTGCTGGTTGCTTGAACATCATCGACTACCACGACGCCCTTCTTGCCGGTGTTCAGTCCGGGTGTGGTTGACTGAACGATCGGGTTTGGTGACTGACCAACTGCTTCCACCACTGTTTGAACTGGCAAAACAAATTCAGAGCCCTTGATCGGCACAGGCTTGCGGCGTCCCGATTCGTCCGGTTCGCCGAGCTCCATTCGTAAGCACTCGATGCCCGACACCCAGTTGTTGCCATCGTTCAGGATGCGAATCGGATTGGTAAGAAGATGGAACTCAATTCCTTCTTCTTCTGCATGATGAACCTCTTCGAGACGTGCGGGCATCTCGTTTCGTGAGCGCCGGTAGATCAGATATGCCTTCTCAGCGCCAAGCCGCTTGGATGTCCTGACGGCATCCATGGCCGTGTTCCCTCCCCCAATCACCGCCACTTCCTTTCCGACTCTGATGGGAGTATCATAGTCCGGGAACCGATATGCTTTCATCAAGTTGACGCGTGTCAGAAACTCGTTTGCTGAGTATACACCGCTCAGGTTCTCTCCGGGAATCCCCATGAACGTAGGAGTACCAGCACCGGTCCCGAGGAAGATAGCGCTGAATCCCCACTCTCCGAACAGTTCATCGATTGTCGCCGTCCTGCCAACAAGGAAGTTCGTGTAAATCTCCACACCCAATGCCTTGACGCGATTGACCTCAACGTCGAGTATGTTCCGCGGTAACCGGAATTCCGGAATTCCATAGCGCAAGACGCCCCCAACTGCGTGAAGTGCTTCAAACACAGTAACTTTGTATCCCATCTTCGCCAGCTCCGCCGCGCAGGTCAAACCGGATGGCCCGGCCCCAACGATCGCCACTTTCTCCGCGCGGTGCTCGAGAACAACAGGAGCGACAAACAGGTCATGCTGTATTTCATAGTCTGCAACGAAGCGCTCGAGCTTGCCAATTGCAACGGATGGATGCTTCCTGCCCATCGTGCACACCGACTCGCACTGTTCCTCCTGCGGGCACACGCGTCCGCAGATTGCGGGCAGGTAGTTTGTTTCCCTGATCTTGTTGACCGCACCGACAAAGTCCTTCTGCATCACCAGCTGTACGAAACTTCGGATGTCGACGTTCACGGGACAACCCGGGATACAAACAGGATCCTTGCATTCAAGGCACCGCGTGGATTCGGTGAAGGCCCGTTCTTCATCAAGTCCCCATGAAACTTCTTCGAAGTTGTGTGCACGGACTTGAGGTTCCTGTTCGATCGACGCCTGACGGGGAATCTTCATACGCTCGGAGGGTTTCAACGGGTTGATCGCGCTCATGCTGCCACCTCCTTCGCGCAGCCACAGGAGCCATTGTGCTCATAAAGGGAGAGCGACGTCTTTTCAGCATCAACGTATGTCCGGTTGCGCATGATCAGCTCGTCAAAGTCCACCTTGTGTCCATCGAACTCCGGACCGTCCACACATGCGAACTTCATTTTTCCATCGACGGTTACTCTGCAACCACCGCACATCCCCGTGCCGTCAACCATCACTGCGTTTAGGCTGACGAACGTTTTCTTGCCAAACCCTTTCGTGAGGTTCGAGACCGCCTTCATCATCGGGAGTGGACCGATCGCATAGACGGCAGTGATCTGAGGATTGGTGGTGAGGATCTCCTTCAACGCGTCCGTGACAAAACCCTTTCTTCCCATACGACCCATCGTCGGTGGTGACAACAATGTGGTTCGAACAGTCGGTCATCTCATTCTCGAGGATGATCAGATCCTTCGATCGGGCACCAATGACGGTGTGAATGGTATTCCCGGCTGCTTGCAACGCCTTGGTAATCGGATAAAGCTCCGCGGTTCCTACGCCACCGCCCACGCATGCAACAACCTTGCCTTCGAGGATTGGAGTCGGGTTGCCCAGTGGTCCGGCTACATCGGCCAGCGCATCGCCGGCTTTCTTTGTCGCCAGGAGCCTTGTTGTTTTGCCGATGGACTGCACGATGAGGGTAATGGTGCCGTGAGCTGCGTCGCTGTCGACAATCGTCAGCGGGATGCGTTCGCCGGTATCGTCGACTCGAATGATCACGAAGTTGCCGGGAAGACGCTTCCTGGCAACAAACGGAGCCTGATCACGAACTTGGTAATGGTTGGTGCAAGAACCGATTTGTGGACGATGGGATACACTACTGCCTCCTGAGTTTTGCTCCGGTCTTCATGGCAAGCGACATGCCAGCGATGACACGCTCGAATCAACATCAAATGGGGGAAGACACTGGCGGAAAGGTGGAGCATGCCGAGGTGTTGAAATTCTCAAATGCGATAGATGCGGTTGTCGCTTTTGAATCAATTTGTGGCTGAGGACTTGCGTGTCGGGCGGTCAAGTAGTAGACATGTTCCTTCGGGACCAGCGTATCAAAGATCTCCTCGTTGTGGGAAATCAAAAGGATACCCTTGCCTGACTGTTGCTTCTTTCGTCAGCATCGCAAGCACCTTTGTCGTGCTTTCAAAGTCGAGTCCGTTGAGCGGCTCATCAAGAATCAGGATGTCTGTGTCGAGAAACAGTCCACGCAAGAGATTGATCCGCTGCTTCTGGCCGCCGCTCAATGTGTCCACCTGCTTGTTCAGGAACTCGTCGCTGATCTCAACATCAAACAATTCCTGCAATGCTCTCCTGATCTCCTCACGCGTGATCCGCTTCTTTACAGGAAGTCCCCGGAATGTTTCCTCGACAGTTGACCGCGGGTTGAGTGCTTCATCGGCATGCTGGAAGACCATCGTCATCTTTTTCCCCCAAATGTGTCGTTGCCAGAAATGTCGTGGTGTTCCTCTCTGTGATTACCATTCCGTCAAGCGCAATCTCCAAGTCGTTCACCATGGATCAATCCCATTATCATCTTCACGATCGTTGTTTTGCCTGTTCCGCTTGGAGCTTTCAGATACACGAGCGTTCCGGGAAATATCTCCAAAGGGCAGATCTCAGCTCCTTCCGGATCTCTTGAAATTGTAAGTCGTAGACCAAAGACCTCCGCGCCACTTTCTACGCGTAACAATGGCTTCGTTGAATGTGGGGTTGCTGGAATCGAAGCAGGCTCTCGTTGTTGATCCAACCAGCGCAGATATGTTGCTGCTTTAAAATCTGTCAATGCCAGCCCGCGTGCCGTGAAGACTTATTTCCTTGAATGATACGCGGTCGAGAAGATCAGAATAAGATCTGGTCACCTCGCTGACCATGGAGTAGTCATGCGTAATCAGCAGGATTGTCAGGTTGTGCTGTCGGACTCGTTTGAAGAGTAGCGACAGAAAAATATCGCGAAGATGGTTGTCGAGGCTTCCGGTGGGCTCATCGAAGACGAACATCGTATGGGGGTTACGCAATCCGGATCGAAACAGAAGATCCATTTTCTTGAGAGCCATCAGCAGAAAGACGCGCTGCTTCTCTCCGCCGCTGGGACGGTACGGCTTCGGGTATACTTCAAGCAATTTCCTGATTCCATCTGCATCTGTTCCTTCCCAAAGGCGCTCAAGTAATTCTGTGGGTCCGAGGATTGTGACAGGCTTCCTTCGTTTACCTGTGCTTCCAATGACAAAAGGGGATTCAGATGCGATGAGGGCTCTTGAAACACATAGAAGCTATTCTCCTTGATCAGTTTCGTTTCGGGTCTTGCGAGGTATGTCTCGTACGGCTCATTGTTGATGGTAATGGTGAATTCGTTGGGGTCAAGCAGTCCGTAGATGGCGCGGGCAATGAGAGACTTCCCGATTCCCGATTCTCCAAACAAGAACGTAGTCCGATCCAGGGGAATTCGGAAATCCCGGATACTTACCAACAGTGCGTTCGGGTGTGGCAATGCGTATGTCGAAGCTGAGTTCAGTCATCTCCTAAAGATGGAATCGCTTTACCAAGCCGTTGGAAATCTTGTAGATGCACACGAGCGAAAACACGATGGCAAACGCGACGCTGACTCCCTGGAGGTGCTCGAAGAAGAGAGACGGCACATTCGCCAGGTTCGGGAAGATCGTTCCGATAGCAAGGATGTCCTGCTTGCTGTCCAGTTTTGCAAGGAGGTTGCCGAGTGTTACCGGGAAATTGCTGAGGCTGACATCTGTAGACAGACCGACGGAAACGATGAAGTCGATGCTGCACTGCAGGAAGATTGCAGCACCAAAGATGGACACGAGCTTGTGGAGGAGGTGAGCCCGGCTGTTCTTCCACAGGATTTCCCGGTTGATGATTCTGCCTTCCTTGATCCCGCAACACAACATTGCTTGAAAGAAATCCAATCTGTTGTAGTACGCTATTCGCTCCCTGATCAGGTCCACCACCTCCAGAAACACAAACACGCTGATGACAAAGGCCATCCACACAATCTGAGAAAGATGACTCTGAAGGATCTCCTGTTCAATGAAGATCGTGAGGATGATGTATCCGATAAGAATGCCGACGATCTGTGGAATGGAACGGATGATATTCAGGAGAAACGTGAAGAAGAGGTATAAGGGGCGGCGTCGCGTGTCAAGAAAGTACAATCCCACTCCGAAAACCCATCCGAGCACCAGGGAGAACAGAACAACAAGAATCCCCGCAAGTGCCGTGTTGAGAAACGCTGATCTGAATGAGCTCGAATGCAGGCCGGTTGAGAAACAGTGCATCCCACAAGCCTGCTCCCACAAGTCCCGTCAGCCAGATTGCAGCCAGAGGCTGTCGCTCTGCGTGTACCAACGGCGTGTGTTGGTTTTCTCTCCACTGCTCACGCCTTGTTATCGTACTTTCTGGATTCGATGATGGAACCAGCTGTCCACAACGATCTCCGTGGACTTGACGAGAAGGAACATTCCCAGAATGATACTCAGTACGACATCGTACTGCTTGTACAGGATGTTCTGCATCAGCTCGTAACCGAGATGGCCCTGGATATTCAACGCCATCTCAATGATGATCAGTCCCGTGATGAGGAATGATGCGTGCTCCTTCAGGGTCGTGAGGAATTGGTAGCGGGCATTCACATAGATGTGTCGGAACACATGCGAGGACAACAAGACTCTTCGGGCGCACCACGGCCCGGTAAGGAATTCCATCCCGGCGTTCCCCACGCATACGAGTCGCTCAGGTTCTTGACGATCGCGGTCTCGACATATCCCTTGCGGCTTTCCGCCACCAGAAACGTGAAGAACTTGTTCGCGTAATTGACGAGCAGTCCGTTGGAGATAACACCGAGGATGATCATGAATATGAATGAATCAGTATCGATGCTGGATTTGATGGAGTATGCGATAACGTACGCCGGGGCAAACAGCACGGCGTAGGCCATACCCTTGAGCAGAGCCTTTGCGACGAGCGATAGCAACATGCAGATAGAAGGATGCATCCGCGGGCTGACGCTCCTCCCGCTTTCATACGATTGTAAGAATTCTGCAAGGTACGAGGCTCTGTTCTGCTTCATCCTGACAAAACGGAATATTGCCAGGCTCTGGGCAGCATGATAGCTGAATAGTCATGACGATGACATACATCAGGATAAACTGAACGTACATGGTGCCGAGCGTCGACAGTTTGCGCGCTCGAAAGACCCCGTTCCTCTCCGCCCGTCTTGTACGCGCGGTTCGTGAATTGTTCCTGCCGGAATTTCTGTATCGCCTGAACAAGGGAATCGTTCGCGGCTGGCGTGTCGGGGTGAAAGATGTTCAGCGTTTCCTTGAACAGAGCAGCGTGCAAGAGGATTTCCGAGGTCGATGGAATCGAGTTGCATGTAGGGTGTCTAGAGGTTCTTGATCGTTCGGCAAGGCGAGTGGCCTCGTTGTCTTCGCATCAGACATGACAAGAACAATGAAGACAGAAGTCAGGACAAGAATGCTGAGCAGATGTTCGATGAGCTTTGACTTCATCGATTTCGGATTTCTATTCTGCCCGGAGAGTGTATGACATGAAATTCCGATCCGAGCACGGTGTTTTCAATCTCATTGACCAGATAGAACGTGCTCTGCTCAAAGGCTTCGCCATCCGGATGCTCCCTGAAGGTAGCACAGCATCGCGTTACTCGAAGCCTCCACGCCCCATTGAGGTGGTGTGCTTGTTCTGGTGGGTTGTTGGTTGAAGAAATCGTACAGGCGGGCGAGCACACGATTCACTTCGGCAATCTGCGTCTCGATCTTGTGAACCATGAGAGGGGAGAGCGATGCATTCGATTGACGCAACCCGATTGACAACCCTCCACGTTCTGCCAGCTCTCTGTTTCGCTTGAAATCCACCCATCCATAAGAGAGAGGGCTGGTCAGCGTCTGACAATACGTGAGCTTCCCGTGACGGAATATTCTGAGGACCAGGTCACCCCGGGAAAGGTACGAGGTCGGGAATTCCTCGGGTGAGATTCGAACGGAGTTGTCTGTAAGGACCTCGAACAGTGTCGAGAAGGATGGTGGTGTTGGAGAAGATCCGTTCGTAGCCCAAAGGTGCCGGATCGGCTAAGCCGATTGTCTGAGTCTTTGAGGAGGAAAAAGGTCTGTCCGCCAACATCGACCTGCATGCAGCGAGTGAACCCGTCGCCCAGCATGTCGTTTGCCTTGATGATTCTCATCGGGACAAAGGGAACGAGCAAACGCCGTTCCTGTGCCGTTGCCTCCTGCTGATACTTGTTGTAGACCTGAAGCCGGTCTACGTGTCTCGACTGATCAGAAAGTCGTCACCTGCCTTGGTATGCGTCGGGGCCGAGACACAAGAACAGACACACAACAGCCAGGCATTCGAGCAAGAAGCGCAGGCGACGTACAACCTCTTCATCATCGCCGGCGCTCACCTGCCGTGTCGTTCTCTCCATTTCTTGATTGTCGAGAGCTGTGAGGCAACTCCGTACAGATCGATGCTCGTGTTGTCGAACTGTGTGCTGAAGTATGCCAGCGATGGAAGTGAGAACATCCAGGCACCGAGGCACATCTGTTGTTCCAGTTCATCGATCCGGCGTGCATATTCCTGCTTGTCACCAATCTGACGTGTGGACATGAACCCGTAGATGTATTGGAGCAATGTATTGATGTCCGCCCCTTCGGCGGTATTCCGCGAATCAAGATGGAAGAAATTCTTGTCCGCCTGGAACGAGTTCGGGCTGATGGTCAGGTTGCCCTTTGCGTCAGGCTCGGTGATCAGATTGATCTTGTATGTTTCAAGATCCGGTTCGCGCAGGAAAATGTTGTACAGGTCGAACAGGAAGTTGCTTCTGTATCCGCTGATTGCAATCAGGAGCGCATCGTAGTCTCCGCGCTTGATGTCGTCGTTCGTCACCGCGAGGACCTTGACTTTCCCCTTTGTAACGGACGGATCGTTGAGGATGTCGATGAGCTCGGAATATTCCTCCCTGAATCCGTAGTTCAGGCACGCCTTCACGCGGACGGTATCCGGCAGAATCGACAGGTTGGCTGGCGGACGTATCTTCTGTCGGTTCGACGATCTTCTCCTCAACATAGTAGGATGATGAAGGGAAAATGCTCCGGTTCGCGTAATCGTAGAAATTGTCGCGGTTGCCCTTGTAGTCGGCCACATGCCGGACCTGCGGAGTATTCACCTTGAAGAACCTGTCCACGATGGTCCTGCTGTTGATCAGTCTCCTTGAGCTCTTTCCGTTGGTCGCGGTTCAATCGCTGCACATTGAAGAAGAGCGCGAAGAACGTGTTGCTGATGTTGGACTTGTAGAAGTAGTCGCTCGTATCCTGCAGGATCGGCGAAAGGCTCCCGAACGGCGTTTCGAGAAGGACGTTGATCTTGTTGTTCTTGAGTTCGGTCGAGTATGTGCTGTTGTCGATGAATGGGGAGAGAATCACGTTGGAAATGTGTGCCGGGCTCTCGGGCGTTTTGTAGTAATTGGATACGCCGTCCTTTGGAGGCAAACTCAGATATGCAGCGGTGCCGATTCTGTAGTTCAACGCGTTCATGTCTGAATTGGCCGGGAGGATCTTGAATGACAGCACCTCCTTTATATCTGCCTCCTTCCAGATTCTGTCGCTTCTGAATTGGAATCGGATCTGGTTCCTGTCGTCCGGACCGTCGAAGCCCATTGTTGGCAGGGCCTGCGACACAAGGATGTAGTCGGGCGAAAGGCTGCCGAGGCTCTGAATGCGCTTCAGCGTGAAGTTGAGGTCAGCAGCGGAAAAGAGATGGTCCGTCGCTTTGGCGATGGTATACTTGTCATCGTTTGCCGTTACCTGCCAGCTGTCGTGCCATTTCCTGTCGGTCTTCAGCCGGATCGTGACCACATTGTTCCTGTCAAGATCCACAAACTCACCGAGACCGTCCTCGTACACGACACCACTCGGGTTGGCTGAGAGGTTGAACAGCCCGTCGAACTCCACTTCGTCGAGTTTGTCGGAAAGCGCGGTCGAGCCGGGGAGGTGCGGATCAATTGCCGGTTTCTGATGCGAGATATAGGGAATGACAATTTCATCCGAGAGATCGGGGCGCGAGAAGAAATAAATCAATGCGCCCGTAACGACAACGAGAACGGCGATGATGATAATGGTGGTCTTCTTCTGCATGGTCGCTCCTCGTTAGTTCTTCCGGATGATCGGGACCTGGGCCATCGCACTGACCTCAAACACTCTGAAGCCGGGATAGTTGAAGCGCACCTCAAGGATGTTCTTCCCCTCTTTGTCCATCTGGACGGGAGTAATCAGTGCCTCGTAGTTGTTTGCAGCGGTTGGTGACGTAATTCTAAAGCGGCCCTCGTTCTTGATGGGTTTGTTGTCGATGGTGATCGATTCGTACCACTGCTGTTGCCCGGACTTCTCCGCGACCTCCTGCGGTAATTTGACGTTTACATCGAAGACAGGGAATTGGGCCTCCGACGGAATTTGCAGACGGATTCGGAACATGTACTCGTTGGTCCCCTGTTTACTGCTGGTGATTGGCAATGCGAAAAGCTTGCGATATTCTGCCGGACGAACAATCCACTTCGCTGCGTCGACATCACATTCAGTAATAAGCCCTCTCACCTGTTTGTCCGATCCCTTATAGAACTTGCCGTGCTCGACAATTGCCCTCGCTTTTTCCACCCCTCTATCCCTTGAGTTGCGCACAAAGTCCGCATAAATACTCTTGATCGAATTCTCAGGGAATTGGTTGTACTTGATGTTCTCGAGATAACTGTCGATCTGTCGTTTCTTCTGCAGTAGATCGCCAGGCCCCTCCGAGCTGAACGTCAGTTGATATACGGGAAGGAACGCTGAGTCCGCGTAGAGCGAGGGGACGTTGTCGATTGCCATGGCGTGTGCCGCAATGAATGCATCGATTCGCTGTTCCGAGGCAGATCGCACAGCGCCATAGATTTCGTTCTCGAACCGCTTCACCAGCACGCTTCGCTGAGTCGTGACTTCCGGATTATCAGAGTAGACCGGCGTTTCCCAGAGACCACGAAGTTGCGATTCTGCCGATGACCACATGCGGGCGCCAATACGTTCAGCCGTAAGGCCCGCTCCCTGATAGATTGTCTGAAGGTCGGACGCCCTGTTCGAGGCACTTGTGAGCTCCCTCGCAAGTGTGGTTGCACAACTGTAATTGCCATACGGCTCAATCCTGCTGGCTTGAGGTTGTGGGATGGTCGACTTGATATCCAGGACTTTTCCCGAGAGTTCGGCATAGAACGTCGGGCCCGCTGCCTCGATATGGGTACTGAAGAAAGTCCGGAGTGAATCAAATTTGGCATTGGCCTTCCGTAATCCGTCGACCTCAAGATTGAAACGGTTGACGAATTTGATGATTGATTCCGTTCCTCTTGGGATTGCCTCCCCGCAGGCTTGATACAATTCAGCAAGCTGGTCGAGTGAAGGATCGGGACTGATCTTGCCCAGGTCGCTCTTGTTTCGCACAATGGTGTCATAGTACGGGGCAACCTCGTCCAACCTGCGTAGAAACGTTTGCGATGCCTTCGTCGTGATAATGGCCGGAAACCGCCCCCGTTGCGATACCACACTGGTGAAGAATGGAACGGACTCGAGAAACTGTCCGGTATTCCCCCTTGAGTCAAGCTCCTTCTTGAACAGCGTCATGATGGTGCTATAGTTCTCCTGGAAGGTGAGTTCATCGTCGACCTTGCCTCTCAGGGCCACATACTGCTCATAGGCAGTGTCTTTTGCAGCCGCGATATCCGGAGGGAACACCCGTTCGAGGCGCAGCAGCTCGTCCTTCATCGACTTGATCCTCGCCTCACTGTCCTCGACGCGAGGAAGTTCATGGGCGAAGTCGAACCGGTCGAAATTGAAGTTCAGGTCGATGGAATTATATGTCGACCGGTCAATGGTGTTGATGGCAAGGATGTCCTTGTATTCAGCGTACTTGTTTTCGAAGGTGTAGCGCCACTGGGGTGCGTATCTGTACCGAAGGGCGAGGATGAGATCCTGGCGAACAGTATCAATCACCCAATAGAACGTTGGCGCCGTGCGGTCAACTGCGTACACACTGATACTATCACTGGAGATCGTTTCATCAATTATGGGGATGATCGGTCCCTTGCCGTTATCAAATGTGCTTGTGAGGTATGCGTGAAGAGCAGGCTTCGATCGGGTAACGAGAATGAGATAGAACTTGTCTTTGAGCGGAGGTGGGAACTTGATGAAGTACTTCTTGTCCTTGTCCAGCTCGAAATTGTCTTTCCCATCCTTCAGCTCGATATACCCACGCTCAATTGGAGCGAGTTCGGGTTTGGGCTCCAACTCTTTGAAAGCGGCACAGCCGACGAGGAAAAGTGAGAGAATGAGAATGCTTCCGTACAATCTCATTGGGGGATCTCCGATGATTGTGGACGAATTGACTTCTAATATAACATGTTTGTGTACCGGTGCAAGTGCTCCCGTACGAATGTGGATGCGGGCGAAGCTTGGTTGCAAGGAACTTTACGCTTGACAAAACCAAGTTGGCGACGTATATTAATTGCGAGTTGGCGCAAAGAGTGAGGCTTACCTCACCATTTCTCACCTGTTCTTACCAGCAATTCCCCCACTATTTATGGTGAACTTGAATTCGGAGAAGTGTATGTCTTCGTTTACAAAAGTAGTGTTTCCCTTCCAGAGTGCTCGCACCTTGTGCGTTGCGGCCACTTTGCTTTTCTTGGTATGCATTCAAGGCGCAAATGCGCAGACCGTCATCAAAGAGAGAATCGAATTGCGGCCTCACGTGTTGGGAAGGACCTTGGGGGGATAACCCCACTGAGGTAGTGTATGTTGCTCGAGAGTCAGGCACCTATGCCGGGACCATTCTCCTCGCCCGAAAATACAGTCCGATCGTTCCAGGTCGCTTGTCCATCGTGAGACGTGGTGCGACGTTCGACTTCAATACTGCTGACTACGTAGATACCTATTTCACCTCCTCTGCTATGCAGTGGCCTTGTCCGGGCTGCCCTGGCGAAGGTGTTTGGTACACTTGGTACCAGGGCAGGCATGCGTACAATCAACCTTTGTACTTCTTCTTGCCTGATGTTCACGCTGGCGACACGCTGCGTTTCGTGTATCACGGCTCATCTGACATTCCAGCGACTTCCCTCGGCCACTATAATTTCGGAGGCGATGTAGCGATGCAGTTGTTTGACCCATGTTACTGCTCCTTCGAGGAAGGACAACTCCAGGAGAAGGAATTGTGTATCGTTACATTTGGCGTGAGCGTTCTTCCTTTCGTGGGGTTCCGAGTCATTGCGGAGCGAGACACAGTCACTCACGGTGAAGGAACTCCAGTTCGAGCAGTTGCTGTGGATTCAAATGGTGCAGAGGTGCAGATCGACTCCACGACGATGATACGATACACAGAAGTCCCGGATACGCTTGGTTCGTTCATTGAAGCGAACGGCGATACGTCCAGTTCTTCCGGGATAAACGCAAGGTACGCCGATGCAAGGGCTGGCCGGATCAAGTTCGTGGCAAACAAGAGCAAACCGGATTCAATTCGCCCGGTGATGATCTCGGTGGTGCAAATGAGTGACACGACAAAGCGTGGCAGCAAGACGGTGTATATAAGTCCTGACACTGTAGAGCTGGAATTGATCAGCCCTGATACGACGGGAGTTGACACTGTCTATATCTCACGTCAACCTCGGATGCCGACGTTGATTCCAAAAGCACGGTTGAAGAACTATCGAGCGGGGCAAGTTGTGTTCGACTGGCGGTTTAGTGTCAAGTGGGTGAAGCAAGAAGTTGATTCGGCTGGGAGGCCAATCGGAGACAGAATCACCTTCGGTCCAGTTAGCGCGAAGGACACTGTCCAAAACTCAGACACTTCGAAGTGGACAATGCAGTGGGGCAATGTGATTCGAGGCGGAGATATCGACACACTTGTGGTTTCGGCGCGCATCGGTGGCAAGACACTGAAGAAAACTGTTACGAATCGTTATGTGATTCTTGGAAAGAATCCGCCAAAGGATTCGGTGAAGTACGGGCTCAGTCTTCAAGAACAAGTTGTCATTTACGAAGAGAGCTCGCCCAAGTGGTGGCACTTTGGGGTAGATAGTCTTCCGATCTACGGCAGACCGCATGGCTATGGACTGATGCAACTGGATCCACCAACATCCCAACAAATATGGGATTGGAAAACAAATCGAGCTGGGGGTGTTCAAAAGCTTGCGGACAAATATCGCGCGGCACAGGCCTATGCGAGAAATATTCGAAGAGGAAAATCAAACCCCGACTTGTACGGGACGACTGAATATGCAAATGCCACAGACTTGACCACACAAGAACAACTCTGGAAGGAAGCCTTCCACCGGTACCGTGGTGGGTCGTATTGGAGGTGGCGTCCAGAAAGGAAAAAGGATCCGCTCAGCCCCGGTGAGTGGCGAGCTGACCCCCAGCAAGGGCACAATCGTGGGGGGATAGATTGGCAATACTATCAGGACGTCTTGAACAATCACTTTCCGCCGCTGTGGTAAGAGAAGGAAGAAAGGAAAAAAACATGAGAAGGTCGTTCGCAGTTGTGATCGTCCAGTTGTCAATTGTTGTGATCGCCTTAGGCCAACCATATTACTACAAGTTGATTCCAGGTGAAGATCCAAACGCGAGAATCGATAGGTTCGACCTGAGAACGAGAACGTGGGGGACATTCATGAGTGATTTTCGTCTTGGTCTTGAAGTTACCCAGGACCCCGGAGAACAGTGGGTGTACCTCTGGTACAGGGGGTTCGTAGCCATCATCTCGAGTGATACGACACGATGGTTTCCCACGGCAATATCGAACGAGCTGTTAGGGGCGGTGTTCTCTCCTCTAGCAAACCGGTTCTATCTCACTTGGCAAGGTGATGACGATACAACCAGCGTGTCAGCGGCATTTGATGCAACAACATTCTCACTAATAGACACTCTTCGTGAGGTGGAGTTTTTCTTCACAGATGGGGTCTCGAGTGACGGGTTGTATGTCTACGGATGGCGAAGGAATGACAGCACGGACGCGGAAGAGGTAACAAAGCTCTCTACGGCAACGAACACGATTGTTCGCCGGATTCCTTTGAGTGCGATCGGCCCTCCGACTGATGCGAAAGGGATTGAGATGATGAGGAGAAGCATTGCCCTCCTGCGTTACTACTATCCTGAGAGGGCAATGGACGGGTTGCATTATCAGGCTGTTGATGTCAACAGTGACTCCGTCTTTGCTCCGATCTCCTTCCCGTGGCGATCTGAGGGGTATCTCTCGCCGAACGCTGACTACATCATACTTGAAAGAGTCGATCTAGCGGCAGATGGAGAACACAGGCCTGGAAACGTTTCTATATATGAATCTCGTACGGGAAGGCCGCGCGCCAGCTTGCAGCTTCCTCCAGAGGGGCGCATTCTAATGTTCAATAACCATCCCGACACGCTCTACTACTATGTTCCCGCGACCAACAGTGTGGTCTATGTTGACTTTGGGCGTCTGCCCCGACAGTTTATTCTTAGTGTCAATACCGTTGGCGGCGGCACGGTAACAAAGAACCCCGACCAACCAAGCTACGACAGCGCTTCCACTGTGCAGCTTAGTGCGGTTGCTTCAGCTGGCAACTACTTCATCAACTGGAGTGGTGATGTTAACGATACTGCACACACCGTCACGATCACGATGAACAGCAATAAGTCTATCACGGCCCACTTCCTTGATGACCTAGGGCTTGTGACTGCAAGTGAATCGAGTTCCAACGACGCAACGGCAACTAACAACGCACGCCACCTTACAAAGTCGACCAGCTATTTGCATGAAGTCCTGACCTCCGGAGGCAATGTTTTCTACCGGCGGTCAAGCAATGGAGGGTCTACATGGAACCTAACGTCTCAAATCACACAGAACGGGAGCAATTCTCGTCCGTGTATTACCACAAAGGGCCACGATTACTTACAGATGGTGTGGCAGCGAAATGTTGGCAGTTCGACATTTGAGGTCTGGCATTCATACAGTTCTGACGATGGCTCAAGCTGGTCCACTCCGGCCATACTGCCCAGTGCAACGCAGGTGACCGTCTCTACCTTCCAGAGCCAGGGGGCTACACCTGTGATAACAGAGACCGTCGGTGCGCAAACACTCGTCGCCGTCTATTGCAGCAGCAGCGGACTTCGCTATAGAACCTCTACGAACAGGGGCGTAACGTGGCAAGTGCCTCAGAATGATATTATCAGCGGCCAGTACAATGACCGGGTCGAGTATCCAGGTTTGGCCGGTGGAAGCTCATCCATATCTCTTCTCTATGATTACGCCGGTCAGGATGGTGGTCCGTACTCAAGGGTCTTCAATGGCACGAGCTGGGGTTCCGAAACCAGTGTATCGAAAGGTACAGGCGCAACTGTAGGAGCTTTCTCATCCGTTGCTATTGATGGAAATAACAGCCCCATCGCTGCATGGAGCGGGATGACGAATTCCTGGACACGCAGCATTATCTTCCGTTCCGGATCTTCGAACAACACCTGGAGCAAATGGTTCGCCTCATTCGGCCAGGGACAATCCGGCCCTGATTGGGTGAATCCCGCTCTCACCTACTTCCTTGCACAAGGAAGCAAGTATGGAGTGGACATTGTGAATCATACTTCTTCCAATCAAGTGAAGCTGATACAATTTGTAGATCCATCATGGACAACCAGTACCCTCAGTCAATCTGGTGTGTGGGGCAGCATCACGGAAGGAACCTCATCCTCGGGGACTCCAACATATTGCTGGACGGACCAGGGACCCTTTCCTTATGAAATCGTTACCAGCTCTTCAGGTCTCTCTCCATCGAAAAGCGGAACTATGGGGACATTCAACACGGTCGGCGTCATTCAGAAACGTAGGGCAGTCGTCTATCACCCTGTCCTGGGATCGACGTTGACTTTCGATTTCGGACCGATAAGAATTGTCAATACTAATGGCGACACCTCGGATATTGGATTCAGGACCCCATCGCTTCGGGATCGGGATAGCATCAATTTCGTGAATATGTGGGACTATCTTGGCTCCGAGGCTGTCAACTTACCCGCAAATGCTCAGAAATTGATCGTCGGGAAGCAATTCGGGATACGTGGGCCATCGATCTGGAAGCAAAGGTTCCTCTTCCGTGTCCTGAACACAAATGGCTTGCCGATAGGTGTGTTGGATACGATGGCGAACGACGGTACCGTTTCTTTGAATGTATCGCGGTTTGCCGGGATGAGAATAGTCTTACGGCCTCAAGTTCCATTGGGAGGGATCGATCCCGCCGCAGTTACTGTGGGAGTAGGCGATATATTTTTACTATCAATTCCCCCGGGGGAGCCAAGAGACAAGTCGAGGTGAACTGCGTGAAGACTCATCGTTTTGAGGAGACAGAGCCATGAATCCAAGTGTCCAGGATGTTTGTTCGTTTTGCGGCATTGTTTCTTTCAATTCCTGCAGCATTGCTCGGACAGACAGTTCACCCTGTTACACCCGACACGAAAGGGAACAGAATCGAGCTTACAGTCGCAAACACATCGGAGACTGTTGCGGCGGAGAGCATAGTCGTGATGACTACGAAATCATCTTCACATCTGACATTCACCACCGCACGTCAGATGATTCGGTGCATCCAACCGGCGAAAGAGGGTGGTGCGGTCTTTGCGTTCAATGTTGATCGAACGGCTCCGCCAAACAAGCGAGACACAATCGAGTTTCTCATTAGAGACAAGAGCGTTTTCATGTGGACAAAGTCCATTACTGTCCAGTACGTTGGCCCCACAACGTTCGCACTCGCTCAGAATTTCCCCAATCCGTTCAATCCCACAACCACGATTCAATACCAATTGCCAACGGACAGCAGGGTGAGAGTGAATATCTATGATGTTCTGGGGCAGGAAGTTGAGACTCTGGTGAATGAGGAAAAACCCGCAGGGTACTTCGATGTCCGATGGAACGCCGTAAACCTGGCAAGCGGAGTGTACTTCTATCGGGTCGACGCACGACCGACAAACGGAGGTCGAGGCTTTCAGCAGATCAAGAAGTTGATGGTGGTGAAGTAACCATCCCGATTCAGTCTCAAGAAAAAGTCGGCTTAAATTCGTGGGTCGGGCTCTCTATTCCGTGTCGCGAGTTGCTCCACCTAGTGTGATGCGCTGTCAGCGGTAAGCTTCTTCACCAACTCACCGACCACTGCCTTCGCATCGCCGAACAACATAAATGTCCGGTCCGCGAAATACAGTTCATTGTCGATGCCGGCGAACCCCGGGTTCTTGCTTCGCTTGATGGCGTATACCGTTTTCGCCTTGTCTGCGTCGATAATCGGCATTCCGAAGATGGGAGTGCTCTTGTCGTACCGCGCCGCTGGGTTGACAACGTCGTTTGCTCCGATCACCAATGCGACGTCACATTGCGGCATGTCCGGGTTGATCTCATCCATTTCAACAAGATCGCCATACGGGATGTCTGCTTCTGCCAGGAGGACATTCATATGACCCGGCATGCGTCCTGCAACAGGATGGATGGCAAACTTCACTGTGATGTTGCGTTTTCTAAGAAGGTCATACAACTCGCGGATGCGGTGTTGCGCCTGCGCCACTGCCATTCCGTAGCCGGGAATAATGACAACAAACTCCGCCTGTTCGAGAACCTGAACTGCTCCTTCGATCGTTTCTTCCTTGTAACTCTTCTGTACCGCATCTGCCCTGGATGCCTGCACGGTCCCAAACGCGCCAAACAGTACATTTGTGAATGAGCGGTTCATCGCCTTGCACATGATGATGGAGAGGATAAGGCCGCTTGAACCATCGAGCGCTCCGGCCGTAATCAGCAGCTTATTGTCCAGGACGAAACCCATTGCGACGGCGGAGAGACCTGCGTATGAATTCAGAATGGAGATGACGGTTGGCATGTCCGCGCCGCCTATGGGAATGATAAGAAGAACTCCAAAAGCGAGTGCCATGACAATAATCGCCGGGAACGCGACATATGCCCACGGGCCGGTGGGCTGAACCACAAGGAATACACCAAGGGCGACCGCGATCGTGAGAAGCCCGATGTTGGTGACATTCTGCAACGGATATGTTACGGGCCTTTGGGGAATCCACTTGACTTCCTGAAGCTTTCCTGCGGCAAGAAGACTGCCCGTGAATGTGAGGAAGCCCAGGATAATCTCCGCGACGATGGCACCCATGCGAAAGGCAGTGAGTTGTTCCGGGCCTTCGCTGGACCAGAGATAAAATTTTGCAGTTCCCACCAGCCCGGCGGCCAGACCGCCAAACGCATGAGAGAGGGCTGTCCGTTGCGGGACAGCGGTCAAGGGTACACGAGAAAGAGGAATCCCTACCGCAAAGCCTGCTACAATCGCAAGCACCATCCACCCATGGTTGATTATCTGAGGTTGTATCCAGGTTGCTATCACAGCGAGGAGCATGCCGGCCACACCCGCAAAAACACTCCGGCGGGCAGTCTTCGGACTGTTCATCCAGTATAACGAAAACACAAAGAGCGCCGTTGCCGCAATGTACGCTACCTGCGCAAGATGATAAATCATGGCTTCGTCTCCTTCCGCTCCTGCTTGAACATCTTCAGCATCCGATCGGTTATCAGGAAGCCGCTCACGATGTTGGTCATGGAGGCGAATAAGGCGATGGCACCAAGAATACGAATGTCGGTGGGATAATCGGAGCCCGTGACGATGATCGATCCGACGACAGCGATGGCAGAAATGGCATTGGTGATGGACATGAGGGGCGTATGCAACAGGCGAGACACACGTGCAATAACCCCGACTCCGATGAATGTGGAAAGTACAAACACAAAGACCAGCGACCAGTAGTCCGGCTGTGCTTCCGTTGCGGGTTGTTCGCCTGGATGTGCGGCCGATTGGCCAAATGCCACAAGCGTACTGAAGAAGATTAGCGCAAGCACAAAGAGGAGTTGTTGACGTCTCATGATCGGGCACCTCCTTGACTCAATGCCGAGCGAATGTTTTCGTTCACGATCTCTCCGTTACGCGTAATGCAGGCGCCTTTAATGATTTCATCATTGAAATCCGGCTCGGCGTCCGGTTTTGGATAGAGCAGTCTGAACAAGTTGAGAATATTTTTGGAATACATCAGGCTTGAATCGTTGGGGATCATCGCCGGAACATTGACTGCACCAACGATCGTTACGCCATTCCTTACCACCGACTTGCCTGCTTCAGTCAGTTCGCAATTTCCCCCCTGTTCTGCAGCGAGATCAATGATGACAGATCCCGAACGCATCAGTTTCACCATATCGGCAGTGATTAACGTGGGCGCACGCTTACCGAACACCTGTGCGGTTGTGATGACAACGTCGACCTTTGGGAGCCGACCACTGATTGCCTCCCACTCCTTCTTGATGAACTCTGGTGAAAGCTCCTTTGCATACCCACCGGTTGTCTCGGCGTCCTTCGGCATTTCCATTTCAATGAATGAAGCGCCGAGGCTCTTCACCTGCTCCTTCACTGCGGGGCGGGGGTCAAACGCCTCCACTTTCGCGCCCAGGCGTTTTGCCGTGGCTATCGCCTGCAGCCCGGCCACGCCTGCACCCAGAATCATCACGGTCGCAGGGGGTACTGTACCTGCCGCGGTCATCATCATCGGGAACATCTTGCCGAGGTGTTCGGTAGCGAGGAGCACCGACTTGTACCCGGCTACTGTTGCCATTGAAGAGAGGGCATCCATACTTTGCGCGCGGGTGATGCGCGGGATGTACTCCATCGAAAAACTTGTCACGCGTCTCGACGCAAACGTCCGGACAACATTGTGATTCGCCAACGGCGCGAGGAAACCGATGTAGGAGGATCCCTCTTTCACGAGCGCTGCCTCGCTGCTGTCTGGCGGCTGGACCTTGAAGATGATGTCCGCCTGTTGATAGAGCGATTTCCTGTTCCGTGACGATTGTTGCGCCGGCTGCTTTGAATTCCTCGTCAGAAAACGAAGCTCCCTTGCCTGCACCGGATTCAACAAGCACCTCATGTTTGTCCCGTCTAAGGGGCGACATGTTGCCGGGAATCAGGGCGACACGTGTTTCACCCTGTACGACTTCTCTTGGAATACCGATTTTCACGATAATCTTGCGGTTGTTTGTCCGAATGAGGAATACAGTTCAGAGTGCAGCATGCAAATGTTGCCACATGGTACGAAAAAGGAGATACTTTCTCAACGCGAGAGATAAATGGGTACTGTTCTAAAGGACAGCACCGACAATGGGAAGGCGCCCCTGGAACAAACAATGAACCTTCACAGAAATCCGTGAGAATAACAATAAAGATGTGTACAATGCAGTATCGTTTGTGTTGGAGAGTACCGTCTACCCCTGCAAGGATGCAAGAGAATCCAATGAAGACAGAAAAGACCGGACGATGGAGATTGCTGAAGTCGCTTTCCGGGGTCGGTGTCTTTATTCTGGCTCTTCTCCTCGCAGGGTGGTATTTCTATGTGAAGGATTATGCTCCTTACTTTGTGGAGCGGAAGGGACGGTTGGTCGGGACAAAGATTGTATCCGGCCGAATCGATTCAGTGCTCTCAAGATCCTGGCTGACTCTCACAAGCAGCAGTGGAATGCGCGTTGAGTGCGGAATGCTGAAACCCCGGACAATATCCGGGCGACTCCCTGCAATTGTTCTTCTTGGCGGCAAGGCGACGGGGAAGTATGCGATTGACTATGTGCCTGACATTGCCGGCGTCATCGTCGTTGCAGTTGACTATCCCTACGAGCCACGCCGCTCGTACACAGTGACCGGATTTCTGGCAGATGTGCCCGAGATGCGTCATGCGTTACTGGACATGGTCCCGTCAGTCATGCTGGTGATCGACTATCTTGACGGTCAGCCTGATGTTGACTCCTCCCGAATTGTGGTGCTCGGTTACAGTTTCGGCGCTCCATTTGTTCCTTGCATCCTCGCGCACGACCGTCGCCCGGCAATGGCCGCCATGGTTTTTGGCGGAGGAGAAATGTTCTCACTCATTGAACACAACGTGAGGCGATATGAGAATTCCGCCGTGAGTAAGTTCGTCGGCCTCATCGGCGGATTCCTCCTGAGACCGCTCGAACCGTTGCGGTACGCGGAGAAGATCTCCCCCATTCCGTTCATCATGGTCAATGGGACCGCTGATGAGATGATTCCGCGAAGAAATGCCGAGCTTGTGTATGAGCGGGCGAAGGAACCGAAGAAACTCATTTGGCTGGAGTCGGGTCACGTGCGACCGGACAAGGTGGAACTGACGAAGCAGATCCTGAGGACGTTGCAACGGGAACTTCGACGTCTGAAGATACTCGAGTGACAAGGATGGCCAGGCGTGGGAGCATCAAACGGTGGACGAGCACAATTAGATCATCGGCTTGGAGATTTCATAGGACTTGCCAGACAATGGTTCATTGAGGTCCCGAGGGAGAAGCAGTTACAGCGTTGATCAGCGGCGCACGTAGTACTTCTCTGTATACTCCGCCACCATCCTATCGGTATTGTAGACCGGGACGAGTGAAGCGACTGAGTGGCGTACCATCTTGAGCCACTTGTGTGGAGTGCCATCCTTCCCGCGGTCGAAGAAGAGGGGGATGAGTTTGTTCTCCATGACAGCCCGGAGTGATGCAGCATCGAGGTCGTCCTGCATCTGCTCGTTTCCGGCAGTGAGGTCCTCCCCGATCTTCCAGCCATTCTGACCGTCGTAGGCCTCACGCCACCACCCATCCATCGTGCTGCAGTTGAGACCGCCGTGAATAAGGGTCTTCATGCCGCTTGTCCCGCTGGCTTCCATCGGTCGGCGTGGAGTGTTCAACCAGACATCGGCGCCTGCCACCATGTGGCGGGCAACATCGATATCGTAGTTCTGGAGAAACACGACCTTTCCGAACAGGTCAACCCGTTTGGTGATATTGACGATCTGCTGAATGAAGTGTTTCCCAGCGTCATCGCGCGGATGGGCTTTCCCGGAGAAGATGAGCTGAACGGGCATTTGCTTGTTCGTGATGGTTTTGATTGCCCACTCCAGGTCTCTGAAGAAGAGTGGCGCCCGCTTGTACGTGGCGAATCTGCGCGCAAATCCGATGGTAAGGACGTCGGGCGAGAGCACTTCATCGTACAGCCCGATTCCTCCGCCCCCATGCATCAGGTCCTGTTCCCTGAGCCGTTTGCGTGCAAACTCCACGAGCTCGCGTCTCAACGCGGTGCGCAATAGCCACAAATCCTCATCGGAGATCTTCTTCGTCTCGACAACGTGCCAGAATTTCTTATCGGCAGATCGATCGATCCATTTCGGGCCAAGCCGGGAGGACCAGAATTCCAGTGCTGTTGATGATGTCCAGCCACTAATATTCACCCCGTTCGTAACGTATCCTATGTTGATTCCGTCCACCGGTGTGTTGGGGTAGAGGCCCTTCCACATCTCGCGGCTTGTCGCGCTGTGAAGTTCACTTACCCCGTTGGCATCACGGCTCATCTT
The DNA here is from genome assembly GCA_963734955.1 of uncultured Bacteroidota bacterium. GTDB lineage: Bacteria > Bacteroidota > Ignavibacteria > UBA10030 > UBA6906 > UBA11986. The sequence continues at coordinate 41,131 of CAVTJO010000007.1, forward strand.
CAGCGCCAGGACTGTCATGCAGAAGGTTTCGTTTTGATCATCAGGGTTGACGCGGCCATAATGCATGAGTTGTTCGACAGAAAGGCCGATCTTGGAGGAGAACACTGGAAACGTCGCCTCCATCAGGCCACGGTCAAATCGATCATGTCCTGCGGGCACAGGCGTATGTGTGGTGAACACACAATGCTGCCTGACATAGGCTTCCCCTTGCGAGAATGATTTCTTCTGGCGCACCTGTTCGCGTAACAACTCAAGCGTCAGAAAGGCCGAGTGTCCTTCATTCATATGAAATGCCGACGGAGAGATCCCCATAGCGCGCAACATGCGCACGCCGCCAATGCCAAGGACATATTCCTGTGCGATGCGGGTTGACTGATCGCCGCCGTACACGTGCGCGGTGATTTCACGATGCCGGTCTTCATTCTGAGGAAGGTCAGTATCAAGAAGGACAATTCGAATCCTCCCGATGTCAACCTGCCACGCCCGGAACTTCACCTCACTGTTTCCAAGGTTCACGCAACAGACGATTGGATTCCCCTTCTTGTCTGTCACAAGAGTCATCGGCATTTTAAGCGGATCGCGGTCGGGATAGCGTTCCTGTTGCCATCCATCGGAAGAGATGTGCTGCTGGAAATATCCCTGGCGATAAAAAAGGCTGACGCCAACGAACGGCAGCCCGAGGTTGCTTGCGGATTTCGCATGATCACCGGCAAGGATTCCCAGTCCTCCTGAATAGATCCTCAGGCACTCGTGCAATCCGAATTCGGCACTAAAGTAGGCGATGGGTGACTTGATGGATGGAGCGTGCTTCCGCGCCCATGTGTCCTTATTCGTCATGTATAGGTGGAACCTTGTGCACACTTCGCTGACCCTGTCGAAAAAATCCCTGCCCTGCAACTTGCCGCGCAGCTCCGTTCCGGAAATCCAGTTCATTACTTCCACCGGATTGTGGTTGCTGTGTTCCCAGAAAAACGGCGACAGCTCATGAAAGAGTTGCTGGGCATCCGGGTTCCACGACCACCACAGGTTGTACGCAAGCTTGCGAAGCTCGCCGATCAGCCGGTCGATTTGCCTCTCAGAGATTTTTCTGGTAGCCACGTCTTTAGATTACCTCCGGTGGTTGTTTCCAGGGTTCTTCCACTTAAACGGAACACCCCGCGAGAGTTCTCACGGGGTGCATGATTCATGTGTTGATGCTATTCGGCACTATCCTCAATGAGAGTATCTGCTTTCTTCTTCGACCTTCTGTACCGTGCATTTGCATCCAGGAATTTCTTGCGAAGGCGGATACTCTTTGGCGTGATCTCGACGTACTCGTCGTCACCAATCCATTCGATGGCCTGTTCCAGCGTGTGGATGTGTGGGGGTTCGAGACGGATTGCTTCGTCTGCCCCGGATGCACGCATGTTGCTGAGCTGCTTGGTCTTGCAGACGTTCACCTGCATGTCTTGTTCACGCGCATTCTCTCCGACAATCATGCCGGCGTATACCCGCGTTCCTGGTTCGATGAAAAACACAGACCGTTCTGCAAGTTTCCACATGCCGTATGCTGACGCGTCTCCGGTCTCCATTGCAACCAGCGAGCCTTTGGTGCGATGGGCCATTTCTCCCTTGAATGGCTCATAGCCGTGAAAATTGTGGTGGAGAATTCCCGTTCCTTTCGTCTGCGTCATGAATTCACCGCGGAAGCCGATCAGTCCGCGGGCGGGAACGAAGAACTCGAGCCGGGCATTTCCACTGGAGGTGATCATGTTTCTCATTTCGCCCCTGCGACGTCCAAGGTTCTCAATGATTGCTCCCACAAATTCTTCCGGCACGTCGATGATAACGTGCTCGATCGGTTCGGCTCTGACGTCATCAATCATCTTGTAGATGACCTCGGGTCGGGAGACCTGCAACTCATACCCCTCGCGCCGCATGGTCTCGATGAGAATGGCAAGGTGCAGCTCACCGCGGCCGCTTACCTTGAACGCATCGGGTGAGTCCGTCAATTCAACACGCAGACTCACATTGGACCGGAGCTCACGTGTCAATCGTTCGCTCAGGTTGCGGGTGGTGACGTACCGGCCTTCCATTCCTGCAAATGGTGAATTGTTGACCATGAAGTTCATCGAGATGGTCGGCTCTTCGATGGCAACAAACGGAAGTGGGGTCGGGTCGGCGGCATCGGCAATGGTCTCGCCGATATCAACGTCGTCCATCCCTGCTATGGCAATAATGTCCCCCGCATGAGCCTCATCTGTCTCGATGCGTTTCAATCCATCGAAAGTATAGATCTTGGTTACCCGGGCATCCTCGACCTGACCGTTTCTGTGAATCACCTTCATGGGTGAACCGAGTCTGATGGTTCCCCGATGAATCCGTCCGATGCCAAGGCGACCGAGATAGTCGTTGTAATCGATGGTCGTCACGAGCATCTGGAACGGTGATGTGGTATCGCCGGGAGGAGGAGGAACGGTGCTGACGATGGTCTCAAACAGGGGCTCGAGATTCTTACCCTCGTCATCCAGTTCAAGTTTTGCGATTCCTTGCTTTGCGATGCAATAAACAGTCTTGAAATCGAGTTGCTCGTTGTTTGCTCCGAGCGAAAGGAAAAGCTCGAAGATTTCATCCAGCACCTCATGTGCACGCGCATCCTTGCGATCGATCTTGTTGATGACAACGATGGGTTTGAGATTAAGATCGAGCGATTTCTTGAGGACGAACTTCGTGCCCGGGAGTGGCCCTTCGGCAGCATCGACAAGCAGCAGGACCCCCTCAACCATGGTAAGTGTGCGTTCCACTTCACCTGCAAAGTCAGCGTGACCGGGCGTATCCACAATGTTGATCTTAAGTTTCTTGTAGTGGATGGCGGTGTTCTTTGCAAGTATGGTTATGCCGCGCTCTTTTTCCAGATCATTTGAATCCATCACTCGTGTCACAACTTGCTGGTTGGCGCGGAATGTTCCCGTTTGTCGCAGCATGTGATCAACGAGCGTGGTCTTGCCATGGTCAACGTGTGCGATGATGGCAATATTGCGTATGTCTTCCCGTCGCTGCATACTTCTCCCAAAACCACTTCACAAGATCTGGTAGAGCCGGACTTACAGGAAAAAAATTGCCTCAAGCAGATGGTTAGTGCCAGAGGCATTGTTCCCTGATCAGGCCCGAGTTAAAAAATGCGGTGTAATATAGAGAAATGGGTGCTGAAATCCAACAAGCTGAAGTTGTTGATGCGTATATGTTCACGGCAGGGGAAAGACAAAGGCAGACTCATCGCCTGCCTCTGCTTTTTGCTTCCATTTCAAGAACGGATTATCCTACCTCAACCGTTCCCCTCCGATGAAATGAGCGTGCCTGCTCTTTTATCAGAAACTTATTCAGTACATCCTCCAGGTCGGGCTTCGTTACCTCCTCCAGTGAATACTGTACGCGTACCGAGGGCTTTTTGATATGAATGATGCGGCGAAGGTCAATAGGCGTTCCGATAACCACGGCATCACACGGGACATGGTTAATTGTGGCCTCCAGGTCCTTCAATTGTTGTCCGCCATATCCCATCGCGGGCAGCAACGCTCCTGTTGATGGGTACTTTTCATAGGTGGCTGCAATGGACTTCACGGCAAATGGGCGGGGGTCGACAATTTCCTTCGCGCCAAATGTCTTTGCTGCAAGAACGCCTGCACCGAATGTCATCCCGCCGTGTGTCAGTGTGGGGCCGTCCTCGATGACCAGCACTCTCTTCCCCCTTATTACTTCCGGGTCTTCCACGGTGATGGGCGACGCTGCCTGAATGATGAGCGCGTGTGGATTGATGGCCTGAACGTTTTGAATGACGCGATCCACGTTTTCAGAATGTGCCGAATCCACTTTGTTCACCACAATTACGTCTGCGAGTCGGACGTTCGTTGCGCCGGGATAGTATGAGATTTCATGTCCGGGGCGGTGTGGATCGACAACTGTGATGGTAAGGTCCGGCTTATAAAATGACATATCATTGTTGCCGCCATCCCAGATAATGACGTCTGCCTCTTTTTCAGCCTGCCGGAGGATTGCATCGTAGTCCACACCGGCATAGATGACCGTCCCTTCAACAATGTGAGGCTCATACTCTTCCATTTCCTCGACAGTGCATTTGTGTTTGTTCAGGTCATCAAGAGATGCATAACGCTGAACCTTCTGTTTTACCAGATCCCCGTATGGCATGGGATGCCTGATGGCTACGACCTTCTTCCCAACACGTCTCAGGTGGCTGCAGACTTTTCTCGACGTTTGGCTTTTGCCCGATCCCGTCCGTGCAGCAACCACGGCAATGACAGGCACCTTCGACTTCAACATTGTGTGTTCAGATCCCAGAAGTTTGAAATCCGCTCCGTGGGCCATTACAAGCGAAGCCTTGTCCATGACGTACTGAAAGCTCACATCGGAATACGAGAAGACAACCTCGTCAACCTCGAGTTCGGTGAGGAGGTGCGTAAGGTCGCTTTCCGGAAAGATCGGAATCCCCTTCGGATACATCGGGCCGGCAAGTTTTGCGGGATATTTTCGCCCATCGATGTTGGGGATTTGCGTTGCGGTAAACGCGACAACCTCGTACTTCTTGTTGTTGCGGAACACGGTGTTGAAATTATGGAAGTCCCTACCGGCGGCTCCCATGATAAGTACGCGTATACGCTGCATGCTTCTATCTCCTTTTGAGCTCGTTGTCATGAAGGAACATTAACATTACTACATTTCTAGGGCCAGTCAAACTCGACCGGCTGCACAGATGCAACAATGTGTGTTCCGGCTTCTCCGTTAATAGCCCGGTAAAGATGCGCTGCATCCGTGATGATTGCCTCTTTGCCGCCCCTCTCGATATATGCCATTGCCGCCTGGATTTTTGGTCCCATACTTCCTTCTGGAAACTGACCCTCGGCAAGGAAGCTTGCGCATTGATCGTAAGTGAGATGTCGCAAGGAATGTTGTGTGGGTCTTCCAAAGTCAACGTAGACGAATTCCTCTCCGGTGGCAACCGCAAACACATCGGCACCGAGCTGGCTGGCAAGGATTGCCGATGTCAGATCCTTGTCAATCACCGCCTCGACACCTTTGGTAATATCGTGGTCGTTAAAAACGGGGATGCCTCCGCCTCCGCCGGCGATGACAACAAGCCCCCGGTCCACACATGCCCGGATTGCATCAAGCTCGATAATCTCCTTTGGATACGGAGATGGCACCACCCGCCGGTACCCTTCCGGCTTTTCGACCATCGTCCAGCCAAGTTCCAGTCGATAGCGCTCTGCCTCCTCTTTCGTGAGGAAGGGTCCAATCGGTTTTGTCGGGTGTGTGAAAGCCGGATCATCCTTGTCTACGCGAACCTGGGTAACAAGAGTCGCGATCGGGACGTGAAGGTGCTCCCTCTGCATCATCTGCCACATCGCGTATTGCAGCACGTAGCCGATTTCTCCTTGTGTTGCGGCCAGACAGCAATCGTATGGCATCCGGTACGCGTGGGCGGCGGCAATCTCCGACCGGACGAGCGCTGCTCCGATCTGTGGGCCGTTGCCATGCGTGAGGACTACCCGGTGGCCGGATTTAATGAGCGCGACGACGGTGGACGCAGTTTCCACCGCATGCTCAAACTGATGTTCGGCGAGTGAGGGTTCACCTGTCCGCATGAGCGCGTTTCCCCCGACGGCGACCAGAACCAGCTTTGACATCTCAGTCTCCAAGCATTTCCAGCATAATTGCTTTTTCGATGTGGAGGCGGTTTTCCGCTTCTTGAAACACCACCGAGTTCTCCGAATCGATCACGTCATCGGTTACCTCTTCGCCGCGGTGCGCGGGAAGGCAGTGCATAAAAAGAGCGTCCCGCTTTGCATGGGAAAAGAGTTCTGTGTTTACCTGGTAAGGCTTGAAGATCGCGCGTCTAAGTTCAGCTTCTTTTTCCTGACCCATGCTTGTCCATGTGTCTGTATAGACCACATCTGCCTGTTCAACAGCCGCGAGCGGGTCCGCCTCAACAACGATTGCTGCTCCGGTGTCGGTGGCGATTTGTTGCGCCCGGCGCGTCACTTCCATCGAAGGTCGATACGCGTCAGGCGTTGCCACGTGCAGAGATGCCCCCAGCTTTGCGGCAGTCAACATGAGGGAATGGGTGACGTTGTTGCCATCCCCCACGTAACTTAGCTTCAGTGTTCGGAAATCCTTCTTCAATTCCTGAATGGTAAAGAAATCGGCGAGTGCCTGGCAAGGATGTTCAAAGTCTGTGAGGCCGTTGATCACCGGTTTTGAGCAGTGCTGTGCAAAGGTCGTGCAGACATCATTGCCAAACGTTCGTATCATGACGCCATCGACCATGCGCTCAAGATTCTTCGCAACATCATGGATCGACTCACGCTTGCCAAGGCTGATCTCCTGGGGGGACAAGTATACTGAATCGCCGCCGAGTTGCTTGATGCCAACATCGAACGTCGTCCGGGTTCGAAGGGATGGCTTCTCAAAAATCAGGGCCATGATCTTGCCGTCAAGTGCTCCCCTGTACTTTTGAGGATGTCTTTTGATTTCAGCGGTCAAGCGGAGGAGACGCTCAATATCGCTCGTCGTCAGGTCGTCGATGGACAACAGGTCCCGCGCAAAGAGAGTAGGTTGCTTCGGTTTCGGACGACGTGATGGTGTCGAGCGCACAGGTGTTCCCACAGATAGCCTCCTTGGTCAAAGTCAAAATGTTGAATTCTGATCAGTTCCGCACTGAGAGATGGCCTCCCGGGTGAATCGCGTCAAACGGTATGCCCAAGCGCTGTTACGACCTATTGAACAATTTCACCATCCTGATTGACGCTCCGGTTTGAGATTTCTCAGAATTAGAAAAGTGATATGAGGATTGAGAACGCGTGGTGGTGAAGTCTTCAACACAAAGGGGACATTGATGTCCTGAATCAATTGTTGCGGGCTGTCTGAGCTAGGATCGGCTGATGGAGCCAATCACAATGAGGCCCCACCGCACTCGGGTGAATTCACGTGACGTGTTGCGGTTAGCGGATCGGGCAACAACGAAGTGCTGAACTCAATCGAAAGTATCAACAACGTGAAGCATTTAGGGCGGCGGACACCGGCACATCTGAGGTTCAGTGGCCATACACCGAATGAGAAGGATGGATCGCTAATGGAAATTAGAACGCCACACACCAACCGCCGCCCGACTTTGTTGCCATTGTTGTGCGCCGGTACGTTCAACTAATCTGAGCGAGGGGATATGAAATGGAAAAGATTTTTGTGCAAATTGTTCGGGCACAAAAAATGGTAGCGGGGCTAAGAACGTACCGTATGGCGTACAACTGGGGAAATAATGCACGTCTAGTGCACTGAGAGCTGTTTCAGGGTCCCTAAGGGGATTTGCGGCCTATCGGTAAAGACGAGTCGAGCGCTATGCTCTCTGCCAAATGTAATGAGGATGTCTGCGGGTCTGGCAAACATCCTCATCTCAAAGAGAACCGGATTGTCTATTCGAGAAACTTCCCAAGTCTCAATTTGGAAAACAATCCTGACGGCTGAGGCCTCGGCGTCTCTGAAGCTGATTCTGGCGCTGTCGAGTTTCCGCTCGATTCATCGTCACCAAAGATCTTTGGGGCCTTTGATGCATCGCGCCACACAGAACGTTCTTTCTCGACTCGCTCTTGTTCTTTCTGTTGCTTCAGCATCTCCATTCTGAGCTGGTCGTTGCCGGGTTGCGATAAGGGCCCTTGCTGCATGGATCGGGTATTGAATGGTGATGCGAAACCGCCTGGATTTGAAGCCGCCATGCTTGGCTGATCTGGCGATGCGAAGGAGTGAGTGTCTGGTCTTGAAAGTACTGCACCAGTTCGGGTAGATTTCCAGGCAGGCAATACAGTTTTCTCGCTGGCGATTACGTACGGGCTCAGAGGATCCAAAAGGTATGCTTTCATGAGTGAATCGAACGCCTTCTCTGACGAACCACTCTCGAGGTACTGGTCTGCCATGTTGGTGAGGAATCTGACCTTTGCATGAATGTCATCGGGTGAGAGCACCTGTTCGTCTTCATGCGCCTTGATGCCGTTCGCGAATTCCCGCCCAACTGTGACTGAAAGCGACCCGGACCGTCCGTCTGCAAGCTCGCTCGCCGGGGTTCCGTCGCGGCCGGAGTTCTGTACGATCCGAATCCGGTCGATGATTGCCTGAATGTATTGGTTGTCTGGATCGAGACGCTGGGCAACGGAGAGTTGTTCAATTGCGAAGTCGTAACGCCCGGATGCGGCGAGTTTCTCGGCGGAGCGGATCAGGTGTGATGCCCCGCCCGTGCTAAATTCCTTTCCAGCTTCTGAAGGTTTTGGTCCCCGCAATCCTGATACCCAATCCAAGGTTCCCATAGCCTTAGCCCCCGTGTGACTTATGCTACATTTCTTCTTTGGCTTTCGCCGATTGTGTGATGATGATAACAGTTTTACCAGCCAATGTCAAGTCTATTCGCAAACATTTACTAAAACCATCAGCAAACCTCTTCGGCGATGACACCTTTTGGATTCAGATCGACAAAAAATCAGGTTCCTCCCGCGAAGGGAAAAAATTACTTCTGACCAAATTCTACCTGCGACATTGCGGACTTTGATTTGGTTTACATGATCCATATTTTCAATCCAGAGTGAAGGCTGTCAGCTTTCCCGAACCAAAAATTAACTTGATCTGGGGGTCGCAATGTTGAACGGCAAGGTCGTAATTGTTACCGGAGCTTCTTCGGGCATCGGCGAAGCTCTAGCGGCGCTTGTGGCAATGGAAGGTGCAACCGTGATTATTGCTGCGCGACGTCTGCTGATGCTTGAAGCGGTAGCCGGCAGTATCCGGAAAGAAGGAGGTAGCTGCATCGTCCACCGATGCGACGTTACGAAGCACGATGAAGCAGAAGGTCTTATCCATCAAACGGTCAAGAGAATGGGAAAACTGGACATTCTCGTAAACAACGCAGGCCGCGGTCACTTTTCCAGCGTGGAAGACACGACAGAGGAGACGCTCCACAGTATGTTCGACCTCAATGTCTTTTCTCTCTGGTACACATCGGGCCCGGCTGTTCGGTACATGAAGCAACAGGGAAGCGGGCACATCATCAATGTAGCAAGCTTGGCAGGAAAGCTGGGATATCCATACAACAGCGCATATGTGGCAGCCAAACACGCGTGTGTTGGGTTCACTCACGCATTGCGCCAGGAGCTTCTTGAGACTGGAATTCATGCCACCGTTGTGTGTCCCGGTAGCGTTGCAACAGACTGGGCGAGCGCCACCGAGGGAGGCTCAATGCGTTCCTTCTTCTCTAAGTCCGGTGAGCGCATAAAACGCATTGCTGCCGAACGGGGGATTTCTCTTCCGGAGATTGAGGGGTTGAAAAGTGCGGAAGAAATCGCACGCTCCATCGTGGACTGCATTCATCACCCCGTCGCAGAAGTCTTCACGCACGGCGGTTCAAAGGAATTTGTTCTATGGGCAACCCAAAACAGGGAGCAGGCTGAGCAGCGTCAGCTTCCCATCGTGCTAGGTGAGCGCGAGGCGTATCAGGCTCTGCGGAACAACCAGAAGGGATAGGCGGAGAGGCGCTTGAGTAATCAACGCAAACCACGGGACCCATGGATAAAAGACAAAGGCACTCCATCTTAATGGATGGAATGCCTTAACCCCTGACTGGTGCGATGAAGATCTTGTCTACTTAAGGAGGAGCATCTTCTTCACGTCAACAAATCCGCCCGCTTCGAGGCGGTAGAAATACATGCCACTTGCTAACGCCGATGCGTCGAAGCGAACCGCTTTGAACCCGGCGTCCTCAACTTGATCGACAAGCGATGCAACTTCCTGCCCAAGTACATTGAACACCTTCAACACAACCCGTGATCGATCGGGAATACTGTATTGAATGGTGGTGGTTGGATTGAAAGGATTCGGATAGCTTTGCCCGAGCTCGAACGAGTATGGCCTTCCCGGTTGGTCAACGACCGAGGTCGAACCATTGCCTCCAAGTATGACGTTTGAGTTGATTGTATACGTGTTTGGAGGGACGACAATCGTTCCTTGAGCGGCAGCATATCCAGTCCGGTCGCCAAACACAGTGACCTCGCCGGTCGGGATGGCGCTCATTGAATAGGCCCCTGTTCCATCAGAAACTCCGTAACCAACAGTGATACCGTCAGCGGTTCGCGCAACAACTCTTCCTCCGGTAATCGGGCTGCCATTCGACCCGGTAACAGCTCCGGTAATTGTGACCAGACCGGGGCTCTCGATTGGGACGATGCCGATGTCAATGCTCGAAACCATGCCGGCGGCGATGATCGAGTCCGCCTCCTGCCAGTGAATTATTCCGAAGGCATTGCTTTTGTAAAAGCCCGGTGTGAAGTTACTATAGGGAACAGCCAATGCTTCGTAAACTCCTGATGTTACATGGGCAAATAGGAAGTTGCCCAGTGTATCGGAGTGCACCACCCGTGTTGTGGGAGGAGGTTGGGTTCCAGGAGGCTTTGGGAAAAGGATGACGCGCGACGGGATAGGCTGACCGGTCGAGTCTCTCACCACCCCCCGCACACTGTTTTGAGCTTCAGGAAAACCCCTGAGAGAGAAATCGATGCCGGTGGTGTCATGAACGACGGTGATGATGTCCGCTTGCGTGGGGTCGTACTGATTCTCATAGTACTCCGGGAGGTATCCGATCCGTGCCGCCGCTGCAATGTAGCTTGCACCCGCTATAACGCGAATATGATACTGGCCGAATTGATCAGTCTGACCCCAACCGATGACCCCGCGCGTATAGCCCAAGCCAGGGATTACTTGTTCTTCATCCCCAAGGCCGGGGGTCTGCCCCGTGGTTGACGCAATGGAGTTCATTTCCTGCATTGTCCGCATGAACACCACTGATGCGTATTGCAGAGGATGATTCTCAGCATCCGTTACCTGCCCGTTGACAAAGACAAGGGAGATCGGTGAGGTGCTCGCCAGGCTGAAGTCTGCGTTCGCGGTGTCACCTTCTGCGACGTGGACGGGGGTTGCGTCAGATGGGTCAGGCGCGTTGTTGTACCATTCCTGAACATACTGCTGCGGAACAAGTGAGGGCTCGGCCTTTATGAAGTAGGCACCCGTATCCACTTGAACCTGATACTGACCGTTCTGATTTGTAACCGTCGGAGCAGACCAGTACGGCTGAAGGTTCAATCTGAATACACGGATCCTGACATTGGCAATTGCCTGGCCATTTGCATCAGCAGTGACGATTCCTGCAATGGTGGCAGTGGGACGGGAATTGCTCACGGTAACCGCTGCGATGTTACTGCGCTGGCTCTCCACCATTGTTGTCTCATGAACCACGATTGACGTGACGTAATAGTAATAGGTATGGTTCAACAGGACTTCATGGTCATGAAAGGTTGGCATGGACGACCATCCTTCACGCTCAAAGTGCGAAGAGTCTCCCTGTGATCGGTAGATTCTGAACGTCCACGTGCCTGGCCGGGTCTGCCACATGAGGGACACAGTTGGTTCTTCGTTCGGCATGTTTTGCGCAACCAGACCTGTTGGAGTGGGCGGAGTCTGCCCTCGCATTTCAACTGACGCGACTACCAACACCAAAGCCATCGCAATAGTCCGCTTCATAATCCTTCTCCCTCAGGCCGGTCCTAACCTGTCATTAAGATTACACTTATACATGTTAGAATATACTCCATTTCCACAGAAGAGACAATACCATATCTATGGTACATCCTGGTGGAATTACCAAGGAAACCCAAAGCCATTTCGACATCGTCTGGGGTCAATATGCCGTCCGTCCGGGGAGATTATCTGTGGAGTACAGCCATGAGGCACAGCTATAGCTAAATAGAAGAGCCTTCGTGACATGGCGAGTTACGTTAAGCATTTGCGTGTTGTAGCATTTGCGCGAAAGCCGCTTGACTTTCCCCCCGCCGAGGACTACATTCACGCTGTAATCTTCTATCATCCAACGCAACGCTCCTCTTTGACATTACCTTTCCCCTGTTTTCGGAGCTTTTCTTCAGGGGATGCTCTTCTTGTCAGTGATAAGACTGACGATTCAATTCAACCTGATGTTGTACAATATCGATGTTATGGAGCCGAAATGCATGAGAGTAAGTTTCAAACAAGATGCTGCAGTGCAGCCTCTTGAAATCGAGGAGGGACTATGAATATCGGAGTACCCCGTGAACGTCGGGCAGATGAAAACCGGGTGGGCCTTACGCCTGCGGGCGTGGAGTTGTTGGCCGCCGCGGGCCACACGAGCTACGTTGAGGATGAAGCCGGTGTGGGGGCAGGCTTTTCAAATGTTGATTATGAACAGGCAGGGGCGAGGATTGTCTACTCTCCGCAGGAGGTTTATGGCCGCGCCGACCTTCTGGTGAAGGTTGCGAGGCCGACAGAAGAAGAAGTGGAGCTTGTCCATGAGGGAAGCACCCTGATGGGATTTCTCCATCTGGCAGTTGCCCGGCGAGAGCGCGTGGAGATGTTACTGGAACGGCATGTAACTGCGATTGCGTTTGAGACAATCCAGAACGACGATGGCGGTCTTCCTGTCCAGACTCCACTCAGCAAGGCCGCCGGTTTGATGGCACCACAACTTGCCGGCGCTCTGATGCAGAACAACCACGGAGGCAAGGGGATTCTTCTCGGTGGGGTCCCTGGGGTGCCCCCAGCGGAGGTTGTGATCATTGGAGCGGGTACATTCGGCACAGCGGCCGCGAATGCGTTTCTCGGTGCAGGAGCAAGTGTCTACGTGCTCGATCAGGACATTTCGCGCCTTCAGTATCTCGATGAGAGGTGCAGGGTAGGTGGTCGGTTGGTGACAATGGTATCGCATAAGTTCAATATTGCCAAGGTAATCAAGTTTGCCGACGTTGTGGTTGGTGCCGTGCTTGTGCCCGGAGCCCGCGCGCCGATTGTTGTCACCCGTGAGATGGTACGGTCAATGAAGCCGCGTTCGGTGATCCTCGATATTTCAATCGATCAGGGAGGCTGTGTTGAGACAAGTCGCCCGACAACGCACCACGATCCGACGTTCATTGAGGAAGGGATCATCCATTACTGTGTCCCAAACATGACCTCAGTTGTTGCCCGGACGGCCACGCACGCGCTCAACAACGCAGCATGGCCATTCATCCGCGAAATCGCTCAGGATGGTTTGGATGCCGCCCTCGCGAAAACCTCAGCGTTGAAGCGGGGAGTTGCAACACACAAAGGCCGCGTGGTTAATCCGACGCTTGCAGCGAGTCTTGGCCTCAAGGAGGTGACGCTGTGACATCGATCGAGATGTATCGCAGCAAGATAGTCACCGCAGAGCAAGCCGTTGGGGTGATTCAATCAGGTCAGCGCGTTTTTCTCACCGGGAACTGTTCTGTGCCGCAAAAGGTAATGGCCGCGCTCGTCGACCGTGCCCCACAGCTCGCAGATGTTGAAATCGTGCAGGTTCTCACCGTCGGGAATGCGAACTATGTTGCCCCGGAGATGTCGGGACATCTCCGCGTGAACACGCTCTTTATTAGTGACAATGTCCGCCAAGCGGTTAACGAGGGGCGTGCTGATTTCACACCATGCTTTCTCGGTGAAATCCCCGGTCTGTTCAAGAATGGATCGCTGCCACTAGACGTTGCACTTGTTCATGTCGGCCCGCCGGATGAACACGGCTTCTGTTCGTTTGGTATCGAAGTTGGAGTAACGAAGACGGCCGCGCAATCTGCAAAGATCGTCATCGCCGAAGTGAATCCCAACATGCCTCGCACATTAGGCGACGCGTTCATCCATTTCTCCAAGCTGGACCATATTGTGCCTGTGGAGTACTCCCTGCCTGAGCTTCCCATGGGTGCAACATCGGAGCTTTCTCAAAAGATTGCGCGACACATTGCCGGAATGATTCCCAACGGTGCGACACTCCAAATGGGCATTGGCGGGATTCCCGACGCAGTGCTCCACGAACTCACCGGCCACAAACATCTTGGCGTTCACACGGAAATGTTCTCCGACGGAATCATTAACCTCGTGGATCGCGGTGTCATTGACGGCGAAATGAAGTCACTGCATCCGGGCAAGATCATTGCCGGATTCATGCTCGGCACGTCACGATTGTACGATTTCGTGAATGATAACCCGATTGTAGAGATGCATCCCACAGAGTACGTGAACGATCCATTCATCATTTCCCGCAACGACCGTATGGTTGCAATCAACTCGGCGATTGAAATTGACCTTACGGGACAGGTTTGCTCGGACAGCATTGGGTCGCGCCTCTACAGTGGCGTTGGAGGTCAGGTGGATTTCATCTATGGTGCATCACGGAGCAAGGCAGGAATTCCGATTATTGCCCTGCCAGCCACGGCCATTGTGAAAGGGCAGGTGGTAAGCAAGATTGTTCCCCTCCTGAAGATGGGCGCCGGAGTCGTTACGACACGCAACCACGTTCGCTTCATTGTTACCGAACATGGCGTTGCAGACCTGTACGCAAAAACCATCCGTCAACGGGCAAAGGCCCTGATCAACATCGCGGGGCCGGAATTTCGTGAGGAACTTGAGAAAAAAGCAAGAGAGTTGAAGTATCTGTAGGGGAGCTTGGGGTGTTAGAACATGGTGGCGATCGGAATCGTCCGCACCGAACGTTTATGATGAGACCTCACCAACAAGAATGAACCGCGATTGTCAGTGCACGCCTTATGGGTGTCCTCCAAGGACTCTGACGGGTAGCATGATCAGCGTTTTAATGAGCTGAAATGCGCCGTCGACAGCAACACCGACGATGCGAAAAGGAAGCAGCAGGATCCATACAAGCGGATAAAGCACAAGCGCGAGAAGCGCAACGGGCCATGAGATGCAGAGCAGGATGAGCCACAAGAGGAATTTCGTCAAGGTCTCGTCTCCAGATTTTGATCTCAATACGTTATCCGACTCGTGATGTTTCAGACCTGAGATTATTGGGTCCCTAAAACCGAGGCCAAGGTTGCCCCTTGACCGCAAGGCAGCCAGAGGCTACCATGAGGATCCCTTGGCTTCTCGTGTCGAGAAGACTTGAAGAGCATTCCCATTTTTCCAGACCGTCCCTCCTCCTTTCATCTTTTGAGGTCCCGCTCCCGACATCACGCCTGCCACGACTGAGGTAGTATCTTCCTGCCGAGTCACTAATAATTTGGAGTTTCTGCAGACCGGTGTCTCGAATCAAGTTATCTCCCTTAGTGCATCCTCATTGTTGTGGCCAGTCATGATTGGTCGGCTCGCAAATTCCTTCCACGATTAGTGCGTCGCCGTCTTATCCAGAACGTGTTTGCTGAGAAATTCCACTGGTAGTTGGGATACTCAACAGTAACAAGCCCTCCTGGTGCCACAAATTGTTTACCCGTAATAGAGTTTCTCAAGGCATAATTGTTGCTTTCTGTTAACGGTTGCACCACAAATGAAGGGGCGTAATGGGCCCACACGAATCGGATCCTGGAGTCGGCATTTCCCGTTTGCTTCTGAAATGCCACCAGTTGGAGAAGGAACTGGCCGCATCGTCTGGATTCTCCGTAGAAGAATTCCACTGCCTGGTTCAACTCTATCTGCATGCACCTTGCTGCGTGAAGACACTTCTTGACCGGCTTGGAGTACATCCAACACGTGCATCAAGATTGTTACGCAACCTGGAGCAACGGGGATACCTGACAAGGTCACTCGGGTTTGATGACAAACGAAAGGAACTAGTCAACCTGACACCTGAGGGGCTCAGCGCTGCTCGAACCTTGCTGGAATCGTCAGCCCTTTTGAGACAACGATTGGCCGAGCTATTCCCCGAAGACGTTGCCATGCGGCTATTTTCTTCTCAGGAGTCGGACAGAAACCAGATTATGGACTAGGAATGCATACTGCAAAGCTGGGGCAACTCGGGATAGCAAATTTCGGGCACCGGCCTTCGAGGATAGAATGAGAATAGCAGTCCTCGGAATCGGGAATCTCCTTACCGCCGACGATGGTGTGGGCATTCGGGCAGTTCGGGAATTTGGCGCCAGTGTTACTGACATGCGAGTTGCATGCTCTGAATGCGAACGCGGAGGGCTCGATCTTCTGGATCACCTCGCAGGTTTCGACAGAGCCATCATTATTGATGCGTCAAATACCGGCAGCCATCCATGCGGGGCCGTTTTTGAATTCACACTCCGAAAACCGTTTGCATTGGATATATCACCCTCACTCCATACGATTGGTTTCGGCTCAGTGTTAGCCTTTGGCGAGGTCGCTGGGATGAAATTACCCGAAGAAGTCACGGTCTACTGTATTGAGGCGGCAGACATCGAGACGTTCGGGGCCGACTGTACTCCCATTGTGGAGGCCGCGATCCCAATTGTTGTGACTCGCCTGAAGAACAAGATTTCAGAGCTTGTTCCAGATATTCATTTTACCTCGTCTGTTTCTACAGAAGCAGTGTTTTGACAATCGAGCAAGGAGTCCGCGTATGGCACCATCGATGAACCACCTACCGGGAGTAATGAGCAAAGGCGAAGCTGTTCTACGACAGGTATTCCTTGAGCAGGTGAACTTCATTCCCTCAGGCGACCGCATCAACAGATGCATTCAGTGCGGGACATGTACCGGCTCGTGTCCTGTCAGCTATGCCATGGATATCTCCCCCCGCCAGTTGATTGCATTGTTCCGTGCAGGTGAGATGGAACGTATCATGAAAAGCCGCACGATCTGGATATGTGCTTCGTGCTATTCCTGTACAACCCGCTGTCCATCGGGCATTAAGATTACCGACATCATCTATGCGCTGAAACGCACTGCCATGGAGAAGAATATGAAATCCTCGGCGCCACAGGTGCAGACGCTGGCGAAAACATTCACCGAGAACCTGATCGCTTATGGGAGGCTTCACGAGGGAACGTTGATCAGGAAATACTACGCGAGGACGAACATCCGGAAGTTCATCGATCTGATTCCGCTCGCCAAGAAAATGTGGAAAACCAAACGCATCCAGCTCTTCCCAAAACGCATCAAGGCACGGGAATCGCTCGCACGCATCATCCGGAAAGCCCAGGAGATCGATATGCGGGTGCTGAAGGGAGCCCTTGACTATGCCCCGGAGTATGTCGGGTACCGGGGGCTTGGCGGGATGAAGCTTGAACAACGGAAAGGAGAGTGACCGTGAAGTACGCATACTATCCGGGGTGCAGCCTCGAGAAAACCCAGCGGGGTTACGATGCATCGGTACGGGAGGTGTTTGCCGCCCTCGGTCAGGAATTGGTGGAAATCGACGACTGGAATTGCTGCGGCGCAACCGTGTACATGTCTGTCAAGGAAACCGTGGCACTGGCTGTTTCCGCCCGCAATCTGGCGCTGGCTGAAAAGATGAATTTGGATATCATGGCACCCTGCAGCTCATGCTTCACTGTTCTCTCGAAGACCAACCGGATCATGAATTCGATTCCCGCGATGCACAACGATGTAAACGAGGCGCTGGCAGAAGGAGGATTGGGATACAGCGGAAAGACAAATGTCAGACATCCCCTCGACATCCTCATGAATGACGTTGGAATTGACGCGATCCTTGCGAAACGGAAGAGAATTCTCGATGGATTGAAGATCGCGCCATATTATGGTTGTCAGATAGTGCGCCCCGACAAGACGTTCGACGATCACGAGAATCCGGTGTTGATGGACCGGCTCTTCAGAAAATGTGGTGCCGGGGTTGTGTACTACCCCATGAAGGTGCGTTGCTGTGGCGGCATGTTGATGACAACATTTGAGGAGACAGCCCTGAAGCTCAATATGGAACTTCTCCTGTGCGCACAGGAAAACGGCGCCGATGCAATCGTGACGACTTGCCCGCTCTGTCACTTCAATCTTGAAGCGTATCAGGACAAGATCAACGATGTTTACGGAACGACATTCACCATGCCCATCCTCTACTTCACTCAATTATTAGGGATTGCCCTCGGAGTCCCGGCCGTCAAGCTTGGGCTCGACGCATCATTCATCCCCCTCGGACAAAAGATTTCCTCGTTGATGGAGGCCCAATATGTCTGAGACGCCAAAACCCACAAACGGAAAGAACGGACAGGTTCGCATTGGTGTGTATATCTGTCATTGCGGTGTGAATATTGCTGCGACGGTAAACGTGGCCGAGGTCCGGAACTTCATTGCGAAGCAACCCAATGTTGCAGTCGCCCGTGACTACAAGTTCATGTGTTCCGATCCCGGTCAGGATCTCATCAAACAGGACATCAAGAACCTCGGTGTCAACCGAGTGGTGGTTGCCGCCTGTTCACCGCTGATGCATGAGCTGACGTTCCGTCTGGCCGCGGAATCCGGCGGACTCAACCGGTATCTCGTTCAGATTGCCAACATTCGGGAACACTGCTCGTGGGTCCATGACGACAAGGATGCGGCAACGAAGAAAGCAAGTGCGCTTATCAATGCGGCTGTGCGACGCGTTGCGCTTCACCAACCCCTGCAGATCACAAGGCAACCCCTGAACAAGGCGACACTCATCGTGGGTGGTGGGATTGCGGGAATCCAGGCAGCGCTGGAGATCGCGAACGCAGGGCACCATGTGTATCTCGTTGAGCGCGAGCCTTCTGTCGGTGGGCGAATGGCAACGTTCGACAAGACGTTTCCCACGCTCGACTGTGCGGCATGTATCCTGACGCCGAAAATGGTGTCAGTGGGGCATCGGAAGGACATTACGCTCCTAAGCTACTCCGAAGTTGACAGTGTATCCGGCTACATCGGAAACTTCAAGATCAAAGTCCGGAAGAAGGCGCGTTATGTAGACGCGGAGAAGTGTACGGGCTGTGGGCAGTGCTGGAGTAACTGCCCTGCAACACGTATTCCGTCAGGGAGGGCCGTCTATTTCGGCGAGCAGTTGGTAAACGAAACCTCAACCCGTCCAAAGGATTAGCTGTGACCATGATGCTGTCGGATATATGTGAACTGCTTCGCTGCGAGGCGTATACCGGGGGAGAAGACGTCAAGGAGATTTCCATACAGTTTGGCTGTGCGTCCGATCTGATGAGCGATGTACTCGCCTTCTCACGAACGGGCGCTGTATTGTTGACAGGGCTTGTGAATGCGCAGACAATACACACTGCGTTCATTGCGGAGATTACCGCCATCGTCTTTGTCCGCGGGAAGCGCCCCGCGGCCGAAGTGATTGCCCTGGCGAACGAAAAACGGATTCCGGTGCTGGGGACGCCTTATTCGATGTATGAAGCGTGCGGGAAGCTGTACGGGAAGGGCCTCGGATCGACCATGGAACCTGTGGTGAGCAGTGGTCATGCAGCAAGGAAGTGATTCACGGTGGAACCGTTTTCACAGTCCTTTCTTATTGAGGGAAGAGATTTTCTGAACGCCGGCAAGGCGTCGACAGGGATAAAACACATTCTCAAGCAACTTGGTGTCGATGCGGCGGTTATCCGGCGGGTTGCCATTGCAGCGTATGAGGCAGAGATGAATGTCGTGATGTATGCCCGGAGAGCGCAGATGAGGCTTCAGGTGACTCCGCTGGTGATCAGGATCCTTGTTGATGACGAAGGACCGGGAATACCGGATGTTGAACGGGCAATGCTCGAAGGGTATTCGACGGCAACAATGGAAATGCGGGAAATGGGCTTTGGTGCAGGCATGGGACTTCCCAATATCAGGAAGAATGCCGATGCGTTCACGATACGTTCCGAGGTTGGTAAAGGAACCGAACTCGACATTACCATTCATATTAATTGATCAGTGCGCGAAGAGTTTCAATCCATATTGATCAGCAAGGAGCGATGCCAGGGGCGGATGGCCTGCATGCACATCTGCCCCACGCAGGCTATTCGCGTCCGTGACCGGAAGGCAGTGCTTCTGCGCGACCGCTGCATTGACTGCGGCGAGTGCGTCCGTGTGTGTCCGAACCGGGCCATTCTCCCGAGGACGAGCTCGTTCAGTGATTTCTCGAAGTTCAAGTACACGATTGCCATTCCGTCTCCGGTGTTCTACTCACAATTCGGCAAGGATGTTTCCCCGACTGCCCTGCTTGGTGCCCTCAAGAAGATCGGCTTCGACGACGCCTACGATGCTGCGTGCGCGTCGGAATCCGTGAGCATTGCGATTCAGGAGTATCTTGACTCGGCCGATACTCCCCGACCTCTCATATCCCCATTCTGTCCGGCAATTGTCCGGCTTATACAAATCCGCCACCCCAATCTTCTCGAGCACCTCATTCCTATTGAGTCACCAATGGAGATTGCAGCCCGCGAGGCAAAGCACCTGAAGATGAAGGAACTCGGGTTGAAAGAAAACGAGATCGGAGTCATCTATATCACTCCCTGTCCCGCGAAAATGTTGGCGATCAAAAATCCCCCGCGGAAGAAACACTCTTTCGTCAATGGAACGATTGCCATCTCCGAGATTTATCCGAGTATTCTTCGAGCCCTTCCGGAAGTTCCACCAACAAGTGGTGAGGACGAGGTTCGGGGCCTCGGCTTTGGCTGGCCCATTGTGGGGGGACAAGTAGCGTGTCTGAGGGCGGAGGATTGTCTTGCCATCGGCGGCTTGACCGATGCCGTGAGAATCTTCGATGAAATCGAGAATGGCAAGCTGCGGGACATCCAGTACATCGAGGTGCATTCGTGTCCAACGGCGTGCGTTGGCGGCTCGCTGACCGCGGAGAACGCCTATATCGCGCGTGGCAGAGTCCTGCGGATGATTCAGAGATTCGGCGGGAAGCCATGCCAGGATCGGGAAAAAATCAGGGGATTGTATCAGAAGAACTTTTTCTCCCTTCCCGGGAAGATTCCCTCCATTCCCCTGCAACCGCTCGATGAGGATGTTTCCCGGGCACTTCAGAAGATGCATCAGAAGCAGCATTTGTATGAGCAGTTGCCGAAGATCGATTGCGGTGCGTGTGGTACGCCCTCATGTGCAACGTTCGCGGAGGATGTTGTGAAGGGGGACGCAACCGCCGACGATTGTGTGTTCATTGCGATGAAGAGTTTCGAGACGCTCTCGTCGAACCTGCTTGAAAAGGTCAGAGCGCACAGTGAGAGGGTGCGGAATCTCAAGGATGCGAATTGAATATGACTGTTGGCGATATCATACAGAAGCTCGGTTTGGAAGTCTGCTGTGGGGAGGAACGGCTCGGCCAGAGCGTCACAGGAGGGTACAGTGGCGACCTGCTCAGCGATGTCATGGCGAACAGCAAAGCAGGAAACGTCTGGATCACGATGCAGGTGCATGTGAATATCGTGGCCGTTGCGGTGCTAAAAGAATTGTCGGCCATCATTCTCGTGAATGGCAAGCGACCTGCACAGGAGACATTGCAGCGCGCGAGGGAGGAACACGTGCCGATTATTATGAGCAAGCTGTCCGCGTACGAGATAGCTGGAAAATTGTACTACCTCGGAGCAACAGCGTGAGATCATGCTCAGATGGCTTAAAACCGATTTGCACGTCCATACGTGCCTGTCACCATGTGCCGATATCCTCATGTCGCCGAGGAAGATTATTGCAGAAGCATGCAGACAACACCTTGACATCATCGCCATTACCGATCATAACTCCAGTGAGAATGCCCGGCCTGTGATGAAGGCTGCAATCGCATGTGGAATTTCGGTGCTACCGGGGATGGAGGTGTGTACAAAAGAAGAAGTGCATGTGCTGGCGATCTTTGAGAATCCCGAATCAGCAGACGTTCTTCAAACATTTGTCCATGCTCATCTCAGTGGCGTGAACAACCCCGAAGTGTGGGGATTGCAGGTGGTGGCCAACGAGGTGGATCAGGTCGAGCGATTCGAGGAGAAGTTGCTCATCGGCGCGACGGATCTTTCGATCGAAGAGGTTATTGCCAGGATTCACGGGCTTCACGGGTTGGCAATTGCAGCGCATATCGACAGGGAGGGATTTGGCATCATTGGACAATTGGGATTTATTCCGGAAACGCTCGGTCTCGATGCGCTGGAGCTTTCGTCAAACATCAACGATGAGGAAGCAGCAACGAAATACGAATCGTATCGTCGATATCAGTTCATTAGAAGTTCAGATGCCCACTTCCTGAATCGACTCGGGAAGAACTGCACGAGTTTTTTCCTGCAGGCGCCTTCCCTGGTGGAGATCCGAAAGGCCCTGGAGAAGAAGGATGGCAGAATGGTCCAGACGATCTGCAACTGAGGACTGACGTGGAAGACCTGTCACTCCACATTCTGGATATTGCAGAGAACTCCGTGAACGCCGGTGCGACCAGCATTCAGATTATCATACGGGAGGATATTTTTGAGGACGTGTTGACCATTGAAATTGAAGATAATGGCGCGGGAATGACTCCCGGCGAACTCGAGATGGCATCAGATCCATTCTATACCACGCGAACCACACGAAAAGTGGGTCTGGGTTTGCCGTTGCTCGATGAAGCGGCGCGTGCCGCAAACGGGAATCTCGAAATTGACTCCCGCCCCGGGTTGGGGACGAAAGTTTGCGCAACGTTCCAATTGAGTCATATCGACCGCAAGCCGGTTGGCAATATGGCCGAAACGATAACAGCGCTGCTTGCCAGGCGGCCGGATATCGACGTGGTGTACCGGCATGAACGAGGTGACGATCTGGTATCGTTCACAACAAAAGACGTCAGACAACAACTCGATGGTTTGCCTCTGAATTCTGCTCTGTCGCTCAACTTCGTCATGCAGTATCTCGCGCAGGAAGAAGCGAATCTTGAACATCATGGGTAGGAACTGACAATGGATGCACACGCGATCGACACAATACTCCAGCAACACCCGAGGGACCCGGGTTCAATCATTCAGGTACTTCTTGACATCCAGAATGAGCTTTACTATCTGCCGAAGGATGTTCTGGAATATGTTTCCAAATACCTGGAAGTTCCGGTGAGCCGCTCGTATCACCTTGCGACGTTCTACAAGGCATTCAGTCTGAAGCCGAAGGGAAAATACCCTATTGCCGTTTGTACGGGGACGGCATGTCACGTACAGGGGGCCGTCAAGATATTTGATCAGATTGCACGCGAGCTGCACATCAAGGAAGGGGAGAGGACAGTCGACAACAAATTCAGCATCGAGACTGTGCGATGTCTGGGTTGTTGCGGTCTGGCACCTGTAGTGACTGTCGGGAAGAATCTCCACGGGAAGGTGCCGCTCTCGAAGGTGACGAGGATGCTCCAGCAGTACAAGTAAGAAAGGAGACACAATGCCAAAACTCACCATTGACGACCTTGCGAAGATCAGAGAAACCACGCGTCGTCAGACGACGCTGCGGCAGGGTGCAGGTCGTGTGAAGATCACCGTGCACATGGGAACCTGTGGAATCGCCGCCGGTGCGCGGGCGATCATGACCGAGGTTTTAAAGGAAGTGGAAAGCCGCCACCTTCACGATGTTATTGTAACGAACTCCGGATGTGCCGGGTTGTGCAGCCAGGAACCAATGATGACCGTAGAAGCCGTGGACGAGCTGGCTCCCGTGAAGTATGTGTTCGTGACTCCGGAGAAAGTGAGAACGATCATCGACTCGCACGTTCTGCAGGGCAAAGTGGTCAAGGAATATGCGCTTGCTGCGGGCAGCGAGAGGACGCGGTAACGAACCGAACTCAACAGGAGACTCACCCATGGCGTTTCGAACGTACTTGATGGTGTGCGCAGGCACCGGATGTGTTGCCAACCAGTCGATGAAGGTCCGCGACAGGCTGCAGGCCGAAATCAAGAAGCGCGGGCTGCAGGATGAGGTCGCGGTCGTCACCACCGGCTGCAATGGATTCTGTGCCGTGGGACCAATCATGGTCGTTCAACCGGACGGAATATTCTATCAGCTCCTCAAAGACACTGATATTCCCTATCTCGTTGAAGAACATCTTCTCAAGGGCCGGCCGGTGAAAGAGCTCCTGTATACACCACCGGCAGGGACGACACCAATCCCCAAAATGGGAGATATTCCGTTCTTTGCCGATCAAACGCTCATCGTGCTGCGCAACCGTGGACTCATCGACCCGGAGAACATCGACGAGGCAATTTCACGGGGTGCGTATGAAGCGCTTGCCAAGGTTCTTACGACCATGAAGCCGGACGATGTCATCAAAGAGATCAAAGCCTCCGGACTGCGTGGTCGCGGCGGTGGTGGATTCCCGACGGGAATCAAATGGGAAACGTGCCGGAACGCGCAGGGCGATCCCAAGTATATTATTTGTAACGCTGACGAAGGTGACCCCGGCGCATTCATGGATCGAAGCACCATCGAATCAGATCCCCATGCTGTGATTGAAGGCATGTGCATAGGTGCCTATGCTGTGGGCTCGCCGCAGGGTTACGTGTACATCCGGAATGAGTATCCCATTGCACTCGAACGACTCAAGACTGCCTTGCAGCACGCGCGTGACTATAACCTCCTCGGCAAAAATGTCTTTGACAAAGGGTTTGACTTTGACATCAAGATCGTGCGGGGAGCAGGGGCGTTTGTCTGCGGTGAATCCACAGCGTTGATGGCATCGATCGAAGGGAATCCGGGCGAACCGCGTGCTAAATATGTTCACACCGTGGAGCGTGGGCTGTGGGACAAGCCATCATGTCTGAACAATGTGGAGACCTGGGCAAACGTTCCGCAGATCATCCTGAATGGAGCGCAGTGGTTTGCCGGTATTGGGACCGGCGATGTGTCTGAAGACCCATGGGGTGGAAGCAAGGGGACGAAGGTCTTCTCCCTCTCCGGCAAAGTCAACAACACCGGACTCATTGAAGTGCCAATGGGAATTACCCTGCGCAAGATCATCTTCGATATCGGAGGCGGCATCAAGGATGGGAAGAAGTTCAAGGCAGTGCAAACCGGTGGCCCGTCCGGCGGGTTCATTCCGGAGAGCTTGCTCGATCTTCCGGTGGACTACGAAGAACTCACCAAGGTCGGCTCGATGATGGGATCTGGAGGGATGGTTGTCACCGACGAGAACAACTGCATGGTGGAGATGGCAAAGTACTTCCTGGCCTTCACGCAGGCAGAATCGTGCGGCAAGTGCGTGCCTTGCAGGGAAGGTACAAAACGCATGCTCGATATCCTCGAAAAGATCACGAACGGTGAAGGAACGGACGAAGATCTCGTTCTTCTTGAGGATCTCTCCAACGTTGTGGTTGAATCCTCACTGTGTGCCCTTGGTGGCTCGGCGCCGAACCCGGTGCTGACGACCCTGAAGTATTTCAGGGAAGAGTACGAAGCGCATGTCAAGGAAAAGAAATGTCCGGCCCATGTGTGCAAGAAGCTCATTACATACGCTATTGATCAGGAGATTTGCCTCGACAAGGGGCATGGCTGCGATGTCTGCAAGAAGAACTGTCCTGATGGTGCAGTCACCGGCGAGACGAAGATGGTGCATGCCATTGATGTGATGAAATGCGGCAGGTGCGGCATCTGCTATGACGTGTGTAAGTTTGACGCTATCTATATTGAATAATCGAGAGAGACGGCAATGGTCACAGTCAATATCGACGGTCAGCAGGTTGAAGTAGCCGAAGAGACCACGATTCTGAAAGCGGCGGAGAAGGCCGGCATCTGGATTCCCACCATGTGCCACTGCGAGTATTTCGAGCCGTATGGGGTCTGCCGTCTTTGCAGTGTCGAAGTGGTGCGCGGGAAGAGGAGCCGTATCGTTACTTCCTGCAACTACCCTGTTCGCAACGGCATCACGGTGCATACCGATTCGGCGAGGGTGAAGTGGATACGGAAGCTGCTCATGGAGATGATGTTCTCCCGCTGGCCCAATGTCAAGATCGTCCGGGAAATGGCGGAGAGGCTCGGCGTCGGGAAGCCACGATTTGTGAGCCTTGAGCGTGATGAGGCGGAGGATGCGTGCATTCTGTGTGGCATGTGCGTGAATATGTGCAACGAGGTGGTGAAGGCCGGGGTCCTCGGGTTCTCCAACACGGGTATCAAGCGGGAAGTGGTGCTGCCATTTGGAGAGCAAACCGATCGGTGCATCGTGTGCGGTGCATGCGTGAAGGTGTGCCCGACAGGACACATCAAGATGGTGCTGGAGGATTACAGGGGAAAGAAGCCGGAGTTTACCCTCGGGCCCAGGACGGCGATTTCCGTTCCGTCTCTGCAGGCCGTCCCCCGTGTGCCGGTGATTGATGCGGAGTCCTGCATACACTTCAAGACCGGCGGATGCGAGATATGCTCGACAGTCTGCGAGCCGAATGCGATTAACTATGAGATGAAGGATGAAATCAGGGAGATTGAGGTTGGGCAGATTCTTGTCGCCACCGGCTTCGACATTTTCGATGCCACGGCGATGGCGCAGTACGGCTACGGCACCCTCGACAACGTGTACAGCTCACTCGAATTCGAGCACATCCTCAACTCGACAGGTCCAACTGGCGGAAAGATCCTGATGAAGAACGGCAACGCGCCGCGCTCCGTTGGTATCATCCACTGCATCGGTTCACGCGACACGAACCATCACCCCTACTGCTCGCGGGTCTGTTGTATGTATGCCCTCAAGTTTGCACACCTCGTACACGATCGGACGGATGCTGCCATCTACCAGTTCTATATCGATATGCGGGCATTTGGGAAGGGGTACGAGGAATTCTACTCCCGTCTTCTTGACGAAGGCATCACAATGATTCGCGGCAAGGCGGCCGAAGTTGTGGAAGGTCTCTGGTCGGACAGCCGGGAGCGGTCGCTGATGATCCGCTGTGAGGACACACTCATCGGCAAATTCCGGGAAGTCCCCGTGGACATGGTCATCCTCTGCAATGCGATGGAGCCGCGCAAGGATGCCGACCAGGTCCGGAAACTCTTCTCCATCAGCAAGAGCCCGGACGGTTTCTTCCTCGAGCGTCATCCGAAGCTCGACCCAACATCCACCACGACCGACGGTGTGTATATTGCCGGATGCGCACAGGGACCCAAGGATATTCCCGACACCGTCGCGCAGGCAGGTTCCGCCGCCGCCCGGATTCTCTCACTTATCTCGAAGGGAGAGGTGGAGATTGACCCGGTGCGCGCAACTGTGCAGGAAGAATACTGCAGCGGCTGCCGCATCTGTAATAATCTCTGCCCGTATGGAGCAATCGAGTTTCTTGAAGAGAAGAAAGTCTCACATGTGAACGAAGCGCTCTGCAAGGGATGTGGTACATGCGTCGCTGCCTGTCCGTCGTCTGCAATGACCGGACAAGGCTTCACGGATGCCCAGATTCTGGCAGAGCTGGATGGATTACTTGTGTAATTCCCGAAAGGTTACCGACAATGGCATTTGAACCAAAAATCATAGGCTTCCTCTGCAACTGGTGCTCGTACACCGGTGCCGACCTCGCCGGCGTTTCCCGGATCAAATCGGCGCCGAACGTCCGCATCATCAGGACAATGTGCAGCGGTCGCGTCGATCCCGCATTCATACTCAAAGCGTTTCAGCTTGGGGCCGATGGCGTGGTCGTGATGGGTTGTCACCTGGGCGATTGTCACTATCAGGAAGGTAACTACAAAACCATCCGGCGTATTCCGTTTCTCAAGAAACTGATAGGAGCATTCGGGATCGATCAACGTCGGCTGAGGCTTGAATGGGTGTCGGCATCTGAGGGAGACAGGTTCGCGCACGTGGTGAACGAGTTTACCGAAGAAATTCGCTCGCTTGGTCCGCTGAGTTTGCCGGTGCACGCCGAGCTCAGGAAGAACGGACAGAGAGCTGCTCAAGTAGAAGTTCATTCGTAAGGAGGCAACTATGGCCAAGCCGAAATTAGCTCTCTACTGGGCAGCAAGTTGTGGTGGTTGTGAAATAGCCGTCCTCGACCTTCAGGAGAAGATCCTCGACGTTGCCAACGCGTTCGACATCGTCTTCTGGCCCGTTGCAATGGACTTCAAGTACGACGACGTGAGGAAGATGGACGACAAGAGCATTGACATCTGCCTCTTCAACGGTGCGATTCGAAATTCGGAGAACAACGAGATTGCAGAGTTGCTGCGAAAGAAGTCGAAGGTACTGGTTGCATTCGGATCATGTTCAATGGAAGGAGGAATTCCAGGGCTTGCCAACCTGACAACGAAGGGCGACATCCTGAAGTGGGTGTACAAGGGATCTCCTTCAACCGTAAGCCAGAATGGGGGAATATATCCTCAGACACACACACACATGCCTGAGGGAGAGATCGAAATTCCAGAGATGTGGGAGACCGTGAAAGCGCTCGATCAAGTGGTGGATGTTGAGTACTATATTCCCGGATGCCCGCCGCAGCCGGAGCAGATCTGGAAAGTGATTGAGTACATCGTGAGCGGCAAGCCACTCCCGCCCAAAGGGTCCACTCTCGGTGCTGGAGAGAAGACCTGTTGCGATGAGTGTACGCGGAAGAAGAGCGAGAAGAAACTTACACATTTTGTCCGCCCGTTTGAAATCCAGGCAAACCCTGATGAGTGTCTCCTCGAGCAGGGAATTGTCTGCATGGGGCCGGCAACGCGTGATGGATGCGGGGCGTTGTGCACAAAAGCCGGTATGCCGTGCCGGGGCTGCTATGGTCCGCCACCAAATGTTACAGATCAGGGAGCGAAGATGGTAAGTGCGCTCAGCTCCATCATTGACGCGCACGAGCCGGCCGACATCGAGAAGATCCTCGACCAGATTGCCGACCCGATCGGCACGTTCTACAGATTTTCACTCGCACATTCCATACTCCGGAGGGTTGACAAGTCATGAGGCAGATCAAGATCGATCCGATTACGCGTCTCGAAGGTCACGGGAAGATCGATATCTTTCTGAACGACGACGGGGAAGTTGCCAACACGTATTTCCAGATTCCGGAGTTGCGCGGGTTCGAGCAGTTCTGTGTCGGAAGGCCGGTAGAGGAGATGCCGCGCATTACCACGCGCATCTGCGGCGTGTGTCCCGAGGCGCATCACATGGCATCCGTGAAGGCGTGCGACGCAGTGTTCCACGTTGAAGTTCCTCCCACCGGAAAGAAACTTCGTCAGCTCCTGTACAACACGTTCTACGCAGGGGATCACACAACGCATTTCTATGTGCTCGGCGGACCGGACTTTGTTGTCGGGCCGGATGCTCCGCCGGCCGAGAGAAACATCCTCGGTGTTGTGAAGAAGGTCGGGCTGGAGGTGGGCGGGAAGGTGATCGAGATGCGGAAGCGAACACAGGAAGTCATCAAGATGATTGGCGGGAAGCAGACACATCAGGTCACGTCGCTGCCCGGTGGCATCAGCAAGGGAATTACTGAAGAGGAGAGAAAGCAAATCGAGGAGCACTGTCTCTGGTTTGTCGAGTTCGGCAAGTTCACGCAGCAGGTCTTCAATGACATCGTTCTGAAGAACAAGGCGTATGTCGACCTCATCCTTTCTGACGCATACTCAATGAAGATCTACTCCATGGGGCTTGTGGATGAGAAGAACCGTGTGAATTTCTACGATGGAAAAGTCCGTGTCGTTGATCCGGACGGGAAGGAGTTTGTCAAGTATTCTCCGGGCGAGTATTTGGATAATGTTGCCGAGCATGTTGAGCCGTGGACCTATCTCAAGTTCCCATTCCTGAAGAAAGTCGGATGGAAGGGTTTTGTCGACGGGAAGGACAGCGGGGTGTACCACGCGACGCCGTTGTCGAGGTTGAATGCGGCCGACGGGATGCCGACGCCGCTCGCACAGGCAGAGTATGAGAAGATGTTCTCCACGCTCGGCGGGAAGCCGGTGCACGCGATGCTTGCCATGCACTGGGCCAGAGTCATCGAGTTGCTCAGCGCAGCGGAAATGGCGCTTGACCTTGCACGCGATCCCGAGATCACAGGAACACATTTCCGAAACATTCCCACAGAGAAACCTACCGAAGGTGTGGGAATTGTTGAAGCTCCCCGTGGGACTCTGACCCACCACTACACGACCGATGAGCGTGGGATCCTGACGAAGGTCAACCTGATCGTCGGGACGACGAACAACTACGCCCCCATCTCGATGTCGATTGGCAAAGCAGCGCGAGGACTGATCAAGAAGGGAAAGGAAGTGACGGATGGAACGCTCAATATGATCGAGATGGCGTTTCGCTCCTACGATCCTTGCTTCGGATGCGCCACGCACGCGTTCACGGGAAAGTCGCCATTACAGGTGAGAATCTACGATTCAACAGGTAACCTTCTCAAGACGGTTTCCAGGTCCTGAGTTTTCAGGCCGTTCTCTCAAAAACTAAGGGTGCATCATCGCGATGCACCCTTTGCATTTTCAACCCTCCTGAATCAACAGTTAACCCATCATGCAGCCAGAGCTTCCACCGTCACTTTCGAAAGCTCCTCTGGGGTGAAGGGCTTCGGGATGAAGTTTAGAGCACCCAGCCTCGTCGCCTCGATAGCTGTCTCAATTGATGCATACCCGCTCACCATCACCACCGGAACATCCGGATACTGCTGCCTGATCGATTGCAGCACCTCGATTCCCGAACGCTTCGGCATCTTCAAGTCGAGGATGACAAGGTCGTACTTGTTGAGCTTCATCTTCCGCAGCGCAACATCGACATCGAATGCCTCCTCAACCGCGCAGCTCTGCTTGGCGAGAATCTTCCGAACGCTGTGGCACACAATCGGCTCATCATCCACCACCAGCACTGAATGTTTCGCCGACGCATCTCGTCCGTAGAGTGCCACGCGTGGCATGTCAGATCTGTCGAGGCAGAAGATATAATCCGATCCGGTGACCTTCTCTACTTCGGCGATAGAGAACGGCAGATCGACGTCGATAAGATCGGCTGTTGGCCGCACCACGCGGGTCATCGACTTTGCTGCACGGGCCTTCTCCTTCTTCTCAATCGGGCATTCGTTCGGACACTCACGACCGTCTTTCACAACTTTGGCACACATACGCTTTCCTGTCTGGCAGTATGCCTTATCTGCCCCGACCTTCTTCGCCAGGGGAATGTCTGAGTGCGTCAACGCTTCGACGTACTCAGGGGAAGTGGACTTCGCCACCTCCTTCGCGCTGAACGGCATGTCGACGTCAATGATGTCATCCTCAGTCTCGGTTGGTTGCGGCTCGGGTGTCTTTGCTGGCTTCGCGACTGTCGGTTTGTTCTTCCGGTCCGCCAGTGTTCTTTCTGTGACCGTTGTAAGTTCTTCCGGCGTAAACGGCTTTGCAAGGTATCCCGTTGCGCCGAGCTTTGTCGCTTTGACCGCCGTTTCAATGGAGGCATAACCGGTGATCATAATGACATCGAGCTCGGGATAGTGGTCACGGATGATCTGGAGCAGCTCCATGCCATTCGTCTTTGGCATCATCAGGTCGGTGATGACGAGGTCAAACGATGTTTCGTTGATCTTCTTCACCGCGTCCGCCACAGTGAGGGCATCTGCCACGGCATATCCCTTCCGCGAAAGAATTTTCCTGACGCTGCGGCACACATGCTCTTCATCGTCCACAACGAGAATCTTTTCGGTAATCATTGTTATCTCTTTCTGGTTCTGGATGGTGTCTGTGATTTTGTTTGTCTATGAGATGAGCAATGCTCATGCCACGGATCGCACCCAAAAGCGCGTTGTGTTGTAGCATCTCTTATTCAAACAAGTTGCGAGATTCGATGTCTGGATAGACGGATGGGAAATGGAGTGAGGAGGGAAAGCCGGGATTGGGGAGAATCAGCTCAATTCACCATATTGTATGCACGGAAAAGATATACACGTGCATGTTTAGTCGTGCAGGCTACGTTTTCCGCTTGACTGCGTACTTCTTCATGAGGGATTGGAAGTTGGAGCGCTGCATGTTGACTTCTCGGGCAGCCCGGGAAACGTTCCAGCTGTTCCGCTTCAGTGCCTCCACGATGAACAGTTTCTCTACCTCCTGAACTGACGATTCACGAATTTGTTTCTTCAGCACTTTCAACTCCTCACTATTTCGCGGGAGGGCTGAAGTCATTGCCGACTCGGATCGGAACAACGCGGTAGAAACATGCACAGGTTCTATGCTGTCGCCTTCGATGAGTATCACCAGTCGTTCCACGGCATGTTCAAGTTCGCGGACGTTACCCGGCCAATGATAGCGTGACAATGCGACAAGAGCCTCCGGATTGATCGAAGGGATTGACTTGCCATTTGCAGTGCAATATTTCTTGAGGAAGTGCATCGTGAGGTCGGGGATATCCTCGATGCGCTCACGAAGAGACGGGAGTCTGAGGGGGAAAACATTAAGCCGGTAGTACAGGTCCTCCCGAAATTTTCCGGACTCAACAAGCTCCTTGAGATTCTTGTTTGTCGCGAAGATCAACCGGACGTCGACTTTCTTCACCGTGGTGCTGCCCACGGGGAGGAACTCTCTTTCCTGCAATACCCGCAACAGGCGCGCCTGGGTTTCGATCGGGAGATTGCCTATTTCGTCAAGAAAGATCGTCCCGTGATCTGCAACGTCGAACAGACCGAGCTTGTCTGCGGTTGCTCCCGTAAAGGATCCCTTCACATGTCCGAACAGCTCGCTCTCCAGCAGCGTGGTTGACAGAGTGGAGATGTCGATGGCGAAGAATCGCTCGTTCTTCCGCTTGCTCTGACTGTGGATTGCCTTTGCGGTCAGGTCCTTTCCGGTTCCGCTCTCACCGACAATCAGAATAGTCGCGTCGGTTTTTGAGACCTTCCGGATGAGCCGATATACTTCCTGCATTCTTGCGCCCCGTCCGATGATCCCCTCAAAGCCGGCGTCCTCTGGATGGTCTTCCTCATCCGTTGCTGCATGTATAAGCTTGCGTTTGTCGAGGGCCCTGTCGAGCACGGCCATGACTTCGCTGACGGTAAATGGTTTGGGCAGGTAGTCGAACGCGCCCGAGCGCATGGTCTCCACCGCAGAGGCAATTGTCGCGTAGCCCGTGATGACAACAACCACAGTCTCGGGGTATTTCTGCTGGACTGTCCGGACGACCTCCATACCGCCGACGTCCACCATTTTCAAATCTGTAAAAACCACATCGAATGCATCTGCCTGAAGCATCTCGATGGCCTGGCGGCCGGAAGTGGCGTAGGCGACCTCGTGCCCTGCCCGCCGGAACACCTTTTCGCAGCTCTTGCAGATTACCAGTTCGTCGTCAACAACAAGAATCCTGGCTCCCATCCTAGTTTCCTCCTGGGTCAGCCGTCCTGACCGGCAGTTGCACTGTGAACGCAGATCCCTTCCCCATGCAGCTTTCAACGCTGATTGCTCCGCCGTGCTGTTCGACGATTCCGTAACTGATCGCAAGTCCCAGTCCGGTGCCGTGTTCCTTGGTAGTATAGAAGGGATCGAAGATGCGTTCGCGGTGTTGCTCCGGAATACCCGGACCGGTATCGGTAAACGTGACAATAATGAGTTCTCTGTCCCTGGAAAGACCTGATGCAATGGTAAGCGTCCCGCCGTTGGTCATCGCCTCGGCGGCATTTAACACAATATTGATGAACACTTGTTGAATCTGGTCGGTGTCGGAGAGAATCTCGGGGAGAGTTTCATCCAGGTGCTTCTCGATCTCGATGTTCCGGAACGACGTCTGGTTCCGCACCAGCAGGACGATGTTCTCGATCAGGGCATTAACACTTGTGAGTTTCTTTTGCGGTTTGGTCTGACGTGCAAAGTCGAGCAGACGCTTGACGATCTCGCGGCACCGGATCGTTTCCTTTACGATGATTTCCACATCTTCGCGCTTCGGGTCACCCGGCTCCAGGTCTTCAAGCAGGAGACTGCTGTTGGTGAGAATGCCTGTCAGGGGATTGTTGATCTCGTGGGCAACGCCGGCGGCGAGCTTGCCAAGCGACGCGAGCTTCTCCGACCGGAATAGTTGCGAGTGAATTTTCCTGATCTCCTCTGTTCTATCCTGGACACGTTTTTCCAGTGTTGTCCCCCAGTCCTCGAGCTCTTGTTTCTCGATGTCGAGCTTCTTTGCCATCTGGTTGATGGATTTTGCGAGATGCTCTATCTCGTCAGGTGCGTGGATGACGACCTCGCGGCTGTAGTCTCCGTCGGCAATCTGCTGTGCAACGCCTTCGAGTGTCTTCAGGGGCCGCGAGATCCTCCTTGCCTGGAGAACAGCTACAAACACGATGAGAACGATTCCGCCGAAGGCGATCGCTCCAAATAACGCGAGCGTTGTCCACAGGACATCATCGAAAGGCTGCTTGAGAATCCCGACGTACAAAATGCCGATCACCCTGTCATCGATCGCCCGAATTGGCTCGTATGCGGTGATGTACCATGCGTTCACCACAAAGGCATCGCCCACCCAGCGTCTTCCCTGGCCAAGCACAACGTCGTGAACCTCTCCCGACACCAGCGTTGAGACAGCGCGCGAGCCATCCTGGTTCTTTACGTTTGTGGAAATGCGGAGATCTGCCTGAAAGATTGTGGCGGTTCCGATTCCCTGTCCCTTATAGATTTCC
Source organism: uncultured Bacteroidota bacterium (assembly GCA_963734955.1). Lineage (GTDB taxonomy): Bacteria > Bacteroidota > Ignavibacteria > UBA10030 > UBA6906 > UBA11986. The sequence continues at coordinate 75,432 of CAVTJO010000007.1, forward strand.
CCCGTGTGCACGATCTGATTGATTTTGTCAACGATCTCAAAGTCGCGGTTCAGAAGTACTCCACCCACGAGTACTCCTCTGATCTCGCCGGCACGGTCGAACACCGGAACCGCTGCTTTCAGCATCATGCCGGAGGTTTCATACTGATCGGCCCGTGGTTTTGCCTTTGGCGTCGGCGTGATTTCCATGAATGCCTGTGCGCTAAGTTCGGGAGACTCCTTCAGCAAGAAACCCTGCGAAACGATATCGGTACCCGTTACCATCTGCCTCGTTTGCATCACGCGTCCAACGAACGGGTCGTTCATCAGCGTGTCGCCGAACCGGACGGGATTCCTCCCCCGACATGCAACGACACCCTTCTCGTCCACAATAGTGAGGACGTCGAGCTTCTCCCTCTGAAGCACATTGGGAAGGTCTTTTTGCAGAAACGTGCGATCGTGTTGGATCAGTGCATTCACCACCAGGCTTCGGGCTGCAGTCAGGCGGGTGATGCTTCCGATATCCTCGATTTTATTCCGGTAGATCTCTCGTGCCGAATTCAGATCGGAGAGCGTTTTCATCTCGGCCCGGTTAATGACCTGATCATAGATCAGTTTCATCCCCACAAGCATGGTGATGCCTGCCGGAACGAGGATCGCGATCGCGAAATAGATGATCAGCTGTGCCTGTATGCTGCCGGTCGAAAGTCTCTTCATATCAAGAGAGAATACGTGAGACATTCCGGTGTCCTGTCCGCGATGCTTCATGTTTGTAGTGCATATCCCTCATGTGCACCTTCCAACATACCTCTTGTCTCTGTCAGCCTGGGACATGAATGCCGCCCGGCATGATGAGAAACCAACATGCGTTCGATGAATGCCTCAGCACTTCAAAAGGCACCTGGTCCCGACCTAACACGTCGACCCTCTCCCGTGACCCACAAATTGTCCATGGCACGGCCTTTGTACCTTATAAGTGACGAGTAGATTTCCATGGATGCGACTCTTATGCATGCTGCAGTTCATCCGTTGTGCATATTACAAGCAGGCATCTCTGTGTTCTACGTCGACCAGCCTGAAATATTCTGGCTCAGCATCACAAACCTCCTCCTTGGCGCAATTGTTCTCGGATGTCTTGCCATCCTCACCTTCGCTCTCGCAAGAGAGGTTATTGCGCAAATCTGTTCGCGCCACAAGCGACAGCAACCCCGCCCCGAACTGAGGATCCTCACGCGACTGGGTGTGAACCTGGATGATGAGTGTGAACATCCTGACGAGAGGGTGTTGCATCCGGGAAGGATCCCTGAGAAAGCGAACTAACGGCGGGCTGAGGATGAGAATGAACATCACGGGCTCCGATCCAAGGAAAGCCCGAAGAGCGGTTTCTTGTGCCAAGCCCCCGAGCACCACTGTTCGCTGCGCGGCGCGAGCAGACAGCGGGCCGTCTAACCTAAAAAAAATCTACAACACAATCATTCCGATACAAGGTAAGAAGATCAAGGCGCTGATTCAACTTCTGCACCTATAAGGAATGCGTGAGTTGTATCGCGGGTGGACATCTTCCGCACTCAACGAATCTGGATTCGGATGAAATCGTCCGTCATCGGTTCGATGATCTGGCGATGACTGGCTTGTGGGAAGCGGTTTGGCATTCACGTTCACACGGTGTCGTCTACCCGGGCTGGGGACGACACAACGGTAACATGAGCGGCGTCGAAAAATTCTGGACGTGAGAAACTGTGATACGAAGTTCGTGTTCCTGTAGCTGTCGACCGCGGTCTGAAAGCAGAATTCCCGGATCTATTTCCATTCCAAAACTGCTTGCACCACCTTTATCCCCTTTGTGTCTATCACTCCTTCGATGTACGTGCTGTTGCCTGACTGATCCGGGGTCTTGTGTAGACAAACAACATCATCAAGTACTGCTTCCCCCACATAGTTCACCTGAATGGCCGACACCGCACTCGACGCAGCATGTTGAATATCAAAGCAGTCGGTAATCCACTCCAGGTACCGCGCATTATTCACATGGTTGTTTACATCGAGATCGCTGGGCAATACTCTGCGCTTGTATGCGAGGTCAAGTTTTTCCGATTGCCTGAGTTTCTTCAGAGGCGTCTCGATCGCATGGCCATGCTCGTTTGCGGGCAAGGTCAGTTGCAGATCACGGGCAAGATGGGGCTTGTTGTATTCGGTATCGATGAGCAGCCAACCGGTTGATCCCGTCACGATCGTTTCATGATGCTCATCCAACAATCTGAAGTCGCGCATGAAGAGCAAACCCTCCTGCCCCTTGGGCCACGTTGTCAGGGCAACAGTTTCCCTCCACTCCGGTAACCTGTTGATCTGTACCTTCGCCCTGGAAAGTACCCAGAAGAAGCCGAGGCTTCGCAGTTTCTCGTATCCCACCCCAAGATGGGTCGCGTGGTTCCCGGCAGTTTCCTGGAAGTAGTTGAACAATGAAGCCAGTTTCAACCTGCCGGTATGGTCGACATCATACGATTTCACGTAGATCGTATCTTCCCAGAGTGTGTTCTTCTGTGCAGCGACGTTCATGGCAACTGGACCTTTCATTTCACTTCTGTCTTCAAGGGATTGCAAACCATGCCCGGAATGCACCTCTGTCTTCTTCTTACGGAATAAATGCAATATATACCATCGGAAAGACCACCCAACTGGATATCGCGGCAGTTTATGGATTCTTCCAACTTTTCTTCGTAGCTTGTCGGGGAAAGGGGAAACGCAGTTTCCACTGTATGTAGAACCGTACACTACCTTCGCGCACAGCCACCAGCCCTTTGTGGTTTGCATGACTGACCGTCATTACATCCCACTTGCAATCTGGACTTTGTTCGCACGCACCCGGTAGGAACATTGCGGTACACGTCACACAAAGGAGATCAGCATGAATATTTACGTCGGCAACCTGCCGCGTCAGGCAAACGAGGACGATCTTCGTAAGGCATTTCAAGCCTTCGGGGAAGTCACTGCCGTCAACATTATCAAGGACAAGTTCAGTGGCGAATCACGGGGCTTTGGCTTCGTTGAGATGGCGAAGAAGTCCGATGCCGATGCCGCGATGACCGCGCTGAATGGCAAGGATTTCATGGGAAATCCCCTGACGGTGAATGAAGCGCGCCCAAAGACCGAGGGAGGGCAACGCGGGGGCGGTGGTCGCCGTCCATATTGAAAGCATCGAAAAACCAAATCACCCCGAGTTGAACGCTTGCTCGTCGACTGCACGACAGTCGACGAGCATTCTTTTGCGTTGCCAGGGTCCGACTTCCCTCTCGGGCAGCGCGTAGAAAATCCGCCTCTGCAAGAAACCAGCGATGCAGCTCAGGAGTTTCCGCTGGAACATGCTCTGATCTCTTCATTGCGTCTATCTTCCTCCTGTTCCGTTTTCTCGCGATCAAGGCTGGATCAGTGAAGTGCCGACAGATGCGGTGCTCAGCACTGCACTGGCGTCCCTCGTGTTAATTCTGAACACCCTGCTGTCTCATTCCAATGGCAAACCAATCTATCGTGCGCGTCAAGTACATGATTGTCGCGAGAATGCGAAACAGGCCGATGCTTCCGAGCATCAGTGCGTAGTCTTCGAGCTGGAGCAGAACACACATAAACCCGTACAGGGCGACCATGATTTCTGTGATCATAACCGCAGCGAGCCTGCCAGCGAGAACACTCCGCGTATAACCACCTATAAGCAGAATGATGCTTACGCTGGAAATGACGTGCCATTGAAATCAAGAGTGGTTGAGAATCTGTATTCCTTTGTGGAAGGGTTGAGGGTGGGCCGCACGCCGATTCCCATCGAGAGGGCGTCGGTTGAATTCACGCCGGGATCGGCCATGAGCGACTGGTTGCCGAACTGTACCCTGACCCCTTCTTTCACGCCGCGTAAGTCACTGATGCCGAGGCTCAGAGACGCTTTGTTCCGCAGAATGTCCTCGGGGGCAATACCGAGTCGTTGAAATGCGGGCGCCGCAAAGCTTCCTTCCAGGAGCACACGGGATGAGTAGAGCACCGCTTCATACATGCCGCGATAACGAATCTCGGGCTGGAGAGTTGCGGAGACAATAAGGCTCTCCGGAAGGAAGTGAGCCGGTTCGGTCGAATAGACGGTGGCCTCTTTTGTGGTGTAACTGGGAACCCGGTACGGTACCGTGAGAATCGGGCCGGCTATGGTTTGAGCATTACCCCATTTGTCGCTCACTTCTCTGACCGCCCTATCCCGCGTGCCTTCCCGTTCATCGACGAGTCCCATGATGAATACAGAGGGAATGAGAAGGGCAACGGTAAGACCGCCAATCAGCACCATTCGTACCAGAACTGACCGCTTGATGAGATTGTCTGACATATGTGTCTTGCCTTTCGATTGTTCCCAACGACTGGGAATTCTGAATTCTTCCATGAGGAAATTGAGAGACCTTCTTCTTGTTCGTACCACCGTCCATCACGATGGTGATGGCGTACCTCTTTTTGCGGAATGGATCATTCGTCCGGCATAGACACCGATGCATGCCGGGATGAGCGCAATCATCGCAATCACCCCGTGTCTGACAAATGCATCTGCCCGCGCGTCCACAACGACTCTGAGCATGGATGTCATGGGGACCCAGATGGAGATCAGCAGTGCCCAGCGCCATGGTTTTTCAGGTTTCAGAACGCCGAGAAACAACCCGAAGGTGAGCAGAAGAAGCACGGTGAACTGTGGATCGTCCCCCTGCTGATCGATGAATGCAGTCAGCAACCCGAGGAACAGGGCAAGGACGTGATGCAAAAGCTGCGGGCGAAGGTAGAGCACAAATCCGGCAATGGGGAGGTACACGACAAGTGTGTGAAACCCTATGATCGTGAACCAAAGTTGAGTGTGCATGGCTTTCTTTCTCCTGAATGCTATTGACTCTTCTTGATGAGTTGTTCCAGTGCGTCGATGTGCTCGGTAAATGCCTTGCGTCCGGCCGCGGTAAGTGCATAAGACGTCTGGGGTTTCCTCCCGACAAATTTCTTTGTCACCTTCACATACCCTTCATATTCGAGTGCAGCAATGTGCGATGAGAGGTTGCCATCCGTCGCGTTCAGCATCTGCTTCAAGGTGTTGAAATCAACAGTGTCGTTCACGCTCAGTGACGACATGACCGCGAGCCTGATGCGGTTGTCAAAAGCCTTGTTCAGTTTCTCGATGATCTCTTTCACCGCTCATACCTGCTGTACATCCACAGCCCGTAGACGATATGCATGACGCCAAACCCGATCGCCCAGAAATTCAGCCCCTCCTGTGGCATGAACAGCGCGAGTGAGCCAAGGGCAAGCTCTGTAAGGCCGAGATAGCGGATCTCGTTCATGGCGTATTTGCTGCCACTGAAAAGCGACAGGCCATAGAACACAAGCATTGTTCCGGGGATAAGAGCAAACGCACGCGCAACCATCAGGGCTATTGAGAAGATGCCGCCTGACGCGAGAGGGATCGCAAGATCGATGATGAGGTGTTTGGAGGTGTTGGTCCAGACCGGGACCCCTTGTTTCCGTGCCATGCGAGAGGAGAACAGCACAGCCATTCCCAGCGCGAGCACGAGCACAAACAGTGCGTCAAGCGTGATATAGGTGATGACATCGTCAGGCGCCACCCGGGTGTGCACCCACCGGGCAGACATCACCCCGGAAAGAGCTATGATGCCTGCACTCACACCCGACAACCCGCTGAGGGAAAGGACTTTCGACGACCGTTCCATCATGGACCGGATTTCGGAGATGTCCTTGCGATGTTGGTCCAGTTCGTTCATGGCCGCATCCATTATTATACAAAGTACTTTGTATTACAAAGTTAATACTCCCGGTGGATATTGTCAAGGGGAAAATGCAAGACTTTTCCGCTGTCTGCAGACTGGCAGTTTCCTGCCGGGGCCGCAGTTTGGGAGGTTGATTTTGGGGTGGCTGTTCTGTACTTTCGCAGGGTGCTCCACCGGGGTTCATTTCCTCCCCTCGACCGATCTTTTCTGCATGTTGCACAAATCAGCCAACAGAATCTCATGCAGCAGGATGATATGCTGAATAGTGAGCAGCTTCTAGAACGCCTCGCCAGAATGGAAGAGAGACTTGAGCATATCGAGGAGCGTTTGGGATTGGGACAGCCGCTTTCCGAAACCCGGACAGATGCCAACGAAGAAATTCAGCATCAGGCGGGTGACGCGACCGAGAAGGATCAGGAAGAGTTTGAATTCGAAGTCGGCCAGAATTGGTTTGCCAAAGTCGGCATTGTTGTTCTTGCGCTCGGGATTACATTCCTCCTCACGTTCCCATACGCAAACCTGCCACCTGTCATGCCGGGACTATTTGGCTATGTCCTTGCGGGGGGATTGTTTCTCCTCGCCCGGGTACTGCGTGACTCATATGACCTCGTCTCACGATATCTGCGCGGCGCAGGAATGGCCCTTGTCTTTTTCACTACTCTGCGGCTGTTCTACTTCGGTTCGGAGCCTGTACTGAACGCTGCATCGGTATCGGGTACCTTACTCCTTGTCGGAGTTCTCGCCATCAACATGGCCATTGCCCTGCGGAGGAATTCCCCATACCTGTTCGGGCTGGCACTTGCCACCGGCTTTGCAACCGCGATTGCAGTCGGCTCCACATGGTTCGTACTGGTGCTCATCATGCTTCTCTGCATGCTGGCGGTCTACGAACGTCTCCGGCATGACTGGCAATGGGTTCCTGTCTACTGTGCCATCCTCGTGTACCCGGCGCACTTGATCTGGGCGATCAACAACCCGCTGCTCGGGAGCACCATGGGCTTTGTGCCATCACCGCATTTCAGTGTCTATTTCATTCTTGGCTACGCGATCATCATTGCGTTGGGGGGCATCTTCCGGCGCGACCGTACACGGGAGCGATTCTCCGACATTATTACCTCGTTCGTGAATGGTGGCGCGTGTTATGTTGTATTTTTGCTGCACACCACCGGTGCGTTCGAGCCTGCCATGGTTCCGGACCATCTTCTGGCGTCGCTGGTCTTCCTTGCGCTCGCCATCGTCTTCTGGACGAGAGAGCGGAGTCGATACTCCACGTTCGCGTATGCCATGCTCGGATACCTCGAACTGAGTGTCGGGATCGTCAAGTTCTTTGCCGTGCCGAGCGTTTTCGTCTGGCTTTCGGTTCAGAGCATTGTGGTTGTAGCAACAGCCGTGTGGTTCCGATCTCGCTTCATTGTTGTGGCGAACTTCGTCATCTACCTGTTGATTGTTGCCGGGTACGTTATTGTGGCAAAGGAAGAGTCGGGCATCAGCCTGGGGTTTGGGTTTGTCGCGCTTGCAAGTGCCCGTATTCTTAATTGGAAACAGGACAGACTCGAGCTGACAACCGAGATGATGAGGAACGCGTACCTTGCATCGGCATTTGCGGTATTCCCGTACGCGTTGTATCATCTCGTCCCGCGGGCGTACGTGAGCCTTTCCTGGGTAGGGATCGCGGTCTTCTATTATATGATGAACCTCATCATCAGGAAGCAGAAGTATCGATGGATGGGACACCTCACACTAATTCTTACGGTTCTCTACGTTGTCATTATTGGCATTGGACAGCTTGAACCGACCTACCGCATTGTTTCATTTCTTGTGCTCGGCACCGTCCTGCTGATCGTATCCCTGGTATTCACGCGGCTCAGGAACAAACGAAGATCCGGGCAGGAGAGTGGCAAACCTGCCTGATCGAGCGCATGTCGGCTGAAATGTGCCATTGCATATCGACGGGGCATTGCACATCTTTCAGCAGGAAATCCGCTCGTGACGGAAACGAAGTCAAAACGCTTGCGAGTCCTCATCCTTTACAACCAGTTGGGGGAGGACGAATACGAGAACCAGAAGCAGGTTGATCCGGCGACGCTCGGGTTCACACCGGAGTACCCCATTCGCGTTTCGACCGCCAAGGAGGAATACAACGCAATTGTCAGGGCACTTCGAAAGGAGCGGTTCAGGGTGCGCGCTGTGAACGTTGAAGAGAGTCTGCAGAAACTGGAGTCGCTTCTGCACCGGAACCCGCCGGATGTTGTCTTCAACCTCATCGAATCCTTTCATGATGCTCCCCTGCTTGAAGGGGCGGTGGCGCATCTGTATGAATTGCACAACGTGGCATATACGGGAACCCCGGCGTTTGCGCTAAACCTTTGTCAACGCAAGGGGCTGACAAAACAGGTTCTGCTTGCCAACGGTGTTCCCACGCCCCGGTTCACGCTGCTTACCCGTCCATCGATTCAGAAACGCCACGGTCTGCGCTATCCCGTCATTGTCAAGCCATCACGCGAAGATGCGAGCTCAGGGATCGACAAGGAATCAGTCGTTCATGACCATGCGAGCCTGATGGAGCGCCTCACGATGATCTTCGAGGAATTTGCCCCGCCGATCATCGTCGAGGAGTTCATCGAAGGGAGGGAGTTGCACGTCTCGATACTGGGCAATGATCCTCCGGAGGTTCTGCCGATTATCGAGTATGATTTTTCGGAGCTGCCGGCTGACCACCCCGCGATCATCAGCTATGCAGCGAAATGGGCTCCCCTTGAGGAGGAATATCACCGTGTGCATTCTGTGTGCCCGGCCGTCCTTCCCCGGCGTGTCCGCAAAAACGTCGAAGAGATCTCGCTGCGCGCTTACCGGATCACGGGGTGCCGGGACTATGCACGTCTCGATATCCGGATTGATGCGCAGAACCATGTGTACATCCTTGAGGTAAATCCTAACCCTGACTTGACCGAGGGAGTCTCATTCATGGAAAGCGCAGAAAAGGCAGGCATGACATTCTCCGCCGCGCTCCGGAAGATTGTGGAGTTCGCGGTCTCACGACGACAGTCCTGACGCATCAACTTCCGGCCCTGCATCTCGCATGAGTCCCACCCACTCTCCCGACATTCGCACGGTAACCCTCACCTCCGCCACGCTTGTTGCGTTCGCATCGAACTCGATCCTCTGCAGGCTTGCGTTGGCACCGCGGCTCATCGATGCGGGGGCATTTACATTCGTCCGGTTGGTGAGCGGTGCGCTCATGCTCGCGGCGCTTCTTGCAGCACGAGAGAGGAGTATGCCTCGCCTGCGGGTTCACTGGCCGGCTGCTCTTGCGCTGTTTGCGTACGCTGCGCCATTCTCGTTCGCGTACCTCCGTATTTCTGCGGGCACAGGAGCATTGATTCTATTCGGGGCGGTTCAGGTGACGATGATCGGGTGGGATTTCCTGCAGGGGAGGTTGTTCAATGCGGCGGAGCTCACCGGTTTTCTTCTGGCCGTTGCAGGTCTTTTTGTACTTGCGTGGCCCGGCGTGGCGGCCCCAGACCCACGTGGTGCTGCACTCATGGCGCTGGCGGGGATTGCCTGGGGAGTTTATTCACTTCTGGGACGAAGCGTTATAGACCCTCTCAGTGCCACAGCAGGCAATTTCACGGTGAGTCTTGTGTGCGCGTTTCCGCTGGCAGCGGCAACACTCGATCATCCAAACGTTTCTGCGCATGGCCTCATCCTCGCGATCTGTTCCGGGGCTCTTGCTTCGGGGGTCGGTTATGCAATCTGGTACACCGCTCTTCGTGGTCTCTCGTCGACCCAGGCCGGGATCGTGCAACTTCTCGTCCCGGTTCTCGCGGCCGTTGGAGGTGTTCTCTTCCTTGGAGAAAACATTTCGTTGCGTCTGATTGTCTCGGCTGTGATGATCTTTGCCGGTGTGACCCTTGCGATCCTGGAGATTCGGCGGAGATGAAGGTTCATTCCATATTGCGCATCGCTCACCCCGGTCTGCATATTGAAAAGCGGACCTCCGCCCCGCGAGGGGCGGAGATCAGCGGTGCGGTTAGTTGCAGCAGTCAACGCTGCATCCGGGGCACTGTGCCTGTGCCGGGCATTGTGCATCAACCGGAACAGACGAGCCACTGCTCGCAGCCGCGACGGCAAATGTTGCCGCCATCGCGAATACAACCAGGAGTGTGCGCATGGATATCACCTCTTTTCCCGTTGAGACATGTCAATTCCGCCCCGACGAAATGACCCATACTGTTCCGATGCTGACGGAACCGTCACGCACGACGCCGGTGGTACGGAAATCTCAAATCAGGAGTGAGGAGATGAGGACGGGAATGTCTTTGGAGACGGGAGGGTTGTCGGATGATTTTCGCGTTCCCGGAAGAGGCTCTTCCGGTGACATCACATCGATCCTCGCGGGTTCCGAATGGACTTCGATTCCATTAGGTTTCTTCTTCCTTTTCTTCGTATCTTGTAAGCACAATCCAGCCCACTGTCACTGCAGTACATTGCTTCTCATGAAAGGAACACCCGGATGAACATTTATGTAGGAAACCTGGCGCGCCAGGCAAGCGAAGATGACCTGCGCCCGCTCTTCGAGCCGTTTGGCAAGATCATGGCTGTCAACGTCATTAAGGACAAATTCAGCGGCGAGTCAAAGGGATTTGGATTCGTAGAGATGTCCAAGAAGTCCGAAGGTGAAGCAGCCATTGAGGCTCTGAACGGCAAGGATTTCATGGGTCAGGCGCTCACGGTCAACGAAGCCCGACCGAAGTCCGAAAGTGGTGGCCGGCGGGGCGGCGGCGGTTTCGGAGGAGGCGGGAACCGCAGTGGAGGAGGAGGATACGGTGGAGGACGCGGAGGTCGAAGGTACTAGCCGCAGTGGATGTAAAGGGCGGGATATCCCGGCATCTGCAAACCACCCGGTGATGTCGTTGAGATATGATTCAAGGGGGTGAGGCATCTGCATGTCGCATCTCTCGCAGTGACAATATTTGAAAGGTCTTTTCTCCATGGTTAAGGTGACGACAACGAAGGCGACGCATCGGGGAATCGAAATCAGCGTGGTGTCGGAAAACAACGGACACGGGACGATGTACTCCTGCACCAATGGCACCAGCAGAATAAAGCCAATGCCCAAGTGGTTTGCAACCCAGGGTGAGGCGATCGCGAACGAGCGAAGCGAGATTGATTCAGTGTTGCGATAACGGAACCGAGTCGCAGATTTTGCTAAACCCCGACCGGATGCCGGCCGGGGTTTCGTATTTTTGGGATATCCCGTGTTGGCACTTTATACCGTGCCACCCCCGGGGCGAGTACCATCGCCGACCGTTTTCATGAAAATGCACTTTCAGGGCGGAACACCGGACGGCATCCCGTTGTTATAGAGCCACACACAGATCTTGACCGAATCAACATAAAGGAGAACCATGGCCGATTCAAAGACTATTCTTGTTACAGGTGCAACAGGTCAGCAGGGAGGTGCCGTTGCGGCGGAACTGCTGTCTCATGGCTTCACTATCAACGCGATGACGAGGAAGCCCGACAGCGAGAAAGCGAAAGCACTCGCGAAACGGGGAGCCAGAATCGTTTCCGGCGACCTCGATGATCCGGCATCACTGGAGCGGGCGTTGAAAGGCGTATGGGGAGTGTTTGCCGTGCAGAATACGTGGGAAGCCGGAGTAGAGAAGGAAGAGGAGCAGGGGAAGAGGATCGCCACGCTTGCGAAGAAGGCCGGCGTCCATCATTTTCTCTACAGCTCCGTCGGCTCGGCCCACCGCAAAACGGGGATCCCGCATTTCGATAACAAATACCGTGTGGAAGAGACTGTTCGGAGCCTCGGGTTTCCTTCCTTTACGATCATGAGGCCGGTGTTCTTTATGGAGAACATCGCGTCACCGTGGTTCAAGCCGGCCATCGACAAGGGAAATATCATGGTTGCCTTGAAGCCCGAAACGTCGCTGCAGATGATTGCCGTGGAGGACATCGGGAAGTACGGTCTCTGGGCATTCCGGAACCGGGAGAAGTTGAACGGCCGTGCATTCGATATCGCTGGCGACGCGCTCACGATGCCGCAGACTGCAAAGGCGATCAGTGCGGCATCGGGCAAGTCCATCGGGTTTGTGCCGATTCCCATCGGGGAAATCCGCAAGGCAAGCGAAGACTATGCTCTCATGCTCGAGTGGTTCGACCGCGTTGGCTATGACGCGGACATTAACGGAATGGGAAAGGAATCCGGCATCAAGCCGACGTCCTTCGCGCAGTGGGCTACGAAGATCAAGTGGTGATACCAGGAGACTCATGCGAACCCCGACCAGATGTTTGCCGGGGTTTTGTGTTTCAGGGGTCTCCTGTTTCAATTTTGGGAAGAGGGCAAGAGAACTCTCCTGCCGGGTTGCCACTTTCTTTCCGGTTACTTCTTCCCTCTCTGAATCCCGCCTATGCGGGATCCCAGGTGGACGACTCTTCAAAGAGAAAGTAACATTTCTCTCCGGTTGTGATTGTACCCGTGTTTCTGTAACTTCATCGCAGCGGATCCTCCTTACCAACTCCGGCAGCCTGAAGTTCCATTCTGAGGCATCAAATGCAACGAGACAAGCCGTGAGCAAAAGAAGAACACCCTTCGTCCCGGCGGCAGTGATCGAACAGCGTATATTTCTGCTCCGGGGAGAGAAGGTCATGCTGAGCAACGAACTGGCAAAGCTGTATCAGGTTGCTCCGCGTGTTCTTGTTCAAGCCGTCAAGCGAAACATCGATCGCTTTCCGGAGGACTTCATGTTTCAGTTGACAAAGGCGGAGTTCGAGCATTTGAAATCACAGATTGTGACTTCAAGCCGGGGCGGGCTCAGACGTCCGTGGCCATTGGTGTTCAGCTTCTTCCGGACGAACCTCAAGAACCAACAACAGGTGAAGAAATGACAACGCGACAACTTGGGAAGAACGGTCCGACGGTTCCGGCAATCGGACTGGGATGTATGGGGATGTCGGAATTCTATGGGCTCCGCAACGACACGGAATCCATCGCCACGATTCACCGTGCCCTCGAGCTCGGCATCTTTTTCCTGGACACCGCCGACATCTATGGCATCGGCCATAACGAGGATCTCGTGGGCAGGGCTGTAAAAGGCAGGCGGGAGAAGTTCTTCATCGCGACCAAATTCGGCAACGTCCGCGATGCAAAGGGCGCATGGCTCGGGCAGAATGGCAAGCCGGAATACATACGCGACGCTTGTGATGCAAGCCTGCGCCGTCTCGGTATCGACGTGATCGACCTGTACTACCAGCACCGTGTCGATCCGAACACGCCGATCGAAGAGACTGTTGGAGCGATGGCAGGACTTGTGAAGGCGGGAAAGGTCCGGTATCTCGGGCTCTCCGAAGCAGCGCCGGCAACAATCCGCCGGGCGTACAAGGTCCATCCGATCACCGCGCTGCAAACGGAATACTCGATGTGGACGCGGGATGTCGAGACGGAGATCCTCCCGACGTGTCGCGAGCTTGGCATCGGGTTCGTGGCATACAGCCCGCTGGGACGCGGCTTCTTCTCATCGCGGTTCACCTCGGATGCGGACTTTGGTGAAGCGGACAACAGGAGGAACTATCCCCGATTCCAGGGTGACAACCTCAAACAGAATCTCCAGTTGATAACGAAGATGGAGGCAATCGCCCGTGACAAGAAGTGCACCACCGCACAGCTTGCACTTGCGTGGGTCCTTTCACGCGGCAGCGACATCGTCCCGATCCCCGGCACCAAGAAGCGGACATATCTCGAGGAAAACGCGAAGGCGGTCGGGATTTCCCTGACCCCGGATGATGTGAAGCGTCTTGCAGAAATTGCCGCTCCGGATGTTGTTGCAGGGACCCGCTACAACGCGCAAGGGATGCTTACGGTAAACAGGTGACGATCAGGACGGCCTTTGCGGTTTCAGATTCTCCCGAAGGCCTTCGGCATTCACGCCGCCTGAGAAACGGCTCCGTTCAAAATGGCGGTTTACCTTGAAGCACACCAGGCATTGTCTTTCTGAGGAGCGTTTCCCCGCGACGAAGAATCTGACTCTTGATGCGTGAGGCTGTCCAATAATTCGGAACAAGGTTGTAGTCGCAATCTTTAGATTGCGATTCCAGCTTGCATTCGCAGACTGAAGTCTGCGGCTACCCATGAGGCATTTCTTTTTTGACAGCCTCGAAAGAGAATATTCCCGAATCGAAACCCGCAAGCGTGGTTGTTGCCGCTCAATGGTCCATGCGGTTTCAGCACAATTGCAGAAAGCAGTAACCGCTGAAACCGCAAAACCTGATTCGTGAGCTTATCCACACAGCCATCGATTCGGGAACCCACCGCACATAATGGCAGTAGCCGCAATCTTTCCCGAAGGTCGACGACTCCCCTACGGGATCGTAGATCGACTCGTCGAGAATCCTTCGGACGGATTGCGATTCCAGCTTGCATTACGCTGAGTGAAGAATCTGAACCAAACAATTGGATCAGATTCTTCGCCACTGAGAAACGTGACTCAGAATGACGTTAACCTCCGGATGTCATCTTGAATCACGGCCCGGGTCATCCTGAGCGACCAACTCAATTGACCAGTCCTTGTGGAGGGAGTCGAAGGATGACCTGCGCATCTACTTGAACAGCGGAATGAAACTCACCGTTGCCCTTCTCCAAACGCCTTGAAGCTGTCAAACATCTTCTGCGTCTGTCTCTTGAACACGCCGGGGAGGAGTAACGCCATCATCGTCGGCACAAATCCGTTGAACCGGGTGTACTCGATATGGATGTCCATCCGCGTCCGCCCGGGGCCGGGGGACGCAAAGCAGGTGCGCATCGTGTTCGTCATGTGCTCATGCTCGTACAACGCAGTGATCTCCGCCGGGAGGTTGTTGCTCTGGATGGTTTCCCTCAACACCATGACGTGCTTCCCGGAGTCGAATATGATCCTTGATGTGGCTCCGACGGTCCCGGGTGTGCCGCTGAGATGTTCCTTGCTGACAAATCCCGGCTGCCACTTCCTGAGGTTGTCATCATTGTCAAACAATGCGACGACCCTGTCGAGGGGGAGATCGATGTCGACCGTGCACGTGAATTTCATTTCTGTCCTCCCTTTCGCAGCGCTCTTCGCCGTTGGTTTGGGCTTCAGGGATCTCACATACTCCACGCTTGCTGCAAAGTACGGTTTCAGTTCCTTCGTCTTTGCGAGGAGCCGGTGCGGGAACCCGCACGTATTCCTTCATCACCATCCCGTATGCCTCGACCAGTACGGTGTTGTACTTCTTCAGGAACTTCTCTCTCGCCTCCTCCGGCAGCCGGATGCCGAGTACACCATCCTTTCCGATGAACGAAGACATGTTTCCGTTCAGCGATGTGTAGGGTACCGTTGCTCCCTTGCGTTCGATGCCCGGGCTCGTTGCTACAAGTTTGTCATACAGGTCGAGCGTGTCCTGCGGGATGGTGTTGACCGGCTTTTTGGCTGCCATGGGTTTCTCCAGAAGTGGCTGGTCCGCGGTTGGGGAGGAAATGTATCTGAAGCGTGTCAGAGAATCAAGGGGAAGCGTGAACCGCCATGTATGAGGAGAGTAAGCAGCGAAATGCTGACAAACTTGAGCTTTGAGTAGACGTATGCGATTTCATCACCGGGCACAAAAGCAGTAGGCGATAAACTCGTCCGTCCACCCTGTGGACGAGATCTCGTGGCGCCAAAGGCGCCACGGACAAGCATATTTTCGTTTGCTTACACCCACAGCCACCGATTCGGGAATCCTCCTCCTTGTTCGATCCGGTAAAGGCTTCTTATCAGCGCCCCGGAACTGCAGGAGGTGTGCGGATGGCCTACCAACCACGCCTTCCCAGTTCTCCGACTATAAACGACTGAGCGTTGCAGTTCCGAATGTTTTCCAGAATCACGAGACTAAACCGGCATTGCCGGAAGGACGAACGGGAACCTTCTCGAATCTCACCCCTCTCTTCTTACTTTCTTTGTGGCCAAAGAAAGTATCAAAGAAAGCCTTTCCCGAAATCAAATCCCGCAAGCGGTGAGATTTCTTGCATGGGTTCATGCGGTTTCAGCACAATACCAAAATGCAGTAAGCGCTGAAACCGCAGACGCATTGGGTTTCGCCTGCACACACAGCCATCGATTTCGGGAATGCTCAGCTTAGGTCACCGACTCCCAACGTCATTCCGAGCGCTGCTTCTCACGTGCGAATAATCTGAGCCTTCCGCAATCGCAGGCTGTGCGCAAGGACAATCAATCTGCGCTTTGCGATTTCATCGACATGCGATGAACCCCTCGACTCGTACGCCCTCCACAGATGAAATCGTCGTTCAACTGAGCTTGGCTCCACCCAAGGATTGCGGGTTGCGATTGCGGAAAGATTTCTTTGCTACTGTTTCGCTCTCCGAATCCCGCATTGGGGAATCCTGGGGAGCGGACTTTCTCGGAAAAGAAGTAGCACCATCCTGTCTTTTCTGTTTGCACTTTCTCTTTGAAGAGAAGCCGGCATTACCGGAAGTGCGAAAGAGAACCTTCCCGAATCGGAACGCACAGCAAGGATCACTCATTTGATCGGTTCATGCGATTTCATCACCGGGCACAAAAGCTGTAAGCGATGAAATCACAAGCTCTGGTTTTGGTTCCACCTCCTGAATCAGAACTCATTTCTCCCACGCAATCCTTCCCGAAGGGATCCTTCGGATGGATTGCGATACGAACTTGCCTTCGCAGACTGAAGTCTGCGGCTACCCATGAGGCATTTCTTTTTGGACAACCTCAGTGCAAGATAGTGTCGTTAATGGCGACCGACGAATGCGGCGGGTTTCAATTCCGGACAGTTCTTTTTGGTGAGGCAGTCCAATAATTCGGAACAAGGTTGTAGTCGCAATCTTCAGATTGCGATTCCAACTTGCATTCGCAGACTGAAGTCTGCGGCTACCCATGAGGCATTTCTTTTGGGGCAGCCTCAAGTCCACGCGTTGGCTATCCAGGGCCACTGTGTGGGGACTGCCGTACGAGGTTGGAAAGTAACCACCAGAGGAGCAAACTCTTCCTCCTCACTCGCGCCCTCTATGCGTTCCGTTCTCGCGCCCGACCCGATCCCGTGAAATTCATTCGTTCAAGCAATCAGGTCGGGAAGTCCGAAATGGGTTCCACGAATGGCACCCGAATTGCTTGAGTAAGGATCAAGAAGCTGAACTTGAGATAACCTGCAAACGAAGGGAGAAGTAATGGAGAAGAAAAGGAGGAGATGGATACTACCACCGGTCAGCCAGGATCAACGGCGATCCGCGAGTTTCGAGACCGACCTTTTGTCACTTTATGAAAGGACACTTCAATGGCAACTGTACAATTGAACGGCGTACTCATGCGCATCAAGGGCGGCCTGGGGGACATCGTGTTCAAGAAGAGGGGAAACACACTGTACATGTGCAGGCGTCCCGATTTCAGCAAGCGGGTGTTGAGCGACGCGCAGAAGAACTCCATCGCACGCTTCCAGGCAGCGGTGCGGCATGCAAAACAGGTGCTCGCCGACCCTGAGGCGCGCAAGCCGTTCGAGGCAACTGCAGAAAAAACGGGGAGGACGGTGTTCCATACCGTGATGGCGGAGCAGTTGAGCACGCAGAAGTGACGGTGCGTAGTTGTTAGAAGCGGAAAGAGGAAACGTGAATCTGACGTTGGCCCCTGTTCGGATGTTCAGGAGATCATCCGAAGCATTGATGACCCCACGTGCTGATCGAGGTGTGGAGCGTGTGTTTCGTTCCATACTTCTTATGCTTTCATCGTGTTGCGATTGCAGATGCGTTTGGGTAACTTTGTTCCCGAGTGCTACCTGTAATCTTCCCGAAGAACGTAGGACATGACAGTCAAAAGAGAGTATTACTCTGATTCTATCAAACGCTTTGTTCAATGCAAGCCTAGTGAGATACTGGCGCAGTTGGTGACAGGTAGTCACTCCACTGTGGAGCAAACTCAAGTAGATGCATGGCTGGCAGAGATTGATATTCTGCGGAACAAACTCTCTGCTTACGAGGGGCAAGTCTATTTTGAATACTCAATCCCACGCATGGGAAAGAGGATCGATGTCATTCTTCTCATTGGTGCCGTGATTTTTGTCCTTGAATTCAAAATAGGTGAAAAGGTATTTTCGGCACATTCTATTGATCAGGTCTGGGACTATGCTCTGGACTTGGGGAACTTTCATGAGTCAAGTCACGACAAATTCATTGCCCCAATTCTCATTGCTACCAATGCGAGAGATATTCAACCCGTTTGTGCTCTAACATCGCATAGCGACAAACTCTTTCTTCCGATTAGGTGCAACACGGATTCCCTATGCCAAGCGCTTTCTGATGTCTTGGATATTGCCAAGGGTCCCGACCTTGACGCCTCCCAATGGGAGCTTGGAAGATACTCTCCAACCCCAACCATCATTGAAGCTGCGCTGTCGCTTTATCGAGGACATTCTGTTGATGAGATTTCACGGAAAGATGCCAGCGCGATCAATCTGAGGGAAACATCTCAGGCGATATCCGATGTCATTCGCGCTTCGAAAGCTAGGTCACACAAATCTATCTGCTTCGTTACAGGTGTCCCTGGCGCTGGCAAAACGTTAGTGGGGCTCAATATAGCTACGAAACACAATGATAAATCCAGCGACCTCCGCAGTGTTTTCCTCTCTGGGAATGGCCCGCTCGTTACCGTCCTGCGCGAAGCTTTGGCACGAGATAAAGTCCAGCGTGACAATGAGCATGGACGCAAGATCAAGAAGAGCGCTGCAATGAATGAGGTCAAAGCCTTCATTCAGAATGTACACCACTATCGCGATGAGTACGTCGCTGACCCTAGACCACCGATCGATCATGTCGCACTTTTCGACGAAGCCCAACGGGCCTGGAATTTGACTCAGACATCAAACTTCATGCATAGAAGAAAGAACAACTTTAGTTTTAAGCAGTCGGAACCAGAATTCTTAATCTCTTGCCTGGACCGCCACGAAGATTGGGCTGTGGTTGTATGTTTAGTTGGAGGTGGTCAGGAGATCAATACTGGGGAAGCAGGAATCAGCGAATGGGTTGACTCGCTGAACCGATCGTTTCCGGATTGGCATGTCTACTTATCCTCCAGACTTACAGATAGCGAGTATGGGACGGGCAGAGTTCTGGACGAAATCAAATCGCGTCACGGTGTCGTGTACGACGACAAATTGCATCTTTCTATCTCCATGCGTTCTTTTCGCGCTGAACATGTGTCGTTGCTGGTTAAACAACTCCTGGACCTTGAGATCATCGAGGCACGGCAGACGTTATCCAGGATTGACAAGAAATATCCAATTGTTATCACTCGTGATCTAACCAAGGCAAAAAAATGGCTTACAACTAATGCACGCGGCTCCGAGCGCTACGGCATTGTAGTTTCGTCCCAGGCTGAAAGGCTAAAGCCGCATGCAATTGATGTGAGATCTCCGGTCAATCCCATTCATTGGTTCCTTCACGGGAAGGAAGACGTGCGATCATCCTATTACCTTGAGAACGTGGCAACCGAGTTTCTCGTACAGGGGCTCGAACTGGATTGGGCCTGCGTAACCTGGGACGCAGATTTTAGGCACACAGGGAATGGGTGGGAGTACAGATCCTTTCGTGGCAATCGATGGCAGAGGATTAAGCAGCCGGAACGTCAAACCTTTCTCAAGAACGCGTATCGAGTCCTTCTAACTCGGGCAAGACAAGGGATGGTGATCGTTGTCCCGCATGGTGTCCCAGAAGACCAGACACGTAAGGTTGGCTTCTACAATCCGACGTTTGAATACCTACAAGATATCGGCTTCAAGGTAATCTGATCCTTGATTCTCAATTCTCTTTGGCGCGTTGTCCGCATTTGGGAACATGACCTCGTGAAGAATCCGCAAGGTTGCATCCGGCGCATACAAAGAGCTTTGGCTTCCTGAATAAGTCCCCCTCCGCGCCACTTTCCTCTCCTTACCCCGTACAAGATGAGGTCCCCGTTTCCGTCCATTCATGAAGGAATCTCTATGGCAACCCGTTTCCGTCTCGTGCTCACAACAGTTTTGCTGCTAACCGGAGTTTCCGGCATCCTCCGCGCACAGGTGAATCTTCCCGATACCCGGCAGGGAAAGATTGTGCGCGAGTTCATCGCTGCGTTCAACAGCGGCGATGAAGTGGCGATGCGACAGTTCTTCCTTGATAATGTTTCGAGGGGAGGATTGGCAGACCGGCCCGCTGACGCCCGGGTGGAGCGCATGAAGGTGATCCGCAACGATTTAAAGTCGCTTACCCTGTTGAATGTGCTGGATACAAGCGCAACATCGATGACCGTGACTGCGAAGGCGGGGAAGGGCGAGACGCTGACCCTGACATTCAATTTCGACCCGACGCCTCAACACAAGTTTTCCGGCATTGGTATTGAAATGGGTGAGCAGGAGCCGACTGGGGGTCCACCCATGAGCAAGAAGGAATTCCTGAAATCTGTGGAAAGCCAACTTGATGCAACAGTCCGTGAAGGAAGGTTCTCCGGCGCAGTCCTCATCGCCCACGGGAACTCAGTCCTGCTGAAGAAGGCGTACGGCAATGCGGACGAGCGCTTCAACGTGCCCAACCGTACCGATACGAAATTCAATCTCGGCTCCATCAACAAATTCTTCACCCGCATCGCGATTGCGCAGCTTGCCCAGGCGGGGAAGCTCTCGTTCGACAAACCGATCATTACCTATCTTCCGGACTATCCCAACAGAACTGTCGCAGAGAAAGTGACAATCGAACAGCTCATCACCATGAAATCCGGGATGGGAGATTTCTTCGGCGAGAGATTTGCCAACACGCCAAAGGACAAGATCCGCACGCTGAACGACTACCTCCAGCTCTTCGTCAACGACTCGTTGCTCTTCGAGCCGGGGACACAGCGCCGGTACTCGAATGCAGGCTACATCGTCCTCGGGCTCATCGTGGAACGACTCTCCGGGGAAAACTACTACACCTACGTGCACGACCACATCTTCACGCCGGCAGGCATGAACAATTCCGATTGGTACACGAGCGATGAAGTGACGCCGAATCTTGCCACCGGATACACGCATCCCGAAGGAAACGAAAAGACCTGGGCCACCAACATCCATAAACTGCCCGGGCGTGGAAGTTCCGCGGGAGGCGGTTACTCAACGCTTGATGATCTGAACAGCTTCGTCCACTCGCTGCTTGCCGGGAAGCTTCTCAACCCGGGATACTCCGAGTGGATGCTGACGAACATGCTTCCTCAGACTGACCCGGCGCTTCCGCTGAGGCATGGAGCCATAGGCATAGCGGGAGGAACAGCGGGTGTAAACGCCGCCGTGGAGCTTGACGCTGAAACCGGCAACGTGATTATCGTGCTTGCGAACTACGACCCTCCTGCTGCCGAAGCAGTGTCGAAGACGATCAGAGGCTTGATGAAGAGAGTGAAGTGGGAGAAGTAATAGACGGGCCCAACTGTTTACCACAGGTCGTTATACCAGGCCGGATCCCCGCCAACGTCATTCCATCGGAAGGCGAAACAACACCACGGTGAACAAGTGAATTCTTTCAGTTCTTCATACTATTTCGCTCTTACCGCCGGATACACCATCGGCCTGCTTGGCTGGTGGATGGCAAACAGATGGAAACCGGGAATCTGGAATTCCGATCCGGAATATCACTTCACACATCCGTGGTGGGATACCCTCTGGGCATTCGCCGCTGCCTTTGCAGCAATCGGCATCGGTCAACTCTACGCCGCCGGTTTGCTCCTTCCAAAGACGTTGTTCACCGGACCCGTGTTGACGGAAGCGCTGAACCAGGCGATCATCTTTTCACCATTCATCCTGTTACTGATTGTGCGTCGCCAACCATTTACGACGGCCTGGTTGTCGTTCCGTCATGTGCCGGAACGGCTCGTCGTCGGATTTGCGCTTGCCATTGTTGCTGTTTGTGTGTTCGTGTTGATCCGCCATCCGGCGGATTCACTCGGTGGGGTTCTTGGAAATGTGTATCAGCCGAAGAATGCCGGCTATGCCGCCCAGATCCTATTCGAAGACATTGCCATCGCCGTGGTCTTCGTCCGGTTCCGATCGGCGGTCGGGTCGAAATGGTTCCTCATTGTTCTCGTCACGGTTGCATTTCTTTTCTCAGCGTCTCACTATCCGGCGAAACTCGGTGAAGGACTGTCATTCATGACTGCGACTCGCGACGTCATCATCGACGGCGTACTTGCCTCAGCAGTGGTGTACGTTCTCCAGCGATCAAGAGATATTCTCTGGTTCTGGTGCCTTCACTTTGCCATGGATATGATGCAATTTTATACGGGAAACCCCGGAATGTAGTTTGGTCTATGTGAGAAGGAACGGAACGATTAACAACGGTGATGGAGGCCGGTAATGAATGGATCGTGTGTCTTTCTTCTGCACCTTGCGGGGTTTGGTCTGCTCTCCGCTGATGGATAACAAAACCTGACCGGTATTTCCTACCTTGCCAATCCGTTTCTGGACGGGACGATTCAGTATTTTCTGTGGGTCCGTGGTCCTTTTTGATCCCCCCGGTTGTCGAATTGGTCTCCTCCCAAACGACCAAGGAATGAACAGCAATGCACAAACAACTCAATCCAATATATAATAAGGAGGTGCTGCAATGCGATTCATGATGCTGATGATTCCGGGAGTCTACCAGGGCAAGTCCGGCCAGAAGGTTGGAGCGGATTTTGCGCCGGATGCAGAGGACGTTGCAAAGATGACGAAGTATAACGAGGATCTCACGAGAGCCGGCGTGCTTCTCTCGCTCGACGGGCTGACACCGCCCGCACAGGGTGCACGTGTCTCATTTCGCGGCGGCAAAGCGAGTGTGACCGACGGACCCTTCACGGAAACGAAGGAAGCACTCGGGGGCTACTGGATGATCAACGTGACATCGAGGGAAGAGGCGATCGAGTGGGCTCGCCGCGTGCCGGCACGGGAAGACGATGTGATTGAAGTCCGGCAGGTGTTTGACATGGCGGACTTCCCGCCCGAGGTCCGCAAGGCCGCGGAAAGCCCGACAGTAAAAGCACAGCTGGAAGGGCGGAGACGCGGTTGAGTATGGAGGTCGGTGGTCCGCAGACATGAAGTCTGCGGCTAGTGTTGCATATTGATGGCCCAATTCTGAGATTACCGGGTCAAATCTGGAGACTGCCGTTTGCCTGGGATCCTTCGCGAAAAGCATCATCGATTGCCCGACGAGCTATACCATGGATTGCGGGTTGCCATGTTCACAGCATGCGCACGCCTCGACTCCGCTCGGCGTGACCGATGTCTGCTCGAATCACAACCGGTGGGGCAATCATTCCTGATTGCCTCCATACGACAAGCCGCAGACGTGAAGTCTGCGGCCACCACACTGGGAAAGGCTTGATTCTCGGCTTGGTGACAATAGTGTCGGCGCTACCTGTGGTTCTCTTTCCTGCGGGCGGGTTGTCCGCTTGACGAGTTGCATCGTCTTGTTGCAGATGTTGCTTGCGTTTCTTATCATGAGGCGTTCACCTTGCGAGGAAGATCATGACGCGAAAACTGAAAGAACCGAATGCAGCCTACAAAGTCCGTGAGCGCCGGAAGAGAGGAAACGCAAAGAGAAAATACTCGGTCATCATCGAAAAGGACAAGCACGGATGGCTGGTTTCCGAGGTCGTCGGTCTCCCCGGATGCCACACCCAGGCTCATTCTCTGAATCAGCTTCTCGAACGCACTCGTGAAGCCATTGAAGGATATCTGGAAGAGGGCGACAACGGGGATGTCTCCGTGGAATTCATCGGCATACAACAGCTCGAGGTGTAAGGTTGTCCAGACTCCCCAGGCTTACAGGCAAGGAGCTTGGAAAGATCATCGAGAAGTTCGGCTTCATTCATACTCACACCAGGGGGAGCCATATGATCTATAAGCATCCCGACGGACGGAGGACAACAATCCCGCACCACGCAGGCGAAGAGATCGGTCCCGGATTGCTCAACAAGATCATCAAGAAGGACCTTGCGATTTCCCTCGAAGACTTCATTTCCAAGATCTGATCAGGATCTGTTTGCCTACATAGGTCATCGCCGACAGGAATGTCCGCCTCAATTGAAATTTCTCCCGGAGGCGAGACAAGTCGGCGCTACCTGTGGTTGGGGATTTCAGGTTCTTCAGTTTGGTCAGAATGACGCGACAAGTCCCCTTCCATCTTTGTCCCCACAAAAACGAACGAGGCCCACGGCATTGCCGCGAGCCCCGTCTCGTTCACACGTCCACCACCTCATTTCATCAAAATCATCCGTTGCGTTGCAGCTTGGGACCCGGAGACGAGCCTGTAGAAGTACACGCCGCTGGGAAGCGTGCTCGCATCGAACCGTATTGTGTATTCTCCGGCCGGGACGATTCCCTGGACCAGGGTTGCCACTTCCTGTCCGATAAGGTTGTAGACCTTCAGCGTTGTCCACTCATTCCGCGGAACCGAGAATCGGATTTGCGTGGAAGGGTTGAACGGGTTCGGATAGTTCTGTGACAGTGCCATCGTTGCCGGAAGCATCATTCCCATCGGTCTTCACGTCCGTCACGGCGAGGATTGCCCCCGTAGCGTAGTCTCCGAGGAACTGCTTCCTGACTACCGCCACCCACTGGTTCAATGAATCATACCCGAAGGAATATTCAGCACCCCAGTAGTTCTGCGTCGTATCAGTGATGAGCCACCAGAACCCCGACCAGCGCAAATCGCCGAGCTGAGTCTGGCAATCGAAACTCACATTTCCTCCATGGGATTGCGTACGGAAGGCAAGTCCGCCGGCGTTCTCAATATTGGTGAGGAATGCGGATGAACTCGCAGCAGACCCCGGGTTGGTAATCGGCCGCGCATGTGTCAGGTACCATACTGAGGCGGAGTCCATTGCCTCATAGTTCCTGTCCATTGCACCCACCTGAATCCTGTATCCTCCCTGAAGGGAATTCATCAGGTATGTGAATGACCAGGCTTGTGCCCCTCCAACCGAGTCCACGTCCCAGCTCTCGATTCGCCGCAGTGTCTTGTCCGGCGGCAGCGTTGCACTGATGCTGTCGGCAACAGGGAGTGCATTCGCGAGCGTTACATGGCCGAAGCGCGTGAAGGTAAGGTTCACTCCCGTAACATTTCCGCCGGAAACCGTGACAGGATTACCGGCTGCAAGCACGTCGCCGCTGGTCGGGTCGATGCGGCCGTCGCCGTTCGCGTCCTTCGCTGCGATGGGATAGTAGGTCCCATCAGCGACGTGCGGGAGGATGAATGCCCCTGTACCGTCGGCAATAGTGCCGGTGATTGCGTCCGGGGTACCCTGTTGAACCGGAGTGTTTGACAGGAGCACCAATGCATTTGCCGCGGGAACCCCCGTCGATCCGCTGAACACATTTCCGCTCACAGTATATGGAGGAAATGACGAACCGGTCGTGAACACGAGTCCGTAGGGTGTCTGCAGAGTGCCGCCACCTGCGGCACGCGCATAGTAAATGCCCACGACATAGGGTTGACCCGGTGACAGGACAATGTCAAACGTCACTGTTCTCCGGTCCGCACTGTAGTGCGGGGCGGAAGCGTTTTGGATCGTCCAGAATATCCCGTTGTCAAGTCCGAACGAGTAGGTGGTGTCGAGTGCCGCGCTGAAGGTAATGCTGAGCGATGTTGTCAGCGGGACGTTCATGGCGTTGTTCGCGGGAGTTGAAGATTGAATTGTCAACTGAGCGTTGGCCAGCGAGAAAATCGTAAGTGTGAAAAGGATGTACAGGTATTTCATGGTGACTCCTCTGGGTAATGGTTGAAGAACGGTAAGAACTGCCCAAAGTCGTGCAAAAAGCCCGCCAAAGATGCCTGGGTGGATGTGGATGGAAAAGTTGCTGTTTCCGGTCAAATGAACGCACATGGTCCGTTACACAAAGAAGATGGGTGACGGAACGGGAACAGTTTTACGTCAATGGTGTAGACTTTACGCCGGGAACCGGTACGGCATTCCCATTCTGACGAAGGACGAGTACTACGCGAAGGTCGACGACGTCACGATTGCCTCTGCGAAGAAAATGATTCAGGGAGTATTCGACACGAAAGACCTGTTCATGGTGTTCTACGGCGATGTGGACAGGATCAAACCGATTCTTCAACAAACCGATCCATCCATCAAAGTAACGGTACTGGATAAAGAAGTGCTGGTGCAGTAAGGTTTACACCCTCGACCGCAACCTTCCCCGAAGGTCGACGACTCGACTCGTCGAGGGTCTTTCGGACAGCTTGCGGAACGTGAAACGCAGACATAAAGTCTGCGGCTACCGTTGCGCATTTGATGACGCTCGCTGTTCTGAGATTGAGGCAGAACAACCGTTGCATATTGGGTAGTCGCAATCTTCAGATTGCGGTGCAGGAACAATGGGCGTTCGGCGAAGTACTCTCCGCAGACATAAAGTCTGCGGCTACCCTCATGAATCGGGGAGCAATCCCAACGATCACCTTCCGTCCTGATTTGGTGATTCCTGCGAAACTGACAGGATAGAACCGGAGAAGAGTGATATTCGTACTGTAATAAAGGCACGTCTCTCAGCAGTTGTTTGTTTTACCTTACAGGAGATGGTCTTCAAATTGGGAATGAAGAATTCCCGGCGGAAGAGTCTGGATTCAGACGACATAATTCCCGATCATAGTACAACGGCATGTTCTATCAGGCTAATTCTCTAACGAGGGAGGCGGCAAATGGATGCGTTGTTTCGAAGGCGTTCGCCCAACAGGGACACGTTGTTCTGTTGTACAGCTATTATGCTTGTGATTTTCACGACGGTCGGTTTTGCCCGTGGTTCCGGCACCGACTCGCTTGTCGCGCCGATGCGCAGCTTTCACCATGAGGTCCCCGACGATCCATTCGTCCCGGTCGACCGCGATGCGATGCCGACCTCGCCGGCGTATCGCATCTCGACGACGAACTTCACGTCTGTCCAGGTGAACGTGGACAGCCTGGGCCGTAATATCGTCGGTGACGCCGCAAATGAGCCGACCATTGCCATCGATCCCACCAACCCGAACCGGATGGCGATCGGGTGGCGCCAATTCTACTCGGTAACCAACAACTTCCGCCAGGGGGGCTATGGATATACCACTGACGCCGGACAGACGTGGACGTTTCCCGGGGTGATCCAACCCGGCATCTTCCGCTCCGATCCGGTGTTCGACTACGATGCAGATGGCAACTTCTACTATAATAGTCTCACAACAGTTGGTTCCGGCTACCGCTGCGATGTGTTCCCGTCGTCCAACGGTGGAGCCTCGTGGGGAGCCGGGACAGTCGCAAATGGAGGTGACAAGCAGTGGATGATCATCGACAAGACGGGGGGTCAAGGAAGCGGGAATATCTACTCCAACTGGACATCGAGCTTCAGCTTTTGCCCGCCGGGATCGTTCACACGTTCGGTCAATCGCAATGCGAGTTATCAAAGCTGTGTGGTGATTCCGGGAGACCCGTTCTGGGGGACTCTCGCAGTCGGTCCATCAGGTGAACTCTATATTTGTGGAACAAGCAACCTTGGAATCATGATCGCAAAGTCCAGCACGGCGCGGGATTCGAACCATGTTGTCACGTGGGATACGACCCTTGCGGTGAATCTCGATGGTGACGAGGTGGCATTTGCCGGCAACTCCAGCCCCAACCCCGGGGGGCTGCATGGTCAGGCATGGGTTGCGGTCGACTGCTCCAATGGACCATACCACGGATATGTGTATGTTCTCTGCTCTGTGCAGCGCAATTCCAACTCCGATCCTCTTGATGTAATGTTCGCGCGCAGCACCAACGGAGGCCGAACCTGGAGCTCTCCGGTTCGTGTCAATGATGACGTGAGTACGACTGCGTGGCAATGGTTCGGCACAATGTCGGTTGCACCGACCGGGCGCATCGATGCGGTGTGGCTCGATACACGTGACAATCCGGGGAGTGTTAATTCATCGCTGTACTATTCCTACTCGACTGATGCCGGGACGACATGGGCGACGAACGTCCGTCTCTCTCAATCGTTCGATCCTCATGCCGGGTGGCCCAACCAGAACAAGATGGGAGACTACTACCACATGGTTTCCGACAGCACGGGGGCCCATCTCGCGTGGGCGGCGACGTTCGGTGGCGAACAGAATGTGTACTACGGCCATATTTCATTTCCGCTTACTGGAGTAAACGGCCAGAATCCGGGGCAGTCGCCTGCGAGTTTCTCTCTCTCGCAGAATTACCCCAATCCGTTTAATCCAAGCACAATGATCCAGTTTGCTCTCCCTCATGCCAGCTTTGTGAAACTCACGGTGTTCAACCTCCTCGGTGAACAGGTGGCCACAATTGTCTCGGACCGTTTTGAGGCAGGAACGCATACCGTGCGATGGGATGCATCAGGATTGCCAAGCGGTGTGTATTTCTTCCAGCTTCATGCAGATGAATTCACCCAGACAAAGAGACTCGTGGTATTGAGATAGCGGGCTTGACAGTAACGAGCGCGCGTTACAACATGCAAAACATGCAGGGACGATCCATGAATGACATTACGGGGAATGGGTCGTCCCTGCCGGTTCCATTTCCATCCGATCCTGATATGTTTCTGTTTCTCCCTCCTCCATCCTGGAACGATTTCGTATGAAGACACCCGGCTTGCTTGCATTTCTCTTCTGGTGTAGCGCCACCCTCTTCTCGCAGACTGATCCCATCCTGATCAAGTGCGGCACGCTCATGGATGTGAAGGCAGGCGCGACTGTCAAAGATGCGTTCATCCTTGTCGATCACGGGAAGATGCGGAAAGTCGGCACAGATCGGAAGTTTCCCAACGATGTGCAACTCATCGACCTGAGCGGATTGACGGTGTTGCCGGGACTGATCGATGCACATACGCATATCGCGCTCCATGCCGGCAACTACGACAACCAGGTGATCAGGGAAACTCCCGAATACCGTGCCATCTACACGACGAAGAATGCCAGCGCAACGCTGATGGCCGGCATTACAACAATCAGGGATATGGGAAATGAAGGTTCAGGATACGCGGACATTGCTCTGAGGGACGCCATCAATAGCGGGATCGTTCCCGGGCCGAGAATCCTCGCGTCCATCATGCCGGTCGGCAGCACCGGCTCATATCATCTTGTGGGTTTTTCCCCGTATCTGATCGTCCCGCCTCTCTCCTACGAGGCTGATGGCCCCGATGCAATGCGAAAACAGGTCCGTCGCCTGGTGAGAGAAGGGGCTGATCAGATCAAGGTCTACATTGAATCGTATGAAAAGAAGCAGCTGAGGACCGACGTTCTTTCCGGTGCCATGAACTTCTCGGACGAAGAGATCAGAGCCGTGGTCGATGAAGCGCGCAGGGCAGGTCTGAAGGTCGCCGCACACGTGTACTCCGACGAAGGTGCACGGCAGGCGATTGAAGCCGGCGTGAATTCCATTGAACATGGACTCTACCTTACCGAAGACACGTTCCGATTGATGGCGTCAAAAAACATCTATTACGTCCCTACACTCCTTGTGTATGAATACTGGCGCGACGGAAAGATCTTTGGAGGAATCTCTGACGAGAACAAGTCCAAACTCACGAATACCGTTGCAAGGCACATCGAAACATTCAAGCGCGCTCTCACAACACCGGTCAAGGTTGTGTTCGGGTCGGACACCTTTGAGCTCCCCGGCACGAATGCAGAGGAACTCAACCTCATGGTGAAGTATGGTATGAAACCGATGGCCGCAATCAGGGCCGGGACTTCTGTGGCGGCTGAGCTGCTCGGAATTGATGACATCACAGGAAGCATCGAGGTGAACAAATGCGCCGACATCATCGCTGTGGACGGTGACCCGTTGAAAAACATGGAAGATATCGGAAAAGTTGTCTTTGTGATGAAGGATGGAAAGGTGGTTCTCCCGTGGAACGGACGCAGGTAAAACGGATGGTTGGATAGGTGGAGATGTTGGATAGATTTTTCTTGAGGATAATTGTTGTAGCTACGCTGATTGCGCTTGGTGCTGTCGGTGCTCGGGGGGGACCTTCCACCGACTGGGCAAAGGTACACGACCTCACTCTCCTCGGCATCCATCGCCTTTACAACCTCGAGATTGACAGTGCAATGCAGACGTTCAAGTCCGTGAGCCGATTGGCGCCGGGTGATCCGCGCGGCCCCTTCTTTCAAAGCATCATTCACTTCTACCTTTATGGACTCAACCGTGATGAGAATGAGCTCTCAACGTTCCTGGACGAGTCGGATAAAGTGATCGATGTTTGCGATCGCCTTCTCGATGAGAACGGCGGCGACACACAGACGAAGTTTTATCTCGGAGGGATCTATGGCTACCGGGGTCTTGCGTACCAGGCAAGCGGCTCCATACTCAAAGCGGTGCGTGACGGTCGGAAGGGATACCTCCTTCTCGAAGAAGCCGTCGGTGAGAATCCGAATCTTTACGACGCGCAGATGGGGTTCGGGTTGTTCCGCTATTTGCTTGCAAAGCTTCCGAAGTCGATGAGGTGGATACTCTCCGTGCTCGGATTCAGCGGCGATCTTGAAGGGGGGTTGAATTCTCTGAGGCTTGCGGCGGAAAAGGGAGTTTACACGCGCACTGAAGCGAAGCTCTATCTTGCACAGTTCCTGTTTGCGGAAGGTCACCCGGACTCAGCGGTGAAGTATCTGACCGAATTGCGAGCCGAATATCCCGAGAACACGTTGTTCCTCGTGCTCTACGCATTCTGGGAGCATCGTTTGCACAACCTTGATGAAGCGATGAAAGCCGCCCGTGCAGCGATCGAGTTGAACAGCCGCAGGAACGTCCACTACGGAGAGGAGCTTGCATACAGCACGCTCGGAAGCATCTACTTCACATTGAACGACTTCGCAAACGCCAGGACGTATTACCGACTCTACATGCGGATGACGCACAATGATGGACGGACTCCGGACTTTACATTCCTTCGTGCGGGACTTGCGTGCGAGATTGCAGGCGACAGAGCGACTGCGGTTGAGTTCTACCGGCGGATGAGAGAGCCGGACGAACGGGATCATGCATGGGATGTTCCCAACTACCGGCGGGGACAGGAACTCCTCAAGCATCCTGTGACCGAGGCGGAGGTTCTTGTCATAAAGGCCGGGAACGAGTCCGTGCAGAACCATCCCGAACGCGCAATTGAGCTGTACACCGAGGGATTCAGGAAGGCGAGCGGTAATGCGGATCTTGAGGCGAGGGCCCTCTACGGAGTGCTTCAGGTGGAATTCGACAGGGATTCCCTTACGGAAGCACTCGAGACGGCGCAGAAGCTGGTTGAACTCAAGCCTGTGAATGAAACATGGGTACCTCCACACACATGGTTCAAGCTGGGACAGACGTACGCAAAAATGGGGAAGATATCCGACGCACGCGCTGCATTGAAGAGAGTCGGAGACTACGACGACTATGACTTCCAGGATCGCCTCGAGACACAAGCAAAGGCGGAAATGGAAAAGCTTGAACAGGCGAACTAAACAATCGCCCCCCTCGAATCCCGCCCGCGTGGCAAACTTCCTTGATCTCGCTCTTCCTTCCTCAGAAAGTAATCTCTTCGCTTGAAACTCCTCTTTTGATTCTCTACATTTGATTCGTCAATTCACACCTGATTCACGAAAGACTGCGAAGATGCAGGAGCAGCGGAGACTTGCGGCGATCATGTTTACCGATATGGTGGGGTTTAGCGCCCTGACACATCGGAACGAGGCATTGGCGTTGGAGGTGCTCAACGAACACTGGCGTCTCCTCCGCTCCGTGTTCCCGCGCCACAACGGGCGGGAGATCCGGTCCATGGGGGACGGCGTCTTTGTCGAATTCGCGAGCGCCCTCGAAGCGGCCCGGTGCGCAATTGAACTTCAGCAGACACTGCGCGACTACAACACGTCCGCCGAACCTGACCGGCACATCCTGATCCGCATCGGACTTCATCTTGGCGATGTGGTTGAAACCAGTGGCAACGTCCACGGCGATGGAGTCAACATTGCCGCGCGGATCGAACCGCTGGCATCTGCCGGGGGCATCTGCGTTTCGGAAGATGTTGCACGGCAAATCCAGAACAAAGTTGATTTGCCTCTCCAGAAGCTCGGCTTGGGTGAGTTGAAGAACATCTCCCTGCCGGTCACCATCTACAAAATCCTCCTGCCATGGGAGAAGAGACTGCGGATCGACCAGTTGTATTTCCGGTTTCGCCGGAGGAAGGTTCAGGTGTGGGCTCTGCTTACCGGGATTGCGAGTCTCGTGGTTGCTGTGTATGTTCTCCCGCGATTCTTTACCCGCCCACCCGAGCCTCCTCCCGTGCAACGCCTCGGGATACTCCGATTTCAAAGCCTCACTCCGGAGGGAACATCGACTTCTCTCGGTGTGACCCTCCAGACGCTGTTTGCCGAGCAGTTCATCGGGATCGAGGGGCTCGGTGTCGTTGATCCGATCAGCCTGAACAATCTCATCGACTCTTCTCATCCTCACCAGGATGTGGATGTGCTGAAGGCCATCTCAACAGCCCAGCTCTCGATGGTGCTGGACGGGAGCATCAATGCAAACCCGTCCGGCGGCTACAGCATCCAGGCGAAGCTTCTTGATCCCACCAGCGGAACGGTGACGCTTACCCAGAGCGCAACGTTCATGAAGGAGGCGGATCTTCCCGGCGCCGTGAGCTCTCTCTCGAGCAGAATTCTCAGCTTTCTCCAACTCAGGATACTCAATCGGGACAAAGACGCAGACCTCCGTCCGTGGATCGCACACAAGTCGCAGAACATTGAGGCCGTGAAGGCATTCATCCAGGCGAGCCAGTTCATCTATCGCGGCGAACCGGGGGAAGAGAAATATCTCCGCCGTGCAATTGAGCTCGACTCGTTGTTCATACCCGCACGGATATGGTTGATTTCGGGAATGATCCGGCGCGGTCAGGTACAGGAGGCGAAGGATCAGCATGCGTTCCTGCAAACACTCGAGACAACTGCCGGACCGTTCGACGCGACGATGATTGAATGGGCGGGAGCGTATATCAATGGCGATGTCCCGTCGCAGGCGCGAGCGTTGGCGCGGGCGCTTGAGCTTTCTCCAGGCAACAATATTTTGCTGTACGCACTCGGGAGAGCGAGGTTCATCATGGGCGACTACCGGGGAGCGATCGAACCGGTGACCGATGCGATTGGAATGAAATGGCCGTTCTCACCGGCATACTACCTTGCTGCCGAAAGCCATTTCCGCCTTGGCGAGTACGAACAAACAAAGAAGATCCTCGAGAGTTCACTCGGCATTCAACCGGTATACCGCGATGTGTACGGTCTCCTGTCACTGATGCTGCTCCGCGACAGTGACACAACCGGTGCTGCCCGCTATGAAGACCTGTTCATTCGCAGATCACTGGAACTCGGGGATTCGGAAGATGCGGCGGATGCCGCGCTGGCGGACGTCAGCAGCAGCCACGGGTTCTTCCCGAACGCGGTGAGGTTGTATCGCAAGGCCATCAGCCTTGATGCATCGACAGCCCTGTACCATGTGAACCTTGGCGGGGCATTGGTGGAGACCGGGGATTTCGCCGGAGCGAAGGATGAATGTACGCGGGCGTTGCGGTTGGACCCGGTGCAACACAAGGCTGAATTCTTCCTCGGCCGGGCGATTGAGGGGACCGGGGATTCGACAGGTGCGGTACAACAGTATCAAAAATTCCTTCAACACGATTCGACAAGCGATGAATCACGCTTGGCACGCGTTCGGGTCGGATTCCTTCACACACACTAACACTTTCCAACCTCTCTGGAGGATAGCATGGGACAACTGAAATGGAACGACTTCAGCAATTCAGCCCTGACAATGAATGGACTCCTTGCTGATCTTCTCTCGAATCCTGCTGACCCCAACAGCATTCTGAACAACTACGGGCTTTCACCGCTTTCTTCATCCGACGTCGACCGGTGGCAGCAAGTCCTGGCGTCGACATCTGAGACCCCGACGCAGAAGGAAGTTCTGGCATACATTGCGCAGCTTCTTCCGGGTCCGGGTACCGACAAACCCACCACGAACACTGCGCCTCCCATGTGGTGAACTTCTTTGGGGTGCCATCCGACTGCTCCAAGGATCCGTTTGCCGGGAGGTTTTAGAGGAGTGGCGCTGAAGGATGAACTCTGTCGCTTTCCGACTTCAAGAGTTCGTCGGCTCGCTGCCGCGACCTGCGGCAAGGGAAATGAAGGAGTACCTTCCTTCCGTGCCGGTGAAGCCTGTTCGACGGCTTCCCCTTCGATCACGACTTCACACACAACCCTACTGGATTACACTTCCTATTGCACTGGAGGGCCACACGGCCGGTCGATGGGTTGCCCTTGGCCCGCGTCGAACGTTCCTTCAAGATATTCTCTGTGCACAGCATTACCTGTATCTTTCGGTCAGAATCCGGGATGATCTTCTCGATGGTCAGGCAGCAGGCCGGATGTTGGCGGGAATTGCAGATCAACTGGACCGTCGTGCCGAAGAGATCCTTGGAACACACTTCGATCGAACATCGGAGTTCTGGCGATACCTCCGGGCGTATACCAGGGAAACACAGGAGGGGATTGCAGAAGTGGCGGAACGGCAGCGACGGGTTGGCGGGGCCCCGGAGAGAATGTTGGATGGATTTGCACGCACGTCATCGATCTTCAAAATCGGCTCTGTGGCTGTGTGTATGAGATCGGGTAGAATGAAACAGTTCCATAAGATTGAGACGATCGCAGATCAGTTGGCCATTGGAGGTCAGATCATTGATGATGTCCGGGATCTTGTTGAAGATCTTCAGGGGGGTCGATACAACTACGCTGTCCAAATGCTCCTGAAAGACTACGGACGTTCAGAGTCTTCAGCGGATGTGTTCAAGGAAGTACTCAGCGCACTCCTGAATCCGAGGAATCTGAAAGAGGTGATTTCGGTGGCGGTTCGCCATTTCAAAACCGCGCATCAGTTGCTAAAGCGTCTTCGTCTTCATGAGCTTTATGATGTTCCGGTGGTTCACCAAAAGGCGGCCGAGGCTTTGCTGGATTATGTCCATCGCAGGCGAATAGAGCTCCTTTTCAGGGGAAGTGACGCTCGCGGAAAATAAAATTAGGTTTTCTCGCCCGGAATGTTATCTTGTATGCACTGCAAAACAGCGGTCCCGTTAGACGGGACAGGCCCCGACAATAGTCCGGGCAATGCATACCGTAACCGGTCGGAAGTGCCGTTCCAACAAAGAACACACAGTATCGGAAGCGGACATTTGAGACTCGCTCTCCGATGATGTTAAGCTAAGGTTTTGTTGGGAAGGGCTTCGTTCAACACCCGTCGAAGTATCCTCTGGTAAACACCACTCAGTCCCACTCATCACCCGGCAACTCGTTTGATAGCAAGCGCGTTTCAGCTTTTGCGCAGCTACCCCTGATTGATCTTTGATCTTGTGCGGGGGCATACATTCTATCATTTATTAAAGGATTTACCAGATGGGTTTCACCAAACTTGGTCTCTCAGACCAGATCATGCAGGGTATTCACACAGCAGGATACAATGCACCAACCCCGATTCAGGAAGCCGCCATTCCGGCAGCGCTTGCGGGGAAGGATATTATCGGATGTGCACAGACGGGAACGGGCAAGACAGCCGCGTTCGTGCTTCCGATGCTTCAACGATTTTCAAAGAACAACGGGACTCACACCCACGCTCATCATGTGAGGGGACTTGTTGTCACTCCAACCCGCGAGCTTGCACAGCAGGTTGAGGATGCGGTAAAGGGCTATGGACGGTACATGCAACTGCGCACCGTGTCGATCTACGGCGGCGTCAACATGGACAACCAGTTGAAACACCTCAGGCGTGGCGTCGATATCGTGATCGCCACTCCGGGCAGACTGCTTGATCATATCGAGCGGAGGAGCATCGATCTCTCCAAGGTTGAAGTGCTCGTACTCGATGAGGCAGACCGGATGCTGGACATGGGATTCATCAACGACGTCCGGAAAATCATCGGCCGCTTGCCGGTTGAACGCCAGACGCTCATGTTTTCCGCCACGATATCCGAAGATATCAAAGCGTTGACCCGCTCGATCCAGAAGGATCCGCAGTATTTCGAAGTGGGAAAACGACGGAATCCGGCAGAGACCATAACGCAACATTTCTATTCGGTTCCCCAGGACGCAAAAGGGGATTTCCTGGTGCATGTTATTGAAAAGGAAAAGATGCAGAGTGTGCTGGTCTTCTCACGCACCAAACACGGTGCCGACAAGATCACGAGGCGACTCGAGCGGCAGGGGGTGAATGCGATCGCCATTCATTCAAACCGTACACAGGCACAACGTCAGCGCGCGTTGGATGGCTTCAAGCGCGGTCAGTTCAAGGTGCTCGTTGCGACAGATATCGCAGCGCGTGGTATCGATGTGGACGGGATCTCCCATGTGGTCAACTTTGATACGCCCGTGTACGCGGAAGATTACATCCACCGCATCGGACGAACAGGCCGTGCGGAAGCGAAGGGTACTGCCTTCACGTTCGTTTCCCGTGACGAGGAACGCCACGTGAGGAACATCGAACGGTTCATCGGCAGGCGTTTCGAAGTGCAAAAGTATCAGGGCTTTACGCCGCCGCCGCGACCAACGGTCACGAACGTCAGCGGACAACGTCCTGTCGACCGCTTCAGCGCTGATCGGCATCGACGCCCCGCTCCCCGGAAGAGATTCGAAATAAGTCCGGGAAGAAAGCGAACGCCCGCCCCGAGGATTGAAGCCTTCTCCACAGACGGTGGGGGAGGATCATCCCGTCCTGCAACAGGGTCGTTTGACTGGAAGAGGCTGCTCGCATCGAAGGAGCGCAAAGAACGAAAGCCCGCGTCGAAAGCGTGGCGCAACGATCAGCGGTAGAGCGGCGGCAACTCCGGCAATGAAGCCGGCGTTGGACATGCGTCATCTTGTTATCCACGGGGACAGTAATGTCCCCGTTTGTTTTTGTTCTGTCGTTCCCTTCCCGACGATGCTCGCCAGCCATCGAATCTCCACTGGCCCTTGATTTTCTGTCCCTTTCGGGGTAGCTTGCGGTACAAACGTCCCCCGGAATCTGCTTACGGCTCACCATTGACAAGTTGAGGATCGAATCCCATGAAAACGGAATGGCTCTCCAGGCATCTCGCCCTTGTTGTCGCTCTCTGCGTTGTGATTGCTCCTGTTTTGTTGCATGCCCAGCCGTGGATACAGAACACCGGTCAGCCTGCCGGACAAAATTTTTATGACGTCCAGCGGGCATTTAACAATTACTGGAAAGACAAGAACACCAAGGAACGTGGGAAAGGGTGGAAGCCGTTCAAGCGGTGGGAGTGGTTCTGGGGTCAGCGCGTGTATCCCACGGGGGATTTCCCCAGCCCCATGCAACTTCTTGCAGAATCGCAAAAGCGATTGCGCGGTGCGCACGTCAGTGGACAACCCGCAACGGCAAACTGGACTCCGATGGGACCGGACGATTCTCCCGGAGGTTACGCAGGATTAGGGAGACTGAATTGCGTACGTGTTGATCCCAACAACCCCGGCGTTGTCTGGGTTGGCTCTGCGAGCGGGGGCCTGTGGAAGACGACGAACGACGGCGTGACTTGGACGAGCAACACCGACGAGCTGCCGTCACTCGGAGTCACTGACATCGCCTTCGATCCGACAAGT
Organism: uncultured Bacteroidota bacterium; assembly: GCA_963734955.1. GTDB lineage: Bacteria > Bacteroidota > Ignavibacteria > UBA10030 > UBA6906 > UBA11986. The sequence goes on from CAVTJO010000007.1 coordinate 112,844, forward strand.
CCGAACATCATGTACATGGCAACCGGCGATGGAGATGCGAGTGACACCTACAGTGTGGGGGTGCTGAAATCGACGGACGGTGGAGGAACCTGGAACACAACCGGTCTGAACTGGGTGACATCGCAAGTCAGAGTGCTGTGCAGACTTCTTATTCATCCGACCAACCCGAATATCTTGATTGCCGCAGGATCTGGAATTCACAAAACGACAAATGGCGGAGTGACTTGGACACAGGTCGCGTCCGGGTCGTTCAGGGATATGGAATTCAAGCCGGGCGATCCGAACACGATCTATGCGTCTGGAAACAGCGGACGGATGACACGGTCGACGGATGGCGGCCAATCATGGAGCGACGCATCGTCAGGGTTGCCGGGGAATGCGCAGCAGGCTCGCCCTCGGAGTCTCTCCCGCAAATCCAGAATATGTCTATGCTCTTGTCGCGGCTACCGACAATGGTTTGCGAGGTGTGTATCGCTCCACGAACAGCGGCGACTCGTGGACGGCGCGCGCAACAACACCGAACCTTCTCGGTTGGGCAATTGACGGCTCCGATCAGGGTGGCCAGGGTTGGTATGATCTCGCGATTGCTGTCTCTCAGTCCAATGCCGAGAAACTCTATGTCGGCGGTGTGAACAACTGGAAGTCGATAGACGGTGGGACCACCTGGACAATCGCCACGTTCTGGTACAACAACGGGCCCCCCACGGCTCACGCCGACCAACACGACCTGTTCTACGTTCCAGGAACAAGTGTCCTGTACGACGGCAATGATGGCGGCATCTACAAGACCACGGACGACGGTGCGACGTGGCCCTGGCTTGGGCGTGGATTGACGATCACACAATTCTATCGGTTCGGGAATTCCGCGACCAATCCGAATGTACTGATCGGAGGTGCGCAGGATAACGGAACCAAACGCCTCAACGGCAACACATGGTACGATGCCATCGGCGGCGACGGGATGGAAGCGCTTGTCGACTATTCAAACGAGAACATCCTCTATGGTGAATTGTACTACGGCGATATTTATCGGTCGATGAATGGCGGAGGTTCGTTCACACAAATTACGAACACGCTGCCTGAAACAGGTGGGTGGGTCACGCCATACGTTCAGGATCCCTCTGATCCGCAGACACTGTATGCAGGGCTTGTGAACGTGTGGAAGTCGACCGACCGCGGAGACTCCTGGAACGCGCTTTCAGCGTTCCCCACATCAGCCAAGCTTACGATTGTGGAGGTTGCCCCTTCGAACCCCGACGTTATCTATGTTGGAACGGGATCAACGTTGAACAGGACGACAGACGGAGGCGTGAGCTGGCAGGGAATTTCCAATCCTTCCGGTGCCGGGACGGTTACATATTTGGCAATCCATCCCATAAACCCCAACCAGATTTGGGTGACCTCTTCCGGATACTCAGCAGGGAACAAGGTGTTCCTCTCAACGAATGGGGGCACAAGCTGGACCAACATCTCGGGGACGCTGCCGAACGTTCCAGTCAATTGCATCGTGTATCAGGTCAACTCGCCAGAACGGGTGTATGTGGGAACAGATATTGGCGTGTACTATCGCGATTTGACGACATCTGACTGGCAGGACTACAACACAGGGCTCCCGAACGTCATTGTGAATGAACTGGAGATTCAATACGCAACGCGGAAACTGCGGTCGGCAACGTACGGTCGGGGCGTGTGGCAGTCAGATCTGATGGGGTTGCAGGGAGTAGTGATTACCGGCGATCCTTCCACGGTTGCGTTTGGCAGCCACGAGGTGAGTGTTCCCAGCGACACAGTTTCCGTCACACTGTCGAGCTTTGGTTCGGATACACTGGTAATTTCCAGCATGGTTGATCCTGGCTCTGCGTTTCGAATTGTCAATCGTCCGACATTTCCCTTGCGGCTTGCGCCTACGCAGTCGGTAAGCTTTGGCGTTGCCTTCACTGCCTCATCGTACGGGGTTGTGAGTGATTCAATTGTTGTCAACAGCAACAGCACGAGTACTCCGGCGATGGCCATTCATCTGTCAGGCAAGGGAGTGATCATCGGCCGCGCACAACCGGGAGTAATGTATGCGGCCTCGGCAGTTGTTGGCTCAACTCCAAGCCGGTTATACACAGTGGACCCTGCAACGGGAGCTGCAACTCTAGTCGGTCCAACGGGAATTGGTGAGTTGGATGGTCTCGCAATTCATCCGGTGACGAAGGAATTGTACGGCGTCCTTACAAACAGTGCCAACACAACGTTGTACAGAATCAGTCGTGAGTTTGGAGATGCGCTTGCGGAGCGGTCGTTGGGCATTCCAAACATGCGGGCGATTGCATTCAACGCAACAGGAAACACGTTGTTCGGGGGCACTGGCAACGGACGGTTCTATTTGATCAATCCTGTAAATGGAGACACGAACTACGTCGGGACTGCTCATGCAAAAATCTACTCCGGGTTTTCGCTTAGCCCGACGTCCGATATGCTCTGGGCTTCAGCCCGACCACCGCTTATCGGACGGGACAGCATCTATGTTGTCGACCGCGGAACGGGAACGGTGACCGCGATCGGCAGAACAGGCCTTGGGGTTATTACGCCTTCCATTGCGTTTAACGAACGCGGTAATCTCTTCGCTCTCATCGGCAGCGGAAGTCAGACGAACACGCTCTATTCGTTGGACACGCTCACAGGCTCGGCAACGATTATTGGTTCCACGGGCGTGACCGGGCTCCAGGCAATTGCCATGAGAACAGATTCTGCAGGGGTTGTCGGTGTTGGGGAGCGATCGCAGAGCGGAATTCCGGAATCGTTCGAGCTTGAACAGAATTATCCCAACCCGTTTAACCCGGTGACTCAGATCCGTTTCGGGTTACCAGCCCAGAGCAGGGTCACGCTCGCCATTCACAACATCCTTGGACAAGAAGTTGCGAGATTGGTGGATGGGATCCAATCCGCAGGTTACCATGAAGTTCTGTGGGATGGGACGAACATGAAGGGCGTGCCGGTGGCAAGCGGTCTCTACTTCTACAGACTTGAAGCAAGCGGAGAGGGAAAGGTATTCGCCAATATCAGAAAGATGTTGCTGCTCAAGTAGGCGGTCATCCGTTTTCCACGGGCCTTGATCATCTGCGATGGTCAAGGCCCTTTGTGTTTAAGTGTCGTTCCACAAAATCAAAGAACCCCTGCCATGGTTTCCACGGTGAGGGGTTCTTCGCGATGTGTTCCTGCTCCAACTTATCGTGAGGTGAACTTCTTCTTCCTGTTTCTGATGTAGTCGACGAAAACGAATTCGCCGAGATTATTGAGGGACGAATAGTACGCGCGGCCCTGGTTGGCCTTCGTAAGCTCTTCCACGAAGTTGATGAGATAGGGATCCCGGGCAACCATGAAGGTGGTAATCGGGATGTGCTCCCGTCGGCAGGCCACCGCCTCATCCAGTGTCTTGTTCACAATCTTGGGGTCAAGACCGAACGAGTTCTTGTAGAGTCTCCCGTTGCCGTCAAAGATTGCCGAGGGCTTTCCATCTGTCACCATGAAAATCTGCTTGTTTGCATTCCCGTGTTTGCGGAGGAGGTTGCGCGCAAGCTGAAGTCCGGCTTTGGTGTTCGTATGGTACGGTCCGACCGTCAGGAACGGGAGCTCGTTAATGCTCACCAGTTCCGCATCATCCCCGAATGTCACCAACGAGAGATAATCCTTCGGGAACCGCGTCATGATCAACTCGGAGAGTGCCAGTGCGACCTGCTTGGCTGGAGTTATTCGATCCTCCCCGTACAGTATCATGCTGTGGCTGATGTCGATCATCAACACCGTGGCGCATGAGGTCTGGTGTTCGGTCTCGTAGACTTCCAGATCTTCTTCCTTGAGCGTAAAATCATCGATGCCGTCGCGGCGGAAGGCGTTGGAGAGGGTCGACGTGAGGTCGATATTGGTCGGCTGGTCGCCGAAACTGAACTTCTTTGTTTCGCTCAGGCGATCCACGCCGGAGCCGGTGTACGGAGTCTCATGAGCACCGGGCGGAGCCTTCTTGAGTGATGTGAAAATCTCGTGCAACGCATCCTGCCTGATACGTTGAATGCCTTTGGTTGTCAGCGTAGGGATGTCCTTGACATCCTCAATGATTCCCTTCTCCCGCAGCTTGTCGATGAGATCATCCATTGTCATGTTCTCATCAAAGAGTCCATACTCTTCCGCGATCTGCTTGAGCCATTCGAGGGCTTCCTGCACATCACCGCTTGTCTGGACTACGAGGTAACTGAAGAGCGACATCATCTGCTGGAGCTTTTGCTCGTCAGTCTGTGACTCGGATGTCCATTTGGAATAGCGAAATCGCATTCAGATCATCCCCGGAAGCTCAACCGATCGAATCAGTCCTCTTCAAAACCCCTGCCGGGTCCGGCAAAGATGCTGCCAACCATGTCCTTGTACGACGTTACGTGATCCACTTCATCCTTGGCGATCTTGGAGTTCTGATGCAGCCCGTCAAGCACAAACTCCATCACCGACGGAAGCTCATAGCGCTCGTCGACGCCGGACATGTGCTTCCGTGCAAACTCCCGCAATCCCTTCACCTTGTCAAGCTCTCGTGTATATTCCTCAAGGGTCAAATCATCCGAAAGTTCTGCCACATTGCCGGACTCGAACCACTGGATGATCTTGCCGTATTCCGGGTCATCCGCTCCGGGTTTGTTTCCCTGTTCCTGCTGAGGACGGGCGCGTTTCTTCAACGGATCCGGAAAATACTTTTTGAATGTCTCCCGGACAGCCTTGCCCACCAGCGCCCTGCTAACCTTGACAGACCCTTCCTGTTCGCCTTCAAACACCAGCTCCAGTTTGCCGGTCATCCCCGGTAGAACGTGTGCAAGATCGCAGATACGGGGGACCACCACACTCTCCCGCCGGAGAATTGCCCGTCGCTCTGCGTTGCTGACCAGGTTCTCCATTGCCGCAATCGTAAGTCGCGCGCTTACACCCGACTTTTGATCGACAAACTCGCTTTTGCGCGCTTCGAACGCGACCTGCTCCACGATCTCCTTGAAGAATGCCGGGACCCTGATGTCACATCCTCCGCGGGCGATGTGCGCTTCTTGCTGTGTAATAGAGATGGCTTCGTCAAGCGAGCGCGGGTAGTGAGTCAGGATTTGCGAATCGATCCTGTCCTTCAGGGGCGTGATGATGTTGCCGCGATTGGTGTAATCTTCAGGATTTGCGGTGAACACCAGCATAATGTCCATCGGGATGCGCACGTTGAAACCCCTGATCTGGATATCCTTTTCTTCCATGATGTTGAAGAGGCCTACCTGGATGCGCGGTTGAAGATCCGGCAACTCGTTGATCGCAAAGATGGCGCGGTTGCAGCGCGGGATGATGCCAAAATGGATTGCGCCTTCGTGCGCGTAGTGGAGGCGTTGCGCCGCCGCCTTGATGGGATCGATGTCCCCGATCAGGTCAGCGATGGTTACATCAGGCGTTGCAAGTTTCTCGCCGTAGCGTTGATCGCGGTGGACCCATTCGATCGCGGTCGCATCGCCGCATTGGTTGACGAGGTCTGTCGCAAACTTGCTGACCGGGTGAAATGGGTTGTCGTTGATCTCGCTGCCCTTGACGACAGGGATGTACTCGTCGAGCAGACCCGGCAGTGAGCGGACAATCCGCGATTTTGCCTGACCGCGCAGCCCGAGAAGGATAATGTCGTGACGTGCAAGTACGGCGTTCACGATGGCGGGGATGACGGTCTTCTCGTAACCGATGATCCCGGGGAACAGCGGTTCATTGCTTCGCAACTTACGGATCAGATTATCCCGCAACTCATCCTTCACCGGCTTCACAGTGTAACCACTCTTGCGAAGCTCTCCGAGCGTCGGCGGCCTGTTCATACTTTTCTCAATCCTGAAGTGTGTCGGGTCAATGTACTCCCTTTCATTCTGAAAATCAATGAACACAGTGTCGTGCGTTCATTGCAAATGCTATTGAAATTTGGTACCATGTGCCTGCCCTGAATGCAACGTCGTGGTATCGGGTTTCTTCAGATGAACATGAGGAACACAATTCATAGAACATTAATCATTCGTTTTAGTTCCGTAGGCGACATAATCCTCTCATCGCTCCTCCTTCGGGTTCTTCACAAGCGCTTCCCGGAATGCCGGATTGACTATCTTGTCAAGAAGGAATATGCCGACCTTGTTCGCTTCAATCCACATATTGCCAACGTGATTGAATTTCCAGTCTCCAGCGGGGTTCGTGAGCTGCACGAGATACGGCGGGTGATTCGGAATTCACAATACGATTTGATCGTCGACATCCATGACAGCATCCGGAGCAGGTACATTTGTGCCGGCTTCCACACGGTGGTGAGAATACGCAAGCGCAAACTTGCGCGCTTCCTGCTGGTCAAGGCAAAATGGAATGTGTACGACTGGTTTGGCGGAGCGCCCGGTGTTGCAGAGCGGTATCTTGAACCTGTGAAAGACCTGGCCGTTGAGAATGACGGCAACGGTCTCGAAGTGTTTATCCCGGATTCCACGGCTGCCAACACGGCCAGGATTCTTCTCAATGGGGGTGTCAAAGAGGGAGATGTTGCGATTGGGATATGTCCATCTGCCAGGCATAATAACAAGATGTGGTTGAAGGATCGGTTTGTCGAGACAGCTTCAATGCTCGCCCGTGAAGAGAATGCAGCGATACTTCTTTTCGGGTCGGGCAAGGATGAGGAGATCCGTTGCGGGGAGATCAAATCGCTTATAGCTCAAAAGTCACCCGGGACAGTTGTGCTGGACCTCTCGGGTGGAACTTCTCTTCCCGAGACTGCTGCACTTATGGACAGGTGCTCCGTGGTGATTACAAACGACAGCGGGCTTATGCATCTCGCCGCCGCACGCAAGCGGAACGTGGTGGCAATCTTCGGTCCAACTGTGAAAAGCCTTGGATTCTTTCCTTATGGCACTCGAAGCACGGTGGTTGAGGATAACTCCCTCTCCTGCCGCCCGTGTACACACATCGGACTGTCGCATTGCCCCAAGGGACACTTCAAATGTATGAACGATATTGAGTCATCTACCGTCATTGAGGCTGCGCGGCATCTCCTGCACGAGCCATTGGGACAATGAAGCGCGTCTACAAAAATGTGTACTCCGTTGTCGTGATCCCGCTGCTGTGGATTGTCCTTCGCTCCCTGGGTCTGTTCAACAGCAAGATTCGGAGGGGGATACGAGGGAGACGGGACCTGGTTCAATCGCTCAGACATCAGATGCAGGGTCTCCAATCGGGGAAGCGCGTGTGGTTTCACTCGTCCTCCCTGGGGGAGTTTGAACAGGCAAAACCGATCATCGTTGCACTCAAGCAGCGATTTCCCGACATTCGGGTGATTGCCAGTTTCTTCTCGCCTTCCGGGTACGAGCATTCCAGAAAATATGCACTCGCCGATGTGATAACCTACCTGCCCTTTGACACACGGAAGAGTGCCCGGCAGTTCATCGATATCGTCCGACCGGATGTGGCGGTCATGGTCCGGTATGATGTTTGGCCGAACCATATCTGGGAACTTGAACGCCGCAGCATTCCGACACTGATCGCCAACGCCACCATGCGCAGACAAACCAACCGGCGCATTCCTTTCGTCCGGAGTTTCCACCACTATGTATACAATGCTCTCACGGATATTCTGACAGTTTCGCCCGAGGATGCAGATGTCTTTGCATTGTTCAATCTTGACCGGCCGACCATTCAGCCAATCGGCGACACACGATATGATCAGGTGAGTACGCGTAGCACCGAGGCACGGAAACGGCACATCATGCCCGACGCGGTTGTTCAGCACAAGCGCATCCTTGTCGCGGGCAGTATATGGCCGGAGGACGAAGCAGTCCTTCTGCCGGCGGTTCTGAAGTTGCAGCAAGAGATCAAGGACCTTCTCGTGATTCTTGTTCCGCACGAGCCGACGCTTGAACATCTTGAGAACCTTGAGCAAGAGCTCCTGGGAAAAGCAACCTTTATTCGCTTTTCCGGGTTGAATGAATATCAGGGGGAGCAGGTGATCATCGTTGATAGTATCGGTGTTCTGCTGATCCTCTACGCATACGCGCATGTTGCGTACATTGGCGGGAGTTTCCGCCAGGGAATTCACAACGTTCTGGAGGCTGCGGTGTACGGCATCCCGGTGGTGTTTGGCCCCCGCCACAGGAATTCACAGGAGCCTCTCCAGCTTGTTGAACGTGGCGGTGGGTTTGTTGTCAACGATGGGGATGAATTGTATCGCACCTTCAAGAACCTTTTGGAGGATGACGCGGCACGCTCAACTGCAGGTACCCGCTCTGCCCAATTTGTTCAATCGAATGTGGGGGCAACCGACAGATTCCTCCAGCATCTGGAACCGTACCTGTCCGACAAGAAACCTCGGGTGCAAAAGTAATGAAGATCGCGTACTTCGACACAATCGCCGGCATCGCAGGAGACATGACGATGGCCGCATTTGTGAGCGCCGGTTTGCCCATCGATGAGCTTTCCAACGAGCTCGCGAAACTCCCCCTCAAGGGATTTGAACTGATTGGCAGTCATGTCCAGCGCAGCGGGATCAGTGCCGTGCATATCGATGTTGCGATTGGGCAGGAGCCGCACTACCATCGCCATCTGAAAGACATCCACTCTATTATAGAGGCCAGCTCCCTGTCTGACGAGGTCAAGGCGCGCGCTAAGTCTGTCTTTGCAGTGATTGCGGCCGCCGAGGCAACAGTGCATAACACGACAGTTGAGAAGGTTCACTTCCACGAGGTTGGCGCACTTGACTCGATCGTGGATATCGTTGGCGCGGCAGTGTGTCTGGAGAGATTCGGTATCGAGCGGGTCTATTCGTGCCCGGTTCGACTCGGGAACGGTGGCTTCATCAAAACGCAACACGGAATAATGCCAACACCGACTCCTGCAACGCTCGAAATCCTTAAAGACTATCCAACTATTCTGACCACCATTCCGCAGGAGTTGACCACGCCGACGGGCGCTGCCATCATCAAGGCTTTCTCCTCGGGCATGCTGAATGACGAGACGCTGACTGTTCGTGCCATCGGATACGGGGCCGGATCGAAGGAGATCCCTGAGACCCCAAATCTGCTCAGGGTTGTCGTGGGAGAGTTGTCCGATGAGTACGACAGGGATGAGATTGTGACCATCGAAACCAACATTGATGACATGAACCCGCAGGTGTACCCCTACCTCATCGACCATCTCCTGGCGGCAGGCGCTCACGACGCATATCTTGTGCCCATCATCATGAAGAAAGGGCGACCGGGGATTCTCCTTTCCGTTATGTGTTCGAAACCAGCGCTGGATAGAATATCATCACTCATCTATAGGGAAACGTCGACCATCGGGTTGCGCGTGCAGCCGGTGGGAAGAAGAAAACTGCCGCGAAATGCGACAGAAGTAGACACTTCGTTCGGGAGGATCCGTGCGAAGACAGTTCTGAGAAATGGGAAGGAAATCACGTCCCCGGAGTTTGACGAATGCAGACGCATTGCTGATGACCGTCATCTTCCCGTTCTTGACGTGATACGTATCCTGGAACGGGAGTTGAACACGGGAAATTAATCAATATGCGCCACGGTCGGCATTTGTCTGGAAGTATGATCTGAATTTCGGCTTGCGGCTTTAACTGAAAAAATGTTACTTGTATGTGTCCAATTATCGTGCCGCCACGTCATTCCAAAGGAGAATTGAGAATGAGACACTTTGTTATTGCGCTGTGCATTGTCGCTGTGGGTGCGGGTTCGTCCTTCGCTCAGATCGCGCAAGGGCCGGCAACCGGCTCGGTTTCGGGGGGAGTCGTGGTTTCTACCAACAACTTTTCACCCGGAGATGGGAGCTACGGCGGTCCATTGGCAAAGCTGACGCATAACCACGCCCCGGTATATCCTCTTCCGATGCCCCCGAACATGCCTGCTCCCACGGGCCCGGAAGGTTCAAACTACCAGCCTTACCATCCTGACGCCAGTCCCCAGGAGTTTCCACCCATTCCTCTTACCGGTTTCGGAGGAATCCCGCAGACAAACTCCATTCCGCCGGATCCGCACATGGCTGTTGGACCGAACCACATCATTACGGTGGTGAACACATCGTTCAGGATTTCAGACAAAGCCGGCAACACACTCAAAACAATCAACGCTGATTCGTGGTTCAATACCGCGCTGCCCAACCCCGGAGCGTTCGACCCGAAAGTGCACTATGATCATTTTGCGGGACGATGGATCATGGTATGGTTGAACGAAAATTCCACCACGCAAACATCCTACTTCCTTATTTCTGTCTCCGATGATAGCGACCCGCTCGGGACGTGGTACAATTGGGCACTGCCGTCCAACGTCAATGGCAGCACGAACAATGGTGCCTGGACTGACTACGAGGGCGTCGGCTTCGATAGCCTCGGATTGTACCTTACAGGGAACATGTTTGGTTTCACTTCGGGGTACTTCGGAGTAAAGGTGCGGATTATTGGAAAGGCGCAGCTCTACGCGAACACTGCAGGGCCGGTCACATGGACAGATTTCTGGAATTTGCGTGACCTGAACAATCGGGACGTGTTTGGGACCAGGCCGTGCGTTCTCTTCACAACTCCGAGTACAAATGAATACTATCTGGTTGGCATACCAAACCTGACGGGGGGCACATACTTCAATCTGTATCGTATTGCCAATCCTCTCTCGTCGCCAACGATCACGTGCACGCAGATCGCAGCGACATCCTGGACCAACGCACCCAATGCAAGCCAACTCGGTGGGGGTTCACTGGCAATCGAAACCGGTGGTTCCGGAATCAGAAACGAACCAATCTACCGGAACGGCTCGATATGGATCACCCATTCAGTGAACAATGGCGGATATTCAAGCGTCCGCTATCTCCGGGTGAATACCAGCACGAATCTGGTCACCGAAGATGTGTCTCTTGGGGCCCTCGGGTACTGGCATTTCTATGATGGGCTGCAAGTCGACAAGGATGGAAATCTTGCAATCACGTTCAGCCGGAGCGGTGACACCGAGTATATTGGCGCGTTCTATACATGGCGCTTAAGCACGGACCTGCCAGGACTTCATGATGCAGTGACGATTCGGTCGGGTCGTGCAAACTATGTAAAGGATTTTGGCAGCGGTCGAAATCGTTGGGGGGACTATAATGGCATTGCCCTTGACCCTGCCGATCGGAATAACTTCTGGATGCACACAGAATATGCGGAGAGTCCGTCGAGTACCTGGGGGGTGTATATCCAGAGCATGAGGCTTGTTCCGTATACCGGTGCACGGTATGCTTCAAGTGTCAACGCGATCGACTTTGGAAACGTCGAGGCCGGATTCATCAGTGATACGGCGGCTATCAGCGTGTACAATCTGGGATCGTCAACTCTCACCGTCTCATCGATAACACGGGCACAGTCGGTCTACACACTCTTGAATCTGCCATCGCTGCCTGCGAACATCGCCACGTTTGATTCCATCCGGTTCAAGGTTGTGTTTGCACCGGCGGTGCACGGCACAGTAAACGATACAATCACCATTGCAAGCAACGATGGCTCAACACCATCAGCAAAAATTGCCTTGCGTGGCAGAGGTATTGTCGTGGGACAGGCACAGGCTGGCGTGATGTACGCGGCCTCTGCGTTGGCTGGATCGACGCCGAGCCAGATGTATACCATTAACACCACCACAGGGGCTGCAACACTCGTCGGTCAAACCGGCGTGAATGAGATTGACGGACTTGCCATCCGCCCATCAACAAATGAGTTGTTTGGTGTGTTTGCAAATTCGAATGGGTCGACACTGTACCGGATGAGCAGCCAGCATGGGGATGCGCTGTTCGCACGCGATATTGGTATTCCAAACCTGCGCGCAATTACGTTCAGCCTCACGGGCGACACTCTCTATGCCGGCACAACAAACGGTCGCCTGTATCGACTCAACGTGGCGACCGGCGACACCATCTACATCGGGACGGCAAGTAGCAAGCTCTATTCAGGCTTTGCAATCAGCCCGACGAGCGGACTCCTCTGGGCTTCGGTACGTCCGCCGCTTTCCGGCCGCGACAGTATTTATACTCTGAACAGAGCCACCGGCGCCACCACCGGGATTGGCAGAACCGGGCTCAACCTTATTACACCCTACATTGCCTTCAATCCGCAGGGAAATCTGTTTGCCCTTATCGGCAGTGGGGCACAGACAAACAGCCTGTACTCCCTTGACACCCTGACGGCGTCCTCGACGCTCATTGGTTCAACAGGAGTAACGGGCATCCAGGCGATTGCGATGAGGACGAACGGCGTCTCGGGGGTCAAGGAGAATCCTCCTCCGGGAATCCCCACGACATTCGAGCTCAACCAGAATTACCCCAATCCATTCAATCCGACAACTCAGATACAATACGGGTTGCCTGCCCAGAGTCAGGTGAGAGTGACCATCTACAACATCGTGGGTCAGGAAGTCGCACGTCTGTTCGACGGGGTCCAGTCTGCAGGGTACCACAGTGTAACATGGAATGGCTCAACCACTGAAGGAATACCTGCAGCGAGCGGCGTGTATCTGTACAAACTCGAGGCAACGGGAGAAAAGAATTCCTTCGTCGAGACAAAGAAAATGTTGCTGCTAAAATAACAGCTGGTCACTTCATGGGACACACCAAATGTGTTCCATCCTCATAACCTACGACGGGGACGCAATGTCCCCGTTTGTGTTCTTCAATGGACGATGCATCAGTGGATAAAGGGACTCTTCAATTGTGCTTCCTCTCGTGACAATTCGTGACAATTGTTTACGGTAAGAGAGCAACTCGCCCGAAGACCCTCCGTATCATCAGGCAGATCACCTGAGAACCACCAACCACCACCAACGAAGCCCTGAAGGGAGAATGTCATGAGAACCTATGCCGCAGTTGTCGCAATGATGATGCTCGCAGCCGCCGTGAGCGCGCAGACCACTAACGTGAAGTACTTCGCGGATGAATCGCTCTACGGATCACTCAATGTCACCCGTGCAGAACGGGGCTACCTTACCTGCCTGAACATAGGCAATGATGGTGTCGTCGAGTCCGCCCTTGCCCAGATCGCGATGATGAAACTCATGAAGGCCACAGATGGCAGCGAAGCGATGCGGACGAAGGTGGCGGCAATTGCCCGGACGGCAGCATCGCAAGAGCTCCGGTACAAGGCATTCCTGACCAAGACTGTGCTTGAGGATCCAGGGATGTTCGACACCATAGCAAGGACCGGCTATGAAAGTGCTGATGAGCTTTTCGGTGCCATCGCAAGCAGAATGAGCGAATACTACGCGGCGAGATGAGAGGAACTCCAACGAGGTGAGCATGCCCGGCGAATGCCGGGTTTTTTTTGCAGTCGGGCGGCAATGTGTGGCTGTAACCCGTGTTGTACTTGACATCATCCACACCTTACTCTATATTCTTGGCACACTGTCATTCAGGTACATCCGTTGATGTCTGCTTCAATTGCCATTTTCAGCGTGTCTGCTGGAACGGGCCACGTGCGTGCAGCCGAAGCCCTGAGGGCAACTGCCGAGAAGGTCTTTCCCCAATTCCGAGTCGTCCATATTGACCTGATGACCCTGGTGTCGCCGCTCTTCAAGCGGTTGTACGCTGATTCCTATTTGCCTCTTGTTGAACGTCATCCGGCGTTGTGGGGATATCTCTATACCCGGGCCGATAAGCGCAAGCTGGATTCGGGTCTGGATAGATTCCGGGTCTCGATGGAGCGGTTGAATCTCCAGAAGTTCAAGGATACAATCGACGATCTCCGTCCGGACGCCGTCATCTGCACACACTTCCTCCCGGCGGAGTTGTTTTCACGTTGGAAGAGGAGAAGGAAATTTACGCGGCCCGTCTGGGTGGCAATTACGGATTTTGATGTGCACATGTTGTGGGTGCACCGGCACATGTCCGGTTACTGCACAGCAAACGAAGAGGTTGCGTGGAGGCTCCGCGACCGCGGCATAGGAGGAGATGCGATTCACGTGACCGGAATTCCCATCATGCCGTCATTTACGGAGCGACTCTCCCGGCAGGAGTGCGCGCAGGAACTTGGTATCGATCCGGACAAGCCCACGTTCCTTCTGATGTCCGGTGGTGCGGGGATGGGCGGAGCCATGAGATTGGCCCGCAGAATCATGAGCATCGATGCAGATTTCCAGTTGATGGCACTGGCAGGGAAGAACGCAAGGCTGCTTTCCGAGATGCAGAAACTTTCCAGAGAGTATCCGAGGCGGATGTTCCCCATGGGATATACAACCACGATAGAGCGGGTGATGGCGGCCAGCGATCTCGCGATTACGAAGTCCGGTGGCCTGACGACGGCTGAATGCCTTGCCGTGGGATTGCCGATGCTGGTTGTTTTTCCGATTCCGGGACAGGAGGAGCGCAACGCGGATTTTCTGCTGGAACAAGGAGCGGCCCTGAAAGCATACGACGATGCAGGCCTTGAATTCCGCGTCAAAGCCTTGCTGGGCGACAGGGGCAAGCTCATCGCCATGCGCCAGAACGCTTCCCGACTCGGGAAGCCAAATGCAGCGGAGCGAATATTGACGTTGGTGGGGAACAGTATTTGAATCACGAATGGCATCAGACCTGCCACTCAATCCGGAAATTGATTTGTGAAGCATAACCTTCTGCTGGGCGGTCTTATCCTGGCTTGCGCGGGGCTCCCCCTCGTCTCTGCGACATTGTTAACCGGCGATGGTTCTCCCGCAGCGCCGTTGCCATCTGTCTATGTCAACGACGAGGATCTTGTTTATGAAGTGAGCTGGACGTTTTTCAAACTCGGCACTGTTCACATCAAAACGCTTGGCTCCCTCAAGGCGATCGCCCACATCGATTCGTACGAAGGGCTGCCATTTGTGGATCTCCATTCCGTGAACTTTACCCAGATGGACTCTTCGTTCTATTGCAGAAGTGGTTATGCAATCGACAAGGACGATCATGGCTGGAAAGGGTTGAGCTACATCGCGAACCCTACGACCGGAAAAGTCGCCGTGGAAGGTCTCTCCCAGGAAGAACCAGCCTTACCGCCATACCAGCGGGATCCGATGGATTCGCTGCAGCCTGGCACGCGTTCGTTTGTTGATGGTCTGTCAATCGGTTACTTCCCTCGTTTGCTTGTTCACTCGACTCGAACCGTCAACGTTACCACCCTTCTCAAAGGGAAGGTCGGCACGACGACATTCTACTTTACAAACAATAGAACCACCGAAAGCATTGACGCGCTCGACGATCCGGTTCGCGTGATTGAAGTGGAGGGGACAACCAACTCCGTTGGAGTATTCGGAATGACCGGGGACTTTACCGGATGGTTCAGCGACGACGCATCAGCAGTGCCAATCAAAGGGAAGCTCAAGGTTCTGCTGGGAAATGTGACTATTGAACTCATCCGCTGGAACCGCAAGGGCTGGCAACCTCCACAGTAATTGCTCATCCACGGGTTGCATCTCCCGGTTCAATATCGTACTTTTCTCCCGCAGGGAGGTCGTCAACCACAACTGAAGGAGAGCGAATGTCACGGATGGGAATTGTGATGATGTCGACTGTGGGTTGCTGCATTCTCGTTGCGGCACACGTGCAGGCTCAGGCCAGCAAACAGCTCGATGAGCGGGCAAAGAAGGTGGCAACATCTCAAGATCAGAGTTGGAAACAGGTGGATGAGATCAACAACGAAAGCGACAAGACCAGGGGGCGACTCCAGCAGTCAAGGCAGGGTGTTACGCAATCTCCCTCGAAATCCGGCTACAGTGTGAAAAAGACAACCGTCGGCAACCGCAGCGCGTACAAGAAACATCCCGCACCAAAGAAGAAGGGAAAGAAGTAGCTTCGCCCAACGTTGAGATTCAGAAGAGCAATGATCGTGCTGTTGCAGGTTTCACTTTCTCTCCTGCGGCAGCACGGTTGTTGTTTCCGCTATTCGCATTCCGGGCACTCGTACGCCGCAACGGTTTTTGAGCCTCAACCATCCAACCGGCTTTGGTGGAATCAAAACAAGGGACTTCGATGAACCATCAGCGATGTGTAGTCTTGTTGTTATCTACAGTGATCTCGGTTTCCTCTTCATCGCAACCGAACAATCCACACGCCAACCCGGAGGCGGTCATTGTTGAAGGTAATGCGCGCTTCACCGTTCTTACTCCACAACTCATACGGATGGAATGGAGTGACGATGGCGTGTTCGAAGATCACGCATCTCTCGTGTTCATTAACAGGAACCTGAACCCTCCGGCGTTTTCAGTCCGGCATGAGGGTGACTCTCTTGTTCTCCACACTGATGATCTTGAGCTTGTGTACAAAAAAGAGGCCGGCAAATTCACAAAGGCTAACCTGTGCGTGAGACTGAGCCTTGCCGGCAAACTCATCACGTGGCATCCGGGCATGGAGGATACGGCCAATCTTGGCGGCACGATTCGGACGCTCGATGGTGTCAAGGCGCCGGTGCCGCTCGAGCCCGGGCTTCTCTCGCGTGACGGTTGGGTCGTTGTGGATGATTCCGAGCGCCCCCTCTTCGACACTACCGATTGGCCGTGGGTAATGCCGCGTAGGGGCGGAGAGCACCAGGATCTGTATTTCTTCGGATATGGTCACGAGTACAAGAGGGCATTGTATGATTTCACAAGGGTTGCCGGGAAGATCCCAATGCCGCCTCGTTTTGCGTTCGGGTTGTGGTGGTCCCGCTACTGGGCATACACCGATCAGGAGCTGAAGGAACTGGTCCACGAGTTTGAGATCCACGAGGTGCCACTTGATGTGCTCGTGATCGACATGGATTGGCATCAAACGTTCGACCTCCGCTGGGATACCGACAAACGCGATCAGGCCGGACAGAGACTTGGATGGACCGGTTATACGTGGAACCGCAATTACTTCCCTGATCCTCCGGCATTTCTCGACTGGTGCGATACCAGGGGCCTTAAGACTCCTTTGAACGTCCATCCCGCGTCCGGGATACAACCACACGAAGAAGTTTATCCGGCTATGGCCCGGGCAATGGGGATTGACCCCGCGACACGGAAGTATGTGCCGTTCGACATTGTCGACAAGAAGTTTGCAGAGAATTACATGAACATTGTGCTCCATCCGCTGGAGCAACAGGGAGTCGACTTCTGGTGGCTAGACTGGCAGCAATGGAGTTCAACGAAAATTCCCGGTGTTACGCCAACATGGTGGCTGAACTACGTCTTCTTCACCGACATGGAACGCGAAGGGAAGGCGCGTCCGCTGTTGTTTCATCGATGGGGGGGACTGGGCAACCACCGGTATCAGATAGGCTTTTCGGGCGACGCGATCTCCAATTGGGACGTGCTGAAATTCGAAAGCTACTTTACGGCGACCGCGTCGAATGTTGGATTTGGATACTGGAGCCATGACATTGGAGGACATATTCCGGGTCCGGTATCGCCGGAGATGTACACGCGATGGATTCAGTTTGGATCGTTCAGCCCGATTCTTCGCACGCATACAACAAAGAACCCACTGGCCGAACGCCGTATCTGGGGGTATCCCAACGAGTACTTCAATGTCATGCGGAATGCCATCCTTCTTCGATATTCACTGATCCCGTATATCTATACAGAAGCGCGAAAGACATACGACAGTGGCGTCTCCATCTGTCGGCCGATGTACTACGACTATCCCGGGGAGCGCGAGGCATACGACTTCAAGGATCAATACATGTTCGGGGACGACATGCTTGTTGCGCCGATTGCCCAACCCATGGATAGCATGAGCATGCTTGTTCGGAGACGTCTCTGGCTTCCCAAAGGAGAGTGGTACGAGTGGTTCACCGGGACTCTTCTCAAAGGTCCTGCCATTCTCACCCGTTCGTTCGCACTTGACGAAGTCCCGGTGTACGTGAAGGCCGGTGCAGCAATCGCCATGCAACCACGAATGAAGAACTCCCATGAGAAACCTGTCGATCCCCTTATCGTTACGATCTTCCCGGGGGATCAGGGTGAAGGCGCGGTGTATGAGGATGAAGGCAACTCCAACGCATACCGGCACCACGCGGCGGAAATGACAACTGTAAAGCACCATTCATCTGCAAACAAGACGGTCAGAGACATCGAGATCGTTCCTGCCTCATCTCGAATCGATTCAGTGTCAGCCGCCCAGGCTCCGAAGCACCGTTCATACGAGATCAGGTTGCCGGGGACGTGGCCTCCAGAATCCGTTTCGGTGAACGGAAAGCGGATCGATTATCTCGCTTCAGGTGGTCCTGAGTCGTGGTGCTACGATGGGGAGAAGCTCACGACGGTGATTGCGACGCAGGAATTTCCCGCGGATCAGAGGGTTTCGATTACGGTGAATATATCACCTGAACAAGTAAGGGAGGATACGCTATTGAGTGGCGTGGCGGGAATGATCGCAAAGCTTCGCAGGGTCATGCCGTTGATGAATGCAGCCTGGCCCGCGGATTGGTCCCCCGATATCCTTGTGAATGCCGCTCAAACAGGGAACCGTATCAGTCTTCATCCAGAGACAGCGTTGCGTGAACTGGAACACTTGCGTTCTTCGATTCGTCAGGTTGTACAGGCAGTTGATTCATTGCATTGTGACCGGTCCATTATCAGGCGTGTGCATGCACACTGTGCAGATATTGGGAGGTGATGAGTTCGAAGAAACAGAATCCGTAGCAACCGGACATAAAGAAGTAGATCGTTCGGACCGTCAATTCTCAATAGGCTTGCCCCGCTGACCAGCCCCGGATTCATATTTGGGGCTGGTTCTTTTTGACTCGTTGTTCACGTGATGAACTGTACCTGGTTTGTGATAAGGTGGTTCAGGGTTGTGTCAGGAGATGTCACTTCTTTTGCGCGGATGTCGTTCATAGTGATGGATTTCAGTCATTCATCACCTCAAAGGAGGAACACCATGAAGCACTTTGCGAGACACCCATGGAGCAGTGTGGCACTCGGTATTGCGATGTTGGTTTGTACCTCGTCGGCCTTAAGTGCAAGGAACCCTGACGATGTGTGGTTCAAAGGGGCCACAGTTGATGCCATCGAGAGGAGCCTGGCAATGGCGCTACGAACCCCATCCCCGGGAATGCAGGCTTCGGCATCACAAATTGTCCGCGATCTGAAGACCCTGTTGCCCGACCAGGATTTCTCTCTCCTTATCATCCCGCTAATGGCCGTTGTGAAGAACGAAGATGCAGATGTGTCAGTGCGAATGGTCGCGGCACTTGCACTATACGATCTTCGATCGGCTAAGGGTGACTTCGCGATTGAGAGGGTAGGACGGTTTACTCACAACGACCGCTTGCGACACCTCTGCTCTTGGTTGAGCTACAACAGAACGCACGAACGTTCTTCAGCACTCAATATGACTCCGGTGCTCAGCCACTAAGGGATGGTCACCCTTCAATGCCCGGCTGCTTCCCCGGGCATTGAGGTTCATGTTCGCAAAGTGCGGCATGCGGTTTCTTCTGTCGTGGAGAATGTGGAGGGCAACGTTTAGTTTGGCCCACCCGTGAGCAGGAAGATGGCCGCTTCATTTCCATCAATGTCAATTGACGGTTGAGGGATAATATCATACCGTCGTCCGCTCCTGAGGTCAAGCAGTTCGCTCTTCCCTCCAAACTCATATTGAAATGGAGTCAGATCAATCGTCTGTTTCTGATCTTTGTTATTAGCAATTACGATGATCCGCTCGCTCCGGGTGACTCTCAGGTATATATAGACCTCGTTGTGCGGCTTGAAATGAACGAGCGATCCTTGAGTAAGGGCGCTGTGCTCTTTGCGGAGCGAGAGGAGTTCCTTTGTAAAATTGAAGATATCATTTTCTTCAAGTGTCCTCCCGGCTTGTGTGAAGGCATCGCGACTGTCGCCAAGGAATCCGCCGGGGAAATCAGCCCTCAGTGCGCCGTGATCTTTCCCGCCCTTCATCCCTATCTCAGTGCCATAAAGCAATTGTGGGATCCCGCGTGTTGTCAGAAGTAGTGTGAGTGCCAGCTTGAGACGCTTGCTGGCCCCGTTTACCCTGAACATGATTCGGGAAATATCATGGTTGTCGAGAAATGTCACGAGGTTACCGGGTGCCGGGAACAGAAAGTCCTTCGTCAGACATTCAAAGACCGTCGATATGCTGGCCGAGTCGGCAAAGACCCGATTGAACGCATCAAACAGTCCAAAGTCGGTAATTGATGGAAGATCCGGATCCAGTTCTTCCTGAAAGTGGCTTCCCCTTTGATACGGTGCGAGATAGACCGGATCCGTTATCCACACCTCTCCGACAATATTGAAATGCGGATACTCGTCCAGAATTGCCCTGCACCACTGTGAGCGGAAGGCAGGGTCGATGTAAGGATAGGTGTCCTCGCGAATCCCGTCAATGCCTGCGGACTCGATCCACCAGAGAGTGCTTTGAATCAGATAGGTGGCAACAAACGGGTTCGACTGATTCAGATCCGGCATGTAGTCCGTAAACCAGCCGTGCGTCGCCTTGTTCTTCACAACCGAGTCCGAATGGATGTCAGTAAGCTCGATTTTCGAATGGAATGCCTTCTGGTGGTCATTCACAGTCCCGTTCAGCCAATCGGGTGTGGGAAGGTTCTTGATCCAGGGATGATTGATGCCGATATGGTTGTTCACATGGTCCATGATGATCTTCAGACCGCGCTTGTGGGCCTCATCGACGAGCCGCGTGTAGAGAGTGTTCGTACCGAAGCGTGGATCGATTCTGTACAAATCTGTTGCGGCATAACCATGATAGCTGGCTGATGATGCGTTATCCTCGACCATGGGGTTCATCCAGAGAGCCGTTACCCCCAGATCACGCACGTAGTCAAGGTGGTCGATGATTCCCTCAATATCCCCGCCGTGCCGACTATACGGGTTGTTCCGGTTGAGTGTGTCGAGCATCCCGGCAACAGTATCGTTTGTTGTATCTCCGTTCGCGAAACGGTCGGGGGTAATGAGATAGATAACGTCACGACTGTCAAAGCCCTGGTATCGGCCCGCCGGGTTCGTTCGCCCAAGCAGTCGATACGAAATGGTTGTTGTTCCGGACTTATTGCGCAGGGTGAAGGAATACATACCAGGCTTTGCTCGAGGCGATATCATCAAATCCACAAACGCGTACGTCGGGTTCTCCGTGTGATAAGTCTTTCGAACGGTCACGCCCGACGATGAACTCTTCACCGATGAGAGCATGAGATGATCGCCATACAACATCAGTTGCAGCATAGTGTGCTTCATCCCGACCCACCAGTTCGGAGGGTCGATACGTGTTATCACCGGCGGTTGAGCGACACATTGTGCGGTCAGGAACAAGAGCAATGCAATTCGGGGGAAGCGCATGGAGTGACTTTATCTTTTTGTCTTGTGGTGATGGTGGCCGGTGGCAAGTACGGGGAATGCAGGCTGAAGGGGGTGCTCCGACACGTCTCCGGGATAGTGAATTCGCTCGAGAAATAACCCTGATGGTGGAGCAGTGAAACGCGCCGGTGCGACAGATTTCTGGTCGATAAATTGCTTAACCTCATCGCACGTGAGTTTCCCGCGCCCGACTTCTGCAAGGACCCCAACGATCCGGCGCACAAGCTTCCACAGAAAATGGGATCCACGGATGCGAATGAGGAGAAGGTCACCACTATTCGCTAGTTCAATATGCTCGATCATGGTCTTGGTCGACTTCTCGTTCACAGTGTCGTCCGTAAATGACTGGAGGTCGTTCATTCCAGCAAACAGTAGCGCAGCCTGCTTCATCGCCGTAATGTCGAGGGAGTCCTTTATCCACCAAACATACCTCTTACCGAACGCCGTCCGGCGACGGGAGATCTGGTAAAGATATGTCCGAGCAGCAGCATCGTGACGTGCATGGAAATTGTCTGGAACCCGTTCCACTTCCAGGAGGTTGATATCGGGAGGCAGCTCATCGTTTGTCTTTTTCCTTATGATTTCAGGTGCGAGCATTGTCTGAACGTCGAGATGTGCGACTTGTTCGAGGGCGTGGACCCCGGCATCCGTTCGGCCGGAGCCATAGACTTCGAATGCATCCGTCTTGAACACTTTCTTCAACGCTGCACTGAGCTCGCCCTGCACTGTACGAGCATTGTTCTGTACCTGCCAGCCGCTGTAACGGGTACCTTCGTATTCGATGAAGATTTTGAAACGGGCCATGAAGTAACATCGATGGTAACGCCATCCAAAGTAGGGATTCCATGAAGAATCTGCAAGCACCGATCGGTTACGCTCATCTTGACTTTGTCGTCGCACTCTCCTACCTTTTTGGCGAACAATCCCATCGTCTTCTGTGTTCATTTACATACAGCTGGCATCGGTTTCTGGTTTCACCTATTCCTCTCACATATCATTTCTGGAGGTTTCCATGATCGGATTCATGAGGTGCGTGGTAATCGGCGTTTGCTTTCTGGCGATGGGCGTGGCATCCACCCAGGCCGGCGGCGACAAATCGGATAAGACACCGGCTGCGCCAAAGGCAGGGTTCCGTGCAGAACTCCTCGGACAAGTGAGCGAGGTTGAGAAGAAGATTGAGGATCTTGCCGCCGCCGTTCCCGCCGACAAATACTCGTGGCGACCCGGTGAAGGCGTACGTTCGGTCAGCGAAGTGTACGTCCACATCA
The DNA here is from genome assembly GCA_963734955.1 of uncultured Bacteroidota bacterium. Lineage (GTDB taxonomy): Bacteria > Bacteroidota > Ignavibacteria > UBA10030 > UBA6906 > UBA11986. The sequence continues at coordinate 135,426 of CAVTJO010000007.1, forward strand.
TTGGAAGTAACTATTTCTTCATGACGTTTCTCGGTATCAAGCCACCCATGAAAATGGATCCGGCGATGGAAAAGAACGTCACCGACAAGGCTGAGATCGCAAAGATGTTCAAGCCGTCATTTGATCATGTCCGTAACGCCGTGCTCAACCTATCAGACGATGATCTGGAGAAGACAACGGAGATGTTTGGCAATACCGTGACTTATCGTACCGTTCTGGTTACTGAGCTTACTCATTTACACGAGCACCTCGGACAGTCCATCGCTTACGCCCGTGTGAATAACGTTGTTCCTCCATGGACTGCTGCAGAGCAGGCTGCCGCTGCAAAGAAAAACGCAAAATGATCCTTTTATCGATCAACACAAAGACATGGAGAGCCTGATCATCTGTGTCTTTGTGTTGGTTCCTCTATGAAAGCTCAACAGCTTCTTTCTCCACGGCCAATCGATGAGAACCCTCTGGAGTCGAGAGAAGTCGCTATCCCCCGACCCGGCACTCACGAAGTAGTGCTGAAGGTGCATGTCTGTGGCATCTGCCACACCGACCTGCATGTTGTTGAAGGAGATTTGCCACTCCCGAAGATCCCCGTTATTCCAGGACACCAGATCATTGGTATTGTTGAGGAGATTGGAGAGGATTGCACAAAGTGGAGAAAGGGAGAGCGCTTAGGAGTCCCCTGGTTGTATTCAACGTGTGGTACATGTGAATACTGTCAATCGGGAAGGGAAAATCTCTGCGACAGGGCGCGCTTCACAGGGTTTTCAGTCGATGGCGGTTTCGCGGAGTTTGTGGTGGTACATGAGAACTTCCTGTATCGGGTCCCGGAAACATTCACCGATGAGCATGCCGCCCCGCTCATGTGTGCGGGCGTAATCGGTTATAGATCATTGCGACTCAGTGGAATCCGTCCGGGACGGCGCATCGGTCTGTATGGCTTTGGCGCCTCAGCTCATATTGCTATTCAGATCGTACGACACTGGGGATGCGAAGTCTACGTCGTCACCCGTAGCAAACGTCATCGGGAGCTTGCGGAGCAACTCGGGGCTGTCTGGACCGGCCACGCTGAAGAGATGCAGCCGCATCCGATTGACAGCGCAGTGATTTTTGCTCCGGCAGGTCAGCTCGTGCCGGCGGCTTTGAAGGTTCTCAAGAAAGGTGGGACGGTTGCCCTTGCGGGAATCCATATGAGCCCGATTCCCGTGATGGAATACAAACTGCTCTACGAAGAACGCACCGTGCGGAGCGTTGCAAACAGCACACGAGAGGATGTGAAGGGACTGCTGGCTTTGGCGGCCGATATCCCAATCAGGACTGAGGTTGATGTCTTTCCCCTTAACGATGCAAACAATGCGCTCCAGAAACTGAAACGGAGTGAGATTGGAGGCAGCGGAGTGCTAAGGATTGCGGATCGTAGCTAGACAATTGTAAAGCTGTAGCTTCTACATCAATCCAACCGGGTCAACATCGATCGTCATGCGAACAGATCGCCTCGAGAATTGACGATACTCAGCCAACGCCCTTCGCAACGCCGAACGCAGCAATGCACCTGACGGGTCTTTCGCTTTCAGGCTCTTCAGCAGGATGTGCCACCTAAACTGATTATTGATTTTCGCAATCACTGCGGGTGCGGGTCCAAGAACTGCTAGCTGTCCGTCGGACGCAGGAAGGAGCCGGGCGAATTTCTCCGAGTGTTTTTGCACCTCCGATTCGTTCTTTCCCTTTGTCTCAACCAATGCAAGACGGGAGAACGGCGGGTATGCCAGTGTGCGCCGCTCTTCGAATTCTTCCTCATAGAACCTCTTCACATTATTATCAATGACGTGCTGCAGTGTGTAATGTTTGGGTTGATGGGTCTGGATGATCACTTCACCGAGCAGGGAACTGCGACCTGCACGGCCGGCCACCTGCGTAAGAAGCTGAAAGGTCCTCTCCGATGCGCGGAAATCGGGGAGCAACATCTGCGTATCGGCAGAAATCACGCCGACCAGCGTCACCCGGGGGAAGTCCAAACCCTTTGCAACCATCTGCGTGCCGAGGAGAATGTCCGCCTCACCGGCACCGAACTTCCTCAAGAGGCGATCGTGTGACCCCTTGCGCGTTGTCGTGTCGAGGTCCATGCGAATCACTCTGGCTTCCGGGAACATTGTGGCAAGCTCCTCCTCGACGCGTTGTGTCCCGATGCCGCGCAGCTGAATGTTCACCCCCTTGCACTTTGGACATTGTTCGGGCGGAGTGCGGACCAATCCGCAATAGTGACAGCGAAGGTGTTTCCTGGCGAGATGGTATGTGAGTGTTATGCTGCACTTCCCGCACATCTCGATGTAACCGCAGTCAGGACACTCGACGAACGGAGCAAACCCCCGCCTGTTCTGCAGGAGAATAATGCCTTCGCTTTTCTGAAGCCGACGTTCAATCTTCTGCTTCAAAACGGCCGAGAGGGACGACTGCTTGAAACCTCTGAGCTTCCTTCTCTCCTCGTCGGGAAGCGACAATTTCATTTCTTCATACGCCCGTTTTCGCTCGCTCACCATATCCACTATCTCTATCCCGGGCATCGGAATAGCTTCAATCCGGTCGGGCATTTCCAACAGGGTGTACTTTCCCATCATGGCATTGTGATACGATTCGGCCGACGGAGTTGCCGATCCCAGAACAACCACGGCCCCAATCTGTGTTGCGCGAATGATCGCCACGTCACGGGCATTATAACGAGGCACCGAATCGAATTGCTTGTATGACGCCTCATGCTCCTCGTCGACCACAATCAGCCCCAGATTGCTCAACGGGGCGAAGACTGCCGACCGCGGCCCGATGACGATGCGATAGGTTCCCTGCCTTGCAAGTCGCCACACATCGTAGCGTTCACCGGGAGACATTCGGCTGTGCACCACGGCAACGCGATCCGCGAAATGGCTCTTGAAACGGCGCACAATCTGAGGTGTGAGTGAGATTTCGGGAACAAGGACGATCGCAGTCCTGTCCCTGCTCAGACAGTGACGGATTGCCTCGATGTAAACCTGGGTCTTTCCGCTCCCTGTCACCCCGTGCAGGAGAAAGGTCCTTGCCGCCCCTCCATCGACGGCATCGGTGAACGCCTGAAGAACCATTTTCTGGTTCTCGTTGAGAAGAAGCCGGAGTGTTTGTTCTTCCGTTCCAAAATCCTGTGACCGGTTCACTTCACGTCGTACAGTTTCCAACACTCCCGATTCGACAAGGCCGCGCAATGTTTGAGATGTGGCCCCGGATCTCTTCAACAGATCAGCCACAGCAACGTCAACTGTCCGTTGTTTCTTCAGCCACTGAAGGGAGGCCAGTAGTTGTCGTGCCTTCTTCTTTCGCAACGGGATGGTATTGAGGGTTGTTGAGAGAAGGGCATCGTCCAGGGATTCCAGCTTGATGAATTCCCTTACTTTTGGTTTCTGGGTTGCACGCGGGATGCTGTCCTCAGTCACGATCATCCCTGCCTGCTCCATCTCGTTCAGAACTGCGTTAATGTTTTTGAGCCCGGTTCTCTTCCGGAGATCGGCAGCAGGAGTTGGCCCGCGGTCCGAGAGTATGCGCAGAAGAGTTGCGCGTTTTGGAGCGTGGGATTTCAGACCGTCAAGTGCGTTCGCAAGTTCCGGCCCGGACAACGCCGTACTGGCGACACGTTTGCCTGCAGTGAACCCATGCGGCAGTGCAGCTTTGAGTACCTCACCCAGTGGTGCAAAGTAGTACTCGGCAATCCATCGACACAACTCAAGGAGTTCCTGTGAAATAGCCGGGCCCGGGTCCAGAATGTCGTGGATGGGTTTGATATTAGTGATGGTGGTGGAGAGGGGTGAACCTATGATGATGCCGGTTGCATACTTTCTGCCAAACGGAACAATTGCACGCACCCCGGGTACTGCAGAGGCTTGAAGATCGGGAGGAACGAGGTAGGTGAATGTTTTGTCGACTGCGACGGGCAGGGCGACATCGACGAGCTGAGGCATGCAGGAATATCGAGAAAAGGTGATTGAAGGTCAATCGGGCCATTACGTTCCGCCCGCGGGAATCGGTGAAGAGGAGACGGGATGAGAAACAGCAACCGCGACGGTCTCAGTTATCTGAGATAACGTACTTCGTTTTGAACTGCGGTATCTGCACGGGTCGCCACGCATGATATACTTTCGCGCACTTCATGCGTCCGTCCACAAAAAGTATGCACTTCACGAGGTGGCCGCCATCTTCATGCAACGCTACAGTGTGAACCGGGACATCCTGTTTCATGAAGCGGTAGACCGATTGAAGCGAGTCAGACTCGAAGTCATGAACGTGCATTTCCACGGCGCCTTTGATGAATACGGCAAACCAGAGAAACTCCTTGTCGGGGTATGGGTTTGGATATGCCGCGAAGAACACTCTGGCACTGTCTTCAAAATTCGTCTGGTCCGAGTCCCGCTGTTCGCTCACATCTTCGTAACTGAAGGAACTGAAGAGTGAAGTACTGCACGATGCAAGGACCATCATGGTGGTGGTTGCAGCCAGTATGATATTCTTCCTGCTTTTCATCGATAGCAATTAGGAAAAATGTGCCATGAAGGGCAAGCGAATTGTGACGAGTAGAGAGATCCTCCTTCAGGCCGGTATCACTACGGGTTCTCTCTCGAGTGAAATACCGAAGCGCTCATAGACGGCCCGCTGAATTCTTGCAGCAAGTTCGAGTAATTCACTCGTCGAACCGCCATGGTTGACCAGCGCCAACGAATGGTTGTGCGACACTCCCACATTCCCGATCCGGTACCCTTTTGCGAAGCCTGCTTTCTCCACCAACCATGCGGCAGGAATTTTCACTTCATCTCCCGAAGGGAATGTCGGGATCCGATCATCATGCCCCGAACGACTCCACTGTGCGTGTACCTCATCGAATCGGTCGATCGAAATGATCGGATTGGTAAAGAATGATCCAACGGAACGGGAGTTCGGATCGCCGAGGTCGAGTACCATGGACTTCTTGCGGCGGAGTGCAAGCACTGCCTCGCGGACGGCGCTCAACGCTGGCTCGCCTTTATGAAGTGTATCCAGGCCGGTGGTGGACGCCATGAATCTCGAGAGTTCAGGATAGGTTATCACCGGCCGCCCTCCTTCTCGTAACTGGAACGTTACCTTGGTGATGACATATCTGTCCGCGTCCTGGGACTTGAACCTGCTCTGCCTGTACGCAAAACGGCAGTCACGGTTTGTGAATTCAACTTCATCAAGCGTTTTCCGATCTATCGCTCGCAAGGACACAATCGTGTCAGCTACCTCTTGTCCGTATGCACCGACGTTCTGGATTGGCGTTGCGCCAACAAGTCCCGGGATTCCGGAAAGACACTCCATTCCACCGAGTCCACGTTCAATACACCGAACAACAAGCTGATCCCACGGCTCACCTGCAGCCGCGGCAACAGTTCCTCGATCCTCAAAAGCAATTCCTTTTGTATCAACCTTGATGACGAGACCGTCGAACCCGGCGTCAGCAAAGATGACATTACTGCCGCCGCCCAGAATATGAACCCGGAGGTCGCGCTTGTGTGAATAGGCCAACGCCTCAAGAATGTCTTCGACTGTTTTGCAGATGAAGAAATATCTCGCGTTTCCCCCGAGACCAATGGTGGAAAAGTCAGAAAGAGGGACGTTTTCCTGAATCTTCAGTGGGGTGACAGCAACGGACATGAGTGTTTCTCTACTGTGAGTCTCTGTGAACAGCCTCAACTGAAAATGCAGGAAGACAGATGGCAATATATTCAGCCCCCGCTTCACCTGGAGAGCTGTAGCGAATCCATTCTCCCGCGTGCGCGATGATTGCCTGTCCGACTTTCACGTCAATCGTGCCCGATTCATGATCGACTCTGAGCATCCCGCTCAACACAACCGTATATTCATCAAACTCCGGCCGTTGTCCCAGCTCCACCCATCCGGCTGGACTCCGCATGCGGGCCACGCTGACCGATGAAGTCTCAGAATTTACGCGACCAATGTATTCCTCGATCAGCTTCGGCTTGTTGCCGGCAGCCGATATTTTGGTGGGGGTTGAAATCAATGTCGGCATGATGGTGAGTTCCTTTTCGCTGCAACCAAGAGTAAGTGAATGTTGAAGAAGACCGATTCTGCAGTGAATTTTCTCTTGTCATCGTAGCAGAAAAGTATATCTTATGCAAGGGTTCTCCGGACGTCCATGAAAACAATCGTCGAATACGTTTCATACTATTTCAAGCAAGAGTGGGACTTGAAATATTTCGCCCTGGTGGGGATTCTGCTCGGCGGGTTGTTTTTCCTTAACTACAGATACGGTTTCGAGCACTCTGTGACGCGTAACCTTGCGTTCCCGTTCGGACACATCGCCTTCTATTTTGGATTCTACTTCATTCCCTACCTGATTACTCACGCAGTGTACGCCGTTGTGAAACGGGAGGCGGGTGTGTTACGCACCCGGAGGTTCTGGACTTTAAGTGTCGGGGCGTTTCTGGTGCTTTCTGTTTATATTGCCCTCCACGATGGCCCCTGGTATCTCCTCAGAACCCAACCTTCGCTATTTGCACAAGTGCCCAAGGAGCTTCAACCGTTTGCAGCGAGGTGTGCAAGCAATGTCCTGCCGCTCACTCTCATGGGAATTCCTCTGGTCGCGTATTGGTGGAAGGTGGATCGCAAGGAGATGCCGCTCTACGGGTTCAGCGCGAGGACCATTGACTTACGCCCATACTTCATTCTTCTTTTCTTCCTCATTCCCATCGTGGTTGCTGCCTCGTTTACTCCGGACTTCATCCATGCGTACCCGCGGTACAAGTTCGGGTTTCCAGACCAGCTCAGCACTGGAGATCAACGACCCCTGATTGGAATGTTCGAACTATGCTATGGTGCGGATTTTGTGTTCGTGGAGTTCTTCTTCCGTGGATTCATGGTGCTGGCGTTCACACGACTCCTGGGGCAGAAGGCGATCGTCCCCATGGTCGTTGTCTATGCATTGATTCACTTCGAGAAACCTCTACTTGAAGCGTTGAGCTCAATTGTCGGTGGGCTTGTGCTGGGGATAATCTCGTACCGGACAAAGTCCATCTATGGAGGCGTGATCGTGCACCTCGGCATCGCGTTCATGATGGAGATCGCGGGGACGTTACAAATGATGGCACGATGAGCGAACGTCAGCCGATGGATCGCTCACCGTGCCAAAGCAACCGTTACCGAATCCTGTATCCATCCATCTCGTTGCTGAATATCCACGCCACCACTTCGCCGATGCGAATATCGCTATAGATGTACGTCGTCCGATCATGCTCAGCTGAGCCTTCCCGGAAGAAGAGCTGCTGCGAGAAATACATCTTCTTGAAACGCTCAATCCACCGGGAGAAGTTCTTCGGCCTCAGGTCAACCCATCCCTGCTCGGCCCACGCATCGATATCCGAGGGCTTCCGTATCGGGATCGCGGGTGAGGTTGATTCGGGGATGCTGATGAATGGTCCGCGCACGATCGTTGCACCATCGGGCATGAGGATCGGCAAACCGATTGACGTGATAAGATCCGTGATCGAGTGGTCTTTCAGGAGGCCGACGATCCGGGCAGACAACGTTTCTCCAGTCACTTCCCGACCATCTGCCGGCTCAACGATCTCCTTGATGGTGGGGTGGATCATCTTGATAAGAAATCCTTCGTACAGGAATTTTGTGAGTTGCGGTGGACCAAGCTGCCCTACCGCAATACTCGGGAGGTAGCCGGCGCTCTGTTTCATCCTCGCTTCGCCTTCGATGATCCTGTTGATTGCAGACGGTCGCAGGATACCGCCCCGATAACTCGGATCGACAACGGCGCCATCGAGCGCTGTGATGACGTCCTTACCGGTGCTTCTGCCGGCGATTTCATTCACCACATATTCTGCAACTTCCTCCGCCGTCACGAACTCCATCTGGTTCAGGGCCGTGATCGCCTCGAACTCACCGAGCCCGAAAAAGCCGTTCTCGCCGGTGTTCAGTCCGATGATCGAGAACTTGTCACGCTGTTTCTGATATCCGGATTCCTCCTCATCCAACACCAACTCGTTTTTATCGATGATCTTCTGTTCTTTCGATTTGAAGAACGGCAGGGCGATGACCTTTCCCTTTCTCCTCCGGCGTACCATTTGTGCTTCCACTTTCTTATAGCCGATCATTGCCCCCGGCTTGATCTCTTTGATGATTGGAGCACCCGGTGTACGTGCAAGCAAGAACAAAAGCCCGCTGTGCGCGAATCCCACCGATGTCTTGGAAAGGAGCTCGAAACTTGGTTTGTCTTCGCTATGAGTATAGGGAATATTCATCCCCATACCGCCCGTACCCGTCGTCCCCACTTTCACGTAAATGCGCGTCTCGGCCTTCTTCATTGCCTCGGCGAGCAATCGCACATGCGTGATTAGCTGTGGAATCCCCTGCGAGATGAGAAGGATGTCAAGGAATTTCAGGTTGGTGAACCCCGGGCGGGGCTGCGACTTTGTGAGCTTCTTGATGTCTTCAAGTTTCTTGATGAGCGTTTCGACACTTTCCTTGTCCAGACTTCTTGCTTTGGCGATCAGGTCGGCTGAGTACTCGATTTCGAGATGATGCTCAAGTTGATCCCTGAATTTCTTCGCCACCTGCGCCAGGAGCCGTGTTTCCTGGTAGCTGATGGCCGTTGCCGTGTTGATACAGTCAACGATGACGTCCGGCTTCTCCTCCTCGATGATCCGCACCATCAGACTTCTGTTGCGAATGTTTTCGGGAACATCCTCCCGCAGCGGTCCGAAAATGTCTTTGAAGATCTGGTCAACCCATTCGGAGTTCTGCATCACTTCAACGGTTTCGGTTTCCCGTTCACGCTCCGCGCTGCGTTTCACTTTCGTGAATTCCTCGCGCAGGAAAATATCGCCGCCAACTGCACGAAACTGAATGGATGGACTTTCTTTCTTCAGTGCCTCGACTGCCTCCTTTGCCTCGAGTTCGTACCGTGAGGCGATGATGATTCTCCGCGGTGACATTTCCCTGGCGAGCTTCCTTGCAACCTGAATCCCGACGAGGCCGGCGCCGCCAAAGATGAGTACGGTATCAGCAAACTTCGACATGGTGGTTCTCCTTCAAGATAATGGTGCCCGTGCGGAGTGGGATTCGGACCCACGACACTGGGATGATTAGTCCCATGCTCTGCCTGCCTGAGCTACCCGCCGTGCTGTGTTCAATTACCGAATAGGAAGCGAGAATATCAACGTCAACCAGAACACGGGGATGCAAAGTGAACAGACACTGGTGCGTTCGAGACCGGGCCGTCTGAAATTGAAACCGCAGGAGAAACGAAGAGCCGGTCACTTCATAAAGGGGGCTTGAAACCCCGGTACGTATCGAAGTGGGAGTCGTAGAACACGATGTTGAAACTGCTGTCCCGAAGTGTGCCGCCGGAAGGGTAGAGATAAAACTCTTCAATTGTGTCGGTGCGTTTGCTGACCGGCTTCCCGGCTTCGGTATAGAATCTGAGTGTGTAGTATCCAAGCTTGAAAGGAGCGGTCTTGAGCTGTTCGAGGACATGGTCTTCGGAGAACAACAACAGATCGTCAAGTCTCATCCGGGGCTCGTGAAATTCAATCCACCTGTTGCTCCAATTCGGCGCCGATGATCTGATCAACGGCGATGACAGTCTCCGGGGTCAGCTCTGTATTCAAGGCAAGTATCGATTGCCGGATCTGTAATCTGTTCTTCGCCCCGCAGGTTACACTGGAGATCATGGGATTCTGAACGATCCAGCCGAGGGCAAGCTGGATCAGCGAGAGTCCCTCTTGTTCGGCGATGGCCCGGAGGCGGTTGACGTTTTCTATATGTCTCCGAAATCGTTCTCCGCGGAAGCGTTTGTCCTCGATCCGGAGGTCATCGGCATCGAAGCTTGAGTGCTTATGAAGCGCGCCAGTCAGGAGACCGCGGCAGAACGGCTCACAGGCGATGATCGGGATATGGGTTGCGCGACAAAAAGAGACGAACTCTGTCGCAATGGATCGGTTGAGAATGTTGTACGTCGTTTGCACGACGTCGATATGGCCGTGCTTCAGGGCTTCACGCAGCGTGTCAACGCTCGAAGTACAGAATCCGATGAGCTTGATCTTGCCGCGGGTCCGCAGTTCTTCCATCGCTTCCACGGTCTCCGCGAGCGGCGTTGTTGGATCATTCCCCGGGATGTAGTAGATGTCGATGTACTCGCGTCGTAGACGTTTCAAACTTCCATCCACCTGACGCAGAATGTTGGGTCGGTTGTTCAGACACCAGAATTGTCCGCTGCTGTCGATCCCTGCACCGATCTTGGTCGCGATGACAACCCTGTTGCGGTCATACCCCAGCGCCTCGCCCAGAATCTCTTCCGCCATGCCGGCCCCATACGCCGGAGAGGAGTCGAACAGGGTGATGCCACCTTCCAACGCAGCTTGTATTGTCCTGAAGACTTCGGTTCGGGTAATGTCTCCGAGGTGTCCCCCAAATGCCAGCCCTCCCAGCCCGATCCGCGAGATGGTAAGATTGCTTTTGCCAAGCGTGACAGTTTGCATGTCGGGGTAAGAGTTGAAGAGCGTTGAGGAACAGGTCGCGTTGACCTTGCTGTTTAGCTTATCTTGTTCTCCGGTGTACCATTGACACCGTCGCTTGATCAGTCGGCGTTACCAGCAGTTCGCCGATGTTCACGTGTGCCGGTCGTGTGGCGCAGAAGATAACGATTTCCGCGATATCTTCCGGACTCAAGGGCGTCATCCCGGCATACGTTGTCGCCCCCCGCTCCCTGTCACCATGAAACCGCACCTGGCTAAACTCTGTCTCCACCAGCCCGGGATCCACGCTGGTGACGCGTACCGCTGTTCCGAGCAAGTCCATTTTGAGACTGCGGCTCAATCCTGTGACTGCAAACTTGCTGGCGCAGTACATGTTTCCCATCGGATACGTTTGATGTCCGGCAATGGAGCCGATATTGATAACATGACCGCTGTTGCGTTCCACCATGCCGGGGAGCACGGCCCGCGTCACGTACATCAACCCCTTCACGTTGGTATCGATCATCTCCTCCCAGTCTTCGACTTTTCCTTCATAGAACTTTGCAAGCCCTCGTGCCAGACCCGCGTTGTTGAGAAGAATATCAATCTTCCTCCATTCCGGCGGAAGAGATGAGAACACCCCCTCCACTGCCCGGCGGTTGGTCACATCGAGACGGACAGCATGCGTCTTCACGTGATGATCCTGAACAAGCTCCCGGGCAAGCTGGTCAATGCGCTCTTGCCGCCGTGCGGCGAGCAGAATATCTGCTCCATTCCTGGCAAAAGCAATCGCACATGCCTTCCCGATGCCACTGCTCGCGCCCGTGATACATACAATTGAGTTCTTCACCGATGTCATGGTTTGTGCTACCGGATGTTGTTAAAACAAGCGTTGCACTTGATCGTGCCGGGCCAGGTACTCCCACTCCAGAAGAGCGACCGGCACGTTTCCATTGAGCCAGATAAAGTTGTGAATCTCCCTCAAACTGAATTTGTCGCCAAGTTGAATTCTGGCGTCGGCAATGAGTTTCATGATCTGGATCTTGCCGATCTGATATGTGATCGCCTGGCCGGGGTTTGAGGCAAATGACGCGGCTTCGTCCAGCGCCGTCTCTTCGTCCATCGGGACCATCTGCGCGAGATATTGCGCCGCCTCCGGAATCGTGAACTCGCCACGCGCAAGCTTCACGTCCGCCTCCACGCGCAGAGCACGCAGTCGCATGAAATGGTAAATGATTTCCCGTGTGTGTGGGCTGTCGTCAAAGAGGCCGCATTGAAGCATCAGCTCCTCGGCATAAAACCCAATCCCCTCAATGGAGCCGGAGTCGAAATAGTGGCGACGAATTGTATCTGGATGAGAGCGTGAGAGTGCAAGTTGAAAAAAATGACCGGGGATACCCTCGTGAACTATCAAAGGCCGCGGGTCCTGTGCCGACGCCTTCCTGAAAAATGAGAGATCGGGTGATGGTTCCGGGATGTAGCTCACTGCGTCCTCACCCAAACGTGAGTCCAATGTCAGGTCATCGGCAACGCCAAGCCAGGCGAGGGGCTCAAGATACGGAGGAATCTTCCGATTCCCGTAGTGACCCATCCAGCCGGGAACGTCGAGGATATTTCTGCGGATAAGAAACACCCTGATGCTGTCTTCGTCCTGCATCTCGGCTTCGATCTGGGCTGCGGCATTCGCGAAGAAAGGCAGCGATGGAAACTCATTGTTCCGGAGCACTTCGAAGTGATCAAATGCGACGGAGCGATCCCACTCATGCTGACCCATTGACAGGATCTCGTCGCCAGAGTAGGGAATGAGGGCGACCTCCTTCAGGTACCTGTCGTACGCCTCCCGGCCAATAGCGGTGGCAGATCTCATCGAGGGCAGTTGTTCCTTCAGCCACTCTCGATATTCTTCAAGCGCGTTGACAGCTTTGATTCTCGCTGAGACGAGTCTCTTCTGAAAGACAGGTGGCAGCAGCCCGAGCAGTTCCATTGAAGACTGTTCAAGCTGTTTCCGGATATTATCCAAACTCGCAATCGCAAGCCGGGCATACGGGGCGGCGGGTTCAGTGAGGTTGATGCGCGCGAATCGAAGTGTCTTCGGGATCGACTCCATCCTCAACACGATATCACGGCTCCGCTCATATGAGAATGGTGGAGGCTGGAGTAACAGCTCGTAGACTGCACCGAGCGTTTGTTCTATGTAAAAATATGGTTGCCGTTCCGGCCATCGCACGACGTTCAATTCGTGGTCAACGCGTGCTATCGCCGAGCGGAGGAGCAGATAGTCGACACTATCCCTCACTGTCCATGAAGACTTGTCCAGCGACTCCAGTCTTGTGCGAAAGGCTTTCTGTTCTGCATCGTACGCAGCGAGTGCCTCCGGCGACCAATCCGGCACCCACCCTTCCGGACGTTCAACGCGGTTCACATCATCGCCGGTGGATGGCTGCTCGGTTGCCCGCCACGCGAAAAACTCACGGGCGAGTGACTGAAGCGACGGAGATGAAGCATGGAGCGGTATGACAGAAACAACAATGATGAGCGTGAGGAATAACGCGGCACGCACCATTCTTTTGCAGGCCTCTGGAAAGATGCTTTATCGGTTACTTCGCGAGCGGGAAGACCGGTTCGATATCAACCGGAACGTCTCCCAAACGGTTGAGGACCTTGTTCATGACGGTTCGGATCTCCGAGTACTTCTCCAACAACGCCCTGGCCTTCTCATAGCTCCCTTCGGCCTGGATGGTCATGATCTCGCCTGTAAGTTTCCGGACTGCCGGTTTGATCTTGTCGAAGTCAACGTAGAATGCGTTCAGCGCAGGGTGGTAGTGCAGAGCGCCCTCGTCCATGAGGTAATTGAACTGAAGCGCCATGCCCCGTCCGTGTGCATCCTTCGTTCCGAACCGGATTGTACGAAACATGCTGGCAAGGTAGGTGACATACATCTTATGTTCCATCGATTTCTCCGCAACGCCCTTGTCAATCAGGAACTGCAGCGCAAAGAGGCCGGCGACATCCGCCTTTGCCTCTTCGAGTGCCGAGCTGAGATCCTTCATCGCCTGCCGCACAGTTGTCGCCTTCCCATCCACGGTGGTGTTATGGGGGCCGAGGCCGTGCATCAACTCGTGAGCGAGAATGTGCGTGAAGAATGGATTAAACGCGATCAGGGGCTGCTGATCGGGAATAACGGCGATCTTTGCGATGGGCATCAGCACCTTGTTGAATTTCGCTTCCTGCACATTCTTCAACATCACCCTTTTGCTGCCTTTCTCTGCCGTGACCTTCTCATCGTTCGGGAGGTTGAATGCAGCAGTCTGTACGCCGGCACGGGCCTCCCCGCCGATTGCCACTTCGTCCACAACACGGATTGGAGCAAGAGAGCCGAGTTTTGGATTGCGGTACTTCGGGTCGATAGGCAGGTTGTCTTCAATCTCCTGGAGGAAGCTCGAATACTTCTCGAGATTCTTTGTTTCCTTGTCGTTCCGGAGACAGATGTACGCCTCAAACGCCGCCTTATAGTTAAACAGCTCGTCCATATATACCTCGTACGGACCGATGGTCGGCTCAATCGGACTGTCGAGATCCATCCATGCAACATCGCTTTCGTAGTAGTCGTTGCTCAGGAACGCATCGGCGCGCTTGGTGAGGAAGGATTTGAGCGAGGCATCGGTTGTCAGCTCCGCAGCTTCACGGATGAGCTTTGCTGCCGGGACAAGAAACTCCGCGTACTCCGTGCTGTACGGCACCAGCATCAATCCGCCATTGGTATTCCGACGGATTGTGTAGAAGAATCCCCTGGCTTTCTTTTGCTCATCGTCGGGCATCCTTGCCACCCACTTTTCAAATTCTTCCTTCGTCATATCATCGGGATAGTAATTTGCCTGCGGGGGACGCGGCACAGGGACACCCTTGATGAATGCCTCGTCATGATCGATCTTGGACCACGGGCACATGTTGATGTTAAAGTAGTGAAGACGCTCCTTCCCTGCGGGAGATTTGTCGGCCTCCAGCTTCTTGCGCAATGCTTCGTTTCCGCTCCACACCTGACGCGTGTAAATCTTGTCCATGAGCTTGGCTGCCTGGATGAGCTTCGTGAGGGCTTTTTTGTCACCGCTGGAGAGTTTGGAGATGTCCCCCTTGATCTCGGTTCGGGCAAATCGCTTGATCTTTGCCGCAAGGCTCATGGTGTTGCTTGCGTTGGCGATGGCAGTTGTCATGATAATGGCAATTGAGAGGATGAAAAGAGACTTCATGTTGCGTCCGTCGAAGGTTGTGGGGAGATGAAAACGAAGATGGCCTTAAGATAGTGGGAAGTTTGAAGAAGGTCAAGCGTGAAGTGATGGGGGCAAATGGTCCAGGATCCCCGAGTCACCTCTTCTCCTGTCTGAATATGAATGAATTTTCAGAGCCGACGATTCGCACCACGATCCGGACAAGCTTCGCATTTGCATCAGTTGGGAGATGAACTTCTCCCCGGATCACCTCACCGGGAAGTAGTGTTGCCTTCCGCAATGCGGCCGTGTCCCATATTCTTCTCTCGTCCTCGAGCTGTCGGATTACGTTTGCATGCGAAATGTCCCGCTCAATCCGATCACTCGCCTGGCGCTCCTCCCACTGTCTTTCTTGCTCGCGTTGTTCGTCCGATTTCTCCCCGCCAATTGATGCAATGTTCCCGACCAATCCAACGAGAGACACAACGGCATCGACGGCATTTGCAGTCTTATACGATGCCAGCTCTCTTGATTTTCTGACATCCACACTTTCAATCCTGTGTTCAGGATTTTGAGCCCTGAACGTCGGATGGTCATTCGCCGTTGCTGTATCCTGATCTCTCTTGAGGGGAATCGCATAACATTGTTCCGGTGCCACAAGAATTGTATCACCGGACAGGTTTTCGACTTCAACCTCAAACACCAATTCACCCTGATACGTGTGGCTGAAGCTGAGTGCCACATCGACAACGCTATCCTCGCGTGAAACGACTTCCTGACCGTTGAGCCACCTCGAATTGGTGGAAACGGGCGTGAGCCGATAGACCGGCATCGGGGAGAAGCATGAGGCGAACGGCAGTATCAATACAACTGTTGAGAAAACACAATATGTCCTTAGCGGGCTCATCGTTCTGCTCCCCAAAATCGTGGTCAAAGATTCGTAACGAAGGAATGAACAATCAAAGTGCCAACAAAAAAATCCGCTGAATTTGCATCTTCGTGAGAGATTGCCCCCGACAGATTGTTCACTAAACTGGATGGCACCAATCCTAAAATGAGACACGCGGACTCTGGTTCGGACGCGACTGGCAGGAATATGAGACTGGGAGGTCGTGATCTTTGGGTTCGGCTGACACTATTTCAACAGCATCAACTTCTTCACATGGACGTAACTTCCCGTCTCCAGCCGGCAAAAATATACGCCGCTCGCGAGCCCCCACGCATTCCATTGTACTGACTTGGATCCCGACTCTTCAATAGCCCCATTGACCAGTATAGCGACTTCACGACCCAACATATCGAATACCTTGAGCGTCACTTTGGTTCTGGTTGGAAGTTGATAGCTGACTGTTGTGGTTGGGTTGAATGGATTCGGATAGTTTTGAGCCAGTGTCATGGACTGCGTAGTGCGATCCTTCTCCTGCTTCGTTTCCGTAAAGACACCCCCCATCGTGGTGTGTATGATTGTACCTTCCTGACCTACGGCTATACCGACTGTGTTCGTGTAAAAGGAGACTCCTTGTAATGTGCTGATTACTGTTGAGACTTGTTGCGTCCAGGTTACTCCTCCATCCGTTGACCGGATTACATATCCACTGGCGCCAACGGCATACACAGTTTCTGGCGAGGCAAAACATGCTCCGTATAGCGAATGCGCTGCAGGCCCTACTGACCCCCAACTGATGCCACCATCAGTTGTTCGCCCAATTGTGGGAGTGGCCCCCACGGAAAAGGCGACACGCGGGTTCGTGGACGCAACTGCAAAAACTCCCCGCAACGTCCCGGATGATGGAGAGTTCCAGGTAAGGCCTCCGTCCGTCGTCCACCGGATGACGGCAAACCCGATGATACGTCCCCCGGCAACAATGCCGGTCTGCTCGTCCCAGAAGGTGACAGCATTGAGATACTCCGGAGTTCCCAGCGATTGATCCGTCCATGTCAGGCCACCATCGGTGGTTCGGAGGATCACCCCGGAATAACCAACCACAACACCAACGCCTTCGTCAACGATGTGTACACCCTTCAGTGCACCGCCGACCCCACTTGCCAGTCGATTCCATGAGCTTCCGCCATTGGCGGTGCGAAGAATGGTGCCTGAGTCACCCACTAGGAATCCAACATTCCGTTGGTAGAATGAGATGCCAAACAGATTCACAGTAACGCCGGAATATTGCAGGTGCCACTGCGCTCCTCCGTCAGTCGTGCTGAGAATCGTCCCTGAATTCCCGACAGCGATTGCGGTATTGGCGTCGATCATGAAGATAGCATTGAGAGTCTGGCCGGTTCCACTCTCCTGAGCATGCCAGCCAAACAACCCTCCTGTGTTGGTTCGAACGATGATTCCCCGATCACCGACCACAATTCCGATATTCACCCCTGCACTTCCTACGCCATGGAGCTGGCCACCGACCTGACTCGCGTACTGCAATCTCCAGGTTGCTCCTCCGTCGGCGGTTCTGTAGATACCCTCATAACCAGCGGCGATCGCATTACCGTTTACGGGCATCCCAACTCCGACGAGATAGGAGCAGAAAGGAATTGAATCCATGATCCATTGGGTTCCTCCATTTGTCGTGCGGAGAGTGAGACCACCATCGGCCGCAATGATTCCCGTGTTGGAGTCGGCCATCGCGATTCCGCTCAGGTTGCGCGTTGTTCCGCTCGGTTGATTGAACCAATCCAATCCTCCATCGGTGGTCTTCAGGATTGTTCCGGTACTCCCGACTGCGTAACCCACAGTTGAAGAAGAAAACGACACGCCTGAAAGCGCATTCGTTGTGACTCCTGTTTGCTGAATCCAATGATAGCCACCGTCCGAGGTGTGCAGGATGGTTCCTCCCCACCCCACGACGGTTCCCGTGTTTGCATCTTTGAAGGACACGGCGAGAAGCAAGTTTGTCGTCCCGCTTGATTGGCTGATCCATGTGCTTCCGCCATTCGTTGTGTGCAGAATGGTACCCGCAGCTCCCACGACCGTACCGTTATCGGCATCGGTGAATGAGACTGCCTGCAGCCACTGTGTTGTATTGCTCGCTTGACTTTCCCAGGTCAACCCACCGTCCGAGGTTCTCAGAATGATCCCTCCGGTTCCAACAACCGTGGCAACGTACTCGTCAACGGCCGATACGCCGTACAGGTCGTTTGTTGTGCCACTGGTTTGCAGAAACCATCCCTGCTGCGCCAACGACTGTGATGGCCACGGCGCAAGACAGCCGATTACGGTTACGAAGAACACTGTTCGCGGGAC
Organism: uncultured Bacteroidota bacterium; assembly: GCA_963734955.1. Classification (GTDB taxonomy): domain Bacteria; phylum Bacteroidota; class Ignavibacteria; order UBA10030; family UBA6906; genus UBA11986. The sequence continues at coordinate 153,386 of CAVTJO010000007.1, forward strand.
GTTCATTTGTGGCTCGATTCGTATCATTCTCCCGACACATTGTCGGAAAGATTTTAAAACGCCTCATTCATTGAGGTTTCGTGAAGTGAGGACAGTTATAGTCTCTCCTCTCTCCGGTCTGGGACAAGACGGTGAAAATGCAGGAAGCCCCTACCGAGAACGATAAGGGCTTCTGTCAAAGGAACTGCTGATGCAAATATACACTCGCCAATGAGGAAATGCAACGGGGGGACGGCAAGCATTTCATCGCCCCATCGTGAGAGATCATCCGCGAAAGCTCTCCGGGAGGGTGTTCGCTCCTCGCGTGAGTTCACAGCGCGAGGCAGTCTGAAGGTGTATCAATGATGCCTTGGAGTCTCTGAATACGCAGGGCAGATATTCTTTGTTCCAACAGAGTCTTTTTCTTCTTACATTGGTATGCCCGCTGAGGTTTTCCGCTCTTCTCTCTGAACGATCATTATTGTAAAGGTTTGTCCATGCGTTTTCGAATTGTCATTCTGCTCGGACTCATTTGGTCGGCCTGTGCCCGATCGCAGCAACACGAGTTGACGATACTCCATACCAATGATATGCATGCCGGGTTTGTTCCGCATGACGCATTCTGGGTGAAAGGATCGCCCAAGCCACTCGTTGGCGGATTCAAGGAGCTCTCATTCACGGTGGACAGCATACGACAGAGAGATCAAACTATCCTGCTGCTTGATGCCGGAGACGTCATGACCGGCGATCCCATCGCTGACCTTGAGTTCGATGGAGCACAGGGTGGGGCCCTCTTCGCAATGATGGACATGATCGGTTATGACGCATGGTGTGTCGGGAACCATGATTTTGATATCTCACAGGCGAATCTCAGGCGTCTGACCGAGGTGGCCAGGTTTCCCACCCTCTCCGCAAATATCGTGGACAACCAGGGGAAGTACCCGGTCAACAACAGGCCGTACGTCATCATCGAGAAGGATGGATTGAAGATCGGAATTATCGGGGTGATGTCGCAGGATCTGTATCACCTTGTCAACCAAAACAGCCTTGTCGGCATCAAGGTGCTCGATCCTGTTGAGACGACGCAGCATTGGATCGACGAGATCAAGTCGAAGACTGACCTGGTAATTGCCTTGACCCATGAAGGTGTTGACGAGGACTCGGTTCTTGCTTCGCACGTCACCGGATTGAACATCATTGTTGGCGGGCATTCGCACACACGACTGAAGCAGCCGAGAGTTGTGAATGGAGTGATCATCGTACAGACAGGCTCGAATTGCGAGAACCTTGGTGTTCTTCACGTGGCCGTTGAGAATCGGAACATCGTGAACTACGATGGGCGGTTGGTTCAGTTATGGTACCACAATGACAGGCCGGTATCCCGCATCTCTGCATTCGTTGATTCTGTCCAACAGGTGATTGACAAGGACTACAATCTGGTTCTCGCGACCTTAAAGAGCGATTGGAACCGGTCGAATGGCGAGAGTGGTATCGGGAACTTTGTTGTGGACGCGCAACGAGCAGCGGCACATGCAAATGTTGCGTTCATGAATAACAGCGGTATCCGTGCCAACGTGAGCGCAGGCCCTTTGACAAAGAAAGAACTGTTTGAAGTGATGCCGTTCAGGAATATCCTGACCACTTTTCAATTGAGCGGCAAACAGCTCAGAGATGTACTTCTGCATTGTCTTAAAGAACGAGAAGGCGTGTCGTTCTCCGGTATCACGTGTACGTGGAAGCGGAATGAGGCACATGAACAGGTAATCGTCTCAATGATGGTGGATGGAAAGCCGCTCGACGATGACAGGATGTACATCTGTGCGGCGAGCGATTATTTTGTAGGCGAGGCGAAGCGATACATTGGCGTTGAGATCCCGCAGCCGATCTATCTTCAGCGGACGGTCTTTTCGGCATTGGAATCGGAAGCAAGGAAGGCGGGGGAGATCGATTCAAAGATCGAGCATCGCATTCAGGAAGTTCATTAGCCATTGCAGGCAAAAAGGAAGAAGGTCAAACGTCATGAATGCCAACGCGTTTCCCATTCTCATCATCACCGGACGCCCCGCCGCGGGGAAGTCCGAGGTTATCGATTTTCTCAAGAAGAGCGACGCGAAGGAGCGTCTCCGGCGTTTTCATATCGCGGAGTTTGAGGAGCTTGATGACTTTGTCTATGTGTGGGAGACATTTGAGATTGACGACATCCTGACCCGACATGGTAGGCAGCGCCTCTGGACTGACGAGAAGTACTGGTTCAAAGATGACTTCATCTGGAGCCTGTACATTGAACGGATCAACCTTGAATACAGGAAGAAGATTGCCCGCAATGCCGGCTACCACCAAGGCATGACAACACTGATTGAGTTTGCACGGGGAGGGGACAGCGGCATCCTTGATGCACTCAGTCATCTCCACGAAGACATTCTTCAACAAGCCTCCCTGATGTACATAAAGGTCTCGTACGAAGAATCCGTCCGGAAGAACAAGCGACGCGCACGCCCCGGGCAGGAACATTCGATCCTCTATCACTCTCTTCCCGACGAGAAAATGGAATTCTATTATAGGACCAATGATTGGGAGAGACTCGCGGCAAAGAATTCGAACTACATCGATGTGAAGGGATTCAAGGTGCCGTACGCCGTGTTTGAGAACGAGCCGGAGAAGACGCTCGACCCTGTGTTGATTGGACAGGAACTGGAGATGGTAACCACGAAATTATGGACGAAGAAACAGTGACTTCATCCTGTTCGAGGAAGCTTTACATCGATCTCACGCGCATTGACGAGCTCGTGGAGACGCTTCTTTTCGGCGCGTGAAAGAAACCACACTGCGATAAGAATAAACACGAGCGACACCCAATCCTGCACTTTTGGGAACCTTCCTTGAAAGCCAAGATATAGTACCAGGGTTGCTGTCGTTCCCGCCACAAGTGAAGTAAGCCGGTTCACCAATCCCGCGAATGTAGCGGTCCTTCCCTTGAACATGAAGATAAACACCGAGAAGAACGCCACGAGTCCGAATGCAAATCCGGCAACCACAGCCCATTCCCAGTACGGGCGTGGATCTGTGAGGCTGTTCCGGAAGAGCACTATCTGTGGGCTCACGTTTTCGAACCATTGCGGCGATTTGAAAAGGACGTATCCGGCGAGGAGCATCGTTGCGGTTGCCGCGATCTGCTCGATGGCAAAGAACCCCTTGTTGTCGAGCCCCATTCCCTTCGGTCGCGTATTCTTGTAGTAGTTCATGATATAGATACGGATCGCGTATGCAAGAATATAGCTCCCCAGGATGATGACCGCTGCCGGTGAGTGTACAAAATCAAAATCGCCGGGACCCACCCAGAACACGTTTACAGCTGCGGCAAGAAGTGCAAAGACCACGGCATAGTTTTCCTCGGCGTACACATGTTTCGTGAGTATTCCCTGCCTGATCTGCACCGCATCAACGATGCGACTGATGATAATGACGCTTGCGCGCATGATAACCATCGCGACCATAACGGAGATGGGCAACATGTACATCAGTGTGGTGGTAGGGATGACGACCGCCGTGCATATACCTGAAGGAATGATGTACAATATTTCTTGCGGAAACTTGAACGCTCCCACGGTGATATAGTTGATGGACTTGAGGCGATACCACCGGAGAATGAGTGCCACCGCCAGGGCGATGAAATTTCCGCCGATGGTGTTGTACACAAGATACTCGATCTCGTGCATTCCTTGCCCGGGAGTCCCCGTGAAGTACTTGACGGTTACCCCGGTGATAACATAGAAAACGAAATAACCCAGACAGAGTTGAATCAGCCGTCCGGTGCTCCCCTCGGTGGTTTCCCACCAATTGTGTCCCACGCTCCCTACAGCCATGCCTGACCCCATTGTTCTGTGGTTTTCCTAGTGACTTCCCTTTGTCATTGTTGGCACCGCATTCCAAAGCTTTATCATCAGGATTGCGCCGATCACGGAAAAGCCAATCATACTTGGTCCCCACACGCCCCATCCCCATGTTTGCAGCATCCATCCCATCCCGGAGCCGACCGCTGCACCGCCAATATATTGCATGCCGTCGAACATGCCGGTGGCGCTTGCCGCTGCTTTTCGTCCTCCAAAATCCATCGATGCGGTTCCCGACAACATTGAGTGGACCATGCTGATGGCAAACGAGTTCACAACAAAGGCAGCGATAATCCACCACAACCCGGGGGAAATCCAGATGACCGTGAGGCAAACGATCTGCAGGGCATACCCGAAGAACGCGACGGGCGGCCGCCGTGATTTGAAGACCCAATCGGAAACTGTACCTGCGGCAAATGCGCCGGCAATCCCCGCCACCACTATGCTCAGAGCCCCCTGCTGGAATATGGGGGAATCCAATGCGAGGTGTTGCGCCTCCTGCATATAGCGCGGAAACCATTGCTCAAACCCGTGCCGTACAAAGCCGGTACAGAACTCGGCAATGGCGATGGTAATGGTGATCGGGTTTGTAAATACCTTCTTCATCAGGTATTTCATATCGACGTTTTCCGTGTCACCACTGGACGCGTCTGCCGTATCGAATGGCGGATGCCCGGCCTCCTCCGGCGCGTCCCGAACAATAGCCATGGTCAAGAAGCCCATTCCGAGCATGATGCCCGCGGGGATAAAGAACACCCACTGCCATGGGAGGACTGCCACTGCAATTCCACCGATGAAGAAAATCAAGACTCTCCCGCTTTGAATCATCGAACCGAAGATTGCGGAGAAGACTCCCCGCTCCCGGACATGAAACCAGCCTGAGTTGACCTTGATGAGCGCCAGAGCGCTGTATGATTGGAAGTATGCGTTCAATGCCCATGCGGTTGCAAAATAGGTGATGAGCAGTGTTCCCGTTCCCAGAAATCCGATGTATGCCCCGAATCCAAATGCCAGATTGAATATGACCGATCCGAAGACGCCAATCTGCATTGCTTTGCGTCCGCCGATCCTGTCGGCGATCGGGCCGTTGAACAGAGCCGAGATTCCGTAAATTGTAAGGGCGGCGGTGATAATGGTGCCAACCTGCGTCTTGTTCCAGCCATACATGTCGGAGAGCGACTTGTTCGCAAACGAAAGGTTGTACCTGCCCATGTACATTGCAGCGTATGTGAAGCCGAGCGTCAGCCAGTTGAGCGAACGTCTCCGGCGGAATGCCGCACTGTGCGAAGGGACCGCGTGAGTTATGATATGCATGTCGCGTTATGCGAGAGTGGTGTGTTGTTGGGGGAGATTCGACGCCTCGACCAGCACGCGTCCTTCGCGTCCTGGTCGAACTGAAGGTGGTGTGCAAACGAATACTACAGAAATGCATTCTAAAATGGAAGAGCTTTCCTTGAAAATCAAACGTTTTTTGTGCACCTTACATGCAGTCCTTTTCATCGCGATACCATGTTGCTGATCATTCCAGCCATAGACATCAGGGGCGGACGTTGCGTTCAGATGGTCCAGGGAGTCGAGGGGTTCTCGTATTCCGACGATCCCGTTGAGATGGCGCGGCTCTGGAGGAAAGAGAACGCAAAATCGTTGCACGTGACCGATGTCGATGGTGCGCTGGAAGGTCATATCGTCAACATTGATCCCATTCGTCGCATCGTGGAAACCGTCGACATCCCGGTTGAGCTTGGAGGAGGGTTGCGGAGCTTCGGGGCTGTGAAGAGCGCCTTCGATCATGGCGTCTATCGCGTACTCATCAGCACCATGTTGATCGAAAAACCGGACGAGGCCAAACGTGTTGTCGAGGCGTTCGGGCCGAGCAAGGTTGTATTGGGGATTGACGCGCTCGATGGCATTGTGGCGACCCACGGGTGGAAACAGTCTTCAGGTCTGACGGCCCTGACAGTGGCCCTGAATGCGAAGGCACTGGGTTTCAGGCGCGTTGTCTACACCGATATCAGGCTCGATGGCACGCTGCGCGGCGTCAACCTGAAGGTGCTGCAGGAGCTTGCGGAAAAAACAAAAATGCGGATCACCTGTGCCGGCGGGGTCTCCGGCCTTGACGACCTTCTCAAGGTGCAGGATCTCGAGAAGTACGGCGTCGATTCCGTCGTCATGGGCAGAGCTTTGTACGAGAACAAATTCTCCTGCCAGGGGATCTGGCGGTTTTGCGAAGCCGGCAATTATCCGTTCACGGCAAAGGTTTAGGACACATTTCGTTCAATACACGAATCACTCACCATGAAGTTCCTCGTTGTTGGCCACCTGTGTCTTGATGTTATCCATCCTGCATCCGGGGATGACATCGAAAGCTACGGTGGTATCTACTATACTGTAGTCACTCTTGCCTCGCTTCTTGACACATCGGACGTGGTCACACCTGTGTTTGGAGTGAACCGCAATGACTACCCCGCACTCATCGAGCATCTGAAACAGTTCCCCAATGTCGATCCGGCGGCTATTTTCAAGTTTGATGAACCGACCAACAAGGTGCACCTCTACTACAAAGATCAGCAGTCCAGGATTGAATGTTCCCGGGATATCGCGACCCCGATTCCGTACAGCAAGATTCGCAGGCATCTTGCCGTTGATGGAGTCCTGGTAAACATGATCTCCGGCCTGGATATCACGATTGAGACGCTCGATCACATCCGGCTGGCAATCAGGTCTCACGATATTCCCCTCCATTTTGATTATCATAGCCTTACCCTTGGAGTGAAGGAGAATCATGAACGGTTCCGCCGACCGGTGGAGGATTGGCGGCGATGGGCGTTCATGGATGATACCGTCCAGCTCAATGAGGAGGAAATCCGGGGACTTGCTGTCGACGCGTTGTCCGAACGACAAGCTATCGGGCATATGCTGACACTGAGCGTCAAAGGTGTTGTGGTGACGCGGGGAGACAAGGGCGTAACACTCTACTATAGTGAACACAAAAAGGTTCTCCAGAAGGATTTTGACGGAATCAGGCTGGAGCAGCCCCGTGACACGACGGGATGCGGTGATGTCTTTGGTGCCGCGTTTCATCTTCAGTATGTGAAAACAAGAAACCTGGCAACGGCAGCCGAGGTGGCGAACCGTGTGGCTGCCGCCAAGGTGGAAGGTGTTGGGTTGGAACGGTTGAGAACACTTCGCAACGGCCTCGTCGAGGCATGATGTCAGACTCCGGCGAACATGAAAGGCAACTGTCATGAACCTTGCCCTTATCGGCTACGGCAAAATGGGGAAGGAAGTGGAGATGGTGGCGAAGGAGAAAGGGATCAAGATCGTCTCGATCTTTACGGAAGAGAACAACACCGGCGGCCTCGGTCTTACACCGGATGCACTGAAACACGTCGACGTCTGTATTGATTTTTCGACGCCGGGGTCGGTTGTGGATAATATCGAGGCGGTGGCTGAATGTGGAAAGAATGTGGTTGTTGGAACGACCGGTTGGTATGACAGGATTGATCAGGTCAGGAAACTGGTGAAGGAGAGGAAGATCGGCCTCTTGTATGCGAGCAACTTCTCGCTGGGTCTCAACATCTTCTCCCAGCTTGTGATGGACGCGTCACGACTTTTTGAACGGTACTCGGAGTACGATGTCTCGATCCACGAAACACATCATAAGGGCAAGACCGACAGCCCCAGTGGCACCGCACTGTCACTTGGCTCCATCATACTTCAGTCTCTGAAACGCAAGACCGAGATTCTTCACGAGACCTCGCATGGCCGGATTCTTCCGCACCAGCTTCACATAACATCCTCACGGGTGGGGCAGGTAACAGGTACGCACACAGTGCTGTTTGATTCTGAATGCGATTCCATCGAGCTCGTGCACAGGGCAAAAGGGCGGCGGGGATTTGCATTGGGAGCCATCGTGGCCGCCGAGTGGTTGAAGGGAAAGAAGGGCTTCTTTACAATGCGCGACGTGATTCTTCAGTAGCGGAATCACGGAATTCCGTGGCCGGGAGTAATTCTCAATCTCGTCCTCTCTCGCTGGTTTACCGCACAGGAAGGAATATGAAAAGAAAACTTCTCTTCAAGGGTACGGCCACAGCTCTGGTCACGCCGTTCAAAAAGGACGGTTCGGTCGATGAGCAGGCGTTGCGCGATCTGGTCGAGTTTCAGATCAAGGGAAAAGTGGAGGCGCTTGTTCCGGTGGGCAGCACTGGCGAGGGTGCCACCCTGTCCGAGTCCGAGCAGGCCTTCGTGATCGAAACGGTAGTCGATCAGGCGAAGGGTCGTGTTCCGGTGATCGGCGGAGCAAGCAGCAATGCGACAATGAAAGCGGCAGCGCTTGCCCGACAGGTGAAACAATCCGGAGCGGACGCAATTCTGACGGTTGCTCCCTTTTACAATAAGCCGACCCAGAACGGATTACTGCAGCATTTCAGCACAATTGCTGACGCCGTCGATATTCCGATTGTAATCTACAATGTCCCTGGCCGGACGGCGTCTAATATAGAAGCAGGCACGGTGCTCAAACTTGCAGAAGACATCCCCCATATCGCTGGTGTGAAAGAAGCCTCGGCGAACTTCGGCCAGATCATGGAAATTCTTCGTCACAGGCCGGCGGGTTTCGGAGTCTGGTCCGGCGATGATAATCTCACGTTGCCGCTTGTTGCACTTGGCGCCGATGGCATTGTGTCGGTGGTGGCGAACGAAGTTCCCAAAATGTTCTCCGATCTTGTGCGGGCAGCGCTGAAGGGGAAGTGGGAGAAAGCGCGGGAACTTCATTTCAAGTTGCTACCTCTCATGAACATCAATTTTGTGGAGTCGAATCCCATCCCCGTAAAAGCTGCACTCACCATGATGGGTATGATCGAGAACCAGTTGCGACTGCCGCTGGTGCAGTTGAGCGAGGCACATCGACCGAAGCTGGAGCAGGTATTGAGGAGTTTGCACCTTCTCCAGTCGTAATTCCATTTTGTCAATATCATGTCCCTCCAGACCGACATAGAACGACTGTTCGACCAGGAGATTGCTTCTGTACACCATGCAGTTGCGCTCAAAGTGTTCAACGAATTCAAATTCTTCCTGAACCGGGGCGAGGTTCGTGCCGCCACGGTGGTAAACGGCGAGTGGCGGGTCAACCACTGGGTGAAGAAAGGGATACTCCTCGGGTTCCGTCTGGGCGAACTCGCCGATGATTCCATCAATAGCGAGTTCAGGTACTTTGATAAGACCACGTTTCCCCTGAAACACATCACCTTGTCCGATGGAGTGCGTCTGGTACCGGGCGGATCAGCGATTCGTGACGGCGCGTTTGTAGCGCGGGGTGTTGTGTGCATGCCGCCCATGTATATCAACGTTGGCGCGTACGTCGACGAGAATACCATGGTCGATTCGCACGCGTTGGTCGGGTCGTGCGCTCAGGTCGGCAAGCGCGTCCATCTCAGCGCCGGGGCACAGATTGGCGGTGTGCTCGAACCGATTGGTGCCATGCCCGTCATCATCGAAGACGATGTGCTTGTGGGAGGCAATACCGGGATTTATGAAGGAACGATTGTCCGGCGAGGTGCAGTGATCGGAGCGGGTGTGATCATAACAGGGGGAACGCCGGTCTATGATGCCGTGAAACAGACGGTCTATCGCAAGCAGCCGGATATGCCCCTCATCATCCCCGAGAATGCTGTTGTTGTCCCAGGAAGTCGTCCGCTCGATTCAGGCTGGGCCTTGGACCAGCATCTTGCTCTTGCCACCCCGGTCATTGTAAAGTACAAGGATGAAAAGACGTCGGCGTCGGTCGCGCTGGAAGAGAGTTTGCGATGAGCGCCAAACGTGTTCTGGTTGTCGGGGCGAACGGGCTGCTTGGCCAGAAGATGACGGAGTTCTTGATCCGCGGATCTGCGTATGATGTTACGGTGTCCTCGGTGGAACCGAAGCACGTGCGGCAGTTGAACAGCGCTGCGTACATGCAGATGGACATTACCTCCAAGAAGGATGTCAAGCGGGTCATACATCAGGTTGAACCGGATATTATCATCAACTGTGCGGCGATGACCAATGTAGATGCTTGTGAGAACGAGCGTGAGCTCGCGTGGAAACTGAACGTTGAGGGTGTCGAGCATCTCATTGAGGCATCCCGGAGAACCAATGCCCGAATCTATCACGTTTCAACGGACTATGTCTTCGACGGGAAATCCGGGCCGTATCACGAGCAGTCAAAGCCTGAACCACTCAGTTACTATGGGAAAACAAAGCTGGCCAGCGAAAACGCTCTGCATATTTCCGGTATCGACTACTTCATCGCACGCACGATGGTGCTGTTCGGAACCGGGATAAACGTCAAATCCAATTTCGCGCTGTGGTTGATCCAGAATCTCGAGCAGAATCTTCCTGTCAAGATTGTTGATGACCAGTTTGGAAATCCGACACTCGTGGATGACCTTGCCCAGGGAATCCTCGGTGCCATCGAACTTGAACGCCTCGGCACCTATCATCTTGCCGGAAGAGAAATTGTCAGCCGCTATGATTTTGCGTTGCGTCTTGCCCGGGTGTTTGATTTTGCTCCCAACCTGATTGTGCCTATCAAGTCGTCGCAGTTGCATCAGCCGGCCCCCCGCCCGATGAAGTCCGGACTTATCACGCTGAAGGCTGAAGTGGATCTGGGGTATCGCCCCTCGACCGTTGACCAGGGGCTGCTGGTGCTCCGGAGCCAGCTTGCGCGCCTCCCAAAAAAAATCCGTGACAGTGCACCGATGCCTTCAGGACGGGGGCCGAACCCGAAACGATAGGATAGAGAACGCATGCTTGATATCAGATTCATTCGGGAACATCCTGATGCAGTCAGGGAAGGAGTGCAGAAGAAGGGAGAGGATCCCGGCCGGATTGACGGGATTCTCCATCTCGATGAGCAACGACGCCAGCTTCTTCAAAGCAGTGAAGCGCTCAGGAGCCGGAAGAACGCTGTCTCGTCCGAAGTGGCCCGGATGAAGTCCAGGGGGGAGGATGCGTCCGCGGTCATCGGGGAAATGAAGGCTGTTGCAGACAAGATCAAGTCGCTCGACGATGAACTGGCCAACATCGATGAGCAGCTTCATTCTGCAATGCTGCTTGTTCCGAACGTCCCACACGCTTCGGTTCCCATCGGGAGGACTCCGGCGGAGAACCAGGTGATTGCGACATGGGGCGAGGAACCTGCAATAGATTTCAAGCCGTTGCCGCACTGGGAGCTCGTGGAGAGGTTGAACATTATTGACTTTGCCAGGGGAACGAAGATTACGGGCGCCGGATTTCCGGTGTACGTGGGAAAAGGTGCGCAGCTTGAACGCGCGCTGATCAATTTTTTTCTCGATGAGGCTCTTCACAGGGGATATACAGAGTTGTTTCCACCGCTTATGGTGAACACAGCAAGTGCCACGGGTACGGGACAGCTTCCGGACAAGGAAGATCAGATGTACGTTGTAACGCGAGACGATTTCTACCTTGTGCCAACAGCGGAAGTTCCCGTGACGAATTTCTACCGCGATGAGATTCTTCAGCATAAACAACTGCCCATCGCGATGTGCGCGTATACTCCATGCTTCAGGCGTGAAGCGGGATCGTATGGGAAGGATGTTCGCGGCCTGAACCGCGTCCATCAGTTCAATAAAGTGGAATTGGTGAAAATCGTCCATCCCGACACCTCGTACGATGAGCTGGAGAGGTTGCGCGAGGATGCGGAACAATTGCTGCAGAAATTGGGTTTACGATACCACGTATTACTCATGTGCACTGGCGACCTCGGTTTTACCCAGACAAAAAAGTATGATCTCGAAGTGTGGGCACCGGGCCAACAAAAGTGGTTGGAGGTATCGTCGGTCAGCAACTTCGAGGGGTTCCAGGCGCGCCGGATGAATATCCGCTTCAAGCCTGCAGCAGGGGGCAAGCCGGAAATCGTGCATACGCTCAACGGTTCTGCCCTTGCGTTGCCCAGGGTTGTTGCGGCGCTCCTCGAGCACTACCAGACACCTGAGGGGAAGGTGGTGATACCGAAGGTGCTCCACAAGTACACCGGATTTGAAGTTATGGGATGAGTGTCCCGGCGATGTGGGCCTTGTACTCATCCGTTTGGGAATGGAATAACAGTACGTTGATGGTTCCTTGAAACCACTTCTACGGCTCAGGCCATACCTGGCCAAATACAAAACCACGTTGCTGTGGGGTCTCTTCACGGTCGTGATGAGCAACATCTTCACGGTGGCTCAGCCGTTGTTTGTCGGCCGCGCAATTGACTCGCTGAAGTCCTCCCTCGAGACGGGGAAGATGGACACGTCAGGACTTCTTCTTCTTGCGGGGCTCATCGTCGGGTTCTCTCTTGTCGCCGGTTTCTTCACGTTCCTGACACGACAGACAATCATCGTGGTCTCGCGACGTGTCGAGTATGATCTCCGGAATGATTTCCTTTCACACATCCAGAAACTCTCCCTCTCGTACTTCCAGAACACTCCCACGGGCGACTTGATGGCGCATGCCACCAACGACATCAGTGCCGTCCGCAACTCCCTCGGCCCGGGTATCATGTATCCCACCGATACGCTGATGACGTTCATCATGGTGTTGGGTGTCATGATGGTCAAGGATTGGCAACTCACGCTCCTTGCCCTCATTCCGTTGCCATTTGTCTCATATGCCGTGTATTACCTTGGGCGGATTGTTCATCAGAAATTTGAGGAGCGACAGGAACAATTCTCCAGGCTTACGACGCGGGCACAGGAGAATCTGTCGGGGATCAGGGTAATCAAGGCGTATGTCCGTGAAGCGTACGAGATTGGCCTGTTCCGGACCATGAGCTGGGACTACCTCAAAAAGAACCTCGTCCTGGCGAAGGTTCAATCGATCATGTGGCCGTTGATGTTCCTGCTTGTCGGCTTCTCGCTCATCATTACGCTCTACTTCGGCGGCGTCCGTGTCATCGAGGGGGAGTTGACAATCGGCTCGCTCACGGCCTTCTTCGGATACCTCATTATGCTCATCTGGCCGATGATCGCGTTCGGCTGGGTGATCAACATCCTTCAGCAGGGCGCCGCGTCGATGGGGAGACTGGCAAAGATCACCGATACAATTCCCGAAGTCATGGACACTGCGTCAACGGATCGATCAATAAGCACGCTGCAGGGTGAAATTGAGTTCCGAAATGTCTCATTCCAGCACAAGGGTGCGTCGCGTCTTGCGTTGGAGAATATCAATCTCACAATTCCGGGAGGCTCGACCCTTGCAATTGTTGGCTATACCGGATCCGGCAAAAGCACATTGGTCAACCTGATTCCACGGCTGTATGATGCGACCGGTGGTGAGTTGTTGATTGACGGAGTGAATGTCAGATCAATCCCGTTACAGGTTCTTCGCTCGAACATCGGTTACGTGCCGCAGGAAACATTCCTCTTCTCCGATACAATCGAGGAAAATATCAGCTACGGCACCGACAACGGCACAGAGGAGCATGTTCGGGAGGCGGCAGAGATCTCTCAGATTCTCAAGGATGTTACCGGGTTCCCCCAGCAGTTTACCACAATGCTTGGCGAACGCGGGATCACCCTTTCCGGCGGACAGAAACAACGCACGAGCATTGCGCGCGCGGTGATGCGCAGGCCGAAGATTTTGATTCTCGACGATGCACTCTCCGCCGTCGATACGTATACCGAGGAAGAGATTCTCAAGCGGCTTCGCGTGGTGATGCGGGGACGGACAAGCATCATTATCAGCCACCGTATTTCGACAGTGAAGGATGCGGACCAGATCGTTGTGTTGAATGATGGAAGGATCGCGGAGCGGGGAACTCATGACGAGCTCGTGGAATTGGGCGGGATCTACGCAGAGCTTCATCAAAAGCAGCTATTGGAAGAAGAACTGGACCAACTCTGATGCAGGAAGAAGAGATACTCGGTAAGGCCTATGATTCACGCTTGATGAGTCGCATGCTCAAGTACCTGAGGCCGTACAGGTGGTACGTGGTGGTGGGTATTTTCATGAGCATCGCGGTGTCAGGCATGGAGGCAGTGCGGCCCTACTTCACCAAGGTTGCCGTGGACGAGAATATCGCACACGGTGACAAGCACGGCCTGTTGATGACCACTCTGTTGTTCTTCAGCGTCATGATCGTCCGCGGAGTCATTCAGTATCTGAATACGTATTTGACCCAGTGGATCGGCCAGCGGACAATCTTTGACCTGAGGATGGAGGTGTTTGAGCACTTGCAGCGGCGGGGGCTCAAGTTCTACGACAAAAACCCGATTGGAAGACTCATCACCCGGGTCACGAATGACATCGAAGTACTGAATGACATGTTTTCTTCCGGCATCGTGATGGTGTTCAGCGATGTCTTTACGATCATCGGCATATTGTGGTTCATGTTCTCGATGAACTGGCAGCTTGCGCTGGTCTCGCTCAGCGTGCTGCCGCTCCTGTTCTATGGAACGTTCCTCTTTCGTAAGAAGGCCCGGGAAGCGTATCGCGAGGTCCGGCTGCAGATTGCCCGCATCAACACCTTCATGCAGGAGCACATTACTGGAATGATGGTGGATCAGGTCTTCAATCGCGAGGAGAAGTCGTTCAAACGATTTGATGGCATCAATGCGTTGCACCGGGACGCGAACATCAAATCGATCTTCTATTATGCAGTCTTTTATCCCGGTGTTGACCTCATCGGTGCACTTGCCGTCGGGTTGATTATCTGGTATGCCGGACGCGAGGTGCTTGGCGGGAATGTCACCATCGGAACCGTGATGGCGTTTCTGCAATTCAATGAGATGTTCTGGCGCCCGATCCGCGATCTCTCCGAGAAGTACAACATCATGCAGACGGCAATGGCATCGTCGGAGAGGGTGTTCAAGCTGCTCGATGATACGACCTCGGTGGATGACGTACCGGTCCCGGCTGCGATGTCGTCGGTGAGGGGAGAGATCGAGTTCCGGCATGTGTGGTTCGCGTACAATGTTGCTACCGGCAATGAGAATACCGAGTGGGTTCTCAAGGATGTTTCCTTCAAGATCAACGCGGGGGAGACTGCGGCATTTGTCGGGCACACCGGTGCAGGCAAGACGACGATCATCAGTCTTCTCGCCCGTTTTTATGATGTTCAAAAGGGTGAGATCCTTGTTGACGGCGTCAACATCAAGGAGCTCCGGCAGGCCGATCTCCGCAAACACATTGCGGTCGTGTTGCAGGATGTGTTCCTGTTTTCGGGTGACATCAAATCCAATATCGGTCTCGGCGACGAGAGCATCACCGATGACAGGATCAAAGCTGCAGCTCGCATTGTAGGGGCGAACAGGTTCATTGAGCGGCTCCCGGCACAGTACAATGAGGAGGTGAAGGAACGCGGCGCGACACTCTCCGTTGGACAGAAGCAACTCATCTCCTTCGCCCGCGCGCTTGCGTACAACCCGAAGATCCTGGTGCTCGATGAAGCAACATCGAGCGTTGACACCGAAACCGAGATCTTGATCCAGAGTGCCATTAAGAAGCTTCTCCACGGTCGCACATCGATCGTCATTGCACACCGCCTTTCCACGATTCAGAATGCCAGCAGGATTATCGTCATGCATAAGGGGGAGATTCGCGAAATGGGAACTCACCAGGAGCTTCTTGCCCATGGCGGTATTTATTACAAACTCTACCAGCTGCAGTACAAGGAACAGGAAATCAGGCAGGCAGTATAATCCCCCAGGGCGGCTCCTTGCGTGCCGGCTCACGTGGAAGCGCATCCATGATTTGATGGCAGCGACCGGGAGCCCGACTCTCTTCCACCTTGCAACTCTCTTTCGCGTTCGTTAGATTCTGCAAGGTACTCCCCCGATTCAATCCGCGGTTGTCGAATTACCCTCGGTTCATCGACAATCCTGCAATTCGTCCATTAGAGTTGAGAGTAGAGGAATAGCATGCAGCAACCCTCCACCGCATTCATTTCAAAATTCATGACTCTTGAACGTCACATTGCTGAAGGTGAGCAAGCGCATCCCGACGCGACCGGAGCGTTTTCGGGATTGCTGCACAGTCTTTCTCTTGCCGCCAAGCTCGTGTGGCGCGAGGTGACAAAGGCCGGACTGGTGAATATTCTGGGAACAACTGACCGTCAGAACATCAGCGGCGATGAAGTGAAGAAGCTGGATGAGTTTGCCGACGAGACAATTTACAGAGCAATGGATCACGGCGGACATTTATGTGTGATGGCGTCCGAGGAAAACGAAGGTCTGTTGCACATCCCCGATCATTACAAGCATGGCAAGTACGTGCTGATCTATGATCCTCTTGACGGATCGGGCAATATCGATGCGAACATCACAGTAGGGACAATCTTCTCTGTATTCAAACGCATGACGCGATCCGGTCAAGGTACCATGGACGACGTTCTGCAGCCCGGGTACAACCAGGTAGCCGCAGGGTATGTCCTCTTCAGCTCAAGTATGATGTTTGTGTATTCCACCGGACATGGTGTCCACGGCTTTACCCTTGATCCTTCCGTGGGAGAATTCCTTCTTTCACACGAGAACATCAGGATACCGTCGCGCGGCTCGATCTATGCTGTAAACGAGGGCAACTACAACAGGTGGGATCCTGCCATGCGCAGGTACATCGAATACCTGAAATGCGATGACAAAGGCGAGGGGCGACCCTATTCAGGTCGATACATCGGCTCCCTCGTCGCTGACGTCCATCGAACACTGCTCTATGGCGGTATCTACTGTTATCCCGGCGATTCGAGGAATCCCCAGGGAAAACTCCGCCTGATGTACGAGAACAATCCATTGGCATATATCGTTGAGCAGGCGGGTGGAGCGGCATCGGATGGCAAGCAGAGGATCCTGGACATCGTTCCAGAGAAGCTCCACCAGCGAGCGCCGCTGTTCATCGGGAGCGCCGAGGATGTGAAGATTGCGGAAGAATTCCTGGCGGGCAAGCGATAGCACGTTCGATTTCCCCTCAAACAAAAAAGCCCGATCATGAGATCGGGCTTTCATTTTGTATCAGCTTCACACACTCACTTCAGCTTTGCGAGCTTTTCCTTTGCCTTTTCCACGAGGGAGCTCACCGGGTATGATGTAACCAATGTGTTGTATGCTTCCTTTGCTGCTGCCTTGTCACCCATCGCAAGGCATGCATTACCAATCATGAGTTGAGCGGCCGACTTCTTTTCGGATTTCTTGGAGTCGAGCACCATCTTGAAATGGTCGATGGCTTCCTTGTACTTCCTCAGTCCGTAGTATGATTCCCCGATCCAGTAGTGGCAATTGTCGGCCAGATCCTCCCGGATATTCCCGTTCAGAAGCCCTTCGAATTCCTGGATCGCTTCGGAGAACCTCTTCTGGCGGAATGTGGCGAGGGCGCCGTCGTAATCCGTTGCGGCAGTTGTCGATGGCGAAGCGACGGGCTCCGGTTTTGGTGTCGGTGTCGTCGCCGCCTGGTTGAGTCGTGTTTCCAGTTCTGCGGCGCGAGCAGTGAGGTTGCGGTTTTCGGTGGCAAGGGCATCAACCTGTTGATTCAGACGCCGGTTTTCATTCGTGAGGCTGTCAACCTTGTATTCGAGACGTGCATTTGCGGAAACCGGCGGTGGTGTTTGCCATGTATCAGAAGATGTGTCCTCGACTGTGCCACACCCATTGAGAAGAAGAGCAGCAATGGCGAGGGAAGGGAACATCGTGGTGATTGACTTCATCCGGGACTTCCTCCTTAGATGTGACTAATGTCGCAACAAATGTATCAAACCACGTGCGTAATGTCAAGCATTTGATCGGTGTTTCAGCTACATCGTGGACCTGCAGTGGCGCGCCAGGCTGTCACATACTTCATGGACTACGGAGTCGGGCACTCCGTCTGGGTGTTGCGATTGCAGCCTCATATCGCAGATCTCGTTCACATAGTCAACGGCAACAAACTTCTTCGTGCCTGTAATGGCGATTTCCGTCGAGAAGAACTCCAGTGCGCACACTTCGGAGATCTTCTCCGTTGTAGTGATGAGAGGCAGTAACCCGTAATCGGTCAATTCGTTGGCTGAGATCTCGCCATAGATATGGGTTTCGTCATCCCACCAGCAGGGAATGGTTGTAGCGCCGGCCCGGAACACACGGAACCATGCCTTTCTCGATCCAAGCAGGTCCGGCGTGATTTTTTCCTGCAACAGGTATTTGTCGTTCTTGTGGTGCTGCCGCGACTCAAGAATGTCCTTGAGTGTTTCCGCCCCCAGGATGACACCGATACCACCTCCCGTTGTGTTGGCAGGCTTGATGATGAATGGACGTCCGAGCTTTGCGAGCTCACCGAGGCTGAGTTCAATGTCTCTTCGTTTATTGTAGGGAGAGATGATGATGGTGAACGGGACGTCAACTCCTTTCGTGATGAATTCCAGATGCATCGTTGCTTTGTCGACTGCATGGCTCACTGCGTCAGGGTGGTTGAGATACTTGATGGAGGATTTTCTGATGTGCCGGGCGAGAGGAAGAAAATTTTCGTCGGCGTCCGATGCCCGGTCGAGGAATGCTCCGAAGGAGAGTGTTCCTTTCTGAAGCTGCCTCAGGGTTTCATGGACGTTATGATGTGAGATGGAATAGAAGCTCAGACCGTGGAGCTGTATGCACCTTTCGAGCAATGCAATGAATGCCCGGTCATATTCCCAGTCCCATGCAACGGCAAGGTCGAAGTGTTCGACAGTCATGGTTCGACGAAGAGCATGACGTAGGATAGACAAAAGGAATTTCCCTATCAAGTCGCTCCTTGTTATTCACTTCCCTAATCGGTATATTTTTCCTGAATGACTAAAGGGAGGTATGTGAGACGAGACGTTTTTCTTGTTGTGATGACCGTTATGATGGTGGGGATTTTGCTTGGAGGATGTTCTTCCACCCGCGAAAGTTCCTCCAATTCCTCGATGGATGCAGGATCCATTGTGCGCGATTCGACAACACAAGCCGCGCATGACGCCGCACTTCAGCATTTCGTCGACGGCTCGGTGTATGAAATGAAGGGCGAATACGCGCAAGCGGTGCTGGAGTACCAGGATGCTCTCCGGTATGATCGGGATGACGCCATCTACTTTGCACTCTCCAAATGCTACTCCCAGCTCGGCAAGCACTCGCTGGCAATCGAGACCGGCAGGGCAGGCCGTACAGCGCGCACCGGAGAAGCTCGACTATAGACGCAACCTTGCAAACGCATACATAGCCGCCTACGATCTTGATTCCGCTGCGCATGAATACGAGGAGATCGTGAAGCGGGACTCGAATACGATTGAAAACTGGTACAGTCTTGCGCGGCTGTACCAGGTTCGCAACCCGAAGAAAGCACTGCACGTGTTCGAGGTGATGTCGGAACGGTTTGGAGCAGAGTGGGATGTGCTGCTCCAGGTCAGTGAATTGTACAATCAAATGGGGGAATACGGGAAGGCCGCTGATGCCCTCAAAAAGATGTCGGCACTTGACCCCGGCAACGCCGAGTTGAAACGCAGCCTTGCGCAGACCTATCTGAAGGCAAAGAAACTCGATGAAGCGGACACACTCTACGCTGAGCTGACGACAACATTTCCCGATAATCTTGACTACCTCGGGGAATTCGGCATTGTCCATCTTCTCAAAAAGGAGTATGGAAAGGCGGACTCGGTGTTTGATGTGCTGCTTTCAAGTGACTCGATTGCCGTTGAGGCTCAGTTGCATATCGGCGAGGTCTACTTCGGTCAGGTGGAAAAGGACTCGACGCTGATACCTGCGGCGGTCAGAGTCTTTGAGCGAATTCGCGATAAACATGCCAATGACTGGAGGCCATACTGGTTCCTTGGCGCCCTCGGGGCAATCGGTCGTGACAGCTCGATGGCTGTGGACAACTTCCGCAAAGTCACGGAGCTTTCCAGTGGCAATGCTGATGCCTGGGTGTACCTCTCGCAGGTGTTCCTGGAACGCAATGACTTTCAGGGCGTGATCACAGTGCTGGAGAAGGCCATCACGATTGTGCCGAACGACTTTCGGGTGAACTTTTTCCTCGGGGTGGCGTACAACCGCGTCGGGCGGAACGAGGATGCGGTCCGTGTTCTGGAGAAGGCGCGCCAGATCAATCCCAAAGACATCAACGCAATCAGTCAACTTGCACTGGTCTACGATGGGATGAAACGCTACGACGAGAGCGACAGATTGTACGAAGAGGGACTGAAGATCGATACGAATAACGCCCTCATCCTCAATAACTATGGCTACAGTCTTGCAGATCGAAACATCCAGGTCGACCGGGCATTGGAGATGGCCAAGAAAGCCGTTGCGGCCCAGCCTGATAACACCTCGTTCCTTGATACAATCGGGTGGGTGTACTTTCGCCTCGGCGAGTATAAACAGGCTGAAGTGTATATCAAGAAGGCAATCGACAAGGGGGAAGTCAGTCCGGTTGTCCATGAACATCTCGGCGACGTCTACTATAAGATGAAGGATCCGGAACGCGCACTGGAGGAGTGGAGGATTGCCCTGAAAATGGATGAAAGCAACGTGCCGCTCCGGGAGAAGATTGCGCGCGGATCGCTATGAGATACCGCTGGTGGTTCGTTGTTTGTGTCGCGCTTCTCTCGTCCTGCGCCCCCAAACGATCGGAACTGTTGCTGGACACCAAGTCCATCGATGCGAAGACTCTTATCTCGCTGGTGCGGGAACGGGAAGAACAACTCCGGTCGGTCGTCGGCAAAGGAACAGTGGCATTTGAAAGTCCGGAGATGGCAGGCACAGCGGCATTCGAGCTTTCGCTCAAGAAACCCGACTCGCTGCTGGTAACATTCGAAGGTCCATTCGGGATTGACCTGGGGACACTCTTTGTCAGTCGGGAAAAGTATCTGCTCTACAACAGTATGGAAAACAGGGTCATCACGGGAGTGCCGAGCTCATCCACGATCCGGTCCATGCTTCCGTTCGATCTTACATTGGATCAGATAATCGGTGCATTCTCCGGATCGTTTCCGTTTCCATCGGATACGCAGTCATTGCAGACCTACTCGGTTGACGACGACATGTTTCTTCTGTTGTACCGATGCGGCTCCGGTACGTGCAGGTACTGGATCGACTCCCGGTATGTTCTTGTCGGGAAATATGAACTGCGTGATGAACATGATGCGCTGGTGATGGATGCGGTTTCCTCCTCCTTTACCGACGATGGGGTTGCCTGCGCACCGAAGCGCATCCGCATCAGGTTCCCCTCCCAGCAAAGGCAGTTGTCGGTCAGCTATTCGTCCATCACGCTGAACGATGCGGCACCATCGTTCGTGTTTTCCATTCCTTCAAATGCTCGAACAACAATCCGCTGAACGTTGGTGCACAGAGGTGCAACATACGTCTTCCTGCTGATTCTTCTTCTGGTGGCAGGGGGTCTGCACTCATCATCAAAGGATGAGATCAAGAAGCGTCAGGCCGAGCTGCAATCCATCCGCGAGCAGATCAAGCAATTCGAGTCAAAAATTGAAGAGCAGCAAAAGAGCGAACGGGCGACATTGGAGCTTCTGGATACGTATGACCGAAAGGCAACACTCGTCCGGCGCCTCATCACAAAACTCCGCAGTGAAGAGCAGGAGATCCTCATCGGCGTTGATGCGACCCGCTCGGAGATCAAACGACTCGAGTCGCAATTGGGATTTCTCAAGAGCCATTATGCAAGCTACGTTGCCTCGGCGTACAAAGCAGGCCAGCTGCACGACATTGAGTTGCTTCTTGCGTCACGTTCCATCAACCAGTTTTATGTCAGGGTCGAATATCTCCGCCGCTTTTCCGAGCAACGCAAGACCGATATCGGGAAGATACGGATCAAGCGAGACGAGATCGAGGACCGGCAGGCGGAGTTGCAGGGACAGTTGAGTGAAGGACGGCGACTGATCGCGGAAAAAGGTGCCGAAGAGGATCAACTGGCAGCGCTTTCAGCAGACAGGCGCGATGTGCTTGAGCAGATCCGCAAGGACAAGAAGACCGCCCAGCGCGAGCTGGAGCGCCGCATTCAGTCGGCGCAGGAACTGGAAAAGATGATCAGTGATCTGATCGAGCAGGAACGGATCAGGCAGGCCAGAGTGGCCGAACAGCAACATGCCGGAAAGCTTCCCCAGCCGCCGGCTCTGGCAGGGACGTTCGAGACAAAAAGGGGCAAGCTCCGCTGGCCGGTGAATGAAGGTGCAGTTGTCGCGCATTTTGGCAATCAGAAACATCCCACGCTGAAGACCATAACCCAAAATACCGGTATCGACATCGCTGTGAAATCCGGTACACCTGTGGATGCCGTTGCAGATGGTGAAGTCGCCACGATCTGGTGGCTCCCTTCGTATGGCAACATCGTTATCATTGACCATCACGGCGGATATCGTACGGTCTATTCACATCTCGCCGATATCTCTGTAACACAGGGTCAGACAGTGAAGGAAGGTGAGAGCATTGGAACGAGCGGTGAGGCGCTCGAAGGACCACGCCTCCATTTCGAGATCTGGAAGGACCGCGAGAAACAGAACCCTGAACTCTGGCTCACCCGACAATGACCCGAAGAGATCTCCTCGTCGCCCTCCTGATTGCGATGTCTTCGGTGCTGCTGGTTGCAATTCTTCACTCGCCGCTCGCATCCGTTGAAGATCAGGTGACTTCCCTGAAGTATCAGCTTCGCGGCAGCCAACAGGCTGATACAAACATTATCATCGTATACATTGATGATGATGCCATGAAGGATCTTGGCTGGCCTGTGCGGAGGAATTTCTACGCTCTCATGGTAAAAGCTCTCACGGACCTGCACGCGAAAGCCATTGGCATTGACGTGCTGTTCGAAGAACCCAATCCGTATCCTGAGTACGACGAGCTTCTGGCTGCAACCGTGTCGAGTTCGAAGCGGGTGGTTGTGTCGTCCTACTTCAGGTCGTTATCGACCGTTGCGCCATGGAAGGTGGAGCACGCGGACGCGGTGTCATTTCCAGGAGTGAAGGACGTCCCGCTTTTCGGCGAGGAGTATCATCAACCGTTTGAGACGCTGAGGAGGGCAGCCGCTGGTATCGGTCACGTCAACATGGGAGAGGAGAACGAGATCCCCGTGTTTATCCAATCTGCGACGGGTGTTGTTCCATCGTTTGGGATGGAGGTGTTGCGGGTCTTTGAGGAACAAGACAAAGGTACTGTGGGGTTCTCTCATTCTCATGTTTCTGTTGGGCGTCGAACCGGTTTTGAATCGTCCCCCGGGGGAACTGTCAGCCTCAATTACCCCGGTCCAATCACCTCGTTTCGGACGTTTCCGTTCATCGAAGTGCTGAAATCATTCGACGCAGCCCGGATGGATCGAACACCCACTATTCCTGTGGGTATATTCAGCGGCAAGATTGTTTTGATCAGCATTGTGGCTCTGGGCCGGGAGGTTGAGGGTGACACATACGTGAATACGCCGGTCGGAGCACGGTACCCGGCCATAGGACTGCAGGCTACGTTTCTTGACAATGCACTTAACTCGCGATTCCTGACCATCGCGGGAGCCCCCCTGGTATATCTTCTGTCCCTGATTCTCGGGTTGTCCTGTGCAGCGGCTATTTTTGTGTTACGGTCGCCTTTCGACAAGCTGATTGCGATTGGCCTTCCACTCCTCCTTTGTGTCGCATCGTTTGTTCTGTTTTCCCTCAATGCATATCTCCTTCCAATCACTTCGCCGGTGATCGTCTGCTTCCTGGTTGCAGTCGCGGCACTCTACTATCATCAACGGCTTGCTGGTGCAGAGGTTGGCAAACTGCAAGCAGAAAAAGACGCCGTCATTCTCCAGCTCAGAGACAAGGAGGCAAAGGTTGTTCAGCTTGAAAACGATCTGCTCCAGATTGAAGCATCAAAATCTGCAGACCGAACCCTTGAACTGTTGGAGGAAATTCGGAAGTACAAAAGGGAAATTCATGAGCTCTCGTCCATCGCTGACGATATGGAGGAGTTTTCAATTGATTCGGGCGTGCTGGGAACAACTGCTGCTGAGTTCGACGGCATCGTGTATGATCGATCGGGAGAGATGAAACCTGTTGTCGAATTCATCGGGAAGATCGCAAACAGCGACGCTCCAGTGCTTATCCTGGGTGAAAGCGGAACCGGAAAGGAACTGGTGGCAAAAGCAATCCACAGACGAAGTGGCAGAGCGGAGCACCCCTTCATTGCGGTGAACTGCGGTGCTCTTTCAGAAAATCTGCTGGAGAGTGAGTTGTTCGGGCACGAAAAGGGAGCGTTTACAGGTGCAGTCAAGGACAAGCCGGGTCGGTTTGAATTGGCGGATGGTGGAACGATCTTCCTTGACGAGATAGGCGAGGTAAGTGAGTCATTCCAGCTCAAATTGTTGCGGGCGTTGCAAGAGGGCGAACTTGAGCGCGTGGGTGGGACGAAGACGATCAAAGTGAACGTGCGGGTGCTTGCGGCAACAAACAAGGATTTGAAGCAGCAGGTGAATGCAAAGAAGTTCCGTGAAGACCTGTTCTACCGGCTCAACGTGCTTACGGTAAGCCTGCCGCCACTGCGAGAGCGACAGGAGGATATTCCACTTCTCATCCAGCACTTCCTTGCGAGAGAAGGTGGCGGCATCCGCATTTCGAAAAACGTGATGGAGGCGCTGAGCGCCTACCCGTGGCGTGGCAATATCAGAGAACTGGAGAGCGTCATCAAACGGGCTGTGCTCCTGGCGAAGGCGGACCAACGCGCACTCGTGACGCTCAAAGACCTTAGTGAGGACGTGGCAGCCTCAACGCAGTCCACCATGGCAATTGAAGACCAGGTGATCGAGTCTCTTCGGGAGAAGGGCTTTTCCCGGAGCTCAATTTCGGAGACCGCTGAAGAGCTTGGGGGTCTGAATCGCGGAACCGTGGCGGAATACCTCCGTGGCCAATGTTTCAAGACGTTTGTCGAGCAGGGTTTCAACATCGAACAGGCTGTGCAGCATGTCTCTCTCTCGGCCAACAGGGAAGTGAATGATCGAGTGAGAAGAAAATTCCAGGAGTATCTTTCGAATATTTCCGAGGTCATCAATGCCTCGGTTCCGTGGGAGGAAAACATCCCCGCCCTCAAACCGAAGATGAAGAACCTGCCTCAGCGATACCATGGGTTCGTCGAACAGATTGCGGAAACTCATTATCGCGGTATATGGAAGCCGCCCGGTTGATGTCGGTGAAATCTGCTTCGTGATGGTCTGCATTCCTTTTTGACTTCTCAGATGTGCGTGAACGCTCATCTTCCCGCACTTCCCGCATGAATTCCTGCATTTCTGGCCCTTCACCATCCTTCTGGATTCAGTTCTCATCTTGCGATAACCAACTGGAATAACAACCGGTTAAGCCGGGAACCGATCCTTGAACGGCCCTTGCAGGTTCTTGGCACACGAGTTGGGTATATAGTCAGCAAGAAATGGAAAAGAAACTAAACCAAAATAATCACCAAACAATCAAACAACACAACCAGGGAGGGTTCGATGAACAAGACACTTGCAATGCTGTGGGCGATGGCAGTGGTCGTTGGCTTGCTTGCGACGGGCTGTAACAAGAGTACGACGGGGCCCGATGAAAGCGCGCCGGTTGGTGTCACCAGCGAACAAACCGCACGAGCGAGTCTGGCGACCAGCGATGCATTCGTACAGAATGATGTGCAAACAATGGACGACGAAGAAGTCCAACCCACGGACTATGGAACATTCGGACGCATTGACGCAACCATCACCCCGCTTCGGTGGGGAAGGTTTGTCCAAAATGTCAATGTTACCGTGACCCGCGATTCTGTTCAGCCGGGAGATACGATCGCGGTTGTGCATGTCCACAAAGTGATTACAGGTCAATTGAGGATTCTGGCAATCAACGGCTCGGGGGATACGGTGAGAATTCAAAAGCCATTCACGGACAATGCAGATCGCAATGTTATTTTCAAGCGTGTTGGACGTGAAGTGAGGCGATTCTGGTTGAACTGGGTGCCTGTCGCGACCTCATTGGTTGCAGGTGGCACCATTCCTCCCGATAACAATATCAGGATTACCGAGCTCCAGCTTGTTTCTGCCGGTGGCACAATCACGGTCACAGATCCCTTGCAGTTCTATCTCCGGTATCGCTGGCTCAGGCTGTTTAACCGCGGCAATGACGACGTTCCTGACCTTCAGGCCGGCACCATTGACACGATCAGGGCAACGGTTGTGAGTAATTCTGCTGATACTGACGTTGTTGCGCTGCGGTTCGGCGTCGGCACATTCTTCAAGCGAAGAATGCACATGCACATCGTTTCGGAACGGAACAACGGCGATGGTACGTACACACGTGTGTTTGAAAGTCCGTTCGTTGTTCATTTCCACAAGGGGTTCTTCCATGCGGCTGTTGATGCTGCAACAAAGGCAACCTTGTTTGACGACACGGCACCGTATTCAGTGAGTTGGTGGGGCATCCCGTATCGGGTGTTCTGACGACGTGTAGTTGGTCGAGGCGAATACCCGTCCTCCCCATCGGGAGGACGGGATGTTTTTTGAATGGTTGACAAAGAGATGAGATTTCGAGAAATTAGGATCGCATTCGAACGTTGAAGATGAGTCATACCATGAACAGGTTTGCGCTTTTCATTGCGGCGATTGGCGTGTTGCTGTACGGATGCAACAAACCGGGGCCGGTCGAGCTGCAGCAAGACGACGCGAGTGCGATTCTTGAAGTGAGCTCCGTTGCGCAGACGGACAGCAATCTCGGACTTGCGGCCGTAGACTCCTCCGCAGTGTTACCTGAAGACCAGGGTAGGTTTGCCTGCCTGCTCCAGGTTGCGCGCATCACGTTCGATGCCGGTCAGGTGGTTGATACCACCCTGGCGTTTGCCCATGTTATCGTTGAGGACCGTAACCGCCCCGTACAGGTTGGCAATCGGATCGTCGGTTATTTTGGAATGAATCTCGGGTTTGTGACGATCGGCGCCAACGGGAACACGAATCTGATGGTTCCTGTTTCTCATCGCCCGGGTCGTCGCGATACCGCTGGGGTTGAGTACTACAGGGACATCACACCCTACCGGCCTGTTACCCGATATACATTCAGGGCATTTCCGGACAGTCTGGATATTTTTCCCGCGTTCATTGAAACGCCGGAAGATCTGAATGTGCATTCTCCCCGGGGGGGTACGATCATCCGCCGTGACCGCGATCTTGGGCTGACCTGGACAGGGAATGGCAAACTCTCCTTCGTGATTAGCGAGCTCATTGCAGGGAAAGCAAGACCGATTTTCAAGGTAAAGGTGAGAAACAACATCCAGCATGCGGTGCTCAGCAGTAAAATCCTGCGGGTGCTTCCGCCGCGCTTGTATGTATTCACGTTTGTGCTGGAGAATCGGAAGGAGAGTGTGACCACCGCGAACTTTTCAGGCCGAGTTCTTGTCCAGGCAACGTCGGTGTACAACAGTTACGTCGAGCTCATCTAGCATCCAGTCAACTGTCGCTGTGGTATGGTGAAACACATTTTGTGTTCCCTTGTGGTGGGTATGGGAATGTTTGAATCATCAACATACGCGCAGTCATTGTTCAACCCCCGCTCCATGGCGATTGGAGCATATGATCCGCTGGTCTCAGACACCCGGTCGTTCACCGACAATCCTGCGGGGCTCGTGAATATTCGGGACTGGGATTTGAGCGTCACCACCTATCTCCCAACTGCAAGCGGAAGCCAGGGTTTTGTTTTCCAGGGCATGAGCCTCGGGAAGAAACTATTCGACAACGGTGCAGTAGCTCTGCAGTACTCCCAGGGTTCGGCCTTGGAATTTGTTATTCCCACAACATTTGCAGCTCTTGATTCCAGTCCGGTTTCGGTTGACAAGAGGGTCAGGTATGAGGAACCTTTTGCGGCAGCAGCCGCTTATAAGATAACGGATGGGTTGTCAATAGGGCTGTCAGGGCGATTTGTAAAACAGAGGATTACAGACACGCAGTATCAATTCCTCGTCGATAGCGGCGCAGGCCGATTTGTGCCACTCCCGGACAAGGTCTCAGACGTGGATGTCATGACCTTTGATGTCGGCGTGCAGTGGAAGCCGACGGATCCTATTACGCTGTCGTTCGTCGGGAGAAACCTCCTGCAGGCTACGAACGGCGCATTCCCCGACGAGTTGGAATCCTTCAAGTTGTCCGACAAGAGATTTCTTGATGTGGGAGCCGGAGTCCACATCTTGCCATCGCTCAGTGTCTCTGCACAATATTCGACCGCGCAGGCAGGGGCCTTTGGCGTGGAGTGGTCGCCCGGCTACGATCTTGCGATCAGGTCGGCAATGTATATGAGCAATGATGCGTCACCGTTTGTGTCTGCAGTGGGAGCGGGCATCGGATGGTCGTACAGATTCTTCAGTGCCGATGTCGCCTACTTGAGATTTACTTCGCAGACGGATCGTGAGGGTACGAGTCAGGTGCATGAGTTTGATCCATCTACAATCACCAACATCAATCTGAACCGCTACACGGGCGACAGGGTGCAACTCTCCTTGAAGGCAATCTTCGGGAACATCCGCACAAGTCTCGCAAGCATTGAAAAGGTGGAAATGACGGGCGGGATCTATCCGTCCGCGTTTGAGTCATTTGCCTACAAGCCGGTTGGGAAAGTGTATGCAAAGAACATCTCGAACCGACCAATCGAAGCGAGAGCGCGTTTCTTTGTCGAACGTTACATGGATGCACCGACCGAGTCACAGCCGGTGTACATACTCCCCGGAGATGTGAAGGAAATCCCCATCACGGCTGTGTTCAACGAACAGGTGAAGGGGGTCGACCATATGATGGTGCGCGAAGCAAATGTTTACGTGAGTGCGACCCCCGCCGAGGACTACGACGACAAATATGCCACTCCCGTTCTCATCTACGGAAAGAATGACTGGGACGGGAGCGTCTACTCGCTCAGGTATTTTGTAACGCCAGATGACCCGGTCGTCATTCGGTACACGAGGGACATACTCCTGCAGAACAAGGATTCGCTGAATGGTGTGAGCACCGCCCTGGAACCTTACCGGAAAGCGACGCTGTTGTTCAATGCGTTTGCCGGGAAGCTCATCTATGTGAACGACCCGAAACAAAGTGCGGATAATGTGCAGTATCCCGCCGAGACTCTCCGGCTCCGTGGTGGTGATTGCGATGATATGACGGTTTGTTTTTCATCCTTGCTGAACAGCATCGGGATTTCCACGGCGTTTGTGGATGTCGTGCCTCCGGCCGATTCGTCGCAAAGCCATATCTATCTTCTGTTTGACAGCGGGCTGGACCCGAAATATGGAGATGCAATTTCTGTCAATGCAAAACGCTACATTATCCGGAAGAACCCCAAGGGACTTGAAACAGTGTGGATTCCCGTTGAAACGACTGTGATCACCCGGGGATTCGACGCCGCGTGGTCGCAAGGGGCGCAGGAGTATTTTGACGACGTTCAGTTGGGGCTTGGACTGATCAAAGGCTGGGTGAAGGTTGTGGACGTGTATTAGAACAAAAGCTATCCCCCGCGTTGGGTGTTGAGGGAATTGTTCAACAAAGAGGAGGAACCATGAACTACCAACGATCGCTTCTGTATGTGCTCTCTGCAATTTTGGTCGCGTGTTGTGGTTGCAGAAAGGCAAATGACACTGCGCCAACCGGTCCGTCGCAGACAGCCAGCTACCAGTATAGTGCGCTTGACCTTAACGGCGCTGTGGTCGGAACGGGAACACTGAGTCTTTCATTCAACGGTACTGCCGTTTCAGGTTTTCGCGACATCAAGGGCAATGTGCCGGAAGCTGGAACGGGAAATGCAAATGGTGAAATGACAAGTGATGGCTCCGTTCAGATTCAACTCAACCCCGGTTCCATTTCCCTCGTCATTCTTAAAGGAAAGATCGAGGGTGCCATGCTGAGTGGAGACCGCCTGCTTGATACGGGCGACCCGCCCATTGACAGGAGGATCGGCTCATTTGTCGCAGCACCCCCAGGCATAGGTTCGCACTAATACATGATAAACGCTTTCGATGTACGCACGACAAGGAGATAAACAATGAAAACGCTGGCTGCGATGATGCTGTGTGGCCTGATGGCAAACGCGCTCGGACAAAACGTTACGGTGAGGAAACTTCACAGCGATGTGAGTGTGCGGCACGGCGTGGCCGAGTCGTGGAACAAGGTGGCCGTGGGTGATGTGCTGAAGCCCGATGATACGATAAAGACGGGCGAGAAGGGGGCGGCCCTCCTTGTTGTTGATGGTGGCAAACGCATCACCCTCCCCGCGGACGTCATCGTCGATGTGTCCGATATCCGTGACCTGTCTCAGGAGGAATTGATGCTCAAGCTGACCATGGAGAAGGTGCGGGCGTCATCGTATGAATGGAAGAATGACGAGATGAAAATTCCGAACGCTCCGATCATGCATGGTGCAGATCGCACACCCTCCATTCCTCTGAGTGAGAATGAGGTGAAGGTCGGCAGACTCGAATGGAATGGGGCAAAAGTCCTTTTTGACAACGGATACTATTCCACGAGTGCATTGAAAGCGATGGATGTGCTCCGACGATACCCGCCGCTTGGAGCGGAGTTTGATCATCGTCTCTTGGTGGCGGAAGCTCTCGAAAAGGCCCAACTCCGTGGCGAAGCGTTGAACGAATATGTCACCCTTGCCCAGTCGGCAACATTCACTGCCGAGCAACGCGAGCTTGTGAAACAGAAGATCACGCAGTTGCGCAAAGCGTCGAGTGACTAGTTATCAGTCGGATCGGATCTGCTGTAACAATTCCTGCAAGGAATGAGCGGACACGTAGCGTCCCTTATTTTGTGAGGCGGGCTTGTGTGATCCGGTTTTTTTTCTTAGCTTAACATGCCTGAAGTGTATGCCCCACCCGTTGCAGGGTTTCCGGTTGGGGATGTTCATTGACGAGAGAGCATGAAGTCTCATATCCACCGCCACCGCTCACAAAGGGAAGCCCTCCTCATGCCACGTAGTATACCCTCTCTTCTCGCCTGCATGGTGATGTTTCTCCAGCCTGCCATCTATTCGCAACCTTTACAGCTTGTCAATGCATTTCCAAATCTGACATTTACGCAGCCCGTATATCTCACGCATAGCAACGATGGTACGAACCGGATCTTCGTTATTCAGAAGAACGGGTTGATCAAGGTGTTTCCAAACGACTCGACCGTGGCATCAGCAACCACATTCTTGAATCTCTCGTCAAGGATTATCACGGCCGGCGGCAGCAGTGAACAGGGATTGTTGGGGATTGCCTTCCATCCGAATTACCTCAACAACGGATATTTCTACGTGGATTACACCGAGGCAGGAGATGGCCGAACGATTGTCGCGCGATACAGCGTCGACTCCACCAATCCGAACTTGGGGGATTTCAACAGCGAATTGCGGTTGCTGAATATTTTTCAACCCTATTCAAACCACAACGGCGGGATTCTCTTCTTCGGAGAGGATCGATACCTTTACATAGGAATGGGGGATGGCGGGAGCGCAGGCGACCCGGCAAACAGGGCACAAAACGTGGATAGCCTCCTTGGCAAGATTCTCAGGATCGATGTAGACACGACCACGGGAACCCTGAATTACGGCATTCCGCCGGACAATCCATTTGCGGGTGGTGGCGGTCGGGGGGAGATCTTTTGCTGGGGGATGCGGAACCCGTGGCGCGTAAGTCAGGACCCTGTTACAGGGTTGATCTGGTGTGGCGATGTCGGCCAGAATCTCTATGAGGAGGTGGACATCATCAACAACGCGAGGAATTATGGGTGGAGGATTATGGAGGGGTTCCATTGTTACAATCCATCCGTGGGCTGCAACATGACCGGTCTTACACTCCCGATCAAGGAGTACGGGCATACAAGTGGACGGTGCTCCATAACCGGAGGCTTTGTCTACCGGGGATCGCGTCGTCCCGACCTTGTCGGGCGCTATATTTATGCGGACTATTGCAGCGGTGAAATCTGGAAGCTGAGATTCGAGGGGGGTGTGGTAACGGAAGATTCATTGTTACTCTCGGCGGGTACGTCGATCCTCTCGTTTGGCACGGACCAGAACAATGAGCTCTACATCCTTGGCAACAACGGCATTATCTACCGTTTTAACAGAAGTACCGCGACCGGAACCGGGAGTGCTCCATCCACGACCCCCGATCGGTTCACGCTTGAGCAAAACTATCCCAATCCCTTTAACCCATCCACCGCGATCTCATTCAGTCTCCCCGTTGCTGCACATGTGCAACTTGGCGTCTATGACATCCTCGGAAGGAAGGTTGCGACTCTGATGAACGGGTATTTGACTGCGGGGAGTCATCAAACACAATTTTACGCATCAAACCTTTCCAGCGGCGTCTACATGTATCGTCTCATCACGCCGGGATTTACCCAGACGAAAGCAATGCTTCTTTCAAAATAGTATTCTTCCGGGTCGCTGGTGGTTGATAGCCTCACCCACCTCGCTCCACCGACGTCAAGACGGTACCTACATAATCCACTCACACTCAACTCTCTTGCAGGAGCACTATATGACGGAAAAGGAAATGTTTCTCACCACTTGGGAACGCGAGTTCCAGACCACGCTTAGGGTGCTGAAGGCATATCCGACAGACAAAATCGATTTGAAGCCGTCAGAGAAATCAAAGTCGGCAAAGGATCTTGCGTGGATGTTCGTTGCCGAGGAAGGCGTCATTATCGACGGCGTATGCAAAGGGAAAGTCGATTTCTCGACCCTGCCGAAGCCTCCGGCCACGTTCCAGCAGATCATCTCAGCATATGAAGGGAACCACAACGTGAACGTGGACAGGGTGAAAGCAATCACGGACGGAGAGTGGAACTCATCAATCCAGTGGATGGTTGCGCCCAAACAGATGGGACAGGTGCGGCGCGCTGATCTGCTGTGGCTTGCAGTGATGGATAATGTGCATCACCGGGGCCAGCTTTCAGTCTACCTTCGCCTTGCCGGTGCGAAAGTTCCGTCGATCTATGGACCCACCGCAGACGAACCCTGGATGTGATGGCGACTGATCTGAATTGATGCACGGGCTTCAGGCCGAAGGGTCTGAAGCCTGATTGTTTTTTGAGGACAGCTCGAGCGCAAACATGAGACACCGGATACGATGTCTACCTGCCGCAATATTGGTGCTCCTCGTCTCGGTGCGAGTACTCATCGCTCAACCGGACGAGACCAAGGGTCCGTGGAGGACCCCGGATCTTGTTGAGCTAGTGAAGATTGATTCGACAGTCAGGCTTGATGTTCGCTACGCCACGACGAACAACTTCATGAAGATGCGAATGTACTCCGAGGCACGGGCATTTCTCCAGCGACCCGCCGCGAATGCCCTGGTGCATGCAAACCGCAAGCTTCATGAGCAAGGCTTCGGCATCCTTGTATTCGATGGCTATCGTCCATGGGCTGTGACGAAGAAATTCTGGGATGCGACACCGCAATCGAAGCGGAAATTTGTTGCCAATCCCCGGAAGGGTTCGAAACACAATCGTGGATGTGCTGTGGATTGTTCTCTGTACGACCTGAAGACAGGGAATGAAGTCACGATGCCCAGCCCGTTTGATGACTTCACAGAGAAGGCGGCTGCAGACTATGGAGGAGGTACTCCCGAACAGCGCCGGACCCGGGGCATTCTACGTGCGGCCCTTGACGCCGAGGGATTCGCCGTCAATCCCGATGAGTGGTGGCACTTTGACTACAAGGATTGGAAGAAGTACCGCGTACTCAATGTGCCGTTCGAGAAGATTCCATAGGATCAATTCGCGCCCGCACCTTCACTTGACTTGTGCGAACAAGTTCACTTTAGCAGAATCAGGCTTCTTGTTTCCACGAACCCTTCTGCCTGCAGTCGGCAAAAGTATACGCCGCTGCCGAAGCCATCGGCATTCCACTCGGTCGTGTAAGCTCCGGGTGAAAGCCTTTCATTCACAAGCGTCGCAACCTCCCGGCCGAGGAGATCATATACCTTGAGCGTCACCAACTGTGAACTTGGGACCTTGAACGTGATACTCGTGCTTGGATTGAAAGGGTTCGGAAAATTCTGTTCGAGCGAGAATGTACCGGGCAACCGGCTTCCTTCAGGGGTTGTAGTGAGATCAAAGCGCACTGTGTCGGAGACAGTTCCAAATTGATTGGTGGCCGCCAATCTGAACACGACGAAGGGCCCGGGGGGCGGTGCCCACGTGTAAGAGGTAGTTGTACCAGGAAGGACTGCAATTACCGTGTAAATGGGCGGGCCGAGCCGGTACTGCAGGCTCAGTGAAAGCGGGGTGAAGCGCGAGGGATAGCCCCATAGCAATTGCAGCTCGGTCTGACTTATTCTCCTTACAACAAAGCTATCTGCACGTCCCATCTCCGGACGAATGAACGGCGAATAGCTCACTCTCCCAAACACCGCGCTGTCGGGACGATGATAAATCCATTGCTCGATCGTTGAGGAGTCTGCCGTCCCCCAATAGTTGTTCTGCGCGGAAATATCCTGCGTGCCGTTGTTGTACAGTTGATAGATCGTCCCGCCATTATGGTTGTTGTCGAAAACGTTCCACCCATCGTCAGTCGTATCAGCATTGGTCAGGTCGCCAATGTTGGGTTTGGGTGAACTGCTGAGGCCGGATGCTGAGACGCACGTAATCCCCCAATAATTTTCCTTGATAAGATTGCCGGTGATGATTGGCGCATTCGTCGGTCCGCCGGTGTATACGGCAATGCCGCTGCCCGAGTTCAGCGAGTCGGGGTTGATCCGGTTGTTCTCGATGCGATTGTACCGGATGATCGGGTGGAGTGTTCCGCCTGCGCTCAATCCCTGAACGACGATCCCGAAGCTGTTATCGTGGATGTAGTTGTTTTCGACAACTGCGTTGCAGATATCGGTGCTCGAAAGCGTGACGAGACTGATTCCCCCTGCCCGGAAGTAGTTCTGGTTGTAGATTTCATTGTCGCGAATGAGGGGGTTATTGGCTCCCTGACCACCGATTGCAATCTGGTTGCGTGGGCCGGTGTTCTGGGAGTTGTTCCTGGCGAATATGTTGTGCTCGATGAGCGGCGACGAATTAACGTTTGCAGTGATTGCGGACTGTCGGTTCTCAACGAACGTGCAATAGCTGATTTCAGGGCTCGCCCCAAAACACCGGACCGCGTTACTGCTGTTGTTCGTGAAGAGCGAGTGAGAGATGCGCGTGTTCGAGTTGAGGCAATATACTGCTTCAACTGCATCCTGAATCCGGCAATAGGAGAGCACGCATAACGTGTCAACTGACGAATCCTCAAATCTGAAACCCCGGTAATAACCCGCGGTTGAAACAAGGCCCTTCACTACGATGGTGTCGCCGATCGTTCCGATTGCCTGGAGCACTCCGAAAACGGTGAAGCCCTTGCCTGCACCCTGCACAACAGAAATGACTGATCCGGCCTGAATCGTCAGCCGGTCGTTGGCAGCCACCGTGAGCGTGTCGTTCAACGTATAGTTGGGAAACGTGCCGATGACCGTTCCGCCTGAATGTGTCACGAGACTATCAAGTGTCCAGTTGGCGCCTGTGTTTGGTGTAGTGTATCCAGCCTGCAGATTCTCAGCCGATGTCAAACTCAAGAAGACGATGGCAAGGAGTATTGATTTCATGGTCTGATCCGGAATGAACGGTGGCAAGATATTTTTGGAACGACCGATACGAGGGAAATTCTAACCAGAAATCTATGGACGACGCAGCTCAGATGCAACTGTTTGTCACAACGGAGTGAGCAACACCATGATCTCAACGGATGAAGTTCCGGGGAACATGTCGAGTGGAATTGCGTTCACGACTTTGTATCCGTACTCCGTCCACCGGCGCAACTCTGAGGGCAGGATGTCTACGTTGCAGAAAATGTGAAGCACCTTTCCGGGTTTGCGGGCGGCGATGCACTCAATGACTCCTTCCGCAACCCCCGATCGGGGCGGATCGAGGATAATGGCGGTGTGCTTCTGCACGCGTTCCATCAGGCGGGGAATGGAATCGATGGTGATGTCTGTGCGAACAAACCGGACGTTCGTTGCCTTCTGCCGCCTTGCATTGGCAATCGCTGATGCGATTGACTCGGTGGAAATCTCCACTCCTTCAACATATTGTACGCTGTGAGCGAGACAAAGGGCAAGGAGCCCGTAGCCGCAATACAGATCGAGAAGTGTCATCCCATCGTTCAACTCGAGGAGTCGGCCTGCCTGAGTGACAAACAACTCGAGCATCGACTGGTTGACCTGGGAAAAAGCGAGTGGCGAATACAGAAAACTCTTCCCGCATGTCCTGTGATAGATTTCCGCCTTCCCAAAAACTTTCCTGAGGACCGGTTGCCTTTGGGTCGATCGGCCGAGATAGTAGTTCCTCGAAGCGGTATCCTCGTAGAGGAATACTCCGACAAGTTCTTGGAAGGTATGAGTCAGAGATTTTGACAATGTGTTTGCAGCCCGCACTACCGTTGGGGTAATTTCCCGCACATTCAGAATCAGTGTCTGCTCGGTGTAGCTTCCCTTGATTATGGCGTAACTGAGCACTTCGGACAATGGCCCGGCATAAGGTTTCTCAAGAGACTGCTGAATGTGCTGATAGATTTCCGAATGGCGCCCGGGCTCGATCGCACACCTTACCACATCGAAAGGCTCATAGGAACCCTCGTCAGTTGGTGCTATGAGTCCCAGCCTGCAGGATTGCCGCACATGGGATGCGCGTCGCTTGGTGACCGTGCGATAACCCCGCCCCATCGTCGAGGGTATGAGGGTTGATAGAAGGCCGGGCGCGTAATGCTGTTCCCAGAACGCGCTCAATGCCTTGTTCTTGAGCGTGACCTCGCTTTCGTATGAGAGATCAATAGCATGGCACAGGCTGCATCTGGCGCCGTGAGAAGACTGGCATTCTCCCTTTCCCAGTGGGCGCTTGCCTGCGTGTGATGCTGCAATTGCTTCGGTGAGATGTTCGCTGAATGTTTTCAAAGGCGGGGAATATTGGAGAAGGGCAAGCATGCAACTACGGCATGTCCCTGCGCAGGGGCAACGGTATGGATTGCGTTCAGGCTACTGTAATGCAGCAAGCGCGTCTTTGAGACTTCCGAACATGCTTTGTATTTCATGAACAGAAACTGCCCCTACCGAAAGTCTGAACCATCCTGTATTCTCCTGGGAGCCGAATGCCTGAAAGGGCACCAGGGCAACACGTCCCTGTCGCAACAGGTATTGACGGATATCTTCATTGGTGCGAAGCAACTCGCCTGAAGAAGTGCATTTCCCGATGATATTGAACTGGACGCTCAAGTAAATCGCCCCCATCGGAGTAATGGCTTTTACGGGAACGCCTTCCCTCCGGAGGGCGGTGATTCCAGAATACAAAGCATCAAGCCGTTGCTGCAAACCGCTTTTCATCGAGTTGGAATATTCGGCGACGGCTTGGGGATGCCCCAGAAGTTCCGCAGTTGCAACCTGTTCTGCACGCGGCGCCCACGCGCCGACATGTGCAAGCAGGCTTGCCATCCGCTGGATGATGTCCCTGGGACCCGCTGCCCAGCCAACGCGGACACCGGTTGCCGCAAAAGCCTTCGAGATGCCATCAACGTAGATCGTGTACTCTCTCATTTCAGGTCGCACCCCCACGGGATGAACGTGTACGGTTGACCCGAAAGTCAGCATCCAGTAAACCTGATCGTACATAACATAGAGTGGCCGCCTGCCTGTATGCTTCCGCAGGTCATTTTCCTCGAGTACAAGGTCACAAAGTTCCTCAAGGGTGGTCCGGTCAAATGCAGTTCCGGTTGGGTTCAACGGAGAGTTCAACGCAATGAGGCGTGCATCTCTGACTGCACGTTCGAAAAGTGAACGGGTCGGCAGGAATGCATGCTCTTCACCGCAGACGATGGGTCGCCCCACTGCCCGTACGAGATACGAGTAGTGGTTGTTATTCCACGACGGGACGGGATACGCCACGACGTCACCGGGGTCGACGAGCGTGCCGTACGTGGCGAAAATTCCGGGGCGTGATCCGCTCGTGATCACAATCGAGTCGAGAGGATAATCGAGATTCAACCAGCGCCTGTAAGACTCCTGCACGTTTTTCTTCAACTCACTCAAGCCGTCCGTCGGGGGATAGTTCGTCTCACCTTTTGTGAGCGCGTCCTTGATGGAATGCTCAAGGAGTTTTGGGATGCGAAATTGTGCCGGACTGAAATCGCCAACCGTGAGATTGCAGACCTCTTTCCCATCTGCCAGCATGCCTCGAACGTCCGCTGCGATTTTGAGGATCTCGGAGCCCTGGAGATGTGAAGCCATCAGGGAAAGGCGACCATCAGTCTCGCCGATGATCTGGTTGATGGCCCGCTCAAGCATCACGTCGTTTGGATCGCGCATGGTGCCCCTCACATTGATGATAAGAAAGAACAGTGGCCTAATATACAAAAAAGAGGTTTGATTTCAAGGAACTGCGCGCACATCATCTCTCAACATCAGGCACGATCTGTCGGGGCAAGAGAGGTCGAGGTGGTTCTCCGGAATGTCTCACCCGTTGCAGCGACACCGCCCGGAGGACAAGAGAGCGCTTGATATTCATTTCCTCGATAGTGATATTGTCGAGGCATACGATCGACCCAGTTCACTAGCCTGCCATGCATCTTCTGCACTACCGCTACACACTTGAGCTGAACCATCCATTTACAGTGGCCGTTCACTCCCGAACGACAACTCCCGTGGTGCTGGTGGAGGTTGAGGAAGATGGCATTGTCGGGTACGGGGAGGCCTCCATGCCCCCATATCTTGGCGAGAGTCAGGAAACTGCTACGGCGTTTCTCTCGAATGTCGATCTTGAAATGTACTCAGACCATACCTGTATTGAAGACATTCTGAATAACGTGGACACCCTTGCCCCGGGGAACCATGCGGCGAAGGCTGCCGTGGATATCGCTTTGCACGACTGGCTTGGCAAGAAACGCAGGAGCGCTTGGCATAAAATCTGGGGACTCGATCCCACGAAGACGCCGATCACCTCGTTTACGATCGGCATGGATACGACGGACGTCATCCAGCAGAAGGTGGAGGAATCTGCTGAGTACAAGATCCTGAAGGTGAAATTGGGCAAGGATAACGACAAGGAGATCATCGACACGATACGAGAAGTCACGGATAAGCCAATCCGCGTGGATATCAATCAGGGGTGGGTGGACAAGGACCACGCATTACGGATGATCGAATGGCTCGCGACCAAGAACGTGGAGTTGGTCGAACAGCCAATGCCAAAGGAAATGGCGGCGGAACATGCGTGGCTGAGGCACCGTAGTCCTCTTCCGATCATTGGTGATGAAAGCATCCTGAGGCTCGGCGACATCAGGAAAGCCCTTGGCGTGTATGATGGTGTCAACATCAAGCTCATGAAGTGTACGGGGATGCTGGAGGCGTACAAGATGATACATCTGGCGAAGGAACTTGGGCTGAAAGTGATGCTCGGATGCATGACAGAAACGTCGTGTGCCATCTCAGCGGCCGCTCAACTTTCTCCGTTGGTCGACTATGCGGATCTGGATGGCGCTCTCCTTATCAAGAACGATCCCTTTGTAGGAGCAACTGTTGAGTCAGGGAGAGTCATGATGCCTGAAGGACCGGGAATCGGAGTTCGAAAGGTGGATGTATGACTCGACAATCGGTTGGCTTTGTCCTTGCGTTGCTTGCCTTTCTTTTTCTTCTTATCGCACCGACCTTCGCGACGTTCCATCGCGCAGCGCTGAAGCTTGTTGCTGAGCAACATGCCGCAGTCACTGCCGGAGAACTTGCACGTTCAATGCAAACCGTTTGCGCGCTCTCCCTTTTGATGATCGTATTGTGGTTGACTGAGGCAGTCCCCCTACCTGCCACCGCGTTGCTCCCGGCAATTGCTCTTCCACTCTTTCATATTTCAGGCGTCAATCATGGCGCTGTGGTTGAGTTTACATTCGGTGCCACGGTTGTGAACTACGCCAATCCGGTGATCTACCTGTTTCTTGGCGGATTTCTCATTGCTGCTGCGATGCAAAAATGGAAACTTGACCGGCGCCTCACGCTGTGGTTGCTGACCCGGGGAACTCTGGCGTTGGATTCACGCAAGATTCTCCTTGGCATCATGTGGGTAACGGCATTCCTCTCGATGTGGATCTCCAACACCGCAACCGCCGCAATGATGCTTCCGCTTGGCATTGGGATCCTGTCGTCGATGGGGTGTAAGCCCGGGACGTCGAAGTTCGGGACTGCGCTGATGCTCGGCATTGCGTGGTCCGCGTCGATCGGGGGGATGGGGACGATCATCGGCACACCGCCAAACGGGATCGCGCTCGGAATTCTCAATTCCACGTTCGGGGGTGATCCTGCGTACCACAGAATCACGTTTCTGGATTGGCTCGTTATTGGCCTTCCGTACGTGATTCTTTTCGTTCCGATTGCGTGGCTCGTTCTGCTGAAAGCCTTTCCACCGGAGTTGAAAACGGATCCGGGGACACGGACTAGATTAATGGATGAATACCTGGCGTTGGGTCAGTTATCAGCGGGCGAAAAGGGGGCAATCTCCATATTCCTGCTCGCCTCGTTTCTTTGGGTTGTGACCCCGTTTCGAGAGCATCTCCTGCCCCCTTCAATCTCCGCGCATCTTGCCTGGCTGGATGAATATGCAATTGGTCTTCTCTGCGGAACGCTGTTGTTCTTCATCCCGATCAATGTCAAGACGGGGAGAGTTTCTTCTCGATTGGTCCGACACAAAATTCGTTGACTGGGGAACATTGATTCTATTTGGAGGGGGAATTGCTCTCTCCGATGCGATGTTTAAAAGTGGACTTGCCGCGTGGATTGCCCATACCTTCATTGGATCCCTTGGAACTCCATCAACACTGGTGATGATGGTCGTAATCGTCCTACTGGTGGCGATGCTCACAGAAGTAACCTCGAATACCGCCATCACCACGATGATGGTTCCGATCGTGGTTTCAATTGCGCGTTCGACTGGAGAAAATCCGATCACCCTTGCAATTGCCACAGCGCTTGCGGCGTCAATGGCGTTTATGCTTCCGGTGGCAACCCCTCCCAACGCTCTTGTCTACGGGACCGGATATGTTCAGCTCAAGGATATGGTGCGGGGAGGGCTTGTTCTCGATCTACTTGGATGGATATTTACCGTGGGAATTCTCGTCGTGCTCGGAGCATGGATGTTTGGCATTGTGGGACTTTAGTGCCGTCGGATGGTCACACTTCGATTAACTCCTGGTATTCCTTCCGGAGGTCAAACAGGTTCTCCTCTTGCAGTTCAACCTCGATGGATTTTCCGATCGCCGTGTCAAGTGGAATGCTCCAGCAGACAGGCCGATCACCAAGATCAGCAACTTTGGTCGTGAGCCATCTTCGTTTTTGAGGACTATTCGAACTGACAATTGTCTTTCGGACACGTGATTCGTTTGCCTTGCTTCTTGAGGGCGTCAGCAGGTAGACTTGATCGCCGTGCGTGTCTCGAAACAGACCATCCCAGGTGACGCTCATCTGGACTCTCTTATGGATCTCGCGTTTGGAGGCATCTCTTTCTTCCTCGATCTCTTTTCGAAATTGAACCCTGCTCTTGATCAAGAGCTTCCTGTAGTCTTCAAGGGGATCGGATTCCAGCACTGCAAATTGTACCGCCGCAGGTTCAAGCTCGGGCACATTCAAGGTTGGACTAATCTGCCAGGTTGACTCTTTCCATTCCTGTGTTCGGTCGTTCATTCTTCCCCTCCGATGTTTTGGATGTTGTCCATGTATTTACAGCGTGACCGGCGTGCCGGGTTCGAGTACGATGGTGCGCTTCTTAAGGTTTGCCGGGAGGTGTTTCCTCAGTTCCGACGGTGTTCCGGTAAGTGCCGGAAACGTGCCGTAGTGCATTCCGATAATGTGTTTCGGATGTAGCCATTCGCAAGCTCTTGCCGCTTCTTTCGGACCCATGGTGTACAAATCTCCAATCGGAAGCAGAACGACATCGGGCTTGTACAACTGGGCGATGAGTTTCATGTCCATGAAGAGTGATGTATCTCCGGCGTGGTACACCTTCAATCCATTCTCAAACTCAATGACATAACCGGCGGCTTCTCCTCCGGGGATCGTCTTCCCATCGTCGCTAATGTCAGAACTGTGTTTAGCATCAACCATCGTCACCTTAATTCCGTCGACAGCGAGTGTTCCACCTTTATTCATTCCTCGAGCCGTGGTGATGCCGCGTGACTGCAGGTAGGTACACACCTCGTAGATGGCAACCACCTTTGCCCCTGTTCTTCTTGCCAGATCGATGGTGTTGCCAAGATGGTCCGAGTGGCCGTGAGAGACGAGTATGAGGTCGATGGCTGCGATATCCTTTGCGCCTTGCGGCGCGTTTGGATTGTCAAGCCACGGGTCGATCAGAACGGTTTTGTCTTTCGGCGAGATGATCTGAAATGCAGAATGTCCCAGCCAGGTGAACGTCGTTTTCGTTTGTGAAGTTGTGGCTGAACGGGATTTCATGGTCGCTCTCCTTTTCTGATTTGAGGTAACTCATGGTTGATGGTACATTGTTTCCGCTGATTTAGCAAGAGGAGAGTAAGGGGTTGATTGGTGGAAAGGGATACGGAAATCTCAACGCAGAGTCTCCTGGTAAAGCCGGGAAGGTTGGAACCTGGGAAAGGGGTCCTAGCTTCCCCGATAGGTTGAGTATCCGTAGGGGCTCAGCAACAATGGAACGTGGTAATGCGAGGCGATGTCCTTGACTTCAAAAATGACAATGACAGAAGGATAGAAGGTTTCAACCCGACTGTTATGGAAATACGACGCGGTGTCAAATGTAAGTCGATAGATTCCAGGAGCAAGCCGGGTGTTCTCCGGCAACAAATCCCCGATTCTCCCGTCGGCGTTCGTGCTGCTTTCTGCGATCAGCTTCCACCTCACTCCGTTTTCGTGAAAATCCAGGACGACGTTCAATCCCGCCGCTGGCTGGCCGAGTGAGGTATCGAGAACATGCGTTGTAATTGTGCTGTGCATGGCTACTTGTTGAATTGTTGGTTCGGTGTCAATATCATGGTTGCGGTCGGTAACGTAAGTCTTGCCCACTCCCCATACATCCTGCCCGAGGGATGCAGTCCGTCTGATGCAATCAGGGATGGGTCGTTCAATGCCGTTCTCGAGATGGATGTTACATCGACGTATTGTGCTCCGGCCCTCGTTGCCTCTTCAAGATTGACACGATTGTAAGAATCAATCTCTGTGGCGATCTTCATCCTGTCCCTGCCGTTCGCAAACGGGGTTACTCCCCAATCAGGAATCGAAAGAACAATCGCGTGTGATGCCTCCCCTCCCGCAAAACCGATTGCACGCCGGAGCAAACCGGAGAATTCTTTTCCATATTCTTTGGTGCTTCTTCCGCGGTACTGGTTGTTAACACCGATGAGGAGAGACACCAAATCAAACTGCCCCCGTGGGTGCTCCCGGTCGATTGCCTCGTCCAGTTCGTCCGTCGTCCACCCGGTTTTTGCGATGATGACCGGCTCTCCGATATCAAGCTCCCGGTCGTGCAACATTTGTATCAACCGGGCCGGCCAGCATTCGCCTTTACTCACGCTCTCACCAACGGTATACGAATCTCCGAGTGCGAGAAACCGGAAGATGTGCACACCCATGGATCAAGAATCGGTTGTTCGGAAACTCCAGGACAGAGGCGGCCTGGCCAGGAATATCATCAAGAGGATGATAGGGAAAATCCAAACGATTTGCGTGATCACACGGCTTCCATACTTGCGTCCCTGTGTTTGCCAAGCGCGATCAGGATCCTCATAAGTCAATTGGCATCCCTTCGGTTGGTCGCTCACCTTCATATCCTGTGTGGCAGCTATCAAGGTATGTTGGCATCTATTGCGTTCTTCTTCGGTTCAGTATCTTGACGAAGGATCTCAATCGCAACTCTTCAAGACTGAGCCCTGTCATCTGTGCCTCAGCATCTGTGATTGCACCGCAATTGAGCCCCCGTAGAAAGAAATTGAGCAGTCCCTGACCTGTAGCCGCGTCGTCAAACACATCGCCAATGAGTGTTGCCTGAGCGGCCTTCTCCATGAACGTCTTGAGCCGGGTTGACGCCTGTTGGAGGCCGTCGAGGAAGAATGCATACACAGCGGCGTAACGAATGGGAAGCTGTCCCGGATGAAGGTCCCATCCCTGGTAATACCCATGCATCAGCGAATGGTTTGTGTCCTCAAACGCCATTCTCCATGCTCGGTACACGGCTGCATTGTTCTCGGTCCTCTGCTTTGCTGTCAGAGGTTTGGCCCCCTTTTCAACCCGATGACGCGGTACGGGCATCACTGTTGTCGCTCCGTCGGAAATGGCA
Source organism: uncultured Bacteroidota bacterium (assembly GCA_963734955.1). Classification (GTDB taxonomy): domain Bacteria; phylum Bacteroidota; class Ignavibacteria; order UBA10030; family UBA6906; genus UBA11986. Next base: position 197,524 of record CAVTJO010000007.1, read on the forward strand.
ATGCCGGTTTGTGCAAAGGCAACCTTCATCATGTGGCGTGCAAAGTCGCATGCCGGGTGTTGCATGCTCTGATATGTAGCGGTGATTTCACACAACGCAGTGTAATCGTACACGCCGAAATGTGCTGCAATAAGCCTTCCCTTTGCTGCCGAAGCAAGGATCGGAAGGGCTGATTCCCCGCGTGAATTAATGATGGACTGAGGGGTCTCAATCATGATTTCAAGTTTGAGCGACCCCGCGGGGAGTCCGGTCTGTCTTTCCAGAAGCTCGAATACGCTTATGATGGTATGAATCTGTTCGGGGATTGTCACCTTTGGAATCGTCACAACGAAGTGGTCGGGAAGCCTGCCGCCCGTGCTCTGCGCGAGCGTAGTAACGAAAATATCCAGCGTGCGGATGGCGCGCATCCTCAGTTCTTCGGTGAATGGCTTCACCCGAATGCCGATAAAAGGCGGAAGCGTCCCATGGGTCATTCCTTTGGCGATCTGGACTGCTGCGGATGCCGCATGTCCATCTTCCTCCTGGTCCGAACGGTTGCCGTACCCGTCCTCAAAGTCGATGCGAAAGTCTTCGACAGGCTCCACCTGAAGCTTTGCGACCACTCTATTGTAAATGGTGTAAGCGAACCACGCAGGTTCATTGGTGAGCTTGACTGATGTGCTGTTCCTGTCGAGTCGTTTCTTGAGGGTCCTGATTTGTGGAGTCGTTGCAGGAAGTTTCTCGCTCCCGCGCAAGCCGATTGCCCTGGCAAATGTCGCGAAATCCGGGGCATACTCATTCAGGGAACCAAGCGCGAGGATCCCCAGCTTCCTTGCGGTATCTGATTTGAAGATTTGCGCTCCACCATACACGGTATGGACTGCCTGTCGTGCCCCGGAATCGCCGGGGAATTGTTCTGCAAATGCACGGTTGGCAGTGTGCAAACGTGAAAGCACTCCATCAAGTGTTTCCGGTGTGAGTGTCAAACGCATGCTGCATTCTCCATTCAATTGTGGTGGTGGAATGTAATGGTCGATCCATCATGTCTCATTGCTGAGCGCGGAACAGCTTTTCCAGCCGGAGTCGAGTGATTTTGGATTGCTCTCCGGCGGAGATACGAAGCTCCTCGTCAGGATGGTTTCGCAATCGTTCCCTCAGCAGCAGGAGCATTTCGTCCGCACTCTTTCCGGTTGCGCACACGATGAATATGTAACCAAACTTCCGCTCATACTTGACGTTTTCAACTGCGAGTGCACGGAGTGCCGCCTCGGATGCAATGCCCGTTCCTGCTTGTTCGTCCTCGGCCCACGTTCTGACCGCTAAAAATTTCCTGCGCAACAAGTCCATGCCTCCGATCTTCGGATGGTGTGCAAATGCCTCCTTCCAGTCCGTCTCTTCAAGGTTGTTCCAGATGGATTCCGCTCTGAGGAATAGGTCATCGGGTGAATGGAACGGTCGTGACACCGTCATTGTGTGGATCCATTTTTGTGACCCGCAGCAGCGTTCGAATGTACTGCTTGCTTCTTCCGGAGGAAGCGCGTTAATCTCGCTCAAGGTCATATGCTTCGGAACCGGGATTCATCTGTTGGAGCCCAGAACTCCCCACACCCTCAACCTGCTTACGCCACCATCCGGATAGATACTGAGACGAACATGAGTGCACTCGCCGAGGATGTGTAGCTCCTTCTCAAAGAAGTGTCTCGTGTCCGGTTTCAGCTTGGTTCTTGGCAAAAGCTCGTTCCAACGCGTTGAGGTCGAGTTCACCGTCTCGGCATTCAAATCCGTCGGGGAACTGCATCCTTCAATCAAGCACTCGTCGGGGTAGTTTCCCTTGAAGTGAGTTGTGTCGATTTCGATCTTTTTCACCCGTCCGGGGCGGCCCAATTTGATGATTGCCCAATCGTTTCCGGGCCCGCGGCGACGCCTGGTTTCCCAGCCGTCTGCCATCGTTGCAGCCCGTCCGGGCATAAGAAGGTTTTGGACGCTACCGAAGTACATGTCGCTGGCAGCGACGACTATTCCCCCCTTCTCCACCGCAGCGAGATCAATCAGGTCGTCCAATTTATACTTGCCCCACTCGGGCACCACCTCGCCGTAGATCCGTAGTCTTGCTACCCCGCCGTCGGGATAGATGTTGAGGCGAACATGGGTATGCCGTTGGGTGTCAGCAATCCGGAAAACGTTTTGCGACCCCGGGTTCAATGGGGATTTCGAAAGTAACTCTGCCCAGATGGAGACATCGCTCGCCAATGAGGACGCGGCAGCGTTCTCTTCAGCGGTCGTTCCGTCGAGCGACCCGAATGGTGGATGGTTGCCGAGAAAGTGGTTCGTGTCAATATCGACCATCCTGATGATTCCCGGAAGACCGAGCCTCACGATGCACCAGTCGTGACCGGGAGTTCTCTTCCTCCGGGATTCCCATCCGTCCATCCATTTTCCCCGGTCAGTGTATTTGTCAGGAATGAAGATGCCCCGTCCGGGTTTCACGAGGTTTTCCTTTTCGGCAAAGAACTCATCGCTGGCAAGCATGGCCTTTCCACCAAGCCGTTCTGCCGCGAGATCGATTAGACCAGAAGGAATGGTGAAACTACTTTCCTGCAATTACTTGGCTCCGTTCAGGTAGTTGTCGGGTCGACGCTGATTCACGCAGCAGTACTATTCCTCTTGGCTGACCTTCGAGCGATCGTCTCCTATAGACACGGTTCCCACGAAGAAATGTCATCTCCACCGTTCCGAAGAATTCCCGGCCTTCATACGGCGTCGTTTTGTGTCGATGGTGCAGCATCTCTTGCGTGACGGTAAATTTCTCCTCGGGGTTCCAAACAACAATGTCAGCGTCCACACCCGGCGCAATTGTGCCTTTGCGTTCATGAAGTCCAACAAGTTCTGCGGGCTTTCGACACATCCACTCCGCAACATGCTCAACTGTAAATTCTCTTTTGCGTGCCTCGCTCCAGACGACAGGCAGCCCAAGTTGGAGAGATGCAATTCCGCCCCACGCCTTTGCGAAGTCCCCTTCATCGAGTGCCTTCATGGAAGGCGGACAGGGTGAGTGATCGGACACGATGAAATCGATGACGCCATCCTGAAGAGCCCGCCACAGTCGTTCCCGGTTTTCCTCCTCCCGAATCGGCGGGGCACATTTAAACCGTGTGTCGCCCTCAGGAATCTCTTCGGAGGAGAAATAGAGATAGTGCGGGCACGTTTCCACGGTGATGGGGATGCCTTCCGAGCGTGCCTTTGCCAGGGCAGGGACGGCGTCGGCGGACGAAAGATGGACGATATGCACCCGACATTTGTAGTGACTGCACAGGCGGATCATAAGTGCAATTGCGCGCTCCTCCCATTTTCGGGGGTGCGAGGCAAGATAGGTGCGATAGCTCTGAATTGTGGGCGAGATGGCCTTGCGGAACGCTGAGTCAAGGTGTGCTAAAGGCGCGCCTCGGGCGAGTTCAGCATGAACCAACAACGGCACGTCATACCGTGCGATGACTGCCATCGCCGCCCGAAGATCCCGATGTGTCACGCTCGGGAATTCATTGATGCCGGAATCGATAAGGAAGGCTTTGACGCCAAGAACGCCTGCGTTGACAAGAGAGGAAAGCCGGTTTGCATTTCCGGGAACCAACCCCGCGTAAAAACCACAGTCGACGAAGAGCTTGCCCGTTGCCGTCCCGATTTTCTGTTGGACGGCCTCAACTGTCGTCGTCACGGGAGACGAGTTCAGTGGCATGTCGACCAGAGTCGTAACACCTCCAGCCGCTGCAGATCGCGTCGCGGTTTCAAATCCTTCCCAATCCGACCGCCCCGGTTCGTTGATGTGGACATGTGTGTCAACCAGTCCCGGCATGACGACGAGATCGCCAACATCTTCAACGAGATACCGTGACGGGATGAAGCTCCTGGCAACGATCGCCTCAATCTTCTCGCCCTCGATGAGAATCGCGGCAGGCCTGACCCCATCGAGGGTCACAACACGGGTACTGCAGATTGCAAAGGACGGATGCAACATTGCGCTGAACTTTGAGCGTGTCCGGCGGACAGCGGTTTATTGCTGTTAAGAGTAGAGGTTTTGGGATCAAAACGCAAGGGAAGGAATTCGTTCATATACGGGGGGCGCAGAGGAAGGTGAGATTGATCAGCCTTGAAACTTCAGCCGAGAATTGCTACACTAACACTGGGTTGCATTGTTCCCACGGCGGTCTCACGCGTACAGGCTTCGGAATGAGTTCCTTGGTTTCGTTCGTTCTTGATGGAAGGATTACCGAGCTCAGGTTTGACCGAGAGTCTGGCCTGCGACCCACCACAACGGTCCTCAACTATCTTCGCTCGCTGCCGGACCACAAGGGAGTGAAGGAAGGATGTGCCGAAGGTGATTGCGGCGCCTGCACGGTCGTCCTCGGCGAGCGTTCCGAGGACGGGAGAATCCGGTACAGGTCGGTGGACTCATGCCTTGTCTTTCTCCCGATGCTTCACGGGAAGCAACTCATCACTGTCGAGAATCTGAAATCTTCAAACGGACTTCTTCACCCGGTGCAACAGGCAATGGTCGATTCCAACGGAAGTCAATGCGGGTTCTGCACGCCTGGAATCATCATGTCGTTGTTCTCCTTGTACAAAAACACGGAGAACGCAACACGCGCCGAGATTGACGATGCACTAACGGGAAATCTTTGCAGGTGTACGGGATACAAACCCATCATTGAAGCAGCGGCCACAGCGTGTGTGCGCCATGGCGTTGATGAGTTCACGAGTGGCGAGGTCGACGTGGCCGCAAAGCTCGAGTCATTGCAGGGAAGATCCCTTCACATAAAAACTGACCGCCAGGAGTACTTTCGACCAGTCACTCTTACCGAGGCACTGGCATTAACACAGAAACTCCCCAAGGCCACAGTCATCTGCGGAGCGACAGACGTCGCCCTTCGAGTCACCAAGAACCATGAGCTGATTCCAACGATCATCGATCTCTCAGGTGTTGACGAGTTGAAAGCTGTGAGCGAAGATGCAACCGGACTGAGAATTGGCGCAGGCGCCACGTTAACCGGTCTGATGCCGAAGTTGAACGGTTTCAACGCACTCCGTGAGATGCTTTCCGTATTTGGATCGCAACAAATCCGGAACCTGGCGACGCTCGGTGGAAACCTTGGTACGGCATCGCCGATTGGAGATGCCCTTCCGGTGCTGATAGCCTACGGCGCGAAGGTGGGGCTGCAAAGTATTGAGGGTGCGCGGGAAGTTCCACTGGATGGTTATGTTACCGGCTACAGACAAACGCTCAGAAAACCGGGCGAGCTCATTGTGAGCGTGTTGCTCCCCAAGCCGCGTCCCCGCGCAATCGTGAAATCATACAAGGTGTCAAAGAGAAAGGATCTTGACATCTCAACGGTCAGCGGAGGGTTCAAAGTTGAGCTGAGCACCACACACGGTGTTGCCCTCATTACAATTGCTTATGGTGGTATGGCGGAACGCGTGAAACGGGCGACGGCAGCAGAACAATTCCTGATGGGCAAACGATGGGAACGGGATACGATCGAGCAGGCAATGCCCTTGATTGATCAGGAGTTCACTCCGTTGTCTGATGCACGTGGCAGCGCCGAGTTCAGGCGGATCGCTGCAAGAAACCTGCTCCTGAAGTTCTGGGATGAAACCGTGGCCAATGGACACTGATAGAAGCAAAAAGGTTCCACACGAATCTGCAGCGAAACACGTTACCGGCGAATCGGTCTATGTGGATGACATGCTCGTCAACGAGCTCTTGCTGGTCGGGCGTGTTGTCTACAGTCCTCACGCACACGCGAAGATCAAGGCGTTTGATTTGAATGAGGCAAGGAAGGCCGCCGGTGTGCACGCGGTTCTTTCCTACAAGGACATTCCGGGCCACAACCAGATGGGCCCGGTGGTCAAAGATGAACCATGTCTCGCGGTCGATGAAACCAAGTGCGTTGGACAGGCAATGTTCCTGATCGCGGGCGAGACAGAAGAGCAATGCCGCGAAGCCGAAAGCCTCATCAAGGTGGACTACAATGTGCTCGAGCCGGTTCTTACTCTGGAACAGGCGATAGCGAAGAGAAATCTGCTTGGCCCATCGCGGACAATCACTCGTGGCAGTGCGGACGAGGCTCTGGCAACCGCACCGCATCGGTTCAGTGGCGAGTTGCGAACAGGTGCGCAGGAACATTGGTATCTTGAGTCGCAGGTGTGTCTGTGTATCCCCGGAGAGGGAAAGGAAATCAACGTCTTCAGCTCATCCCAACACCCTTCGGAGACTCAGGCGATCATTGCGGAAGTCCTTGGCATCGGAAGAAATGAGGTGGTGGTCGAAGTGCGACGGATGGGAGGCGCGTTCGGCGGCAAGGAAACCCAGGCCAACCACACGGCATGCTGGACCGCCCTGCTTTGCATGGCCACGAAACGCCCCGTGAAGATCAGGCTCTTCCGCGATGACGACATGAAGATTACCGGCAAGCGGCACCGGTACCTCTCAAGGTACGATGTGGGGTTTGACGATGAAGGGAACGTCCTTGCAGCGAAAATCGAGTTGAACAGTGACGGGGGCTGTACAACGGACCTTTCGTTCGCCATTCTTGAACGGGCGATGTTGCATGTGGATAACGCGTATTACATTCCAAACCTCTCCGTCGTCGGCAAGGTGTACAAAACAAATCTGCCATCCAATACGGCGTTTCGTGGATTCGGCGGACCCCAGGGAATGGCCGTGATCGAGACGGTGATGGATCGGGTTGCGCGGTCTCTGAAAATGGACGCGGCTGAAATTCGGTACAAGAACTTCTATGGTATCACGAGTCGTAACATCACGCATTATGGAGAAGTTGTCGAAAACAACCACCTTCACGTCATCTATAACCAACTGATGCAGTCGTCTGAGTATGCGAGGCGGAGGATCGAGGTTGAGGCATTCAACGGTCACCATGAGTTTGAGAAGAAGGGGCTTGCGATCACACCGGTGAAGTTTGGCATTTCCTTCACAACGACGTTCCTCAATCAAGCCGGTGCTCTCGTTAATATCTACACCGATGGGACCGTTATTGTCAATCATGGTGGTACCGAAATGGGGCAGGGTCTGCACACCAAGATACAACAGATCGCTGCCGCGGAATTCGGAGTTGGCCTCGATCGGGTGAAGGTCAATGCCACCAACACCTCGAAGGTGCCGAATACTTCCGCGACGGCTGCGTCCGCAGGCGCCGACCTGAATGGCATGGCGGTGAAAAACGCAGTCGATATCCTGAAGGGAAGAATCGGCGCGGCAATGGCACAGGCGTTTTCGGAACAATACCTCGGAGCCCCATCGCTTCCCCACTCCATTGTTTTTCAGGATGATTTCATTGTGGACACCGACCACCCGGATCGGCGAATTGCCTTCCCGGCGGCAATGCCACTGATGCAACTGCGGCAGGTAAGTCTCAGCGCCGCGGGATTTTACAGGACCCCGAACATTGGATGGAGCAAGGAGAAGGGATTCGGCAAACCATTTCACTATTACGCATTCGGAATGTGCGTGAGTGAAGTGTCGGTGGATGTGCTCACCGGGCGTCATACCATTCTCCGGACCGATATTCTGCACGATGTCGGTGATTCGCTCAATCCCGGAATTGATCTTGGACAGGTTGAAGGCGGCTACGTTCAGGGCGTCGGATGGTGCACCACGGAGGAGATCAAATGGGATGACAAGGGAAACCTGATGACGCACTCGCCGGACACCTACAAAATTCCATGTGTGCAGGATATCCCGAGGGATTTCAGAACCGCGTTGCTCGAGGGTGTCCCGAATCCAAACGCCATCCGGCGCAGCAAGGCAGTTGCGGAGCCGCCATTCATGCTTGCTCTCTCCGCCTGGCTGGCAATCAAGGATGCGATTTCTGCTGTTGGCGATCACACGATCGAACCCGACTTTTCGCTGCCGGCGACGAACGAAGTCGTAGTATTGTCAGTTCACAAACTCAAGGGGCAAATCGCTCCTGGCGTTTCTCACGCGTTCGAGCTTGTAAGCGGCGGAACGTGAGTCTCCATTTCGCGAGGTCATGATATGCGGTTGATGGTGTTCCTGGCCGTGGTTCTGCTTGCTGTGGTTGGCATTGTTGCGTTTGATATTTTCTCACAGGATCTCGCGGGGAGCAATAAGGCAGCTCCCGCACCAGCGAATGAGGCGTTGTTACCTGCCTCCGCGACGATGGTCACCGCGTGGGATATTCCAAGGAACCCCCTCAAGGATTCAACGCTTGACGGGTCGCCGCTGTCCGAACAGATCCGGTGGGGGTTTCAGTTATTCACCCGTACTTCCGCAGAATCCACACAATATTCTCTCAACAAACTCGCCTGCAACAACTGCCACCTCAATGCCGGCCAGAAAGAAAAGGCGTTGCCGCTCGTTGGTGTTGCCGCTGTGTTCCCGAATTATAACAAGCGTGAGGGGAGGCTGTTCAGTCTTGAAGATCGCATTGTCGGGTGTTTCTTGCGCAGTCAGAACGCAACCGGGGCTGTGCGATCGGGCGCTTCCGATGGAGACATTGCAGGCTCAACAGTACCTTCTCCCGGTTCACCGGAAGTGCTGGCAATCGCTGCATATCTCACGTGGCTCTCCGGCGGATACCCGATGGGCAAAAACCCTCCCTGGCGTGGGCTGAATGACATTGAAAAGGATAAGCTCGTCCCAATTGCCAAGCTCGATGCGAAGCTGGGCGATTCGCTCTACATCGAGAAATGCTCATCGTGCCACGGTGAAGATGGGCAGGGGGTTCAGATTGGCGACAAGAAGGCGGGTCCATTGTGGGGGCTGGATTCGTGGAATGATGGTGCAGGAGCGTCGCGCATATACACACTTGCAGGATTTATCCGGTACGCGATGCCGTATCTGAATCCGGGAAGCCTCACCGATGAAGAAGCCCAGCACATTTCAGCGTTCATCAATTCCAAGCCACGGCCGGCGTTTCTTTTCAAGGACCGAGACTATCGTACGGCGAAGCTCCCTGTTGATGCAGTGTACTATAAACGTTAGAGGCATCTCACCATTCCGGGAAACATAATCACAAATCAATGAGTACTGAAGAATTCGTGAAGATGGCTGGAGTTGTCGGGGCGGGTGGTGCAGGGTTTCCGGCTCACGTGAAGGCTGCCTCCCGTGCCGACACCGTCATTGCCAACGGCGCCGAATGCGAGCCTCTGATTCACAAAGACCTTGAGCTGATGGTTCACCATGCCGACCGGGTTGTTCATGGAGTGAAGCTTCTGATGGAATCCACCGGTGCACAGAAAGGGATTATCGGTGTCAAGGCAAAGAACCAGCCGGCCGTCGAGGCATTCAACGCTGTACTTGACGACAAGAGAATCCGGCTTCATCCCCTTGGGGATTTCTACCCTTCGGGCGATGAGTTCATTCTGGTGTATGAAGCCACCGGAAGGTTGATTCCGCCGCAGGGGATTCCATTGAACATCGGAGTCGTGGTCAGCAATGTTGAGACACTGTACAACATCTCGCGCGCAGCTGATCAACAGCCTGTCATTGAAAAGTTTATCACTGTAGCGGGGGCGGTCAACCATCCGATGTCGTTTGTGGCGCCGGTCGGGATGAGTTACAGAGACGCAATCACCGCAGCCGGGGGAGCTAGTGCGGCGGACCTTGCTGTGTTTGTTGGGGGGATTATGATGGGGAGACTGGAGTTCAATCTTGATCTTCCCATCACAAAAACCACCGCAGGGCTTGTCGTTCTGCCCGTCGAGCACACGCTTGTCCAGCGCAAGAGCCAGCCGGAAAAATCGATGCACCGGATCGGGAAATCAGCCTGTGACCAGTGCAGCTATTGTACCGAGTTGTGTCCGCGCTACATTCTTGGCTATGACGTGCAGCCCCACAAGGTTATGCGGAGCCTCGGGTTTACTCAAACCGGCGAGGCAATTTGGAATCAATATGCCAGCCTTTGTTGCTCATGCGGGCTCTGCACGCTCTACGCGTGTCCCGAAAGCCTCTTCCCCAAAGAGGCATGTGACAAGAGCAAACGTGAGATGAAGGAACAGGGCATCCAATGGAACGGGAAGATGGATGTTGATCCTCATCCAATGTACGAAGGAAGACGTACGCCACTGAAGCAGCTCGCGAAGCGCCTTGGTGTTACCGAGTACGACCACCCGTCCGAGTTTGGAACCAACGGACACCAGGTTGAGAAGATTGAGATTCTCCTCGCGCAACACGTTGGCGAGCCGGCGGTGCCGGGTGTTCGTATCGGAGAAAGTGTGAAGAGAGGCCAATGCATTGGCGATGTTCCGAACGGGAAGCTCGGGGCGAGGGTGCACGCGAGTATCAATGGGGTAGTGAGGAGCATCGGTGAGTCAATTGTCATCAGCCGGACATGATGAAGGGAATTAGTCTTATCACCAGGGAGTATGCATGACAAAGAATTCGATCGGCTTGATTGAACTCGGCAGCATTGCTGCGGGTTATGAGGTCGGCGATGCGATGTTGAAGGCAGCCGACGTGGAGATCCTTCTCTCACGCTCGATCTGTTCCGGCAAGTATATGGTGCTTATCGGCGGGGATGTTGCAGCCGTGAAAGCAAGCGTTGATGCAGGAGCAGCCATCGGGAAGGGCTGCGTTATTGACACGTTTGTCATTCCTAACGTTCACGAGTCGGTGTTTCCGGCGATTGCAGGCGCCACGAAGGTCGAGAATCCCGATGCGTTGGGTATCATTGAGTCGTTTTCTGTCGCATCACTGATCGAAGGTGCTGATGCTGCGGTGAAGGCAGCGCGTGTTGAACTGATCGAGATCCGTCTCGCGATGGCGTTGGGTGGCAAGGCGTTTGTAACAATGACAGGCGATGTGGCCGCCGTAAAAGCAGCGGTGGATGCCGGGGCTGCGGTTGTGGCTGAGAAGGGTCTCCTCGTGAACAAAGTGGTCATTCCCTCGCCCAGGAAAGAGCTGCTCACCGAAGTTATCTGAGTTCCCACCAAAAACGAAGAGGCAATCCCATCCGGGTTGCCTCTTCTTGTCATCTCAAAAAATTCAATTCATCCACCGGCGTAGCAATATGTGCAGCCGTGTTCCTGTGTACGGTTCACGGCGAGCACCCCTGAAGGAACAACCTGCATTCCGGGTATCACGCCAGCTACCCATTCCTTCATCACCTCGGCGGCATCCATGTTCATGTTCTTTGCCATGATTCCGCTGTACACCGTGATTGCCATGTTGCATGCCCCAAACAGCACACCACTCTTCTGGAGTTCGTCGATGGCGAAACTGTCCATCATAAGCTCACCCGGTTTTGGATGATAGTACGGATTGCGGATGGCCGGCGCTTTGGTCGCCTTGTCGGTGATCTTGAAGAACTCGCCGAGTTTGTATTTCTCCCAGAGCGCATGATCGAGAGCAAGGGGGATCGCTTCATGGCGGAGTATGACGACTGCGGTGAGGTCACTGTCCGGCGTACCAACCGCATTATTGGTCATGAGGTAGACACGCGGCCATGCGAACGGCATACCTTCATTTTCTGCAGTCGCGTCAAACAACTGGCGATGCTTCCCTTTGATGCGTTTCAGCCAGGCATCAAACGCTTTGTCGTTGGAAGGGCTGGCCGTGCCTTTTTGCTGGGCGAGCAACCGCATCGGCGAACTGAGTGCCGCAACCCCGAGCGCTGTGGATGCAGCAAGGCTCCCAAGGAACCCACGACGGTGTATGGTTTCTTTGAGGCTGAACATGACGATCCTCCTTGATGGGTGATGAATATGTGAAAGAACAGGCACGGAGAATGTAATGAAGCTGATTTTTGAAGTCAACTCCATGAATAGCGCCCCGACTGACAGTTGATAATCCCGGTAGATTGATCTACATTGCATTCAATCAATTCCCCGGAATTCACCCACGAACCCACCCTTGGACATACTTCGTGAAATGCTTTCCGCCCTTGAGACGGAGGGGCGTGTCATGCTTGCGACCGTGATTTCGACGAGCGGATCAACACCGGCCTCCACTTTTTCCAGGATGCTCGTAAAGGACTCCGGCCGGACGTGGATTGGCACAGTCGGCGGTGGCTGCATGGAGGGTGACGTGATCGAGGCCGCACGCAGGCAAATTGAAAATGAGTATGCGCAGATTCTTGCGTTTCATTTGAATGAAAATGACATGGTGCAAGGCCTTATCTGTGGCGGCAGTCTTGACGTTCTTATCGAGCCAATCACCCGGTCACACATCCCGTTGTTGAGGCAGTGGATGGCGCTCCGTGATGAGGGGGAAGATGGTGTCGTCGGAACGTGGCTTGAGTTCTCCGGAAGACCAGGCTTCAAGTTTCTTTTCACCGTTGCCGGTGGGAAAGAACAGCTCGTGGATCAATGGAAACAAAAACTCAAGGGGCCTGATGGCGAGAATATTTCATTGTCGCCCGCTGAACTGGCGGAAGAAACCTGGAAGTCGCACCACCGGAACGAAACCCGGAGGGTGAAGATTGAAGGTGGAGAATTGATTCTCGAGCCTGTGCCCGGACAGCCACAGTTGATCATCTTTGGCGGAGGCCATGTGTCCAAGTCGATTGCCCGCGCCGCATCACTTGCCGGCTTCAGGATCACGGTCGTTGATGACAGAAGCGAGTACGCGAACCCTGCCCGGTTTCCTGAGGCAGCACAGACGCTTGCGATCGAGTTCTACGATGCATTCAATCACCTGACGGTCAAACGCTCCACGTATATTGTCATCGTTACCCGCGGCCACCGGTCCGATGAGGACGTACTCGAACAGGCCGTGAAGACTCCCGCAAAGTACATCGGAATGATTGGCAGCAAGCGCAAGGTGTTGACCACGTACGAACACCTTCTTGAACGGGGTGTTTCCATCGACGCGTTGAAGCGTGTCTATGCACCCATGGGAATTGAGATTGGAGCTGTCACGACGGAAGAAATCGGAATCAGTGTTGTTGCACAACTCATCAATGTTCGGCGGAGTGGGGAACTTCCGCTCCGGAACAAGTCGGAGGTAATGGGGGATCTCCTGGGGTCTCTTCGGCCGAAACAGTCGAGCCGTTCTGGCCCGCGAAACTGATTCTCCATTCACCGACTGCCATTCGCCATTCACCGAATACGGTGTTTCTTCCTGGGGATTCAGCCGTATATTCTCCCAAACAAAATACTCAGGAGGCTCCATGAATCCAGCAAAACATCCCAGAGTAGTCGTTGGCACTGTTCTCGTCATTGTCGGCGTAGTATTCATTCTCATGAATCTTGGTGTGGTCGGGCACGTACCCTTCTTTCGGTTCTGGCCATTGATCATTGTTATTATCGGACTGAACAAGCTTCTGCAGGCGAATGATGGACACGACCGGTGGGAGGGACTTTGGATGATATTATTGGGGGCATGGTTTCAGTTGGTGACACTCCATGCATATGGAATGACATACAGGAACTCCTGGCCGCTGCTGTTAATCATCTGGGGCATCTATCTCACCGGCACGGCGATAACGAAACGATCACACATCATAATGCCAAAGGAGAATATCAATGGAAACTAAATCGTTATGGCATGCGACTCCGCAGGTTGTCCTCGGCCTCATTATCATCGCGATAGGAGTGTTGTTTACGCTCGATAACCTTGGGGTGCTGTATGCCCACGACTATCTTCGCTACTGGCCCGCGTTGCTCGTGATCTACGGGATCACAAAGATGATCCAGCCACAGGGAAGGCCCGGCAGGTTCTTCGGACTGATTATCACGTTCGTTGGCGCCGCGATATTGCTCGACCGCCTGTATATCTTCTCGTTCAGCGTGTGGGATTTCTGGCCTCTTCTTATCGTCGCGATTGGTCTTTCGATGATCTGGAGATCGTCCACTCGCACCGGAGGCCGCAGTCAGGAGTGGGTAAGCTCGACGGACAGCGATGCAACGATTAGCGGCACTGCAATATTGAGTGGGTTCAGGCGCACAAGCAGCTCGCAGAATTTTCAGGGTGGTGAACTGACCGCCATCATGGGAGGGTGTGAAGTCGATCTCCGGCAGGCATCGATGAAGGAAGGCCAGGCGGTGATCGACGTGTTCGCGTTCTGGGGTGGGATTGACTTGAAGGTGCCGCTTGACTGGAGTGTTGTGGTGATGGGATCGCCCCTGATGGGTGGCTTCGACGACAAAACACGGCCCCCGCAGGGCGGGTCGACCAAGCGACTCGTCATCAAAGGGTACGCGATCATGGGCGGCGTACAGATCTCGAACTGACGCATGCATCCGATTTTCGGTTCCAGGGAGCGGCTTCTTCTCTATCTTGGAGGTTGGTTGTTGCTGGCCCTCCTGTTCGCGTCGATCGTCGTGTTGTCGGGGGGACTGGAATGGATCGAAGCCCTCGCTCTTACGATACCGATGGCGGGCATGTATGCGTTCATCTGTCTTGCAGCGTTCTACATCTGTCGTGCGTTTCCGTTGCCGGAAACATCATTCCTGAAGCTTGTCGCGGTTTTTGTTGTGGCGTCGTCCGTCTCCAGCTCATTCTGGCTGCTGATTGTCCGGGGGTGGGTGATTGTCCTGTCGCAGGTTGACTGGACACGCGGACTTGACGCGAGGTTCCGCAGCATGGTTCCGGTGGTGTTCGGCAGCGGGGTGTTGTTGTACCTGCTGGCGGTCGTCGTACATTATCTCATTCTTGCCTTTGAGTCTTCGCGTGAAGTGGAGCGTCACGCGCTCCAGCTCGAGACCCTTGCGCGCGAGGCAGAATTGCGGGCGCTAAAGACCCAAATTCATCCTCACTTCCTGTTCAACAGCCTCAACGCCATCAGCGCGCTCACCACGGTGGATCCTGGTGCTGCGAGAGAAATGTCCCTCCGGCTTGCCGAGTTCTTGAGAAAGACCCTCAGGCTCGCCGCAACACAAATGATTACTGTCGCGGAGGAGCTTGCGCTTATCGACGACTATCTTGCCATCGAGAAGGCGCGATTCGGCTCACGGCTGTCGTTCAAAAAGGATGTGGATGAGGACGCACTGCGCTGTACCGTCCCTGCCTTGCTGCTGCAACCGTTGGTGGAAAATGCCATCAAGCATGGGGTGGCAAATACACTGGAGGGTGGGGTGATATCACTGGAAGTCCGCAATCGCGGCGGCCGGCTCTCTCTGGCGGTCGTGAACCCGCGCGATCCGGACTCAGCGGCCCCGACGACGAATGGCGTCGGACTGAAGAACGTGAGCGGGCGCCTCTCGTCGCTCTATGGAAACGAGGCGCGGCTGGATACTATCGCGACCGAGTCAACATTTTGTGCAGAGATCGTTCTGCCGGCTCATACACAGAAATCAAGTATTGATTTGAGAACACCGGGAGACGTTATTCCGAGCGAACCGAGAGATCTGAAAACGTCATGACGGTTGGGATGATATAATGGACGAAGGTGCGATTGCAGGCAAAATTCGCGCAGTTATCGTCGATGACGAGGAGCTTGCGCGCAGGCTTTTGGTGGAATATCTTGGAGCCCATCCGGAGATCGAGGTTGTTGCCGAGTGCGCGAACGGTTTCGAGGCCGTCAAGGCTGTTACAGAGCTTGATCCGGACCTTCTCTTTCTCGATATCCAAATGCCGAAGCTCAACGGCTTCGAGGTACTTGATCTGATCGAGAAGAATCTCGCCGTAATCTTCGTGACCGCCTACGACGAATATGCGCTGAAGGCGTTTGAGGTTCATGCCGTTGACTACCTCCTCAAGCCCTTCGGCAAGGATCGGTTTGCAGAGGCACTGTTTCGTGCCGGAGAAAGAATAGGCAGGAAGGAGACCCCCGATCTCTCGAGGCTTGCGGCCGATGCCCGACCAACGACACGCCCGCTCGACCGTCTCCTGATTCGCGAAGGTTCAAGGGTGCACGTCATTCCCGTGGAGAAGATCGACTACATCGAAGCGAAGGACGACTATTTCTCCGTCAGGACCGAAGGCAGGAAAATCCTGAAACAGGGAACGCTCTCCGCACTGGAGGAGGATCTGGACCCCAAACATTTTCTCCGTATCCACCGTTCGTTCATCCTCAACATCGACCGCCTCTCCAAGATCGAACCATACGCCAAGGACAGCCGCGTTGCCATCCTCTCTGATGGTACCAGGTTGCTGGTGAGCAGGGCTGGATATGCAAAGCTGAAGGAGATGCTGGGGGTGTAGGCGGACGGGGAGGCCTTTGGATTTCAACCAACTTCTCATACACGCGGCCAATACGAAGTCACCCACCTCGCGCTAAACCCTGCCGCAAAATAGTTTTCCGAGACTCTCACAAGTGTATGCACGATTGTCATCACGCCATTTGGCACAACTATTTCAAAATTGTTCTTGCATAATAATGCATCATACTGTATATTTATGCAGCTTAATCAAACGGAGATCATGATTCGGGTTGGGATTATCGGTGCATCGGGCTACTCGGGGGCAGAGTTGATGCGCCTGCTCTCCACCAGGCCGGATGTGGACATCGCAAAGGTTGTTGCAGGCGCGTCCGCTGGAAAGAAGGTCGAAGAGGTGTATCCAGCGCTTTCAGGCATTGTGGACCTAACATTCGAGACTTTCAATGCCGGCCATTATGAGGGCCTGGATGTTGTGTTTGTTGCGCTGCCATCAGGAGAGGGGATGAACATCGTTCCCCAACTTCTGGGTCGTGTTGGAAAGGTCATCGATCTCGGCGGTGACTTCCGGTTGCCCGACGCAAGCCTCTATGAAAAGTTCTATGGACACAAACATGCGTGCCCGGAGCTTCTGGGGGATGCAGTGTATGGTTTGACCGAGCTTAACAGGGCTTCAATTGCGACATCGCATTTTGTTGCCAATCCCGGCTGCTACCCGACAAGTGCGATTCTTCCTCTCTTTCCCCTTTTGAAAATGGGTCTGATCTCCCCGAAAGGAATTGTCATCAACTCGCTTTCGGGCGTTTCGGGCGCTGGTCGGTCGGCGTCCATGGAGATGAGCTTCGCGGAGGTGAATGAGAATATCCGTGCATACAAAATCGGCAAGCACCAGCACATCCCCGAAATCCAGTCGGTGCTGGAGCAGATAGCAGGAGGGAGTATTGGACTTTCCTTCGTTCCTCATCTCGTTCCGCTGACACGGGGAATCTACACCACGATTCATGCAGACACCACGACCGACTGTACCGAGGAAGCGGTCTTCGATGCTTACCTCGAATCGTACGCCGACGCACCGTTCATCAGAGTGCGGAAGTCTGTTCCACAGATCAGGGATGTCGCGTTCTCCAATTTTTGTGACATTGCATTCAGGATGGAGCGGCGCACAAATCAGATCATCACCATATCGACGATCGACAATCTTGTCAAAGGCGCAGCGGGGCAGGCGATACAAAACATGAACGTCATGCTCGGACTGCCGGAGGAAACCGGACTGTTGCGAAAGGAGTTGCAGGATGTTTAACGAATGTGCGTGCGGTGTCACGGGGCCAAAGGGATTTCGCGCTGCCGGCATCCATACCGGAATCAAGAAAGCAAAGAAGGATTTGTCGCTGGTTTTCTCCGATGCCCCGGCGAAGGCTGCGGGCGTGTTTACGACCAGCAAGGTGCAGGCAGCGCCCGTGCTCGTATGCAAGCAGCAATTGAAACGTTCGGCTTCCTTCCGTGCGATTCTTGTCAACAGCGGAAACGCGAACGCCTGTACGGGCGAACGCGGGTTGAATGATGCGTGGACCATGGTCGAGTCGGTTGCGCGGGAAGCAGGCATTGCGGCAAAGGACGTACTGGTGTCGTCAACCGGCGTCATCGGTCAGTACCTTCCCATGGACAAGATCGCTGCCGGAATTCCGAGGATTGTGTCATCGCTCGGCGTCGACGGACACTTGTCAGCGGCGGAGGGAATCATGACTACGGATACGTTCAGCAAAGAGCTGGCGGTGCGTGTGCTGCTCGACGGCGATGAGGTGACAATCGGCGGAATGGCAAAAGGCTCCGGCATGATTGCCCCGAACATGGCTACCATGCTGTCGTTTGTCACGACCGATGCAAACATCGCGCCCGAGCTACTGGCCCATTCTCTCAAGCATGCGGCAGACAGGTCATTCAACCGCATTACCGTTGATGGCGATACAAGCACGAATGATATGGTTCTGATTCTTGCGAACGGGATGGCCGGTAACAAGGAACTGAATGATCCCGGGACACCTTCATACCGGGCATTCTATGACGCCCTCGAGTATCTTCTCATCCGTCTCTCGAAGATGATTGTCCTTGATGGAGAGGGTGCGACGAAGTTTGTCGAGATTGAAGTGCGGGGCGCCGCGACGGAGGAGGCCGCTGTGCGCGCAGCAAGGTCAATTGCAAATTCCAGTCTGGTCAAGACGGCAATTCATGGTGAGGACGCGAACTGGGGACGGATACTTGCGGCTGTGGGATACTCCGGAATTGAGTTTGAGCCGTCCGACGTGGAAATTTTCTTCGGCAATGTCCCGATCCTCCAGAAGAACTATTCGATTTATTTCTCGGAAGAGGCGGCGAAACTGGTCTTGAGTCAGAAGGAAATCAAGATCACTGTCAACCTGCACCAGGGGACTCACATGGCTTCGTTCTGGACATGTGACCTTTCCAAGGAGTATGTGGCCATCAACGCAAACTATAGAACCTGACGGCATGATACCGATATCCACAAAGACTGAAGTCCTTATCGAAGCGCTCCCGTACATCCAGCGCTATGAGGGTAAGACATTCGTCGTCAAGTATGGTGGCGCTGCAATGATTGATGATGGGTTGAAGGAATCATTTGCGCAGGACGTGGCGCTCCTGAAGAAGATCGGGATCCGGATCGTTATTGTTCACGGTGGTGGAAAGGAAGTAACGGAGATTGCTGCCCGCCTTGGGCTTGAAACCCACTTCATCAACGGTCAACGCTACACCGATGAGCCGATGATGGACGTCGTGCAGATGGTGCTCGCCGGCAAAACAAACAAGGACATCGTCGCCCGGATCAACCAGCACGACGGCGAGGCGGTCGGGCTCTGCGGCATCGATGTCGATCTTCTGCGCGTCGAGAGGACGGCTGATAATGGGACGGATCTCGGTCTGGTGGGAGAAGTCTCCAGTGTCAATACAACATTTCTGAATCTGCTGTTGAACAACAATACGATGCCGGTCATTGCTCCGGTAGGTGTTGACAAATCCTGGCAGGCACACAACATTAATGCCGACCTTGCGGCGGCAAGTGTTGCGGCCGCGCTCAAATCAGAGAAGCTTGTCTATCTCAGCGATGTGGAAGGCGTGATGGTGAACGGCGCTCTCGTGCACAGCCTGAAGAAGGACGATGCAAAACAACTGATCGATGGAGGGACTATTATCAATGGCATGGTGCCCAAGATTCGGTCCGCATTCGATGCCCTGGACGCAGGTGTGCAGAAGGTGCACATGATTGACGGACGGGTCAAGCATTCGTTGTTGCTCGAAATATTCACCGATGAGGGTGTTGGAACCGAGCTCCTGCGTTCCATAACCCAACACACTGCGAAGGTTTTTCAATGATCAAGGATTTTCTTTCGTTCGTGCCATATTCCCCGAACGATCTGACAAACATCTTTGGTTTGACAAAGTGGCTGAAGGAAGAAAGCCCCGGACACTTTAAACCCCTCCGGGACAAGACCGCCGCATTGATATTCGAAAAGCCCTCGCTCCGCACGCATGTCTCATTCGAGGTGGGTATCCTGCAGCTCGGAGGCCAATCGGTATATCTATCCGGGAATAACATTGGCATTGAGAGCCGGGAATCCGTGAAGGATGTCGCGGAAGTCCTGTCCCTATACAACGATCTGATCGTTATCAGGACCTACCAGCACGATGTCGTCGAACAGCTCGCTCACCATGCAACCATTCCGGTCGTCAATGCGCTGACCGATCTTCTCCATCCATGTCAGGTTATAGCCGACGCATACACGTTGATCGAGCGTGAAATGTTCTCAGACTCAACCAAAGTTGTGTTTGTGGGGGACGGCAACAACATGGCGAACTCCTGGCTTGAGCTTGCGGAGAAGCTCCCGTTGCATTTTGTCCTTGCATGCCCCATGGGATATGAGCCAGACAAAACCATTCTTGCCCGGGCGATTAAGGCAGGGAAGAGCAGGATTGAGGCCGTCCGTGATCCACGTGAGGCCGCAGAAGGCGCCGATGTTCTCTACACCGACGTGTGGGTTAGCATGGGCCAGGAAGCGGAACGGGCACAGCGGCTCGAAGCCTTCACGGGCTATCAGATCAACGCGGGTCTGCTTTCCCTTGCACATCCGGGCTGCGTGGTGATGCACTGTCTGCCCGCCCATAGAGGTGAAGAGATCACGGCGGATGTTCTTGAAGGGCCACACTCAATCGTTCTTCCGCAGGCACAGAACCGGCTCCATGTGCAGAAAGGGATCCTCGCATATTTATTCGGCGCCGGGAAACCGGCCAACGCCGGCCATGACGAAATCCTGGAGTCCATCTTTGCATGAGCAATGACAGCCCGATGACGAAACAAGGCCGGCACTTCGCAATCAGAGAAATCATCGATGCGAAGCCCATCGCGAACCAGGATGAACTGAGAGTTGAGCTGAAGAGACGGAGGTGTGCGGTGACGCAGGCAACCCTGTCGCGCGACCTCGCGGAACTCGGGATCAGCAGGGTTATGTCATCCGATGGCCCGCGTTATGTGCTTCAATCTTCGGCGACGGAGGTGCAGGTGCTGAAGCCGGTGGTGGGCACACAGGTACTCTCGATTCGTGCGAATGAGAATCTCATCGTGATCAAAACGCTTCCGGGGTGCGCGAACATCGTGGGGGAGTTTCTTGATATCCAGCCCCATCCGGAGATTATCGGGACGGTGGCGGGAGACAATACCCTGCTTGTGATCCCATCATCAGAAAAGAAGACATCGCACGTCATTCAATTCCTCAAAAACAAACTCATCGAAGGGAAGTAATGAAGAAGAGCATGAAGATTGCCGTGGCCTACTCCGGTGGGCTTGATACCTCGGTCATGATCAGGTGGCTGATGGAGAAGTACGATGCCGAGATCATCACTGTTACGGGAGACCTCGGACAACGGAAGGAGCTCCATGGTGTCGAGGAGAAGGCGTTGAACACGGGGGCCTCAAAAGCGGTGGTGGTGGACGCCACGAAGGAGTTTGTCGAGCACTATGTGTTTCCAGCGTTGAAAGCCGGCGCTTTGTACGAACATGCCTATCCCATGGCGACCTCGCTTGGCCGTCCTTTGCTTGCAAAGCTGCTTGTTGAGACCGCGCTCCAGGAGCATGCCGACGCCGTTGCGCATGGTTGTACAGGAAAAGGCAACGACCAGGTCAGGTTCGAAGTGTCTGTCGCGGCGCTTGCTCCACAGTTGAAAGTGATAGCACCGCTGCGAGAGTGGGAATTCACTTCGCGGGAAGAGGAGATTGAGTATGCGAGGAAACACAGGATTCCTGTCGCGGCAACGGTGCAAAGCCCTTATTCAATAGACGAAAATATCTGGGGAACAAGCATTGAATGCGGGGTGCTTGAAGACCCGACGGTCGAGCCGCCCGCGGATGCGTACCAGCGAACGGTGGCTCCCGAGCTGGCTCCCGACATTCCGCAGTACGTCCGGATAGACTTCGAGGCGGGAGTACCGGTAAGTGTGAACGGCCAGGCAATGGAATCCATCGAACTCATCAACTATCTGAACGATGTCGGTGGAGCCAATGGTATCGGTCGGATAGACCTTGTTGAGAACAGGCTGGTTGGGATCAAGTCAAGAGAGATTTATGAAGCACCAGCGGCCACAATCCTTCATTTTGCGCACACGGAGCTTGAGCGGTTGACGCTGGACAAACCGACGTTCGATTTGAAAGGTGAGCTGTCCGGAAGGTATGCCAACCTTGTCTACAACGGAATGTGGTTCTCCCCGCTTCGCAATGCGCTGGATGCCTTCGTCGACGTTACTCAGCGGAACGTGACGGGCACAGTCAAGGTGAAACTCTTCAAGGGGACTGTCGGTATCGCGGCGAGAACATCGGAGCGATCGCTGTACAACCCGGCCCTTGCCACGTACACGAAAGAGGATACGTTTGACCATAAGGCATCCGAAGGATTCATCAAGATTTACGGGCTGCCCCTCAAGACGTACCACCAGGTCAATCGCAATGGTGTCCACAAACACATCGACGAACTGCTCAACGTTTGACGTGATCTGATGAAACTCTGGAGGGGACGCTTTCGTTCACCGCTCAATCCGCATGCGCTGAAATTTTCTTCTTCTCTTTCGGTCGACAAGGAGCTCTATCGTGAGGATATCGAGGGGAGTCTTGCGCACGTTGCCATGCTTGAGGAACAGAGGATCATCTTGCCTCATGAGTCCAGTACGATCCGTAAAGCCCTTAAACAGATCAAGCGCGAGATTGCGCTCGGGAAGCTGATCCGTAATGGAAAGTCCTCTGGAAGAGAACGTTTCGTCGCCGAGGATATTCATATGGCGATTGAGCAGAGACTGATGGAGAAAGTGGGCTCGATTGGTGGTAAGTTACATACTGCCCGCAGCCGGAACGACCAGATCGCTCTTGATGAGAGGCTGTATCTGCGCCGGACAACCCGACAGGTCCTCACACTCATCCGGCAGCTACAGAAGGCGTTTGTCGCGAAAGCGTCTCAGTACAAGTCCGTGATGATGCCCGGCTACACGCATCTGCAACGGGCCCAGCCGATATTGCTTGCTCACCACCTTCTGGCCTATGTTTCAATGCTTGACCGTGACTACGAGCGCTTCGGTGATTTGCTCAAGCGAATCAACCTGTCACCGCTCGGTGCCGCGGCACTGGCAGGTACACCGTTTCCCATCAACCGCAGGGCGACGGCAAAGGCGTTACGGTTTTCAGGTTTGGTGGAAAACAGCATTGATGCGGTGAGTGATAGGGATGTCCTTGTTGAATTCATCGCCCATTGCTCGATTGTCATGATGCACCTGAGTCGGTTCGCGGAGGAACTCGTGTTATGGAGTTCCCGGGAGTGGCGCTTCGTGGAGATCGGTGATGCATTTGACCACAGGTAGCAGCATCATGCCTCAAAAGAAGAATCCCGATATGGCTGAGCTCGTGCGTGGTAAAACAGGACGCGTGTATGGCGATTTGATTGCACTCCTCACGGTGATGAAAGGACTCCCGCTTGCCTACAACCGCGACATGCAGGAGGACAAAGAACCACTGTTCGATGCAGCAAAGACAGTTGGCGATTCCCTGGGTGTTTGCACCCTCATGCTGAAGACCCTGAAGTTCGACAGGACAACGGTTCGAGAGCGAGCTTGCTGCGGATTTTCTCCTGGCAACCGAACTTGCTGATTACCTTGTGCGGAAGGGAACGCCATTCCGAAAGGCGCACTCGATCGTCGGGGAGGTTGTGCGCATATGTTCCATGAAGCGGATATCGTTGCGGGATCTTCCCCTGAGTGAATATCGAAAGCATTCTGAAAGGTTTGAGATTGATCTTTACAAGGTGCTCGACCCCCGTGCCTCTCTCAAGCGTAAACGCTCTGCAGGATCGACGTCACCGAGTGAGGTTCAGAAAGAAATTCGCCACTGGTTGGCGAAGCTTCGTTCGTAAACGCGATTCCATCTTTCCCGCCGGACCCTGCTGTGTTTTCGACACAGTATTCAGACTCTTCCCTCCCGTTTTGTAAGCACTGGTAACCATGCATCTTGCGGCCACGTTGCGTTTGGTGTTGTGGCTCGCTATCTTTCCGAAGATGAAAGACATAGGTCGGAATTGTGAACAGGGCACTTGCCTGCGGTTCACCGGTCCAGACCTGAGAGCGCCAGCTCTACTTCAAGACTCACCTAACGCACTCATCTCTCGCCCTTGATCCGCGGAGATACTCCGCGCTCTTCATCCTTTAGCCGGACGTTCAGACGTCTTATAAGAAAGGGTGACGACGAAGTCCATTCCTCCGGCAATCTCAATGATGTAAAGGGTCAGCATGATGGCGGCAAGCGGAGAGCATTGCTCCACCAACTACCTGCAGGATAAAGTCGAGCGGGTCAATCTTGACGGTACGAACCGAGTCTATTTCTGCAGGTTGAGAGCTGGAAGCTTTGTTGACTCAAGAAAGCTTGTCGTGACAAAATAGATTCTGATTTACGGGCGATAACCTCCCGGGAACCTCTGTTCTTTCATTTCCTGAGTGCTCGACACGAGAGCGGGTCCGTGTGGATGACGCAGTTTGACCATCCACACTTCAATCGGAATCCTGCCCGGCTCACTCATTCCTGACCTTCCGCATCCCGGTTGAGTTTTTCGCAGTGTTGACCGCGAGGCCGACAAGCACAGTTCACACGCCCCAGCAACGTAGGAGGAGACATGAGATATCTACCCCTTTCCTGCACGGTCCTCTCACTTTGTCTTTGTACGAGCGCATTCGCGCAGATTACGATCACTGTTGCTGATGTTCAGACCTCCTGGACGGTGGGATATTCTGCCGCAACCGATCTTGACACTATCGTCGCAAGCGTGAATATCGGTCAATTGGGAAGCACCACCTGGAACTTTGCCACACTGGCGTCGCATCTGTCCTTCACGGCAACGCAGGTGAACCCAACCTCCACTCCGTACGCAGCAAACTACCCCGGAGCAACTCATGCACGGTACTCGAGCGGGTTGATCCCGGGCGTTCCGTCCGAATCGTGGGGATATACTTCACTGACGAGCTCGAGCACACTATTCCATGGAGGTGTCTCGGCGGTGACGTATGTCCCCGGATTTACGTTTACCACTTTTCAGACGTTTGCTCCGGTTGAGATTGAGTTTCAGCTGCCTCTGACTTTCAATTCATCCTGGCAATACAATGGGATTGAAACCTCCATCTCACTCAGACCTCCGCTCCCATCGGATACGGTGACCGCGACTCTGAACGTTACTGAGACCGCTGACGCTTACGGTCCGATGACAATGCCGGGTGGTTCTGTAGTGGATGCGCTTCGACTCAGGCGGGATGAAAGGAAGACATCATCTCTGGCCGGCTACTCCAGGCACATCACATATATTTTTGTAACGCGGACGGGTGAATCGGTTGTTGTTGAAACGAATGACACAGTATCAACGGCCGGTGTCATCCAGGTTGAGGGTGTTACGTGGATCAGACCGCTACTACCGCCCTATGTCGAAGGCGGTGAGGGGAGACCCGTGGAGTATGCATTATATCAGAACTTCCCCAACCCGTTTAATCCGAGCACAACGATCGGATATCAGATTGCAGATTTTGGATTGGTGACGCTTGACGTTCACGATGTGCTTGGCCGCGAAGTTGTGACGCTGGTGAATGAAGTAAAACCACCGGGTCGGTACGAACTAACATGGGATGCAAGCAACTTGACCAGCGGGGTATATTTCTACCGACTGGCAACCGCCAACTTCATCCAAACACGGAAACTTGTGCTGCTTCAGTAGTAGGCCGGAACACGGTCTCTTTTTGGCGCCGACTGTGCAGCAGGCTGGATGTTGCGGAGGGAGTCTGTCTTGTTCACGTACTGTACGTTCACAGCACCTTAAACAATACAAATCACCGGAGGTAGCAATGAATATGAAGTCTCTTTCCTCAATTGCGATCATTGTGTCACTGATAATTGGTGTCATGTTACTCGATCTCGGCTGCAAGAAGGATGATAGCCCCACCTCACCGGGTGGCGGGGGTGGGTTACCGACATTCAGCTTTGGCACGGCAGGCCAGACTTTCACCATACCAGCATCCGGGGGTGCGGCAAGAGCCAGACTTACAGGCGGCACGCTGCCATATGCAATCACTGGTTCACCAAACCCCGGCGTCGCAAGTGCTGCACTCAATCATGACACTCTCACGGTTCTTCCCATGGCGCCGGGTTCAACTTCAATTACCATCGCCGACTCTCAGTACTTTCATTTTGTGACTATTCAGCTTGTGGTGACAGGCACACCCGGTGGCGACTGGGGGTCTGGCACAGTGACAACGACATCCTCTGCGGGGAATCTCAGCTTCACTGGCGCAGGTGTCTGGCCACCTCAGGCGGGGCCCTCGGTGTGTGCAGTGTATGATACTTCCTATCATGTAATGGGAGTGTTTTGGGTAATGGGTTACCAACGGGTTTCGGGACCGAACTACAACATGGTGGAATTGGCTGCGATTGTGCCCCCGGGGGGACTAGTTGCGGGAACCTACACCTACTCACAAATCTCTATGGGAGTGGCTTACAATGTTGATACAACGGGGTGGGTAGACTCACTGGCATATCAAGCCGTGTCAGGCAGCATCGTCATAGGTTCAGTCAGCGGTTCGAATGCCTCAGGATCGTATTCTGTGATGGCGAGGAAGGGGAGCGGTCTGCCAATTCAGTTTACGGGCGCATTCAATGTGAGATACGTCGTCGGTGTTATCCCACAAACGTCCAGGAAGAAAATGGTCAACTGATCCAGTCAATGAACCTCTCAACATGAACTGTGTGGTCGGGCGGCGTTGGGTGATGGATTGTGATGGGATGTTTCATCAGAGAACAATCATCGGAGGCAACAATGAACACCAAATCACTTTGCGCAGTTACAATTTTTGCGTCACTGATCATTAGTCTCACGCTGTTCGATCTCGGCTGCAAGAAGGATGAAAGCCCTACCTCGCCAGGTGGCGGCGGCACGTTACCGACATTCAGCTTTGCCACAGCAGGCCAGACCTTCACTGTGCCGCTGTCCGGGGGCGCAGCAAGAGCCAGACTGACTGGCGGCACGTTGCCGTTCATCATAATGGGTCCGCCGAGTCCAAGCATTGCAGTTGCATCACTCAACCATGATACTTTGACTGTCATTCCTGTGGCGGCAGGATCCACTTCCATCACCATTGGCGACTCTCTGGCCGCTTCGTTTGATCGGATTGTGACTCTCGGAATCACGGTGACAAGTGGTAGTGGCAGCAACTATGGGTCGGGTACAGTGACGGCGACATCGTCTGCGGGAAACCTCAGCATCACCGGGATAGGTGTCTGGCCACCTCAGGTGGGGCCATCGGTGATTGCCATGCATGACACCAGCGTCAGGGCATTCTTCGTATATGGTTATCAGCGAGTGTCCGGACCGAACTACAACATCGTTGCAATCGCCGCGCTTTTGCCGTCAGGGTTCGTTGCGGCGACGTACACGCAAATCGCTGTGGGAGTGGCCTTTAATGTAGATACTACATCGCGAGCAGACTCACTGGTGTATCAATCTGTGTCAGGCAGCGTTACTGTAAGCTCGGTAAGCGGTTCCAACGCTGTGGGAACATATTCTGTGATGGCGAGAAAAGGATCTGCCCAGCCGATTCAGTTCACGGGGACGTTCAATGTGGCATATGCTGTCGGCGTCATGCCAGACTGGTCGGAAAGGAGAGTTGTCAGCTGGTCCAGTTCACGGGCATATTGAATGTGACCTGTCTAATGAAGTGATATACAGGCGTGGGCCGGTGGCAGAAACGACGCTCCCAATGAGGTTGATCTCGAGCTTGCGGGAAAGTGTTTGCTGTACTCGTTCTCGTATCAGAGAATGGTTGCAGAGCCTTTCGGTCTTGAACTGGGAGTCTCGATGCTTGGAGCGGCATCGTCGGGAAGTTCAACGAGTATTGTCTTCTTCACGGTCGGCGGCAAGGTCTACTTCATACAGAAGAATTCATCGCCGTACATTGGAGCCGGGTTCGTTGCACTGTCGACTTCGACAAGCTCTGGACGCTTCAGCGATAGCAGCTCTGGAAATTATGGATATGTGACCCCCGGCTTTGAGTATCGATCTGAAGGAGGTTTCCTCGTGAGGGAAGCGTCTATATGTTGTTTACAAGCGGAGGTTCGTTCGTCTGGCCGGGCTTGACTGTTGGCGTGGCGTTTTGAAGAATACGGACAGGAGGCTGACAACTTCCCTTGCGGACGATGGATTGACCTGGTGAGATGTTCGGGCGCATACACGTTGAAAAGAGGCGCCATGATGTGGGCGCACACATTCCCAACACTCATTGCAATTGGCGGAGCATTTGATCATGACGCATGAGCAGACTCAAACAGGCGAGGGGTCGCATCATCCATCTGAAATCGTCATCCGGTTGCCAGCACCGGATCGGACGGGAACGATGTCTCTGGAGGAAGCCATTCGTGAGCGCCGGTCGATTCGGGAGTACAAGGCCGGTGATGCGCTGACATTGGGTGAATTGTCACAACTTCTTTGGGCAGCTCAGGGCGTCACGTCTGACGATGGGCTCAGAACCGCGCCTTCAGCGGGTGCCACGTATCCAATCGAGGTATACGTCCTTGCCGGAAATGTCCGAAGCCTTCATCAGGGTATGTATCATTATCGCCCCTCCACCCATGACCTTGTGCGCATTACAGGAGTAGATAAGCGGACAGAATTGAGCCTTGCCGCAGTTGGTCAGGAGCAGGTGAGGACAGCATCTGCGGTGATTGTTCTTTCAGCCGTCTTCGAACGAACAACCAGGAAGTATTTTGAGCGAGGAAGACGCTACGTGTACTTTGAAGCGGGACATGTATCACAGAACGTCCTTCTTGAAGCCGTTGCACTCGGACTTGGCAGCGTGCCGGTTTGTGCCTTCTCGGACAGTGAGGTGAAGGAGGCGATGAACCTGAAGGATGGGGAGGGGCCGCTGTACATCATTCCCATTGGCAGAAAGTGATACGTGCGCCGTACGGCACGCTTTCGTTGATCCAACTGAAACGCACGTTGTGCCCGGGGGACCAATGGACCCAATCTTGTCTCCTCAATTGGGGTCTGAAGACCCAGCTTACCTTGGCGAAGCTGCAAGCACTGCGGCAAGGGTGACGTTGGAGTCCTTCGAATCGTTCAACGCAGCCTTTCAGTCGATTACGCGCAGGGCAAAGCAGACGTTTGAAGAACAGGACTGGGCCGGGGGGCGTCGTGATGCCGCGGAACGACTCGATTTGTATGAACGGGCTCTTGACGGCGCTGCGGCCAGGCTCGACCGTGAACTCAATGGTCTGGCAAGGGAGGAATCGCTCTGGCCGGCTGCGAAGTCGCGGTTTGCTCCTCTTGTTGCGCAACGTTATGACGTGGACCGCGCAGAAACGTTCTTCAACTCTGTGACACGCAAGATGCTTGCAACGGTTGGGGTGAACAGAGAGGTCGAGTTCTTTTATCTGCATCCCAAAGGAACTGTGCCGCCGCAGCGAGAGTCTGTCTATCGACGGTACACCGAAGATCGTGGGGCCAGGTACCTGGTACGCCGACTTCTCGATGACTTTCATTTCTGGGTTCCCTACGAAGACCTGGAGCGGGACGTTGAACTCACAGCACAGGAAATCGAACTCTATGTGTGGCCACTCATTGGCAACGAGAAGCCCTTCTCGATTGACGTCGCAAAGGCGGTCTTCTTTCGAAACAAGATGGCATACATTGTCGGGAGAATCGTGGTCGATCAACAGGTTGTCCCACTCATCATTCCGCTTGTGAACACCGAATCCGGAATATGTGTTGACACCGTTCTCCTCAATAACTCGGACGCGAATAACGTTTTCAGTTTCGCGTACTCGTACTTTCATGTGGATTTGGACCGATACGACGCTTTGGTTGATTTCCTGCATTCTGTCCTGCCGGGTGCAGAACTCTCGGAGTTGTATGCCTGCCTTGGCTACAACCGGCACGGCAAGACGGAGCTCTATCGTGACCTTCACCGTTTTGTGCATGTATCACGCCAACAGTTCGTCATTGCTCCCGGATTGGAGGGAGCAGTCATGATCGTGTTTACGCTGACGGGCTACGGGTTTGTGTTCAAGGTGATCAAGGACCGTCCCTGCTTCCTCCGGTCCAAGAACGACACCCCAAAGGAAATAACAAAAGACCAGGTTCGGCGCCAGTATGCCTTCGTTTCGCATCGTGATCGTGCAGGCCGAATGGTCGATACGCAAGAGTTTGAGAACCTGCGGTTCAAGAAAAAGCGGTTCACCGCGGCACTGCTTGAGGAGTTCCGTGTGGCGGCAAATGACAACGTCACCGTCACTGACGAGTACGTGATAGTGCATCACCTGTATGTTCAGAGGAAGGTTGTACCGTTGCCCATGTACTTCCAGAATGAGAAGAACCCGGAAGCGCTCCGGCATGTGCTTGTTGACTTCGGATATTTTCTGAAGGACCTTGCGGCGAGCGGAGTGTTTCCTTGCGATCTGTTCAATACATGGAACTACGGCGTGACACATTGGGGGAGAGTGGTGTTGTTTGACTACGATGACGTTCTGCCCATCGAACGAATCACCTTCCGGGTAAAGCCTGCCCCAACGAGCGAGTTCGAGGAAACCGAGCCCGAGGAAAACCGGATCGTTGCCACACAGGAGGATTTTTTCATGGATGAGATCGACAGGTACTCCGGGGTTCCCTCGCTTCTCAAGGGAGTCTTCAGGTCGGTCCATGGGGATCTGTACACACTGAAATTCTGGGATGACCTCACGGCGCGATTGCGGAATGGAGAGGTCTTCGATATCATACCGTACGATCGCAACAAACGATTCCATGATCGCAGCCGGACAATGTAATCGATGAGCGGACATCGACACGAAAAAGCTGGCGACGAGAACATATTGTAACTGAGGCAAAAAGGAAACACAATTGGATGGGGGTTGTTATGACAAAAACATGCTTGTATTGCCTGAGCGAAGTTCAGGAATCCGCGGTGAAGTGCAGATTTTGCGGAGAGTGGCTTCGCGGCAATGGAGAAAACGGTCAGAAGGTGCTGAGGGAGTTTTCCGTGACGAGTCCGCTCATCAGAAGGGCGGAACGTAACGCGGAGAGCGTGCGGTTTGTATGGAAGGCAATACTGGTGGTCTGTGTTGCCGGACTCGCCCCGTTAGTTTCGATGGCAGGTAACGGGCACGATATTGCTCTCGTCGTGACCATCGCGATTGGTTGCATGCTCGTCCTGCTGGGCATTCTGGCGATCGTACTGTTGAGTTCCGTCTCGGCAATCGTTGAGCTGCTGGCGGCAATCCTGAGAAACCAGGTGGACACGCGGAACCGCACAAACGGGAAACTGCACAGTGTTGAACAGATGGTGCACGAGTAGTGTACGATCTTCTCGGTGAGGAAGTCGCGATACTCGTGAATGAGGTGAAACAGCCGGGAACGTACACGATGTCGTGGGATGCGTCGGGCAAGGCGAGGGGGTATACCTCAGCGTTTACAGGCAGGGGTTTTTGTGGAGGCGAAGAAGCTTATTGTTGCGAGATAGTCAAACCCGGAAACAGATTGCCGTAAGACGGCACAATATGTTGAATGAACATACAAGGAGTCCATAATGAAACCGAAATCTGATGTCACGGTTGAAGTCTCGGCAGCTTTGATTGTCGGGCTACTACTGCTTGGCGTTGGCTGCAAGAAGGATTCGGGCCCGACAGGACCTCAGGATCTCACGACTGCACAATGGGTCCAGACGAACGGGCCATGCAACCAGGTGGTTCTTGCGTTCACAGTCTCGGGCACAAACCTCTTTGCCGGTACTGGTGCGCATGGTGTCTTTCTTTCCACCAACGATGGCGTAACCTGGGCTGCGGCAAGTGCCGGCTTGACGAATGCGTATGTTCAGAGTCTTGCTGTCTCCGGCACGAACGTCTTTGCCGGAACCTCCGGCGGCATCTTTCGTTCAACTGACAATGGTATAAGCTGGACAGCGGTTAATGCCGGTTTGACGAATGGCAATGTCACGGCCATGGTCGTCTCGGGCTCGAACCTCTTTGCGGGGGCATACGGCGGCGGGGTTTTTCTTTCCACCAACAACGGTACAAACTGGACAGCCGTCAATACGGGTTTGACGAGTAGAGATGTTCGGGCCCTTGTCGTCTCAGGCGTGAATCTCTTTGTCGGCACCGGTGGCGGTGTCTTCCGTACGACCAACAACGGCACAAGCTGGACGCTGCTCACGAACAGTCCTGGAAATGTTTTCGCTCTTGCTGTCTCGGGGACGAATGTCTTTGCTGGAACGTATGGCGCCGGTGTCTTTCGTTCCACCGACAGCGGCGCAAGCTGGACTGCAACGAATAGCGGCTTGAATTCTCGTTACGTTCGATTCCTTGCCGCTTCGGGGACCAATCTTTTTGCCGGGATTGAAGGCAGCGGCGTTTTCCTTTCCACCAACAACGGCACAACCTGGACTGCGGTCAATTCCGGCTTGACGAATACTCAGGTGTATGCTTTTGTTCTGAATGGCGCGAATCTCTTTGTCGGAACGAGTGGCGGTGTCTTTCGCTCGGCCAGCAATGGCACAACCTGGAGTACGGTCAATTCCGGCCTGACGGATACCGAGGTGTACGCGTTCGCACTCTCAGACACGAATCTCTTTGCCGGGGTCTACGGCGGTGTCTATCGTTCCGTCGATGAAGGCACATGTTGGACTGCGGCCAGTTCCGGGTTGACGAATGCTTATTATCTGGCTCTGATCGTTTCTCCCACCGGGACGGGCGGGAGGAATTTGTTTGCCGGTGGTTATGGAGGTATCTATCGTTCCACGAACAACGGTGCTAGCTGGACGCAGGTCGTTACCGGTTTGACGAACACCAATGTTCGTGCCCTTGTCGCTTCTAACGGGACAGGAGGCGTGAGTCTCTTTGCCGGGACGTCTGGCGGCGGGGCCTTTCGTTCCACCGATAACGGCACAACTTGGACCGCGGTCAACACGGGGTTGGCGAGTACGTCCGTCACATCCTTTGTTGTCGCCGGAACGAATCTTTTTGCCGGGACAGAGGGACAAGGGGTATTCCTTTCCATGGACAACGGTGCGGGCTGGACCGCAGCGAGCAGTGGCTTGACGAATCTCTATGTCTGGGCTCTTGCCACCTCTCCCAACGGGACAGGGGGCACAAATCTGTTCGCAGGGACTGGCAGCGGTGTTTTCCTTTCCACGAACAACGGCGCAGGCTGGACTGCAGCGAGTACTGGCTTGACGAGTGCCAATGTTCGGTGTCTTGCGGTTAGTGGAACAAATCTCTTTGTCGGGACTCTGGGCGGAGGCATTTTTCTTTCCGCCAACAAGGGTACAAGCTGGACTGCGGTCAATTCCGGCCTCACGAACGCCGAAGTTTTCGCGCTTGTGGTCTCGGGCGCGAATCTCTTCGCCGGGACCAGAGGGAGTGGAGTGTGGCGACGGCAGTTGTAGGAAACGTATGTGACGACTGTAGAACAAAACTGTCCCGATCCGCTTAACGCGCAGACCTCCGGTGGGAGGTTCGGGGTTCGTGAGGTTGAAGGTGTGCGATGTGATGGTCGTGAAAGTTGCGGCGGTGGTGAACCAGGTGAAGCTGCCGACTCTCGCACCACCAACGGCGGATATTGAAACTTATCCCTCCATGAGCGTTGCCGGTGCCGCTTCCGCGTGTTGACACTGCCCCATTGGCGACGTATACCTTGGGCGGCAACCCCCTGCGTCATCGATCCTTTCATATCGCTCCGGCAGTATCGCTTGATGCAGAAGCCATGAGCCAGCCCCTGGTTGGCAGGCCGCCAATAATCCTATTGGATTGATTCACCGTGCGAAGCTGTGGTAGTATCTCCGGTCGGCTCGAGCACAGAATTTCCTGTCCTTGCATTTCTTTCTGCCTCTCCCTAAGTTGTGATCAACTCAAGACCTCTCTCATTGCACACTGGAGGACACATGCCAGCCACCACGCTCAACATCCCGGCCGAATCGATCAACTCAACGAGATCAAACGGCACTGGCACTGTCATGAACTATGTTGGAGGCAAGTGGGTTGAAGCGCGGGGGTCCGATTTTCTTCCCGTGATGAACCCATCGATCGGGAAGCAAATAGCGAGCGTGCCGCTCTCGACCGCGCAGGACGTTGATGATGCGGTTCGCGCGGCGCAAGGGGCGTTCCCTTCATGGTCCGCGACACCGATCAAAGAACGGGTGCAGATATTCTTTCAGTACAAGTTGCTGATGGAACGACACGCTGAGGAGTTGACAGCTCTTGTCCATGAGGAGAATGGGAAAACGCTCGGAGAGGCGATGGCTGAAGTTGAAAAGTCGATCGAGGTAACCGAGTTCGCCTGCTCAATGCCTCAGCTGGTGGCGGGAGAACTCCTTGAAGTAAGCAGGGGCGTCGAGTGTCGCATTGACCGCCACCCCGTCGGAGTTATTGCTTCGATTACGCCGTTCAACTTCCCGAACATGGTTCCCAACTGGACAATCCCCAACGCGCTTGTACTTGGCAATACGATGATACTCAAACCGTCCGAGCAGGTTCCTCTGAGCTCACTCCGCATTGCAGAGCTTTTGCAGGAGGCCGGATTGCCTGACGGCGTTTTCAATATCATTCACGGGGGACAGGCGGTCGTTGAAGCAATCTGTGACCATCCCGGTATCCAGGCGCTCACATTCGTCGGATCAACGAAGGTCGCCAGGCTTGTGTATGTGCGTGCGACGTCTCATCTCAAGCGGGCATTGTGTCTTGGGGGTGCGAAGAATCACCTGATCGTTTTGCCTGATGCCCACGAGGAAATGGCGGCAACCAACATTGCGGCGTCAATGAGCGGCTGTGCAGGCCAGCGTTGTATGGCCGCGTCGGCGATGGTTGCGGTCGGGGCGAGCGATCACATCGTCAAACGGCTCTGTGATGAAGCGAGAAAAATCATCCCCGGCAAGAATCTTGGGGCCGTGATCTCGAAGCAGGCACAGGAACGAATCGAGCGTTACATCACCGAGGCGGAGCAGCAGGGTGCGAAGATTCTCGTTGACGGACGCGGGGCGAAGGTTGAGGGCAAGGAGGGTGGATACTACGTTGGCCCGACTGTGATTGATCAGGTACGACCTGATATGAAAATCGCACAGGAAGAAGTATTCGGACCGGTCCTGGCGATCATGCGAGTGCAAACGGTCGATGAGGCGTTGAAGATCGAAAACGCCAACCCATACGGCAATGCCGCGTCTGTATTTACGCAAAGCGGTGGCGTTGCTCGCTACGTGGCAGAGCACGCGAGTGCAGGAATGATCGGTGTGAATATCGGTGTGCCTGTGCCGAGAGAACCATTCTCCTTCGGCGGGTGGAACGAATCCAAATTCGGAACAGGAGACATAACGGGCAAGAGCTCCATCGAATTTTTCACCAAGCTGAAGAAAACGACAACCAAATGGAACCCGGAGTCAAGAGCTAACTGGATGTCATGAGCTACGTGTAAAGTGTATCCAGGCTTTCTTGAGGTTTTCCTCTACCACAAGAGATTTGTCAAGTATTTCGGATTCCTCCGGCTAACCCGACATTTCACAATGCCGGGTTTTTTGTCACAATATTTGGCGGAGCCGTTCGTCTTATCCTGTAAAGAGACCGTTCCTTGACTGTAGAGACACTTATACCACTTGAACGCAATGCTGCGGCTGCCGCTGCCGTCCGGAATGAACGGAAACGGCTGTTCGACTTCATCCGTCGGCGTGTGCGGACAGAAGAGGACGCCGAGGATATTCTGCAGGATGTCTTCTACCAGCTTGTCGCAAGCTACAGTATCACCGAGCCGATTGAAAAATTGACCTCATGGCTCTTCACAGTTGCGCGCAACAAAATCATCGACTGGTACAGACGACGCAAACCAGTCGGCGTGAATCTGGAGTATGCGGAATCGGAAGAACCGCTGAACCTTGAGGATATTCTCTTTGATCCGGCAGAGAACCCGGACCAGGTGTATGCGCGGTCGATGGTATGGACAGAGCTCGCAGACGCGCTCGATGAACTTCCGGAGGAACAACGGGAGGTGTTTGTCAAGCACGAACTGGAAGGAAAGAGTTTCAAGGAAATCGCCGAGCTCACCGGTGAGCCGATCAACACGCTGCTCTCACGAAAACGGTATGCGGTGCTTCGCCTCAGGGAAAGCCTGCAGGAATTGTATGATGAATTTCAAAATTTATAGGAGGATTTCATGAAAGGAAGATGGGCCCTGAAGGCAGTGAAGATGCTTGGCTTTCTGATCGTCGGATCGCTGGCGCTTGGCCTTGTTGTGATGCTCTTATGGAACGAATTGATCCCCGACCTGTTCAAGGGGCCAACGATCACGTTCTGGCAGTCTGTGGGGCTGTTGGTGCTCTCGCATATCCTGCTGCGGGGATGGGGGCGATGGCGCTATGCCAACGGCTGGCGTCACGACCGGTGGAGACACCGGCTCGAAGAAAAACTTGCGGCGATGACACCTGAAGAGCGCGACAAGTTCAAGGAGGAATGGCGCAGACGGTGCGGATGGGTTCCGGGAGAACATGCTGCAGATAAAGAAACGAACATATAGAACCAAATGCTGATTGCAGGTGGCACAATGCATAATGTAATTCGGCTTTCAGACGGGGGAGGAGAATCACAGGAATCACAACGTGGACATCAAGACAACAACCTTGATCTTGAGCTTCTGGACGCGTATTCAGCAGCGGTGACAAACGTTGTGGAGAAGGTCTCGCCGAGCGTGGTAAAGATTGAAGTCTCACGTCACTCGGCACGAAGAGGCAGGAGGTGGTATGGCTGGAGGCCCGGAGAAGGCACCGGCTCAGGTGTCATCTTCACACCGGACGGCTTTGTCCTTACCAACTCGCATGTGATTCATCGGGCGGCGGCGATCAATGTTGTTCTCGCAGACGGGCGCGAGTTCAAGGGACAGATCATTGGCGAAGATGTGTATAGCGATCTTGCTGTTCTTCGCATCGATGGTCGGGATTTGCCCGCCGCGGAACTGGGGGATTCGCAGACCATCCGCATTGGTCAACTCGTGATTGCGCTCGGCAACCCGTATGGGTTCGATGGAACAGTGACCACAGGGGTTGTGAGCGCCCTTGGCCGATCGCTTCGCGCAGGTGCAGGACGTCTGATCGACAATGTGATTCAAACGGATGCAGCGCTGAATCCAGGCAATTCGGGCGGACCGCTGGTGAACTCCCGGGCAGAGGTTATTGGTATCAACACCGCCGCCATTCCATGGGCACAGGGCATTTGTTTCTCGATTCCCATTGATACGGCAAAACTTATTGCGACGACGCTCATAAGGGATGGCAAAGTCACCCGGGCGTATCTCGGGATTGCAGCGCAGGTTCTTGATGTCTCCCGGAATGCATTGAAGGTTCATCAACTGTCAGGCAGGCGCGGGGTGATGATCAATCATGTTGAAGAACGCGGTCCTGCAGCGCAAGCTGGATTAACAACCGGCGATGTGATTGTGGAATTCGATGGTCACCGGGTCGAGAGCATCGACAACCTTCACCGGCAGCTTTCAGGCGAGACGATCGGCAAGAAGGTGGCGCTGACGGTTCTGCGGGTTGAGAAACGGTTGACGCTGTTTGTCACGCCAGCTGAGTTGAAGTGAATGAAGGAGTCCGTCTACTTCGGCTGATTCCCCCGTCGTTTCATCAATGCCAGATAGACAGAGAACGCGACCGCAAATCCCACAAACCATGCGTAGTTGTACAATTGCATGAAGAATGGGCCGACCGATCCAGGATGAATCACATTGACCGTACCGAGAAACCCGGGGACATTGGGGACGACTCCAAGCACCAACGCAATGATCGCGGCCGGGTTGAATCCCTTCCGATATGAATACTGCCCGCCGAACGAATAGAGATCGACCGGCTGAAGTATCATGTGGCGCACGATGAAGTAGTCACAAATCAGGATCCCGCCGATCGGTCCGAGCAATGCTGAATATCCGACAAGCCAGGTAAATATGTACCCGCTCGGATCGGCCACCAGTTTCCACGGTTGAATCAGAATCCCGATGATCCCGGTAATCAATCCCCCCGTTCGAAAGTTGATTCTCGATGGCCAGAGGTTGGAGAAGTCGTTTGCCGGGCTCACAACATTTGCGGCGAGGTTGGTTGCGAGGGTTGCAAGGCAAAGCGCGAACAACGATACCGCAAGCACGATCGGATTTGTAAATCGCGTTATCAGAACGACCGGATCCCAGATGGGAAACCCTCCATAGATGACAATTGTCGCAGAGGTCACCGCAACTCCGATGAATGAGTATAACGCCATCGTTGTCGGCAACCCGATCGCCTGGCCGAGCATCTGATCACGTTGCGTGCGCGAGTACCGCGTAAAGTCCGGGATGTTCAACGACAACGTTGCCCAGAATCCGATCATGCCTGTCAATGAAGGAAAGAACACTGCCCAGAACTGTCCCGCCCTGGACCCGCCCGGAACGAATTGCGATGGTTGCGAGAGCATTGGCCCGAACCCACCGGCGTGCTTATATGCCCAGGCCAACAATGCCAGTCCGAGCACGATAAGAAGCGGCGCTTTGATGTCCAGCAGGAAACGAATCGATTCAATGCCCCGATAGATCACGAACATGTTGATGCCCCAGAAGAACATGAAGCAGGCAAACTGTGCAGTATTGATGCCGGCAAGCCAGGTGGGAAGCAAATCCCATCCCGGCACATAGATGGTGATGATTTTATAGATTGCCCATCCACCTATCCATGATTGGATGCCGAACCACCCGCACGCGACGAACGCTCGAAGCATCGCGGGGACGTTTGCGCCCCGCACACCAAATGCCGCCCTGCAGTAAACCGGAAAGGGGATGCCATACTTTGTGCCTGCATGAGCATTGAGGATCATCGGAATCAGGACAATGGCGTTGCCGAGGAACACTGTCAGTACTGCTTGATACCAATTCATCCCTTCCGAGATGAGCGATGAGGCAAGCATGTACGTCGGAATGCATGCGGACATGGAAATCCATAGCGCCGCGATGTTGTATGTTGTCCAGGTACGCTGGGCGATTTTCGTCGGGGCGATATCGTCGTTGATGAGGGGGCTGTGATGAATGGAGGAGAGGTCGGTTTCGACCAGCTCAGAAGTCATACGTGCAGGCATATGATGATCCGCAGTTGTTGAGACTCGATGTGGCGGGACAATGGCAGTGCTGCCTGTAGACTTAAGGATCTACCGTGCGGTGGCTTCGCAAGGCAGACATTTTCCCGCCTTGTGTACCTATGCCTTTGCCTTTCTTGCCTCCAATCCCTTTACGATGACGTATGCAATCAGCGCGAAGAGAAAGAAGAGCAGCAGCATCCATGCGTTGCTTTGCAGCGTCCCGATGATGGTTCGGTAAATCTCGAGTACCCACCGGTCCTGCGTCAGTTCAAGAGTTGCACTTCCCTCTGTCTTCGGCGTGATGTACTTCTCCAGATCCCACACACGTACTCCACCCGAAAGACCGACGACATAAATCGCGAACGTCACATATTTCGACCATGCCGCGTACAGGTCTTCAGTGACAAGACGCTGCAGGATCCTGGTGATTGGCGAGCGGAAGATCGTCGCAACGATCAGACATACCGCAAATGCCACGATGAAATTGACGGCGAGTAGCGTCATGAACATGTTGGCAGCCTTTCATGTGAGGAGAAAGATCGATTGCCGTTTAGCCGGCAATGCCGGTCCAATCTGGTGAATAGGGGTCACTAAGTCAACTGTGCCAACGACGGTTCATCGCCTTGGTTTTGTTCCCACGACAACTCCACGACCTTCTCCAAGCATCGTGCGACCGTATCCGCTCTGGATTTCAACACTGAAGCCCAGGCTTTCCAGCATTTTCTTGATGTCCTGTAGCAAGCTGATTGAAACCGACATGATGGACATACGCCAGGTCGGGGAGATATCCGGTGGAAGCCTTCACAGGCCAGGTATCATTTGATCGTTGAGTTCCTTGGTGAGCCCTTCAAGATCTTCTCAAGGAATGCGGTGATGTAGTTGCACGTCGGCTCAAACCAGGGATGGAACAGCCAGAATGGATGTGGCGTTTTCGGGATGGTGTGGACTTCATGGTAAATATTGAGCGCCTTGAGTTTCTCGATCATCTCGTCGCGCCCCGCATGAAATCGTTCCGACGAACTGTTGATGAACACAATCGGGGGAGAGCTTTCACTGACGTGAACGAGTGGTGACGCTTCAATCCACAGCTCTGGCTTTTCTCTGTACGTTGCACCGAACCAGGCTGCCCCTGCAGATCGCCTGCCCGCAATGGTATCTTTCCCGCTTTCTGCCGGGTCCGTGAAATCGAGAATGCCATCGACATCAACGATTGCCTGCACGTTGCTGGAGTATCCCGCGTTACCTCCAGAGCCTTCGAATCGAGGATCGCCGTTCGTCGTTCCTACCAAAGCCGCGAGTTGTCCTCCCGCCGAAACCCCCAAGACCGCAATTCTCGTGGAGTCAACGTCGTATTCCTCGCAGTGAGCGCGCATCCACCGGATCGCAGCTTTCACATCATACACGGCGGCCGGATAGAGTGCTTCGGGGGAAAGCCTGTATTCCACAACCGCAGCGACGTATCCCCTCGCCGCGAGATACTGCGCGAGAGGAACTTCCATTGCCCGATCTCCGGATCGCCACCCTCCACCATGAATCAGAATCACAGCTGGAAATGGGCCGCCAGCCGATTCCCCGGGCCGGAAGAGGTCAAGGTGGAGCTCACGTTTTCCATACGAGGCGAAGATGATATTCTCTTTGACTGCTACTCCCTTGGGTAACTCCGGGATGACGACTCGGGCGAAAGGATATTGTTCCAGCACCTTTACTGCGGTACTGTAGACCGTGAATGAAGTATCGCGTGGCACATCCACGGCTTGATGCTGGGCGAAGACGGAGATGGGAATGGCAAGACAAGGAAACCATGCGAACTTCATCGGCGTTCTTTGGTTGCTGCCAGATGGAGGGTGATTCGGCTAGTTCTTCTCATATTTTTTAATAACGAGGTACTTCAAGTCCGTCTCGCCGACGTTTCGGATCCCGTGCTTCACGTTTGGTGGACAGTAGAAGCTTGTATACGGGCCGGCAACCTTCGTGGCTCCGTTCAGGTAGAACTCCGCCCTGCCTTCAAGGACAAAAAAGAATTCGTCTTCACGATGGGAGTGAGGCTGATGGGTCGCCAGATGCGGACCCACCACGCTCAGCTTTATCGTCCTACCGTCGAGGAAGTGCTTATCCGCGAACCAGTATTGATAGCCGGCTTTCGTCGACTCAACTTTGCTCATGGTGAATTCATTGACGCAGTTCTGAATTGTATAACCGGGGTGAGAGCTATCCGGCGTGTTTCGTTCTTGTGCAAACCCGGGCGTGGAGATGCAGAGGGCGATCGTCAGGAGTAGTGTTTGCTTCATGTTGATCCGTGTGCCATTGTTTGTCTTCGTTGCTGCCTCCCGGTGTTGCATTCACTGGTGCCATCCATGATACGCCGTCATTGTCTGAGCGCCACATCTGAATGGTTCCGGGAAGGTTAAAGCCTAATGTCGACAGGTAGATTCTACCTGTCGTCTGATTGCGTGCGAGCACTGGGTCACCCGCGTCTCCCACTACACTTGCCGGGAGTGTTCCGCCGTCGCTAAACGTCAGGCCACCATCGACCGAATATGACCAGCCTGTGAAGTGATTGTTGCCATTGAATGAGCCCGCGTCGTTGAATGCAACCACGACGTAGTTACCGAACGCAGTGATCGCAGTTTCGCTTTGAGTGAAGTTTGAGGTCCCCGTTGAGCCATTGTTGTTATTAACAAGAACATCGTTAAGTGTACCAGGCCCCGCAAGGCTCGCCCGCAAAGGTGCTTCATTTTTCGGGTAACCAGCCTTGTATTGCCCGCGGAATTCATCCTTGAGGACTTCAAGACGTTCCTGAGATAGCAGGGACCCATTCAGAGCAATTCCCAGTACAGCACTTTGGATTAGAAAGTGTATGACCAGAGGTCGTTTCATGGCATCCTCTATTCTTAGAGTATTGGAGTTGATGTTTTTGTGATTTATATGTATCATCGTTCAACAAGCAAAATGCCGCTCCACCGCAAGGTGGGCATCCAATGGCGACGTTGCTTGCGTTAAGTCTGGGCGTCAGTGCTGATACCACTGGCGCTCAGTTGTTGTCAAGGCGGATCTCTCGTGTGTCTCATAGCCTTGGCCATTTATCTTCTTGCAATGATTGTGAGTGCATACGGCGAATCAAACCCTACAAACACCGCCAGGTAGCCTTTTGTCGCAACCGCGGCGAAGACCCCCGATGATCCCGGCATAAGCTCTTCATATCTCCTCCATGTCATGCCATTGAAATGGACAGCTTCACGAAACGAACCCGCGACAAAGACGTCGTTTGAGCTCGTGCCACGAACGTCACTTGAGAAGTACCACGTAACCAGCCTGGGGGGATACACACTCCACACTGGGTCGGACAGTGATCGTTTTTGATGAATCCCAGGCCCGACGGCGTAGTACCTCCTCCCTTTACAGAACCAGAGGGCATTGACCCCCGACGTGAGTCCGCTATCAGACATCTGTGTTGCAGTGTTTTCCTTGATGCTCAGGAGCTTAGCTCCTTGGTTCTGAAATACGTTGGAGGCCAAGGCGAGAATCTCGGTCTCGCCCGTCTGAGGATTTCGTTCTCCCCAAATATCGTACACATCCAATTGCGTCCCGCTCTCAATGCGCTGCCATGTGCCGGAAACGTAGTGTGCGATGGACCCATTATCTCCAACAATGCACAAATCCGAGCTAGAACTTCCCCATACCTTGTTAATCCGGCTAGATCCCCACACCGATGATGGAATCGTCATTGGGACATATTGCTGTCCGTCCCAGTGTATGACCCCATTGCCCGCAAACCAGATATCACCTGAGCCGAACGCAAAGACGGTTTGAATAGGGTTGTAGAATGGCTGACCTTGATAGTAGTAAGGGATTCTCACGACAGTCCATGTGCTGCCGTTCCAGTGTGCAGCATTGTAGCGCACCGGGTCAAGCTGCCCACTGCTGTCGTTCAGGTACAACTCACCGACAGCCCAAATGTTGGTATCCGAGACAATCGCAACATCGTAGAGAACACTGGATGTCACGCCCAGCGTATCAACATGGAATGCGAAGTTGTGGCTCGTGGTGTCCATTGTCGTCGTTTGCACTGCAGAGCTTGCATCAATGGCGGTCGAATCACGGAGCCTCAGGGCGACAAAGGAGTATGTGCGGCCTGGAAGAAGTCCTTCAACCACAAGCAGTGAGTCGGAACCAGGCAGGCGGGCAGTCAAGACACGTTGGCCGTCTTGCTGTATTGCAACTGTGCGGGGCTCATTGGAATCCGTCAGAGAGACTCTCAGCCATGCTTCAGTGCAGGAGGCGTCCTCAACACTCAACGAAATGGTAGATTGGTGCGGAGGCGGTGGCGGCTCAGTGGTGTTACAGGCAAAGAATATGGACAGGAAAACGATCGGGGTCTGCTTCATGGCATTTCCTCTGCTGAAGAAACCGTGAAACGCGAAGCCAAAGAAAGAACGAGGGAACGAGGGAACGAGGGAACGAGGGAACGAGGGAACATCTTGATCGCCTCTTTCTCACACAGACAAATATAACTCAGCCGAAAAGATTTGTCAAGCGATTTTTGGCGAGAAACAATATCCCTTGTGCGGTCACCAAATGGTTGGTGACCGCCGAGTAAGGGAGCTTCCAGTTGGGCCACACTCCGGGCGTGTTCTTGACAACTACCTGGGAGGGCTATTCCTTGTAAACAGCACACCCCACAAGGGCTGCCACAAGAGCCGATACCAGAGCACCAAGTCCAGACAAGGCAATCAACTTCCATGGGAACACTCCCATGAACCAGAGCGAGGAGAATGTGACATGGGCAATCAACCACATTGCTACTGCGGCGATTAGCGATGTCAATGGCCCGCGACCAAACCGAGGATGAATTGCCGCGTACAGCCACACCACAAACCAGCCAGCAATGAAGTCGGCAATAATCCACCCGGCACCCCCGAGGGGAACAGCGGCGGGATCGATGCCGCGTGTCTGCATTGCGGTTGACCACCGCTCTCCCAGAAACAATCCGTTAACGATGAAGTCGATGATATTCATAACGACGCCGGCAAGAAGACCGCCGGCGACAATCCTGCCAATATTCATTTCGATGCTTTCATCAATTCTGCGTGAGCGGCTCACGAAGCATCCACGCGGTATCTCACCATGGGGCGGTGTTTGGAAGTTCGGTCCACAATCTTGAACCCTGCCCTTTTGAATGATTTGTAGAGGCCAATCCAGGCAAACGCATCGGGAAGGCGCCCCTGTGTGGGAATCGTCGGGTAGGCTTCAAGCGTGGCGACATGTTTCTTCCGTGCGTATTCTATGACACCACGGAGCATCGCAACAGAAATTCCCTTTCCTCTGTACTTCTTGTCGACGAAGAAACATGGGATCGACCACACAGGCGTCACCGTCGATGCGCTTGTGGACTTTTGAGTTCTCAAACCTGACGAAATCCTCCCTCGGTGCAAATGCACACCAGGCAACTGCCTTGCCATCGTGGAATCCCAGAATGCCGGTCGGTTTGTTCTTCAGCACCAATGCGTGCATTGCCTTCTTGTTGCCGTTGCGGGATTTTCCCAGGTCAAAGTCCGTGCGGCGATCGTCGGAAGGACATGCACCAGCAATTGCCGCACGCGCCTCTTTCACCGAACAACGCAACGAACTTGTCCCAGTTCCTTTCTGAAAGAGGCTCAAAGGTCAGATGATCGAGGAAGTCGGTATCTCGCGTTTTCTTTGTCATTTTGTGGGGACGATGTGGCACATACAGGTCAACGCGCTGTCGAACGTCCTTGGTCGACCAGAAACCTTGGTGCGAATGGCACATACGTTTCGGCAAGCACCCCCGTTGCTTTTGCCGCCTACCAACAAATCAATTTTCCTTGCGGCAAAAGCAATGGAACGAACACAACTACGTTCTTTCGCTGAGATCGAACTTAGCCATACATTGAAGTGAGTGTCGGTGTTTGCCGGTTCTGTTAGGCGCAGC
This sequence comes from uncultured Bacteroidota bacterium, assembly GCA_963734955.1. Lineage (GTDB taxonomy): Bacteria > Bacteroidota > Ignavibacteria > UBA10030 > UBA6906 > UBA11986. Next base: position 242,217 of record CAVTJO010000007.1, read on the forward strand.
GCCGCGGAACATTACAATCTACATCAGGAGCGTGGCAACACGTGGTGCAGCGTTTGCGTCATGCCGTGCATTGACTTCATCATCGAGCCTCCTGGTTAATCTCCTGCTCCAATGAAAAAACCGATAATTGTTGAATTTATATTGAGAGTTCTAGCCAGGACAATTCGATGTGTGGTGAGCGTGCCAAGAGCGCCGATGCCAACATACCATTTCTCCGCTGGATGGAATACTATACCACCACGGAGATATCCGCCCCAGAAATGACCAGACTCGTCCATAGTTGGATAGACCGGTCTGCCAAGAAATTCCGAGATTGGTAAAGGCGGCTTAGACTCGTCGGGCAATTCCAATTTTGCCCAAATGTATGTTAACCCTCCACCTGCATAGCAGGAAAATGGCAAACGCTCGAAATACCACCAGTGTCCTAACCCATTATGCAGCTCCACAAGTGAGGTGCCGGGGCCGGCACGTTGTCCTTCAGCATCTGTTTCTCCAGCCCAGGCGACAACAATTGATCCATCAAGCCACACGGGAGATCTACCAAGCTTCAGCTGGCTTGACATTGCTAGTAATGTTGCAATCGAGTATGGCGCCCATCCATTGCTGAGCGATTGACGGCCGAGCATGAGGTCAATATTGACCCAATGGGCAGGTCTAGAAGTATATTGTGGATCAACATTCTCTGTTGTATCTGACGAGTCGCAGTACAGAGCAGATGTGGAGTTCGATCCAAAACCGATCCCGATGGCACTGGACCATGATATCATCAGTAATATCGAAAGAAACACGATCATCATTCGCCAACGATAAGTAGATTCAGAATGCGATATACTTTTTCAGAGGCGGCGTTGAGCATAACTAGTGTAACAACGCATTGCGTTTAACCACCCGAGGTGTCGGGCTAATCGCAATAGTGCGTTTATTCCGATCCTGGACGAGGGCAATATCTACTTCCACGCCCCCGCGTACGTATCGCGTTTAACAAATCTCCCTCGCCCCGCCTTGCCAGACCATTGTCCCTTTGTCGACGACTACTTCGCCCCGGGAGAGTACAGTCTCCGCGTTTCCTTTCACCTTGAACCCTTCGAACATGGAGTAATCAACGCGCATGTGGTGCGTGGCGGCGGAGATGGTGTGTTCGGCGGAAGGATTCCATAACACGATGTCCGCGTCACTGCCGACGGCGATGGTGCCTTTGCGCGGGTACAATCCGAACATCTTTGCCGGCGTTGTCGAGACGAGTTCCACCCACCGGTTGAGCGTGATACGCTTCTGGTTCACGCCGTAGTGGAACAGGAGCTGGAGCCTGTTCTCGACCCCGGGGCCGCCGTTGGGAATCTTGGCAAAGCTGTCGCGCCCCATCTCCTTCTGTTCTTTGAAACAGAATGGACAGTGATCAGTTGAGACGATCTGCAGTGTATTTCTGCGGAGACCTTCCCACAGTTTGTCCTGATGCCATTTCTCCCGGAGCGGCGGTGTAAAGACATACTTGGCTCCTTCGAAATTCGGACGATCGAGATCTTCAACAGAAAGCAAAAGATACTGCGGGCATGTCTCGGCGAACGCCGGAATACCGCGATCACGTGCCTCCGACACTTTCTCCAACGCATCTGCCGATGAGAGATGGACGATATACACCGGTGCTCCCGCCATTTGAGCGAGGGCAATCGCGCGGTTCACAGCTTCTCCTTCTGCAGTTGTTGGACGTGTGAGGGCGTGATAGATCGGAGCGGTCTTCCCTTCGGCCAGAGCTTTTTGCACAAGGAGATCGATCACGCCTCCGTTCTCGGCGTGCATGCAAACAAGTGCTCCGTTTTGTGCTGTCTGTCTCATCGCACGGAAAATCGTCGCATCGTCCACCATGAGTACGCCCGGGTACGCCATGAACAGTTTAAAACTCGTTACTCCTTCGCGAACCATATCGTTCATGTCTTCGAGGTGGGCATCGGGAAGGTCGGTGATAATCATGTGCAGACTGTAGTCTACGGTTGCCTTCTCGCCTTTCTTCCACCATGTGTCCAGTGCGTCGCGGATCTTCGTCCCTTTAGCCTGGATGGCAAAGTCGATAATGCACGTTGTGCCCCCGAATGCAGCCGCGCGGGTCCCGGTCTCGAAGTCATCGCTCGACACGGTGCCGCCGAACGGCATATCCATGTGCGTATGTACATCGATACCGCCGGGTATAACGTACTTGCCCGAAGCATCGATCATCTTGTCGGCCTGAATCTTGAGACCAGAGCCGATTGTGGTCACCTTATCCTTTTCGATGAAAATATCCGCCGTGTAGTCCTGCTCGGCAGTAATGACGCGGCCGTTTTTGATCAACGTACTCATGGATGACCCTCGTTCGGAAATGTGTTTATGCAGAAATGTTGTACGTGAGAAGGAGTGAGGGATAGCAATGACACCTCACGAAGGCGACTCTCCCTTAATGTATTTCAATACCATGTACCTTCTGGAACTGCCGCAATGCTTCCCATGTGAGAGGTTGTGGAAGCTGCCTCATCAGCTCGTTCCAGGTAACGGTTTCCTTGTTGTCGTCTAATCGAATCATCGAGATGCAGCCATCAACGGGACACACGACATAGCACAGCCGGCAACCCACGCAATCGTTTTCACGGACCCTGGGTTGGTTCTTGACTTCAGCGGCTCCGTTCTTGCCGGCAGCCAACGGGACAAGATCAATGCACTGATGCGCGGCATCTTCGCATGCAATGTAACAGAGATTGCACTGGATGCATTTTGTTTCATCGATGCGTGCAACGGCTTTGAACAACAGGTTGAGGTTGCCAAAGTCATCAATATGCCTGAGCGATTTGCCGCGCACCTCATCAAGAGTCGCGAATCCCTTATCCTCCATCCAGTTCGTCAAGCCTTCGATCATATCTTCAACAATGCGAAAGCCGTAGTGCATTGCCGCCGTGCACACCTGGACGCTCGTTGATCCGAGCAGAATGAACTCAAGGGCATCTCTCCAGGTTGATATACCGCCAATCCCGGAGATCGGAAGGTTGATTTCCGGGTCAAGTGCTATCTGGGAAACCATGTTCAACGCGATGGGCTTGACGGCAGGACCGGCATATCCTCCATGTCCACCCTTGCCGCCGACGGAAGGTTTCAGCTCGAACGTATCCAGATCGACACCCATGATCGTGTTGATGGTATTAATGAGGGAGATGCCATCCGCGCCGGCTCTCTTCGCCGCGCGTCCCGGATAACGGACGTCAGTAACGTTCGGCGTGAGCTTCACGAGGACGGGGATGGTGGAGACTTCCGTCACCCATTCAGTGATCATCTGGCAGTATTCGGGGACCTGTCCGACTGCAGAGCCCATTCCGCGCTCGCTCATCCCGTGCGGGCAGCCATAGTTCAGCTCGATGCCGTCGCACCCGGTATCGATCGTTCTCTTGACGATGTCGTGCCATGTCTCGCGCTTCGACTCCACCATGAGCGATGCGACCACTGCGCGGTCCGGCCAGAGCTTCTTTGTCTCGGCCATCTCGCGCAGGTTAACATCAATTGGCCTGTCGCTGATCAACTCGATGTTATTGAGGCCAAGCATCTTCTCCCTGTTGTAGTCCACCGAACCGTAGCGATTGCATACATTCATCACCGGTTCGCCGATTGTCTTCCACACCGCGCCACCCCAGCCAGCCTCGAACGCTTTGCACACCTGGTATGCCGAATTTGTTGGCGGTGCCGATGCAAGCCAAAACGGGTTCGGCGATGTGATGCCGCCACAGTCAACTTTCAGATCAGCCATGCAGGAAGTCTCCTATTGACAAATGACAATCTCCAAGCACGTTTCAAGCCTGTAACAAGATGAGATATCGTCCGCTATTCAGATTTGACGAGGATGGTGTTCGATCCTCACGGTCATATCGCTTTGTATGCTTTGCCGGGTAGCCAGTGTGAACTTCCAATGTTTTGGGCTTCGACGTTTGTTTGAGATTTGTTTCTTGGTTCTTGCTGTTTACTTCTTGAATATCCATTTGTCAATTCCGTGTGCAGCCTTCTTCCCATCGGCGGCTGCATTCACCACTTCCTTCCCGCCGTTGATACAATCACCGCCTGCAAAGAATCGGGGATTTGTTGTCTGGAGTGTTTCGTGATCGACGACGATACGTCCATGAGCAGTCTTGAGTCCCGCGATGTGCCCGACGAAGCTCTCGTCCAGGTTCTGTCCGACGGAAGTGATCACCATATCGACAGGGAGTCGAAATTCAGATCCACCGACGGGTACAGGCGTTCGGCGGCCTTCTTCGTCGGGTTCGGCAAGGCGCATCGTGATGCACTCGATGGCCTCGACCTGACCATCGCCGATGATCCGTGTCGGGGTGGTGAGGAAATGAAATGCCACCCCATCGCTCTTCGCCAGTTCGTATTCGAATGCATACGCAGGCATCTCAACGCGAGATCGCCGGTACAAAATCATCACTTGTTCCGCGCCAAGCCGCTTCGCTTCCGTAACGGCGTCGATGGCAGTGTTCCCCGCGCCTATGACCGCAACGCGTTTACCCACATCAACAGACCGCCACTGTCGTGTTGTAACCTGCTCGATGAAGTCAAGTGCATCCACAACGCCGGGAAGATCTTCTCCCGGTATATTCAGGCGGGTCGATGCCCCGAGGCCGATCCCAAGAAATATCGCGTCATGTTGTCCCGAAAGCGTACCGATCGAAACCTGTTCCCCCACCCTGAGATCCGATCGAATCTTCACACCGAAACTCTCAACAAGTTGTACTTCCTTCAGTGCATCGGCCTGGGTGGTCTTGTATGGCGCGATCCCCCAGGTATTCAATCCGCCGGGCTTGGGATTGGCATCATAGATCGTGACGTCATAACCCATCAAAGCCGCTTCAGCAGCGCATGCAAGCCCCGCGGCCCCCCCGCCGATCACTCCAATTGATTTACCGTTCTTCGGAGCCGGCGTAAAGAGCGGTGCCATGCCGCGCTCAAAGTAAGCATCGATGGCATACCGTTGCAGTCGCCCAATCTGGATAGGTTCCTCACCGCGACCATTGTACACGCACGCACCTTCGCAAAGGACGTCAACGGGACACGCCTTGGCGCATGTCAATGCAATCCAGTTGGCACGAAAGATCGTTCTTGCCGAGCCTTTGAGATTTCCGGTTGCGATCTTTTTGATGAATGTGGGGATGTCGATGTGAGTTGGACATGCTTTCGTACAGGGAGAGTCGAAGCAATAGAGACACCTGTTCGCTTCGGCCACTGCGGAGTTGGCAGTAAAGGGAGGATGGATCTCCGCGAAATTTCTCTCGTATTGTTCAGGTGCGAGTTTTTGGGCGATGTTCTTCATGGAATCTGCAACTGACTAGTGGGTTGCCTGTTCGTCAGCGATACTTAATGCCGTGTCTAGGGCATTGACACCCCGATCGATCTCCTCTTCACTGATGATAAGCGGAGGCGCGATTACGAAATGACTGATCCACGCCTGCAGGAAAACGCCATTCTTCATCATCTCGGCAGCGACCTTGTCGACCAGAAGAGGTTTCCCTGTGACCTTGTCCGACTTTGTATTGAACAGTTCCTTGGTAGTGCGATTCTTCACGAGTTCGACCGCCCAGAACAAACCGATGCCGCGAACATCTCCTACACTCGGATGCCTTGCCTTGAGTGCATTGAGTCGCGTGCCGAGATACGGTCCAAGTTTGCGTGCCCGGTGAATTAGGTCAAGGCGCTTCAGCTCATTGATCGCCGCAACCGCGGGTGCCAGAGTAAGAGGATGGGCCTCATAGGTATGACCGTGAGAGAAGTAGTGATCGTCGAAGTACTGCGCAACGTTCATCGTTGTGGCGCACAGTCCGAGCGGAACATACGCGGTGGTGATACCCTTTGCAGTGGTGAGAATATCGGGCTTGACTCCCCAGTTGTCGACGGCGAACCACTGGCCGGTGCGACCCCAGCCGCTCATCACCTCGTCTGCAATGAGCAGCACGCCATGTGCATCGCAGATCTGTCTAAGGCGCGGTAGATACTCATTCGGCGGAACAAGGACACCGTTGGTTCCCACAACAGGTTCGATGAGCACTGCCGCCACATCGCTCTCATTTTCAATCATATGCTCGATGTATTCAGCACATGCGATCTCACATCCGGGATAATGGTGGTGGAGAGGACAATCATAGCAGTTGACTTCGGGACCGAAGATGACACCGGGGATTTTGCCAGCAGGCTCCATTGCCCAGCGACGGGGATCTCCCGTGGCCGCAATTGAACCCATGGTGGATCCATGGTACGATCGGTAACGAGCGACGATCTTCGTCTTGCCCGTGACCATTCGCGCAATCTTGAAGGCGGCCTCGTTGGCCTCGGTGCCGGAGGTTGTGAAGAAGAATTTCTCCAGTCCCTTGGGCAAGACATCAAGAAGAAGCGCCGTCAGTTCTGCGCGAGCTGTTGTCGCAAATCCTGGAGCAATGTAGGGGAGTGTTGCTGCCTGATCTTGAATCGCCTTGATGACCGCCGGATTCTTGTGGCCGAGCGTCGTACACATCAATTGCGATGAGAAATCAAGATAGCGCTTTCCGGATGCGTCGGTGAAGTAACAGCCTTCCGCGTCGACAACATGCAACGGTTTCCACCCTTTTTGAAAACGCCACGTCCCGAAGGTGTTCTTTGCGGTGAGGTCAACAACTTCCTGCGATGTGAGGTTGGTCTTCACGGTGTTCTTTCTGGAATTGAGTGTGGAGCGGGTAAGCACGACAACACGTCCGGATAGTCTCGCTTGTGAGTCAGATTCTCCTTCCTCCAGGAACCGGCGGGATCAACGTGCCATTCTTGAGAAGCAATGAAGCGATTCACTCCCCGATCTACTCTTGCACGAGGGGTTGATATGATTCCGGCCGTCGATCCCGGAAGAACTGCCACACTGAGCGGACTTCACGGATCATGTCAAGGTCGAGATCTGCAACAACCAGCTCGGACTTGTCTCTGCTCCCCTGGGCAATGATTTTTCCCCGCGGGGTACAGAAGTAACTCTTCCCGTAAAACTCCCCGATGTTCCACGGAGCCTCGACCCCAACGCGGTTGATTGCGCCAACAAAATATCCATTCGCTACAGCGTGGGCGGGTTGTTCGAGTTCCCAGAGATACTCCGACAGTCCAGCCACGGTTGCCGACGGATTAAATACAATTTCGGCCCCATTCAGTCCGAGAACTCTTGCCCCTTCGGGGAAATGTCGGTCATAACAAATATACACGCCAACCTTCGCATAGCGGGTATTGAATACCGGATAACCGAGGTTCCCGGGCTTGAAGTAAAACTTCTCCCAGAATCCCGGGTCAACTTGTGGAATGTGATGCTTCCTGTATTTGCCCAGATACGACCCGTCTGCGTCAATGACGGCCGCAGTATTATAGTAGACGCCGGTCATCTCCTCCTCGTAGATCGGGACGATCATTACCATCTGGTACTTGCGGGCAAACTCCTGCATCAGTTTTACCGTGGGACCGTCAGGAATCTTCTCAACGCTCTGATACCATTTTGTCTTTTGCTCAGCACAGAAATACGGCCCGTAGAATATTTCCTGGAGACAGAGAATCTGGACGCCTTTCCTCCCTGCGTCTTCAATGAACGCGACATGCTTGTCGAGCATGGATTTCTTGATGACATCGATGGGCTTGTCTGCCGACTCAGACAACGAACACTGGATGAGTCCCGCTTTGACGATACGTGGCATTGGCCTTTCCTTGAGCTGGATGTGTCCGGAGTAGGGTGGACGAGAAAGAGATGATGTTGTGCAGAAATGGTAACGAGTATTTTAGTCTATGTCAAGGCGGATTAGAATGCTCCGATTACAGTAGATGCTGCATACAAGGATGATGAGAGTGTCCCGGTAACAAGATGTGTGTCTTTCAATTCCCGAGGCCATCACCTTCGTAACATTGCGTGATGCATTTCATGATGCATATGATCCCTTGCTATTTGGGCGATGGGTCGTTATATTTATAGACAAATCCTGTTCGAAGTCTTGCAAGGGGAGGCGAACAATTGCAAGCTAGTGGCCTGACGGCAAGACGAAAACACAATAAGGAGATCCTATGAAACGAACACAACGCGCTTTGGGTTTTGCGGTTGCTCTAATTTTATTGATTGTGGCGGGATGCAAGAAAGATGAAAATACTGTGACGAATCCACCGTCCGGGACCAATGTTGCTGTCTCGGGGACAGTACACACCTTTGCTGGCCAGGCAATTGCCAATGCAGTGGTTCAGTTCTATTCCGGGACCACGACAACAGGGACTCCCGTGGTAACAGATACCGCCAGCGCAACGGGTCAATGGCAAGCCACAGTCGTCTCGGGGAGATACACGTATGTGGTGACCGCAGCGAGTTATCCGACCGCTGTGGTTACATTGACTGTCCCTTCGGGGCAGGCGACGCTTGACGTGGGAACTACCACCCTTGCAGCACAAACGATTCACGGGATCATCAACGATGCTCAAACAGGAAATCCAATAGCGAACGCGACTGTCCGATTCTTCTCCGGCACCAACAACGATACCACTGGTTATCGTTTCCCGGATCTCACGACCAACAGTCTGGGAGCTTGGACTGGCCCGTTCACGCTGGGCCCGTATGTGTGTGCGGTATACGCATTCAGCCGCATTCCATTGGTGACAAATGTTACGGTAACAGACACGACACCGAGACAATTGACCATTACGATTACCCAGCCCGTGCCAGCCGGCCAAATGCGAATTGTGCTGAACTGGGGAGCAGTGCCGTACGACCTGGATTCTCATCTCACCGGAGATTCGACCACCACGGCGGGACGTCCCCGCTATCATGTGTTCTATGCGAACCGGGAAGTGCTGAGGGCCAGCAATGATACAATCGCCTACCTTGATCATGATGACGTGACCTCCTTCGGTCCCGAGACGATCACCATTTTCCGCTTCTTCCCAGGAACGTTGCGGTACAAAATTCATGACTATTCCAACAGGCTTGCAACCGGCAGCCACTATATGTCTGATTCGTCGGGAGCAACGGTACGAGTGTACACCTCTGCTGGACTGATTCGTGAGGATCATATTCTCACGGGCGTTGCAGGGAATCAATGGTACGTCTATGATATCAATGGCACGAATCAGCAACTAACGTTCATCAATACGATTCGGGATGGTGTGTCCGATCCCGCAGATTCGTCCTTCCGCCCGGTCTCGTGGCCGCAGAAAAGCGCTCAGGACCACTAGGGCTTCAGAATTATAGCTGCTCATCTCATCGAGCCTCGACAACAGTCGGGGCTCGTTCATTTCCCTCCCTCTCATACAATTGGTCACCTGTGCATGCTCCGTGAATCGCCATGGTTTCGCCAGGAGACGGTTTCTTGACTGACCGGCGGGAACTTGCTTTTGGATGGCAATGTTAATAGTTTTGACCTTATGACCAAATCAGTCAAAAAGCCTAATAGCGAAAACCACTCTTCCGGCCAGGAGCGGGAGATGCGTATCGTTGATGCCGCCCGCAAACGCTTTGCCCACTATGGATTCTCGAAAGTCACCATGGATGAGGTTGCTGCTGACGTCGGAGTTGTTAAGGGAGCACTTTACTATTACTTTCCCACAAAGGAGCGCCTCTTTGAAGGCGTTATTCGAGAAGAACAAAAGCAATTCTCCGCGGAGCTTCAGAGCATGCTTGTCGGCGACTGCAAGTGTGTCGACACGATGCACCGATATGTTGACCAACGACAGAAGTATTTCCGGGAAATGATTAACTTGAGTCAGCTCGATTTCCAGTCGTGGATGCGGTTGAAATCCAACTTTCAGCAAATGTTCCACGACTTTGAGAAACAGGAGCTGTCCTTTCTTCGGAGATTGTTGCAGAACGCGCATCGATCCGGTGAGTATGTGGTGTCGAGCCCCGGGCGCCTGGCGGAACTCTTTCTTCATATCCTGCAGGGGCTTCGGTTGCGAGCCTTGCGCGGTTCGAACCGTCCCCGCCTCGATGATGAAATGTACGGTCGACTTCACCAGGAATCGAGGCTCTTTGTCGACGTCTTTATGAATGGCATCCACACAACGAAACGAAAGAGAATAGAACATGAGCGAAGATGAGTTAAAACGGAGTTCAGCGGTACCGGTCGTCGCGGCAGCGGGGCAAGGCCGGTCAGAGGCCGGGGAAAACGGGGAAGAGCAAATTGACGATGTACCACTTTATCGGAAGAAACGGGTGGTGATACCGGTCTTCATCGCGGTTGTGCTTGCCGCGGTTGCCCTGTGGTACTGGTACGTCAATCTGCGCGGGTACGATTCCACTGATGACGCATATATTGATGCAGACCGGGCTGCCATCAGTTCGAAAATCCTCGGGCGGATTACTGCCTTGGCGGTCGACGAGGGGGATTCGGTCGCCCGGGGGCAGGTCATCATCCATTTGGACGATTCCGATTTGCGCGCACAGGAGGAGCAGGCCAACGCGGCTCTGACGGCGGCACGGCAGAACGTCGCCCTCGCCAAGGTCAACCTTGAGAAAGCGATCGATGACTTCCAGCGGGCTGAGAAACAATACAAGGATAAGGTTATACCACAGGAACAGTTCTATCATGCATCGAAAAGCCGCGACGTGGCGCAGGCACAATACGCGATCAGTCTTGCACAGGTGGGAACGGCAAAAGCGCAGCTCGGGGTGATTCAAACAAACATCCAGAACACCGCGATTATCTCTCCGCTCGATGGCGTCGTGTCCAGGCGATGGGTTCTTGCCGGTGATGTCGTGCAACCTGCGCAGCCGATCTATTCCATCTACAATCTCGGGAACGTGTGGGTCACGGCGAATTTCGAGGAGACCAAACTCTCGTCCATACGCGTCGGCAACAAGGTCTCCATTTCGGTCGATGCCTATCCCGACATGGAGTTCAGTGGCCGTGTGATCCAACTTGGTTCGAACACTGCGTCGCAGTTCTCCCTTATTCCGCCGAACAACGCCGCCGGAAACTTTACGAAGATCACACAACGTATTCCGGTGAAGATCTCAATCGATCATCCGTCCGGCAGGAATGTGTTGCTACTTCCGGGAATGTCTGTTGAAGTGAGCGTGAAAGTGAACTAGCCTGTGGCACCCCATCATTTTATCCGCTCCAGACTGATCAGCCGCTACGAATCGCTTCATCACGAACATGAATCGTACAAGTGGTGGCTGCTCGCCAACGTCATGATCGGGACGTTCATGGCGGTCCTTGATGCCACGATTGTCAACGTCGGACTGCCAAAGATCATGGCTGCATTCGGCGTCGACGTGGACAAGGTTGAGTGGGTGTTGACAGCATACCTTCTCGTGTTTGCTGTTATGCTCCCGACGTCCGGCTGGGTCGCGGATCATTTCGGCTACAAGCGAACATACTTCTATTCGTTGCTCCTGTTTACTGTCGGCTCGTTTCTCTGCGGGCTGTCGTGGGATGAGAATGTCTTGATTGCCTTCCGCATCATTCAAGGAGCGGGAGCAGGATTCATGATGCCGGTCGGGATGGCGATTGTCACGCGGGAGTTTCCTCCTGAAAAGCGGGGAGTGGCGCTCGGGTTCTGGGCGGTCGCGGCGGCGGCATCGGTATCTCTTGGTCCGCTGATTGGTGGCTACCTCATCGACAACCTTGATTGGCAGGCCATCTTCGATGTCAACGTTCCCGTTGGCATTGTCGGCATGGTCGCGACAATGATCATCCAACGTGAATACAGGACAGAACACGTTCGCTCGTTTGATTTCGTTGGATTCATCTCTGTTGCGGCGTTCCTGACGTTTCTCCTCCTTGCCCTTTCTGATGCCAATGCGGCGTGGAATATCGGCGGGTGGACTTCGCCATTCATTCTTACCTGCTTTGCAATTTCGGGAGTGTCGCTCGTTGTCTTTCTTGTCACCGAGTTTTCTGTGCAACATCCGCTCATCGAGCTCAATCTCTTGAAAAGTTTCAACTTCGGGGTCTCGAACGCGATCCTGTTCATTTTCGGGCTCGGGATGTTTGGCAGCACGTTTCTGTTGCCCCTCTACTTGCAGAACTCCCTGGGATATACGGCTCTTCAGGCGGGAGCGGTGTTTCTCCCGGTGGGCATTCTACAGGGGATCATGTCGCCGATCGCTGGGGTTGTCTCGGACAGACTGGATCCGAAAATCCCCGCTGTCATCGGCATTGTGCTTCTTGCCATCAGCCTGTATCTCAACAGCTTCCTCTCGCTTGCCACCGAACACGACCAGATCATGATTTCATTGTACATCCGCGGTATTGGACTGGGTTTGCTGTTTACTCCTCTCAGTACGATCGCGCTGTCGGAGATTCCCCGGGCAAAAATGGCCCAGGCGTCCGGCCTCTTCAATGTCATTCGCCAGGTTGGCGGGAGCTTCGGTGTGGCAATTCTCGGGATGATGCTTACGCGACGGACAATTTACCACACCGCAATGTTCGGCCAGGCCGCCGATGCCTTTTCCCCCGCATTTCAACACACCGTGTTCGGTCTTCAGCATTTTGTGCAGCAAACCACAGGGGGGACGATGGCGCTTTCGTCCATCCGCGCGCAGGCACTGTTGGTATCCAACGTCGTGCAACAGGCATTTGTGCAAGCTGTGAATGACGATTTCTTGATTGCGGGAATCATCACAATTGTCGGTGTGGTTCCAATATTCTTTCTTCGCACACGGAAGCGCGCCTCCGGTGCACAACCCGTTGCCATGGAATAATATGTTTCTTGAAGAAAGTCGAATGCGTATGAAGACCCGGGCCATGTTCTCAGCATTTACCCTGATCATCCTGGTGAATAGTACCGCACGTTCCCAGTCACCGGACTCGCTGACGGTCGACCAGGCGATTCATCAGGTGGTCGAGCATCATCCTTTGGTTGAGCAGGCGTCACGTGCCGTCGAGGCTTCGCGCGCGCGTGGAGCAAAGCCGGAGCGGATACTATCCGACAAGCGATATCAGCCTGAGCTATGTCAGGCTCGGGCCTGTTGCCGAACTCGGGTTCCCCGGACTTGGCGATTTCAAGCTGTTCCCGGAGAACAACTATGATGAGCATATCTCCCTCAAGCAGACGGTGTATGATTTTGGCAAAACCTCATCGACGGTGGAGTTGAAGCAGCAAACTGCCGAAGCGTTGACTCACTCTGTTGATCTGACGAAGACCGCGCTTGCGTTTCAAACCACCCAATCATTCTATTCCATCCTCTTTCTGCGGCAGAGTATTGACGTGCAAAACCAGCAGATCGCGACCCTCAATCAGCACCTCGTGATGGCGCAAAAGAAGATTCAGGCGGGAACGGCAACGGACTTTGATCTCCTGACAACGCAGGTGCGGATTGCGGCAGCGCAGAATCGACGGTACGACCTTTTGAATGATCTGCGTAAGCAGGAGGCAGTGTTCAGGCGTTTGCTCGGTCTTTCTCCTGATGCTGAGATCCGGCTTCGGGGAGAGTTTGCCATGGCCGCGTTGCCTTTGAACGTCGACTCGCTTATGAATGTTGCGAAGGAACAACGCATCGAGCTGAAACAATCACGCGACGAGGAAAGAGTTGCGGAGTTGCAGGAACAGGTCGCCTCGGTTCATGATATGCCGACCTTGAAAGTGGACCTTGCCTACGGCGTCAAGAACGGCTATATCCCGAATCTCGACGTTCTGCGGGGTAATTGGGTGGTGGGAGTTGACCTGGATGTCCCGATTTTCAATGGGTTCCGCACCCACGCTGAGGAGGAAGAGGCACTCGCAAACCGAAAGGTCTCACAAGCGCGGACGAGCGACACAGAGCGGCTTGTCGCTGCCGAGGTTCAGCAGGCAATATCCGATGTACGAACGAGTGCCGACAAGATCGAGACCTCGACACTCCAGGTTGAACAGGCAAGGCAGGCATTGGACATAGCCACGGTGCGCTATGAAAGCGGTGTCATCACAAACCTTGATCTGATTGACGCCGAGACAGCGCTTGCCCAGGCACGTCTCGGTCATCTTCAGGCATTGTTTGATTATGTTATCAGCAGCACCCGGCTTGAGCGTGCTGTGGGGAATCAGCTTTTTTAAGGAGGGCTTTCTGTGGCCGGGAGGGTCCGACGAACGTTTGGGGTCCGCAGGAGTCCGGCGATAGTGGTTGAAGCTGGTTGATGTCTGGAGTAATGTTTTCCCGCCGAACCTTCCGTCTCACTTTGCCTTGTTGAGATCTTCCAGCCACTGCTTCGCAAATGACCGGCCCGCCTCGACTGTCTCCTTTCCTGCACGGAAGCACATCTTCCAACTGTCCGGCTTTCGTTCGTACTCCTTGTTGGCAAAGAACTTTGTACCGCCTTCTCCAGCAACAAGTTTAGCGTTGAAGTCCACATCCCTGGATGCATCGAGGAAGTCTGTCAGCCAGTGCTTCACCATCGCATTCGGTGTGGTGGGATAGTCCTTTTCCCACTTGGCCAGCTTCTTCTTGTATTCGTCCATCTGCGCCGCATGGCCCTGGTTCATCATCTTCTCCATGTCTGCACTGAACATCGGGTTCTTGGGATCATCCAGGGACTTCAACTGCTCTCTGAACGTTTTCAAGATTCCTTCCATCATTTCCTTCTGATTCGCCGGAGCGGACTTCATGTTTGCTTCGGTCTCTGCGATGGATTTCTGCATTTGTTCCTTCTGTTCTTTCCGCTGCTGGGCCATGGACTTCGGCTGCTCGGGTGGAGCGGGTTTCTGTCCTTCGCGGTACTCGAGATACTTTTTCTTGAAATCCTCAGACCGCACGTAGGTCCTGGCATACTCGCCGATTTCCCGGACGATCCCTCCACGTTCCGCGGTGGATGTCTGCTTGAGCTTCGATGTGTTTGGAGTTGAAAGATATCCTCCGCTGAAGCTCGACCAGATGCAATCCTTCGCAATGTCCTCAGGGATGCCGAGTTTCTTTAAGGCATCTCCGGCGACGGCTTCAAATGTCTTGAACGCAGAGACGACCACAAAGATGGCAATGATGAATCCGGCTGCCAGGATACTTTTCATGATGGATCCCTCGTGATATGGTGAGCGATGGAGGAACGATAG
This sequence comes from uncultured Bacteroidota bacterium, assembly GCA_963734955.1. Taxonomy (GTDB): domain Bacteria; phylum Bacteroidota; class Ignavibacteria; order UBA10030; family UBA6906; genus UBA11986. The sequence continues at coordinate 257,226 of CAVTJO010000007.1, forward strand.
GCGTTGAATGCGGGAAGGTGATCCGATTGGACAGGAAGATAAGTGAACAATTATGGTCGCTGATGTGCCCGAAGGGGGACTTGAACCCCCATGAGGTTGCCCTCACTAGACCCTGAATCTAGCGCGTCTGCCAATTTCGCCATCCGGGCTTGGATTTGCTGTTGGTTGTTCGTTGTCGCAGGAATATGGTAGGAATATTCTCTGAGAATTTCCAGTAGTAGGATCCGTGGCGGTGGCGCACGCAGTGCACTATCTTCGTATATGCGGCCCGGTGGACGTAAGACCAAAGGCCTGTCTCGTTTGCCCACCCTCTCCAGTTTTGCATCCGCAAGCTGGCAGTTCTCCAAGTGCAGGATGGATTTCGATTCATGAACGAAATTGGACTCAGACCAGTTGGCTCCCAAAGAGTCACCCTTGAGCACAACCTTTGTTCTTCAGATATAGGTAAGAGGGTGTGGCTAACCGTAGCTGTCAAAACACAGGTTATAGGGTCTCAGAATTAAGGTCTTCGATACAAGATCGCGACCGCGGAGAGAGTATTTACAGGAACGGTTGATCTCAATGCACAAGATGAATATACTATAACCACGCGAGATTGGATACGCTATATCGATTTTACGCGCATTCTTCAGGCCACCCTTGATCGAATAAACACACGGATGAAGCTTGGCATCGAAACATGGAGAGGATCCAATTCCTACCGGCAAAAGGGAAGTGCCTGCCGTGGTACTTTCTAAATGGTGGCTGCATTTGACCTCGAAAGCGCGACTATCTTGTCAGTACATAGGCCACACGAGATGCTAGAAACTCTCTTCCGTACGGCCCGGGAGCGATGGATGCTCGCTCTTATGGGTATGCCATTCGTACTGCGACTCATACTGGTCTGGCAGGAGTTTCGCGTTCTGGTCAAGCATTCCCCGTTACTAGAAGATGACCTCTATTATTACCTGAATATTGCCCGAAATGTTTGTTCCGGTCATGGCTTCACGGCTGATGGCAACACTCCGACAACTGGATTCCAGTTCTTGCACGAAATGCTCTGCATTGTTGTCACCTTCCCCTTTTCAGCAGACAGTCTGCTTCCATTCCGAATCATGTTGACCCTTGAAGTGCTCATCAGCCTTGGATGCTTGATTGTTCTCATGGATACCATCCGGCTCTTCCTTGGTAAAGCGGAATCGTTGATCGCCGGGTTCGTTTTTTCCTGGTGGCTGCTGGTTTTCCGTCATGGAAACAACGGTTTGGAGACTGCTCTGCAAATACTGATGATTCTCGTGTTGATCCGATTCTCCTACGACTTTTTTGTCTATCGATCCATCTCCCGTTTGGCCTTGTTTGCTCTCGCGAGTGCAGTGAGCATCCTTGTGCGAATTGATATGCTGGCTTTCCCGGCAGCATTTATTGCCGTTGTCGTGATAAGTCGCTTGAGAAAACTGCTATCCGCACGTGAAGCATTCACAGCAATTGCCGGGGTCACGTTGCCGGTGGCGACAGCTGTTGCTGTATACTTCTTGTTTAACTACTCCATCAACGGACATATCTTGCCGGATAGTGGCGTGGCCGTGAAACAACTGACGCAAGAGTACGGCAAAAATATCCATGGCGGCAATCTCCTGTTAAGCGGGCCACGTCGGGCCTTGTCGGTGTTACTCGGTGATCAACCGTACAATCAACTCCTCGAAGTTCTTGGAGTACCACTGCATCCAAGGCTTGAATTCACCGCTGTACTCGTAATTCTGAGTGTCCTCTTCTTCATCAGAAAGCGTGATACCTTTTCTCATGAATTGAGGTATCAGATTCTGCTCGCTGCGATCTACGGTGTCATCCTCGTCTCGTTTTACTCCTTCTATCTTCCGGCCTTGTGGTACTTCAGTCGTTATCTCTTCACGGTTGTCGTGCTCTCGCTTCTGCTGCTGGCACCGTTCATAAAGGATTTGTTCTTGAGAATAGGCACCCGAGTTTCTCGTCCTGTCCTTGCACTGCTGATCGTCAGCAGTGCTGTTTGGTACACGCTTGCGGGGACCGGGCGCTGGATTCACTTTATGCTTGATGCGACCGAACAAATCCCTGATGCGAGCCTGGAAGACAGGCCGCTTTCCCAAACACACGTATCGCATATATATGATATTGGCCGTTGGGTGAAGTATAACGTAGCTCCTCCGGGCCGAATAGCCATGTGGCAAAACGGTCTGGCCGAATATGTCAGCCGGCGAAACATTCTCCACCTGGATGGGATTGTCAACCGAAATGCGTTGGATGCGTGGACGTCAAATCGGTTGGACGAGTACTTGAAGCACAACCAGATCGACTATTTGATTGACTTTCAATTCTTCACAGATATTGCGTTGCGGCACTCTCAACATCCTGCTGAGAGCTACAGACTCATCGGGATGTCGGCTCCCACATCATCAGGGTCGCCCCCGGTTGCGATGTACAAAGTCAATTACTGACCGACAGCTTTGTTGATACGAAGAGGTTCTTGTTGCTGCGATAGTGAAAACGAATCACAGTTGGATTCCACACGCCCTGGTCCTCGGGGGTGTTGTTGTATTTTGACCGATGGCATTGAACCTTGGTTTAGTGTCTTTCCTACTCTTTGGCCGGTAAGAAAGAGGTTGTTAGGCTGGGAACCACGAAGGGTGGGAGCAGGAAATTCAATATTCACAGCTCTTCCCATTGACCCCTCACTATTCCTTCCCTACATTCCATGCGCAGGTCTTTGAAAGGAGCCTCTATCAATGAGAACCCATTGGTAGAGGTTCTTGTTTTCTGGAGCCGCTTACTGTGAACGAAAGGTATGCACCATGCACGAAATGCGAGAATTGACTTCACTTCTGGTTATGATTCTCATGGGACAGGCCGGTTCGTCCCAGACAAACCTCTGGGAACAAACGAACGGACCATACGGCGGTATGGTGAACGCTCTTGTCATCGACAGTAGCGGTTGTGTTCTCGCCGGAACTGCCGGCGGCTTCTATCGCTCCACAGATCTGGGAGAGAGCTGGCTGCAGTTCAATTCGGGTTTCAACGTGCCCTCGGTCTATTCGATTGCTTTTGGACTGAACCAATCAATACTCGTTGGGACTGCAAGCGGAGTCTATCGGTCCACGGATGGCGGATACAATTGGACCTTTGTCGACGTTGGATCAATCAACACTGGTTTTCAGGTTGTTGCGGCCAATCAATCAGATTTGGTTGTTGTCGGAACAGTTGGAGGAAACATATATGTATCAACGGATGGGGGTTATGGGTGGTCTCATTGCACCACCGGATTCACGGCTTCGTACATTTGGACACTCGCCGTTGCCGACAATGGGTATATTTTTGCGGGCACACCCGGTGGCAGTGGAATACTTCGATCCACCGATCAAGGGAATACGTGGAGTTCTGTCCAAAATTGGTCTTACTACAACGAGGTCATCTCGTTGTGCGTGAATTCTGCTGGACACATATTTGCGGGGACGTTCTACTATGGTGCTTATCGTTCGACCGACAATGGAGACACCTGGACGGAAGTGAACACGGGAATTGATAACAACCATATCTATTCCCTTGCCGTCAACAAACATGGAGACATTTTCGCTGGCGCTATGAATCCGGGTTCAGGCCCCCCGGGCGCTGTCTATCGCTCAACTAATGATGGAGAGAACTGGACCACTATCTATCCGAACATGCCGAATTTCGGCAGTGCACGTGCATTGGCGGCAGACACAGCTTCAGACATCTTCGTGGGAACATTCTATGGAGGTCTCTATCGATCAACAAATGGAGGAGTCAGTTGGCACTCAAGTGATTCTGGTTTGACAGCCACTCCTGTATCTTCTCTTTCCCTCACTTCAGGCAATCATCTCTTTGCAGGCTCCCTGAATGGCTTTGTGTATCATACCACGAATGCCGGAACCACATGGAGAGAGGTGACTCTTAATAGGAATTGCCGCGTGACTAAAGTGTGTGCCAGCGTGAACGGCCTGATCTTCGGTACGACACAGGGTTCCGGTATCTTCTCCTCGACAGATGATGGCGAGAGCTGGATACAGATGAACAACGGTTTGACGTTTCCGTATAACTTCAGAGGCCTCGCCGTCACCGAGCATTCCGGCATCCTGGCCTCTTCATCAGTCTACGGCATATATCGGTCAACGAACGATGGAGGTGTCTGGGTTCAAACGAACGCCGGACTCACCGATACCTCCGTCTTATCCCTTGAGACTACGCTGAACGGAGACCTGTTTGCGGGAACCTGGCATGGCGGCGTCTTTCGCTCCACCGATGAAGGCTTGATGTGGCGACATGCGGGATCGGTGAATGGAGCTTTTTATGTTCTTACATCCAACTCGAACAATGACCTCTTTGGCGTGACCGACAGTGGGTTCCTCCACCGCTCGACAAACTACGGCGAGACTTGGACTCAGTTGGTTGTCGGCTCGCAGGAAGTCCATGTTGAATGCTGTGCGATAAGCGTCGGTGGAACTGTTTATGCGGGAACGCTGGGCCGCGGCGTCTACTGTTCATATGATAATGGTGATACCTGGGTCGCGGTGAGCGCCGGGTTGCCCCCTGTCCAAATCGAGGCGTTGCTTTTCGATGGAGGTGGATTTCTCTTTGCTGCAACTTCAGGTGAAGGGGTCTTCCGAACGGTAGAGCCCGTAACATCTGTGATGAACTCCTACCGGGAACCCCCTCGAGGATATCCACTGAAACAGAACTATCCGAATCCGTTTAATCCGTCAACGACAATTGAATACCAGGTCCCCCAAAAGGCACACGTCATACTGAAGGTATTTGATTCTTTGGGACGAGAAGTCGCTGCGCTGGTCAATGGAGTCGAGGACACGGGAATCAGATCGGTGACATTTGATGGGACGAATCTAGCAAGTGGGGTATATTTCTACCGTTTGCAGGTTGGTGGTTTTGTGGATACAAAAAAGTTCCTCTTGTTGAGGTAGCATGCCCCGATCAACGCCGCTATGGATCTACCCCGATTGAAAGTCAGACAGGGCCCCGGGTTCGCAGCATCCTGAGTTTGTCAACTGGTAGCGTAATCCGTATGCAGGTCAATGCTCTGCCTGCCCTCAAGGGTTCAGAAGGAAAACAGTTGCGGCCTAATTCTCGAGTACATAAATTGTCTCTCGTAGCGAGGGTATTCGGAGTTGCTCGCGTTAACATTCATGGAGGATAATTGTGTGTACGCTTGGTAAGGGAGTTGCTGTCGTGCTTCTCTGTGGAGTGGCCTGCGTTCAGGGACAGTGGAGGCAGTCGGGTGGTCCGGAGGGTGGTGGAGTCGTGTGTTTGGCAGTGCGTGATTCGAGTCTCCTGGCGGGAACCATTCGTGGTGTGTATGGCTCGACCGATGGCGGTCTGGTGTGGCAGAATTGGAGCAACGGGCTGCCAACGACATTTATTAACTCACTCCTCGTCAAAGGGTCGACGGTTTTTGCCGGTGCGTATGAAGGTGTTTTTCGTTCGACAACCGGCGGAACAACTTGGGCGGAAGCAAATGGGGGCATCACTACAACCGATGTAAATGTGTTCGCTTCTCTTGACCCTCTCGTCTTTGCGGGCACAATCAACGGTGTGTACAAGTCAACGGATGACGGCATCGCATGGACGAGAGTTGATTCCGGGTTTACCGATCCGTATGTGGTCAGTCTCGCCGCCCTGGGGAGTAACCTCTTTGCAGGAACTCTGCAGGGAATGTACAAGTCAACCGATGCTGGAAGGAACTGGACACCGTCTGGCAATGGCATCACAAGCGATTTCATAAACGTTCTGGTGAGTTTCGGCAGCGACGTGTACGCGGGAACCGGTGATGGGGTATTCGTCAGCACTGACTCGGGAGGTCAATGGACCTCCATCTCGTCAGGTTTGACACCAACGGACGTGCACAGCCTTGGGGTGTTTACCGATCGGATGTTTGCAGGAGTGAAGGGATCTGCTTTTGTTTCCACGGATCAGGGTGCTTCATGGAATCCCGTGGATCCGAGTCTGAACAACCCCTACATCAATGGATTTGCGAAACTCGGTGCGAACCTTTATGCAGCAAGCGACAACGGAGTCTTCAAGTCGGGTGACGATGGGGCGACGTGGGCTCCAGAGCGGCACGGCATGATTGCAACAAGCGTCCGTGCATTTATCAATATGGGGGGGAACATTCTTGCCGGCACGTTTGGGAGTGGTGCCTTTCTCTCAACGGATGCCGGTGTTACCTGGCTTCCATTCAGCAACCTGAACGCCCGGGGAATTCGCGCATTTGCAAGGAGCGATTCTGCCATCTTCGCGGGGACATCAACAGATGGTCTGCAGAAAACAACGGACGGTGGATCAACCTGGTTCCCCGTTTTGACAACTTCACGAGACAGCTACATCCTGACGACCGAGGCGAGGGGAAGTACAGTTCTGGCCGCGACATTTTCACATGGAGTCTACCGTTCAACAGACAATGGTGACTCATGGGCTCCGGTCGGTTCAAGTCTTCAAGATCCCGATGTCGCCTCATTCTCATTTATTGACTCTACTGTGTTTGCTGCAACCCTCACCACCGGATTCATCTTCCGATCGACTGATGACGGAGTGACCTGGATCCCCTCGGGGAACGGACTTACCAGTCATTCATCAACGCAAAAGATACTTGCCCTCGATGGGGATCTGTTTGCCGCCGTGAACGATGGTGTGTACCGATCGAGCGATCACGGTGGCTCGTGGCATCTTGCCACGAACGGCATGTCGAGCACAAACATTCTCACGTTGGCTGTCAGTGGCAACAACCTCTTTGCAGGTACTGCTGACGGATTTGCATATCGATCGACGGACCATGGAAACCAATGGGTGCTCGTGAGTGATGGACTCCCGCCTGCAGGGTCAACGAGCGCACTGTTCGCCGTCGACTTCAGCGGGGCGAATATGCTGCTCGGGACCTATGCGACCGGTGTATGGTGGAGGCCTGCGGATGAAATCGTTACTTCATCCAATATTGACCACTCGGTGCCGTTGTCGTTTGACCTTGACCAGAATTACCCCAACCCGTTCAACCCAAGCACAACGATTCGCTATAGCTTACCACACACATCGTTTGTGGCTCTTAGTGTCTATAATGCACTCGGCCAGCAAGTTGCTCAACTTGTGAATGAGCAACAGCAGGCTGGGTATCATGAGACTGTGTTCCGGGGAGACGGATTGGCGAGTGGCGTGTATTTCTACCGTCTCGATGCAGGGAGTTTTACGGGCTGGAAGAAGTCGCTGTTATTGAAGTAGGTGATCGAACCACAATCTAGGCCCTGATCAAACATCAATTTTTCCGTGTGGCGAGGATGCTTTGGCATGCCAGTCCTAATGATTTGTTCCTTCCCGTGACAATACCAGCGAAACGGGATGCAAAATTAATCAACAAGAAGGTACTGTCCTAATGCGGACAGTACCGACAAGAATCTCTGTTTGACTTTGAGCAACCACTCTACTATATTGTGCCGTCGATTACGCTTATGACCGTTCTTCTAGACAAGACTTCAGTACTGTTTCGCACCGCAGTCTGGTTATTCGTTGCAGTTGTTTTTGCAGATGCAGCGAACCTCGACGACCTGTTCTCAAGGTCCGTAGTACTTCACTCCGATGAGGAAGCGATAGCGCAGTCATCGAGTTATTCTGCAGATGGCGATGCTGCAATCCACTTGCGTACCGGTGCGCTTCCACTTGACTTCTCCATTCACCGGCTAAGCACCCCACGTTACAACGCTGCTATTATCATCCTTGATCAGGATAGTCCGTCACTGGAAGCAGAGAAAACCACCTCTAAAGAAGTCTGCCTGACAGCGCCGCAGAGCAGATTGGCACCTATTCATCTCGTATCACTCACCGAGTTACTCTACCTGAAGTTCCGCGTTCTGCTGATTTAGCTTCCGCTGTTTTTCCCTTCCGAGTTGTCGCTTGATCGATTCTTATGGAGAGTCGGGCAAGCTACGTCGTCTTCATCCCGGGAAAGTTGTCACGTCCATTGCCCGAGTTAGGCAACATGAAGTAGTCCGCGTGACCATCCGTTTCCACATGAACGTACGGAATCATGGCACGGTTCAAAGTAAATCTGATTTTGTTGACCCTACTGGTAGTTGATTGGCCGCCTCTCCTTATGGCCCAGAGTTCAATGAGTGCACAAGTCGACTCTTCACAAATACGTGCTGGCCGTCTTGCGATAGCCACGACGGCGGCAGCCGCCACACTTATCGGGATCCATCTCTATCAACAGCGTGCATGGTGGCAGGGGCCGCGAGCACCATTTCGCTTTGAGAATGATTGGAGATACGCGCTCAATATTGACAAGTTCGGACATGCATATGGTGCGTATGTCGAGTCGAAACTCTTCGCACGTATTGTATCCTGGATCGGGCTGAACGATCCTGCGAGTACATTCTATGGATCGGCATTCGGGTTGGCCTTCCAATTCTACGTTGAAGTCGAAGATGGATATCATCAGGAGTACGGCTTCAGTCCCGGCGATGCATTCGCTGACATTCTCGGCGCAGCGATCCCCCTTGTACAGCAAGCCGTTCCAAGGATGGAGAATTTCAATCTGAAGTTCAGCTATTTCCCGAGCCGGACGTACCTTGACGACCTGAGGAGAGGTAGATCAAGAACGTTTCTTGACGATTACCAGGGGCAGACTTTCTGGGTAGGGGTGGACCCTCATTTCTTGTTGAGCGAAAGTCTGAGGAGCATTGTGCCCTCGTGGCTTGGCGTTTCGTTTGGTGCGGCAGTGCGAAATTTGGATGGTCTTGGTGGTGGAGAAAAGTCCTTCTATCTGACTGTTGATTTCAATCTGTCGAAGATCACCACGGATAGTGATTTTCTCAGGGCACTCTTCACATCCCTGGATTATCTCCATCTTCCGGCACCTGGCATAGCCATCAAAGGTAACCGTTTCGAAGTGGGGGTGTTCTACTGATGAAACCGGTCGGATTGGTTCTACTTGTTGCTTTCTGCTCTGTTCAAGCTCGCTCACGATCGAATGTCGAGGGCTTCCCGGTGTCTTCTCATAGGGGCCTGGTATTTGAAGCTGGTCTGGGTCCGCACGTTTCTGCGTCAGGGCCTTCGTTCCAGGCGGGCTATATTGTATTCATGGGTGCGGGATACAATTTCACTTCTCAGCTTGCACTTGAGCTAAGAGTCTACACCGGTTCAGAAATGGTCCAAAGGGATGTGACGCGACCGGTGACTGGTTTGCTACCTCTTGGAGGGGGTGGGCTGAGGGCGACCTTCTTTCTCGTTGATGGCAGCGAGTGGCGTCCATTTGTGGCGGGGGGATTTGAACTCATAACGTTACTTGGCCAGAGCGGATACAATGGCGGTGGGCCCCATATTGCAGGTGGGATTCAACGCGATCTATCCAAATACTTTGCTCTCGCTGCCGAGGTTCAATATTCCCTCTGGCGGTTCTATAATCTCGTCCGCCTGGAGGACGCAAACGTTCCGTTTAGCCCTTTCATTGACAGCGGCATCAGTGTTTGTTTATCGATTTCATTTTACCCCAACATACTTCCATGAATGTATTCATCTTATCTGACAGTCGAATTGATGTTTCCCATCGGTTACCATCCAATTTGGTCCGGGATATAGTAGTGCGAGTCCAACGACAAAGAGTGTTATTAGTCGTCGGTTGTATCATCTTTCTGCTTACACCGTGGTTCGCTGTGGCTCAGTACTCTCTTTCGATGTCTGATACCGTTGCGCTCACTCTCGATCAGGCGGAGGGGCGGTTTCTCGACAGCAATCTGCTTCTACTTGCATCACGATTTAATATCGCCGCAACAAAAGCAGCAGCCCAACAGGCGCGCCTCTGGAGCAATCCGAACATCTCCATCGAGCAGAACGTCTACAATCCTGCAACGCAACGATACTTTGATTTCACGAAGGACGGGAATACCGAGTTTGCCATTCAGCAGCTGATTATGCTGGCGGGGAAGCGCGGCAAGCAAATCCATCTTGCAGAGATCAACAGTGAGATCGCTGAGCAATCATTTTATGATCTCCTCCGATCACTCAGATTTGAACTCCGTACCGATGTCTACGATCTGTATTTTCTGCAACAGTCGCTCAAGTTCTACGATCAGAGCGTTGCTGCACTCCGACGGACTGTTGTGTCCGCGGAGAGCATACTTCTGAAGCGCTCCATCCTCCTCTCCGAGGTCCTCCGCGTAAAAGCACTCTTGCTGACTCTTGAGAATGAGCGATTGGGTTTATTGAACAGGGCGGCGGAAATTCAATGGGATTTGCATGTTCTTCTTCGTGATAGCACGTCCGTGTACTATGTTCCACAACTTGATCGGGGGATGTTTGACAGAGTGTCGATCGACACCTTATCACTCGAGCATGCATTTACTATTGCGAAGGCCAATCGACCCGATCTTCAGGTGGCGCTCTCAAATGTTCAATTGGCAGAAACGAACCTCTCTCTTCAGCGAGCGATGGCCATGCCTGACGTTACTGTTGGAGGCAGATGGTCCCGGGCAGGAAGCTACATCCCGAACTACTACGCAATTTCGGTTGCCGTCGATCTACCGCTGTTCAACAGAAATCAGGGCAATATCGAACAATCAGAATTGACGTTGCAGCAAGACAAGGCATTGTTGGAAAACACAATCAGTGTCATCGAAAAGGACGTTGCAGCGGCATATGGGAAGTCGGTCACGATTGATCGGCTGTACAAGACTCTCGATACGAAATTCGCGGTTCAGTACCAGGAGCTTGTTGAAGGAATGACGAGGACGTATGAGAACCGCAACATAGGAGTCATTCAGTTTACAGATTTCTATGAATCCTACCGGACGAGCGTGGTCCAGATGAATCAACTGGAGAATGATCGCCTGGATGCCTTTGAGACACTGAACTTTGCCACGGGGAGCAATCTTTTTAGCCGAGGATCATAACGGATTGGAATGGCCATCATGAATAAAAGAACAAATTTACCAGTATCATCGTTGTTTGCGGTTGTCATCGTTTTCTGCCGGTTCTGGATCGGATGCACGGATGCAGGCGGCAGTGGAGAGGTGGTTCCACCGGCCAATCAGCGGGCACGGGTCTCGGATGAAGGGAGAACTATCGCGTTTCGGGCAGGCAGTCCCGGTCTCCAGGAATTGACAAGCGTTGTTGTGAAGAAAACCAACGCATTGGTTTCAGTAATTGCGCCCGCACGCGTGGTGGCAAGCATTTCCCCGGCAACCGCGGTAATAGATGGGCGAATCATCCTTTTTGAGTCACCCGAAGTTACATCGCTGTATTCTCAATACAGGCAGGGCAGGACGAATGCGGACCGGGCAACCAAGAACCTGGCGCGCACGCAGGACATGTTCGAGAATCGTGCAGCGACGGCAAGAGATGTGACGGATGCGGAAACGGAGGCAGCCAACGCCCGCTCAAACTTGGCGGAATTCGAGGGAAAGCTCCGGGCAGTGGGATTCAACCCAACTGAACTGGAGCGGGCAAGGCCTGGAACCGTATGGTTGATTTCAGACGTCACGGAATCACAGCTTCGCGACGTCGACAAAGGTGAAGATGTTGATATCTACTTCTCGTCCGCCCCCGACAAGAAAGTGATTGGGAAAGCGGAGGCAATCGGTGAGGTTGTCGATCCGGTTACGCGGACCGTCAAAGTGCGTGTCACTACCGCGAATCCGCGGGGGAAACTGCTCCCCGGGATGTTTGCGCGAGTTGATTTCGGCGATCCTGTTGGTGACGTGTATGTGCTTCCACCATCTGCAATCGCAACCGTTGAAGGAAAGGATTATGTCTTTGTTGAGGTACAGCCGGGGGAGTTTCACCGTCGCGAAATTGTCATCCAATATTCAAATGCAGACCACATTATACTGCAGAACGGGCTCGAAGATGGTGAGAGGGTCGTGACACGCGGTACTATGCTGCTCAAGGGTTTGAGCTTCGGCTACTAAATAATGGCACAAGGAGTACTATGAGCCGGTGGGTTGTTTTCACTGTAATGTTGATCGGTTCTGTGACGGTTTCGGCGCAGACCGAAGGAGTCAAGGCACGATCGGATGAGCGTGGATTCTTCATGGTTGGTGCTGGTATGGGAACGCCAAGCGGCATTATGCTTATCGCCGGCTATGATTTTGGACCATGTGCCCTTCGTGCCTCGGGGGGCGGATGGACGAAAGGGTGGTACGGCATTCAGGGAAACCTGGCGATCCACTTTAATCGCAGTTCATCATTTGCTCAAGGTGTGTCAATCATTGGTGGTCGACTAGGCGCGAATCCGGTGGCCACTGAAGGGGTCAGGGTGTCAAAGGCGCAGAACTTTCTCGGCCTGACCTACGATATCTACCTTTCGGGATTCGTCTTTCAAGCTGGCCTGGCGTTTGGCAAAGGGGACTATCCGAGCCCGGACGGTGTGTACCAATGTGGTTACGTGTTCGAATTCTGATCACCAGAACAAGGATCTTGGACCTCGTATGATACGTCGATTGTTGTCGTTTGCTCTCAGTAAAAGACTGGCAACTCTGACCTGCATGGTGTGTGTGGTTGCAGCGGGAGTATGGTCATGGGTTGAGATCAAGAAAGAAGCATATCCTGATGTCGGTGACACACAGGTCACAGTCATTACGGTATTCCCCGGACGCGCAGCGGAAGAGGTTGAACAGCAAGTAACGCTCCCGATCGAGCGAGCACTAAACGCTGTGCCACGCGTGCTCACCCGGCGTTCCAAGACGATTTTCGGGTTATCGGTTATTCAATTGACGTTTGAAGATGGAGTTGATGACTATTTTGCCCGGCAGCGAGTGCTGGAAAAACTCAACGATGCGGCGTTGCCTGATGGTGTGAGTCCATCTCTGGCGCCACTTGTAGGGCCAGTGGGCGAAATCTATCGATACGTTATTGAGGCTCCGGAAGATTACACGCCTATGGATCTTCGGACCTTGCAGGATTGGGTTATCGTCCCAAAGCTGTTGCAGGTTCCGGGTATTGCAGACGTGGTCAACTTTGGCGGGCTTGTAAAGCAGTTTCATGTCATTACCACGCCCGACAAGCTGTTGCGATATAACCTGACGCTGCAAAATGTGATTGATGCGATAAATATGAACAATCTTAACACCGGCGGCGGTGTTATACGGCGCGGCGGGCAGGGGTTTGTCGTCAGGGGCATCGGCGCAATAAGGGCGAAAGAAGACATCGAAAACATTGTTGTGACGTCTCCGGCAGGAGTCCCGGTGTTCGTGCGAAATGTTGCGACCGTTGAGGAATCACCTCTTCCTCCCGCCGGGGTGCTGGGCTACACACTCCAACAAGAAGGTGCTGCAACGGTCGACGTCAATTCGGGTATTCAGGGTCTCCTGGCAATGCGGCGTGGCGAGAATCCATCAGAAATAGTCGAATTGCTTAAGCGTCGGGTTCAAGATATCAATGAGAATGATTTGCCGGACGGGGTCCGCCTACGCGTCACCTACGACCGGAGTGAGCTCGTCAGCTACACGATTGAAACAGTGTCTCACACTTTGTTTGAGGGAATCTCCATTGTCATCATCGTATTGATCTTCTTCATGGGCAGCATACGATCTGCTCTTGTTGTCGCAACCACAATCCCGGTGTCGATGCTCTTTGCATTTGGCATGATGCAACTGACCGGCATCCCCGCGAATCTTCTTTCCCTCGGAGCGATCGACTTTGGGATCATCGTCGACGGCGGGGTGGTCATGGTCGAGAATATCATGCGCAGATACAGAGACGCAACGCCGGCTGAACGAACGGAGGGAATAGTACGCTTCACGCTGAGCGCTGCGCAAGATGTCGGTCGTGAGATCTTCTTCTCCATCGCGATCATCATGCTTGCATATCTGCCGATCTTTACCTTCCAGCGCGTCGAAGGAAAACTCTTCGCACCCATGGCGTTCACTCTTGCATATGCGGTTCTGGGGTCAATGATCCTCGCTCTTACGGTTATCCCTGTACTAATGACTATGATCTATCGAACGTACTTCACATCCGAGAATCCCGGTACCATCGAGTGGCACAATCCGGCATATGCTTGGATACAGAAGAGTTATGAACGGGCAATTGACTTTCTGAGCATCCGACCCTGGAGAACCGTTATCGTTGCGGGGTGCATTGTTCTGATCGTAACGGTGCTTGGACTGTGGAAGGTGGGCACCGAGTTCCTCCCCGAGCTCGATGAGGGTGCGTTGAATATCAGATGCTTTCTTCCCGTTGGCATCTCCCTGGAAGAGGCAAACAGATATTGTCCCCTCATCCGCAAGACCATCAGTCAGCATAAGCCTGTCAACGTTGTTATCACACAACTCGGGCGCAATGATGATGGCACAGATCCTTACGGGCCGAATCGGCTGGAGATTCTCGTGGGGTTGAAAGACTATTCGACGTGGACAAAGGACATCTCAAGAGATGAGCTCGTCAGTCAAATCAAACGAGAGTTGGACCAGGCCATTCCAGGAGCCCTCTTTTCGTTCTCTCAGCCGATCCTCGACAATGTCACTGAGGCTGTTACGGGGAGCGTCGCGGATCTGGCAATCCTCATCAATGGCAATGACCTCAGACTTATGCGACAGAAAGCCGATTCGGTTCTGGAGATCATCAGGACAATCAAGGGTGCATCAGAATTCGGTATCGAACAGGAGGGGGATCAGGCGCAGCTCTCGGTCGATATTGATCGAACGGCCGCTGCACGATTCGGCATCAATGTCAGCGATATCCAGAAGATGATTGAAGCGGCAATTGGAGGCAGAGTTGTCGGAAAGCTCTACGATGGCGACCGACGTTTCGACATTGTTGTTCGATACTCGCCAGAATACCGCTCGTCAATTGATGCGGTCAAGAACTTGATTGTTGCCTCTCCCACAGGGGGGCGAATTCCAATGTCGCAGCTTGCCAACGTCAGGCTGGTGGACGGTGCAACGATTATTCAAAGACAGGATGGAGAACGACAGATCTCTGTCAGAACAAATATTCGTGGACGCGATCAGGGAAGTTTTGTTGCCGAAGCTCAGAAGAAGATAGCGGCGCGCATCTCATTGCCCAGGGGATATTCAATCGCGTGGGGCGGGCAGTTTGAGAATCTCTCCCGTGCATCTCACCGACTTGCAATCGTGATACCACTGACCATCGGCATTATCTTCCTGATTCTGTTCGCGCTATACAAAAACGTGCGGCTTGTCGTTGTCGCGATGTCTTGTATTCCATTTGCCCTTATTGGCGGGATAGCAGCGTTGTGGCTTCGCGGCTACAGTTTCAATGTCTCGGCAGGAGTGGGATTCATTTCGCTTTTTGGTGTTTCGATCATCTCGGGCGTGCTGTTTGTCTCGCGCACAAACAAGTTGATCGAAGATGACGGCCTCAACGTCAGGGACGCTGTTCGACGAGCGGCGGTGATACAATTACGTCCTAACCTGATGACGATGCTGCTTGCGTTGTTGGGTCTGATTCCTGCGGCAGTTGCAACCGGCATAGGCTCTGACGTTCAACGCCCGCTGGCAACCGTGATTGTAGGGGGGCTCTGCTCTGCTTTGGTACTGACGCTGCTTTCATTGCCATCTCTCTTCCTCATTTTTAACGAACAGCAAACACAATAGGAGGATTCCAGTGCTTGAGGTTTCTGTCTTTCTCGATGCGGATGACGTGCATGAAGGCAACCGGACGTATGAATATATTGTCCGCTACCTCATGCACCATCAAGTCATGGGGGCTTCTGTGTTTGAAGCTATGAGCGGTTATGGCAATAAGCACCACTTCAATCATCCGGGCATAATTGGCGGTACTGACGAGGAGCCCATTATGATTGTGTTCATTGATGATGATGATAAAGTGCGCGCCGTCCTGCCCCACATCAAGGAGGTTACAAAGGGGGGACTTATTGTATTGAAGAGGGTAGAGCGCGCGTAGGGGTGGTCAAAGCTGAGGGTGTCCTCGTCAACGACGAGCCTCCCAACTATCTGTACATCGGTCAATGGTTGGCTGCAAATCCGAGTAACTATAGTGGAACTTGCCTCATAGGTAAGAACGTATGCTATTCATCACTTGCACATCCCTTTCATTCGGGGTTCTTGCAGTGTACCGACTGCTGAAGTTTGGCAAAGATGTTCCGAAATGCCAGCGTTGTGGAATAGAAAACATGCGCAATAAAGAGATATGTGAAATCTGCAACGCTCGCACAGGGGGTGGAGTTGCAGGCCGTCCGTCGGATGAACGCGCCTCTGTCATTGAATTGTTGTGACAAATTGTGCTATCCAAATGCTTAGTGTTGTAACCGAGAAGGTACAAAGAGAATTTGTCAGCAGATCCCTGGTTTATTCCGTCCGCGTTTCGGCGTTGACAACAACTGTTCCGGAATCAAGAGAGGAGATCTACGATGTGGAAACTGACGCTCATGGTTCTTTGTCTTGTTGGTCAGACTATACTTGCACAGCAAAACGTCTGGGTTAGTGCCTACTACAGAGGCCAATTGCAGAATACCCACCTTCACGTGGAGGACATCGATTTCACTGCAATAACCCACATCATTCACTTTGCACTGCTACCCAGAAGTAATGGAACACTGGATGATGTAACAAGGAACGTCACCGCCGCGAATGCGGACACCTTGACGACCATGGCTCATGCAGCCAACAAAAGAGTTCTTATCTGCGTGGGAGGGGCAAACAGCGCTGCAGCATTCCTCCTCGCCACCACCGATTCGATTCGACCGACGTTTATCAACAACCTTGTTTCACTCGTTTCGGCCCGCCATTACGACGGCGTCGATATTGACTGGGAGAACCTCGTCGCATCTGACACGGCAAGGTATGCGCTGTTTGTCACGCAGCTGAAGAGTGCGATGCAGGCCACGAACCCTGCGTGGATTCTTTCGACGGCTGCGATTGTCTTTCCATCAGTGTTCGGTCGACTGCAATCGATGATCGATCAGATCAACGTCATGACCTATGATCTCTCAGGTCCGTATCCCGGTTGGGTCACATGGTTTAATTCCCCGATCCATGATGGAGGCTACAGGTTTCATGACGGCAGACTCGTCCCGTCAATTGAAGGAGAAGTAGACACCTTCCTGGCTGCAGGTGTACCCGCTTCCAAGCTCGGTATTGGCATCGACTTTAATGGAGCAGTATGGAGTGGAGGAACCGGCACACCAACCGGTGGGGTGACAGCGCCGAGACAGGCCTGGACTACACCTCCGTCCCAAGAATACATACCCTACTACACGCTCATGGACACATATTACCAACAAACTCGTTATCGGTGGGACTCAGTCGCCCAAGTGCCATATCTGAGCATTGACAGCATCGGCTCTGCGGGCGACAAGTTCATCTCTTACGATAACCAGACATCGTGCGAGAACAAAGTACAGTACCTTCGAAATAGAGGGATAGGAGGGCTTATCATCTGGGAGCTCAATGCGGGGTGGAGAACTTCCACAACGGTCCATGATTCCTTGCTCAGGGCAGTGAAAGCTGCCGTACTCCAGACCGGTCTTGTGGGAGAGTCCGCTGACCGACCGGAGAACTATGTCTTGAAACAAAATTATCCCAACCCGTTCAACCCAAGCACGACGATTCGCTATGACCTGCTACATTCATCATTCGTCACACTCACTGTCTTCAACACACTCGGCCAGCAAGCAGCTCAGCTTGTGAATGAGCAACAGCAAGCGGGCTATCACGAAGCCGTATTTCGTGGAGACGGATTAGCAAGCGGCGTGTACTTTTACCGACTATCAACAACTAACTTCGTTCAAACTCGGAAACTTGTTTTGCTTCGGTAATCCCGACGCTCTTTGTCGGACTACCGACTCGATGCAGGCAGCTTTACGAGCGTGAAAAAGTTGTTGATGCTGAAGTAAGTAGTCGAACCACCATCAAGCCCTGCCTGGACATCGGTTGGAGCTTTTCATTTGGGGGAGGCGGCGATGGAAAGGGCGATGGAGTATTTGGTGCGGCAGTATTATCGGACAAATTAGTCCTTGAGAATAGTGATGTGCTGGATTGAGTTTCTTGCAGGGTATTGTGTTTGGGTGTTGGCATGATTACTTTTGCATCAATCAATCTACTCAGTAGGAATTGTGAACTTGGGTTCGCCGGTTCTGATTTGAGGGCTCGCCTTTTTTGTCCTTCCGCTTTGACGAAACCTCCACCTCTCACCCTTGTTCACTCCTGATAGTCTCAGTCCTTTCACACACGTGGCGTTACTTCTCGATGCCTTCACATCGGGGTGACGCCATTCTTGTTTTCAAGATCGGGTATTGATTCAGCTACGCCTGAGAGATGAGTTATACGAACAACTTCCACCTCTCATTCGTCCACTTCACCCTCTTCACAGGAGGACACACAATGAAGAACAATGCGCTCATCCTCTCGGTGCTTGTCGCCATCGTGGCCCTGAGTATCAGTAAGGGTCTGAGCCAGTCTGGTCCGGGACAAGATATCTCCCGTCCGGATGTCTGGCCGTTGAGACCCATGCCTACTTCCCACGTCCCCAGACTTTCGGCTCTCTCAACACATCCCTCGTTCTACGATCGGAAAGCGGAGTGGCAATCCATCATCCGGCAGTTCTGGGGTCCAGGGGAATCGCTTGCGGGGAAACTCGCCACATTCGATCTCTACCAGAACTATGCCCGCGCATACAACTCCACCTTCGTGTGGAACCTCATCAACTGGGACTCATTGGCGTCTGTCCTGCGATCTCGGATTACTGATTCCACAAGCCGTGGTGAGTTTTCCAGAATCTTAAACGATCTGGCTTTTGGGATGAGGGATGGACACGCTCATGCATATGATAACGTGATGCTCACGACCCCACTCAATCCCGGAACACCAATACTCGCCGATGGAGGAGGTGTGATCAATCACTTTGGCGCAGGTCTCACACCGCTTGCTGATAGTTCACTCCTCGTCTATAAGGTGGTGCCGAATCATCCGCTCGGGCTTGTTCCGGGAGATAGAATCCTGGGATACCAAGGCATCCCATGGCGTCAACTCGTCCGAGAGCTCTTTGAAGGTGAAGTGCCCAACACCTTGTGGATCGGGGCGGCACCAAGCGCGTACGCCCGCACGTTTCTCTCGGCAGCTGGAGAAAGCTGGCACCTGTTCGACACCATCGACGTTGTCAAGCACTCAACTGGCCAGACAGTACATCTACCACTTGACTCAATGGTCACCCTGAGTGCACCAGGCAACTATATCAACAACGAGCAACTGCCTGTTTCCGGAGTTCCAATGCCAGTTTTTAATGAGGGCGCAGGAGCGGTCACCTACGGAATCATCCAAGGGACGAACATCGGGTACATCTACGTGTACCACCACATCTATGCAGGCGTTAGTCCAGAGTTCGACGCGGCGGTGCAGGCTCTTATGGGGACGGACGGCCTGATCATAGACCTTCGGGTTGATTGGGGTGGTTCCTACGGGTTGAATAATGGCATCAGCCGTCTGATGAACCACGAAACATCGACAATGGACGCGAGAAGGCGCTGCTCGCCCGGCGATCTCTTTTCCCTTTGCCCTTTCAACCCATACTGGTGGAACGGAGAAATACCGGTCGATATTGGTACATATTACGACCGACCGATTGCAGTGCTCCTTGGTCCTCTCTGTGTGAGCTACGGCGACATTTCCTCATGGCAACTCTCGTACATCTCCAATGTACGGACGTTCGGACGCTCACCTGCGGCGGTATATAGTGGCTACTCGGGTATTTCTCAACCATCGCGAACGGGATATTCTATGCTATGCCCGAACCTCACAATGGTGGACCACTTTGCTCCTAATGTCCCGCGATGGGGGCAGGAGTATCCGCTCGACGAGGAGGTCTGGCTAACACCGGGTGACGTGGCGAACGGGTACGACAATGTGGTCGGGCGGGCGCGGGCATGGATAGAGCACGCGGCGTATGCCAATCGTGTGAGAGTCATGTCAACATACGCGAGGCCGGGGCTCGACTCGAACACTGTCACAGCTCGTTTGAACAACCCGGACGGACACAACACGCGCCTCACCGCTTTCGTCAAGAACGAGCTTGGAGTATTGATTGATTCGCTGGGGATGTTTGACGATGGACTGCACGGCGACAGTCTGGCAGGAGATGGGGTATATGGAGCACGAATCGCACCTCCAGCCACGGAAGGTCAGTACTCAGTTTCACTCACGACCTACGATCTGACCAACGGCATCCCGTACAAGCTCACCCAGGCAGTGCACTACTTCTCTTCGGGACCAGTAGAAGTGGTCGGTCGCGGATTCGGGGGTTCCGACACGGTGCCCCGCCCCGGAGAGGCTCTCTCGATGAGGTTACTCATTAGGAATCAAGGTCTCCTGGACACGCTTGAGAATATCGTGTTGAACGTCGTGCCGCTTGACGCGTTCATCACCTGCAATAGCTTCAGCAACTCCATCGCCGCCCTGCTCCCTGGAAGTGCGCAATGGACCGGCTACGCGTTTGGGTTAAGCATTAACCCATCCACCCCCGGTGAGACAGATCATGCAATTCAGGTGACCGTGTACCCAAACATGTATCCGGCGTGGACTGATACACTCTTGATGCATGTGTCTCCGTCGGTGCAGGTAACACCAGCCTTGAGTGGTGTGTTGTATGGTGCCTCCACGTATCTCTACACAGTCAGCACGGATAGTGGCGCGGCAACAAGCATTGGACAAATAGGACAGGCTCAGATTCAGGGTCTTGCTGTCAGACCAACCACGAGAGAACTCTATGGGATATCGTCCGGGGACCCCACATCATTTTTGTACCGGATCTACTCCGAAAGGGGCCACGGAGTGGTTGATCGCTTCATACCTGTTGCCGGTATGCGAGCCATTGCGTTTTCGCCGGGAGACACACTCTATGGGGCGACGACATCCGGGAATCTGTACCGTATTGATCTGGCAAGGGATACTGCCATTGCTATTGGCCCTTCATCGGGGAGAGCCTATTCAGGTTTGTCGTTCAGTCCCCGCACAGGAAAGCTGTGGGCCTCAGTCCGGGAACCATCTGACAATGACAGTCTCTTTATTGTTGACCGCAGCACCGGCACAGCGACTTTTGCTTTCAAAGCAGGTTGGCCTGCGATTGTGCCGTCCATTGCGTTTACCCCGGGCGACACGCTGTACGGACTTCTGGGAGATGGCGGCACATACCTCATCAGGATGGATTCGACTGGCTCACAGATGATCGGCGAGACTTGGGCTGAACGTGTTGATGCGATCGCAATGTACGGCCTTGTTGTCTCCGTGGATGAGCCGAGGATGCCACTCATACCTCAGACGTTCACGTTGCACCAGAACTACCCCAACCCGTTTAATCCAAGCACAACAATTCGCTACGGTCTGCCAAATACATCACAAGTGTCAGTGGTTGTTTACAACACACTCGGCCAGCACGTAGCTCAACTTGTGAACGAACAGCAACAGGCAGGATATCATGACGTTGTGTTCCGTGGTGATGGACTTGCATCGGGCGTATATTTTTATCGCATCCAGGCTGGCGATTTTGTTGCGAGCAAAAAGCTGCTTCTGCTGAAGTAACTGTTACGAGAGCAAGAGAGTTGTCCTGTACACAGATCTCGCATATAGGCAAGGCAGAAGTAGGTGCAGATCCTGTCATTACAGTGAACCTTGGTATCATTTGATACTAACTAAAAGTGACGGTACAGTCAAACCCCATGCAGCGATGTGTGTGTGGTTCATTTGTTTGTGAGACTGCAAAACTAAAATCTTCTAAGGAGACAATAAACCATGACCAGAAATATGGTCTTATCATTCGCTACACTGGCGTTTGTAGTTGTCACTGTTGCACAGACACAGGTAAAAAAATACGATATAAAATCCGGCATCGTAACGCTGGAATCAGTGAGCACCATCGGGGGAACCCAGATCAAAATGACCAAGATGGTTTATTTCGATGATTACGGCATCAAAGAGTGCCAGGAAACGTATTCGAATGGCAAGCTCAAGAGCGTATTGTTCTCTGACGGAAAGAACAAGATCGCCCTCCTGCTTGCGTCCAAGAAGGCACAGAACCAGGGATCGTCAGCTCGTGGCATTGGCATGCGGGTAGAGATCAATGACATGGGAACGAAGAAGGATATCGAGTCTGGTCTGGTGAAAAAACTGGCGCCCATGACCATTGCCGGTCAAACCTGTGAAGTGATTCAGGTCGCAAAGGGGAGCACCCCGGACATCTATGCCGGCTGGCATCATGTAATGGTGTACATGAAATCCAGTAGTTCGGGAGTAACCACTGAGATCAAAGCCGTTAAACTCGAAGCCAATGCCTTGGTGCCGAAGGACAAATTCCAAATCCCGGCGGGATTTACCATGCAATAATCCAACGAAGAAGTTGTTACTGTTGAAGCAAAAGATCCACCACCAAGCCCTGACCAAGCATCTGTTGGGGCTTTGCCATTTCCAGTTTGCCAGAACCTACAGAAGTTGTCAAAGTGACAAGGTTCCAGTTGTGTCAGGGAATCGAACTTTGCCATGCATTGGTCGAAGTGTCAAACTGACAAACTCATCCCTTGGGGTGCAAGCTTCACGGTTTTTTTTGATTTCTACACCTCACTCTAAAGGATTAATCATTTTTTGAATCCTTCGGATTATTGACAATAGCGGCAATATTTCGGACTAATGCATCCGGTTCTGAGAGGAAGGAGGAGGAGGACAAATGCAAGCACTCATTCTGCTTGTGTTCCTGGGATTTCTGGTTGCTGCGATAGGTGATATTATCTCGTTGTTGCTTTTCCCACGCCGATCGGCTCCCCCGTTAAGAGATGCCATGAAGCGGGAACGAAAGAAGCTCCGAGTTCGTCTGAGAGACATTGAGTCTTACTCGAATGCTTCTCACCGTTCGGACGTAGTCATCAGCAAACACGATCGGGTTGGCAGCGGATTGTAGCCGGAAGCGCCATCCTCTGTTCATCTGATTTTTCCCTGTCGTGCAAAGCTACGGGGGATTTGTGTTTCAATGGGTCTCATACGAAGGTACTGTTACAGGCAGATCCTACCGGTGGAGGTGCTGCGACGTAGACCCCGGATGCGATTAGTGATCGCTGGATCTTCTAGATCCTCATGTGATGTTCCCATGGTGACCGAATGCACCAGTAGCAACTCGGCAATATGCCCATCAGTTTGTTACCTAACACACTTGTTTGATATTAGCCTGAAGGATCGTTAAGTTTTTCGTTGTCCTACCTGTTCCTACCTCCAGGGTGCCTGCCGGATTTGTTCTTGCCAATGCTCTGCCGAGAAAAGCCCTCCAAAGCAATGGCCGACTTAGACACCTCCATTTGAAGAATCTGAGCCAAAAGAATCTCGCGACAGTCAAAAGAAGTAAATGTGCAGATGGATAGCCGCGGGTAAGTGCGAACCTGAAGCTTGTGCCGTACTATTTGACGCGGGGAACCCTCTCGTTTAACGAAATTGCCTTGGCGTCGTATCACTCTTAGAAGGGAGGTGAACCGATATGAAGGGTATGGCTATTGCATTGATCGCAGTAGTGGCGTTCTTCGTGTCTGCGACGGCCTGCTTTGCCCAGAGCGTGGGGTGGACTGTGATCATGTCTTCAATGGATACACTGGCCTCATACGAAATCGGTACGATCGAAGGTGGCAATGTCAATTTTGTTCGTGGCAGCTCGGTGGTAACAATACCCGTTGACTCCGTAAAGATCCTGGTCAGGCATAATGAGCCACACTTCTGGAGTAGCGCAGGATACGGAACACTCACCGGAGCCACAGTCGGGGCGATCGCAGGTTTGGCTAGTTATCAAAAACCTACCGGCTCTTTTGCTTTTGACCCCGGCTTGGGCGTCACGGCATTCGGAAGTGCGATTCTAGGCGGGCTTGCCGGATTCACTATTGGGGGAATTGTCGGGGCTGTCTCTGGATCGGACGATGTGTATGACCTGACTCAAGCAACCACAATTGAAAGAGTACAGATTCTTCAGGACCTTCGAAGAAAGAGCCGGTGAGTGTTCACATTTCCCGAACTTATTTCATGTCCCTCGCACTTATCATCACGGGTGCTGTTACGCAGGGGGACAAATTCAGCCGCAGGCACCGACACATATCTTCAATAAATAAAAGAGACCCTCATGCAGCCGTTGTTTGAGGCTCTTATATATTGGGGAGGGTGACCGGAGGGCTTGCTATTGGTCCGATTCGTGTGCTGCTTGTTACATATGGAGGCACTATGGCAAACTACACTCATCTCAAAATTCTGACGCAAGGGGTACATGTGTGGAATAGTTGGAGACACAACAGGGTGTTTATTTCTCCGGATCTCAGTGGAGCAGACCTTACAAACAGGAATCTCGCCGGAGTAAATTTCTCCAATACCAACCTCGACAACACTGACTTCACGAATACCAACCTGACTGGTGCAAGATTCATCGATGCCAGTCTTGAAAGGACGATAGGGCTGAACTAGGGATGTTCCCAAGGGGCTCGTCCGAACCGGTGTTACATCGAAAGGTCAGCCAGTGGAGTACCACGACTTGAATTGAGAACCGACCCGAGAGAGGATGGGGCTTGTTCTCGTTGCCCTATTCCACTGCTCCTACTTTCTGCTGAGCTTATCCCGAAGTAGACGATTCCAGATAGCACCCTAAGAAGCAAGACAACCAGGATTGCCGTTCCGGTTTTATCTCGATCCTCGTTGAGTTCCTCCACATGTGGCAGACCTGACACCGTTTGCATGGTTGGGCCACCTCTCACTGGGGTTCTCGCTACACACTCTCCCTCGAAATGCGTCCTGCCACGTTAATTCCTCATGAATTGTCTCTGGTATGGTAGTTGCATGAATCAGGTCACGGCCCATCAACAGTGATGGTTCAAATACCGCAGGCAACCAGGAGGTAATCAATGAAATGGCCCATTGCTTCAATAATAGCTTCGCTCCTCTTCCTTTCCGTGCAGAGGCTTCGGCTTTGATTTGGGTTGGTCGGTGCAGACATCACACACCGTATCCAACCTGCGCGGCGTTTCGTTCAGTGATGCGACCACGTGGACTGCTGTTGGTGATGGCGGTACCATTGTCCGCAGCACCGATGGAGGGATTGCATGGTCGAATATCCAGAACCCTGCGGGCGATGATCTGCGAGCCATATCGTTCTCGGGAAACGTTGGCATCGCCGTGGGAATTGCGGGTCGAGTATTGCGGACAACAGATGCAGGATTGGATTGGGCCCAGGAGAGCAGGCCTACGACGAGGAATCTCTATTCTGTTTCGGTGGGAAGTAATTCTGCGGTCATCACGGGTGAAGAGGGAACAATTTTCGTTTCCACCGATGCAGGAGTATCATGGTCGCAGCGCGCAGCCGGAACAGCGAGTATTCTTTTTGGCGTTTCTGTCCAGGGTGCAACCGCAGTTGGCGTCGGCGGGCAGGGAGCGGTCGTAATGTCTGTCAACGGCGGGCAGGGATGGGGACTCACCGTGTTGGGGCCACCACAGCAACTGTTTTTCTACGGCACATCGTTCGTTACCGCCACCACCGGATGGGCGGTTGGTTCGTATCAGCCGACCGGCAGTATCATTATGAAAAGCACTCAATCGGGTTTTGTCTGGACCCTGCAGTCTGCCCCGACGACGAACATACTCATGGGAGTCTCATTTGCATCCGTCGATACCGGGACGGCCGTCGGATTCAACGGGACAATCGTACACACGACAAACGGTGGCACGGATTGGATTGGCCAGCAAAGCAACACGCCGCAGTCGTTGAACGCGGTTTCCTTCGTTGACCCGCGCATGGGGATCGCGGTTGGTGATAGTGGCACCATCCTCCGGACAACGAGCGGCGGGCTGACGGATGTTGGATCGCACGGTCAATCACGCGCACCGGTCACGTTCAAGCTTGAGCAGAATTATCCGAATCCCTTCAACCCATCCACGACGATCACGTTTAGCGTGGCTTCGGGAGGCCTGGTTTCGCTGAAGGTCTTCAACGTGATTGGACAGGAGGTGGCAACGCTCCTCGATGGAACACAAGCGGCGGGGCGGGACGATGTAAAGTTTGACGCGTCGAATCTCCCTACAGGTGCGTATTTCTACAGGCTGCAGTCTGGAAACCTGACCGAGACGCGGCGAATGCTGCTCGTCAAGTAATACATGCACGAGAGGTCGGGGGAAACAGGATTTCATCGATTGGTTCATTTGCGACGAACGCCAAGTATATGTCAAGACAACTCAACAACAAGAGGAGCACCAGTATGAAAAGTAACATGGGAATGACAGGGGTGATGATCGGCTTTATGATTGTGGGAATGTTCGGGTGCAAGAGTGATTCGTCAAATCCTTCTGGGACAAATCTCGCACCGTCCACTACCCCGCCAAATACTGTGGTCATGAGTGCAAGCTCATTTTCTCCGGCCAGCTTAACAATTCCGAGAGGAACAACTGTAACGTGGAGGAACGACTCTGGTGTTACCCATACTTCCACAAGCGACAGTGCAGGCTGGGATTCAGGCGATATACTGCCCGGCGCCAGCAAATCAACCACATTCAACACTGCCGGGATGTTTGCGTTTCATTGTACGTATCATCGCGCAATGGGAATGACGGGAACGATTATTGTCCAATAGGCAAGGATCTTGCGTCCTTGATTTCAATCGCTTTCTTTTCGTCCACAAACCGGCGGTTCCCGCCGGCAGAATTGTGAAGAATCTCTTGCACATCATTACGGGCCTCCTTCGAGGCGAAGCATCTGAGCAACTGACAATGAAGTGAAAAGAGAGATTGCTGCATCGCTCGCTCCGCTGATCACGGATGTACTCGTGGGGCGCGCATGTCTCAGCAAATCCTGCCCAACGCGGTCTCTGATGTGGCGCACGCACTTCATGTCCCATTGATACCGCATCCATATTTGCGTTCGCGCACTGGAAAAGCAGTTTCTCTGATCCATGAGTTTGGTATAGCGTTTGCAATCTAGGTGGCCGGGAAAAGAGACGCATGATCCGCGGGGCAACCGGAGAATTCCCATGACGGTTCGATTTTCAGATTCTTCCACTCTCAACAATCCATTCCACAACCAACAAGGAGGTACCATTATGCGACGTTTGTGTATCGTGTGTCTGCTCGGTGCTCTCGTCCCGCTCGGGGTCGGTCTGGCGGTAGCGGATGATAATACCATCACCATCACTTCGCATCCGGTGTTGACCGCCCAAGTCGGACACCTCTATGAATACCAGGTGGTCGCAGTAAGTGATCCTCCCGGTATCATCATTACCTACAGTCTTCACGATGGTCCCGACAGCATGACCATCGACTCACAAACAGGATTGATCCGGTGGATGCCAATGCACACTGGCTCGTTCAGAGTCGAGGTTCGCGCACGCGGCGATCACGATTCTCCCAACGACGATGGAGGTGAAGCCGAGCAGGAGTATACACTGCGCGTTCTTTCAGGAAGTCCGTCAACAGTCACGGGCTCGGTTCGGAATCAGCAAGGTCTCGGAGTCGCTGACGTGCACGTACGAATGTTTGAGATCTCGAGTTCACATTTTCTCTTTGGGGCGTTCACAGACTCCATGGGCGAGTATTCGATCGCAGGTGTCAACCCCGGAACATACTTCTTGAGGGCGTCGCCTCCGTCGAACAGCATCTATGCTGAACAATGGTTCGATGGAGTTCGGAGAATTCAAGACGCAACTCCTGTTGTGGTGCCGGAAAGCACAACTGTAACAACGAACTTCGTGCTATCCCCGCGTGACTCAACCATGCTGTTTCTGCTGGCAGGAAACGTCAGTGATACGAGCGGCCACCCGCTGGTCCATGCGAAAGTATCCATCTTCCGGTCCCGTCGACACGACGACCATGACGGCTCCGGTTTCAACTTTGAAGGGTTGGATGATGATGATCGGGATCAGCACGTCGTGATGGTCGTGTTCACAGACAGCATGGGTAACTACTCGGCTCGCTTGCAGTCCCGTCGGTACATCCTTTCGGCGCGGGCGCAAGGGTTCGTCACGCAATTCTGGGACCACAAATCAAATCCTCTTGACGCAGATCGACTGAACCTGGTCAGCGATACATCGGGAATAAACTTCAATCTCAGTCCGCTCCATGTGGCGAGCGGCGTCATCAGCGGACAGGTGACTTCCCGGACCACCCTGCTTCCTTTGGCTGCACATGTGCTGGGGTTCCAGAGGTTGACAGAACATGGCAACTTCACAGGATTCATTCGTCATACCGACACGGACTCCCTGGGCATGTATTCGCTGAGGGACTTGCGGAACGGATTCTATGTTGTGCTCGCCGTTCCTGAAGGCGATTACCTGCCGACATTCTACGACACGACCGGGGGAACCACGCATTTCTCGCTCGCGTTTCCGGTCCCGGTCAATGACAATACAACCAACAACATCAATATTCTCGCGCTTCCGGACACGGTCAGCGGTATGGATAGAGTGCAGGGGATCGTGTCATCCGGAGGTGTTGGTCTTCCGGGCGCGATCCTTTACGCGTATCCCGCCGCCACCAACGACGTTGCCGGGGCGAGTATTTCGGAGGCAAATGGCGCATACCGGCTGGTCGGACTCGCGCCCGGATCATATCTCATCGGCGCTGAAAAGCCGGGCTACGAATCATCACTCAGCCCCGTATTGCAATTGCAGTACAACGGGAACATGCCCGCCACTTCGACGCAGAACATTGACCTCGTGAACTCGCTGACCGGAACGGGAGGATCGACAGGGAATGTGCCGGCGACGTTTGTTCTCCAGCAGAACTACCCGAATCCGTTCAACCCATCCACCAGGATAGAATACAGTCTGAGTGCTCCCGGACGTGTGAGTCTCAAGGTATTCAATCTCCTCGGGCAGGAGGTTGCGACACTTGTCAACGATCTTCAGGATGCCGGAGTGTATCGGATGAGCTTTGATGCATCCAAATTTGCGAGCGGGGTGTATATCTATCGCTTGCAGGTGGGCGCCTTTACAGAAGCCAGAAAGATGGTGATCATCAAGTAACGAGAACCTCTCTGAAATGCATGAAGAGCCTTGCACGCAATTGTGTGAGGCTCTTTTTGTTGTGGAGAGGTGTATGGGGATATGGTTGACGATGCTGTGTCTTACTTTGATTCCGCCCCGGACATCAGTCACCTTGAGTCCGGTAGCTCGGGGGCGAATTCAAAACAGCAATTCTCAATTCGAAATACTGGGTAAACATCATTCCCCTAATGATCTGCCAGACAAAGTCGGGGCTCATACGGAGCACGTGCGCAGTCAGCACGGCGTCGGTGTACGTTGCTTCCTTCATGATTGTGTCTCCTCTCTTGTCGTCCACAATGTATTCAACAAGAACTTGACTTCAGTCACGGAGTTGTCAAAGAAAAGCAAAAGTGTTGACGACCGAATATACGCTCAGGGATGCGGGACAACTATGCCGCATTGACGGTATTCGGTCATCGCACCGGGAGTAACATCCGGCAGACCTACGCACACACGTTAACCTCGCGGCATTCACTCATGCCTGATTATGAACAGCTCCGAACAAGGAATCGGAACTGTAAATTGCATATATTGTGTCTGTGCTGAAGCGATTGGCAGGGATTGGACATCCACCCATTCCACATACAAATCGCACAGCCATCAGCCAAATTTAGCGGAGGAATCATGATCATTTCATTGCGTTCTTGTGTTGCTTTGGTGCTGATCGCATCATTCCTGATGATGGGATGCAGTGCAAGCAGCACGGTCAAAGGCGGGGCAATTGGCGCCGGGGCAGGAGCCGTTATCGGAGGTATTATTGGAAAGCAGGCAGGCAATACCGCAGTTGGTGCGATTATCGGAGCGGCGGTTGGAGGAACTGCCGGCGCATTGATCGGTCACTACATGGACAAACAGGCGGAAGAGATTCAAAATGACATCAAGGGGGCGAAGGTTGAGCGGGTGGGTGAGGGCATCAAGATCACGTTTGACTCAGGCATCCTGTTCGAGAGCGGGAAGTCCAGCCTGCAACCGGAAGCAAAAGCGAACATCGACAAGCTCTCCGTCATTCTGAACAAGTACAAGGATACGAACATTCTCATTGAGGGTCACACCGATTCGGATGGCACGGAAGAGTTCAATCAAAAGCTCTCCGAGTCGAGGGCGAATTCCGTTGCCAACGATGCGAAGGGGCAGGGTGTTGTGGGATCGAGGATCACCACTGTTGGCTACGGTGAAGCACAGCCCGTTGCAAGCAACGACACCCCTGAGGGGAAGAGACTCAATCGTCGGGTTGAGATTGCCATCTTTGCGAATGATGAGCTGAAGGATGCCGCAATGAAGAACCAGTTGAATTGATTCGTTTGATTGCTCTTTGAGCAGTGACGCGTTTCATCCTTTTATTGTACCTGCGCCCCCTTTGCTTTCGGGGGCGCCGTGGTTTTCATGCCTGATATCTTCCCCGTGTGAACGTCCGACAGGTTGCGGAATAACTAGTTGCAATGGTCATTGCGAGGAGCGGAGCCCCAGAGGGGCGAGCGACGAAGCAATCTCACTTTTCGCTTCGGAGTCGAGGGTTCAGATTGCTTCGCCTCAAAAGCAAGGCTCGCAATGACATGGAACGCGACCGCCTCAACAGCCTGCTAAGGTTTCTTCCGCTTCGCTCTCTCATACTGCACAGGCCACTTGAAGTCATACTCCAGTTCGCGAGCAGCCCGCAGCGGGAAATATGGATCGCGTAGAAGTTCTCGTGCCATCAATATAAGGTCTGCCCGACCCGTGGCGATGATCTCTTCCGCCTGATCGGGTTTTATGATAATGCCCACTGCGCCGGTGAGTATTCCGGTTTGCTTCCGAATCTTTTCCGCGAAGGGTACCTGGTATCCGGGTGAAGCCGGGACCCTTATCCCCGGCAGTATTCCACCTGAAGAACAATCAATGAGGTCCACTCCCGCATTCTTCAGCACGCCGGCCAATGCGACAGAATCCTCGATGGTCCAGCCATCATCCACCCAGTCGGTTGCAGAGATGCGGACAAAGAGAGGGTATTCTTCCGGCCAGACACTTCGAACAGCAGCAGCGATCTCGAGCAGGAAACGAATGCGGTTTTCAAATGTCCCCCCATACGCATCGCTGCGCTTGTTACTCAAGGGAGACAGAAACTCATGGATCAGGTAGCCGTGCGCTGCATGGATTTCTATTATCTTGAAACCAGCCTTGAGAGCCCTTGACCGCGGCGGCTTTGAAATCGTCGATGACCTTGTCGATCCCCTTTTCTGTCAGCGCGACTGGTGTGTCACTATCAGGCGAGAAGGGAATGGCACTTGGTGCGACGGTTTTCCAACCACCACGGGATTCCGGGATGAGCTTGTCACCATTCCATGGCTCTGCGTGACTTGCCTTGCGACCGGCGTGTGCGAGCTGAATGCCCGGTATTGATCCCTGGCGAATGATGAAATTGGCGATTCTGCCAAGCTGCTCTGTGTGCTCATCTTTCCATATCCCCAGATCAGCTATCGAGATCCGTCCTTCCGGAGAGATGGCGGTGGCTTCAGTCATTACCAGTCCTGCCCCGCCAACAGCCCTGCTTCCGAGATGCACGAGATGCCAGTCGTTCGCAAAACCATCCTCACTGGAGTATTGGCACATAGGTGATACTGCCATGCGATTCCTTAACTCAATCCCTCGTATTCGCAGGGGGGTGAAAAGGTGTGTCATATTCTTTTCCTGTGATTCAAAGTACCCAGTGTTCCGGCTGGCACGAAGTCATTTCACGCACGCTCTTAATGCGAACAGAGCCCATGCCAGAAATACGAAGAGGATAATCCTCCCGGCAATTCGCCGTTTGGGGTTCTTCCGCGAGCGCCAGAACGCCGGAAGGATGATCAGCGTGAAGAAGATGGCAACGGCAATGGCGAAATCCATACCTTCAATATAATCAAACGAGGAATCGTTGTGGCAACCGTGAATGTGACGCCTTTTCGGGTTGCTCTGTTGGTCCCGTCAACTGCGCGAATGGCGACTTTCTTCCCCGTCCTCCTGTCCGTGGTCTCAACCAGTTCAAAATCCGGTGGTGTCTCAATTCGAATTCCAACTTCTCTCCGAAAGTCACCTGGGGCGAAGTCGAAAGGTGACAGATATCCTACGACAAGCTTTGACCTTGTTCAGTCTGGCGTGGAGTCTAAATACTGAGGCACTACCCCAAACCCTTTACATTTTCTCCCTTTATTAGTATGTTTACTTCGGCGTTTGTCTCCGTTCCTCCCTATCGTGTGACCGCAGGTACACTTTCCCGGTGAAACGACTGATATATTTTGACACGCATTTCGGGAGCGGGGAGACCTTCAAGGATCATCACTGCGTACAGCTTCACCATTTCATGATGCTGCCTCGCCAGGCTGTCATACCTAAGCCGGCGACTTATTCCACAATTCTGGTGGGGAGAATGGGGAAAATTCATTTCTCGCACGTTCAGATGTTGACGAAATATTTCCTTGGATCCATCGCTGTTCTGGCAATGTTCTCGCCGAAGATGCTTGCAAATGTTCGGTATGTCCCGAACGTGTATGCAACCATTTCCGCGGCCGTTGCTGCGGCATCCTCGGGTGATACCATCCGGGTGTTTGCAGGAACGTATGCAGAGCATGTGAACGTCAACAAATCGCTTGTACTGATTGGCTCGGGAACCTATGCCTCTCCCGACAGCAGTCACGACGATTCTGGCTCCGAGCGATTTTCAGACTAACAGTGCCTACAATTACTCCCTCCCGAATTTCAGCGATGAGCGGACAATAGTGCACATCGGTGACAGTGTTGACATGAGGGTTACGATGAAGGGGTTTACTGTTGATGGCAACAGACTCGGAACAACAGCAATTTCATACAGCGCAATCCTCGCTGAATCCTGCACGGTCACTCTTGACAGCAATATCATAAAGAATGTGCTGCCGTCTCTTGCAGACAGTGCGGCGCATACTCACGACGTCACATTCAATGGCAGGGGGATTCACGTTCGGGGGAGCAATGCGGTTGCTACAATTACCAATAATCAATTGGTAGACATCAATCGTTACCTGATTCTGATCAACGCAACAGACAACACCTCTGCACTTCCTTCGGTGTTTCCTGCAGCAACAGTCAGCGGAAATACAATTACTGGCAAGGGGTTGTATGCCGGTGCGCAAAAGGGGGTCTGGTTCAACAATGGTGCGTGGGGAACCATCTCCAGGAACACCGTTACGAATATGGACTATCCCGATACGGCAATCGAGCCTGAACGTGCGAGTGGTATCGTTGTCCGACGCGGCTACCTGAACACATCGAACCGAAATATCATCACACAAAATATCGTCTCAAGCTCCCTCGGTTCGTTCGTGAACAACAAGGGGATTTATGATGAGGGGACCGGGGACAGCGTGGCGGACAACCATGTGTCCAACTACCGATTCGGAATACAGATCCACAATGCTGACAATGTGGTTGCGTACCGCGACACCGTGACCGGGGGACAGGTTGGTTTTGTTGTCAGCAGAACGCAGGGAACCCTTGTCGGACCATATACGATCACGATCGGCGGATCGCCTGCCAATAAATGCGTAATTACAGGTCAACAGCCGAGTTCATCTGGAGGTTCGGCCATTGCATTGAGTTTCCGGGACGTTGCAGCTGATGGAACTCTGCTTAGCACCGTTCCTGTTGACGCAAGGTATAATGACCTTGGTGTCTACAGCGAAGCGCAGGTTCAGCAGAGTATCTGGGACAGAGCCGATACAACGCTCGCCGGTGTTGACACTGTGTACTATTCTCCATTCTATGTTGATAAGATTCGTGCGAGCGTGAAGGTGTTCTTGCAGGGACCGTACGTGACCGCTGGCGATTCGATGTCGAGGACACTGAATTCAAGCGGGACACTCGCTGCCCACTTTGGATCGAGACCGATTCCTTCGCTTGGCGGTTGATAGCATCAACATTGAGTTGAGGAATTCAGCCTCTGCGGCTGGCTCAACGACGAGGAAGTTCGCTCCGGCATGGCTTCTCACTGATGGAACTATCAGGAACTTCTCGGATACAACGAAGAGTTATGTTGAGTTTGACACTACGCTGAGCGGACAGTGCTATTTGGTTGTGCGCCATCGAAACCACCTGGCAATTATGTGCTCCAGTACTCGCAGTTGGATGGGAGCACGACACCATCCGTCGTATGACTTCTCGACTGCTCAGAGCAAGGCTTATGGGACAAATCCGATGATAAGGTGCGGCACAAGGTTTGCCATGTTGGCAGGAGATGCTAATGGCAACGGATCAGTGAGTGTCACGGGATGTGCGCAAACGATGGAACGATCGCTATAGGATTCGGGTTGATCTACTAGACGTCGGCGGTGTTTACGTGCGGTCTGATCTCGATGGTGGAACAGATGTATCGTTTACAGGCAGTGCAATAGGAAGCCTAACAATGCGACTGGTGACTCAGGTTCGCTTAATAGATTCGACACAACTTCAATGAGGATATAACGGCAAGGAACATCCATGAAAAGATTCCTGCATTGTGGCATCTGCTGCTGACTGGTGATCATGGCTGCAAACGGTGCAGACAGTCCAGTTGTGGCATGTTTTCGAGCATGGAGCGAACCTTGATGGTCAAAGATCCAGATTCAGTGGCTAGACATCGAGTATTTCTAGGGACAGCAACGTTGTCATTACAGTAAGGTGATCGACATACGCGGTACATCTTGAGCGGTTTCCAGCAACCTACCGATTGTTGACAACTGGACTGAAGGAACTTCTACAACTTTCAGTATGCGGACAGTATGCTATCCAGTGAAGCCCCATTAACTGCTGACAATTGGTGCCCAGATGAGAACATGTTGTTGACAGTACCGGTCATACAGTGGGCCTACACCACAGCCAACAGCGTACTTTTGAGCTGGCACGATACGGTTTCGTTAGTGGAGGTAATGCGAACTCATTGGACCGGTCGATCTCAGTGATGTAATAACATTTCGACCCTTTTGACCAACAGCTCGATATCATGCGAGTTCCTCTTCCCATCCAGCTCTCCAGCTTCACGGCCGCTGTCGTGAATCAGAACAGCGTGCGGCTGGACTGGACGACAGCCACCGAGACCAACAACTACGGCTTTGAGGTGCAGAAGTCGGCGGGGAATCAGAACAGCTATCAGACAATCTCCAACAGTTTCATCGCCGGACATGGAACCACAATCGAGCCGCATTCGTATTCCTTTGTTGACAACACGGCCTCACCGGGGCAATGGTACTACCGGCTCAGACAGATTGATTTTGATGGAACAGTACATTTCTCGGATGGCGTCCAGGTTGACGTGGTGACCGGCGTGACCGAAAAGCCGCTGCCGAAGGTCTTTGCACTCGACCAGAACTATCCAAACCCGTTCAATCCATCCACGAAAATCGAGTACGCAGTTCCAAAGGAATCGCATGTGCTCCTGGAGGTGTACAACGTCATCGGACAGAAGGTGGCAACACTTGTGGATGAAGCGAAATCGGCCGGGTATTACTCTGCCTCATTCGATGCCAGCCGGTTTGCCAGTGGATTGTACTTCTACAGCATGAAGGCGGGGAATGTATCGTTCCTGAAGAAGATGATGTTAGTGAAGTGATTCTCCGGGTCTTTCTGTTCTGACACAGAATCCCGCCACCGAAACTGGCGGGATTTTTGTTGTTGGTGGCCAAAGGAAACAAGGTAATCCTGGAGTGACCGACTCAGTGACATAGCCGCACCCCTCGTCACGCTGAGCGACGCCGACGTACTTTGTCGGCGGAGTCGAAGCGTGAACTGCGCGTGACATGCTTCGACCCCGTTGCAACCGAGAAGCGTTGCAGCGTCGCTCAACATGACGGGTCGGCACTACCTGTGGCAATCATCTGGTGGGGCAAGCATTTGGCGAAGCCATCCCGGGACCTGCTTGCCTACATTTGTCCTCAAAGTGCCGACAGGAATGTCGGCACTACCTGTGCGTTCCTGTGCCTCTTGTCATGTTTCTGCCGAAGGCATCCCCCAAAGGGATCACTTCGTGACCTTCGGGAGACTCCGTTGCAACTGAGAAGCGTTGCAACGTCGCTCAACATGACGGGTCGGCACTACCTGTGGCAATCATCTGGTGGGGCAAGCATTTGGCGAAGCCATCCCTTTGGGACCTGCTTGCCTACATTTGTCCTCAAAGTGCCGACAGGAATGTCGGCACTACCTGTGCTGGTTCCTGTGCCTCTTGTCATGTTTCTGCCGAAGGCATCCCCCAAAGGGATCACTTCGTGACCTTCGGGAGACTCCGTCCCAACTGAGAGGCGTTGGGAACGTCGCTCAACATGACGGCGCCTGGGCAACCATTCGTGTTTGCCTACACTGCGCAACCCTGCGCCCCTGATCTTGCGTCGGGTGGGTATGTCGCTCCATCGGATTCTGTAGGGACATCCTTCGGGAATCCTTCGCATATCTCCCGTACGTCCCTCGCATATCTCTCGTACGTCCTCCGCATATCTCTCGTACATCCTTCACACATCCTTTGTACGTCACCGTAGGCCGGTCGCTCAGCATGACGTAGTTGCACTGGGGGGAATAGCGTGTTTTGGCAAAGCCGTGCTCCAATGGCCGCCCGATGTGCGTACGGTCACCGCAATCGCCTCCGGTTTTGGCTATTGTAGAACCACAATTGTGAGGGTGATCCAATCACGAAACGAATGGTGGGCCCGATGAACTTCTTCAAGATGGCTGCTTTGATCGCGCTTGCTTCTCTTCCGCTTCTGTTGGCCCGGAAGGAAAAGGAAACGCTGAAGGCGTCGCCCGTGGTCGAGTCAGACCACCTGTTTGACGAGGAGTTGTTGATAGGCTAGCAGTTGCGGTGTAACCTTCCTGTCGCTGCGTCTCTTCTTCGCTGTCGCCTGCGATTGCTCCCGGTCTGAATTGCGTTTCACTCTCGTGCCATGTTTCTGCCGAAGGCATCCCTTTGGGAGACTCCGTTGCAACTGAGAAGCCGTTGCAACGTCGCTCAACATGACGGTTGTTTCTCGGGTCATACTGAGGCCATCATGTCGACTCCGCCCAGAATCGTCACAACAATGACATCAGAATAGCTCAGTTGTCACTTTCTTTAGGGGATGCTGAAATTCCCACTCTTCGATTGATTAGTCCCCTCTGCACCGCTGTCGATTTCGCAAAACGCCTTATGCTTCGTTCCGCAAGCTGCGCGTTCCGAAATCGACGGTCGACGACTCGACTCGTCGAGCCGTGAGCGTTGAGGCGATGGCGTGCGTTCCGATTTCAGCCACGGGTCATGACCTTGCGGCTGAAATCGGCGGCACGGGCGGTGAAAGCCATCGCTGCAAAGAAATGGGGACCGTGATGTCATTGGTAGCGACCGACTCAAATGATTTCATGCTCGTGGAGGGAGTCGAAGGATGGCCAGTGTCATGTTTCGACTCCGCTGCGACTGAGAAGCGTTGCAACGTCGCTCAACATGACGACGGTCTGGTGGTGGGAGTCGAAGGATGATCAGTGCGTTATCTTGACTCCGGGAGGAACACTAAAAGCTGATTGTTCCCAGCCCTTCTTCTCCTTCGTTCCACTTCGAGCTCGTGTGCTTGTTGCACTTCCCGGGCAGGGTTTTCTCGGTGAAGTACTCGGTCATCGTGTGCGGACAATATTCGGTCGCAAGCTTCTTCGTGTCCGTACAGATGGTCTCCGCGAAGACGGTCGCCGGCTTTTCAAAGTACTCGAGCGGCATGGCGATCGAAGGATCCTCGTAGACATACTTCATGAACCGCCCCCAGATAGGGGCCGCGGCGCGGCCACCCTGACCATCCCAATTTGTAAAGTGGACGCTCTTGTTATCAAATCCCACCCACACTCCAGCAGCAATCTGCGGTGTATAGCCGACAAACCAGGCGTCGGCAAATTCATTCGTGGTGCCCGTCTTTCCCGCTGCCGGAAGGTGGAAATAGCTGCGTACACGGGTCCCGGTTCCCTCGTCCACAACACCCTGAAGCATGGTCGTCATGATGAACGACGTCTCTTCGCTCAGTACTTCGCGCCGCTGCGGGAGGTTTTCCTCGATCACATTCCCGTCCTTGTCCTCAATGCGCATGATGGAGTGGGGGGCGACGTACACACCGTGGTTCGAGTAGACACCAAATGCTGCAGTCATTTCCAGGGGTGACACGTCCCCGGATCCCAGCGCAAGGGATTCGTACGGAGGAAGCGGCGCTGTGATTCCCATCCGTCGTGCGTAGTCGATCACGGTGTTTACCGGAGCAATTTCCATGATCGCGCGAACCGCAATCAGGTTGATGGAATTTACAAGTCCATCGCGCAGTGTACTTTTCCCTCCAAACTGTCCGTCGGAGTTGGAGGGAGTCCACCGCTTCCCATCTGCCATGATGAGCGTGACCGGCTGATTGAGGAGCTCGTAACATGGCGGATAGTTGTTGTCGATGGCAACGGTATACACGAACGGCTTGAACGCCGATCCCACCTGTCGCCGTATCTGCGTCACGTGGTTCAATCCGTATTTGAAATTCTTGAAGTTGGAGCCACCCACCATGGCAAGAACGCCGCCGGTACGCGGATCCAGGGCAACGAACCCGACTTCGATGGTCTGCGCTGCCTGCTTCATGGAATCGAGCCAGGCAGTGTTGTTACTGAGGGCATCGTAGACGCTATCGCGCTGCCGGGCAGTCTCCACCTTCCGGAAGTCCGCGGACGTTCTGATGGACTGGTCGATGACGTTCTTCAATGCGTCCTGTTCCTTCTTCCATACCCACAACGAATCGAACTTCTTCTGATACTCGGCAAGATGCTCCTCCACGGCGCGGTTTGCGTGCCGCTGCATACGGCTGTCGAGGGTCGTGTATACGGATAGCCCGTCCCTGTACAGATCGAAGCCATACTTCTCCGCCTTCTGGACAAGCTGCTGGCGGACACTCTCGACGAAATGGGGCGCTATCCCGGTTGCAGATACCGCATCGGCGTCCTTGATCTGGATGTCCTCCTGCTTTGCCTCTTCGCCTTGTTCCTGCGTGATATAGTCGTATTTCATCATCTGATCCAGAACGGTGTTCCGGCGACTGGCAGCGCGGTCAGGGTGATTGATCGGGTCGTAGTACGCTGGGCCTTTCAGCATGGCGATGAGCGTTGCGGTTTCGCCGAGCGTGAGCTCGGCGGGCGCTTTCCCGAAGTAGAGCTGTGAAGCCGAGGCGATGCCGTACGAACCCCTGCCGAAATACACGACGTTAAGATAGAACTCCAGGATCTCGTCCTTGGTGAAGTTGCGCTCGAGCTGCACCGAGGTGATAAACTCGCGGAGCTTGCGCGTGATTGTGTCGAAGATGTTTCTGTCGTTATGCCCGAGGTAGAGGTTGCGCGCGAGCTGCTGGGTAATGGTGCTCGCTCCTTCGTGACGGAAGAGCACGACATTCTTCACCATTGCCTTCAGGAACCGTACCGCATCCACCCCCCAATGACTGTAGAAATTCCTGTCCTCGGTGGCAATGAGAGCTTCGACAACCGACTTCGGTAACTGGTTGATGGAGACGTGAGAACGGTTCTTGATGAAGAACTGGTCGAGTACTTCCCCATCGATGGAGTAGACCTTTGTGGCGAGCTCGGGTTTCGGGTTCTCGATCTTCTCAAGGGAGGGAAGTCCTGAACCAAGGTACCATCCGTAGCCTGTGAGAAGTATCAGCGCAGCGGCGGCAATCGTGAGGTAGATTTGAACCTTTCTACTCATCTTGCTGGCTGGCACGGAAGTCCTCTTCTTTCGTCGAAACTCAGGGTCGTTGAAATAGCGGTCCATTTCTTCGGGGGTGTATCCCGGGTCGTCATTTGCCATAGATCTGTCCTCGTGTTCCGTCCCATGCCTTCAGTCGTGCCGTTCCGTCAGCGAGCTCTGCGTACGTGTTGTAGGATATCCAGTCGCCAAGGTTCATGTACATCCCGCCGTTCATGGGAACCACGTTCGGTTTGTGTCGGTGTCCCATCATGACAATATCGACGCCGCCGGCGATATGGTCCCTCGCGTATTCAAGCATCCCTTCCTCTTCGCCGTAGTGTTTCTGCGATGTATATGCCCTGCTCGTGCGGGAGGAGCCCCGGGCGAGCCTGACCCCGAGATCGGGATGGAGCCATCGGTACAGCAGAATGTTCAATTTATTGCGCAACACCGGCTTGATGAGTTTGTAGCCTGTATCGTTTTTTGCGAGGCCGTCGCCATGATGAAACAGGATGCGTTTTCCCTCCACCGTCATCTCAAACGGATCAAAATGGAGTTCCATGCCCAGTTCTGTTTGAAAGAAGTCACCCATCCAGAAATCGTGGTTGCCCGCGAGATAGTGTACCTTCACACCGCGGTCAGTAAATTCCTGAAGGGCGGCAAGGGTTCTGTGGAACCCTTTGGGGATGACCGTTCGATATTCGAACCAGAAATCAAAAAGATCGCCGAGGATAAAGAGCGAATTGGTTTCCGGCAGAATGCTCTTCAGAAATCCGAGGAGGCGATCCTCCTTCAATTTTTCGCTTGAGCGGGTCCCCAATCCGAGATGAACATCAGAGAAAAAGTAGGAGGCCATGAGGGGCGTTCACCGCCTGGAGACGATCAGCTTCAGCGTAACCGGCTGACTGAACTTTGTGCACCAACCCCGGGTATCAGAACAGAAGTAATAGACAATGGTTCCCTTCAGGGAATACGTGCCTGGTGTCGCGGTTGGAGAGACCGAGAACCGCTGTCTCACCGGAGATGATGTTGACAGAAACCCCGTCTCCTTGTCAGTAGAGAAGTCGGGATCACCCTGAAGCGTTACGGCACCGTTCTTTTCAATCGCCACTTCCACCGGCGGATCGGCGTTGATATGAATTCCATCGACCGGAGTAAAGACGAACAGAATTGCGCCTTCAGCGTCTGCTGTCAACGTGTTGTTCTCCAGCGTCACGTCGACGTGGACATATTTGTTCTCTTTCGCGGCAGCATTGTCGCCACGGGCAGCGAACATCATCACGTGAGATAACAACAACAGACCGGATATCACAGGCGATTCTCCTTCAACGCTCGTTGCTTACCAATCTAAAGAACTTTGCCGGCAAAGTAAACTGGCTCGAGGTTTGAAGGAGAATGAGCCACATCGATTGATGGTTCTCACGCCGATCGTCGAACTGGCTTGGTGAAGGGGTCCCGAACGAAACGGAGAAGGGAAAGTCCAAGCACGAAGAACACGCCAACGGCAAGGACTGCAACACGCTGGCTGCCGGTGGCCCAGGAAAGCGCTCCGAAGACGAACGTTCCGATGACTGCAGATGCCTTGCCGCAGAAGCCATCATAGAACCCGAAGAACTCCGCCTCACGGTCCGGAGGAGTAAGCAACGCCATAAGGCTGCGGCTGGCTGACTGCGATCCTCCCATGCACGCACCCGCGATCACGCCAATGCCATAGAAGATAGCCTTCGATGGCACCATGTACGCTCCAATCACAACGGCAATCCAGCACACCAGGCTCACGATGATGGATTTCTTCGGTCCAAGTCTGTCCGTCATGAAGCCGAAGGCCAATGATCCAACAATCGCCGACGCCTGGACCACAGCGAAGAGGATCAGGATTTCCTGGAGAGAAAACGCCAGCGACTCCTGGGCGAAGATGGACG
Source organism: uncultured Bacteroidota bacterium (assembly GCA_963734955.1). Lineage (GTDB taxonomy): Bacteria > Bacteroidota > Ignavibacteria > UBA10030 > UBA6906 > UBA11986. The sequence continues at coordinate 298,798 of CAVTJO010000007.1, forward strand.
CGAAGGAGATCACGGTAAGGATGCCATCATTATAGAAGAAGAATGCCACAAGAAACAATGCCACTTGCTTATAGGAACGCAGGTGGGAGATCGTCTGGCGGACGCGAACAAACCCTGCCTTCAAGTATGAGGCCTGCGTACGTACGGTCCGCTCCCTGTCACGCAGGAACATGAAGAGCGGAAGCGAGAAGAGGAGGAACATTCCCGCGGCGATCACGAAGCTGAAGCGGACGTTGTGAAGGTTTTCTGCGACGAATCCGTTTGCATAGAGCGGGATCGCGATCAGGAGGGATGCAAGTGATCCGACATACCCCATGGCGAATCCATATCCCGAGACGCGGCCGTAACTCTCTTTTGCGGTAAGGAGCGGGAGAAATGCGTCGTAAAAGACGATCCCACCCTCGAATCCGATATTCGCAACAATGAAAAGTACCGCCCCCAACGCAATCATTCCCGCTTCGACGAAATACAGCAGCGAGGTGCACGACGACACTTGCGAGCGTGAACCCGAGCAGATACAGTTTGCGACTGTGTCCATAATCGCTGGCGGCGCCAAGCACCGGGGCGATCAACGCGGTGAGCAACATCGAGATGCTGACGATCAGACCCCAGAAGAAATCGCCTCTTCCCGTCCCTCCGACGACGATCTCCTTGAAGTACAGTGAATAGCCGACGGCAACAATGAGAACGGAGAAGGAAGTGTTGGCGAAATCAAACAGGCTCCAGACGAGAATCTGGCTGCGCGACGCTGAGGATGCCGTTGTGAGAGGAAGAAGGAACGCCGGCGGGTATGTGCATGCGGCTGTTGTTGTCTAGCGGGAAGGTTCCGTTCCGGTCTTCTTTGTTCTTGCGCCGGGATCGCCCTCCCAGAGACCACGACCTGCCTTCCCCACCTCCCCCGCAGTTTTCAGATCGTCGTAGACGGCGTCGAGGACACCGTTCACAAACTGGCCGCTCTTTTCCGTGCTGAACAGTTTCGCAAGCTCAATGGCTTCATTCATGGAAACCTTGGGCGGGATTTCCTTGAAATACTTTAACTCGCAGATTGCCATGCGAAGGATGACGCGATCCAGGATGGCGATTCGCTCGAAGTCCCAATTGGCGACTTTGGTCTGGATGATCTTGTCGACCTCGGCTTTGTGTTTGATGGCCTCGATCACCAACTTCTTGGCGAAGGTATGGGATTCCTTGTTTTCTTCGAGTCCCGTCAGCACATGGGCGATAACATGCTCGACGGGGTCATGGGCAATCTCGTAGGCATAGAGCGCCTGCACAACCTTCTCCCTGATGATCCTTCGTCTCACGTGCTATCTTCCTCGTTGCATAAGGAACGGCTACCGCAAATTCCCGCTTACCGAAATCGTGCTTACCGGACGCCCATGTTGTGTGCCCGGGGTTTCACGCGTTCAAACCATGTCATGGGAAGTGCTCAACTATGTCGTGTTGGTATCAGTGTTATGCGCGGCGATCCCATTGAAGGGTGTGCATCGACCAACACGGGTGTTCCAAACACCTCTTGAATTCGCGATTCCGTCAAGACCTCCTCCGGAGTCCCGATTGCCTGAACTGTGCCGCACACCATCATTGCGATCCGGTCGCTATAGGCAGCGGCGAGATTGAGGTCGTGCGAGACCGAAAGGACAGTTAATCCCGTGGTCTTGTTCAGCTTCCTGATGATGTCGAAGATCTCTATCTGATGTGCGATATCAAGATGGGCGTTGGGTTCGTCAAGGAGAAGAATCTGCGGTTGCTGTGTGAGGGCCCGCGCGATAAACACACGCTGCCGCTCGCCACCGGAGAGCGTTGTAACAGGCTGGTGCGCGAGGTGACGTATATCGGTCAGCGCAAGCATATTGGTTGCAAGCTCGATGTCCCGGGGGTTCTCGAATGCTTTGCCCCTGCAATGAGGTGCCCGTCCCATCAGGACGAGTTCAAGGACCGTGAACGGGAACAGCGGTCCGGTGTCTTGCGGGACAAACGCTATGCGCTTTGCGAGCTCGGAGCGGGAGTACGATGTGATGTCACGACCGTCAAAAGTAACCCGACCCCGTTGTGGCATATAGATGCGGTCCAATAGTCGGAGGAGAGTTGTTTTCCCCGAGCCATTGGGGCCGACGAGACCAAGGAATTCACCGGTGTGGAGTTCTAGAGAGACATCGCGCAGGGTAACGGCGCCAGGTGAGTAACTGAACGAAACGTTCTCCGCTGCAAGTGCGTGCATATCGTTGAAATGAACCTCAGAGGTATTCTGCCGCGTTGGTACTGGCAAGAAGTCGCAGGCAATGTACTGAATTCAAATTAGGAAGGCAACCGAAAATCGTGAAGGAACGATTCAACAGGAATAGGCTGAGTTGCCTGGAACCTGCAAGATACGGGTATCCTGCGTGGTAGTGATCACGCACCGACCCATGACAAAGTGATGTTACTCTGCTTTGTCCGGAGCGGCCATTCCAAGATAGAGCGCAATTGATCCGGTCACCAGATGGAGGATGTGGCCGGGAGAATTCAACGGGACCAATCCCAGGAACATCTGATCGGATGGCAGACCCTCCAGGCAGGCTTGAATAACTCCCCCCGCAAATACCAGAAGTAACACAGACCCGCAAAGTATTCCCCAGAGGCGGGCCCGGACCTCATAGTCCGATGCGAGAATTCCTGTGATGCCAATTGCCAGGTGGATCACATTATGTGCAGCGTTGATTGCCACCAGGTTGAAGAGATAACGCGCACCCACGCTTTCATGATGCATCGGATTGAAAACGCGGATGGGGAGGAATCCTAGTATTCCGAATGCGGTATAGAATGTCCCAAGAAGCCTCGCGCCAAATTGAACGAATGACTTCTGTGAAATAACACCGGATGGGGCAGGAAAATTCGGAGGAGCCACCGATGGGCCTGCCTTTTTCCATTCATAATTGATAAAGAGGATCAGCGGCGTAACGAGCCACTCGGCAAACATGACCGGCAGGAACACACCGAGCCCCGACATCGTATACGGAGTCGAGCTCAGCATCAACCCGATAAGTTGTACGCTTCCGATTGCGCCCCCAAGCACAAGGCCGAGCCTCATGTTGTTCCACGAATATCTCCCGGTGAGCACGACGATCGCATTCCATCCAATAATTGCCAATTGGCCGGTGAACACGCGAAGCTCCAATGGGCCGATTTGCCATGGCCAAACAGTCGCGAGGACATCCGCTTGTGCAAGCCAGAAAACAGCGAGGGTGAGGTACAGGAAACCACGGACGATCAGCCATCCGCGGGACGCCTTGCCGAGGTTGCGGAGACCTTTTGCATCTGCGGAGGTCGATGATGTTGGAGCGTGTGCGTTCTGTTTACGATACGTTATGGGCACCATGAACGGTCCGACATAGTAAAAGACAAGCCATACCAGAGTCGTGAGAAAGTACGCGCGGAATTGGTGCCAGTGCGCCATCGTCGCAATGAGCAGCACCACGCAGAAGATGATGAGCCCGCCCATGACCATTTTGCGTTTGCGACCAGTCGTTTTCTTTGAGCGCGAGGATGTAGTACGCGATCGCGCCAACGTATGCCGCGCCGATGAGTATTGCCGACCGTGGGTGAGGAACAATCCATGCCCAATACGCATCGGTGCTGTTCGGAAAGAAGTACAGAAGAATACCGAACGGGACAATCACGCCGAGCATTGCGTAGAAGAGAAAACGAAACTCTCGAATTAAGGGACGCATGGAGAAGTGAATGAATGGATAGATGGATAGATTGGATAAATGGAGAGGTGGTGTGTTATGTCTTTCTCAGTAAGTACACAAACACCGGGGCTCCGACGGCTGCGGTAATTGCTCCGACCGGAATTTCCGATGGTGCGAGCAACGTGCGCGAGAGAATGTCGGCGAGAATCAAGAAACTTCCACCGAGCAGGAATGAAGCGGGAAGCAGGAGTCGGTGGTCCGGGCCAAAGAGCATGCGGCAGATATGGGGGATGAGCAATCCGACAAATCCAATCACGCCGCTTACCGAGACAACAAGTCCGGTGATGAGCGACGCGAGCAGATAGGATAATCGTTTGACTCTGCCGACCTCCACGCCGAGCTGCATTGCCGTTTCATCTCCTGTGGAGATCAAATTAAAATTGCGTGCCTGGACGAGCAGGAGGATGGAGGCAAGAAGAAGGATTGGAGCAACAACAAGTATGGCGTCGGCATTTGCACTGCTCAGGTTTCCCATCAGCCAGAGAAACGCGTTTCTCAGTTCCTGGTTGTAGACGGCAATAATCAGGAGCACGACTGCATTGAAGAAGGCACCAATCATCACGCCGCCAAGGAGAAGAGCATTTGTGTCAAGTTGGCCGCGACGGTGTGCGATACCGTACACGAGAGCCATCACCGCTGCCGATCCGATGAACGAAGCGAGTGGTGTGGTGATTGCGCTGGCCCCGAGCGAGAGTCCGATCGCGATGATCGCTCCGACTGTTCCGCCGCTCGAGATGCCCAAAATATACGGCTCTGCGAGAGGATTCCGGAGCAACGCCTGAAATACGACCCCTGCAATCGACAAGCCCGATCCCACCAGGAATGCAAGCACAATCCGTGGTAGTCTGATTGAGACAATGATTGTTCGTTCGGCCGTCGTCGCGGTTTCGTTGCCTGTTACTGCTCCGAGTATGTGGGAAAGTGGAATGCTGACGCTGCCGATGGACAGGCCGACGATTGCCACTGTGGTCAGAAGAATAAGCAAACCACTGCAGACCGCGATTGTTCTCCGCATGGTGAGAGGTGCCCGTCCACGCGTTGCAGGGGGTCTCTGTGATGGCTCGCGGATAGTTGGGGTTTCTGCAGTTCGTTCCGGCATGATCTAATCTTGAACACGGCGGCGCTTTGTTCCGCTGATTGCCTTCCACATTTCTGATACAAGGCTCTTAACCCCGGCGTTCGAAACCGACGACATCAGCGATACCGGCACTGCACCAAACGAGATCTTCTTGAGTGACCTGAGCTGTTGCTCATCAAGAAGATCGATCTTTGTCAAGGCGACGATCTTTGGTTTTCTTGGCAGATCCTGGCCAAACAACTTGAGCTCGTTCAGCAGCACCCTGTAATCCTCTTTTGGATTGTTGCTCGTTGACTCAATGAGGAAGACGAGCACCTTCGTTCGTTCGATATGGCGCAGGAATTGAATGCCGAGTCCTTTTCCGGCATGGGCACCCTTGATCAGCCCTGGAATATCTGCAACGACAAAACTCCTTCCCATATCAACCCGGACGATACCGAGGTTTGGAACAAGTGTTGTGAATGGGTAATCCGCGATCTTCGGTTTGGCAGCAGAGATGACAGAGATGAGGGTAGACTTTCCCGCGTTTGGATACCCGACAAGCCCGACATCGGCGAGGAGCTTGAGTTCAAGCTCAATCTCCCGCTCCTCCCCCGGTTCGCCCGGCTCGTACTCACGGGGTGCCTGGTTCGTCGATGTTGCGAATGCGGCATTGCCACGACCGCCGCGTCCGCCCTTTGCGACGACACATTCCTGGCCATCATCAAGGAGGTCCCCGATGATATCATTGCCGTCGAGATCGCGGATCAGTGTGCCCGTGGGAACCTCAAGGACGATATCCTGAGCGCTCCTGCCGGTTTTATTTGAGCCGAGCCCGTGTTCACCGCGCTGCGCTTTGTATTTTGTTTTGTATTGATAGTCGAGCAGGGTATTGAGCTGCTTGTTTGCGCGGACAATTACATCTCCTCCACGGCCTCCATCGCCACCGTCGGGTCCACCTTTGGGAATGAATTTCTCCCGCCTGAAACTGACGCACCCGACTCCACCGTCGCCGGCTTTTACATGAATTCTCGCGCTGTCGATGAACTTCATGGGGTCGGTGTCGGCGGGTAGCGCTGCTGGATGAGGTCGGTGAACTCAACAACATCATGGACGAATGGGTCGAGACCACTTGCCTGGTAGAACATCTGAAGATACAGTGACGCGTCCTTCCATGTTGCCATACCGTTGAGAGCCTCGATCACCACGTTGTAGTACGCTTCGTCATTCTGAAAAATCGCCCGGACGAACCGCCTGCGTTGGTCATCAGCGATCGATTTCTTGAGATCGTCTGGCTTCGCGAGCGATGAGGAGGGGGTGGTTTCATTCATGCCACTGTAGGTGAGCGACAGAGCGACGTTTCGCCTGTCGCTTGCCATTTCGGGGGTCCATGGTCGGTGAGTCTCTTCTTCCGGCGGTTCCGGGGGTGTCTCGTTGCCCTCGTGAGAAGCCGTCGTTTCAGAGTCGAGCGATTGAGGGGATTCGTCCGCCGGGGGCGACGGTTCGGCCGGCACTACGACATTTGAAGAGATGATTTCATCAGGTTCGTCCTGGTCTGGCTGAGAGACGTCCGGGACGAAGGTCTCGTTTGATTGTTCGATGGGTTTGCTGTAAAGGTCCTCGATGATTTCTCCAAGTTGTTCGATGGTGAGTTGTTCGGTCTTGCGGATCCGGCAAATGCGTTCCACATAATCCTTCACCAGCGTCATTCCTTTATCGTCAAAGAATACCACGAGCGGTTTGATCGGCGCGGGCTGGCCATTGATATCCTGATGAAGCAGAAGGAACTCGTAGATGGGCCGTGTCAACTGCGCAAGCTCCTTTGGCGAGTGCTGTTTCACGATTCGATCGTCGATCGTTGTCAGGAGTGTTCTGAAATCTTCCCGGTTGATTTCCCTCAGATCCTTCAGTTTCATATATCCCTGAATGAGCTTGCCGTAGTACAGATAGTCGGATACGTACTCGAGTTTGGTCTGGATTTCGGACGGAGTGACGCGCTCACTCTTCTCAAACACGAAATGCTCAAGTGTCCAGCGCGGTCGACAAAGATAGTTCTCGGCGAAGTGGGTGGCATTCTCAATTGTTGATACAAATTCTTCACGCGTGAAGACGTATTCGGAGGCCATGGCCCATGTATAGATCTTTGTCAAATGCTGGACGAAGGGTGTGGCAAATCGTAGATTGGAGAAATGGCCGGCACCCTTGAGATCCGTCTGCAGCCACCGGATTGTCTCCGACCGGATGTAGAGCTTGATGCTCTTCGGTATGTCCGCAGCCAGGACGTCTTTCAGCGCGACGGATTGTGCTGAACCCAGCGCACGTTCGGTCAGGGTTTGAATAATGTTCTGAGTCTCGTGTTCCAGCATGCGTTCAGGTAATAGAGTCTGCATCACTTCGAGCGCCTGGTGTGCTTCTCCCGAGGGTTGGCAAGAGAGTTGGGAACCGGAAACCCGCCCGTTCCAGGATCAGCGCTAACCACCACAAAAGAGAGATCTTCTCTTGTTGCCTTCACGTTTACTTCGATCCAGTTTTCTTCAGCACCAGCTTGACGCGGTCGATCTCTTTTTTTGCCGCGGCCTTGAACGTCTCATCGATACCGGAGCGCTCCAGGATCTGTTGGTACATCGTGAGTGCCTGGTCGAGCCGGCCGAGTTTCTCGTACGACTGGCCGGCCATGTACAGCGAGTTCGCCGTCCAGTCCAGCTTTCCCTTCTTCGTCACCAAATACGGCACTTTGAGGAAATCCAGGATTGCCTGTTGGTAGTCCCCCTTATTGTAGTTCGCCTCGGCAATATAGTATCTGATCTCGCCCTCCAGATCGCTGCCCGCCTGATCGAGGAGCGATTGCAGTTGCAGCACCGACTGATCGTTGTACCCAAGGTCCTGATAGAGGATGCCGATTTTGATCTTCTTGTCGAAACTGTCCTCGTTGTTCGGGAACTGCTCCAGATACTTGCGGGTCAATTGGAGCGCTGCATCGAAAATGCCGGCAGCCTCATAGGTCTCGATGAGATTGCTCATCGCTGCGGCAAGGATGGATGGGTCTGCAGTCGAGTCATCAACGATCACCCGGTAGTTGCGAATCGACTCGTCCCATTTTTCAAGATCATAATAAATGTTGCCGAGGGAGAGGTACACTCGTGGGATAACGGGTGAGTCTGCATAGCGCTTCATGAGTACTTCGTACAGTTTGAGAGCGTCCTGCTGCTTCTTTGCAATCTCAAGCATTTTTGCCGTCCAGTACATCGCGTAGGGAGCCGATGGTGTGTCGTCGTACTTATCCAGGATATGATCGAACGATTTCCGGGCATTCTGATAGTCCTCTTTGCGATAATAGAAGAGCCCCTTTTCGAGCTCAAATCCGGCAACATCAATCCCGTCGTCCCCATACTTCTTGAGGAAGCTCAACCGGTCCCGTTCAGCACCCGCCAGCTCGTCGTTCTTATACTCTGCGATAATGATCCGCGCATCGTAGTATTGACGATCGGTATCGTTCGTTGCGGATTGTGACAAGAGCCTGTACTGCTTGATCGCGTCTGCATACGCTCCGTTGTCAAAGAGCAGGTTGGCAACATCGCGGCTCGACGCTGCGTTCGGCTGGGCATTTCCCGACTGACGAAAGTAGGATGTGGCCAGATCGATATTCCCCTCGCTCTTCGCGATCAGGCCGAGAAGATTGTACGCCTTTCCTGCAACCTCGCCCGATTGTTCATGAGCGAGGGCCCGAAAGAGGCAGCTCTTCGCCTCCTTGGTATTGCCGGTACCCTGATATGCCGATCCGATCGCAACAAGAAGTGCGGGATCAACATCCTGCTCCGTAAGAGGATCGTCTGTCTGCGCTGCAATCAGATCCGAGTACAATCCGATGGCATCGCCATATTTGCCCGATGCATTGTAGGTGCCGGCGAGCTTGAGACGGGCATCCGTTGCGGAGGAAGTATAGTCAAAGCCATCGATCAATCCACGGTAGTATTCCGACGCACGGTCTGCATCCCCGCTCTTCGCGAGCAAGTCCGCAAGTCGGGATGTTACTTCGGCGCTGTGGGAACTGTTCGGGAATGCAGCGAGGTATGACTTGCTTTCCCTGATTGCCGAGTCAGCGAGACCGAGCGAAAGGAGAAGGGGAATTCTACGAAAGGCAATTTCAGAAAGTGTTGGTGAGGTGGTGAACTCCCGCATCACCCTTCCGTAAGTTGAAAGTGCTGCCTGGGAGCTGTCAGCTTGTTCCTGTAACTCCCCGATCCGCTCCAGGAGAATGTCCTGCTTGTGAAAAGTGGGGAACAGCGCAAGCGTTGCATCGTACGCGGCATACGCGGTCTGCAGTGATGATGCACTGAGCGTGAAAATGGATAATGCAGCCTGCTCACTTCTTGGGTCTTCGGGATACGACTTTAGAAATGTCTGGTACGATTCGATGGCCTGGGGGGCGTACTTTTTGTCTTTCCAGCTCAGGTACTCCAGTGATCTGGCGCGAAAGTAGAGAGCATCAACGAAGCGACTGTCGTTCATCCCGCTGTTGATGGCATTCGTAAACTGGACAACCGCGGCGGCATAGTTTTTCAAGTCATGGAAATAGATTTCTCCCAGCCGGTATGAGAGGCCGATCTTGTCCTTGTCGCTGACAACGTCACCCAGGAGCAGGGCCAGTTTCTCGACGCCTGCATCTTTTTCCTTTGCCTCGAACGTCTCGATTGTTCGTATCCTTTCTTCCGCTGATTGTCGGAATTCCGAGGAAGGGTACTTGTCAATGAGCTCACGGTAACGTTGTGCTGCACGGTCGAATTCCTTGAGCTCGTCATAGCATAAGGCCGCGCCAACGTAGGCATCATCGATGTACCGGGAATGCGAGTAGCGGGTAATGAACTGCTCATACATGGCGCTTGCCTTCCGCGCATCGTGCAATTCATTTTGGGTAATGCCGGCCATACGGAATGCGATCTCATCTGCAAAAGGGTCCGACGCGAATTGGTCAAGGAATGCGGAAAAATACTGGATTGCCTGCCCGTAGTCTTTTTTCCCTTCCGCATTCAGTGCGAGCCTGGCTGCCACCTTTTTCTTCAGTGCTTCGGGGGCTTCGGATTTGAGGATGCGCTTGCACGCGTCGTTGGATCTGGGCCAATTCTTCCCGCGTCCTGCCGTAGTCGCGATCTTCCATATAATGGTGGAGGCTTCCTCAGAAGAGGGAGCATGTGCAACAGCCTTGTCATAATATGTCAGTGCATTTGACACCTCGCCCGAGGAGGCATACGAGTCTCCGATTCCCTCGTTTGCTTCGTAGATCATCATCGAGTCTGGCTGGATCTTGTCTGCAAGAACCTTCTTGAAATCCTCAATTGCCTCTGCAAACTTGCCGGCTCCGGACAACAGTTTTCCGAGGTTGAGGTATGCACCTTGCACGGCTGTCGAGGTTTTGTATCCTTTGATAATGTCCTGATACGTGGACGCCGCCTGTGGGAGCTCTCCCGTTGCCTGATAGATGTTGCCAAGAATCAAAAGTGCCTGCGCCTTTGCATCAGGTGACGGATCCCCCTCGATCACGCGCTTCAGCTCGTTCTGTGCCTGGACGAGATTCCCTTCTTCAAAGTACATCCGTCCGAGAAGCGTTCTGGCGGAAAGTGCCACGCTCGAGTTCGCATATTCCTGCAACGTTGTGCGGAGAACCCTCCGGGCGTCCTCCGGTTGATCGGCGAGCGCAAAGTACCTGCTTGCCTTGATGAGTGCGTCGGGCGCAAGACTGCTCCGTGGATGGAAGGCTTTCACACGCTCGAACGCCAGGGCCGCCTCCTTGTAGTTCTTGAGTGCAGCATAGCACTCTCCGACGTGCATCCACGCATCCGGTGCCTTGGGATTGTCCTGGTACGTAAGAGCGAATGTTTGAAATGTCAGCCGGGCGTCCTCATACTGCTTGAGCTTCATTTGCGCAAGGCCGAGGTAGAACCGACCTTCAATGCCGTTGGGGGTGCCGGGAAAACTGTTGATGAACTGCTTCAGTTGCTCGGCGGCAAGGTCATAGAGACCATCGTTGTACAAATTGATGGCAAGCTTGAAGTCAGCGTTTTCCTTTGAATTCTGGGCACGGGCGTCCAGCGATTGCAGGAGAAGCACACACAGAAGAGCGAGGATGATGACGGGACGAGAAGCGATCATAGCCGAAAGAAAGGAAAACACTATTGAATACCGCACCAACGTACGATTTATTTGAATCCCTTGCAAGGTGGCGATCAGGGAGCGTGATGACAGGAGATGGTTTGCGGCGTCGCGACCCATCGCGGGATGATTATGCTTGAAGAGGATATGATGATCCAGCGACTTCAGGGAGACTAAATTCAGCAGCATAACAAAGGGCAGCCCGGCGGGACTGCCCTTCGTCATGAATGATGAAGTCGTTGGCTTATTCAGCAGAAGAAGTTTCTTGACCTCGGTGAACGATCCTGCATGCATTCTGCAGAAGTACTACCCGCTAGCGAGTTTCTGCGCATCGAATGGCACGCTGTAGTTCCCGACTTCCCGGTTCCTGTCCACGAGAAGCACGACCTGCTGTCCGAAGCTGTTGAACACCTCCGGTTTAAGCAAGGAGGCGTTTGAATTCACGGAAAGTCAATTACCCTAGTCGACCGTTGCACGCAAATACTCTCGGTTCAGCCGTGCAATGTGAGCAACTGAGATTTCTTTGGGGCATTCAGCTTCGCACGCATAGGTGTTGGAGCACGCTCCGAAGCCTTCCGCGTCCATCTGCGCAAGCATCGCCTCGACGCGTGATACTCTTTCCGCGTCTCCCTGTGGAAGAAGAGCAAGTTGCGAGACCTTCGCAGAAACGAACAGCATCGCCGAGCCGTTCTTGCACGCCGCTACGCACGCCCCGCAGCCAATGCAGGCGGCAGCGTCCATTGCCTCATCGGCAATGGGCTTTGCAATGGGGATGGCGTTTCCATCCGGTGCGCCACCGGTTTTCACCGAGATGAAACCCCCGGCCTGCATAATCCGGTCGAACGCAGTGCGATCGACAACGAGATCCTTGATCACGGGAAACGGTTTTGCCCGCCACGGCTCAAGGACAATATGTTCTCCATCCCTGAAGACACGCATGCGAAGTTCGCATGTTGCCACCCCCTGATGCGGTCCATGTGCGCGTCCGTTCACCATCAGGCCGCAACTCCCGCAGATTCCCTCCCGGCAATCATGGTCGAATTCAATCGGATCTTCACCGCTCTTCGCGAGATGCTGGTTCAGGATATCCAGCATCTCCAGGATTGAAGCCTCAGCCGGGATGTCACGCACGGTGTACGTCATGAACGCTCCTTGAGCGTTTCGGTTTTTCTGCCTCCATACCTCAAGCGTAAAGTTCATTACTTGTAACTCCTCTGGGAAGGTTTTACGTACTCGAACTCGAGCGGTTCCTTGTGAAGTTTTGGACTCTTGCCGACACCGGCGAACTCCCATGCTGCGACATACGCAAACTTGTCATCGTTGCGCTTGGCTTCGCCCTCGTCGGTCTGGTATTCCTCGCGGAAATGACCACCGCATGATTCTTCGCGGTGCAACGCGTCGCGTGCTATCAGTTCCCCCAGTTCCAGAAAGTCTGCTACACGCGACGCCCGCTCAAGCTCATTGTTCAAGCTGTCTTCAGTTCCCACCACTTTCACATCCTTCCAGAATTCGTCGCGCAACTGCCCGACCGCATCGATTGCCTTTTTCAATCCCGCCTTGTTCCTCCCCATCCCCACGTTGTCCCACAGGATCTTGCCGAGTGCGCGATGGAATTCGTCCACGGTTCTCTTGCCATTGATGGACATGAGCGTCTTGATTTGCAGCCGGATGGCATTCTCTGATTCGGTAAACTCGCTCGCATTGGCGTCCACTTGCTCAAAGTTCGTGCCTGCGAGGTAGTCACCGATGGTATAGGGCAGAACAAAGTAGCCGTCGGCAAGACCTTGCATGAGCGCGCTTGCACCAAGACGGTTTGCCCCGTGGTCCGAGAAATTCGCCTCACCGATAACATACAAGCCGGGAACAGTGCTCATCAGATTGTAATCCACCCACAATCCACCCATGGTATAATGGATTGCAGGATAGATGCGCATAGGTGTCTTGTAGGGATCTTCCGCCGAGATCTCATGGTACATGTCGAAGAGGTTGCCATACTTCTCCTCGATTTTGCCCTTGCCGAGGCGCTTGATTGCATCGGCGAAATCGAGATAGACAGCGAGCTTCGTCGGTCCCACACCATACCCGTTGTCGCACATCTCCTTTGCCCTCCGGCTTGCAACATCGCGCGGCACAAGATTGCCGAACGAAGGATAGAGCCGCTCGAGGTAGTAGTCGCGCTCATTCTCCGGGACGTCCTCCGGACGCCGGGTATCGCCCTTCTTCTTTGGCACCCATATGCGACCATCATTGCGAAGGCTTTCGCTCATGAGGGTCAACTTCGACTGATATTCGCCGCCCTGCGGAATGCATGTGGGATGGATCTGTGTGAAGCATGGATTACCGAAGAACGCACCCTTCTTGTGAGCCCGCCAGATAGCCGTGGCGTTGCTTGCCTTTGCCATTGTGGAAAGATAAAAAGTATTGCCATATCCTCCGGTAGCGAGAACCACCGCGTGCCCGGAGATCCGCTCGATTTTTCCCGTCGTCAGCTCACGGACAATGATGCCGCGCGCTTTCCCATTTACAACGACCAGATCAAGCATTTCCCTTCGATCATAGAACTTGATATTACCCTGGCCGATCTGCCGGCTGAGAGCCGAGTAGGCGCCCAACAACAATTGTTGGCCCGTTTGTCCGCGGGCGTAGAATGTTCGCGACACCTGGGCACCGCCAAACGAGCGATTATCCAGCAACCCGCCGTATTCACGCGCAAACGGTACTCCCTGCGCCACACACTGGTCAATAATATTTCCGCTGACCTGCGCAAGGCGGTAGACATTTGCCTCGCGCGCTCTATAGTCGCCTCCTTTCACGGTATCATAGAACAAGCGCCAGATGCTGTCGCCATCGTTGGAGTAGTTCTTTGGAGCGTTGATGCCACCCTGTGCAGCAATGCTGTGGGCGCGGCGCGGGGATTCGTGATAACACAATGCAGTCACGTTGAAACCAAGTTCAGCAAGTGACGCGGCCGCCGATGCGCCGGCGAGGCCGGTTCCCACGACGATAATGTGATACTTTCGCTTGTTGGAAGGATTGACAAGTTTCAGATTGAAACGATGTGAATCCCACTTCTTTTCAATGGGACCGGCGGGTATTTTCGAGTCTAATGTCATGTGCGAGTTCCCGGTTAGTGAGCCAATAGAAAATACAGCGGCATGGCGGCAAAGCAGACAGGAATGATGAGCCAGAAGAGGATGCCGACGATGTCGATAAGGCGCTGGTACCGTGTGTTGCGCAAGCCAAGGGTCTGGAACGCGGACTGGAATCCATGCTTCAGATGATATGCGAGAAACACCAGGGCGATAAGATAAAAGATGTCGTAGAGTGGGTTCTTGAACGCTTCGGCCACCCGCTCATACATTGGTCTGCCATCCGGGAAGAAGCGTGACTGCACAAAGAACGTATTGACATGGATGACAAGAAACGCTGCGACGAACAGCCCTGTCCAAAAGGCGATGCGTGATGTAAGTGTGCTGCTGTCGGAAGCCCGGTTCACCTTGTACGGTTGCGGACGGACAGAGCGATTCGTGAGCCACAACCACACGCCGACGAACGCATGAAGGAGAAAGCCTGCAAACAGAACAATCTCCAGCGGTCGCAGCAACGGATATGTCGCCATGAACTCGGCGTAGGTATCGAACGTGACACCCCCATCCTGCTTGAAGAGGAAGAGGTTAATATAGAGGTGGACAATAAGGAAGCTGAACAGGAAGAAGCCTGTCAGCGACATGAGAATCTTTCTGCCGACCGACGAAGTAAGGAACGCTGTCGTTTTGCTCATGGATATTCTTTCAACAATATGATGAACGTGCAGAGACGAAAGAACACTGGTAAGGGAGTCGAAGGCGCGGAGAGAGGTGCTCCTTACACACGGGAATCAATCTAACAAACTATTCGTACTATTTCAACTTCGAAACCAAAAAACAAGCAGAAAGAACAGGGTCGAAATGATCCCCTTCGGAAAATACTGTTCTCAAGATCTCGGCGCCAGGTCGATGAAGCGCGCCACAGAAATGACGCTGCCTATCAATCCGAGTGCAACACCCGATCCGACGACAGTCAGGTAGAATGTCGTGTCCATGTGTACGTATTGAGCAACTTCAGCAAGGAAATACCGGATGGTGTATTCAAGCAGTGTGTAGAGAATTCCCGCCGCGAGAATGCCGCCGACAAATCCCTGAATGATTCCCTCCAGCAAAAACGGAAGCCGGATAAAGCCCGGCGTGGCGCCGACGAGCTCCATTGTGCGCAGGATGCGTCGCTTCGCGTAAATGGCCAGGCGGATTGTGTTGGAGACAAGAAAGATTGCAGAGAGGCTGATGAGAAGGCCAAGCCCGAGCGTGATGTTGTGGGCGGTTGCGGTCTTCTTGTCGATGAATTCAAGCAATGCCTTGCGATAGATGATGCTCTCAATGCCCTTCGTGGCTTTCAGTCTTCCGTACAACTCGTTGGCGCGGGATGCAGAGCGGTAGCTCTCTTCCAGCGTGATCTTGAGCGATCGCGGAAGGGGATTGAACTCAAGTACGCTCTGGACATCCTCGCCAAACTGTTGCTTGAAGATCTGAGCGGCGTCTTCCTTCGAAACGTAAACCACGTTCTCCACACCCGACATCTCGGTGACAGTCTTGATGAGATCGGACACTTCGTCGCGTGACATCGGCTCCTGGAGGAATGCCTCCATCTCCACTTTGTCCCGCAATGTATCGATGAAGCGTGTCGTGTTGATGGTGATGACGGCGAAGATGCCGAGCAGCAGAAGAGAAATACTGATGGTGACAATCGAAACGAAGGTTGAGAGCTTCGTACGCTTGAAGCCCGAGAAGCTTTCCCTCATTGTGTAGGAGAAACTCATGCAGGAGGCTCAGTAATTTGATTCATCGCGCCACTTGACGATTCTCAACGGGTCGTTGGCGCGTGCCCGATCAAAGGTAAGGTTCGCGTAACCGTCGACCCGCTCGATGTCGGTGGGGTTGAACACGATTGTCAGGTTGAAGCCCCGCACGATGTTGATGCTTGTGGAATCCGTTGATGTTGAAACGATGTTGTTCCAGATCAGATCGAGGCGTTGGACGTTCTGAAATAGCCCGTAGGTGGTCCTCAGCTCTTCGTCCCGTCCCCATGTTACGTCGATACCCTGCTCGTAGTCGCGGTAGACAAAGGTGAAGCTCGCATCGAGCAGGCTGCCATACAGCGTGGTATCGCGGCTGCTGTACGCCTTTTGAAAGCACTGGAAGACACCATCGACAGTTGAAGGATCGCAGGCTGCCTGTGCGGGCGAGGTGTCCAGATGAGGCGCAAACGGATTGATGCAGCTGCTGCCGATGACAAGTACCGCAACGGTCAACCATGCGGAGCGCGCGAGTCTCATGGGTCAGTTGCTGAACCTCCCCTTGAATGAGCTCCAGGTGATATCGGTGGTGGTTTTGAGATCGATCCAGCGGTAGATCGACCACTGCTGTGTTGAATTGTCCACGCCGATGGCGAACTGCAAACTCCCGCGTGCCGTTGAAGGGAATCCCGCTTCGGTATGCTGGAAGGTCAACAGGTAGTCGTAACTGTAGACCTCGGAATCGGCACTGACCGAGGGGGGTGACGTCAGCGTAAGCACCAGACCGGAGAATCCGTTCGGGACGGCTTTGGCAATAAGATTCGTCATATAGTCCCGCTCCTGAGTAAACGTCCAGGAGTTCAGGATGCTCGGGAACAAGGCGGCTGCGTCCGCGGATGGCACGAAGGTGAAGGGCCGTGCAGATCGCGAAGGGTCGGAAAAACAGTTGATGTAATTCTGGACATTCTTCTGTTCGATGGAGTTCTGAAGGTTGGTGATAACGGTCTGCGCAGAAGTTGGTGGCAGGTAGCCGGAGCTGGACTGTGATGGCTGTTCAGGTTCACGCGGTTCAAATATCGAACATCCCCCCCCCACCAGCACAGGCAGCAACACAGCAACAAACTTCAGATCAGCGACCCCCGAAATACCCATTCGCGACCTCTTCCGTTATAGTATCACTCGTCCTTCGAGTGCTCTGCTCAACGTTGCCTCATCTGCAAACTCAAGATCTCCACCAACCGGAAGTCCGCGTGCAATCCTCGTGACTTTCACCCCCAGCGGTTTCAAAAGCTTTGTGAGGTAGATTGTGGTCGCTTCTCCCTCCACATTCGGATTTAACGCGAGGATCACTTCGATGATGTTGCCGGAAATTCGTTCCAGAAGTTCCTTGACTTTCAAATCCTCCGGCCCAACCCCATCAAGTGGAGAAAGTGCTCCACCAAGAACATGGTACAGTCCCCGGAAGTCATTGGTTTTCTCCACGGCAATAACGTCGTTCGGTTCCTCCACCACACAGATTGTACTCCCATCCCGTTTCGGACTTGAACAGATCGCGCAGGGATCGGTCTCTGTGATGTTCCAACAAATCGAGCAATACCGGATGCGGTCCTTCATGTTGACAAGGGTTCGCGCCATCCTCACGACATCCTCGCGAGGTTGCTTCAGGAGGTAGAGTGCAAGGCGTTGCGCTGTCTTCCGTCCAATGCCGGGGAGGTGGGAGAATTCTTCAATGAGCTGCTGAAGCGCTTCTGACGTGTAGAGCATATCCTGAACGTGGCTCCTACATTCCCGGGAAATTCAGGCCCGGGATATTTGGCAACATTCCGCTGGTGACTCGTGCCATCTCTTCTTTTGCCATCTTTGCCGCTTCTTCGAGTGCCTTGTTGGTGGCAGCAACGATCAGGTCTTCGAGCATATCGGGATCGTCCGGGTCAACGACTTCCTTTTCGATCTGTATCTTGACAATTTGCTGCTTGCCGTTCGCCGTCACTTTCACCATGCCACCACCGGATTCGCCGGTAACTGTCTTCAACTCCAGCTCCTGCTGCACCTGTGCCATCCTCTCTTGGATCTTCTGAAGCTGTTTCATCATACCCATCATGTCAGGGGCAGCGGCCATTGATACCTCAGCTATGACTTTGTTTACAGATCACGGAATGCTCTCAGCTAATGTATCGGTTTGCGTCAGGAAAGTCAATTTGCTTTTCCTTCACCCTCCTGCTACTCCGGCTACCACACAACCATCGGGTCGATATCGGTTTCCTTGACTTTCGTGGAAAATACGGTTAAATTTCTCTGCAATCTTCACACCATCACAACTCGTCTACAGACAACCGGAGTATCCAGCCTTTGGGAAAAGGTCCTCAGCAAGCGACCGGCGACGACAAGAAAGTGCAGGAGATGCTGCAGAGTACCGGTGAGATTCCCCGCCACATTGCAATTATCATGGATGGTAATGGACGCTGGGCAAAGAAGCGTGGGATGCCGCGCATTGCGGGTCACAGCGAAGGCGTGGAGTCCGTGCGCGACACTGTTGAGGCCTGCGGACAGCTCGGTGTGCAGTTTCTTACCCTCTATGCCTTCTCGACTGAAAACTGGAAGCGTCCGGCCGAGGAAGTCTCGCTTCTCATGCGCCTGCTCCTCAAGGCTCTGAAGGATGAAACTGATCGCCTCCACCGTAACAACGTACGGCTGCGCGCTATTGGTGACATCGCCTCACTTCCACAGGAGGTTCAGGATGAGTTGTCTGAAGACATTCAAAAGACCAAGGAGAACACCGGACTCACACTGACTCTTGCTCTCAGCTATAGTGGTCGTTGGGATATTACACAGGGAATCAAGCGTATTCTTGCTGCTGCGAAGGCCGGGAAGTTATCGGAGTCAGACCTTACAGATACAACGCTGGCAGAGTATCTATCCACCGCCGGCGTTCCAGACCCGGACCTGTTAATCAGGACAAGTGGCGAATTCCGTATCAGCAACTTCCTTCTCTGGCAGCTCGCGTACAGTGAGATATTCATTACAGAGAAGCACTGGCCGGCGTTCCGACGTGAGGAGTTGTATTCAGCAATCAGAGACTACCAACGACGGGAACGACGCTTCGGCATGGTGAGCGAACAATTAAAGAACACCGGCAAGGAACCCTTCCCTCCAACAACGCCTGATCAGGGTGGAACGTTCGGTCGGTTTCTGCGAAGCGTGACAGGATCGTAACATGAAAAAGACGTGTTTGGCGGTTGTGGCGGCGGGAGGAATGATCCTGGGTTGTTCCACTCACATGTTTGCCCAGCAGTCGCAACAGCAGCAACCTCAGGAGGTATACAAGATCCTCGGCATTTCTGTGGAAGGGAACACTCTCGCAGATCCCGCGGCGATCATTGCAAACACCGGACTGAAGTTGGGAGAGGACATCGTGATCCCGAGTGAGCAGATCGGTCAGGCAATCCGCAAATTGTGGCAGCTCAAGATCTTCGGCGATGCAGAGATCGCCATTGATCGGAAGGTCGGGAACGGCGTCTTCCTGGTCGTGAAGGTAAAGGAGTTGCCGCGCTATGAGCGGATGGAAATTACCGGCCGCGATGAGGTGAGCGAGAGCGATATCCAGAAAAAGATTCCTTTTGTTCGGGGTCAGGTTGTGCAGCCACAGGAACTCGTCAGGATCCGGAAAGAAATCACCAAGCTCTACGAGGGCGAGGGCATGTTCCTTGCCAAGGTGAAAGTGACGACAACACCGGTGGACACGGCTTCAAACCGGGTGGTGTTGAATATTGATATAGATGAAGGAAAGGAAGTCAAGGTCCGACACATTGACTTTGAGGGTAACACTGCCTTCGACGGTGGCGACCTTCGAGGTGCCATGGATGAGACAAAGGAAGCAAGGTGGTGGAAGATATTCTCATCCGCGAAATTTGACCGCAAGAAGTACGATGAAGACAAGAAGTTGATCGTTCAATTCTATCGGAAGAATGGTTACCGTGATGCCGAGATTCTCTCGGATTCGATCTGGTACAGTCCGGACAAGACCGACATGTCCATCCTGATGCATGTGTATGAAGGACCGCAGTACAAAATCCGCCACATCACATGGGAGGGGAACACTGTCTATTCGGACACCGTGCTGAACGAGCGTCTCGACATCAAGCCGGGTGAAGTTTACAACGCGCAGAAGCTCGAACAAAACCTCCGGGGAAACGAAGCCCAGAGCGATGTTGCATCACTGTACCTCGATAACGGCTATCTACGCTCGAGTCTTGAGCCGCGGGAGACACGGGTTGCATCTGACAGCCTCGATATCAACATCAAGGTGTATGAGCTGAACCAGTACAAGATCGGCCACGTTTCCATTCGCGGCAACACAAAAACACAGGAACGGGTGATCCGGCGGGAATTGTTCACACGTCCCGGAGACAACTTCAGCCGTGCTGCAATCATTCGCAGCCTTCGTCAGCTTCAGGTGCTCAACTACTTCAATCCGGAGAAAATCAAGCCCGACTATAATCTTGTGGACGACAAAACTGTGGACCTGGCATATGAGGTTGAGGAAAAATCGAGCGACAATATCAATGCCTCGGTTGGCTACAGTGGTGCCTTTGGTGTTACAGGAGCCCTCGGGTTCACCATCAACAATTTCGATATCGCCAGTCCGCTTTCCGGAGGGGCCGGACAGATTCTGAACTTCGAGTGGCAGTTTGGCACCACGAACACGTACCGTACGTTCACGCTTGGTTTCACAGAACCGTGGCTGTTCAACACGCCAACGTTGGTGGGGATCAGTCTGTACGATACGCGCCAGTTCTACTACGGTGATCTTGAGCAGCTCGGTGGTTCGTTGCGCATAGGCCGCCGGTTCAAGTGGCCGGATATTTATTTCCGCGGAGACTGGATCCTGACTGCGCAACACAATAACGTGCGGGATGGGCGCGGGATCTACCCGGTAGGCAGGACAACGCAGATGGCTCTCACCCAGGTGATCAGTCGGAACAGCGTCGACAACCCTGTCTTTCCGACGAGTGGTTCCAACGTATCGTTGTCGATTGAAATGTCGGGCGGCCCGCTCCTCCCCGGCAACATCGATTTTCACAAATGGCTCTTCAACTCTGAATGGTACCTGCCGATGTTTGGCAGCAGCCGCATTGCGCTCTATCTGAATTCCCAATACGGGTATCTCGCTCCGTTCTACTCGAACCCCATCTACATTTCCACCGATCTCTTCTTCATGGGTGGTACGGGGCTTGGTTTTATTTCGACGACGCCATTGCGCGGGTATGAAGACCAGGCCATCGGCCCCCGGAATACGAACAACGATCCCATCGGGGGAAGGGTGATGACGAAACAAACCGCGGAACTCCGCCTCGCGGTTGCGCTCAACCCCATCCCGATCTACATTCTCGGCTTTGCGGAAGGTGGCAACGTGTTCGCGTCATTTTCCCGCGCAAATTTCTTTGATCTCAAACGCTCATACGGCTTCGGCGCCAGGCTGCAGATCAATCCCATCGGTCTGATCGGCTTTGACTATGGCTATGGAGTGGATGATGTGCTGCCGCATGACGGCAAACCGGACGGCTGGCATTTCCATTTTGTATTCGGCAAAGGGTTTTAGTATCAGATCCTTCTCACTTAATCATTTCATTTCTCACAATCCTACTGAGGCTATCGTGAAGACAATTATCTTCCCAATCATTGCGTTGATGCTGGTCCTTGGCGGCGTGTCCCGGGCGCAACAAAAGATTGGCTATGTGAATTCAACAAAGATCTTCCAGGAGCTGCCCGAAGCACAGGACGCTCAGAAAAGAATCGACGCCCTCACCAAACCATATCAGGATTCGCTGGCGTCCATGGAGAAAACACTGCAGGCGAAGATCGATGACTATCAGAAGCGCGAAAGCCTCCTCAACGACGCAGCAAAAAAGGGGGCGCAGCAGGAGTTTGCCGATCTGAAGAAGAAGTATGATGATTTCCGGTTGGACAAGTTCGGCAACGATGGCGAGATTGCAAAGCTCACCGACAAGATCATCAGTCCCCTCAAGGACAAGATTCTGAGGGCAATTGAGTCTGTTGCCAAGGCGGAGAAGTACAACTTCGTGTTTGACCAGACTGAGAATGTCCGGGTGTTGCTGTACGGCGATCAAAAGGAAGATCTGACGAACAGGGTTCTTGACAAACTGAAACGCGGCAAATAGGAACACGGATGAGCGGAATTGCAAGGAGGTACAGGATGAAACGTAGTATGGTGTTGCTGTTGGCAGTGGCGGTCCCGTCGTTCGTGCTGGCACAGACGAAGATCGGGCACATCAATTCGGAACAGGTCATGCAGGCCCTCCCCGAAGCACAGGATGCCCAGAAGTCGCTGGACAACATGGTCTCTCAATGGGAAGCTGAGCTGCAGAAGATGCAGGCTGACTGGAAAAAGAAGTTTGATGAATACGACAAGAAGAAGCTCATCCTGACCGATCAGGAGAGGGCAAACCAGGAAAAGGAACTGCGTGACCTTGAACAGGGCATCACAGACTATCGCAACAGGAAGTTCGGCCAAAACGGAGAGCTGTTTCAGAAGCAGAACGAGGTCATGAAACCCATCCAGAACAAGATGTTCAAGATCCTCGAAGACATCGCCAAGGAAGATAACTACGACTACGTGTTTGACAAGAGCGGTGAAATTCTTTTGCTCTATGCCAACGAAAAGAACGACCTGACGCAGAAGGTGCTGCAACGAATGCAGACCTTCGGCAAGTGATCGCTCGCGGGAATCAGAAATGAAGCTCCGTGACATTGCCGCTCTCCTTCAAGCGGAGACGGTGGGAAATGACACCATTGACATCAGAGGGGTGGCAAAAATCGAAGAGGCCTCGGAGGGCGATATCGCCTTCATTGCGAACCCGAAGTACACGAAGTTCCTCGGAACCACTCGGGCGTCAGCAGTCATTGTCAGCAGGAAGCAGGAGGCCGCCGGTAACGGTACTACACGCCCCACCTTGCTCCGGGTTGACGATCCGTACGCATCGTTCCTGAAGGTCCTTGTCACGTTCAACCCGCCGAACGATCTACTCCCGCCAGGCATTCATCCCACGGCTGTCATTGCAGCATCGGCAAAACTTGGAACAGATGTTCGTGTTGGCGCCTTTGTTGTCGTGGGTGAGCGCTGCACCATTGGCGACAAGACGATGATTGCCCCCGGGACCGTTATCGGTGACGATGTGAGGATTGGCTCCTCCTCATTGTTGTATGCAAACGTTGCTGTGCGCGAAGGTTGTATCATCGGGTCAAGGGTGATTATCCACTCCGGCGTTGTCGTGGGGAGCGATGGCTTTGGCTTCGCACCCAAACCCGATGGAACGTTCGAGAAAATACCGCAACTGGGCATCGTGGTGATTGAAGATGATGTCGAGCTTGGAGCCAACACGACAATCGACAGGGCGACCCTTGGAGAAACGCGCATCAAGAAGGGCGTTAAGCTTGATAACCTCATCCAGGTGGCGCACAACGTGGTGATTGGTGAGAATACGGTCAGTGCTGCGCAAGCCGGAATTTCCGGAAGTACAAAGATTGGGAAAAATACCATGATCGGCGGCCAGGTTGGCATCACCGGTCACCTTGAAATCGCCGACGGTACCAAGCTCGGGGCGCAATCGGGCATTCACCATTCCATACACCAGCCAGGCAAGACGTTCTTTGGCTCGCCGGCATATCCGCAGCGTGAAGCCTTCAGGATTCAGGGGGCCATTGCGCAGCTCCCCGACTTGTTGAATACTGTGCGGGAGCTTCAGAAGAGGGTTGAAATGTTGGAGAAAGAAATCCTTCAGCTTCGGTCGACAGACCACATCACCAAACCTTAACACCATGGCGTAGCCTATGCTCGTCCAACAACGCACCATCAAACGCCCCATCTCGATGAGTGGTGTCGGTCTTCATACCGGCAGCATGACGACCATGACGTTCAAGCCTGCACCGGAGAATTACGGGATACGATTTCGCCGGGTGGACCTGGGGGGCTCGCCCGAAGTCCCTGCCGACGTTGACCATGTTGTTGATGTTTCCCGCGGAACCACGATTGCGATCGGCGAAGCCCGAGTGCATACGGTAGAGCACGTGATGGCTGCGCTCGTTGGCTTGCAGGTTGACAACTGTATCATCGAGCTCGATGCCAATGAGCCTCCGGTTGGGGACGGGAGCGCAAAACCCTATGTGGACGTGCTGATGAAGGCGGGCTTTGAAATGCAAAACGCGCCCAAGGACTACCTCATCATCGACAAGACCGTCCACTACCATAACGACGAGAAAGGCGTTGATATCGTCGCGTTGCCCACCGACGACTACCGGATCACCGTGATGGTGGATTATCACAACCCTGCACTTGGAAGCCAGCATTCCGGTCTCTTCAATCTTGAAAAGGAATTCATCTCCGAGTTTGCCCCCTGCCGTACATTCTGCTTCCTGCATGAAGTTGAGATGCTGCATGCCCAGGGGCTTATCCGCGGCGGCAATCTTGATAATGCGATCGTGATTGTTGACCGCGAACTCAGCGCAGAGGAAATCAAGCGGCTCGGAGAAAAGTTCGGCATCAAGGATTCTGTCATTCTCGGCACAAATGGTGTGCTCAACAATCGCGCCCTGCATTTCAAGAACGAGCCTGCGCGACACAAACTGCTTGACGTCATGGGGGATCTTGCACTCATCGGGGTTCCATTGAAAGCCCAGATTCTCGCAGCGCGTCCCGGCCATGCGAGCAACATCGAATTCGCCCGACAGATTCGCAAGCTCTATCAGCAGAAGCAGCTCGTCCGAAAATATCAGTACGAGCGCAAAGAAGGCGTCGTCTTTGACATCAATGCCATCAAAAAAATCCTTCCGCATCGATACCCATTCCTCTTTGTCGACAAGATCATCGACTTCAAGATTGACGAGAGTATTGTCGGTGTGAAGAACGTGACGACAAACGAGCCGTTCTTTGAAGGGCATTTCCCGGGTCAGCCTGTCATGCCGGGGGTGCTGATTATCGAAGGCATGGCGCAGACCGGCGGGATTTTGCTGCTCAACGGTGTTGAGAATCCGGGCGAAAAACTTGTGTACTTCATGTCGATCAACAATGTAAAGTTCCGGAAGACGGTCCTGCCCGGGGATCAGCTTGTGTTCCAGTTGAAGATGGTGAGCCGCAAAAGCCGGATTTGTGTGATGTCCGGTGAAGCATTTGTCGATGGGAATCTCGTTGCAGAAGCAGAGATGATGGCCTCGATCATTGACCGGGACGCAAAGGGACAACTGTCGGGCGGAAACGGCACACCATCGAGGCAAAGAACTTCCACACCCTAATCACGTCGACAACAGTGCACACCATCAACATGACCGCCGGCATTGATTCCGCGGCCCGCGTGGGCCCCAAAGCACAGCTCGGTTCCAATGTTTGCGTTGGCCCCTTCTCGATCATTGAGGACGGGGCAGTTGTCGGTGAAGGAACACAGATTGCTGCCAATGCGCTGATTGGCAGGGGCGCGAGAATCGGGAAGAACTGCAAGATTCACCATGGCGCGGTTGTCGGGCATGAGCCGCAGGATTTGAAGTACGCCGATGAAGAGACGACGTGCGAGATTGGTGACCGAACAGTCATTCGAGAATACGCGACGATTCACCGGGGCACGGGTGAGCATGGGCGGACCATTGTCGGCTCGGATTGTTTCATCATGGCATACGCGCACGTTGCCCACGACTGCGTTCTCGGTAACAAGGTCATACTGTCGAACGCGGCGATGATGGCAGGACACTGTGAAGTGGGGGACCACGCGATCATTGGTGGTATAACCCCGATTCACCAGTTCGTTCACATCGGTGCTCATGCCATGATCGGAGGTGGCGTCCGTGTACCCAAGGATGTGCCTCCCTACACGCTTGCAGGGTTTGCATTCGAAGGCTTGAACTCGATCGGGTTGCGGCGACGCGGGTTCTCGCCAGCTGTTATTGCGGCGTTGGACAAGACATACAATTTAATTTACAATTCCAAGCTCAACGTATCCCAGGCGGTGTCAAAAATCAAGGAAGATGAGACCCTTGCTGCAGTGCCTGAGGTCCAGCATGTTCTCGCGTTCATTACCCACAGCAAACGCGGTCTCATTGGGGGGCCGCGGTCTCGCCGGTAGATCCTTTATGAATTCCTTGACCTGGAATTTCTTGACGACCGGAGAGAATACCGGGGAGTTCAACATGCGGTGGGACGAAGCACTCGTGCAGCGTTTGGTGGAGGGACACGGAATGCCGACGGTGAGGTTCTATCGCTGGAAGCCGTGGGCGATTTCGCTGGGCCGTCATCAGGATCTGTCCAATATCGATGTGGAACGATGCGCCAGGGACGGAATTGATGTTGTTCGACGGCCGACGGGAGGTCGCGCCATCCTTCACGCAGAAGAACTGACGTACAGTGTCGCCATGCAGTCGCACGACAGGGGGATTCACCAGGTCTATCGTGAGATCAGCGAGGCTCTGGTCGAAGGATTGCGGCTATTCGGTGTTGATGCGTCGCTGCAGCGATCTCAACCCGACTTTGTGGAGTTATACAAAAGTCCTTCCTCAATACCCTGTTTCAGCAGCTCTGCACGGTACGAGGTTGAATGGAACGGGAAGAAACTCGTCGGCAGCGCCCAACGGAAGTACGCGAGCCAGGCAGGAGAGTTCGTACTACAACACGGTTCGATCCTCTGCGGGCCCGCACATCGTCGGCTCGCAGACTATGTGGCAGTTGCCGATGAGGAATCGGGACGGAATATCCGCTCTGTGCTTGAGGAGAAGACTGCCGATCTCCTACAGATAACGGGCGAAGAGGTTAACATGCAACTGTTGGCAGACTGCCTCAAGAAGGGGTTTCAACATTCATGGGGGGTGGAGTTCAACGAAGTCGATTCTGCAGGCATTACAAGGAAGGACGCCTATGCCTAAACAGCATCCGCTAGAGCCATCAGTAAACCCGGGTAAGCCACGGGTCGTTACAACCAAGACCGTCATGACGATGAAGCGCAGCGGAGAAAAGATCGCCATGCTGACTGCGTACGACTTCCTCGTTGCAAAGCTGCTCGATCAAGTAGGCATCGATATCGTGCTCGTCGGCGATTCGCTCGGCAACGTTGTGCAGGGGTACGAGACGACCCTGCCCGTGACTGTGGACGACATGATCTATCATGCCAAGGCGGTCAAGCGCGCGGTAAGAAATGCGTTGATTGTTGTGGATATGCCATTTATGTCATATCAGAATAGCGTCGATGAGGCTGTCCGGAATTGCGGTCGCGTGATGAAAGAAGTGGGGGTCGGTGCAGTGAAACTTGAAGGGGGTGCCTACATTGCTGACGTTGTCAGACATCTTGTGAAGATAGGAATCCCTGTGATGGGCCATCTCGGACTCACTCCCCAGGCGATCAACAAATTCGGCACGTACGAAGTGCGCGCCCAGGATAAGGACGAGGCCGACCAGATCCTCAAGGATGCAAAGGTGCTCTCAGATGCAGGTGTGTTTGCCATCGTTCTCGAGAAGATTCCGGCCTCGTTGGCCAGGAAAGTCACGTCGAGCGTCAAAGTGCCAACGATTGGGATTGGAGCCGGGCCCCATTGTGACGGCCAGGTGCTTGTTGTCTACGACATGTTGGGATTGACAGAGGAATTCCGGCCTAGGTTTGTGAGAAGGTACGGTGAACTCGCGCAAGGAATGCGGGATGCGTTCAAAGCTTATATCCACGACGTAAAATCCCTGCAATTCCCGACGATGAAGGAAAGCTATTAGTATTTGGGATGAACGCGCAATCGAAGCGTCTTCATATACTCGTTTCCAATGATGACGGCATCAATGCCTCCGGCATCTTTGCCTTGGTGCAGGAAATCAAAACGATCGCTGATGTCACCGTTATTGCCCCCGACAAACAACAAAGCGCTGTAGGCCATGCGATCACGATGAACTATCCGCTCCGCGCTGTTCCTTTTCACAAGAACGGCGAGTTCTTCGGTTACGCGGTGGAAGGCACTCCTGCCGACGCGATCAAGCTCGGGGTCAGATCACTGATGAAGCGGAAACCGGATATGATCCTCTCCGGCATCAACCACGGCTCGAACACGGCAATCAACATCATCTACTCGGGTACGGTCTCTGCCGCGACCGAAGGAACGATTCTTGGGATTCCCTCCATCGCGTTTTCGCTTACCACCTACGGTGAACCGGATTTCTCCTACGCCGCTGCCTTTGCGCGCAAATTGACGGCACTTGTCGCTGAGAAGGGCCTTCCGGAAGGAACGCTGCTCAATGTGAACATTCCGTCGGTTCCGGAGGACGAGATTGCGGGAGTACTCTTAACACGGCAGGGAAAGTCAACATGGGATGATACATTCGATGTCCGTCGGGATCCTGCGAACCGGGAGTACTTCTGGCTCACAGGAAAATTGAATGTCGTGGATAGCGATCTGGATGTTGATCAGGTTGCCATTCAGAAGAAGTACGTTTCGGTGACACCGATTCATTACGATCTCACCGACAGGAAGATGCTCGAGAAGATGAGGGACTGGGGCGTGCAGGATCTGAGGTGAGCGGACGCGGTCGAATGCTCTCATGGTTGTTCCCCGGGAGACGGAACCAGGGTATGCTTGTTGCATGAAAAGAATTGGAGTCTTCACAAGTGGTGGCGACGCTCCCGGGATGAATGCCTGCGTCCGCGCAGTTGTTCGCACGGGAGTGTACAACGGTTGCGAGGTCGTCGGAATTCAACATGGATACGAGGGGATGATAGAGGGAAAGTTTGTTGAGTTGTCTCCCCGCTCGGTTTCCAATATCATTCAACGTGGAGGAACAATTCTCCGTACCGCTCGCTCGGAACATTTCAGAACCATCGAGGGACGCGCTGAGGCTGCTCGACGGATTCGGGAGAATGGTGTGGAAGGATTGGTGGCAATTGGCGGTGATGGAACGTTCCAGGGATCAGCGAAGCTCTCCGAGGAGCACGGCATCCCGATTATGGGAGTTCCCGGCACTATCGACAACGATCTGTTCGGGACGGATTTTACGATCGGGTATGACACCGCGGTGAACACAGCGATGGAGGCAATCGACAAGATTCGCGATACAGCGGCGTCGCATGATCGCTTGTTTTATGTTGAAGTAATGGGAAGGGATTCAGGATTTATCGCGCTTGACGTGGGTATCTCGAGTGGAGCCGAACACATTGCCATCCCGGAAGCACAAATTACCATTCAGGATTTCAAGGAGGAATTGGAGTCGTTGAAGAGACTCAAGTCCAGTGCGATCATTATCGTCGCGGAGGGTGAAGAGGAAGGGGGCGCGTTCAGTCTCGCAGAAAAAGTCAAGGGAGCTGCAGGATATGATTATCGTGTGTGCGTGCTTGGTCATATCCAGCGGGGAGGGTCGCCAAGTGCGCGGGATCGACTACTTGCAAGCAGACTTGGCGTTGCTGCAGTGGAAGCCCTCCTTGAGGGACAGAAGGATCTCATGGTGGGAGAAATTCATGGCCGGATTGCATTTACGGCACTTCGGGATACTTGGACAAGAAAGAAGACCATGGATGGCGACTTGTGGAGGGTTGCGTCTATTCTCGCCACTTGATTCTTGATAAGAAAATCCGTACAATTGTGCAGCTTCATTGGATCTGCGGGCGAGTCTAAAAAGCAACAAAGACCACGTTTTAGTTCTTGACTTCCAAGCAGTTGTTTTGTATATTTGAAGCCCGCCAAGAAGCGGTTTTCCAAGATTTTGCGGTTTGTTCTTTGAAATAGTGTGCATAGCCATAGTCAATCTTAGCAGAGTTAAAAACCTTGGCTAAGAATCCCAGATTTGGGATATAATGACGCCAAGCATCAAACTAGACGTTTGAAGGTTTGAGAAAAACTTACAACGGAGAGTTTGATCCTGGCTCAGGACGAACGCTGGCGGCGTGCCTAACACATGCAAGTCTACGAGAAAAGGGTAGCAATATCCTGAGTAAAGTGGCGCACGGGTGAGTAACACGTAGGCAATCTGCCTTCAGGACGGGAACAACCCCGAGAAATCGAGGCTAATACCCGATAATGCAGCGGCACCGCATGGTGACAGTTGTTAAATGCCCGCAAAAGGGCGCCTGGAGATGAACCTGCGTCCCATTAGGTAGTTGGTGAGGTAACGGCCCACCAAGCCTACGATGGGTAGCTGATCTGAGAGGATGATCAGCCACACTGGAACTGAGACACGGTCCAGACTCCTACGGGAGGCAGCAGTGAGGAATATTGCGCAATGGCCGAAAGGCTGACGCAGCGACGCCGCGTGAAGGATGAAATCCGTTAGGATGTAAACTTCTTTTGCAGGGGATGAATGTCCCGCTTAGCGGGATTGACCGTACCCTGCGAATAAGGATCGGCTAACTACGTGCCAGCAGCCGCGGTAATACGTAGGATCCGAGCGTTGTCCGGATTTACTGGGTGTAAAGGGCGTGTAGGTGGGTCTCTCAGTCGGTGGTGAAATCCTGCAGCTTAACTGCAGAACTGCCATCGATACTGGAGGTCTTGAGTGCGGCAGAGGGAGATGGAATTCATGGTGTAGCGGTGAAATGTGTAGATATCATGAAGAACACCGGTAGCGAAGGCGGTCTCCTGGTCCGTAACTGACACTGAGGCGCGAAAGCGTGGGGAGCAAACAGGATTAGATACCCTGGTAGTCCACGCCTTAAACGATGGGTACTCGGTGCTGGTCCCGCTCGGCGCTTGCGATGAGCGAGCTTCGAGCGGGATCAGTGCCAAAGCTAACGCATTAAGTACCCCACCTGGGGAGTACGATCGCAAGGTTGAAACTCAAAGGAATTGACGGGGGCCCGCACAAGCAGTGGAGCATGTGGTTCAATTCGATGCAACGCGAAGAACCTTACCCGGGTTTGAAAGGCCAGTGACAACCGATGAAAGTCGGTCTTGTAGCAATACACACTGGTACAGGTGCTGCATGGCTGTCGTCAGCTCGTGCCGTGAGGTGTTAGGTTAAGTCCTGCAACGAGCGCAACCCCTACATTTAGTTGCCATCAGGTCAAGCTGGGCACTCTAAATGGACTGCCTACGCAAGTAGCGAGGAAGGTGGGGATGACGTCAAGTCCTCATGGCCCTTACATCCGGGGCCACACACGTGCTACAATGGCCACTACAGAGGGTTGCAGAGCCGCGAGGTGAAGCTAATCCCTAAAAAGTGGTCTCAGTTCGAATTGGAGTCTGCAACTCGACTCCATGAAGCTGGAATTGCTAGTAATCGCGCATCAGCACGGCGCGGTGAATACGTTCCCGGGCCTTGTACACACCGCCCGTCAAGCCATGGAAGCTGGGGGTACCCGAAACCGGTGCGCCAACCGCAAGGAGGCAGCCGACTAAGGTAAAACCAGTGACTGGGGCTAAGTCGTAACAAGGTAGCCGTATCGGAAGGTGCGGCTGGATCACCTCCTTTCTAAGGAGTC
>CAVTJO010000007.1:335000-415575 GCA_963734955.1 uncultured Bacteroidota bacterium
GTTGGGCCTGACTGGCTCGAAACGGCTGGCGCAGATCAGTCTGTTCATGGTATTCAAAATGGACTGGGGCACCTATGTGACCTACGATCCCATCGACTTCGGCGATATTCAAGCCGACGGCCAGGTATGGGGCATCAGCTTGCAGAGTCAGTATACCAGTTTCTCTCCAGACACCGTCAATATTTTCGCCGGATTTTATGGTGCAGAAAGGGCAGTTTTGCCCCGCTGTGCGGCATTGGGCATGTGGCATAGTATCAGTGTTGTCACCGATCGCGTCATGCGGAACACGACCTTCCGAGCAAATGGGATCGATGCGCAGGTGCTACACCCGCACATCAATGTGTCCATCTCCGTTCCCATCGGGAACTCGACGGGCACTGGCATGGGACAAATTGCGGGGCCCGATGGCACTCAGCCCCCACCCGGTAGTACCGCTGCCAAATGCGATATCGCAGAAGTGATCCTCTATGACGTGGTCATCTCAGATTCATTAAGGCGGTCGGTGGAGCAGTACCTTGGAATGAGGTATCAGCTTCCGCCGACAGGAGAAGTCAAATCACGACAGTAATCCTGAAGCGACCATGGACGATGTTGATTGTTGCGCTCGCTTTTTGTGGGATCCAGTGCACCGGGCCGGCACCGATACCCACTGCCGGTCTTCAACTCTGGCTGAAAGCAGATGCAGGCGTGACGCTCAATGGCTCGAACGTCAGCAAGTGGGCTGACCAGAGCGGCCAAGGGAATGATGCCATCCAACTGGATTTGCCGCGTCAGCCGCTCCTTGTGAAGGACGGCCTGAACGGCAAACCCACCATTCGGTTTGACGGCCTTGGCAACAGGTTGGGGCTGACGGGCTCGAAACGCATGACCAAAATCAGTCTGTTCATAGTGTTCAAAATGGATTCCGGTACGTATGTGAGCCATAATCTCATCGACTTTGGCGATATCGATGCTGAGGGCAGTGTGTGGGGGGTCAATCTGCAAACCAGCTATACCGGATTCTCTCCGGACATCGTCAACATCTTCGCTGGCCAATATGGTGAAGTAAGGGCGGTTGCACCACGCTGTGCCGCATTTGGCATGTGGCATAGTATTAGTGTCGTCACCGATCGCGTCATGAGCACCACGACCGTTCGTGAGAATGGGATTGATGCGCAGACGACCCTGCCGCACAACAACTTGTCTATCTCCGTTCCCATAGGGAACCCCACAGGCACAGGCGGGCAAATTGCAGGGCCCGATGGGACGCAGCCCCCACCCGGCAGGACTGCTGCCAAATGCGACATCGCTGAAGTGATTCTCTACGACAGAGTCCTCTCAGATTCGCTAAGGCGGTCGGTGGAGCAATACCTCGGAATGAAGTATCAGCTTCCGCCGACAGGAGAAGTCAAATCACGATAGTAATTCTCGAAGAGACCTTGGCGGTGTTGATGGTTGCGCTCGCTCTTTGTGGGATCCAGTGCAGCGGGCAGGCACCGATACCGACTGCCGGTCTTCAACTCTGGCTGAAAGCAGATGCAGGCGTGACTCTCAATGGCTCGAACGTCAGTAAGTGGGCTGACCAGAGCGGCAAAGGTAATGATGCCATCCAACCGGATTTGCCACGTCAACCGTTCCTGGTGAGGGATGGTCTGAACGGGAAGCCCACAATTCGGTTTGACGGCCTTGATGACAGGTTGGGACTGACCGGATCGAAGCGTATGACTCAGATCAGCTTTTTCATGGTATTCAAAATGGATTCCGATACCTTTGCAGATGACGATCCTATCTTGTTCGGCGACATCGATGTTGACGGACATATATGGGGTGTGGCACTGGAAAACGAGCTTACGGGATTCTCTCCGGATACGATCAACATATACTCTGGATTCAACGGCGTACACGCAGTTGTACCACGCCGTGTCACGCTTGGCATGTGGCATAATATCAGTGTCGTCACCGATGGCGTTATGTGGAACACCACGTTGAGGGCCAATGGGGTGGATGCGCAGGTCACGCACATGCACGATATTAACATGTTCATCTCTGTTCCCATTGGAAATCCCACTGGCACGGGGGTGGGTGGAATTGGAGGGACCGATGGCGTTCGGCCTCCGATTGGGCGTACCGCAACCAATTGCGACGTCGCGGAAGTGATTCTGTACGACACAGTCCTCCCGGATTCGCTGAGGAGGTCGGTGGAGCAGTACCTTGGAATGAAGTATCAGCTCCCGCCGACAGGAGAAGTCCAATCACGATAGTCATCCCGAACCGAGCATTGTCGATGTTGATGGTTGCTCTCGCTCTGTGTGGGATCCAGTGCGGCGTGCCGGCACCGATACCCACTGCCGATCTTCAACTCTGGCTGAAAGCGGATGCGGGTGTGACCCTCAATGGCTCGAAGGTAAGCAAGTGGGCTGACCAGAGCGGCAATAGTAATGACGCGATTGAGCAGGACGGAGATCGTCAGCCACTCCTTGTGGCGAACGGCCTGAACGGCAAACCCACGATTCGCTTTGACGGAGTTAATGATCGGCTGGGACTGACAGGCTCGAAGCTTATGTCTCAGATCAGTCTCTTCATCGTATTCAAGATAGACTCTGGTGTGCTCGACTACGTTCCCATCGCATTCGGCGACATGGATGCTGACGGCCGGATCTGGGGACTTTACGTCACCGGGGATGCGGGATACTCTCCGGACACCATTTATGTCTTTGGTGGATTCAATAGGGGAGCAAGAGCGATTGCGCGAGGGTGTGCTGCATTCGGCCTGTGGCACTATATCAGCGTGGTCACCAATGGCGTCATATGGAGCACCACGTTGCGTGTGAACGGGATGGACGCAAAGATGTCATTTGACCCGATCGATATGTCTCTCTCGGTTCCCATTGGCAACCCAACCGGCACCGGTACAGGTGGAATCGCAGGGGGCGATGCTCTGCGGCCTCCGTTCGGGCGGATCGCTTCCAAATGCGACATCGCGGAAGTGATTCTGTACGACACGGTCCTTTCGGATTTGCAGAGGCGGTCAGTCGAGCACTATCTGGCCGAAAAGTATGGACTTCCACAGATGGTCGGAGCTGGGAAATAGACGGGGTTTTTATGCGCGTTGGACCGAAACAACTCAGCACGCTGCTTCTCCTGGCTTTGCCGGCACACGTCTACGCCCGCTTGCCCGACCTGACTTTCGAACATCTGACAAACCATCAGGGTCTACTGGGAAATGAAGTGCATTGCCTTCTTCAGGACAGTCGCGGGTACATGTGGTTTGGGACGGAGAAAGGATTGAACAGGTATGATGGGTACGGCTTCACCGTGTACAAGCATGAGCCGGGAAACCCTTCGAGCATTGTCGATGCCAAAGTGCAGTCTCTGTGGGAAGATAAGCAGGGAACGCTCTGGGTTGGGACGTGGCAGGGTCTCGAGAAGTTTGATCGCGCATCAAATA
The DNA here is from genome assembly GCA_963734955.1 of uncultured Bacteroidota bacterium. Lineage (GTDB taxonomy): Bacteria > Bacteroidota > Ignavibacteria > UBA10030 > UBA6906 > UBA11986. The sequence continues at coordinate 338,428 of CAVTJO010000007.1, forward strand.
CATTCACTCATTTCTTGCCCAATCCGCAAGCGCCGCCCGGCGATTGGAGCAATGTCATCTACGATCTTCGTGAAGGCAAAGATGGCACACTCTGGGTGGGAGGAGACGGGCTCAAGGCCTTCGATAGATCCACGGGAAAATTCACCTTCTTCCGGCATGACAGCAGCGATACTCATAGTCTTCTTCATGACCATGTGAATGCAATCTACGAGGATAAGTCGGGCGCATTGTGGATAGGCACCGGTGGAGGTCTTGATCGGATGGACCCTTCAACGGGAAAGTTCGTTCACTACTGGCGTGACGAAAACATGCACACCGGGTTCTTCCCGGAGTGGGGAACTTCAGTCCATTGGATCCAGACAATCTACGAAGACCGAAAAGGGATCCTCTGGCTCTGTACAAACGGAGGTCCTGTTGCTTTTGATCGAAAGACAGGCGCTTGTAAGCCCTACCGTATCTTTCGGTCCGAACCCGATAGTACGAACCGCAGTGTCTCCTCGGTGTGTGAAGATGAGTCGGGCAACCTGTGGATCGGCACGTGGGGAAAAGGTCTGATGGCTTATGACGAGCGGGCAGATAGTTTCGTTTCCTCTCATCTCGACTCCACCGTCCTGCCCTCTAATGGTATTTGCACGTTGTACAAAGACCGCGCCGGGACCCTATGGATAGGAACAAATGGAGACGGTGTTTTGAAGGCGGTAAGAACCGAAAGCCGGTTCACACCCTTTGTCCATGATGGCCGTAAGCCGACGGGTCTCTCGAACAACGATGTGAGGTTCATCTATCAGGATGGCAACCGGATCACCATAGGGACCGCACTCGGAACCGATGACTTCAACCGGCGCACGGGAGTTTTCCATGATCCGGTTGCATGGGAACGACCCTATCCCATCACAGGCGCTTTTCGTTCACGGTCCGGCATCATCTGGACAGGAATGGAAGATGATGGAATAAACCGGGTGCAGGATAATCCCTACAGGCGCAAGTTCTACAGTACCCGGCAAGCAGGTCTCGGCAGCTCCGCGTGCTCGATCTTTGAGGACCGGAGAGGTCTCGTGTGGATGCTGATCAGTAACACAGGACTCTGCCAGTTCGACCCACGAACTGAGCAGTTCAAGAATCTTAGCATCGGCCAGACCCAGTCTTCAGTTTCTGCACGCTCGATCATTGAGGATTCGATCGACAACACGGAAAAGGGATGGGCGCTCTGGATTGGCACCAATGATGGCTTGTGGAGGTACGATGCCCGGGCTGATGCATTCACACGGTTTGGCCATGACCCCAAAGACCCCGCCAGTCTTTCGAGCAATACAGTAGCGACGGTGTTTCGGGATTCACATGGCATGCTCTGGATCGGGACTGACCAGGGAGCTGAACCGGATGGACTCGACGACCGGCCGGTTCGAGTCTTACACCGAAAACAACGGACTACCGGACAATCTTGTTCTCGGTATCCTTGAAGACGGACACGATCGCATTTGGCTCAGCACACCCAAAGCGATTTCGAAGCTCGATCCCCAAACGAAAAGGTTTGTCAACTATGGTATGAAAGAGGTCTTGCCGGACATCCGTTTCGGTCCGGGATGTTGTCTCCGAAGCACGGACGGCGAAATGTACTTCGGCGGGGAAGGCGGCTTTGTTATTTTTAATCCCGACAGCATCAGAGAGAATCTGTATGCCCCGCCTCTTGTGATCACGGGGTTCAAGAAATTCGACGCAGCCGTGACACTCGACAGCGCGATCTCCGAGAAGAAAGCAATCGAGCTGTCATACAAGGACAATATGTTCTCGTTCGAGTTCATCGCTTTGAACTTCACCCACCCGGAAGAAAACCAATACGCGTATAAGCTTGAGGGGCACGACAACGATTGGACTTATTGTGGTAACCAGCAGTACGCACGGTACATCAATATTGAGGAAGGGAAATACGTGTTCAGAGTGAAGGGATCGAACAATGATGGAGTCTGGAATGAGGAAGGGATTTCCCTTGCTGTGATTATCACTCCGCCATGGTGGAAGACTGCATGGTTCACTGTTTTTCTTTGGGTGTCTGTTGCAGGTTCTATTGGCGGTACGGCGAGATATATTGAGATGAGAAAGTTGAAGAAGAAAATCGACCAGTTGGAACGTGAGCGGGCGTTGGAGCATGAGCGAGCCCGCATTTCACAGGACATGCATGATGAAGTCGGGTCCAGTTTGTCAGAGATCTCCATACTTAGTGAGCTGGCAAAAAAGAAGCCGGAGGAGGCAGGAGCGCACATTCAGGAAATCTCCGAGCGTGCTGCAGAAGTGATTGACAGTGTCAGCGAAATTGTCTGGGCGATGAACCCGAAGAACGACACGCTCGACAACCTCGTGGCCCACGTACGAAGATACTCGGTCAAGTATCTGAGCCTTGCACGCATCGGGTGCAAGTTCGTTGCCCCGGATACTGTTCCTGCAACGCCCCTTGCGGCGGAGGTGCGACGGAACCTGTTTCTCGTCGTCAAAGAGACGCTGCATAACGTCGTCAAACATTCAAAAGCAACAGAGGTTACGATGACTGTAGAGTGTGAGGAAAACAGAGTCGGAAATTCTGATTGCGGACAATGGAAACGGGTTCGTCATCGATGAACGCCAGGGGACGGGCAACGGACTTACTAACATGGTCAAGCGGATGGCCGATGTCGGCGGGACATGTACAATCCAGTCGACGCCGGACCTTGGGACCGTTATTGCATTTGCCATTCCAATACGAACGGAGAGCCACGATGCATAGACCGACCCTCACTCCGGTGCCCTGGCATTCAATTACTTCATTCTCAGTATTGAATCATCAATCCTTCAGCATTACATTGAGCCATGGCTATCAAGGTTGCAATCGTTGAAGACAACGAGAAGATTCGTGAGGGTCTGGCCACATTGATTGACGGCTCGGAAGGATTCCAGTGCACTGCCACGTACGAGAGCGCAGAGGAGGCTCTCCGTCGTTTACCTGCATACAACCCCGACGTAGTGCTGATGGATATTCAGTTACCCCGCATGTCCGGAATTGAGTGTGTTGAGAAATTGAAAGAGAAGAATCCGGAGCTTCAGATCATGATGCTCACGGTGTACGAAGACGACGAGAAGGTTTTTAAGTCCCTTGTTGCCGGAGCCAGCGGATATATTCTCAAGCGAACGCGTCCGGCTGAATTGTTGGAGGCAATCCGGGAACTGCACGAAGGCGGTTCCCCGATGTCCGACCAGATTGCGCGCAAGGTTGTTCAGGCATTCCAGCAAATGGGGAAGTCGTCCAAGGAAACGGAAAACCTTTCCGATCGCGAAATGGAAATCCTCTCATTCCTTGCCAAGGGATATCATGACAAGGAGATCGCTGAGAAGTTTTTCCTGAGCATCAAGACTGTTCGCACGCACCTTCGCAACATCTACAAAAAACTCCACGTCCGTTCACGCACTGAGGCGGTGTTGAAGTATCTACAGAAGTCATAGGCGCGAACTCGTCCACCCCATTTCGTTCCTCCTACCTAATTGTGCTGATGTTCCCCCGGAAGAGTCTTTTCTGAGGGGAAGGTTACGCACAAATGCCGATTTCTCCTGCTGATAAGTGATAGTAGTTTAGGCTCCACCATTTCTCACGGAGGAGCCTATGCGAACACTCAGTATTGCCTTGATAATCACCATTTCCCTTTCGATGACCTATTCAAATGTACCGACATCGTGGATTCAAGCCGCGGGTCCTACAGGAGGGATCGTCCAGGCGTTGACAAGTGTTAACGGCGTTGTTTTCGCTGGAACCCAGTACGGTGGCATCTACCAATCAATGGATTCGGGGTTTCGTTGGAACCCTGTACCATCGTATCCGAGTAACGTCAATGTTACATCCCTCGCTGCAACGCGAAACAACATTTATGCGGGCACTTATGGTTCCGGTGTAAGTGTTTCCCCGGACGAGGGTGTCACATGGAGAGTGATCAACTCTGGGCTCTCAAACATGTACGTCAAGGCTCTTCTCGCCGACGGGAGTGATCTATATGCTGCAACCCGGGGTGGTGTATTTCGATCAGTTGACGGAGGGGAGCATTGGTCGGATGTAAGCTCAGGATTGTTGAACCTGAACATTTTCTGTCTTGCTTCTGATGGCAAGAGGATCTTCACGGGAACATTTGGCGGCGGTATTTTTGTGTCTACCAACCAGGGGACGAGCTGGAACGCGGCGAATGTGGGAATTACCGACGGAAATATTTTCGGCATGATAGCTCATCGCGAATGTATCTACGCGGGAACCTTGGGAGGCGGAGTGTTCAGGTCGACGAACGGTGGGCAGTCCTGGCAGCCCGCGAATCAAGGGCTTGGCTGTCTGTTTGTTTCGTCGTTCATTTCCAAAGGGGACACGCTTTTCGCCGGGACGTTCGACGACGGTGTGTTCCTTTCGGTTGATCAAGGTGCCAGTTGGAATTCACCGCGAGGGTTGAGCGGAATGAATATTCAAACCATGGCATTGGCGGGAAGCGTTTTGTTTGCCGGAACATATCTCCACGGTGTCTACGGATCTTATGATGGAGGAATGAAGTGGGGAGAACGCAATACCGGGCTGTGTAATTCAACAATTAATGCCGTTGTGAATGCAGGAGGCATCTTGTTTGGTGGGATCCAGGGCGGAGTCGTCTATTCTTCGGATGGAGGAAGAAATTGGGAGAGGACTGGCGAAGGGATAACTAATCCAAATGTGACTTCTATTTGCGCAACGGTCCGGTACGTTGTTGCCGGTACGCTCGGTGGAATATTTGTTTCGAGCAATCTCGGCCAGACATGGTCTGCAGCAAACAATGGTCTTGAAGATACAAATGTCCTGACTATTGTCGCCCGTGATTCATGCCTCTATAGCGGGACCTTAAGCTCCGGGGTTTTTCGCTCATCTGATCGCGGGGTGAATTGGATTCCATTTGGACTGAACGATCTCACGGTCAACATGTTGTTACTTGGCGGTGATTCGCTCTACGCAGCGACAGACGCTGGAGTATTTATGTCCCCTCTTGACAGGAATGAGTGGACTCTCGCAGACTCGGGCTTCGCAGGCCTCGAAACAGCATCGATTGCACTGAGCGCCGCCAAGATTTTCGCCGGCACTCGAGATGGTGTTGTTCTCAGTACCCAGCGATTCGTCAGGGGAAACCCCGTTGTTCGTTCCCGCGTGTCGAATGGGAACGTGTCGGCATTGGTGACCGATGGTCAGAATGTCTTTGCTGCTGTGTACGGTTCAGGTGTATTTCGCTCGACGAATGACGGGGTAAGCTGGGGGGTATGGAATGACAACCTTCAAAACCTTCGAGTCAATTCCCTGACCGTGGGGAGTGGCTATGTATTTTCCGGGACAACAGGCAGCGGCATTTGGCGACGGTCACTGAAGGATCCCCTTCTTCCTTCGAACACCGGTCTGGCGACTGGATCTGCCGAAGGCTTCAGACCGGCACCATTCACACTGAAACAAAACTACCCGAACCCATTCAATCCAACCACAAAAGTTACGTTTGAGATTGCAGAGTTCGGGCCGGTGCAACTTAAGGTCTACGATGCTCTTGGCCGTGAGGTGAAAACACTTGTGAATGAAGAACTGAATGCCGGAAGTTATGTCGTGACCTTTGATGCCAGCGGTTTCGCCAGCGGTGTGTACATGTGCCGAATGCAATCAGGTGATTATGCTGAAACAAGAAGGATGATTCTTCTGCGATGACGTGTTGGTCAACAATCTGATTGAAGTGGGGAAGGCGGCCTTGACAGGAATTGAGGCCGGGGGGTTCCTTCTTCTGAGGACTGCTTACTTTCGTCAATCGTAGTCGGATTTGTGGGTACGGCCCTAAGATGAAAATTAGGACAGTACCGATTTGTGCGGACGGTTGATTTTCTGCCTTCCTCGTGATACCTTTGGACAATTGTCGTCCGCTCTTTCTGTCATCACAGCCATTTCCTTGGTCGTCACTCGTGCCTGCAAGGTGAACGACGGAAGGCTACGTTTGTTTTCACCAAAGAACAGTGGGGTAGCGTCATGATTCCAAGAATTTCAATCTTGCCATGGGCACTCAGCCTGTCTTGTTTGCTTACGCTTCCCGCGGTCGCGCAGGAAGTGTCCGGGCCGTCCAACACTATCGAGAAACGTATCGACGAGAAGTTCGAACTACTGGACCATCGTCTCGATCAATTGGAAAAGGAGATCGATGACATCGCTTGGTATCAAAAGCTCGGAGATGTCGCAACCATCGACAAGGTCTACATTGCAGGTCCGCCATCAGCTCACGTCAAGAACCCGACTGCCATGGGGGCTAATAATCCTGTCAAGTTTTGGGCGTACACATTCATCCCACTTAAAATAGATCGGGCAAAGAAATACCCGCTTCTTGTCTTTCCCCACGGAGGGGTGCACGCTAACTTTACGACGTACTATACACATATTCTCCGCGAGTTGATGGCGCAGGGATACATCGTAGTGGCTCCGGAGTATCGTGGCAGCACCGGATACGGAAAGAGTTTCTATGAGAAAATTGATTACGGCGGACGCGAGGTGGACGACAATCACGCAAGTCGCGATTATATGATCGAGAATTATGGCTTTGTTGACGGGAACCGGGTGGGGGCCATCGGCTGGAGTCATGGCGGCCTCATCATACTTATGGATATCTTCGAGCACCCGGATGATTACCAGGTGGCATTTGCCGGGGTACCTGTCAGCGATCTTGTCGCTCGTATGGGGTACTACGATGACGAATACCGCGACCTCTACTCTGCCCCGTACCATATCGGGAAGACGGCGAACGAGGATGTGGCAGAATACCGCAGACGCTCACCGGTCAATCACGTGGAAGAATTGCGAACGCCGCTGCTTATCCACACCAACACCGCCGATGATGACGTGAATGTGCTCGAGGTTGAGCACCTGATTCAGGCCCTGAAAGCCGCGGGAAAGAAATTCGAATATGAGATCTTCAAGGATGCGCCGGGTGGCCACAGCTTCGACCGTATGGATACGAAGCTCGCGAGGGAAATCCGGGTAAAGATCTACAAGTTTCTTGCAGGGTACCTCAACCCGCCATCGCCGATTAAATCAGTGGAGGGGTTGGGGCAGGCTGCGTACAGATGAATAATGATTTAGGGAGGTCGCAGCTGCGGTCGGGCAGAACAAATATCATATCCTCATCGGTGCACGGCCTGGTTGGTGAGTTTCTCGCCAGCAGTCCCCTTTCCTCGAGTTCCTTTGATGGGGTTTTGACTCCTCTGCCATGTGAAGACCATGCAGACCCGATTCGATACTGGCTTTTCATGTCCGCCTTTTTTTCCGCAATCTGCTCTCATAGCGGAAACCAGGATTTGCGACATTCTTTGTCATTTGTGCGAAGATTCGGGTCGTCGGGCGGCTGAATATTCTCGTCGTGATTCACAACGCTGCGGGTCGATCATATTTTCGGTTCGTCCCAATTGATTCTCGCGCAAAGTCGGTGTATTCTGCAGGTGCAGACACACTCAGTCGTCCACTTTACCTGGAAGAACTCCTATGACACAAGACTCACGATTAGTTGGTACAAGCAACTTTGCAAAACGCATCAACAAGCTCATCCCCCGCCTTGCGTCGGGGAAAGAGGATGTGCTGATCATCGGCGAGGAGGGATCGGGGAGGCGCACCCTCGCGTTTGAAATCCACAGTGCAAGGGGAAAGAAGAAACCCTATGTACTTGTCGAGTCCCGGACAGCAACGGATGAAGAGGTCCGTGCGGTGATCACCGGTCAACACACCGACGCTGCCGAGGCATTAACGGGGCGAAAGCCGTCCGTAATCCAGGATCAGGCCGCATTGGTCGTTGCAGACGTGGAGATGCTCGCTCCACAAAACCAGGAGTTGCTGATCAGGTTTCTCAAGGAAGGCAGAAAGCGTTATACAGGTATCAAGGTTATCTTTACGCTTCAACATCCGCTGGAGCAAGTTGCGCAGAGCGGTGACATTCTGGCGGACCTTGCGCCATATCTCGAGAAGTGTGAGTTGATCGAGGTACCCTCGTTGCGGGACAGAGTGGAGGATATACCCGCACTTGTTGTGAACATTGCGGCACGCGTCTGCTCAAGCTTCGGCATCCAGGCAAAGAACATTGACCCGAACACAAGTCACATCCTTTCGCAGGGACAATGGCCCGGGAACATCCGGCAACTCGCGGGTGTGGTCGGCAAGGCTGTGATGGCATCCAAAGGGGAAAAGTTGGAACTTCCCGGCGACTTCCTGGACGAACATCAGCACCTTGAAGACGCAATCACGAACATTGCAACATCGAAGTCGTTTGTCCTTGACCAGTCGCTGGACCTTATCGAAAAGCTTCTCATCCAACGGGCGCTGAAGCAGTTCTTGTATAACCAGTCAAGAACCGCCGCGATCTTTGGATTGAGCGAGGCCAACTTCAGGTATCGCCTGAAGAAATTCGGACTTCCAAGCATCCGGAAGAAGGTATAGGATGCACCGTGGTATAAAATCAACGAGGGCTTGCCGGATGGCAAGCCCTCGCTGTAGTTCTACGGGTTTGCAGCTCAACTCACGCCCGCCGGCCTTTCTTCTTTCTTCTCCTCTCCCGCCTTCTTTCCTGCAAGGTGTCTGCTGAACTTCAGCTCACCGGTCTTTGCATTCACCTTCACACGAAGGACTGATTTCTCGGGATATCTTCCCTTGAGCAATTCCTCGGCGATTGGGTCTTCGAGATGTTTCTGCAATGCACGGCGCAGCGGCCGGGCGCCAAATGCGGGGTCGAAGCCTTTGCCTGCGAGAAACTCCTTTGCCTGTTTCGTGAGCTGGATCGAGATACCCATGGCATTCATCCGCTTTACGAGATCGCGGATCTGGATGTCAATGATCTGCAGAATATGGGAACGTTCGAGCGAATGGAAGATGATTGTGTCGTCGACACGGTTCAGGAACTCAGGATTGAAGACACGTTTCAGGGCATCTTCGATTGTCGTTTTCATTGCCCCGTATTCGTCTTTCGCACTGCCCGTTCCAAAGCCGAATCCACCTCCGCGTTGCAGGTCCCGCGTTCCGACATTGGAAGTCATGATCAGGATCGTGTTCTTGAAGTCCACCCGACGCCCGAGGCTGTCGGTGAGAATGCCGTCGTCAAGCACTTGAAGAAGAATGTTGAACACGTCCGGATGTGCTTTCTCAATCTCATCCAATAACACTACCGAGTATGGTTTCCTGCGGACTTTTTCCGTCAATTGCCCGCCTTCTTCATATCCGACATATCCTGGTGGCGCTCCCACCAGACGGGAGACGCTGAACTTCTCCATGTACTCGCTCATGTCAATGCGGATGAGCGCCTCTTCACTGTCGAACAGGTAGCGGGCCAGCGCTTTCGCCAGCTCGGTTTTTCCCACGCCTGTTGGTCCGAGGAAGATAAAGGATCCGATGGGTCGGGTCGGGTCTTTGAGGCCTGCGCGCGTTCTTCGTATTGCCTTCGAAAGGCTCTTGATCGCGTCGTCCTGCCCGACAACCTGTCCCGTGAGAGCCTTCTCCATATTCAGGAGTTTCACAGACTCGGACTGGGCGATCTTGTTGACCGGAATACCCGTCATCATCGAAACAACGTCAGCGATGTGCTCTTCGGTCACCTCATGCACCACATCCTGAGCCTTAAGCTCCCATTCCCTTTTGGCGATGTCGAGGTCGCTGATGAGTTTCTTCTCCAGGTCGCGGAGTCGGGCGGCCTCCTCGAAGTTCTGATTCTTGACAACCTGGTTCTTGGATTGCTTGATCTTCTCCACCTCGCCTTCCAGTTCGAGGATCTCCTTGGGTACATGGATATTTGCGAGGTGCACACGTGAGCCGGATTCGTCAAGGACGTCGATGGCCTTGTCCGGCAGGAACCTGTCGGTAATGTAGCGGTCGCTTAATCGTACCGCGGCATCGATGGCCTTGTCGCCATACCGGACGCCATGGTGCTCTTCGTATTTGTGCTTGATGTTTGCAAGGATCTGGATGGTCTCATCGACCGTGGTTGCATCGACCATGATCTTCTGGAACCTGCGATCCAACGCGCCATCCTTCTCGATATACTGCCGGTACTCGTCAAGAGTGGTCGCTCCGATGCATTGGAGCTCACCGCGCGAGAGAGCAGGCTTGAACATGTTTGACGCGTCGAGAGAGCCCGACGCCCCCCCCGCCCCGACGATCGTGTGCAATTCGTCAATGAAGAGAATGACGTCCTTTGCTTTTTCAAGCTCATTCATCACCGCCTTCATCCGCTCCTCGAACTGGCCGCGGTATTTTGTTCCGGCGACCAGGGCTGCCAGGTCAAGTGTTACGACCCGCTTGCCGTGGAGCACGCGCGACACCTTCTTCTGGATGATCCGCATAGCAAGACCCTCGGCGATCGCCGTTTTCCCGACCCCGGGTTCCCCGATCAGGACGGGATTGTTCTTCTTGCGACGGCTCAGTACCTGCGCAACGCGTTCGATTTCTTTCTCGCGACCTACAATCGGATCAAGCTTGTCATCTGCGGCAAGGCGTGTGAGGTCATGGCCGAAATTATCGAGAACCGGAGTCTTTGACTTCTCGGCCTTTTTCTCCGACGTTGGCGTGTGCGATGACGGTGACGAGGGTTTCCCGCTGATGATGTTGTCCAACTCACTCCGTACAACGTCATAGTGGATATTGAATTGGTGGAGGATCTGCGCGGCGATATTATCGTCATCGCGCAAAAGAGAAAGGAGGAGATGCTCGGTGCCGATAACATCAGACTTGTACAGCTTTGCTTCCAGGTAGGTGATCTTCAGGACCTTTTCTGCCTGCTTCGTTAACGGGATGTTGCCAATGGTGAGGGTTCCCCCCGAAGTGCGGACAGTATCCTCGATTGCTTTTTTCAGTTTGTAGAGATCGACGCCAAGGTTCCGAAGGATCTTTACGGCTATGCCTTCTCCTTCCCGAATGACGCCAAGTAAAAGGTGCTCGGTACCAATGTAATCGTGACCCAGTCGCAGTGCTTCTTCACGACTGAGTCGGATAACATCTTGCACTCGATTGGAGAAGTTGCCTTCCATCCCCTGATCCCTTAGGTTAAGTGTCGAGGAAAAACCTGGTCAAGCCACCCTAATCCTCTTTACTGAACATCTGGCAAGCCAGTAGTGTTCCATCGGTTGCCTGCCGGGCTCCTCTTGCTTGCAGAATATAAAGAAATCAGCCAGGTAAGTCAACGCTTAAATCCCCCCGGTGAGCAAGGAGCGTCGCAGCGCACGTTTTCCAAAACATTGCTAGTGAACACGATTGGGGCCAATCGCTTGTACGCAAAACCTGGTTTGTGTATCATTTGTAAGCAGTGGACGACTCGAACGTTGGCAGTTCCTTGTCGGCTCTGCGGGAACCTGTTGACAGATAGCAAAGTCTTCGAATGGTGTTTTGAAAGGTGGCGGCCGTCAAACTCATTTCTCCCGCGGAGACGCACCATCGCGCTCAGCATGACTCAAGCATTCTCCTGCTGGATGTTCGGACTCCCGGCGAATACAACAACGAGCTCGGACATGTTGCAGGCACAATCCTCATCCCCGTTCAGGAATTGGAACGGAGACTCGCCGAGCTGGAAGCATTTAAGGGCCGGACAATCATTGCAATATGCAGGTCCGGCAACCGGAGCGGCACAGCAGCCGGGTTGCTGGCGCGTCATGGGTTTGCCGCGCTGAACATGGAAGGCGGAATGATACGGTGGAATGAGGAAGGATTGCCGGTGGTACGAAGAAGTTAGGCATGCCGTACGTCATCCAGACATCGCATCACGCATGGCCTGAAAATGCAGCCGCGTCCGTGTCCTCCACATCCTCCCGAAATCTGTCACCCAGACCTTGCTCCCCCCGCTGGTCATTGAGCATTCAACTGGTAGATTTCGTAACTGGGGGTATCCAGCGCCAGCGAATACCTGTGAGACAAAAATTCGAGAAGCTTCTTCACCTCAACCGATTCCGAGAGATACTTCTTTGCGATGATCACCGTGTTCGTCCTTTTCCGGTCCACAAGCCACATGATCTCTTCAAAGTTCCGCGGTTCATACCCGTGTCGCGAGTAGTAGAGGAGGCCGTAGTCAATTGAGGTTGTTCGTTTCGTCAGGAAAGCGACCGCCTCGTTCGTTCGATCCATCATAACAAAGGTTTCTTCTTTCGGTCGTGTCTTGAGGTATCCAAGAACCGGCTCGAGAACGCGTGCCGTGCTCTTTGGGTAGTACGCGTCCTTTCCATCGGTATCCAGCGGCACAATCTCATCGGTGTAAAGTCCCTGATGTTGCCAGTCTCCGGCTGCGAGACGGCTGCCAAAATACAACAGAGCGGTCAGAAGGAATGCTCCCGCTACAAATCCGATGCGCCCCCCAATGCTCTTGATTCGTTTGTCCGCAAGGATGTTGAGAGCAAAAGCGAATGGCACAACAATCATTGGCAGGAGGTAATACAGGTACGTTATCCCCACAAGAGGGTACAGGGTAAACCAGAGTGTTGCCAGGGTCGACGAATTCAGGACAAGCACGTGGGATCTGATTCTGTCTGCAGGTGATTTCTCGTTCTTCACCCCCCACACGAGTCCTACAACGACAGAGGCCATCGGAACCAGGTAGATCCCAAACCGCCTCAGCATTGCAATGATGCCAGCGGTGGGTCCTGTTGAACCGAAAGGCCAATAGACTTCCTTGCTGGATAGTGTAGATTGGATCCTGAGGAATGACTCTTGAATGAATGGTTGAAATCCATTGTGAGTAATGTAGTACAGTAGAATCGGCAGAAGACCAGCGCAGTAGCCGAGACTCAATAAGAGAATGTCCTTCTGCAATCCATTGAGTCTTGATCTGAGAGTCTCGGGGCTTTTCACGGCGTTCGCCCATAGAGACCACATACACCCGGCGGTGAGAGTCAACGGAAGGCTCATGAACATAAATACATTCAGGGGGGTGATGGAACGCCGTATCACATAGAGAAACAACAGGCATAAGAAGATGGGGAGTAAGAGCAAAAGGAATAATCGTATCCCCTCGTATGGCGGAAGTTTCCGGCGTGATGCGTCGGATGAATCGTGAACTGCAACAGAATGACGCCAGTATAAATAATACAGGAACCCTGCGAAAGCAAACATGCCCGTGCTTTGTTTCATGGATGTGGTGAGTCCCAATGTGATGCCCGCCCAGACGATGGTCATCCGGCTTTCGTACTTCAGCCTCTGAATGAGAAAAAGCATGGCAAGGGGCACGAGGGTAATCGCGAACCACGCTGGATAGACATGATAATTGAGTACGCGACCAATCACGACCGAGCCGAATGCAAAAGCGGCTGCCAGAGGGTAGCCCATTGCGAATCGCACCAGCAGCAGGAACACCAATGAGACATTTGCCGCCATATCTGCAGCGAAGAGCCATCGCGCCACACCAAACGTGGATCCCAACATCCTGAAGATAGCGCCGAGCACAACCTCCACCCCTCCCGCATAGTAATATGTAAACGAAATATGTGGAAGTTGATCCATTGTAGTTCTGTATGAAGCATAAAGAACGATCCCCTCATCGGAGAGATGCCATTCCTGCGTCGCGAAGTGCCCCGACCAGCGATCAAGCAGAGGTGAAACGAGGAGCGTTGCGAGGAAAAGTCCTACAGCGATCCAGAAGGTGGTTTTCGCTGGCGGCTGTGGATTATCCGGATTCAAAGCGTTATTATTCAAACCGATGGATTTCTCTTGAAAGGAATGGCTAACATTGGCGAAGGGTCTCTGTGCGACTAAAACGTATCGTGATTGGCATCCTCGTTGCAGGCATTATCGCCGCCGTCGCGGTGATCATCTGGGCGCGCATCGTTCCCACTTTTGATGACATCCTTCCCGGACAATCATACGACAACTCCTGGTTGCAACTGCGCAGCGAGGGGAAGACACTGCAACCGATTCTACTTGTCATCGACACAACTGATGCGAATCCTTTCTCCAGGTACATTGCAGAGATTCTGCGAGCCGAGGGAATTCTCACATTTGAAACGTGGAATCTTGCCAGCGGCCCGCTTGATAGTTCTGTGATCCCGCAGTATCAATTAATTATCACTGCCACGCCATCTCGTCAACTGATATCGCTGAAAAGTGATCTTGACGCATGGGTCCGACGTGGCGGCCGGCTCTTGATGGTTGCACCCCCACAGGATTTTGACACAATCCTGGGTGTTCGGACCGCCGGGTCCTCCAGCACCGATGGCTATGTTCAGTTTGACACTACACAGCCAATGGCGGGAAACCTCTCATGTACTCCTATTCAATTTTTTGGTCACACAGTCAATCTGCAGCCCACGTCAGCGACTGTCCTAGCGAGGTTATCGAAGAGGAAAGAAGGCCCCTTTACGATACCAGCTGCGGGTGTTGACACCTGTGGACTGGGAAGAACCGGTTTTCTCTCCTATGATCTCGGCACAACGGTGGTGACCTTGCGTCAAGGCAGGCCGCCACAAAGTGTTCCTGCCAGGTCCGTCGATCGTGACGGAGATGGTGTGTTCAAGACGACAGATCTGTACTATGATTCGTTTGACTACTCCAACACCACCATTCCCCAGGCTGATCTTCAGCAATCACTCTTCGCCAGAATGATCTTCGATCTCCTCTTGCCGGAGTATGTTATCCCGCGCATATGGTACTTCCCGGATGGCAAACCGTGTGTGGCGCTGCTCACAGGTGATCATCATGGACAGAACTGGCATCATGAAATTGAGAATGTGGCCGAATACATAGAGTCAAAAGGAGGTCGTTTTACGTTCCTTGTCTACCCGGACATGATCAACACGGGATTGGTGCACGATCTGGTGAACCGCGGACACGATGTTGAGCCCCATCTCTACTATCCCCGACCATCAAATCGATTGATGCGCGCCAGGCTCTTTGCCGCGAACTGGTTCTCCTCAGGGTATTTCTTTCGCCCACGATACGCGGAGCTGGAGGAAGAGATCCAGTCCGGGCTCCGAAACTTTGATGCACTGGGCATTGGTTCCCCCACCCTGACCCGCACGCACTATCTTGTGTGGCTCGGGTGGTCTGAAACCCCGAAGCTGTTTGCGCAACAGGGGGTTCGCTTTGATTTGTCCATCAGTGGGGTGGACCCGCACTACCAAGAGCGACCCGGAGGCAGCGACCAATGGAACTCTCCGATGGGTTATGGGTACATCAATGGTTCCGGACGTCCGATGCGATTCATCGATACTCGCGGCAGACTGATACCGCTTTACACACAACTGACCCAATTCGAAGATGACGTAACAGCCAGGGAGGTCATGCCCAACCCACCGAATGATAGTGCCACGACAGCCGGTGAGATAGCTGTCAGCAAGCGCTTTGTTGATGAAAGTGTGAGTCGCTACCACACAACACTCGTATGGAACTTTCACCCCGAACACACGACACTTCGCTGGCCACCGGAGGCACCAACGACATGGCCCTGGTTCAAGGCCACGGTCGATTACCTTGCCAGCAAAGGAATACCGATGCTTCCGGCAAAGGAGTGGCTTCGCTTCACCACCGCGCGTTCGAATGTACACATTGGAAAGATTATTTACAATCCGTCGAAAAGAAGTGGCTCGTTTACCATCTCTTCCGGAATGTCCGTTGCCGGCCTGACACTCCTCATTCCCCTTGCTCCGGCTTCAGCGTCTGGATTACCTTTTGAACTGCATGAGAAGCCTCCGGCCTTGAGCTCTGAACCCTGCGAGGCGACAGTCGATGGTATGCATTGCATCCAGATTGTCTTGGACCTTGCCGCGAACACACCCATCGAAGTAGAGTTTAGGTTCTAGCACACTCCGAAAAAAGGATCGATTCACGGCATCTCAGGAACCACTTGAAGCGAAGGGTGCTTGATCGCTCCTTTCCGATCAACCCAGCCTTAGCTTGATTCTCCTAAGAATATCGTGACAACATTGTAGAATCATTGGAGTAACATTGTAACAACATTGTAGGAACATTGGAGGAAGATTGTAACAACATTGGAGTAACATTGGAAGAACATTGGAGGAAGCTTGTGGGAACATTGTGGAATGTCCAAAGGATCCCCGATGGTTTCTCCGAACCAGATTCTTGAGCATTGAGCAGAGAGCTTTGCGAAAATGGCCTTACCGTTTCGTGTTTTTCCCCGAGATTGTGCTGGTCAACAGAGATGGCGGTTCATCAGCCAGGGAGGATAGGGCATTACCACACTGCTTTTCTGCAGTAGAACCCCTCGGCGTACTTTCCGGGCGCGGTCGACTCCATTCCTCGCAGACGGGCGAGAGCAAGGAAGGTTTCCTGATCAAACCAGTGTTTCCCTCTCTGGGATGCGAAGCTGTCCATGATGTAGCTGTTGCGCTTTTTGCAGATGACCTCGTCGAGATGCACAAAGAAATTCGGACTGCCGAGATCCCCATCATACTTCGGGATTTCGTACTCGAGAATGAAGTGGTCCCGGTACGTATTCCAGGTGAGCTCCGAGATTATCCTGTGGTCCTGGTGCCTGTCGTCGCGGTAGTGGGTAAAGATTAAGTCCGGGCTGAACGTCTTCTTGAGTTGTTCAAACGAGTCCTTGATGGTTCCACCGACGTACGGGAAGAAGCCATCACGGTGGCTGTCGATAACGATCGTCTTTTGTTTTGCTCCTTGCAGAAACAACTCCGCGCATGAATGTTCCTCGCGTGCTCTGTCCGGAGTTGAGCTGAAAACCGCCCAGTGAAATTGCAATTCTCCCTTGAAGCGGTCAATCAGAGTAAGAATGGTACCGCCGCAGCCGATTTCGATGTCATCGCAGTGAGCACCGAGGCAGAGGACTTTGAGTGGGGCGGAAGCAGGCTTTCCAAACGTTGTTTTCAGCATTGTGTATAAAACCTATTTTGAATATTCCTATTGATTCATATTGTCAAGTTCGAAGGTGCTTATTTCTTCAGGAATGATGGGAATAGCTGGTGAGACGCGGATGCAAAATTGGAATGTTCAAGAGCGTTCGTCAATGTTTTTGTTTGGATGGTAAGTTGATTGGTTTTGTACTCTTGGGACTCTGGTGATTAGTCGGGGATCCCGATGATAGTATAATTATCCCAGGGGCTGCCGTCTTTACCCAATACCCCTTGCCGCCAAGCATTGTCGCAGCGATTCTATATCTCGCCGCATACTCGAAAAAGTCTGATCGTCGTATTCCTGGCGGGATCGTGACAATTGTAGCCATATCAACCAGTCCGTAGGCAGAACCGATCAGGTTCCAACCTGTCTCAACGTTGATAGTGTCAATTGGATGAGGAATACCAGTAATATTGATTTCCTGTGTTGAATCGAATTTGAGCCAGTATCCAGGCATACTGCTCAGTGTATCAGCACGAGCATATCCGGTTCCAGGATCGAATGCAAACGTGTCCGAGGCGGACGTGGGGAAAAGGGTTGCTTTCCTGCTGTCAAAGACTGTCAGCGGTACTGAGATGAGATTCCAAGCCCCTGCTATTTGATACTGCTGAGTTGCTTCCAATGCTGTGGTGAACATCCAAGGTTCGGACCAGGGGCTGATTCCGGCAACGTTACGTGCGTTCACGCGCCAATAATAAGTCAAGGAATCGGAAAGAGAAGTTACTCGGCGCGTAGTGTCTGTAATGGTAGAATCGTCAATTACTTGTGAGGCAAACAGTGAATCGGGCGAGACTTGAAGGCGATACTCTGCGGCAGAACTTGAAGGGTGCCAAGATAGAACCAATGTTGATAGTTGATTGACAGAGGCATCTGCGGGTGAGAACAATGCCGGTGCATCAGGTGCTGCTGGCGCTGTGGTAAATTGCCGGTGTTCCGACCATGAGCTTGATCCCGAAAGACCCCTTGCCATCACTCTCCAAAAGTACATGGTGGAGTGTTCGAGAGGTCCTACTTCCCTTAGGGTTTCTGCAACTGTAGAGTCATCGGAAACGATTGAGGAGAACGAAGAATCCAACGACAATTGGACGCGGTATTCCGTGGCGCCAATAGGCTGGCTCCAGCTGATCGTCAGTACGATCGGCAAGTTCGTTGCACCGTCCGTTGGAAACAGCAAGGATGGTGACGCAAGAGACGTAGTAAAGGGCCATGTAGGAGAGAAAGGGCTTGTCCCACCTGTATTTGTTGCGTTGACATGCCAGAAGTATTGTGTGTTGTTGGCAAGCCCGGTCGCATGGTAGGATGTGGTTGGGATACCGCTTTGGTTTATCACCGTAGTTCCCCATGAAGAGTCTTGGGACACCTGCAGTCGGTAGGATGTTGCACCGGTTGACGGGTTCCATGCGAATGTCGGGTTTGTTGCTACTCCCGTCGCTCCGTTAGCTGGTGTTGCCAGCAGAGGTGGTGACGGTGGTGTCAGGGATAAGTCCACACCCGGTGGCGGATAATTCATCACCTTGGCGTCCAGCACTAGTACCCAATCGCCTGATGCTGGTGTGTAGTTGTGTGATGCTCTCGATTGGATGCCGAGGTCTATTGTAGTTCCGTCTGCTGGGTTGAACCACCATGCATGAGTTGAATCGCCTTTGAGTTTTGTACTTGTCACTGTCACCTGTCGAGAAGATGGCATGTAGACCATCATTGTTGTTGAGTCGGAAGCGTATGCACACAAAGCATAAGATGTCCCAGAGCCCATTCCCCCCGTCAATACTTGATTACTCGTATCGGGGATAAAATTAAACCAATTTCTATTGCGAACAAGTCCCCCAATCCATTTTGCGTTGATATGTCCCTGCGAATTCAGGTTGTTATACCAATGTCCATTGCACGAGTATGGATAGGCGTGATCGAATCCCCACACAGGACAGTTACCGAATACCTGCCCAGCTCCACCCCAGATGGTACACCAATACATCGCCGAACGGAGTTCCACCTGCGTTGTCACATGGCCAAGAGGACTCTCGTTCTCGTAATATGTCTCCGAGAGAATGAATGGCTTAGCTGGAGTGCGATTGTAGCAATCATTAGCATATCCAAATTGACTGTCGGAATGGTACGAATAATAGCTGTTTAGCGTTTGCCATGATTCTGTTACGCTATTCCAATGGCTATCTCCCGTCGTCTCAACTTCATCGCGGGTTGAAATCAGATGACTGTCTCCCGTGGATTTTACCCCAGCCACCAGCGAATCAAGTTTGGCTCTGTATGCTGACGGATTTGTGTCACCCCCTACTGCCCAAACAATGTTTGTTGAGTCCTTCCACCTGTTGCCAAGATACTGCCCCCAAGCTTTCATTTGTGCCGTAGTTGAAGCGTTGGTTTCGCCCGAAAATCCCTGCGAGCCATCATACCCCAAATAATCCACATACAGATGGAGGTAGATACCCTTTGTTTTGGCATATGCTATGATGCTATCACAATGTGCGAAGTAGGGTTCATTTGGCATTGAGGCAAATGTCTGGCTTCCAACCCACGGATTGACGCCATAGACGTTGGCGGGCCCCCCAAACTTCGCGACAATCATCACCTCGAGAAAATTAATCCCGTGTGTGAAGCAAGAGTCAAGATACCGCTTTGCCTCCATGAAGGTTACATTTACGAAGAGTGTCCACCCAGCCGATCCATTGAGGTATACCGGGGCCCCACCCGGTTCCATCAGGTAATGATCATTTGCCGATACCTGCAGTTGGGCAACGGCACAGGTCGTTATCAACGACAGCAGAATAAGAATCTTCATTGGCTTTTCTCACTCCGAATAAGAGCATTCTACTTACGTGCCAGGAATTAGAAAGGGGCAGCGCACGGGAGAGGTGTAGCGCCCATCCAGCATATTACAGGGCAGGCGTTCTCATTTGGGTTTTCGTAGCCGGTCTTGAGATGAGCCGCCGTTTGGATGTGTGTTTCGTTGTATTGTCTTTTGCACAGAATGTAAGACCAGATACCTGTAGAAGCGAAGGCAGTGCCTTTTTCTTCTGCATGAAAGCTGAGTCCGCCGGTATCAGTGTTAACCATGCTTGTCTGGAAAGACAGAGAACGCCGCGATTCCATTTCCAAGAAACCAAGAGGGTCTGATCCAACACGCTATGGTTATCGAAGAACCAACATCTTCCTCACGCTAACTACCTTCTCTACTTGCAGCCGACACAGATACATGCCAGAACTCACCTTGTGTCCCATATTATCGCTTCCGTCCCACGAAACTGAATGAGACCCTGGCTCTTGGATACGCGAGACCAAGGTGCGTACCCTTTGTCCCAACGTATTCAAAACCTCCAGAGTAACGTAGGTTGCGTAAGGGATATCGTACGATATAGTCGTTAAAGGATTGAATGGGTCTGGATAGTTTTGGTTCAGCTGGAGAATTCGTGGCGCTTTTATGTTGTCGCTTATCCCAGTTACCACGGTAGTGAATGACCAAGTATTGGAGAAACTGCTCACTCCCGCTTCATTTGAAGCTCTCGCCCTCCAGAAGTATTGTGTGTTGTTGGCAAGCCCGGTCGCATGGTAGGATGTGGTTGGGATACCGCTTTGGTTTATCACCGTAGTTCCCCATGAAGAGTCTTGGGACACCTGCAGTCGGTAGGATGTTGCACCGGTTGACGGGTTCCATGCGAATGTCGGGTTTGTTGCTACTCCCGTCGCTCCGTTAGCTGGTGTTGCCAGCAGAGGTGGTGACGGTGGTGTCAGGGATAAGTCCACACCCGGTGGCGGATAATTCATCACCTTGGCGTCCAGCACTAGTACCCAATCGCCTGATGCTGGTGTGTAGTTGTGTGATGCTCTCGATTGGATGCCGAGGTCTATTGTAGTTCCGTCTGCTGGGTTGAACCACCATGCATGAGTTGAATCGCCTTTGAGTTTTGTACTTGTCACTGTCACCTGTCGAGAAGATGGCATGTAGACCATCATTGTTGTTGAGTCGGAAGCGTATGCACACAAAGCATAAGATGTCCCAGAGCCCATTCCCCCCGTCAATACTTGATTACTCGTATCGGGGATAAAATTAAACCAATTTCTATTGCGAACAAGTCCCCCAATCCATTTTGCGTTGATATGTCCCTGCGAATTCAGGTTGTTATACCAATGTCCATTGCACGAGTATGGATAGGCGTGATCGAATCCCCACACAGGACAGTTACCGAATACCTGCCCAGCTCCACCCCAGATGGTACACCAATACATCGCCGAACGGAGTTCCACCTGCGTTGTCACATGGCCAAGAGGACTCTCGTTCTCGTAATATGTCTCCGAGAGAATGAATGGCTTAGCTGGAGTGCGATTGTAGCAATCATTAGCATATCCAAATTGACTGTCGGAATGGTACGAATAATAGCTGTTTAGCGTTTGCCATGATTCTGTTACGCTATTCCAATGGCTATCTCCCGTCGTCTCAACTTCATCGCGGGTTGAAATCAGATGACTGTCTCCCGTGGATTTTACCCCAGCCACCAGCGAATCAAGTTTGGCTCTGTATGCTGACGGATTTGTGTCACCCCCTACTGCCCAAACAATGTTTGTTGAGTCCTTCCACCTGTTGCCAAGATACTGCCCCCAAGCTTTCATTTGTGCCGTAGTTGAAGCGTTGGTTTCGCCCGAAAATCCCTGCGAGCCATCATACCCCAAATAATCCACATACAGATGGAGGTAGATACCCTTTGTTTTGGCATATGCTATGATGCTATCACAATGTGCGAAGTAGGGTTCATTTGGCATTGAGGCAAATGTCTGGCTTCCAACCCACGGATTGACGCCATAGACGTTGGCGGGCCCCCCAAACTTCGCGACAATCATCACCTCGAGAAAATTAATCCCGTGTGTGAAGCAAGAGTCAAGATACCGCTTTGCCTCCATGAAGGTTACATTTACGAAGAGTGTCCACCCAGCCGATCCATTGAGGTATACCGGGGCCCCACCCGGTTCCATCAGGTAATGATCATTTGCCGATACCTGCAGTTGGGCAACGGCGGGTTGCCCAGACAACCCAATGAGGGCCCAAAGGATAAATCTGTGCGATGCTTTCACCATGACGGTATCTTGAATGTTAGAACATTGAAGCAAACTACCCACAACATAAAGAACTCGCACGTCAGAGGCAACGTTATTGGGCTCAGGCTTCCAAAGTATTGGATGGGAAAGTTGGCAACAGGTATTTGGAGGGAGGGAAATGACAAAATCGAGTAGTGTTATTTGTTTGATTGTTGGAAGATAAATCGCATCATTCTGTTCAGGTGCCCACCCCAAGACGGTCTTGTTGGCTCGATTGCACGGAGAAATCCAATCTGCAGCACTTCAAAGAGGTAAGAGTTGTCCCCCTTGGGAAAGGGACAACCATGGTACCGTCACAGTCGAATGGCTGAGCAGGGTTTGAAGCGCCATTCCTGCAAATTGGACGATGTGTGTGCTCCACCCAATAGACTACCTTCCCATCAGGATGTTCCCAATCTTGAGGGTTTGCATTGCACACCCTCAAAGGGCACTTGGACTGAGTCAGGTTATTCTAGTGAGTGAGGATGAGAGAAGTGAGCGGGTAGGTGTTCTTTCTCGTTTTGCAGAATAGTCTCCCGCTCGAGGAATATGCGAACGAAATGAGGACATGGAGAATTCTGCGACTCTGCTAAGATGACGGATCAGAAGATGGCGGTGGACCGCCCCGTAGCTCACTTAGCAATTCCTTTTTTCCACACCTCCCAAGGGGCATTTCCCTGATTGAACATGTCATTGAGTTCTTGTTGCTCTTTGAACGTATCCATGGTCCAGAAGTGGTCGTACTGGTATGTCATGAGCAGACTCTTTTCAATCAGGTGTTGGAACGGCTCCAGGACGAGTTCCTCCCCTCGGCCAATGTAGTCAAATATTTCTTTTCTGAAAGCAAAGAAGCCAGCGTTCACACGGATACCGGAGTCCCTAACATTCTGAATCTTCGCCACGTGATTTCCTTCCACGATTGTAACGATATGGAAGGTTTGCGAAGGAGGTGCAGACATGAAGCCCGCCACTTTCTCACTCTTCATGAAATTGTCAATCATCGTGGGAAGAGGCATGTCGGTCAGCCCGTCGGAGTAGTTCGCTAGGAATACTTCCTCTCCCTTAAGGTGCTTTTCCACCGCCTTCAATCGCTCGCCAATGTTCGAACGAATGCCGGTGTCGACGAATGTTATCTTCCAGTCGTGGATATCGCTGCTTTCGAGTTCAATCGCCTTCCCCCCATTTGACATCGTGAAATCGTTGGACACATACTCTTGGTAATTCAGAAAATAGTCTTTGATCTTGTCCGCCTTGTAGCCAAGGCAGAGGATGAAGTCCTTGTGTCCGTAGTGAGCGTAGTATTTCATTACATGCCACAAGATTGGCCGATAGCCGATATGAACAAGAGGTTTGGGAATGTTCTCAGAATAATCCCGTAAGCGAGTACCCAAGCCACCGCAGAACAACACAACCTTCATCCTACCTCCAGATGCTATAACGCGAATAGGTCTAACAACGTGTCTGTCAATGGAGCAACTTGAATAGTACCAAGGATCAATATAAGCAACTTGTCGACAAGTGATCCAAGTAGGTTTCTTGCCTGCCGGCGAACCAAGCGAATTAGCTGGATACCGGGCGCGTTTGATGGACATGGGCATGGTCCCATTCTCGCTCTACAAATCTTCTCATCGCCAAAGAAGCAATCGGGAACCAAAATGGAGCCTGTCTGTAATTCGTTTTCATACCAGGCAATCGTGCGGTGCAAACCATCGTCGAATGATACAGTCGGCTGCCACCCCATTTTTGTTTCTGTAGCTGATACGTTCGCGGTCCTTGATGTCTCCATTTGTCGATCTGGAAGCGCGCCGAATAAGGGTCTAAGGCCGGGATTCATCAAATCAACGATCTTCTCCACAGCCTGCCGAGCCGTATGCATCACCCCGGTCCCCAAGTCAACAACTTGGCCCTCAGCCGAGGAGGATTGGGATATTGCAATCAATCCATCGACTACATCATCGATGTATATCCAGTCCAAGGGTCGTGAACCGCTTGAGATTTTCGGCCGCTGGCCGCTGTACAAAGACAGAATCGTGTAAGGAATGAGCTTCTTGAGATCACTTTGCCTAGGGCCGTAGGTCATAAAAATTCGGCCAATGGTGTAAGGAGTCTGATAGAGTGCATGAAACATGCGAGCATACAGGCTGCTGGCGAACTTTGAAGCGGCATATGGAGAGGAAGGAACAAATGCATTTGCATCAACTTCTCCAGAATCAGGTTCGTCAAGAGATCCGGACAGCACAACGCGATCACAACCCGTTTCCGTTGCGATGCCAAGGACGTTCACGGTTGTCAGGAAGTTACTTCTTACCGTCGGAACGACTTGCTTTAGGTCGCGATAACCTTGCACGTGTCCGGCTAGGTGAAAGACTATCTGTGGCCTCGCCATTCGGAACACTTGCCGCAATTCCAAATGGTTGCTGATGTCGGCCCGCCAAACTCGGGCTGATCCCCATTGATCGGATCCCATGGTGCGTGAGACACAATGAACTTCCGCCCCGTCTGCTACTAGTCGTCTGCACAGATTCGATCCAATGAAGCCGCTAGCCCCAGTAACCAGAATTCTCTTGGTGGTCAAGGAAGGAACCGAGACCTTGTTCTTAACCACTGTAACCTCCGTATCTGGTATACTCACTCTTCAATCTCCTAGAGCTGAGTCCTGCTGGTCGCAATCGGAGAATTTAGATGTTGTGGTTCTTGGTCTGCCCGCTGCCCGCCGGTGTAAGCTGTCTCAGAACGTTGTTCGCCAGCAACATTTGGGCAGCCATCTTTATTGTTCCGAAGCTAAGGTTCGCCTTCTCGGCGACAGCAAGTAGGGAATGTGACCCATCTGAGAGATTAAGAACCCAGAGCATTGCAAGCTCATCCTCTGGAGATCTGGTCATTCCACCGACTGAACCATAGAGCCCTCTCTTCCCGAGTTGTGGCTCGCATTTCGGATTCAGGTTAATGTAGGTTCCGTTGTGCTCAAGGACGTCCATTACCTCGGCGTAGGTCTTCAAGGAATCTGCAAGACTGGTTGATTGAACGAACTCCAGATTATCCGCCGACGAATGATACTCTGGAAACTGGCCGTGAGGAGTTCTTGTCAAGGATCCAACCGCGAGGTTGAACCCGGGCGAGCAGTACTGTCTCTCGTCGTATCCGTATGGAGAGAATTCCTTTGTCCTGAACTCTTTCCCGGAATGTTTCAGCACATGCAGGACCGCTTCGTCGATCTCGGCGTTTCCCCTCCGGCTTTTCTTGTACGTCATGCAACCCGGGGTCGCCAACGCATGCCACCACCAATCCGTGCTTGATGCGGGGAACCATCTGTTCGTTCTTCGATAGCCATGTGATGGAGCCGATCGCGCCGGGGATGAACAAGAACCGGTATGAGTATCGTGAGGATAGAGATCCAAGATGTCTTGCGAGAAACGTGGCGACAGCAATCCCGGAGAGATTATCGTTGCAGAGGGAAGGATGGCAACTATGGCATGAGATGAGTACCTCGTCTTCAGTCTTGCCTTGTATGAAGTACTCGCCGTAAGTGAGATGCCCCTTTTCCAGAGTACTATCGATTCGGACCTCGTATGTATCATCCGGGAGACTCTGAAGCTGATTGTGGCTGATGCAGAAGCCCCAGTTTTCCTTGTAGTACGATGTCCGGTAGGGCACCCAATCGGGATGTTCGGGAATTGAGAAGAGATGTTTCTTCAGTTCCGACAGGGGAAGCTTTCGCCTGGATGGGGGTACTATAATTGAGGACGTGGAGATTGAGTTTCTGAAAGTCCACAACCTTCTCGCCTCGTGAATTCCTTATGTACGCATCACGGATGTTCCATTCTTTCGGGATCGTCCAATCAAAGACCTGTTCTCCGGTCGGCACCTCGGTAATACGGAGGGGAATGAACTCCTGGAGAATACGCAGAGTCTCTCTGAACCCGTTGCCAGTGATGCTTCTGCAAATCGGGTACAGGCGTGCGATGAGGGCGTGCATTTCGCCACCGAGCACTCCGAAATCAGTTTCAGGATGAGTGTCCTTGGAAGCTTGAACTTGTGTAGAGGGTGTCGAGTTCAAGAAGCGACCATCATGGTAAAATGTTCACGTGTTGAATCCGGGTATTCCCGATCCCGCTGCGAGATAACAGTGACAGCTCTGGGCCAATTGATGCCGAAACAGCGGGTCATTCCATCTTACTCCCCGCGCCGCGTCAGGAACGTAGATGTCTGCCATTTGGTACAATACCTCGGTCGCATCTGCCAGGGTTTGGAATCCGTGGGCGAACCCCTTTGGAATATAGAGCATCTTTCCGTTCTCGACCGTCAGCTCAACCCCGAACCACTTGAGAAAGGTGGGGGAATGAGGGCGAAGGTCGAGCGCCACGTCGAACAAAGCCCCGCGGGTACAACGGACCAGCTTGGTTTCTCCGTGTGGAGGAATTTGAAAATGCATCCCGCGGAGAGTGCCTGCCGTGTGGTTAAAGGAGACGCTGCATTGGACAAGATTCGCATCAAGATGGTGTTCTGCAAATTCCGTCGAGCACCATGATCGGGCAAAATACCCCCGATCGTCTGTCATACTTCTCCATCTCGATGACATACACTCCATCCAGAGGAGCAGGTGAAAAAATCATGTTGGCTATTGATAGACAGTAACTTCGGGGATGGGGACGACGAATTTGCCTCCCCACTCGCGAATATACGAGATTTGGCTCATAATCTCATCCTTGAAATTCCACGGCAGGATAAACACATAGTCGGGCTTTGTTTGCCGGATCATGTCAGGATGGTGAATGGGGATATGTGTGCCGGGGAGATACTTCCCCTGCTTGTATGTGTTCTTGTCCACGGTGTAGTCGATGAAATCCGTCCGAATCCCGCAGTAGTTGAGCAGCGTGTTGCCCTTGCCCGGGGCGCCATAGCCGGCGATGGATTTACCCTTCCCGCTTTGCGTTGATCAGGAATTCCAGCAGCTTTCGTTTTGTTACCTTGACTCTTTCCGTGAACGTGGAATAGTGGTCTAACTTCATGAAGCCGGCCTTGACCTCCCGTTCTCTCAGTGCCACGACTCGTTCGCCAACAGGTTTCGTGGAATCATCCGCATGCCTCGCGTAGATTCTGAGCGAACCGCCGTGCGTGGGCAGCTCGTCCACATCAAAAAGAGTCAAATCATGTGCCGTGA
Organism: uncultured Bacteroidota bacterium; assembly: GCA_963734955.1. Lineage (GTDB taxonomy): Bacteria > Bacteroidota > Ignavibacteria > UBA10030 > UBA6906 > UBA11986. The sequence goes on from CAVTJO010000007.1 coordinate 365,535, forward strand.
AGATCTTTTCAGCGGTTATGAGAGAGAAGTATGAGAAGTGTTCGTGATAGATTGTATCGAACTGGTTCTCGTCCATTAGGCGCATGAGGTGGGGGAACTCGATCGTGACGACGCCCCTGGGTTTCAGAATCAACCTGATACCCTCGACAAAGTCGTTGACGTCCGGAACTTGTGCAAGCACATTTGCACCGCATACAAGATCGGCCAGTCGTCCTTCGGCTGCCATTTCGGTCGCCGTCTTGACTCCAAAGAACTTCACCAAAGTCGGGATTCCTTTTTCCACTGCGACCTTTGCGATGTTTGCAGCAGGCTCAACCCCGAGCACTGGAATCTTCCTGGAAACGAAATGTTGGAGCAGGTAGCCATCGTTGCTCGCCAGTTCCACAACGAGGCTCTTCGCGTCGAGGTGCAGCCGCTCACTGATCATGTCAGCGTACCGCTTCATATGCTGCACCCAGCTTTCCGCATAGGACGAGAAGTATGCGTACTCGGTGAAGATGTGTTCCGGACTTACATACTCATCCAGTTGAACGAGGAAACACTTGGAGCACACATACGCGTGAAGAGGATAAAACGGTTCCATCTTGTTCAGCTGTTCACGCGTCACGTAGCTTTCGCAGAGGGGTGACATCCCGAGATCGACAAAGGTATGCTGCAGCTTTGTTCCGCAAAACATGCATCCCTTGTCGAGGACAGGCTGGGAAGGTTCCAAGTGTTGTGCTCCTCTCAACTATGCAGTGGCATGAGTTCGTGATTCGGGATCTTCATGGTGCATCAATCCGATTGCTTCATGGAAGATGCGATTGATGTCCAGCGGAGATCTTCTTGCAGAAGGTGCTCGGCCATGAGCGACTTGATCTGATCGATGCGTTTGTAGCGTGGCCCTTCGAAATCGTCGAGTTTCAGCCCCACCTCTTTGTAGGCTTTGTAGAGTTGTTGGGCGCCCTTGCGGGCGTTCCACTGTGGCTTGAAGCCGGGAATCATGCGATTGATCTTCCCGAAGTCAGCACGGTAACAACGGAGGTCAGGGTCCTGCATCTTTCGCGAATTCGATCCTGCATCCCGGAACAGTCTCCTTCACAATGTCGGCGATCTCGCGGATCCGGTAGTTTTCTTCGGATTGACCGACATTGAACGCCTGGTTGTGTATAACCTCCCGTGGTGCTTTGAGCGCTGCGATGAATGCACGTGAGATATCTTCAATATGCACAATTGGTCTCCAGGGAGTTCCATCGCTTTTCATGTACACCAAGCCTGCCGTAAATGCCCAAGCGACGAGATTGTTCAACACGACATCAAACCGAAGCCTCGGCGACGCACCGTACGCCGTAGCGCTGCGCATAAACGTCGGACTGAAACTGTCGTCGGCAAGCTTGCTCACATCCTGTTCGACACGCACTTTGGAGACCCCGTATGGAGTGACCGGATTAAGCGAAGACGTCTCGTCGACGAGGTTATCGCCGGCAGCTCCGTAGTTGCTGCAGGATGACGCAAAGACAAACCGGCTGACTCCCCGCTGCTTGCACAGCCCGGCAAGTCGGACGGACGCCAGATGGTTGATGTCATACGTGAGCTGCGGATTCAGGTTCCCCAGAGGATCGTTTGAGAGGGCCGCAAGATGTACGACGGCGTCAAAACCATCAAGGTCCGACGCCTGAATATCCCTCACGTCCTTCAGAATGGTGGGGATGTTCTGATCCCAACGTTCCGAACGTGGATCTCCGATAGAGGTCGGTGTCAAGGCCGACGACATCGAACCCCTCGGCTGTGAGCATCGGGACCATGACCGCGCCGATGTACCCTCTGTTTCCTGTTACGAGCACTCGCATTCTTTTTGGCTCCAAATGATTCGGGGATGACGTTAGTTTCCGTTTTTCAAAGTCTTCTGAGTCGTTTCAACGCGCTTCAGCCATGCTTCGCGCCACATCGGGTAGCTATTACGGGCGCACGCCCTGCGGCACAATCCTTCACAAGCAGTTCCTTCCAGCAAGACTGTGTTCTCGATATTACGCATCTTTCCCGTCGTTTCCAGAATGATGTTGTCGACTCGCTTAAGGACGCGGAATTGTTTGCCAGCATGGCGAAGCATCTCATAGTCTATGAACAAGCCGCGATTCTTTCCATACTTGTCAATTGTGGCTGAAATCTCGTCTCTGGATCTTATCTCGACAAATTCCCCAGGTTGAAGATTGAGTGAAATTACAGGGGTTCTCGAGTTATCACCCGTCGCTGCGCCATACTCCCTCCCGCCCATGACCCTGCTAATGCGGTTATATGTGCTTATGAAAAGCGCCCTAAGTACTTGTAGAGTTGTAAAGTTCCCAGAAACCACATCACGGACATACTGCTTCAAATCCCATCGACTTAGAGGCGTGGTTGCTGTCATAATGCTCGTTGATTGACAAGAATAAGCCTTGCCTCTTTCAGAAACCGAGCGATTTCCCTCGAGAGGTCTATTTGGAGCGTGGTGCAACTGGATGCTTTCAAGGCCTTCGACCTTTCTCAGCCATGCTTCCTTCCAGAAAATCAAACATGCCCTATCACAAGCGTCGTGGGAGTTGCCGTCGCAACGAATTTCTTCAAGGAAAACAGCATTCTCCATCTGTCGGAGAAGTGTGCTCTCTACGCACACTTTCTCTGCGCGACGGAATACCCTATATCGTTTGCCACAGTACTGCCACATCTCGTCCATGAACGGCAGGCCTTCGTAATTTCCTCTTTCGTCGAGCGTAGATCGAATTTCCTCCTTGCTCCGGATCTCTGCGACATCGCCCGCTCTCAAATTCAGCAACTGATTGGTCATCATTTTCCTTCTATTCCCTTTCTCCAGCCCATAGTTTCCTCTTTCGTTTTCATGGCCGAATGGTACTGAAGCGCCCCAAGAGACACTTCTGCGCACTCCCTATTCGCCTAGATAATTCGCCCAAAACGCTAAAGAGCCAAATGGATACATTTTCCGGCAAAAGCCTCTCCACCGCTTCCCTTGCAGCAGATAAAACCTTGCCAAGTAACCGTGGCATTGGAGTTTCTGTTGCCAGTGCAAGGGTTCGCGTTGGATACTCTTCACAAAGTCAATTGTTCTTTGCAGCGTGGGTAGCGAAGGACGATCCTTCTTTGAAGTGTCATGCCATTCTGCGAACGCGTTCTCAGTCCTGCAGACAACTGTAGAAATTTCCGGATGAAAGCGCTTGTAGAAAAGGTATGCAGGGATTTCAAAGAACTCACCCTTCAAGACAAGTTGAGCAAGCAGAACCTTGTCGGAGGAATGGTAGCTCCCGATCAATGAGGTCTCCTCGAGAGCATTCCTCCTGATTAAGCCAAACAAGGCATTGCAATTGTACTCATACACTCGCAAGAGGAAGTCGCGGAACCGTCTCGACGGATCTTTGCTGCGAAAGGCGAAATTATCGTCATAGTAATCAATAATGTTTCCATCCTGATCGATATTAATCGTCTTTGAATGGCAAAGGACCACAGTCGGATTCCTCTCAAGTATTTCGAAACACCGCTCCAATGTTTTTGGGGCAACAAGATCATCATACGCTGCCCATCTGAAGTAGTCTCCCACCGAAAGTTCGTAAACACGATTGAAGTTCTTCGCACCTCCCACGTTTGTGGCATTTCGGTAGTAGCGAATGCGTCGGTCTCTCTTTGCATAGAGTCTGCATATTTCCTCTGTGCCGTCTGACGAAGCATTATCGGAAATAATCAACTCAAAATCAGAGAAAGTTTGCCTGAGAATTGCGTCAATTGCCTGCTGAAGATATTTTTCACCGTTGAACACCGGCAAGCCAACACTAATTCGGGGTGACCGATTTGCCATCTTGGGAGTCCGCTTTTACAGTTCTTTGTTGCCGTTCGACATTGCGAATTTTGTCATGTTGCATAGGATGGTTGAGACAGCTCTTTCCACGTTGTACTCAGATTCAGCCTTCTTCCTCCCTCGATGTCCCATCGAAACCCGCAGAGGGCCGTTGTCTCTGAGAACTCGGAGTTTCTCAGCCAGGGCTTTGACGCTTCCGACAGAAACAACAAATCCAGTATCGCCGTTTTCGACAATTTCCGCCACACCTCCGACCTCAGTCGAGATTACTGGCAATTGCATTGCCATAGCCTCACAGATTGCCAGACTTGAGCAGTCTGCTCTTGTCGGAATAACAAAAACATCTGCTTTGCGATACAGGGCGCGGAGTTGATCACTATTGGGATCGATATTGGCGTACACTCTGACGTTGTTGCTTTGTGACCCCTGGAAATCCCTGGTGACGATGTGAAAGTCGCAGCGTTCGAAGTCAGGCAGCGAGGCGACCTCCAGAAGTAGATCCCCGCCCTTTCTCACGAAGTCACCCCCGACAAACAGAATTTGGAAGGATTGGGTCGCATCCTCCTCCAAGCCTCGATTCTTATCACTCTGCCAGAATTCGAGATCAATGCCTGGATGAAGTATTTGGATATTCTCTTCATCTATGGCGTAGTCAGTAACCAAGGATCTCTTTACCCAGTCTGACCACGGCATGAGCAATGCAGATCGGGCGTAGACGTTGCGGGTTGCTTTCTGCTTCAGGTACTCAATTGGATATCTTGGTGATGATGGAGAGCTTGTCTTGTACCACGAGCTATACCCGTCAAGCAATCGGGGAGTCGCGTCCAGCGACATGATCGTGGGAACTCTCTTCATGAAGCTGGACAAGAAATAAGCTGGTGTAATGTGATTGATGAATGCAGCGTCAAATCTCGCCCGATTTCGCTCCAGCTTACGGATCCTCGATCGTGCTACCATCGCATTCTTGAGTGAATCGTTCACGGAAACAGGTGGCATATTTGCACAGAGCTCGGGCGGCGACAGTTCGATGGGTAAAAAAGTGAATTCCGCGTCGTTTCTTCTGCCAAGAGCGGAACGCAGATTCTCGAAAAACACTGCGTTCCCAGAATATAATGCGCTCACAAACAGAAAGTGGTATCTATGAGATTCTTTCATAGGATCAATATTTTCTGTTAGTCCAGAGTGTCAGAACCGGCAAAAAAACGCGGTTTGGCTCCCCCGTCACCCACCAGACGTTGCCAGTTATACAAACCAACCACGATGTCACAATTTTGAATATCCAGTTGAACGTTGGAGTGGGTGAAACCCGCCATCAACGTACATCAAATCTCCAAATGTTTTGGTGACACTTCTCACTCGGGTTCGCACAATGCTGCCCAAGATGTGGGCAAGAGCTTATGTCGTTCGCTTCTTTGCTTGGGAGCTCTCCTATGCCGTCAGATTCATCTCGACGAACAGGTTTCGCCCAACAATCACATGTTCTTGAAACCTTAAGTAAGAAAGGTCCCCCAGTACAACATCGCTGTGCACTGCTTTCCGTTTTACGCAGCCCAAGGGACTAACGCAGAAGCATCCGTAGGATCGGATGAAAGTCCGCCTCTTACCTTGTGTCCGACGGAACCAATGCCAGCTCACCCTATCGCGGTAGAGTCTTCGGTGAAAACAGCAAACTATCAAAAAGGGTGAATCGAATATCTCTAGTCTCGTCAACGATGACTGCCATTTGAAGATTTTTCCTCATGATATCAATTCTTTATACGCACAACCTTCTTCACTTTCCAGAGTGCCCAATCAACCAAACGTGCCAGTCCTGAGAGCTTATATCTGAGATAAACTCCGTTCGAGTGATTGGCGACAGTGGTTCGCCGAATCTCGAACAAATCAGACGAAAGCCCCAATGGGCCGGTGTAGGCCGCAAACCCATATTGATACCCCACGCGTTTTGCAGCTTCCTTTACTCGCTCGTCGACATCGCCGTAAGGGTATGCAACTGCCACACATGGCTGGCGTAAGACACTCTCCAAACCAGCCCTTCCCTTTTGAAGTTCCTCCAGAAGTTCCCGATTGCTAAGGCCCGGCAGAGAACGATGAGAAAAAGAATGCGCACCAAACTGAATGCCCATCTCGCTCATTAGTTGGATGTGATGTGGTTCAAAGAGTCTCGCGTTACCCAACTGATCAGGAGGGTCCCACCAGTTGGCCTTCCGGCTGAAGTCCGTGACAACAAAGATGACAGCCGTGAAACCAAATTCCTGCATCACCGGGAGAGCATTTTCGAGCACGTCCAGATAGCCATCATCGAACGTGATTATGATTGGCTCTTTCTTTCCATGGTCATCAATCGACGATGCGACCAACAAGTCGCTCATACTCGGCGTATAAAACCCGTGTTGAGCAAGGAATTCCATCTGCCGATGAAAGGTGCTTCGCGAAACAACAAATCGTGATTCTACGGGTTCAATGTCTGCACACACACGGTGGTAAAGAAGTATCGGAATATTCTTCTTCACAGGAGTCATCCACTTCCTATCGATTTCTCAACGAATCATGCGAAGCCGAGGGTTCCCGAGTTGTCCGAACCCACTCGCCTGTCTCGCCCCGTCGCGACAACTTTAGATATAGCATTGCTTTCCAGGCGATAAACCGGGGGAGAGAGAGGAGAGCTTTGTAAAGGAACCTATCTGCGCGGGACGCGTAAAGACCAATTAACATATGAAGAAGCCCGAAAACAAGCACACAAGTCCACATACCTGCAAAAGAAAACATCGCCCCATCACCTGCAATATAGAGGCCCCATGTGAAAAGGAAGATCCCAAGCACAATTGCCATCAGATTGATGAGTGGTGGAGTGACCAGATCAATAAACGAATCCAGGGATTTGAAGGAACCATGAAGCAGGGCATTTTTGATGAGCGCAGGGGCGTACTGTTTTATTACCGGGAGTCTTCCTCGTTCCCATCTTGCGCGCTGGCTTTCGGCGAGTTTCGGGTTCAAAGGCATTGTAGCCAGTACACTTGCTTCAGGCGCGAAAGCAACAGGGATCCCGTGTAGCAACAAGTATAATCCGAATTCAAGGTCCTCCGTACGAGTATATGCCTGCCATGGATAGGAACGCAAAACCTCTGCGGCAAAGCACATGCCGTTTCCCCTTAAGCCAACAGTACATCCAATCACTGTCCGCCCAAGAGGGCGGGCATAATTATAGAGCATAAACCCCAACCGTGTCAGCTCCGAACTCCAGGCGCCCTGGTTTGGCCTTACAAGATCGGCGGCCTGGATGACTCTGTCTCCACCATCGAGGCGGGAGTTCATCACGGTGAGAAAGTTTGTCGAAACTGTGCTGTCCGCATCCACTACAACCAGGGCATCGTACTTTGCCGGATCCAATAATAGCATGTCAAAGCACCACCGGAGTGCATGTCCTTTTCCCCGCAGCTCATTGTTCGTCCGTTCGACAACAATGGCACCTGAGTCCCTCGCAACAGTTGCAGTCAGATCTGTACAATTGTCCGCAATGACCATGACATCAAATTTTTCACGCGGGTAGTTCAGGGCCAGGATACTCTTGATTGTCGGCCCGAGTGTGGATTCTTCGTTATGTGCTGGAACAATGACAGCGAATTGGCGGGTACAAGCCGCTTCCAACACTTCAGGTGTCCGGGCAAACGCCGCGAGTACTGACAACAGGAACAGGTAGAACACCATGAGCCCGATTGTTACCAACAGGAGAATCTGCAAAGCGAGAATCATGGGATTCTTAAAACCTCCCACCAAGGTAGATCAAGCCTACGCATGTGAGGACCCATAGTAAGGTGACCATGATAATCGGAATATCCGATGTTACCGCCTTTGTGGGATTTTCTGTTGAATCTGTCATGTGTATAAGGAACAAATAGCGAAAAATTCCGTACGTGACGAACACCGTTGTGTATATCATCTTCTCGGTTCCGAATACTTCGATGGTTCGCGGAGCGACTGTATAGAGCGCATAGGATATGACAGTCCCGGCCGCCGCAATGGTCAGCATTTGGTCGACGAAACTGACACTATAGCTGATCAAAACCTTTCGTTCGGCCCTGGAACTCATCTGATGAACGAGCAAGAGTTCGCCTCTCCTCTTTGCAAAGCCAAGAAACAGTGAAAGAAAGAGGGTGCAGAGGACGATCCAACTTGAGACTTGTACGTTGATGGCAAACGCGCCCCCCAAAACTCTCAACATGAATCCTGCCGCTATAATGAACACGTCCAACAATACTATTTCCTTTAGCTTCATGGAGTACAACAGGTTCATAATAAAATATGCTGCGAGCACCAGTTGGAACCGTTGGCTGCTTTGTAGCGCAATGACTATTGATGCCATGAGTAGTATTCCCAAGAGGACATGCGCTTGTGTTCGATTGATCGTCCCGGCTGCCAACGGTCGATTCCGCTTCAGGGGATGGGCACGGTCTGATTCAACGTCGGCCGTATCGTTGATAATGTAGATACTGCTTGCTGTGAGGCAAAATGCAATCGATGCCTTCAGTGTCATGAGGAGCGGGCCTGCATCAAACAGTTCTCTTGAGAATACAAGCGGAGCAAAGACGAACGCATTCTTGATCCACTCTTTGGGGCGCATGAGATACAACACGTTCAGAAGAACCATAATGCGGAGTTCCTTTTTCGTCCTAGGTTGCAGCGCTGTTCATTTAAGGTATTGCCCCATTTTTGAAGCGACAAGTTCTGGGGAAATCGTGTTCATGCAAGTCACGACCTTATCGCATCGGGAGAGATAGCACGCCAGGCATTCGATATCGCTGTGGACAACTTCACCGTTTCCAAACACATCAAGTTCCCAGGGCGACGTGGGCCCCACGAGCACAACGGTTGTCTTGCCCAAGGCGACTCCTATGTGCATTGCCAGGCTATCGGACGTCAGCAGGACATCAACGGTGTTAATAAGCGAGGAAAACTCCATGAGCGAGTTGTCGCAACCAGTGTCTATCACCATATCGCCAACAGCCGATAGGATTCGTTTGTTTAGCTCCACCTCCTCGGGGCCGCCGAAGAGAAGCAATTGAGTTTCCGGAAATTGCCCTTTGAGCAAGTGTATGAATCCCACATACCCTTCAAATGTCCATTTCTTGTGCTGCCATCTTCCGCCGCCGCCTGTGTTAATGCCGACGATCCGTGATGAGGCTCTGAGTTTATTTTGTTCCAAGAAGAGGGTACCGACTTGTCTTGTTTCTTCATTGATGTCCAATTGGGGTGGATGTGTGGGGAGAGGCAAATCGCAAATCTCGTACATGATCTGTTGATAGGTCTTCCGGTTTTTCTTCTTCATCTCGTCATTCACACCCATGTGCCACCACTCAAGCGCATTATCATTGACTGGCCGGATCTTCCCAGATTTATTCGTCACAAACCCGTATCTTGCTGTACAATCTGCCAGAGAATGTATCGTGGCGCTGTGTGAGTCTGCGTCGAGGCATATTCCCACATCGAATTTCTCGTTATTCAGATATTCGAGATAGTTCTTCTCGACAATCAGCGTTCTGTCAACAAATTGATTTGCATTGAGAAGGGGTGCGGCATTCGATTTGGTCACCCACGTAATCTCGCTCCCCGCGTACTTCTGTTTCAGAGCAGGCAAAATGGATGTCGTCCGGAGGACATCTCCAACGGCTGCGAGCTTAACTATCAGAATTCGATTCATGATAGGTTCGTAGTCCGAGCATGTATCACAGAGCCGCCCGTCTCTCTTGTGGAACGTGCATGGCATAGAACCCTTGTAGTATCTGCAATCACTATTCACTACCATTGCAGTAGCCTTCCCCCGCTGTGCGCACTATAGAAACAGAGTTCATCTTGGATCATAACTGCCCTCCTCCTGAGGTTCTTTACTGACACTCACAGTCGAACCAGGACGACCATTCTTGATGGCAGACCGGTATACAACATCGAGTTGGCGACCTTTCTCCTCCCAATTGTATTCTCGAAGCACAGTCTCGTAAGCATTTCTTCCCAGGTGAGTCCTGAAGTCGGAATCGCGAAAGAGGTTGATGACTGATTTTGCGAATTGCTCCGGTGTGTCTGCAATAAGTACTGATTCCCCATGTTTGAGATTGATCCCCTCACATCCGACAGAGGTGCTAACAATTGCTTTCTTCATCGCCATCGCCTCAAGGGCCTTTCCCCGGATGCCCCCCGATTAGCAACGGTATGATAAAAACTTCACAGCGTGCAATGTATGGGCGGACGTCGTCAACGAATCCCGTTATCACAACATTGTCAGAGGCTCGAATCTTCAGAGCCCCAGGGGGATTCTTCCCGACTATGTACAGTCGTGCCATCGGGACCTCTCTGAGAACATGTGGAAAGGTCGCGTCAAGAAACTGAAGGATCCCATGAATATTCGGGAAATAACTCATCATTCCGGTGAAGGCCATTGCCCCCGGCTCGGGTTCAACATCCATCGGCTCCAGGAAGCTCCGATCGACTCCATTCTGTATGACCTTGATTTCCTGATTAGGCAGGAAAGATCGAAACACGTCCAGATCCCTTACGGTTGTTGCAATAATCTCGTCGAACTTCATACAATAACGAATCTCAAGCGGCTTACCCAGCCTATAGTCAAGATAATAGAAGATCTTGCTTAACATACTGTTTGATTGGAGAAACGATCTGTACGCCAGATCGAATTCGACGTTGTGTGTATCTGCTACAAGTGGAATCCCTGTCGGGAATCTATAAGAGCCGAGGATTGGTGTTGAACAAAAAATCAGGTCAAACTCGTTCTTGTTGAGAAGGTTGTCCAGTTCCTGCTGCATTCTTCTACTGTGAAGTGCATGGAACGAGGCCTTGCCTCTCAGCCAGGCAAGGCTGCGCCTGAGCAGATTCACAAATCTTGGTCGAACATTGTTCACAAAGATGATCCGACTACACGCGCCGTCAAACTCTTTCTTGAAGTTTTGCTCCTCTTCAGAAGAACCAAACGATAGCACTGACACGTCATGACGCTTGAGAGTTTCAACCAGTAATGGATGCATCCGTTTTGCAGGTCCCAAGTCCCTTGGAGGAGAATTCGGACAAAAGTGGAACATCATCAATATTTTCAATTGGAAAGACTCCAGATTGGAAACCACGAATTCACCTCGTACGCACGACCTGGTCTGCATACAAGAGGCTGATCAAGATAAACTAAGATATCGTCTTTCTCAAGTTCCGCAATTGCTGTTGCACTCAAATGAGATATGGGGCAAGGAAGTGCTTGATATTGATCCCTTTGTCCTCTCGAAAACTCATCTGAGCACAAGTTTTTAGCAGCCTCGGTGAGTAAGTGGGTACTCGTAAAAGAGATTTGGTGAGCGGATACCGTTGGAATCAGCAAGGCTATTGCCTTTCCTTCAATGAAGGTGATCTCTCCACATAGGTGTTCACGGGCGGGCTTGAATTGGGGGAGAGAATGTTTATATTTAGGTTGACCTATTTTTTGGCACTTCATATTGGCTGATGGCACCCACTGAATCGTTAAGCGGGGGTAGTGCAACACGACCCCGACAAATTCGACCTCATACAGTACTTCCTCGGATCAGCATCCTCGGGGTTTATGTCCACGCTGTTACGATGGGGGAGGCCTTGCGCGTCGTTGAAGCCATGACAGTAAGTGACGAGCCTCACCAGGTTGTGACTGTCAACCCGGAGTTCATAATGACGGCGCAGCGGTATCACGAATTCAAGGAGGTCCTGAATAACGCAGCGCTTTCCTTCGCCGATGGGATTGGAGTTGTCTGGGCATCGCGCCTTCTTGGCTGTCCAATCCGGGAGAGGGTTCCTGGAGTGGAAATGTTCGAACATCTTGTTGCTATGGCGGCAGAGCGTGGGTTGCGGGTATTTTTGCTCGGAGCGGCAACAGGAATCGCCGAACAGGCTTCTCGCGTATTGCAACAAAGATACCCTGGCCTTTTTGTCTCGGGGACATTTGCCGGCTCGCCAAAGCCCGAAGACGATTCCGCCATTTGCGAGATGATTGAAAGGGCCAAGCCGGACTTCCTTTTTGTAGCCTATGGAGCCCCCTATCAGGATTTGTGGATTGCTCGCAATCAACCTCGGTTGCACATGCGAGTCGCTATGGGTGTCGGGGGTACATTTGATTTTATAGTCGGGAAAGCACGCCGAGCCCCAAAGGTCTTGAGGGTCATAGGTCTTGAATGGCTGTACAGACTCATGCGTGAACCCTGGCGGTGGAAACGCCAACTTGCCCTCCCAAGATTTGCTGTTTCGGTTTTGTTGCAACGGCTGCGATTAGGCCCATTTGTGCACTGAGGCGTTGCGGAGGGATGTGGGGCTCGTGCTTCTGCATTGACCTACCACCGCTATTCTTGAGTTTCTTGCAGGGGACACTAAAGGAGCTTTCCTCTTTCATTTAGCTGGCCGGGATTCCATATCTGAGCGTTGAATTGCCGGGAAAAGGCCAAGAAGAACACCAAGATATGCGGTACATCTAAATCGAGTTAATCCCATGTCTACGTATGAAATAATAATCTGATCGAGTACTACAATGATGCAACTTGCACAAACTGCCATTAAATATGGATCCCGAAGTTTGGAGAAGATCGATGCCCCATAAAAAAGGGCGGTGTTCAATAGGAAGAGAAACAGGAAAAAACCAACCGGGCCCGACTTAATGAGCAGCCAAAGGATCTGATTGTGAGTGATGTAACCTCTAAGGACAAAGTTGCCCCAGTTCTCAATGGCAAAATCATGCTTCTTGCCGAACCCAAGCCCAAAGGGCAGCCTCCGAAAGGTCACGGCGAGATTATAGTTTTCCTGGTCGCGCGCCAAACCAGATGTATAATCCTCACGTCGAATCTTGCTTGGGTCCTTTACTATCGCTGATTTTACCGCTTGCGCGAACTCCGAAGAGGGAGAGTTCCAAAAGATCCCAAGGTACGCTGCAAAAAGGAAGGAAGCGGGAATCATAACTTTGAGCGCCTTTCTTCGGATTTCAGGCGTCAGCAGAATTACAAACGCCAATCCACAAATCAAGAGAGCTATGTATGCAGCCCGACGGTTAGCTGCGTAGAATCCCATGATGAACGTTGGAAGGAGGATCCACATGGCACCCCTCTGACTTGAGCGACTCCCAAAGATGACCATCCCAACAAGCAGAACGAAGAGTGGGACCATTAAGATCGGATCCTCATTGGACGCCAAAGCACGAAACCCTCCCATGGAAAACCCATTCTCAATGAAACGGATTGCAGCTTGTAGTGCCTTGAATGCAAGCGATCCGATGCAGATCCACATAACCATCCCAATCTGCTTCTTCGTTGTGATGATTTGAGGAACGAGGAAGCACATGATCAGAAAATAGAGCATTGCGCGGATATCCCATACGGCTTTCAATGGCTCTCCCCCTGATGTAATACCGACGGCAGTCATCACAAGCAACCAAAGGAAGAAAAGGGCGCTAGGAATTTGCAGCGGGGTATGCTGATAGTGAAGGTCTCTCTTTGAAGCGAGTAGTAGTATCCAAACTAGAATGAGAAATATCATATGAATTTCCATGGGGGTAAATCCACCAACAGCAAGCGAAGGGAAGGCCACGTTGAGGGTCGCCATATACATTGCTTTGGAGGTCCATGCATCAAACCCAAAAACAGGCACATTGTCGAAAACGAGGAATAATGCCAGGAAGATGAAAAGGCCCCAGTCAAGTCTGTAGAAACTAACCAAGACGACAGCAAGAACCGCAATGAAGCCAGCGCCGAGCATGGCATTGCCATCGGTAACTATCATGATCAGTGAAACAAGAACTGATCCCACGAGCATCACGGCAATCCCCAACCTGTTCTCGTTTTTCAGCGTAGACCAAACACTGGAAGTGTTAATGATGGCGGGAGATTTGTAAGGAGTGTATGCAGACATCAGGATCTATTCAACCTTAACGCAAAGGAGGCATGTCCATTGTGAACATGTGATATACCACTATTCCAACCTGAATCACAGTAAGCAAAATGATGACGAGGTATTGTCTGAAGCCGAGGTGAGAGCTGCGTCTGCCAAAACTAATCGCCGCCATCATACAAACTAATATAGCTGTCAGCGTCATGTGGGCATTGCTTTACGCTTCTCGGTTGTCCGAGGCATGGTTCATGACAAAGCCGAGAATCTGGTTTTTGTTCAGCCTCCCGAATGTTCTTTCGATATCTGCGTGTTTGGTTCGGTCAGCGTCAACGACGACAACGAGCCCATCCATCTGATGGGTCAATTGGATTGGTATGCGCGGTTCCTGGATCGAGGGCATATCAATGATGACAAACTCAAATGTTTGCTTCAGCGAATAGAGCACGTCACGAAAGGCGGAAAGCTGTTCAAGTCCAAAGTTGCTCCTCCGAGAATGCCCCTGAAGTGTGCTATTTGCGGAGAGTATACGCTCAGCAACTTGGGGGCTACCTGTTGGGTTTCCTGCCGGTAGGACGTAGAGGTGCTTGACTCTTGTTGGGATAACCCGAATGGTGTTGTCTCCCAACGCCTCGACAAGTCCGGGACTTAGCTTCGCGCCAAAAATGGAATGGAGGCGTGGGTTCCGAATGTGCAAGTCCACGATGGCAGTTTCGCGCTGTTGGGATAACGCCAATGAGACCGCAAGATTCGCTGCAACAAGAGTCTTTCCTTCCCCCTGGTTTGAGCTCGTGATTCCAACGGTCAGATTAAATCTATTCCGGTCTTTTGAGAGCAATGAGAAATTGAAGCAGTTATAGAACTGAGGAGCGATCACTCGCTCGTCGATTGCTTTTCCCACTTCAGAGCTAAAGGTTATCGGCTTTAGTAGACGTAAGAGAGGCTGCGCCCCAACCTGCTCAGGAGTCTCGAATGGGTCTCCCGGTTGGCCGTCGTGCTCCTCTGGTTCATCCGTTTCAGACATTAGCATTTGACCCTTGAATAGGGTCTGTTATATGGGGTCATCTGTGCTCTTTGCTGCCATCCGGCAAGAGTGCTATGATCGGTTTCTCGTACACTTCAATGTCTCTTGCTGTCCGTATTGTTGTATCAAAAAGTTCGGCAATCAAAACACTAACAATGCCGAGACAGAAACCCAGACCAATGCCGACGACTACCAGCATTCTCCTGTTTGGTTTTGTAGGTTTCGATGGGTAGACTGCCGGATCAAGGATGATGTACTGGCTCGCCGCCTTGCTTTCCACTTCAGCCTTGAGACGGGCCTGTTCAAGTTTACCCTTCATGTCGTTGTATAATTTTTGACTGATCTCATAGCTTGACTGCCTGTCTTGGTTGATTCGGGAAGTCAAGGAGGACTTCTTGACTTCTTCGAAAAGAACTCCCCGGCGTGTTTCAAGATCTGACCTTTGAGCTTGAAGTTCAGCGATCATCGCCTCCGTCCCGCGCTGGATCCGATCGACGAGAGAGGCGAGTTGACTTTCAAGCTTCTCGATTTCCGGCCACTTGCCGGTATACCGTTGCGTCAATTCATCATATCGGGTGACGAGCGTTCGGAATTCAGAGACATACGGAAGATCCTCTCGCTGCAGTTCGAGTAGAGTTTGCTTGCCTGCCTCATTGCGAACAGCATCGGGGTCAGTCCTAAGCAAGCCAGCGACGGTCTGCAGCCTCAGGAGGTTCTTTCTGTATGATCGGATACGTTCGTCCACAGAGTTGACCTTTCCTTCAAGGTCAGAAATTTGTGAATAGAGGGATCTGGTTTCCACAGGAAGTTCATCCGCCCCCTCTTGCATTGACGATACCAGTGCTCTTGTACTATTCTCAAATTCCGCGTGAAGCTGATCAACTTTCTTCTCCAGGAATTCAATGGTGAGAAGATTCTCTCTATTCCCCATCCGCACCTGGGTCTGGATGAACAAGCCTGCAACGACCTCGGCTCCACGTTTGGCCAATTCTGGTTTTGGGCTGGCGAATGTAATGCTGAACGCATCCGCCCGGCGATCCGTTGCGATCATCCCCTTCACATCATTCAGCAATGATTGCCGCTCAAACTCGGTCTGAATGTTGCGACCGATACCCAGGCTATCAATGACCGACTGTACAAATCCATTGCTGTAAATGATCTCGCCATAGCTTCTCAATTGATCTTCATATGCACTTGCGTCATATCCTCTGACCATGCTCAGCGTCTCATCCGGGCGAGTGAGCATCGTAGTTGTCGCTTCATATTTTCTCGGTAGGAGAAAGGCTGCCACCGTGCAAGCGATGGAGACAACAATGGTTGGAATTACGACAAGTCCCCATCGGCGACGGTAAATGTTCAATACCTGGTGCAGCCGAATTTGCGCTGAACGCATATTCAAGGCCTTTCAATAATCGATTTACCAGTCTGAGGTGTGGAACTGTCAGCGCGCCTTGGAGGGTTGCATGCGAACTCCCCCTACACCTGTCCTCGCTGCCAAGTCTATAGTTTTTGGAGGGTCGAAGCTGTGTCCCCCAACACTGAGCAATGTCTTGGATTCTCACCAAACCGCCTCGGACAGTTACTATAGTAATCGAAAGGGAACTTTTTTGCAATTCTTTCTACATAATTTCTTATATTTTGAACAATATCAGACTTCAAATGGTGTAGGATGACACACAGACAATTGACTCCGCAGTTTGCGCTTGTAGTCGTGATGGCCCTGATCGCCATGTGCTGCTCCACGCCTGATATGACCAGAGAAGGACAGCAGCGAGTTGCGCCTTCTGACCAGATGTCAACATCTGCCCGGTTGGATAGTGGAATAGTTGCGATTGGGGACTCCATCTCAATGTCTGTATGGGATGCTCCACAGTTTAACACTCACACCGCGGTCAGACTAAGTGGCACCATCAGCATACCGCTAATAGGGGAAATCAGAGTTCTCGGCTATTCCAAAGAGGAGCTGATCCGAATACTCCGCCGAAAACTGTCCGAGTACATTAAGGGTGATGCATTGCTTTCGGTTGAGGTCACAAAACCTCCCCCAAAGATATCGGTCTTTGGCCAGGTGGCGAGACAAGGAAGTTACCCCGTAGACAACGATCTCTTGTTGGTTGATGCTCTCATCCTTGCTGGCGGATGGGGCGAGACCGCTGACCTCAGATACGTTAGGATAACCCATCAATCTGCATTTGGTGTCGAGAGAGGATCAGTCGAGTTTGACCTTACGCCGTTCTTGGAAACTGGCGAGATACGACGGCATGCCGTACGTGCATGCGGGAGATATTGTGATTGTTCCCAAGAAGGAGAACTACATTTTGGAATTTAGCGGGTTTGTCAGCAGCATTTTGGTTTTGTTTGGGGTCTTCAGCCTTCTTAGATGAATGTATCCAGTGAACAAGATGCTCACTCGTTTCATCGTTTCCAGCACAAACCATCCTCATCGCTACAACATTGTTGTGCCTGGTAGCTTAGTAGCCAGAGCACTTTTCTCAAATCTCAAGCGAAAACGTCGAGCGACATTTCATTATCGAACGCGCGGGCTGCGGCATTGGCTGATGCAATTGTTGCGGATCCAACAGAATATTAGCAATATGTACTGGAATCCTTCTTCGCTTTCGTTCTTGCACGAGCGGTTCGGTTGTCTTGAATTACTCCTTGGAGAGGATTCGTGGGACGGGACAATATCATGAACGAGAATGTCGCCGTTTCTCTTGCTTCAATGAGGAAAGAGTTTGCAGTAGGGATCGGGGCAACATATAGCCACGTTGGGACATATTGAAAGCGGAAGTCCTCTTGCAGGATACGACTTCAATCAGGGAAGCGTTGATCTTGCGCTGCCAACGACGCTTTCGCGTTTCTTCAGCATTGGGATTCTTTCCACCGTTCGCAACGGGCGATCTGGATCTCAGAGACGTTACTGCAGTTTCATCTGCAATCGGAATGATGTACTTTCCATCTCCGGAGATCATTTACGGGTTGATCGTATCAAGGAATTGGAGACGGCATTGAGTATTCATTTGACCCATACAGATCTCAGACGGATCTCACTAAAGGCAAACTCACGCAGAGTCTTCAGCTTGGTGTCACGGCAAGATTCAATGCGTTGGAGGACAATCCGACCGTTGTTCTAATGGGAGCTCAGCCAGAAGATGTTTGGCACATCAGGGGCTCATATACAAAGTTGGGGTCGGAGGTGTGGCCCGTCAACTTCTTGGCTCTCAGAATGGGATATTGGGTAGGCACTGAGACAGTCGCCGCACGGTATGGAGGTGGGGTTCGAGTTGGCCAATGGCAGGTCGACTATGGTGTTTCTACAACGGAGTTGGAGCCGATGTTTCACCAGATATCCCTTACATATTGTTTCAGCAGTCACCTTGATCGCCGTTGATTGTCTCTCCCGTGTGATGCAGTTCTCTTTTCCAGCTATTGGAATGAATTTAAAAGTATTACTTCTCTTGACTATTTCTCTTCTAATCAATAGGGTTACTTTCGGCTTACCTTTTTTGGCTTCGGTATAATGTATCCTGGGGGTGGAGCTTTGTGCCTCCCGACCGTATCCCTCAATCACAGCTTTTGAGTCTGAGATTGGTGTTCTTGGTGATGTCTGGTTCATCCATTAGAGGATCTCAACGATCCAGTCCGTTTTCCTGAAGTCATTCTCACTCGGCGCGAACGGCGGCGAGATACAAGATTTTTTCCGTCAACAATCAATCACATCGATCGAAGGGAGATCGTGGGGGTGATTAGCTTCATAGGTGCATGCCTGGCAGCCATTGCCATTTCCTGGCTTGTTACGCCGTTGGTAATGAGTTTTGCTGAACGCGTGGGGGCGATTGACCAACCGAACGAACGGAAAGTTCACATCCGCCCCATTCCTCGACTCGGCGGCGTTGCCGTTTTTGTGGCATTCTCGCTCACGCTTTTTGTGATGTCGATGGTGCATTGGAATATGCTCACATCGTGGGTAACGGAACGTGAAGGTGTTGTGTTCTTCATATCGTTGTTGGTGATGTTTGTGCTTGGTATCTGGGATGATATTCGCACGCTAAAGCCGCTGGAAAAATTTCTCATTCAGATCGCCCTCGCCAGCCTTGTGTACGTCGCCGGGTGTAGATTTTCCTTTGGCCCGGAAACATTCGGCTCCTGGCTATTCCAAAACGGCTTCACTGACTATCTTATTACCGTGTTGTGGATTGTCGGAGTGACCAATGCCGTGAACCTGATTGATGGGCTCGACGGCCTGGCGGCGGGAGTCGCCACGATTGCGGCAATGTCAATCTGTGCGATCTCGCTCATCAATCAAGATCCTGCAACCGCTGCTATCGCTCTCATTCTTGCTGGCTCACTGGTGGGGTTTTTGCGCTACAATTTTAATCCTGCGAAGGTGTTTCTGGGAGATTCCGGCAGCCTCTTTACCGGCTTTGCACTTGCAGTTCTGTCTCTGCGGATTTCGCGCACGAGTACATCACCTTTTGGATTTGCGATCCCGTTGCTCGTGCTGGGATTGCCTATCATGGACACACTCCTCGCCATGGTGCGTCGGTTCTTGCGTTCGTTCCTTCCGAAACAGCAAGGAACTGATTCATTGACAGGTGTCATGAGGTCTATTTTCTCTCCTGATCGGAGCCACATTCACCACCGGCTCATCGCGCGAGGGTTTTCCCACATGAGGTCCGTTCTTCTGTTGTATTTTGTTTCGTTTGTATTGGGTGTCAGTGCCATCGCGATCCGGGTGGAGAACTCACATAACAGCTCATTGATTCTCCTTGTTGTTGGGATTGCCCTCGTGGCAGGGATACGTCAGTTGCGCTACCGGGAAATGGCAATTCTTCGCAACGGAATTTTGCTTCGCCTGTACTTACACCTGTACAATCTGCGTCTGTTGAGGGGATCGGTCTTTCAGGGTTTGGTCGATGTCGTGTTTGTGTCAACGGCATATTCAGCGGCTTTCCTCCTCGTCAATGACGCCGATGTGTCGACCTCGTCATACTATCTTTTCTCTCTACTTATGGTAGCGACGGTTCAGATTGCTGCCTTCTGGCTTTCTGGTCTCTACAAAGGGACGATAAACCAGGCAGGGGTTGGTGATGCGCTGAGGACGACAAAGTCCGTGGTGGTGGCGGTACTTCTGTCAGGGATGATGCTTGCGATTGTTGGCGGAAGAGACTTTCCTTCTCTCGGTACATTGGTTGTCCTGGATTTCTTCCTCGTTCTCACACTCATCGTCTGTTCTCGCTTCTCTTTTGCGGCACTGAAGTATTTGTTCGAAAAGGAGCACGCGGGAGAAAAACGAGTTCTCATTTATGGAGCTGACCCCCACGGTGTCCTGATCTTGCAGAACATCCTGGGTTTTGACTCTCAGAATCTTGCCCCTGTAGGGTTCCTGGACGACGACCCGCAACTCGAAGGAAAGTACCTCAATGGTTATCCGATTCTCGGGGGTCACTGGAAACTTCACCGACTCCTTGAGAAGGTGAGCGTTAACGAGATACTCCTTTCTTCTGAACACATCAAACCGGAAACCCTTCGGCGTTTGAAACTGATCGCGAGATCGCACGATGTTGTGATCAGGAGATTCCAGATTCGGTTGGAGGATGTTTCGAGAGACATCATGCGACCGCCGAAGGACAAGGAGCAGTTTGCATCTGGGGGTGGTGAAGTCGAAACTCGGCTGTAGAGAGCCTGCAGTAGTGCGCTGCATCAACCTTCGATTATTCAAGAATGACACTATGGATAGCTGTGACGCAGACATGGATAGTCTGGAAAGGAAATGCTATATTGAGGAGTCGGCAGCCCTTTTCTTGGTCAATTAATTATTTGGACGTTCCAACCCATTTGAGGACAAACTAGAGGAGAACGATGTACATTCTGGGCATTTCCTGCTATTATCATGATTCTGCTGCTGCTGTTATCAAGGACGGCGAGATTATTGCTGCGGCCCAAGAAGAGCGCTTTACCAGAAAGAAGCATGATTTCAATTTCCCAAAGAATGCCATCGAGTATTGCCTCAAAGAGGCAAAAATTACGGTCGATGACCTCGCGTACGTGACGTTTTACGACAAGCCTCTTATCAAGTTCGAAAGGCTTCTTGAGACATACATCGCGTACGCACCCATTGGCATCAAGTCGTTTTTCATGGCGATGCCTCTTTGGCTGAAGGAGAAGTTATGGATCCCGTCCTTGATCAAAGACAACCTCGGGTACAAGGGCAAGATCCTCTTCCCGGAACACCATGAGTCGCATGCGGCATCGGCGTTTTATCCGTCTCCGTTCGAACGGGCGGCATTTCTTACCCTGGATGGTGTTGGCGAATGGGCCACCACAAGCTATGGGGTTGGCAACGGAAACAAAATTGAAATGCGGGCTGAACTGAATTTTCCGCATTCGCTGGGGCTCTTGTATTCAGCCTTTACATATTTCACCGGCTTCAAAGTGAACTCCGCCGAATACAAGGTCATGGGTCTTGCTCCCTACGGTGAGCCCAAGTACGTCCAAACGATTTATGACCACCTGGTCGATCTGAAGGACGATGGGTCGTTCAAGATGAATATGGAATACTTCGATTACTGCGCCGGGCTGAAGATGACCAACGGTAAGTTTGCGAAACTCTTTGGGGGCCCGGAGCGCAAACAGGAATCGAAGCTCACCCAGCGGGAAATGGATATTGCGCGATCGCTGCAGGACGTGACCGAAGAGATCATGCTGCGTATGTCTCGGCATGTCCATAAGGAGACGGGAGAAAGGAACCTCGTCCTTGCCGGCGGTGTTGCATTGAATTGTGTCGGCAACGGAAGGATACTGAGGGAAGGACCCTTTGAAAATATTTGGATTCAACCGGCTGCCGGTGATGCTGGTGGTGCTCTCGGGTCTGCATTGTTCGCGTGGCATGGATACCTGGGAAATCCCAGGGTTGTGAAAAAAGGAGGGGATTCCCAACGGGGGTCGTATCTTGGTCCGGAATATTCCGATGCGGAAGTGGAAAAATATCTCAAGATGAATGAGATCGTCTATCGCAAGGTTCCCGCCGAGGAACTTCCTGAAATTGTTGCGGACCTGATTGCTCAGGAGAATGTTATCGGTTGGTTCCAGGGAAGAATGGAGTTCGGTCCTCGAGCATTGGGGGCCCGGAGTATCATCGGCGATGCCCGGTCCACAAAGATGCAATCAGTGATGAACCTCAAGATCAAGTTCAGGGAATCATTCAGGCCATTTGCTCCATCAATACTCGGCGAGAAAGTGTCTGACTATTTTGGGATGGACTGTGAAAGCCCTTATATGCTTCTCGTTGCTCCTGTCAATGAGGAATTGAGGATTCAGATGACTCCGGAACAGGAGAAGCTTTTCGGAATCGACAAGCTCAATGTTCCGCGTTCTGAGATTCCCGCGGTTACGCATGTTGATTACTCCGCCCGCATTCAGACCGTCCACAAGGAGACGAACCCCCTTTACTATGACCTTATCAATGCCTTCTACAAGAAGACCGGGTGCCCGGTCATCATCAACACGTCGTTCAATGTCAGGGGTGAGCCGATTGTTTGCAGACCCGAAGAAGCCTACAGATGTTTGATGCGAACCCATATGGATTATCTTGTCATTGGCAATTATATTGTAGCGAAGACGGAGCAAAAGCCGCTTGAACAGGATACAAATTGGATGAAGGAGTTTGAACTTGATTGAAAAAGTTGACACCTCTCGTGAAGCTGTACGCAAAACAGGAAAAGCGTTTCTGATTGCCGGCTCCGTCATTGCAGCGATACTGTTCTGGAAACATGGCTTCGAAGGCACTTCATGGCGCTGGTTTCTTGGATGTGGGGTTGGCTTTGTTTGGTGTGTCATACCTCGCCTATCCGGTAATGAAGCCGCTCCACATTGGATGGATGAAGTTTGCCCAAGTATTGGGTTGGTTCAGCACCCATGTCGTGTTAAGCGTTTTTTTCTACCTGGTTCTTACGCCGGGAAGCCTCGTGGTACGACTGCTGGGGAAGGATCTCCTTGATCAGCGAATTGACCGATCTGCAAAGACCTACTGGCGCAAACGTGAATCAACTGCTTTTGATCCGGGGAGGATGGAGAATCAATTTTAGGTTTGGGAAATACCAAAACTCAGGGCCTTGGTGTTGCTGAGTCGCCGGCTCTCGAAAACATTATCATTATTATAAGAGGAGAACCATGGGAGCACTTGACAAGTTGGGAATTCTGGGTGAGTTATGGTCGTTTATGAGGGTACGGAAGAAGTGGTGGCTCGGTCCGATCGTATTTATGCTTCTTGCGCTCGGACTGTTGCTCGTGTTCACCCAAGGGTCGGCCTTGGCACCATTTATCTATACGCTTTTCTAGCAGACTCACGAACGCAGTAACATTAACTTGGGGTCGTGGAGGGCACTATCCTTCCATGACCTTTGTTTAGGCTGGACAGAGTCAGCTCAATACTCGTTACTTTGAAAACATGAAGAAGCTAAAATCTCAGCTCGTGCTTGAAGATGGAACGGTGTTCGATGGTGAACACTTTGGTGCGCCAACCTCGGTTGCAGGGGAAGTTGTCTTCAACACCGGGATGGTGGGTTACCCGGAATCCATGACTGATCCGTCATATGCGGGTCAGATCCTTACCCTCACATACCCTTTGATTGGGAACTATGGAATTCCCGTCAATGGGCAATCTGGTCCTCCGGCAACCACGGATGGGATTGAGAGATACTTCGAAAGCGACAAGATCCAGATCAAAGCCTTGGTCATCTCCGCTCTTTCCGGCGGTTACAGTCACTGGTCTGCGAAAGATTCGCTTGATTCCTGGATGACACGACACAACGTTCCCGGAATCTCTGGTATTGACACTCGCTCACTTACCAAGAAACTGAGGACAAAAGGCTGCATGCTCGGCAAGCTCATTGTTGACGAAAAGGATGTCGAGTGGAATGACCCGAATTTGAGGAACCTTGTCGCTGAAGTAAGTACCAATTCTTCGTACTGGTATGACGGAACAGGCGACAGGAAAGTGGTCCTCGTGGATTTCGGCTGCAAGAACAACATTGCCCGCAGTCTCGTACGCCGGGGTCTCAAAGTATTGCGAGTCCCATGGAACTATGACTGGACGGAGGAGGATGTCGACGGCGTGGTACTCTCGAATGGTCCCGGCGATCCGAAACAATGCACCGAGGCGATCGAGATAATCCGCAAGGGAATCAAGCGAGATATTCCGATACTGGGAATCTGTCTTGGGAATCAACTCCTGGCGTTGGCAGCAGGCGGCGACACATTCAAACTGAAATATGGCCATCGTGGACAAAACCAACCCTGCATTCAGGTAGGATCAAGGCGCTGTTTCATCACCTCACAGAACCACGGGTACGCGGTCAACGAACAAAGCCTCACCGATGATTGGAAACCCTGGTTCTTCAATGCAAACGACGGGACCAACGAAGGCATCCGTCACACCGAAAGACCAATCTTCTCGGTACAATTCCATCCCGAGGCCAAGCCCGGACCCTCAGACACAGACTTCATTTTTGACCAATTCGTTCAATCACTGAGAAATGCCAAAGCAACCGCGTAGAGTACTCATCCTGGGTAGTGGTGCCCTCAAGATCGGCGAGGCCGGAGAGTTCGACTATTCAGGAAGTCAGGCTCTCAAGGCCCTCAAAGAAGAGGGTGTCGAAACAATTCTTGTCAATCCTAATATTGCCACAATCCAAACATCCGAAGAACTGGCTGACAAGGTCTACTTGTTGCCGGTCAATCCCGCCTTCGTTGAACGTGTCATAGAGAAGGAGAAGCCGGAAGGCATTCTGCTGGGTTTTGGGGGCCAAACAGCACTCAACTGTGCGATGGCCCTTGCGGAGAAGTGTGTGTTTCAGACCCATGGAGTTCAAGTTCTCGGGACTCCCATTCAGACTATAAAGGATACCGAGGATCGCGAGTTGTTTGTTCGACGACTGAATGAAGTAGGTGTTGAGACTCCGCGATCACAGGCGGTGAGTACACTTGAAGATGCAAAACGTGTGGCGGAGGAGATTGGATACCCGGTCATGGTGCGCATTGCATTTGCCCTCGGAGGTCTCGGATCCGGACAATGCAAGGACCAAGCAGAGCTCGAAGACCGTGTGAAGAAAGCGCTTGCATACTCGCCGCAAGTGCTCATTGAAGAGTATCTGAAGGGATGGAAAGAAGTTGAGTACGAAGTTGTTCGTGATCAGTACGACAACTGCATCACCGTGTGTAATATGGAGAATTTTGATCCGCTTGGTATACACACAGGCGAAAGTATCGTCGTTGCTCCGAGTCAAACGTTGACGAATGAGGAATACCACTACCTTCGGGAAATATCCATTCGCGTCATCCGTCATCTGAAAGTGGTTGGTGAATGCAATATCCAGTTCGCGTTGGACCCGCGTTCCAACAACTATCGAGTGATTGAGGTGAATGCCCGGCTGAGCCGCAGTTCTGCCCTGGCGTCAAAGGCTACAGGCTATCCGCTCGCATACGTTGCCGCAAAGCTCGCACTTGGGTACAGTCTCACCGAGTTGAGAAACTCAGTCACCCAAACGACGACGGCATGTTTCGAGCCCGCGCTGGACTACGTGGTGGTCAAGGTGCCGCGCTGGGATCTCAAGAAATTCAGGAATGTTTCGACACAGCTTGGCTCCGCCATGAAGTCGGTGGGCGAGGTGATGGCGATTGGGAGGAACTTCCAGGAGGCGCTGCAAAAGGCAGTCCGGATGTTGGAGATCGGGATGGATGGACTGGTTGCGACGAAAGTCCCTCAATTCCAGAACCTTGCCGAGGAGCTTTCGAAACCCGGATCCGACCGGGTCTTCGCAATCCCACAGGCGATGAATCAAGGTTTCAGCATTGACGACATCCACAAGCTGTCTCACATCGACCCGTGGTTTCTTCAGCGCATTCAACACGTGGTTGAGGTGGAGCGAAAGCTCCAGACGTATGCAGGAGGTCCGTGTCCGAGAAACATCCTGGTTGATGCAAAGAAGAGTGGATTCTCGGACGGTCAAATTGGGCGTATCCTGAAGATGGATGAAGGTTCCGTGCGCAAGTTGCGTCAGAATCAGGGCATTCGTCCGCATGTGAAACAAATCGACACGCTCGCAGCGGAGTATCCTGCGAAGACGAATTATCTCTATCTCACATACGATGCTGAAGAAGACGACGTCGCATGCTCTTCCAGTAAAAACGTGCTTCTCCTCGGTTCTGGTGCATATCGTATAGGCAGTTCTGTGGAGTTCGACTGGTGTTGCGTCAATGCGTCGAACTCCATTCGTCAATCCGGATACACGTCGGTTCTCCTCAATTATAATCCGGAAACGGTGAGCACGGATTATGACGTCTGCGATCGCCTCTACTTCGACAATATGAATCTCGAGACTGTTTTGGAAATCTATGAGCGCGAGAAATGTCTTGGGGTTATCGTTTCGGTTGGAGGACAGATCCCCAACAACATTGCACTGAAATTGCATGAGGCAGGTGTAAAAATTCTCGGCACTTCTCCAACGGACATTGATCGTGCCGAGGATCGGCACAAGTTCTCTACTCTTTTGGACAAGATTGGCGTTGCACAGCCGGAATGGAGTGAAGTTGGGTCTCTGGGGGATGCCGTGGCGTTTGCTGAACGGATTGGCTATCCTGTTCTTCTGCGCCCTTCGTATGTTCTCAGCGGGGCTGCCATGGGTGTGGCGACGAATGCCGATGAGATCAGACTCTTTCTTGATAAGGCGGCCGATGTATCTCCATTGCATCCGGTGGTTGTCTCGAAGTATTATGAGAATGCAAAGGAGATTGAAGTCGATGCAGTTGCTGCTGGTGGCGAGATCATGGCGATGGCCGTTACAGCGGCGACGGTGTGTCGCAGGTCGACGTCGTGGCGGTGGAGGGCAACGACGTCGTCCTGTCGATGACCCTCTTCGGCATCGACCGGGCGACGGGCACACTGGCGGTGCTGCCGGGCGCAGGTGCGAAGGTTCCCGGCGGCGCCGTCGACGGCTTGTGGATCGCGCCGCGGCTGCTGGATCGACTCCAGACCGGGTCGCTCGGTGGCCTGCTGGTCCTCCGCGGCGACTACCCGCTCGGCGGCACGACCTACCAGGCCGTGACCATCGTCGACCCCACGCCCGGCGCGTATTCGTCGCAGACCTGCGACACCGCCACGGGTGTGCTCCTGGCCTCGACGACGAACACAGCCGGGGCCATATCTCCCGTCCAGCTGCCGGGCCAGGGTCCCACGCAGGGGGCATCGCAGCTGACCGTCAGCCGGTTCGCGGGCATCCGCCAGATGACGACCCCCGGTATCAGCTCTGCCGCACCGGCATGGGTGGCCACGACGCAGGGTCTGTCCTACGCGGGCGAGTACCGATGGACCAACCCCGTCGACCCCGCGAGCGGCAACGTGAGCTATCCGATGACCGCCGAGACGACCTTCACGACGACGGGTGCGACCTGGGCGACCGACGGGCTCCGCACACAGGTTCAGATGCCGGGTGCCACTCCCAACGCGTCGAGCGGTGTCTCCAGCGGCATCGGGCCGTACTGGTGGATCCGGCCGCACTGGCCGGCTTCACGACCGGCCAGGTGCTCGATACCGATCCCGTCACCGGGCTGACCCTGACGGTCTTCGAGGTCGGCCAGGGGCCCGGTGGCCCGGAAGTGGGCATCGTCGGTCGCATGCCGGGCACCGACATGGCGGCGCGCTACGACCTCGCGACGGGCGTGATCGATCGACCAGGGCATCGCGGTCGCCAGCTCGGGCATCACGGCCCGGGTCCAGTTGCAGCAGATGCCGTGAGCATGCTCAACGCACAGGTGGAAGGCTTCGTCGCGGTCGCTCGCGAAGGGAACCTGCGGCGCGCGGCGGAGCTGTTGTACGTCAGCCAGCCGGCTCTCACCGCGCGCATCCAGGGGCTGGAGGCGGAGCTGGGCACGACCCTGTTCCGTCGGACGCGTTCGGGCATGGAGCTGACCCATGCCGGGCGAGCGTTCCTGCCGTACGCGCAACGTGCGCTGGAGTCACTGCGGGGAGGAGCGGCACTGGTGGCGGAGCTGTCGGAGGGCGTCGTCGGGGAGCTGGCCATCGGGGCGGCGCCCGCGGTCAGCGCCTACGTGCTGCCGGAGCTGCTGGCGCGCTACACCGAGCGTCACCCCAACGTGCGTCTCGTGGTCCGGACGTCGCACTCGGAGGCGCTCGTCGACATGGTCGTCCGGGGCGAGGTCCAGCTGGCCATCGTGCGCGAGATGCGCGACGCGCGGATCACCAACCGGCCGCTGTTCGAGGACGAGCTGGTCCTGGTCGCGCGGCCTGATCACCCGTTCGCGGCCGCGGGCAAGATCGACATCTCCGCCATCCATGGCGCCCAGCTCATCCTGTTCGACCGCACGTCCAGCTATTACGACCTGACCAATGCCCTGTTCCGGAGCGCCGGCGTGGTCCCCCGGGGTGTCATGGAGCTGGACAACATCGAGGCGGCCAAACGGATGGTCGAGCGTGGCCTGGGTGTCGCGCTGCTGCCCGGCACGGCCGTGGCCCAGTCTCTGGCCGAAGGGTCGCTGAAGGAGGTGAAGCTGGTGGGCGCGGGTCCCATCGAGCGACGGATGGTGATGGTCGAGCACCAGGGCTCCCGCGGCCAGCCGGAGACGGTGGCCTATTTCGTGTCCCTGCTGCTGCGCATCCCGGAGCTCATCCCTCGGGCGCGTCCGGTCCACGGCGACTAGCGCGCCCCGCCCGGCGGGTGTGACGGCCCGGGCGCAGTGCAGGATGCGGACATCGACTGACAGGTATGTCGCTCAGCATCGGCCCATGGACCAGATCCCGCCTGAGGCGCTCCTTGCCGGATACCCGGACCATATCCAGATGATCGCGGAGTCGCTGCGTCGGGAGGTGATGCGCGCCGTGCCCGATGCTGTCGAGCGTGTGCGGCCCGGCTGGGGCCTCATCGGCTACGACGTGCCCGCCCGCCGGCGAACCGCCTACTTCGGCTTCGTGTGGCCCGAGGTGGCGCACGTCCACCTGGGCTTCGAGCACGGCATCCTGATGGACGACCCCGACCGACGCCTCTTGGGCTCGGGCAGGAAGCTGCGCTGGCTGACCTTCACCGATGTCGCCGAGGTCGACCGTGACGTCATCGCACCGTTGATCGTCGAGGCGGCGCGCATCGCCGCCCTTCCCCGCGACCAGCGTCTGTCGGTCGCCCTCGACCGCGATCTCGGCTGACGCGGAGTCGGGGCCGGCGATGACCTGCCGCGGCCGGCGGGCTGGCCGTCAGGAGTCCAGATCGAGCGCCAGGAGCGCGGCCTCCACGATGTGGTCGGTGTCGATGCCTGCATAGGCGTACAGGTCGCCGACGGTGCCCGACTGGCCGAACCGGTCCATGCCCAGCGGCACCACTGGCGCCCCGAATGCGGCGCCGAGGAAACCGAGGGTGTGCGAGGCGCCGTCGAGCACGGTGACCATCGGTCGCCGCCGGGTCGGCTCGGGGAACAGGGTGCCGAGGTGGGGGAGGGTGGCATCGGTGCGGTCGCGGATCGACGACAGGCGTCGCCCGGCCAGCTCGGCCGACAGCCGGTCCGCGGATGTGACCACGACCAGGCTCGCCGCGACCTCCTCGCGCACGAGCTGCCGGATCGCCTCGACGGCTTCCGGCACCACGGTGCCCACCGCGACCACGGTCACCACCGGCGCGTCCGCGGGGAGTGCCACTCCCTGATCCGCGGCCATCTCGGCGGCTTCCAGCAGCCGATAGCCGCCGGCCAGCACCTGGCGACGCCACTCGGCGTCGCCGAGCCGCGCCCGGACGGGCTCGGCGAGCGACTGGTCCACGGCTCGCGTCGTCAGCCGCAGGTAGCTGCTGAACCCGCTGGTGCCTCGGTCGAGGACACCCCGGATGGCCTCCAGCAGGCACCACGCGGCCTCCTGCCCGAAGGCCGGTTCCCAGCTGCGGAGCCCGGGCAGCTCGATGCCCAGCGAGGGGGTGACGGTCGACTGGTGCGCGCCGCCTTCGGGGGCCAGCGTCACGCCGGAGGGCGTGGCCACGAGGATGAAGCGCGACCCGACGTACAGGGCATGGATGAGGGCGTCGAGGCCACGCGCGATGAACGGGTCGTAGACCGTGCCCAGGGGCACCAGCGGCTCATCGAACAGCTCCGCGGTCAGCCCGAACTGCGACAGCCACATGAACAGGTCCATCTCGCTGATGCCCAGCTCGATGTGCTGGCCCGACGGACCCGGCTGCCAGCGCAGGAGGCGCGGCGCGTCGTCATGGACGGGCGCCTCGACCGGTGAGAACACACCGACCCGGTTGATCCAGCCGCCGAGGTTGGTGGACACCGACACGTCCGGTGACGCGGTCACGATGCGCCTGCCGATGCCATCCTCGCGCGCGAGCGCGGCGAGCGAATCACCCAGCACCTGCTGGGTCGAGGCCTTCGGCCCGATGCGCACGTCGACCTCGGCGGGTGCCACGGCGGCACCCATGACACCGGACGGATGGCTGGTCCGCTGCCTCAGCTCCGTCCCTCGACGCGCCAGCAAGCGGCCCTCGGGCGACCGCGGGTCGAACGCCGCCCATGGGTCGTCCGCGTCGGCACCCAGCGTCGGCGCCAGCGCCTCGATCTGTTCCGCGGTGAGCATCGCGGAGTGGTTGAGCGGGTCACCTGCGAACGGCAGCCGCCAGCCCTTCACGGTGTACGCGAAGATCACCGCCGGGCGGGTCCGGTCGGCATCCGCGAGGTCCAGCACCCGCACCAGCGAGTCGGTGTCGTGGCCGCCGAGGTCGGAGATGAGTCGAGGCAGCTCGACGTCGTCCGTGCGACCCAGCACCTGCACCAGGCCATCCCGGTCGGCCGCATCCGCGCCCGTCAGCAGCCGCTCGCGCTGGTCCGCACCCGGTCGACGGAGGAGGCCCTGGTATTCCTCGTTGGGCATCTCGTCGATGCGTCGCCGGAGCGTCTCGCCACCGGGCGAATCGAACGCGGCCTGGAGGCGGCCGCCGTACTTCGCCTCCAGCACCTGCCATCCCGCGGCACGGAACATCTGGTCCAGGCGACGGATCCGGATGCCGGGCACGACCCGGTCGAGGCTCTGCCGGTTCAGGTCCACCAGCACGGTGACGTTGCCGAGGCCCTGGAGCGGGTCACTCGAGCACCGCCTCCCAGACGTTGCCCTCGTCCAGCTCCGCATCGCCGATCGTGGCCACGAACCGCCGGTCCGGCCAGCGGATGGCCTCGTCCCGGATGTGCGCCCGCAGGTACTGGTCGGCGAGCGCCGCGAACATCGGCGCGACCGCACCCAGGCCGACCGACCCGGTCGAGAAATCGATCCGGTCGGGATCCTTGGTCCGTGACGGGTACGACTGCAGCCCGCCGAACTGGCGCAACGTCGTCAGCCACCTCCGGTCGAGGTCGCCCATGAGGTACTGCAACGAGTGGTAGACCGGGCTGGAGTGGGGCTTGATGGCAACGAGGTCGTCCGCACGCAGCCAGCGCAGGTAGAGCGCGCTGAGGATCGAGACCATCGACGCGGACGAAGCCTGGTGTCCCCCCACCTTCAGCCCGTCGGGGCTGTGTCGCACCAGGTTCGCCTCGTGGATCATGCGGACCGCGAGCCACAGCACCCGTTCCTCGATCGACTCCACGATCGAGGCCGCGGGGGTGACGAGCGCGCCCGGGGCTCGCCGCCCGGTCCGCGGACGACGGCTCGCTGGTGGCTGCACGATGGTCACGTTTCCCGGCTCCTCCTCGTCCGGACCGGTTGCATTCACAGCCCGTGTCCCGGATACTGGGACGCATGTCCCGTATCACTCAGGAGAGTAGCGTGGCGGCCGTGGTCGCGGCAACCCCTGATGTGCGGTGGGCCCTGGCACGAGACGCCGGCGAGCGGTGGTCGCGATGACCGACTCGCCCATGGCCCGGTGGACGGCCGTGACGGAGGCGTTCACCGAGCGCGACACGTGGGGGGTTCGCGAGCTGGCAGCCCACACGGACCTGCCGCGGAGCGCGGTCCACCGGATCCTCCACGAGATGGCGCGCCTGGAGTTGCTGGCCGACGCGGGCGCACCCGGCCGGTTCCGGGTCGGCCCGTCACTCGCCCGGCTGTCGGTGCTGCTGGCCGAGCGCCTCGATGTGCGAACCGTGGCTCGCCCGTTCATGGAAGCAGCCGCGGCGGAGCTGGACGAGACCCTGGTGCTGGCACTCTACTCACCGGGACGGCGGCAGATGTGGGCAGTCGACGCGGTCGAGTCAGCCCATCCCATCCGTTACATCTGGGGACCGCTGCGCCAGTGGAGTGAGCTCCACACCGGGTCGAGCGGGAAGGGCATCCTGGCGTTCCTCCCCGATGCCGAGCGCGATGCCATCCTCGACGCGCTCCCGGACCCCATCCCCGGCCCACGTCCGACAGCGGTATCAGTCCTCCGTTCGGACCTGCAGTCCGCCAGGACGCGCGGGTACGTGGTCAGCCATGGCGAGCGATTCCCGGGTGCGGTGGGTGTCTCCGCCCCCATCCGTGACGCTGCCGGACGGGTCATCGGCGACCTGGTGTTCGGCTGGCCCGACAACCGAACCAGCGAGGAGAAGGAGCTGCGGGCCGGAACCCTCGTGGTTCGGGCCGCGTCCCAGGTCTCGGAGGCTCTGGGATTCCGGGGCTGACCGGCTTCACGCGGGTCCTGCGGTGCTGACGGAGGGCCCGATCTGGTAGCGTGGCGACCACCTCGGATGTCAGGCCGAGCCCATGCAGATCGCCAGGGAGCCTGCTCATGACGACACCCATCGACCTGCTCGCGACGCTCCGCGAGGGCCTGCCGGGGCCTGCATCGCCGCCGCGCCACGTGGTCATCGTGGGGGCCGGCATGGCGGGCCTGACCAGCGCGATGCTGCTCAAGGAGGCCGGCCACCGGGTGACGATCCTGGAGGCACGCGACCGGCTCGGCGGCCGCATCTACACCTACCGCGGATTCGCGGGCGGCATGTACGGCGAGTTCGGCGCGATGCGCTTCCCGCGTCAGCACCATCTGGGCCAGCACCTCATCCACGAGCGATTCCGGCTGCCGACCATGCCCTTCCCGATGAGCGACGAGGACTCGTTCGTCCACCTCAACGGCACGAGCGTCCGTCGGAGCGCCTTCACCCCCGATTCGTACGACTTCCCGCTCGCGCCCGCGGAGCGAGGCCTGGCTCCGGCGGACCTGATGCGCCGGGTGATGGCGCCACTCATCGACCTCGTGGCCCAGCCGGGTGGCTGGGCGAGGCTCGTGGAGCGATACGACCGCTACTCGCTGCTGGGCTACCTCATCGAGCGCGGCGTGAGCGAGGGTGCGCGGGCGCTCATGGGTCCCGTGCTCAACCTCGAGGGCCGCTTCCACTTCTCGCTCGTGGAGTGGTTCTGCCATTACCACGAGGACGTCTTCGGCGACCTGGA
This sequence comes from uncultured Bacteroidota bacterium, assembly GCA_963734955.1. GTDB lineage: Bacteria > Bacteroidota > Ignavibacteria > UBA10030 > UBA6906 > UBA11986. The sequence continues at coordinate 398,682 of CAVTJO010000007.1, forward strand.
GTACATCGATGCCGGCGCCGACACCTTGCCCGCCGCCTTCACCCCGCTGCTCATCGACGACACCCGGTTCGGGGCGGAGGTGCATGCCATCGACCAGGGTCCCGATGGCGTGGTCGTGCGCTACCAGACCGAGGTCGGCGGCGAGGGCGCGGTGACCGGGGACGAGTGCATCGTGACGGTGCCGTTCGTGCTCCTCCGGCACATGGAGATCGGCGGCCTGGACGCCATCAAGGCGTTCAACCTGCGCAACGTCTACTACGGCCGTGCCCACAAGATCTTCATGCAGTTCAGCCGCAAGTGGTGGATCGAGGACGACCACATCACCCACGGCGTGACCGTGACCGACCTGGCCATCCGGAACATCGTCTACACGCCGGCCGGGCAGAACCCGGACATCGCGCGCGGCGTGCTCATCGCCTCGTACGCCTGGGAGCAGGACAGCATGGCCTACAGCATGCTCAGCGAACACCAACGACTTGGCCAGGCCCTTGACGACCTGGGCAGGATCGATCCCCAGGCGCACGACACGTTCGAGTTCGGCATCTCGCACGACTGGGCGCTCGATCCCTACGCCGGTGGCATCGGGCCCCTGTTCCGCCCCTTCGAGATGGGCAGCGAGGCGTATGACGACGTCATCCGACCGGTCGACCGGATCTGGTTCGCGAACGACGCCTGCGACCTGCGAGGCCGCCGCTGGATCGAGGGCGCCATCGCGGCCGCGGTGAAGAACGCCTTCGCCATCCACACCGGCATGCGCAACGAGCTGCCGGTCGCGCCCGAGGATTGACAGGCTGTCTAGGATCGGCCCAATGGACCGGACAGTAGACCTTAAGCACCTGGACGCGCGGCTGACACCCGCGGTCAGGCCCGTGATCGAGCCTGGGATCGCCGACGCGATCGATGCCCGGGTCGAGCTGCACGCCGAGCGGGCGTTCGGGTTCCTGGAGCTCCTGGTCGCCGCCGACAGCACGGTCGGGCACGAGCAGGCCGCGCTCAAGGTGCTCGCCTCGGAGCTCACCGACCTCGGATTCGACATCGAGCGTCTGGCGATACCGGAGAGCGTCGCGAGCCTGCCCGGTGCCGGGGTGCCGCGGTCCACCTACGCCGGCCGCTACGACCTGGTCGGGCGGCGGGCCGGTGACCCGACACGCCCGTCGCTGCTGCTCAATGGCCACATCGATGTCGTGCCCGCGGACGAGCCGGGCCTGTGGACGACGCCGCCGTTCGAGCCACGACGTCGCGGCGGCTGGCTCTTCGGTCGTGGCGCGGGGGACATGAAGTGCGGCTTCGCCATGGGAGTGCTGGCGCTTCGGGCGCTCCGTGACCTGATCCCGGATACGGACCTTGGACCTATCACCGTCCTTGGGGCCATCGAGGAGGAGTACACCGGCAACGGCACGCTCGCCGCCGCGGCCGCCGGTGTGCTCGCCGACGCGGTCGTGGTCCTGGAGCCCACAGACCTCACCCTGGTCCGTGGCGGCATCGGCATCCTGTGGCTGGAGATCACCGTCGAGGGCCTGGCTGCCCACGCGGAGGCCTCGGCTGGAGGCGTCAACGCGGTCGAAGTGGCCATCTCGCTGCTGCCTGCGCTGCGCGCCGCCGAGGATGAGCTCAATCGGATACCCGATCCACGGATCGATTCGCAGCGCCCCTACCGGCTGAACGTCGGCCGACTGGTGGGCGGCGACTGGGCGTCCAGCGTGCCGTCCGTGGCCCGCGTCGAGGTGCGTGTCGGCTACCCCGACGGCTGGACCGCCGATGACGCCGAGGCCGTGATCAGTCGACACCTCGAGCGCGCCGCGGCCGCCGATCCGTGGCTCGCCCTCCATCCGCCGGCGATCCGACGGAGCGGCTTCCAGGCCGAGGGTTACGACCTGCCGGCCGATGCGCCACTCGCCCAAGTCCTGGCCGCGGCGCACCGGGACGCCCACGGCGAGGAGCCCGCGAGCCTCGTCCTGGCCACCACCACCGACGCCCGTATCTACCGCAACCGGTATGCGCTGCCGGCCATCTGCTACGGCCCGGTGACCGCCCGGATGCACGGCATCGACGAGGCGGTGGAGCTGTCGAGCATCGTCCAGGGCGCCCGGACCCTCGCCCGGTTCCTGGTGGCCTGGGCCGATGGGTCCGACCGCGCATGAACGCGAGCAGCGGCGCGGTCGCGGACCTGCCGCTCGTCAGTGACGCGCTGATCGCGGAACTGTTCGCGCCGCTTCGGCTACGCAACGCCGGGGAGCAGGTCGCGGACCGGCTGATGACCGCCATCGCGCTGGGTGAGTTCGTACCGGGGCAGCGGCTGCCCACGGAACGGGAGCTGGCCGCCACCCTCGAGGTGAGCCGGACCACCATCCGGGAGGCGATCTCGCGACTCGCGGCCACCGGCCATGTCGCGGTGCGTCGCGGCCGACACGGCGGGATGTTCGTGCTCGCGGACACGGGTCCCGAATCGGACGAGGCGATACGTCGCACGCTGGTGCCGGGTTGGGCACAACTGGAGCGGCTGCTCGACCTGCGGACGCTGCTGGAGCCGCTCATCGCGCGCACTGCGGCCGAACGGCGGACCGCCGATGACCAGGCTCGCATCCGCGAGACGCTGGGCCGATACCGTGATGCGGGCACGGATCGCGAGGCCTCCAGCCGTGCCGACGGTGCCTTCCACGCCTCCGTGGCCGAGGCCACCGGCAACCCCTACCTGGTCGACCTGTCGGACCGCATCCGCCAGGCGGTCAGCCTCGGCTTCCGGGCCGAGCCGTACACGCCCGCGATCCGGCAGCGGGCCATCGGTGAGCACACACAGCTCGCGAACGCGGTCATCGACGGCCATCCCGATGAGGCCGCGCTCATCGCCCGCCGCCACTTCGCGCTCACCGAGGACAGGCTGCGGGAACTGTACCGGCGGGCGCAGGAGTCGCCGTGAGCCCGCGTCTGCGCTTCGTGGTCCACCGGCTGCTGGTGACCATCCCGATCCTGCTGGCCATGAGCCTGTTCGTGTTCCTCATCATCCGGCTGGTGCCCGGGGATCCGGTACGCACCATGCTCGGCTTCCGGGCGACCGACGAGAACGTGGCCGCCATCCGCACCGCGCTCGGCCTCGACCAGCCACTCCTCGACCAGTACCTGGCGTGGCTGGGTGGCCTGGCGCGCCTGGACCTGGGCCAGGACTTCATCAGCAAGGTGCCCCTCACCCAGCTCCTGTCCGAACGGCTGCCGGTGACCCTGGAGCTCACCTTCCTCGCGATGGGCCTGGCGCTCGCCATCGGTATCCCGGCCGGGGTCGTGGCGGCGACCCGCAGCAAGCGCACGGGCCGGGCCAGCACGGCGTTCGTGGTCGCGAGCATCAGCATCCCCGACTTCTGGCTGGGCATCATGCTCGTGCTGCTGTTCGCGGGCACATTCCGGTTGCTGCCGCCGTCGGGCTACACCCCGCTCGCGCAGGACCCGGTCGCGAACCTGCGCTACATGATCCTGCCCGTCCTGACGCTCGCGGTGGCGGAGGGTGCCTACATCCTGCGGACGACGCGCGGTGCCATGGAGGAGACGCTCGGCACGCCCTTCATCACGTTCCTGCGGGCGCGCGGCGTGAGCGAGCGGCGGATCGTGTACACGCACGCGCTGCGGAGCGCCGCGGTGCCCATCGTCACGGTGGTCGGCATCCAGCTGGGCGTCCTGCTGGGCGGTGCCATCGTGGTGGAGTCCCTGTTCGCGTTGCCGGGCGTCGGGCGGATGATCGTCACCGGCATCAACCAGCGCAACTACCCCGTTGTCCAGGCGGGCGTGCTCGCGGTTGCGACCCTGTTCATCCTGCTCAACCTGGTCACCGACCTGCTGTACGGCGCGATCGACCCGCGGCTCGCCGAGATGGACACATGACCGCCGGGGCCGGCGCATGACCGTGGCCGTACCCGCACGCTCCGCCCCGTCCCGGGTGACGCGCCTCAAGCGGCGCACCGGTGGCGGCGAGGCGCTCGTGGGCTTCATGCTGCTGGGTGTCCTGGTGCTCGTCGCGGCGACCGCACCCTGGATCGCGCCCCACGACCCGGAGGCGATCGAATCGGGCCGCGTCATGGCTGCTCCCGACGCTGGTCATCTGTTCGGTTCCGACGCCCTTGGTCGGGATGTGTTCAGCCGAGTGCTGTTCGCGTTCCGGGTGTCGCTGGCGGTGGCCATCGGGTCGGTGGTCCTGGCGTCGCTCATCGGTGTCCCCATCGGGCTCATCGCGGGCTATCGCGGCGGGCGTGTCGACGCGCTGCTCATGCGCCCGCTCGACCTGCTGCTGGCGCTGCCGGCGCTGCTGCTGGCCATCGCGCTCATCGCCATCATCGGCCCCGGTGCCCTGACCGTCCTCGTCGCCGCGGCCCTCATCTACGTGCCCATCCTGGCGCGTGTCGTGCGCGGCTCGGTGATGGTCGTCAAGCAGCTGCCCTACGTGGACGGTGCCCGAGCCCGGGGTGTGGCCGAGCGGCATGTGATGGTCCGACACGTCATGCCCAACGCCATGGGTCCGGCGCTCATCCAGGCGACCGTGCTCATGGGCTTTGCCATCCAGATCGAGGCGGCCCTGTCGTTCCTGGGCATGGGCGCCCAGCCACCGACGCCGTCACTGGGCGTGATGCTCAGCGACGGCCGCGATGTGCTCACCCAGGCACCCTGGGTGGAGATCTTCCCGGGCCTCGCCATCGCCATCACGGTGCTGGCATTGACACTCGTGGGTGACGGCCTGCGTCGCCGGCTCGACCCGCGCGGGATGGCCCGATGACCGGATCCGCGACGGGCCACGTCCTGGATGTCCAGGGCCTGGGGGTCGACTTCGCGATCGAGGATGAGGTCGTTTCGGCGGTCTCGAACGTCTCCCTGGTCATCGACGCGGGCGAGATCGTGGGCGTCGTCGGCGAGTCAGGCTGCGGCAAGTCGACGCTGGCCCTGGCCATCATGGGTCTGCTGGGTGGCACGGCCCGTATCCGGGGACGGGTCGAGCTGCTGGGTCGCGACCTGGCGAGCCTGACACCGGAGGAACGACGCCAGGTCCGGGGCGACCGGATGTCCATGATCTTCCAGGACCCGCTGACGTCCCTCGATCCGGCGTTCGGCGTGGGCGACCAGGTGGCCGAGACGATCCTCGCCCATCGCGATGTGACCCCGGCCGAGGCCCGGTCGCGGGCGATCGCCCTGCTGGAGGCCGTGGGCATCCCGGCCGCGGCGCACCGATACGGTGACGCACCCCACCGGATGTCGGGTGGCATGCGCCAGCGGGTCGTGATCGCCACGGCACTGGCCAACGATCCCGCGCTGCTCATCGCTGACGAGCCCTCGACGGCGCTCGACGTGACCATCCAGGCACAGCTGCTGGCCGTGCTGCGCGACCAGCGCGACGCGCGCGGCATGGCCATCCTGCTCATCACCCACGACCTCGGGGTCGTGGCCCAGCTGTGCGACCGGGTCGCGGTCATGTATGCCGGGCAGCTGGTCGAGACGTCGAGCGTGGAGCGCATCTTCCGCGAGCCACGGCACCCGTATACCCAGGCGCTCCTCGCGGCACAGCCCAGCGCGGGGCTCGCACGCGGGACCTTGCGGGTCATCGGCGGCCAGGTGCCGGACCTGTCCGATCCACCGCCGGGTTGCCGGTTCGCGCCACGCTGTCCGGTGCGCCGGGTGGAGTGCGACGCCGTCCCGGAGCTGCTCCCCGCCGACCCCGATCACAGTGTCGCCTGCTGGGCCGATCCGGTGACCCACCCAGCATCCGCGACCGGGGCCGCTCAGGGGACCGCGGCATGACCCCGCTGCTGGAGGTCCGCGACCTGGTCAAGGAGTTCCCCATCCGGCACACTCTGCGAGGCACGGCGACCGTGGTCCACGCCCTCGACGGCGTGTCGCTCACGATCGCATCCGGCGAGGCCCTCGCCGTCGTGGGCGAATTGGGTTCCGGCAAGACCACGCTGGCGCGCTGCATCCTGGGTCTCACGCCGCCCACGAGTGGCGCCATCGCCCTCGATGGCGTCATCGTCGACCGCAACGACGCCGCCGCGCTGCGGGCCTTCCGTCGCCAGGTCCAGCCGGTGTTCCAGGATCCGTATGCCTCGCTCGATCCGCGCTGGACCGTGGCCCGCACCATCCGTGAGCCGCTCGACGCGTATCGGATCGGCAGCAGCGCGGACCGCAACGACCGGGTCGAGCGGCTGCTGGATCTCGTCGGCCTGTCAGCACGGACGGCACCCCGCCGACCGCACGAGCTGTCGGGCGGCCAGCGGCAGCGGGTGGGCATCGCCGCCGCACTCGCCCTGGAGCCACGTCTCATCGTCGCGGACGAGCCCACGTCGGCGCTCGACGTGTCGGTCCAGGCGCAGATCCTCAACCTGCTGGCCGGGCTGCAGCAGGAGCTGGGCATCGCCATCGTGCTCATCACCCACAACCTGGCCGTCGTGGAGCACATCTGCGACCGGGCGCTCGTGATGTACCTGGGCAGGCTCGTCGAGGAGGCCCCGGTGCCGGACTTGTTCGCCAGCGCCCGCCATCCCTACACGGAGGCGCTCATGGCCGCCATCCCGTATCCCGACCCGGCCCGGCGGCTGCCCGCCACGGTCCTCCGGGGCGAGGTGCCGAGCCCCATCGATCCACCGCCAGGCTGTCATTTCCACACCCGCTGTCCTGTCGCCATCGATATCTGCACCAGCCAGCGGCCCGTGATGACGGCATTCGGACCGGCACACGACGCCGCGTGCCACGTGGCCGCGGCAGCGGCCACGGCCGCTGCCCGCTGCGCGGCCACGGCAGCGGGCGTGCCGCAGCTCCATCTGCGATCCGGTAGCCAGCGCACAGGAGGAGGAACATGCCCATCGCGACCGTCAATGGCATCCACATCGACTACCTCATCGAAGGGGGCGGTCCCGAGACCGTGGTCATGGTCAACGGGCTCGCCGACGAGAAGGAGAGCTGGGGCTACCAGACCCCCGACCTCCTCGCGGCCGGCTACCGCGTGGTGACCTTCGACAACCGCGGCGTCGGCAAGTCGAGCATGCCGCCCGGCCCATACACGACCCGCCTGTTCGCGCAGGACACCAAGGCGCTCGTGGACCGATTGGGGCTGACCGGCTTCCACATGGTGGGCACGAGCATGGGCGGCATGATCGCCCAGGAGTACGCGCTGGCATACGGGGCGGATCTCAAGTCGCTGGTGCTCAGCTCCACGTACGCGGCACCTGGCCCGTTCTGCGGCCGGATGTTCGCGCTGTGGGCCGACATGGCGCCCGTCATGGGGGTCGCGACCGTGATGCGCGACGTCACCCTGTGGGCGTTCACGGTGCCCTTCTGCGAGACCCGTGAGGCCGAGCTCCGGGAGTTCGAGGCGGCCATGGCCGCCATCTCGCAACCCCTCGATGCGTACCTGGCCCAGCTCTCGTCCATCCAGACCCATGACACGACCGACCGTGTCGGGCGCATCACGACCCCTACCCTGGTGATGGCCGGCGAGGAGGACATCCTCATCCCGGTCGAGCTGTCCCGGCGGCTGCACGCCGCCATCCCCGGGTCCGAATGGCTGACCACCCCCGGTGGCCACGCCTCGGTCTGGGAGCATCCCACCCCTTTCAACGAGGCCGTCATCGAGTTCATCGGCCGTCATCACTGACCGGCAGTCGCCGGTCCCAGCACAGTGGAGGAGCATTCTCATGGATGACCGGACCCGCGCCGACTCGCTCGCGCGCCAGTTCCTGCAGGGCGACCTGAGCCGCCGCGACTTCCTCAAGCGCAGCAGCGGCATCGGCGTCGGGGCCTTCGCGGCGTCGAGCCTCGGTTCGCTCGCGATGGCCGTGGCCAACGGGCCCGCGGCACTCGCCCAGAGCCCGGCCGCGGGCATCGTCCCGGGCGGGATCCTCAAGGCCGCGCTGACGGGTGAGCCCGACACGCTCGACCCCGCCACCTCGACCATCTACACCGGCGCCCAGGTCTACGACAACATCTTCAGCAAGCTCATCGACCTCGATGAGAACAACCAGTTCTACGGCGTGCTGGCGACGAAATGGACGCAGACGAGCCCGACGACGTGGGTGTTCGACCTCCAGGACGGTGTCAAGTTCCACAACGGCGAGCCGTTCACGTCCGCGGACGTCAAGTACACCTTCGAGCGCATCCTCGATCCGGCCACGAAGAGTGCCTATACGCCCCTGTACGACGTCATCGACACCATCGAGGCGACGACCCCGACCCAGGTCACGTTCAACCTCAAGTCATCGTTCGGACCGTTCCTCAGCAACCTCGCCAACAACGGCGAGATCGTCAACCAGAAGGCGATCGAGGAGGCCGAGGCGCGCGAGCTGGGCTCGTCGGCACGCACCCCGGTGGGCACAGGTCCCTTCAAGTTCGTGGAGTGGGTCCAGGGCGATCACATCACGCTCAAGAAGAACCCCGACTACTTCAAGGACGGCAAGCCCTATCTCGACGGGGTCGAGTTCAAGTTCCTGCTCGTCGACCAGAGCCGCATCGAGTCACTGCGTGCGGGTGAGCTCGACTGGGTCGATGCCGTGCCGCTCCAGCAGCTGGCGTCGCTGCAGGCAGATCCGGCGTTCACCTACGTCACGAACCCCACGGCGGGCATCCCCGACTACCTCGCCCTCAATACGACCAAGGCCCCCTTCGATAACCCCCTGATCCGGGAAGCCATCGCGCTCGCCGTGGACAAGACCCAGATCCGGGATATCGCGTACCTGGGTGCGGGTGAGGTCGGCTCCATGGAGGTGCCGTCCGGATCACCCTGGTTCGGTGGCACCGGTCCGATATGCCGCAGGCCCGAACATCGAGGCGGCGAAGGCCAAGCTGGCCGAGGCCGGCGTGACTGCGCCGCTGACCACCAACTACCTCGGACTGCCCCAGTACCCGGAGCTGCTCAAGACCGGTGAGGTCCTGCGCGAGCAGCTCAAGGCCATCGGCGTGGACCTGGTCATCGAGCCCGTGGACGTGTCGGTCTGGTTCGACCGGTTCGTCAAGGGCGACTACGAGATGACGTCCGCGTACCAGGAGCGGACCATCGATTCCGACAACTTCTACGCCCTCGTGCTCAAGTCCGGCGGCTCCATCAACACGACCGGCTATGCCAACCCCGACTTCGATGCGCTCGTCGAGCAGGCGCGTACGGCGACGGACGACGCCGCCCGCAAGGACCTGTACGAGCAGGTGCGAGCGATGGTCTGGAAGGACAACCCGCTCATCTTCGCGCACTACGAGACCATCAACTACCTCATGAACAAGGATGTGGTGGGCTCGACCGTCAACCCGACCCTGGAGCTCCGGCTCGAGAACGTCGGCTTCACTGGCCCGCAGTAGCGTCCGCGGGCCGGGCGGCGCTGCCGTCCGGCCCGTTCGGGCCTGACCGGCCGATGGGGGTCGCCGTCAGCGGCACATGGCCGGTGTGGCAGCGCCCGACCCCGAGCGACATGATGGTGCGAACCACCAACGGTTTCGGGTTGCATGTCTTGCGTCCGCTCCTGCCGACCGGGACGATGGGCACCAGAAGTCATGGGTCGGTGGTAGTACGAAGGTCCTGCTTCCAGTCCCCAGCTGCGGGACGATGAGCACGAGGCCGTGGCACTCGCGCCGACCGCGAGGAGAAGACGTGTCAGCCACCATGTGGGTGGTCCTGAACCCAGACCAGGACCGCATCCTGTCGAAGACCCCATCCCTGCTCGAGGCGGTCCGTGTCGCCAGGCACACGGTGGGCGGTTCGGCCCGCCTGGAACGCGCTGCCGGTCTGGGTGTCCTCGTCCGTGGCCTGAACGGCACGCTGACGGTCTTCCGGGTGCTCGTCGATGACCGGCCTGGCGCGCCGGATGTGCTCCCCGGCGCCCCCCTCGCCGAGCACATCGTCCTGACCGAGGGCCGCTCGTTCATCTGGGTGCCGGCCGCCTGACCAGCACGCGGCCAACGCGACCGCCGGGTGTCCCCGACCCCGGATATGCCACGATGTGCGCATGCCCCTCTACGACCTGCCACTCGACGAACTCCGGGCATACCGCCCGCGGCTGGCGGTGCCCGACGACCTGGATGCGTTCTGGGCACGGACGCTCGCCGAGACCCGTGCCCATGACCTGGGCGCGACCTTCACACCCGTGGCCAACGGCCTGGCACTCGTCGATACCTTCGATGTCACCTTCCGGGGCTTTGGAGGATCGGCCGTCAAGGCATGGCTGCACGTGCCTGCCGGCCGGACCGGTCCGATGCCGGCCATCGTCAAGTACCTCGGCTATGGCGGGGGCCGCGGCCTGCCGCACGAGGACACCCTGTTCGCGATCGCCGGCTACGCGTACCTGATCATGGACACTCGCGGCCAGGGGTCGACCTGGTCAGTGGGCGACACGCCCGACGCGGGGACCGGCGGCGAGCCGGCCCACCCGGGATCCATGACCCGGGGCATCCTGGACCCCGCGACGTACTACTACCGGCGCGTGTTCGCCGACGCGGTCCGTGCCGTGGAAACGATGCGTGCCCACCCGTCCGTGGACGCAACGCGGGTCGGGGTCACGGGTGGCAGCCAGGGCGGCGGCATCGCGCTGGCCGTGGCAGGGATGGTCCGGGACCTCGCGGCGGTCGCCGCGGACGTGCCCTTCCTGTGCGACTTCCCGCGTGCCACGACCATCGCCGACACCGATCCGTACGGTGAGATCGTGCGCTACCTCAAGGTGCATCGCGACCATGTCGACCAGGCGTTCCGCACCCTTGCCTACTTCGACGGCGCCATCCTGGGCACGCGGGCGACCGCCCCGGCCCTGTTCTCGGTGGCCTTGATGGACCGCATCTGCCCGCCCTCGACGGTCTTCGCCGCCTACAACCAGTACGCGGGCGAGAAGCGGATGGTGGAGTACGCCTTCAATGACCACGAGGGTGGCTCGGGCTTCCACGACCAGCTGAAGCTCGGCCTGGCTCGCGGAGCGACTCCGCGGCTGAGGCGGCGACAGGTCAAGCGGCCGGGACCGGGGTCGCGGGAGCCGTCACCGAGAGTTGTGCCGCGTACCAGGCCCGGACCGGATCGCGGCGCACCTTGAGCGTGTGGGTGCGGGGCAGGTCCGTCTCGGGCCAGCGTCGCCACTGGGTGACACGCTGGTGGATGCCGAGCGTGGCATTCGCCTGCTTCAACGCCGCGGCGAGGGCCTCGTCGGTGGCGTCATGCTCGGCCGGCACCAGCACCGCGACGAGGCGTCCGGGCGGTGCCTCCAGCACGACCGCATCACGGATGACGCCCGTCTCGCGCAGCGCGAGCTCGACGTCGTCGGGATAGACCTTCAGGCCGTTGGGCAGTGCGATGCGGTCACGTGTGCGGCCCAGGATGACCAGCTCACCGTGGTCGTCGATGCGGACGGCGTCACCGGTGTGCAGCCAGCCGTCGGGGGTGAGCACCTCGGCCGTCGCCTCGGGCGCCCGCCAGTAGCCGGTCATGACGCTCGGCCCCCGGACCAGCAGCTCCCCGTCGGCCGCGAGCCGCACCTCCAGGCCGGGCAACGGCCTGCCCGCCGTGCCTGGCCGCCTACTGGCCCGCGTGTGGCCGGCGATGGCCGCGCATTCGGTGCCGCCGTACCCCTGGACCATCGCCACGCCCATCGATTCCCAGCCGTCCTGCACCTCCGGCGGCAGGTAGGCGCCGCCGCTGGTGATGAGCTCCAGATGGCCGCCGAGGGCCGTGTGGACACTCCGGAACAGCCGCCGCCGCAGCGGCATCGGCAGCAGCCTCGCCACCCGGCGTGCACGGGCCAGTCGCGCCGCATCGCCTCGGCGGGTCGCCTCGGCAGCGATGCCGTCGAGCAGCAGCTGGGCCAGCTGCGGCACCGCGGTGATGGCCGTGATGTGTTCGCGACGCAAGGCGCTGGTGATGGTGGATGGGGTCAGCGAGTGCAGGAAGACCAGCGTCGAGCCGGAGATGAGGCCCATGAACAGGGGCACCATCTGGCCGTACATGTGCGACAGCGGGATGATGCCCAGGCCCCGGTCCGGTCGCTTGCCCATGCCTGTCTGGGCGATCACCCGGGCGTTGTGGATGACCTGGCCGTGGCTGAGCACGACACCCTTGGGATCGCTGGTGGTGCCGCTCGTGAACACGATCTCCGCGGGCATGTCCGGGCTGACGGGCGGCAGCTGGGCCGCCGGGTCCGACGCGTGGTCGGCCGGGTCGAGCTCGGCGGCCACGAGGCGGATGACCGGGCACGCCGAGCACCTGGGCAGGACCGGCAGCCTGCGCCTCCGCGGCCAGGATGGCGACCGGCTCCGCGCGCGCCCCGATACGCTCGGCCACGACGTCCTGCATCCGCAGGTCGAGGGGCACGACGACGGCGCCCAGTCGCCAGATGGCGAAGAACGCGGCCACCAGCCATGGGTCGTTCGGCCCCCAGGTCACCACGCGGTCCCCGGCACGGACCCCGTGGCGGGCGAGGGTCGCGGCGACCCGGCTGGTGCGTTCGCCCAGCTGGCGGTAGGTCCAGCGCTCGTCGACCGAGCCGCGGAGCAGGACGATGGCGTCCCGCTCCGGAGAGCGCTCGACCGCGCGCTCGAGCAGCTCCACGAGCGTCTCTCCGGTGAGGGCCACGATGCGGGGTCGAGCGGCGGCCCGCGGAATATCGGCCCGTTCTCCGGGAGGACGGCTACGTGCGGAGCGGGTCCCGCCTCCTCGCGGGGATCGTTCGACTGCATGTCCGCGCTCCCATGTGGGGGCACCGGTCTGGGAGGACCGACGCACCGCTGAGCCGACGATGCGCCACCGCCCGACCGCAGGCAAGGGCCGGATGGCATGTCCCGGAGACGTGCTGCGGACCGACGTGCGCCGGGCCGCAGCGACGCGGACGGTCACATGACCGGGAACGTCTCCACGACCTGGACCGAGGCGCCGCCCTGGAGCACCGGGCAGCCCTTGGCCAGCTCGACGGCCGCGTCGAGCGAGTCCGCCTTGATGATGCTGTAGCCGGACGGGAATGCCGAGTCGCTGCTCACCGAGCCACCCGGAGCGACGGTCCGGGCGGCGGACGCCGGGTTGCCGCCATCGACGACGGCGTCACCCAGCCTGGAGAACCAGGCGGTCCACGCCTGCATGACGCGGGCACCCTCCTCCTGGGTCTCGGGCATCGAGCCGCCGTGGTACAGGAGCACGAAGTTGGCCATCGGATCTTCCTCTTGTCCGCTGGCGGCCATCTGCCGCCGTCATGTGCACACGACGAACGGGGATGACCGGAATCGACACCCATCGACGACGGACCTGTAGCGTGTGCCCCGATCAGGCCGGGACTCCGGCGACGCCCGACCGTTCCCGGCACTGTGGCCGCCGCGCCGCCCAGCAGAGAGGACACCCGACGTGACGAGCGACCCCAGACTCGCGAGCCCCGATGCCGTCCTGGTATACGGCCTGGATACCTGCGACGACACGACCCGGGCGCGGGCGGCCTTCGACGCGGCCGGGTTTGCCTACCGCTACGTGAACTACGACCTGGAGCCCGCGGCGAAGGCGCTCGTCCACGGCGCGGGCTACACGCACACGCCCGTCGTGGTCCTGCCGGGGGGCACGCTGTTCATCGAGCCATCTGACGATGAGCTGGCGGGCATCGTCGCCGGGGACCTGGGCCTGGCCTCGCCGCCGTGGCCCGCGGCGTCCGATGGTCGTGATCCTGGCCGGCCATAAGCGCCTGCCCACGCATGCGGCACACCACGGGCATCGCCCGGAAGCGAGGGGTGGCCGAGGTGCGTTCCTGGCCTCGAAGGGTGTCCCGCAGATAGGTCAGGAGTGCCCAGGCGCCGACACCGGTCGTGTCCTGGTCGGCCTCGCGGGCGCCCGGTGACGGGTCTCGGTGGCGGGGCGGTCGCGATGCACGCGTGCGGCCTCACGCTGGCGATCGTCGACACGTCCCTGCGCCGATCATGAGGTACAGCTGCCACATCACAGTGCCCGCGGAGCGTGCGTGTCGCCGATGTCGTCGCGGCTGTCGACGCCGAGTCGGTCGGCGAGCGCTCCGAGGGCTCCGAGGACGAGGATGATGAAGACGAAGACGACGAGACTGGTCATTGCGATGGTCCCTATGCGGGTGACTGGTAACCGGTAGAGGTTGGTTTCCAGGTTACATGAAGGATACTGCACGGTTGCAGTTTGGTGTCTAGTGACCCCTTTGGCCTAGGCGCATGGTCCCGTCATGTCCAGACCGACGTGACTCGCGGCGCGACCGTCGCAGGCACGTCTCAGGGCCGACCACCGACGAGGGAGCGGACGTCCTGCGTGGGACCGTCGACGATCTCACTTGGTCGCTTGCACCACGTGGCACATCCGGCTGGCATGGCAGCATCCACGGAGATGGATGGGCGCCAGGGCGTCGATCGAGTAACATACGGCTGCGAGCGGGAGTAACTCAGCTGGCAGAGTGTCTGCTTCCCAAGCCGACCGTCTCCCGACCCCGTTCGTCCCCTCTGAACGCCTGACCGCAAGGTCTGCGCCGCGTTTTGCGAGTTTTGAGAGCGCGGATGGCCCTCCTTGGCGTTTCGACCATACTAGAACGTATGTTCTAATCCAGCGTGCCGAATCTGAAGATAGAGTCGGTGATCTGTGGGTCGGTACCACTCCAGGCCCAGGAGGTCGGCGGCCAGCGGCCCTACCAATCGTCGCCGATCCGGACCCGCTCGATGCCGAGGTCCTCCATCGTGACCAGCTCCTCGGCGGGCGGCTGGCGGAAGATCTCCTCGAGGAGCAGGATCGCGCACTCCGTCAGCCAGGCGGCGATCACCATGTCGTCGTGTTCCCCGGCGCCGGCGTAGCGCCCGTCCTGGTAGCCGTAGGCACCGAGCTCGGTCTGGAACTGGCGGGCCAAGCGGAGTGATGCGGCGTCGCCGGAGGGGATGACCCAGCTGCCCGCCTTGAACGCGAGGACCAGGCGCGGGATGCCGTCCTGGAGGTTCCCCTTGTTCGAGCCGGTCCGGTGGCCGATGAACTTCAGTTGGGTCTCGGGCCGCCTGGCGAGCGAGTCGAGCAGCCACTGCTGGAAGCCGTTGTCCTCGACCACGCCGGCGAGGACACGGTACCGAAGCGCAAGGTCGCAGAGCAGCTCGATCTGGTCATCGAACCCGAGGCCCTTCTCGCGCCGGATGTCGAGGACGCGACGGGCCCCCGTGCGCCGATCCCAGGCGACCACCATCACCACCGTGAAGTCGGCCCGGGCCGCGGCCGAGCGGGCGAGGTCGACGCCGAGCACGACGATACTCGTCCCTCGAGGCCGGATGGCCACCGCCGAGCGTGAGCGATGCACCGGCGTCGATCGCACGCTGGGTGAGCTGGTACGGGAACAACGAGGCCGCATCGTCACGCGGGTCGTTCTGGTATTCCCGGCTGAAGATCAGCGGATCGGTGTCGCGCAGGGCGAGCAGTTCACGCGACCGGGAAGCGCTCCGGCCACAGGGTCTCACCCGTGTCCTCGTCGAGCGCGCGGTACGTCTCGGCCCGGAACCCGAGCCGCGTGTGGTGCCTGTCCCGTCCCGTCCCCATGCCCCGGCCGAGGTGGCTGAGGAGGTCGTCCTGGTGGATCGCCGTCCCGATGGCGACGATCTGGCGCGCGTTCATCGGCATCAGCGTGCCCATGAAGAACCGATAGGTGCGTTCGCGCTGCTCGCTGGTCAGCGAGTTCGCGTCGTTGAGCACGTCGTCGAGCAGCAGCAGGTCCGGGTGCATGCCCCGGACGCTGGTGCCGGTAGGCCCGGATCCCGAGCCTCGCGCGGTTGCGCAGCCGTACCTCGGCCGCCGACCAGCGGGTCTGGCCCCGCGCACCGGGCGCGCCGCTCGGGCAGGAGGTCGGCGAACAAGGTCCCGTTCGCGAGCAGCAGGTCGCGGAAGCGCACCATGAGGTCGAGTGCCTGCTCGCTCGTCGCGCTGAACAGGATGACCTCGAAGGTGCCGGCGGCGCCGTCGCCATGGCGACGCCATCGGCCCGGCCGTGGCGCCAGCAGCACCACGCGATGTAGGCGAGCAGCAGCGTCGTCTTGCCGTGCGAGCGCGGTGCGCGCAGGACGAGGCGCTGTTCGCGCCGCGATCAGCTCGGGCCCAGCGCAGGAGGTGCGCCGGCAGCTCGTACGGCCGCCCGGCCGCGTCGACGAGCACGCTCAGGAACAGCGCGAAGCTGGCCACCAGTGCAGCGGCGCTGATATCCCTGGGTGTCGGGCGCGCGCTCATTCGTCGGGCTCGTCGTGCGGCACCGCGAAGCGCCCGACCCGCTCGAGCGCCTCGGGCGAGCCGGCGCTCCCGAACCGGGCCGCGAGCAGCCCGGGCACCATCGCCTCGATGAGGGCGGGCTCGAGCACCACGACGCCCGCGGGCGTCGCGGCATCGGCCCGATCGGGTTCGGTCCGGGGGCCGAAGGGCATCGCCCGCCGACCCCAGCGATCGCCGAACCTGCGCTCGAGCATCGCGAGCGCGAGCCGAGGGTCCCCGAACGCTGCCTGGGTGACGGTGCCGGCCAGGCGCAGCTCGAGCTCGGTCTCGACCCTGCGCACCTCGTCGCGGAACGCATCGTGGGCCGGCGTGTCCCCGGCCAGGATGCGGTAGAGGGTCGCGGGCGACCAGCCCGCATAGCGGGCGGCGGTCTCGGGGAAGACGCCGGTGCCGAGCGCGGCGATGAAGCGCTCACGCCGCTCGGGCGTGAATTTCGAGGGGCGGGCCATCGCTAGGAGGCTCCGTCGACGAGCTCGGCGCGCTCACCCGTGATTGCCTGCCAGCGCTCGATGGCGACCTGGACGAACGCCGGCTCGATCTCCATCGCGAGGCAGCGTCGGCGGCTGACCTCGGCCGCGATGAGGCTCGTGCCGCTGCCCAGGAACGGGTCGTAGAGGAGGCCGCCCACGGGCAGGTGGTTGCGGATCGGGCGCTCGAACAGGACCAGGGGCTTCTGGCTCGGATGGT
>CAVTJO010000008.1:0-393506 GCA_963734955.1 uncultured Bacteroidota bacterium
TGGCCTGTTGGCCCTGGTGAGAGAAGCCAAGCAGCGGGGGAAAACCGTGGTCGCCGGAGGGCCCTACCCCACTTCGCTTCCGGAGGCCACCCTGGCGGGAGGATGTGATTTCGTGGTGCCGGGCGAGGGAGCGAAAATCCATCCCCTTGTTCTGGAGGCGATGCGACTCGGCCAAGACCGGGGTGATCGAAATCGACGAGAAGCCGGGATACCGTCACTACTTCGCCGATTCCACGCTTCGATGTGCTGCCGCTGGACGATTATGCGTCCTTCCGATTCAGAACTTCCCGGGGGTGCCCCTTCGACTGGCGAATTTTGCGAGTGGTAAACCTCTTTGGACGCAAACATCGCCGACAAGACCCCGAAGCAGGTCATAGACGAACTGGAGACCCTTTACCGGCTCGGGGCCACCGGCAACGTGCTTTTTTGCGATCGACAACTTCATCGGGAGCAAGAAGCGGGCGCACGTCCTGCTTGATGAAATCATTGCCTGGTCGAAGAGCCGCGGCGAGCCCTACCGGTTTTTGACGCAGGCCTCGGTGAACCTGGGCCAGGACCCGGAAATGATCGAGCTCATGATCGCGGCCAACCTGTGGGAAGTTTTTATCGGGATCGAGTCTCCGGATGAAAATGTGCTCGAAACCAGCCACAAATATCACAACATCAAGAATCCGCTCCTGGAAATCGCTTTACAACCTCAAGCGGAGCGGTATGGAGGTTATCGGCAGTTTCATCATCGGTCTGGACGGGGAGAGGTCCGGCGCCGGCGGGCGCATCTGCGCCTTTATAGAACAGACTGACATACCCGTAACCATGCTCGGAGTGCTGCAGGCCGCGCCGCATACCAGACTGTGGCATCGCCTGGAGAAAGAAGGGCGGCTGCGTAAAGATATGGCCGACGACATGGGGACCTTCTCAGCCTTGAACTACGAACCGGAGCGACCGGAAGCCGAGATCATGGCCGAATACGTCGCGGCCTGGGACTATTTATATGAACCATCCCGTTATCTGGCGAGGGTCTACCGCTATTATCTGGCCATGCGACCGGTTCGCCGGGATCCGGAGAGGGCCGCGGGGGACCCCCGGCCCCCAGCCGACATCCCCCGGCGGGGCATGACCTGGCGCCAGGGATTAAACCAGATCCGGGCTCTGGGCAAAATTCTCTGGTGGCAAGGCATCCGGCCGCCGTACCGGGGTCAGTTCTGGACCCAGTTGATCGGGATGTGGAGGCAGAACCCGAGCCGACTGGTGCAATATTTCGTGACCTGCGCCGAGGGAGAGGACTTTTTCGACATGAGGAAGATGGTGCGGGAAAAGGTCACGGCCATCATCAAGGAACGGCGCATAGAGGTTCCGGCAGCGGCACCCCGGCGGAGCGCGGGCGAGCCGGTGAAGGTTAGGGGAAGCTCCCTGACTCCCCCCTTCCCACCTCCTTTTCAAAAGGTCTCAATTTACCATTACTTCTTCGAGTTTTGCCCCGACCCAAATAGACTGAGATACTTGCCGTAGCCTGCCTTTTCCAAATCCTCCTGGGGAATAAACCGCAGCGCCGCGGAGTTCATGCAGTATCTTCTTACCCGTAGGCGCCGGGCCGTCGGCAAAGACATGCCCGAGATGGGAATCGCCATGTTTGCTCCGCACTTCGGTGCGCGTCGAAAACAGTTTGCGGTCCTCCCGCTCCACGATGTTTCCCGGCTCCAGGGGCTTGGTGAAACTCGGCCAGCCGGTCCCGGAATCATACTTGTCCGTGGAAATAAACAAGGGCTCCCCGGAGACGATATCCACGTAGATGCCGGGCTTTTTGTTATCCCAATATTCGTTGTGAAACGCCGGTTCCGTGCCCTCTTTCTGGGTCACCTGGTATTGTAACGGCGTGAGCTTCTGCCGGAGTTCTTCATCACTGGGCCTGGCATTCTTCTGGCCGCCGGGGGGGGCGGCCGCCGCCTGGCCCTCACCCCAGACCTTCTGGATAAATTGGTCCCGGCCGGAATTCCAGCGGTAGTATTTGTATTTCACAGCGTGGGTCTTGTAATAGTCCTGGTGGTAGTCCTCCGCGGCGAAGAATTTCGTCAGCGGCAAAATCTCGGTCACAATGGGTTTGGAGAAACGTTTTGACTTTTCCAGGGCCTGCTTGGATGCCTCCGCCAGTCGCTGCTGCTCCGCATCGTGGTAAAAAATGACACTGCGATACTGGGGGCCCCGATCCACGAATTGCCCGCCGGGATCGGTGGGATCCACGTGCCGCCAGAAATAGTCCAGCAGCTCTTTATAGGAGACTTTGGCCGGGTCATAGACCACCTGGACCGCCTCCACGTGCCCCTTTTGGGCGTAATTATCATACGTGGGGTTGTCCCCGCCGCCCCCGGTGTATCCGGAGATCGCCTCGACCACCCCCGGCAGTTTTTCAAAATCCGATTCCACGCACCAAAAACAGCCGCCGGCAAAGATGGCGGTTTTGAGGTTCTTTTGCACTTCAGGCATGGTGGCACCTTTTCCTGGTTTCTCCTGGGGTTTATGGTCGGCAATGCCTGCGGCCACCAGGCCGGCGGCTGCGAGGAGCATAAACCTAAACACGGTTTTCATATTTTTTCAGGCCTCATTTATCTGGCGATGCGTCGTTCCATATACATTTATACGTTAAGGATAATCTTGCCGAAATCAAGGCTGGCTTCCGGGCCGCAATTGGGGGGCAGGTCACAAGCAGTGCTCGCGGCAAAATCCGTATTCCTGGCCCTGATGTGAAATCCCATAGGCAGTATCACTGCCCACGGTCATGCCCCATACGGGATCAAACAACTCCGGGGCGGAGGTTGCTTTGAGGGCCTTCCCTGATGGGGCTTGTGGTTCCTCAGCCATAACCGGCTGCTAGTTACTTGCCACTATATACACCGGTCTCATATACGAGATATTGACGTAATAGAAAAAGGCAGGGATCATCGACCCCTGCCTTGGTTGTCTTGCACCGAAAACCTGAAAACCTGAAAACCGTCTTTAATTAAACGTGCCCCAGACCACCTTCTTGGGCTGGGCCGGCTGCTCCAGGACGGCCAGGGCGTTCTTCAGGATGCCGGCGGCGTCCAGTTCGTATTTCTTCCGGAGGATATCCTGGGTGCCGTGTTCCACGAAGATGTCGGGGATTCCCAGGCGCTTCACGGTGACCCCGAAGAGGTCGTGGTCGGCCAGGAGTTCCAGGACGGCGCTGCCGAAGCCGCCGGCCACGACGTTTTCTTCCACCGTCAGGACGCGGCCGTGTTGGGCCGCCAGGCTCAGGATCAGGGGTTCATCCAGGGGTTTGACAAAGCGGACGTTGACCACGGTGGCGCTGAACCCTTGCTTGTCCAACTCCTTGGCCGCGTCCAGGGCGGGGTAGACCGAGGCGCCCAGGGCCAGGATGAGCAGATCCTGCCCCTCCCGCAGCACCTCGGCCTTGCCGATGGGCACCTTGCTCAGGGTGGAGGAAAAGGCCACGCCCACGCCCCGGCCCCGGGGGTACCGGAGGGCCACGGGACCCGGGTGCTCCACCGCGGTGAAGAGCATGTCCCGCAATTCATTTTCGTCCTTGGGGGCCATCAGGACCAGGTTGGGCAGGTGGCGCAGATAGGACAGGTCGAAGAGCCCCTGGTGGGTCTCGCCGTCTTCGCCCACGATGCCGGCCCGGTCCAGGGCAAAGACCACCGGCAGCTTCTGGATACAGACGTCGTGGAGTATCTGGTCATAGGCCCGCTGCAGGAAGGTGGAGTAGATGGTGGCGACGGGCCGCATGCCTTCCACGGCCAGGCCGCCGGCGAAGGTCACGGCGTGCTGTTCGCAGATGCCCACGTCGAAGAAGCGGTTCGGGAACTCCTGGCGGAAATCCACCAGGCCGGTGCCGTCGGGCATGGCCGCGGTAATGGCCACAATTTTGGGGTCCTGCCGGGCCAGGCGCACCAGGGTGTCGCCAAAGACCTCGGTGTAGGTCGGGACCTCGCTGACGCTCTTCTTGGGCTCGCCGGTATCGGGGTCGAACTTGCCCAGGCCGTGAAAGCCGGTGGGGTCGGTCTCGGCGGGTTCATAGCCCTTGCCCTTGGTGGTGAGCACGTGCACCAGGATGGGACCTTTCAAGTTCTTGACATTGTTGAAGGTCTCGACCAGGTGATCCAGACGGTGCCCGTTCACCGGCCCCAGGTAGGTGAATTTGAGGGCCTCGAAGAGCATGCCCGGGGTGAAAAAGGCCTTAAAGGACTCTTCGCTCCGCTTGGCCCAGGTCACCAGATCCTCGCCGATGGCCGGCAGGGAGCGCAGCAGGTTCTCCACCTGCTTTTTCAGGAAGACCATGGTGGGCCGGGTGAGTTTGCGGCTGAAAAACGAGGACATGGCCCCGACGTTGGGGGCGATGGACATGCCGTTGTCGTTTAAGACCACGATGAGGTCCTTGTTGAGGTCGCCGGCGTTGTTCAGGCCTTCAAAGGCGATCCCCGCGGTCATGGAGCCGTCGCCGATCACCGCGATGACGCGGTGGCGCTCCCGCTTCAGGCAGCGGGCGCTGGCGATCCCCAGGGCCGCGGAAATGGAGGTGGAGCTGTGCCCGGTGTCAAAGGCGTCGTAGCAACTCTCGCCGCGCTTGGGAAAGCCGCTGAGGCCGCCGTGCTGCCGCAGGGTGTGAAACCGGTCCTGGCGCCCGGTGAGCAATTTGTGGGCATAGGCCTGATGCCCCACATCCCAGACGATCTTGTCCCGGGGGCAGTCAAAGACATAGTGGAGGGCGATGGAGAGCTCCACCACTCCCAGGCTGGGGGCCAGGTGCCCGCCGGTCTTGGCCACGGTGGAGATGATCTTCTCCCGGATTTCCTGGGCCAGCTGCGGCAGGAATTCCGGCGGCAGCTTCTTCAACTCCTGGGGGTTGTTAATGGTATCCAGCAAACGGCGGGCCGGAACGTCCGGCCGGTAGCCCTGGCGATTATCCATGCGCACCTAACCTCTCACGGTGGGTTATTCTTAACTTAATACTAAAAATCACCAAATTCAAGCAGTTAAAATCGTGATACTTTTATTATTTTCCTCTCGGCCAGCGCCGGTTAAGCGCGCCGCACCAGGAGATAGCGGGCCAGCTCTCGCAAGGGTTCGGCCCGTTCCTGGAAAGGATTCCAGCGCGGCGATGGCCTCCTCCACCAGGCGTCGGGCCCACTCCCGGGTGGCCTCCAGCCCCAGCACCGCGGGATACGTGGCTTTCTGGCGCTTTTCGTCCATACCCGGCGCCTTGCCCATCTCCGCGGCTTCACCTTCTACATCTAATAGATCATCGGTAATCTGAAACGTTAGCCCAAATTTTTCGCCATAACCGGTGAGGGAGGTCACTTCGGCCCGGCTGCCGCCCCCCACCAGGGCCCCGGCCCGCACCGCCGCGGTGAGCAAGGCCCCGGTCTTGTGGCGGTGGATGGTCTCCAGTTCCTTCAGGGTGACCTGGCGCCCTTCCGCCAGCAGGTCCAGCATCTGGCCCCCCACCATGCCCTGATAGCCGGCGGCGGCCGCCACCAGCTGCATCACCTCCAGCAAGACCCCTTCCCGGCCTTCAAACCGGGGCGCCGCCGCGGCCATGGTGTGGAAGGCCTCGGTGAGCAGGCCGTCCCCGGCCAGGATGGCGGTGGCTTCGTCAAACTGCTTGTGGCAGGTGGGCTGGCCCCGGCGCAGATCGTCGTCGTCCATGGCCGGCAGGTCGTCATGGATCAGGGAATAGGTGTGGATCATCTCCAGGGCGCAGGCCACGGGCAGGGCTTCGCCCGGATCGCCCCCCACCGCCTCCGCCGCGGCCAGGCACAGAATGGGGCGCAGCCTTTTGCCGCCCACGAACAGGCTGTAGTGCATGGCCTGGGTCACCCGGAAGGCCGGCCCCCGCACCTGCGGCAAATAGGCTTCCAGGGCCCGGTTGACCAGCCCCCGCCGTTCTTCCAGATAGGCCTTTAGATCCACGTTATTCCTCTACGCTTGCGAAATATCGGTAGCTCGTAATGCATCCTAAGTGCCGAATTTTTCGCTTCCCCTTTCCTAAAGGGGGGCAGGGGGGATTATGAGTAACTCCTCGATAATCCCCCTAAATCCCCCTTTAAAAAAGGGGGACTTATCAACTTTCCATACTCAAAAATGGCTCATAAATACCAGTGATAATAGGTGGATTGCGCGCCCTTACGAGCCGCCGCTGTTCTCGTCCTCCGGGAACGGCCGGGTGAAAAACCGCCCGGCGTCGTCCTTGAGCAGGAGTTCCACCCGCTTTTCCACTTCGTCCAACTTCTTGTGGCAGACCCGGACCAACTGCACCCCTTCCTCGAAGGCGCGCATGGCCTCTTCCAGAGACAGGTCGCCGTGCTCCAGAGCATCCAAGACTTCCTCCAGACGCTTCAGCCCCGCCTCGAAACTCGGTTCCGGCTGCTTTTTTTCTTTAGCCATGTTTTTTTGTTCTGTTTTCTGTTTTCTGTTCACTGTTTTCGTCAGTTTTCTGTTCACTGCTGTTCACTGCTCACTGCTCACTGCTCACTTCCTCCACTTCGCAATCCATCCGGCCCCGGGCCACCCGGACCCGGACGGCCGCGCCCCGGGCACCAGGGCGGCGTCCCGAATCACCGTTTCCTGGGGCAGCAGGGTGGCCACGGCGTAGCCCCGCTGCAAAATGGCCAGGGGATTGAGCTGGTCCAGGTGGCTCTGACAGTATTCCAGGTGCCGGCGGTGTTCGGTCTGGCGCCGGCGACAGCTCTGGCCCAGCATCTGGGCCGCCTGCTCCAGCCGCGGCCGGGCCACGGCCAGGGTCCGCCGGGGAGAAAGGAGGAAGAGGCGGGAGGTGGCCAGCCTCAGGGCCTGGTCCTGGTCGGTCACGGACCTGCCGGGCCCGCCGCACCAGCATCTCGGCCTTGGTCATCCACCTTGAGGCGCAGATCCACCAGGGCGCGGCGCAGGTCCGGCAGCCGCCGGGCCATCAGGTCCAGGTGCTGCCGGGCCATCTCCCGGCGCCGGGCCAGGGTGCCGGCCAGGGTGGCGCCCAGGCGGTCCAGGCGGCGGTTCAGTTCGGCCTTATCCGGCACCACCAGCTCCACCGCGGCGCTGGGGGTGGGAGCCCGCTCGTCCGCGACAAAATCGGCAATGGTGAAATCCACTTCGTGGCCCACCGCCGAGACCACCGGGATGGGGCAGCGGTGGATGGCCCGGGCCACCATTTCTTCGTTGAAGGGCCACAGATCTTCCAGGGAGCCGCCGCCCCGGGCCAGGACGATGACCTCCACCCCGGGATAGGCGCCCAGGTCGTCCAGGGCCTGGGCGATTTCCCCGGCGGCCTCCGCCCCCTGGACCTTCACCGGGTAGATCAGCACTTCCAGGTTGGGGAAGCGCTGCCGCAAGAGACGCAGAAAATCCCGCACCGCCGCGCCGGTGGGCGAGGTGACCAGGGCGATCTTCCGGGGCAGGAACGGCAAGGGCTTTTTCAGCTCCGGGGCAAACAGCCCCTCGTCCTTGAGCCGGGTCTTCAGGGCCTCGAAGGCCTGGGCCAGGGCCCCCAGCCCCAGGGGCTCCAGGTAATCCACCACCAGCTGGTATTCGCCCCGGGGTTCGTAGACCGTGAGGCGCCCCCGGCAGAGGAACTGGCTGCCCTCCTGGGGCTTGAAACGCATGTGCTGGTGATTGCCCTTGAAGAGCACGGCCCGGAGTTGGGCCCCGGCGTCCTTGAGGGTGAAATAGTAGTGGCCGGACAGGGGCTGCCGCAGGTTGGAGACCTCGCCGCTCACCCAGACCAGGGAGAAATAGGTCTCCAGGCGGTCCCGGATCTCCCGGGTGAGGGCGCTCACCGTATAGATGTGGGGTAATTCCTGATCCATAGACATTATTTGTAAATTATATCATATTCCCCAGGTCGCCGGAGGAAATATTTACCGGAGGCCTGCAGACGCTCGGAAGAACGTTAGCGCCGTAAGCGCTGAAAATCGCCAATGTACGGTGTCAGCGTTATGAGGGTACGCACTCGCACCTCACCAGAGCATCACCGGCGAGACGCGTGTTGCTCAGATTTTTCACGCGGCACACTCGGACTTTGCTCGTATAAACTAATGAATCGGTGAGGTGCTCAGTACGACCTACTGAAACTGCCTTAGTATGGCTTGGTCTATCCGCTTGCCCGGTTCAACCCACCCGGCATACAGCGCCAGGCCCAGCCAGGCCCAGTTGTTGGCGTAGTAGTTGTCCGGGGAGACGAAATAGGCCCGGCGGCCGTCTTCGTGGTAGAAGGACAGGATTTTTAGGGCCATCTGCCGGGCGAAGTCCCGGTCCCCGGCGGCCAGGGCCGCGGCCAGGACCCCGGCATAGAGCACCGGGCTCTCATAGTCCACCGCCGGGGCGCCGTCAAAGTTATAGACCGCGGCCAGCCTGCCCCTGGGCCTGCCACTCCTGCTTGAAAAACGGCAGGAATTTGTCCTCGAGAAGTTGGGCCGCCCGGGGTTCCCGAACCAGAGGCCATCCAGGGCCAGGCGCCAGGGGAGGCGCACCGCCTCCCAGCCGAAGTGGGTGTCCCGGCCCGGCGCCGGGCTTAGACTGCGCCGGCCGCGTCCACCCGGCACCAGTCGGGAAACAGCCCCACCCCGGCTTGGCCCCCCAGACCCCTGGGTCAATTGCGCCCAAGCACTTGATAGGTATCCTGATGCAGGCGGTCCCAGCGGGCGGATTATTAGTCGCTTCGACATCCGGTTGCAGGGCGGTGCCCTCACCGCCCCTAGGGGCCTCTACCGCCGCCCTGACGGCCGATGTTCGAAATTGCGCAAACAAGCCGATACGCCGCCGGGGAAAAATACGAGGGATTGACCAGGTAAGGCGGCGCGGCTCATGCCAGTTGCCCGGGGTGAGGAGCAGCGTCGCCGTCCGGGCAGGGCCACCACTTCTTTGGCCAGGATGGCCGCCTGCACCCTGCCGGGCCTCCTCCAGGTAATCCGGCAGGCCCGGCGGCGGCCCGCCAGCCCCCGCGGGCCGCCAGGACCAGGGCCAGGGCGTAATCCAGGTCGCCGTCGCTGGCGGTGTTGGCATCCAGCACCCCCCAGGAGCCGTCGGGCAGCCGGCCCCAGCGCCAGGACAGCAGATGGTCCCGGGCCGGGCCCGGGACAGATTGTTGTAAGTCCAGGCATAGACCCGGGCAAAGGTCGCCTCATCCCCGGCCCACACGGCCCGGAGCAGGGCATAGGCCTGGGCCTCGGAGATGGTGCCGCCGCCCTCGCTCCGGGATGACCACCCGGCCTTCCGGCGAGATGAAGTGCCGGCGGTAGCTCTGCCAGGAGGTCGTGAGCACCCGGTCCAGTCGGCCTGGACGGGTCCGGCTGGCAGGCGAGGCAGAGCCCGGCAGAGCAGGAGCGAGCCAGATAATGATGGATTTATGCATTAAGATCATGCCGGTCTTGGCAGACGCCAAGTAGCTGCAGGTTCCTTCACCCATAGCGCATGACTGGAGGCTAGTGCCACATAATTTCGCCAGGCTGGCCCAGAGTGCGCCTCGCCAGGCCGCAGGCCTGTTGCCGTGCCTTCGAAGCCATTTTTCGCAGCCTGGCCACTGGATAGGTCCCGCAATTGACAAGGATTAAATGAGCGCCGCTACGGCCGGCATTGCCTCAGTCGTTTGGCAGCTGCCAGAAGGCGACGCCGGATGAGCTCACTCCGGGGCAAGACGCAGTCAGGTGGTGCCACTGGCGGGCCTCTGCCGAGGAATAATCGCTAATCCGTTAGCCGCCCCACGAAAATTTCTTGACAAACACAGGTATTTATGAGAAACAGTTGAGCGAACTTTAGGTCAATCAGCAGGCCTTGACCCCGGAGATTGAGGAATTTAACGGCAACCCCTTGAATTTTAAACTTATGTAATACAATTGAGTATTTGACGGCATCTGGGAAGGCGTCTCAAGGGACGCCCGAGATGCCTTTTTTTTATTGAGGCAGGCATGATCAACGTTACCCTGGACCACGGTTCCACCGTTACCCTGGAAGAGGGGGCGACGGTAGCCCAGGCCTTTCAGGCCTTAGACGTCGCCAGCGACCGGCAGGTGGTGGCGGCCCGGATCGACGGGGATATGGTGGATCTGTCCCGGCCGCTCTCGGCCGATTGCACCATCGCCCCCATTCGCCTGGACAGCCCCGAGGGTCTGGAGATCATGCGCCATTCCGCCGCCCACCTCATGGCCGAAGCGGTGCGGAATCTGTTTCCCGGGGTCAAGGTGGCCATCGGCCCGGCCATCGAATCGGGCTTTTACTACGACTTTGACGTGCCCGAGCCCTTTACTCCGGAAGACCTGGCCAAAATCGAAACCCACATGGCCGAGTTGACGGCCCAGGATCAGCCCTTCCGGCGGGACGAAGTGGGCCGGGAGCAGGCGATCAACTTTTTCCGGAGCGAAGGCGAAGCCTACAAGGTGGAACTCCTGGAGGAGATCACCCCGGAGAAGGTAAGCCTCTACCAACAGGGAAGTTTCATCGATCTCTGCCGGGGGCCCCACATCCCGTCCACCGGGTATATCCAGGCCTTCAAGCTCACCGCCACCTCCGGGGCCTACTGGCGGGGCGACGAACACCGGCCCATGCTCCAGCGCATTTACGGCACCGCCTTCCCCACCCGGGAGGAACTGGCGCACCACCTGGAACTCCTGGAGGAAGCCAAACGCCGGGACCACCGCCGCCTGGGCCGGGAGTTGGAGCTGTTCAGCATCGAAGAGGAAGCCGGGCCGGGCATGGTGATCTACCACCCCAAGGGGGCCCTGCTCCGGAGCCTCATCGAGAATTTCGAACGCCGGGAGCACCTGAAACGGGGCTACCAGATGGTCATGGGGCCCCAGATGCTCAAGGCCGACCTGTGGAAACGCTCGGGCCATTGGGACAACTACCGGGATCACATGTACTTCACCGAGGTGGAAGGCCAGAGCTACGGCATCAAGCCCATGAACTGCCTGGCCCACATGCTGATCTACAAATCGAAGATCAGGAGCTACCGGGAGCTGCCGCTGCGCTTCTTCGAGCTGGGCACGGTGTTGCGCCACGAGCGTTCCGGGGTGTTGCACGGCCTCACCCGGGTGCGCCAGTTTACCCAGGACGATGCCCATATCCTGTGCATGCCGGAGCAGGTGGAAAGCGAAATCTTGGGGGTCCTGAAGTTCGTGGCCGAAGTCATGGCGATTTTCGGGTTCGACTACGAAGTGGAGCTGTCCACCCGGCCGGAGAAATCCATCGGCACCGACGCGGAGTGGGACCTGGCCACCAACGCCCTCATCGGGGCGCTGACGACCTGGGGGCTGCCCTACGACATCTGCGCCGGGGAAGGGGCCTTCTACGGGCCCAAAATCGACATCAAGCTCAAGGACGCCCTGCAGCGGCGCTGGCAATGCGCCACCATTCAGTGTGATTTCACCCTGCCGGAGCGCTTCGATCTCGCTTACATCGGCCCGGACGGGGAACGCCACCGGCCGGTGATGCTGCACCGGGTGATCCTGGGGTCCCTGGAACGCTTCATGGGAGTTCTGATCGAGCACTTCGCCGGGGCCTTCCCGGTCTGGCTGGCGCCGGTGCAGGCGATCCTGTTGCCCATCACCGACCGGGTCCATGCCTACGCCCAGGAGGTGGCAGGTTTGCTGTGGGAGGCGGACCTCAGGGTGGAAGTGGATACCCGGCCGGAAACGCTGCGCTACAAGATCAGAGAAGCGCAAGTCCAGAAAATTCCTTACATGGTTATCATGGGGGACCGGGAAGCGGCGGACCGCACCCTGGCGCCCCGCCTGCGGGACGGCACGGAGTTGAAGGGCGTCTCCCTGGAGGCGTTTATCCAGCGCCTTAAGGAAGAGTCCCGGACTCCGTCCCCCGGCAACTCTTCATAATTCAAGGAGGTGACGGCCATCCAGAAGCAGCAACGAGTGAGGATTAACGAGCAGATCAGGGTGCCGGAGGTACGACTTATCAGCGCCGACGGGCAACAGGTCGGCGTTATGCCCATCAAAGAAGCGTTAGCACTGGCAGTCGAGGCGCACCTGGACCTGGTGGAGGTTGCACCCCAGGCCGCCCCGCCGGTGTGCCGCATCATGGACTACGGTAAGTACAAGTACGAGCAGAGTAAGAAACAGCAGGAAGCCCGGCGTAAAGCGACCACGATCCAGGTAAAGGAAATCAAGGTCCGGCCCAAGATCGAAGAGCACGACATGGACTTTAAATTGAAGAATACCCGGCGCTTTTTGGGAGAGGGCGACAAGGTCAAGATCTCGGTGATTTTTCGGGGCCGGGAGATCGCCCACACGGACCGCGGCTTTCGCATTCTGTCCCAGATGGTCGAAGCCCTGGCGGATGTGGGAACCGTGGAGCAGAATCCCAAGCTGGAAGGCCGGAACCTCTCCATGATCGTTACCCCCAAGTAGTCCTGAGCTATTCCCGGTGTAATTGCGGGTCCACCCCCCGGGTGGTCTGGGGAAAGGATTTTTTTGCAGACATATTGTTAAAATGTGATGAATAGAGTATAAAATATAAGTTTGCCGGTTAGCGGCATATAAGCTCTATGAACCGGATAATCTACCCGGCCGCCTGTCTGGCGGCCGGCAGTGTTAGCACCATGTGAGGTTGACCATGCCCAAGATGAAAACCCATCGGGGAGCTGCCAAACGCTTCAAGGCCACGGGCAAGGGCCGCCTGAAGCACAAGCAGCCCTACCACAGCCACATTTTGACCAGCAAGAGCGCCAAACGCAAGCGGCAGCTGCGGGCCTCGGCCATCATGTCCGGAGCCGAGGCCAAAAACCTCAGGCGCCTGCTGCCTTATCTCTGAGATAGGAGTTCGTTATGCCACGCGTCAAGAAAAGCGTTGCCTCCAGGGCGCGCCGCAAAAAATTTCTGGGGATGGCCAAGGGATTCCGCAGCGGCCGGCGCCGGCTCTACCGGTCCGCCCGGGAGGCCGTGGAACGGGCCCTTACCTTCGCCTACCGGGACCGCAAAGTCCGGAAACGGGAGTTCCGCGCCCTGTGGATCGTCCGCATCAACGCCGCGCTGCGGCCCCTGGGCATGTCCTACAGCAAATTCATCGGCGGGCTGAAAAAGGCCCAGATCAACCTGGACCGCAAGGTCCTGGCCGACCTGGCGGTCTTCGACCCCCAGGGGTTCGCCAAGGTGGCCGACCTCTCTCGCCAGGCGCTGTAAGGCCTGGTCTTCAGTTTTCGGTTCCCAGTTTTTACCCCCCTTTTCTAAAGGGGGGCAGGGGGGATTAAATAACCGCCTCATAATCCCCCTAAATCCCCCTTTAAGAAAGGGGGACTTTAAGGCTTCCGCCCCCGTTCGGATTAACTCGGAATAATCAATCGGACCTACCATAATGACGGTTGAGGAAATCAAGGATCTCGAAACCGCGGCGCTCCGGGAGATTCGGGGCGCGGCCAGCCCCGAGGACCTGGAACACCTGCGGGTCAAATACCTGGGGCGCAAGGGCGCCTTGACCGGCATCCTGCGGAGTCTCGGTAAATTAGACCCGGAGGTGAGACGGAACGTCGGCCAGGAAGCCAACCGGGCCAAAGAGGCCCTGGAGGCAGCCCTGGATGAGGCCCTGCGCGCCCTGAAAACCGCGGCCCGCCTGGCGGCAACCCCCGTCGCCGACGTCACCTTGCCGGGCCGGCGCCTCCCCCGGGGCCGCCTCCACCCCTTGAACCGCATCATGGCCGAGGTCTGCGACATCTTCCTGCACCTGGGCTTTGAGGCGGTGGAAGGCCCCGAGGTGGAACTGGACTGGTATAACTTCGAGGCCCTCAACCTGCCCCCGGACCACCCGGCCCGGGACATGCAGGACACCTTTTACTTCAACGACAAGGTGCTGCTCCGGACCCACACCTCCCCCATGCAGATCCGCACCATGGAAGTCCGCCAGCCCCCGGTGCGCATCATCGCCCCGGGCAAGGTCTACCGCCGGGACTCGGACATCACCCACTCCCCCATGTTTCACCAGGTGGAAGGCCTGCTGGTGGATAAGGGGGTGACCTTTGCCGACCTCAAGGGGGTCCTCACCGCCTTCGTGCACCAGATGTTCGGCCCGGAGGTGGGAGTCCGCTTCCGCCCCAGCTACTTTCCCTTTACCGAACCTTCCGCCGAAGTGGACATCGAATGCGTCATGTGCGGGGGCCACGGCTGCCGGGTCTGCAAGGCCACCGGCTGGCTGGAGGTCCTGGGCTCCGGCATGGTCCACCCCGCGGTCTTCGAGGCCGTGGGCTACGATCCGGAAACCTACACCGGCTTCGCCTTTGGGCTGGGCATCGAACGCATCGCCATGCTGAAGTACGGGATCGACGACATCCGCCTCTTCTTCGAAAACGACCTCAGGTTCCTGCGGCAATTCTGAATACTAAGTGCTTATCCGTAATTAACTTGACATTTACTAAATAATATGGCATGCATGGCCGTAAAAAAGCTTACTGGAGGTGCGCATGCCAAGGTTGCCGTCATGGGCTGTTTCCGATGCTTTCTGGGCGGCGGGTGAAGCCTCTCTTACCGCAACCAGACGAGGGACCCGAACAAATCTTATATCCGGAAAAAAGGTGGCGGCAGAAAGCCTCTGGATTTTCGCAAGGTATTTGAAGGTATTGTTTATGTTCTCCGCACCGGCTGTCAATGGAAGGCTCTTTCGAAAGAGGTATATGGCAGTCCCAGTTCCATCCATGCCTACTTTCGCCAGTGGGAAAAGGCCGGGGCATTTCTGGCCATGTGGCGAGCCGGGTTGGCGGAATATGATGAGATGGAAGGCATATCCTGGTTATGGCAGAGTATTGATAGCGCCATGAATAAAGCACCTTTGGCCCAGGAAGCTGGTCGAGTCCGAACCCGACGGACAGGGGGAAAACAGGAAGCAAACGCCATGTGCTGGTGGAAAAGCATGGCGTCCCTCTCGCTCGTCGTCACCCGGGGCGAGTAGGCACGATGTAACTCAACTGGAAATCGTCTTAGACAACATATCGTCATCTGAACTTACCAGAGCCTACAGCAGATCAGCCGCAACACCTTTGCGGCGACAAAGGCTATGATGGTAAACCTGCACGCCAAAGCACAATCGACCGGGCGCTAGATTCTTCACGTCAAGCGCCGCGGCTGAAGAAATCGAGGCGAAAAAAACCATACCCGGCTACCGTGCTCGCCGATGGGTCGTAGAAGTTTGCCATTCATGGTTCAACAGGTTCCGCAAGCTCTTGGTTCGCTATGAAAAAACCCATTCCAGGCTATCTCGCCTTGCTTCATCTGGCAGCAGCCATAATCTGCTGGCGAAAAGTTGGAGTTATTTACGGATAAGTTCTAAGTTGCGCTCATAACAGGTAATTTATCTTTTTCTTTTGTAGGGGCGGACCTATGTGTCCGCCCACCAGAGGGCGCACACGCAGGTGCGCCCCTACAATAGCTTTTCTTACTTCTATGAGCGCAACTTGGTATTAAGGGCCGCCCTCCCGGATTTCCGGGCTTTTTTGCACCCACACATGATAGTACTCATCCTGTTTTTCCCAGGCCAGGACCCCATCTTTCGAGCGCTCCACAATCATCAACAAATCCTGGAGGGTATCGCGGTCTCGCAAGCGAATTTCCAAAACCGCCCCGGCGGCCATCTGGGCCAGGGTGGACTTGCATAAGGCCAGACTGAAAGGAATCACCACCCCGGAAAGGTCCAGTCGTTGATCAGATCGCATGGGGGTAAACCCGGGAAGCGGCGGCCCGCGGCCCCCGCCGCCAAAAACAACTCATTGATATCATAATTAAAATTAATCCGTAGTTGCGCCCCAGGGGGGTTTTGCTATGATAAATGTTAAAACAAGTGTTAAAACAAGGCCCTTGCCATGCAGGAACAAAAGATCAACCGTTACTTAAAAGAAATCATCAACACCATGAACGACGGTCTTATGGTGGCAAGCCCGGACGGCACCATTCTCATGGTCAATCAGGCCTTCGAAAAGATTATGGGATACAGCCGGGAGGAAGTCATCGGCCGCTCCTGTGCCATATTGAACTGCGATACCTGCGCCACCGCCCGTTCGCAAGGTAAAAGCCAGTGGTGCGATCTCTTTGAGCAAGGGGCGGCCATCCGCAAACCCTGCCTGTTCATGCGTAAAGATGGTTCTTACGTCCATGTCTTAAAAAATGCCGCCATCTTACGGGACGAAGCCGGGCAAATATTGGGAGCGGTGGAAACGCTCACCGATATCTCGGAATTGGACAAGCGGGATGAGATGATCCAGCATCTCTCCAAGCTTGTGGATACTGCCGGCGACTTTCAGGGTTTGGTGGGGAAATCCCCCCGCATGCAACAAGTCTATGAACTCACCCAAAAGGCCGCCCAAAGCGAGGCCCCGGTGATTATCCATGGGGAGAGCGGCACCGGTAAAGAACTGGTGGCTCACGCCATTCATGCCCTGGGCCCGAGAAGAGAGGGGCCCTTCATCACCTGCAATTGCGCCGCCCTCAATGAGTCCCTGTTGGAGAGTGAGCTCTTCGGCCATGTGAAGGGGGCGTTCACCGGAGCCTACACCCATCGCCAGGGCCGCTTTGAGGCCGCCCACCGGGGGGATATTTTTCTGGACGAAGTCGGCGACATCCCCCCGGCCATACAGGTAAAACTCTTACGCGTCCTGGAGAGCAAGCAGTTTGAGCGGGTGGGGGACCACCGGCCCATTTCGGCGGATGTCCGCATCATTACGGCTACCCACCGCGACCTGGAATCTCTCGTCTCAGAGGGGAGATTTCGAGAAGACCTGTTTTTCCGCATCAATGTTATTCCCATAAACCTGCCGCCGCTGCGGGAACGTCGGGAAGACCTGCCCCTCTTGGTGGATCATTTCATCACCCGCCTCCGCCAGCGCAGCGGCAAGGCGATATCCGGGCTGACCCGGGAAGCCATGCAGATTTTTCTGGATAACCCCTGGCCCGGCAATGTGCGGGAACTCATCGGCGCCCTGGAGTATGCCTTTGTGGTGGCCGAAAGCGGCCTTATCGCACCTTTGCACCTGCCCCCCAAGCTGAGTTCCCAGGAACCCGCCCCGGGAACTCGGCAAGAGGCCGGGTCCATCCCGGATTCCGATGAAAAAACTGCCCTCATCAATGCCTTGCGGCAAGCCGGCGGCAACCAGTCCCAGGCCGCGGCCCTTTTAAGCGTAAGCCGCGTCACCGTCTGGCACCGCATGAAAAAATACGGCATCGACGTTCACAAACTGATTAGCGCCTAGTGTGACGTTTTATACCAGATTGCAGTCAAAGGGTGGCACAGGCTTTCCAGCCTGTGCAGGCGCAGGCTAAAGCCTGCGGCTACAGAAAATAGCATTTTGAGCGCAACTCAGTATTACAATTAATATGGCAATTAAAGTTGGGGGTTTTCTTCCCCCCTTTTCTAAAGGGGGGTCAGGGGGGATTAAATAAGTGCTTAATAATCCCCCTAAATCCCCCTTTAAAAAAGGGGGACTTATAACACCCAGCCTTCAAGATAGGGCTTGTTTTTTTTGCCATATAATTTATGGATCACAACACTAGTACCTGCATGTACTCATTGCCAAAAGATTTTTCTTACTCACCCCTCACCCTAACCCTCTCCCCTCAAAGGGGAGAGGGGATAACAGGAAGGAGCTTTTGGCCTTCGCTATAAATGTGGTGGCGGGGGTAGCGCCCGCCTCACCCCGGCCCTCTCCCCCCGGGGGGGAGGGGGTTATGAGCCTCCCGGGTTTCAATAATTTTAGTAAACCGCAGTAGATTTGGCGCTGGTCATCTCGACAATAAGCCGCCCCGCCTTAACCAATTCTGCTCCCTGGATCAAGTCAGCCTGACTGATCTTGCGCTCCTCGAGGCAGGGAATTCAGACCAGAAACGTGCCGCCATTGGCGACGTAGTTGTCCACCAGCGTCTTCATGGGGGTCAGGCCGGGAAAGGTAATGCCATCGGCATAACCTTTTTTGACCAGATACACCCCGTTACCCTGCAAGACCACCACGGCTTCCACGTCCATGGCCTGGGCCGCATTGGCCAGCATCATGGGGAAGATGGCGCGTTCCGGATCTTCCCCGGCATGGGTGGAGATCAACACAATTTTCTCTTTTTCTTCCGACATCCCGTCAACTCTCCTTTTTTTGGAATTTACCCCTAAATTTTTCGGTGCAGGGGCGAGGGGACCGTCCCGTCGCGCCTTCACGTAAAGCCGCGTTAACCGCTCTCGCCACAAAAGCGGCCCAGCAGGCTGGCCAGGTCTTCCACGACCAGGCCCGCCTTGAGCAGATTGGCCAGGCAGATGGGGCAGAAAGTGACCACCGGGGCGCCGCTGGCCTCAAGTTCCGCCACTCGCCGGCCAAGAATCTCCCGGTTCAGGGCCGGGGATACCGACTCCGCCGGGCCGCCGCAGCAGGAGGTGAACTCGCCGCAGTTCCGCACGTCCACATACTCCAGGCCCAGGCTCTGAAGCACCTGGCGGGGCCCCTCCGAAAGTTTCAGGTACCTGCCGTAAAAACAGGGGTCGTGGATAGCCACCGGCGGCTGGCCATTTTTGGGGCGCGGTTCGCTGATCCGGAGCAGGGTGAAATACGGGTGCACTTCAAAGGTTTCCCCGGTGTATTTCGGGTAAAGCTCTTTCAGGGCATAGGTGGTGTGGGGGTCAACGGTGATGACTTTTTGGACGCCATGCAGCCTCAGGGTCTTGGCCACGAACCTGGCGTGCTCCACAAAGCCCTCCTGATCGCCCAAGTCGTAGAGCAAGATGCCGCTGTAGAAGTCCATGTCCGGGTGATAGAAGAAATCCACCCCGGATTTCGTAAGTAACCGGCTAATGGAGACCAGGATGCCGTTAAACTGCTGTATCGACGCCTTGGAGGTCAGGCAGGCAAAGCCCCCGGCCCAGCAGGGAGCTGGGGATATAGCGGCTGAGGCGGCCAAATCTGAGGTAGTCGGCCCAGCGGGTGCCCTCCAGGCGCTCCAGGTACCGGGTGGTGGCTTCAATATAGGGAATGGCCTGATACATCAGGCCGGTCAAGAGCAGGGCGTCTCCCGGCCGCCGGGTGAAGCCGGGGGCCTCCCGCCACCAGGTGTTGATTTGGGAGTTGGACACCCCGAAAGGATTGCGGGTCTTCCTGACATTGGTGGCGATGAGGTCGATGATGTCTTTGGGGTTGTACATCTTACGCCCTCCTCCACCGATTCACCACATAGCGGCGCAACCCCAGGATGAGTTCGCCCGGGTTGGCCTGGCGCGGACAGGTCTGGGTGCACAGCCCGCAGTGCAGACACCGCCAGAGTTCCTGGGCATGTTGCAGGATTTTATCCGCGGCCCCCACCTGGACGTAGCGGATCATTTTCCGGGGAAAATGCTCAAAGATGAGGGGACAGATGGCCGCACAGGTGCCGCAGTTGAAGCACTCCAGGGCCGTGTCCACGCCAAACGGTTTGAGCTCTTCGGCAAAATCAGGGTTTACCAGTGTCATGTCCGATCCTCCGGAAGGGGCGGCTCCTACTCGTCGGGGCCGGGGTCGGCTGCCGGCGCGGCGGCTTGCCCCAGCCGGTAGCGATAATAGCTGCCATCCTTTGGCCCTTCCAGAATTTCTCCATATTTCTTTAGCGAAGCCACGTACCAGAGAACCTCGGACACCGGCAAGCCCGTGGCCGCGGCGATCTCGGGCACCGTCAACTCAGCCCCCTCCAGGTATTTCTTAATGGCTTTCACCGCCTGCCGCTGCTCTTTCATCCGGGCGGTAGTGGCGGCAATCTGCTCTTTCCGGGCCGCCTTGAGTTTTTTCAGGGCCGTTTGGCCGGATTCTTTTTCTTTCGTCAGCCATCGTCAGACCTCACAGGCAAGGAACCTGGTACTAATTGCAAAAGTTCGTTAATTATACGGAAGCCGTTTTTATTCCCCCCTTTTCTAAAGGGGGGTTCAGGGGGGATTTTTCAACCGCTCGTGAAATCCCCCTAAATCCCCCTTTTTCAAAGGGGGACTCATGTATTCCTGATCTCTGAGGCTGGTGGTGATTAATCGACTTGATCGGCGCGATTGAGTTCATAGCCCAATCAAGCTCCTTCCAGGTACTCGTCGGAGACGATCATGTCCACCATGTCCTCGTACTGCTTCAAGGTCCACCCCTGCACGTTAATGGCGTTTTCGGGGCAGACCGCCACACAGGCGCCGCAGCCCATGCACATGGCGGGGTTGACCTGGGCCCGCTTGACCTTCTGGCCCTCCACCTCCAGGTCCGCCAGGTTCAAGGCCCCTGCCGCCAGGCAGGCCTCCACACAGGCGCCGGTGCCGGTGCACTTGCTGAGATCCACTTCCGCCACAAAGGGATCCAGCTCCACATAGCCCCGGGTCAGAATCGCGGCGGCCTTGACCGCCGCGGCCCCCGCCGCCGCACACGTCTCGCCGACGTCGAAGGGGGCCTGGCAGGTGCCGGCCAAGAGGATGCCGGCCACGGACACTTCCACCGGGCGCAGTTTGGGGTGCACTTCCTGGAGGAAGCGGTCGGCGCCCACGGGAATCTTCATCTTCTCCACCAGGTCGGCGATGAGGTTGGGCTCCTGGCCCACCGCCAGCACCACCAGATCCACCGGCACTGCCAATTCCTCGCCAAAGGTCAAAACATCTTTCACTTTAACCAGCACCGGGTACCCTTTAGGGTCGGGATTCCTCAAGACTTGCGGCTCCTCGCCGGCCTCGAAGCGGAAAAACACCACCCGGCTTTGGGCTACCTGGGTGTAGAGTTCCTCATGTCCCCGGCCATAGGTCCGGATGTCCCGGTAAAAATCAACGACCCGGGTTTTGGGGTAGCGGTCCCGGATCTGCTTGGCGGCATAGAGCGTGGCGCTACAGCAGGTGCGGGAGCAGTACTCGTTCAGATAGCCGCCTAAACTCTCTGCATGGATGCCGGGAATCTGACGGCTGCCCACGCAGTGGATCATGGCCAAACTGCGGATGGGCCGGCCGTTCAGCACCAGGGTGTCGCCCCCTGCCTCGGCTTCAGCCACCAAGCGGATGAGTTCCGGCAGGGT
This sequence comes from uncultured Bacteroidota bacterium, assembly GCA_963734955.1. GTDB lineage: Bacteria > Bacteroidota > Ignavibacteria > UBA10030 > UBA6906 > UBA11986. The sequence goes on from CAVTJO010000008.1 coordinate 20,988, forward strand.
GACCACCTCGGGAAATTCCTGATAGCCGTATTCTCCCGGCCGGGGTTGGTAGGGGCGAAAACCGGTGGCCAGCACGATGACCCCGGCGTCCAGGTCAAACTCTTCCCGGCTTTCCGGAATGGCGGCCGGCATGACGCCCACAAAGGGCACATATTCTCCCAGGCCCTGGCCGGAATGGCTCAGCCTGGCCAACCTATCGGCATAGGCCGTGCCTTCGGGGGGCTGCCTCACTATTTTGAGCTTGAAATTGCCGATATAGCCCTCAAAGCCCTCCACCTGAGCGCAGGAGTAAACGGTGATCGCCGGATGCTGCATGACGGCGCCGGCCAGTTCGCTGATGATCCCGGAGGCGGTTTCTCCAAAGGGCGCCAGGCTATCCAACTGCGCCACCTGTCCTCCCAGAAACGGGCTCTTTTCCACGAGAACCACGGCCAGGCCTCTTTCGGCCAGTTCCAGGGCGCACTTGAGCCCGGCCACCCCGCCTCCGATCACCACCGCCTGCCGCTGCACCTCGACCTTGATGGGGGTAAGGGGCTCAAGCCGGCGGGCCTTGGCTGCGGCCGCGGCCACCAGCCGGGTGGCCTTGGCGGTGGCCTCGGCCCCGTGGTGCACCCAACTCACCTGCTCCCGCAGGTTGGCGTGCTCGTACACATAGGGATTAGCCCCGGCCCGGGCCAGAGCCCGGCGGAAGGTGGTTTCATGCAGACTGGGAGAGCAGGAGGCCACCACCACCCGATCCACCAGGCCGCTTTGGAGATCCTCGATGATCATTTCCTGGCCGGGATCGGAGCACATGAACATATTGGCGCGGGCCACCACCACCCCCGGCACCTTGCGGGCCTGCTCACAAACCTTTTCCACGTCCACTGCGTCGGAAATATTGCCGCCGCAATGGCAAACGTAGACCCCCACTTTACCAACCGGAGCGGATTCGGGGTTATTTTTCTCCGCCATCAGCCTTTCTCCCAGAAAACCTTTGACTATCAGCTTTTACCGTGAATAGCCTCTTGCAAATCCCCCTAAATCCCCCTTTACAAAGGGGGACTTAGACCCGTCGTCCTTGCTCCCCCCTTTGGAAAAGGGGGGCAGGGGGGATTTTTCATCGGCGGGGTAAACCGCCATCGGCTCAGGCCCGTTTAGCTAAAATAAAGCTTAATTTACTGCTCACTGCTCACTGCTCACGGCTCACTTCCCTGGCCGCCAGATACCGGGAAGCCTCCATGGCCGCGGCGCCCGCTTCCACGATGCTGTCCACGATATCCTTGGGTCCGGCCGCGGCCCCGGCGACAAACACGCCGGGAAGATCGGTCAGGGTCGGGGCCAGCTTGGGTTTCACGGTTTTGATGAAGTTATCCGCCGCCGGTGGCGAGAGCGCAGCGGCCTTCCGGATTCCAACCCGGCAGCATGCCCAGGGACAGCACCACCAGATCGTGCTCGGCCACCTGCACCCCGCCTTCGGCTTCCTGAGATTCGTACCGAACCAGGACGGCGCCATTGTCGCCAGGGTCAAGATACGCCACCTTGCCTTTGACAAAATTGACCCCCATGGCCTGGGCGTTTTGGAAAAACTGCTCATAACCCTTCCCAAAGGCCCGGATATCCAGGTAGTAAATGGCGATATCCGCCAGAGGCAGGGAGCCGGACAGGAGCATGGCCTGCTTGATGGCATACATGCAGCAGACCCGGGAGCAGTACGGCACGCCCATGCTCTGGTCCCGGGACCCGGCGCACTGGATGAAGGCTATGTTATCCGGCTCCATGCCGTCGTAGGGCCTGAGGACGCGGTTGTACGGGCCGTGGGGCGCCAGCAGCCTCTCCATCTGCAGGGCCGTAATTACATTGGGAATCTTTCCCTGGCCGTACTGGGTCTTGTTCGCCAGCGGCGTCAACTCAAAACCGGTGGCGATCACCGCGGTCGCGGCCGTCAGGGTGAAAGCTTCCGGCTGCTGCAAAGTAGTTGACGGCCTGGGTGGGGCAGATCTTGGCGCACCGGCCGCACAGGATGCAATTTTCCGGATCGATCAGGGCCTTCTGGGGAATGGCGTTGGAGAAGGGAATATAAATGGCTTTCCGGGCCGCAAACCCCCCTTGCTCGGCATCGGGCACCAGCACGGGACATTGATATTCGCACTGGCGGCAGCCGATGCATTTGTCCTCGTCCACATAGCGGGGCTTTTGGCGAATCCCGGCCACCAAATCGTCGCCCCGGCGCTCCAGGGACTGCAACTCGCAGTAGGTGAAGATGGTGATGTTGGGATGATGGGCCGCGGCCGCCATCTTGGGGGTGGTGATGCAACTGGAGCAATCCAGGGTGGGAAAGACCTTGGAGAGCCTGATCATCTTGCCGCCGATGGAGGCGTCTTGTTCTACGATAGCCACCGAGAAATCCTGGTCGGCGAGATTGAGGGCCGCCTCCAGCCCGGCGATGCCCCCGCCCAGGACGAGGGCGTCGTAATCGTAACTTTGCTGAGAAGCCATGCGCATTGCTAATCCGTGCGGAGAAAAATTGGAGCCGTCTCGGCTGCTTTGCGCAGGGGCGGACCAGACCATCCCTTAAGCGGCGCTGGTCGCCGCCGATGGCTCGCGGCCAGGCGGGCCCAACTCCGAGATCAGATCATTCATCTGCTTGACTTCTTTGATAAAGGCCCGGGTGCATACCGTACAGATGGCCGTCAGGCGAAGCCGGCGAATGTCCAGGCCGCGCCCCTTCATCAGCGCATAAACCCGGTCAACGCGCTTGGCCAGGGCCTCGTAAGCCCCCTCGTAGGGGCACTCCACTCCGCATGACATGATGATGATGCCGGCTATGCCCCTTGTCGAAGCAGTCCAGATAAAATTTCTCGGGGAAAAGCACCGGCGCCCTGACCCGCAAGATGAAAGTATTGGCAGGATAGCTCTGGTGCCCCTGCCCCACGGCGTCGGCCCCGGGGTAGGCGCAGCTCTCCGTGGCCAGAATCAGGATTTTTCCCGCATACTTCTCGGCCCCCATGAGGCCCTCCCGCTTACTTCTTCCGGACTATGAAAATGCGGTCATAACCATCCGCGGCCAAAGAGCCCAGAAATTCGTGGCCCACTTTCTTGGCCCAGAGAGGCATATCGTCCTTGGTGCCCGGATCATTGGAGAGCACTTCCAGCACCTCCCCCACTTTCACCCTGGCCAATGGCCTTCTTGGCTTCCATCAGCGGCCCCGGGCAGGCGCTGCCCCGGGCATCCACCACCGCGGCGGCCTTAAGCGTCGCAAGATCTGCAGTTGCCATCGTTACTCTCCTTTTGCTTTGCTGGTGACAGCTTTATCGCGCCATCATCTCTCTTTAAGTAAAGGAGCAAGATCAATGCCAGGCGTAAAGATACGCGGTTATCTAAAATTAATTAAATAATTTAATAGGTTACAATATTGCTGGCTAAAGTGTTAAAGTTTCATTTTTAACGTATGTTTAATTTTAGTTAGCAGGTGTTAAGGACGAGCTGCCGATGTGGGAGAGTTTGGCATCACCTGGAAGTCTGGATTCAGGTATTAAGGTTGCTTAATTTTTTGCGCCGCGATGACGGCAAACCAGGGTATCAATTTAATGAAAAAGGCTGGAAGGATGAGTTTTCCGGCCGGCGATTATTTTTGCGGTTAACGGAGAGGCCCCAGTCCCCTTTCCGGACGGCGCCGGCCTGGGGTTTTCGGAACGAAAATGACTGTATCGCTGGTATCCTGTGGCGGCAGGCTCGAAATTTCGGGGAAAATTGATTTTATAAAAAATTTTGTGCTATCATGACTCACACGCAAAAATTGGGCTTCGGGACCAGGATCGCTGAGGAAATTCGCCGCGAGCCAGGAGGTCTCAATTGCCGCGTTGAGACGGAAACAGGTTAGCCTGCCGCATAATCTCGAATAAGGAGACTTTCATGACCCTGAGACGCACCCTTACCGGTCTGGCACTCTGCGTAATGGCCCTGGCTCTGTTCATGGGCTGTGTGGAAACGGGCCCGCCGCCCTCGGTGGTGATGGTGGAGCCTCCTCCGCCTGAGCGGCTCCCACCGGTTTACTTTGTGAACACCTCCAGCCTGGCCCTGCGGGAAGGCCCCACCACCGCCGCGCCCCAGATTGGCACCCTGCAGTTCAACGATGAAGTGGAGCTCCTGGACACCAGTTCGGGCTGGGCCCGGGTGTATGACCTGCGCCGCGATATGACCGGCTGGGCCTCTATGCGCTACTTGCAGCCCGTGCCGGCGGACCGGCCGCGGACCGTTCGCAAGCGCCGGGCGCCGGCTCCCAAGGAGCCAGCCCAGCCCGCCCCAACCCCCAAGGCCATGTAGGGGCGGTTCTCCCGGAAAAATACTGGGAGCGGAGCTATCCGGGCGCGGTCGCGCCCCGGGGGTAAGCTTCGGGGCTGGTCAGAACATCAAGAAGGTGTGAGGGGATCGCGCCGCCGGCCAGCGAACCGGGGCGTGATATATCACGTCCCGGTCTGCGCCCTTATACCGAGTCGCAATCACAAAACGCGGCATTGTAGGGGCGCACCTGCGTGTGCGCCCTAAATCAAGGGCGGACACCTAGTGTCGTGTCCCGGGAATACCTCACAAAATATTGCTCCCCATAACTCCCCCTCCCCTGGTGGGAGGGGGTTGGGGGGAGGGGGATAAGTTGGCACGATTCCCAGGAATTTCACCCCCACCCCAGCCCTCCCCCATCAAGGGGGAGGGAGAAAAGGCCTTAAGATTTATGCAAAATAATCCTGGGACGGGACACCTAGGGCCGCCCCCACAGAGAAATTGCCGTTTGTCTGCAACTTGGGATTAGCTCGCCGGGGTCAACTCGGGGGGAGTTCTCGTCAACCAGGCAGGAAGTTTCCTTTTCCGGCCTGGCTGATTTCACAAAAGGGGGGCCAGGTTCTTGCCCCCTGCCCTGCCCTGCTGCCCCGGTTATCGGCCCACGCCTTTAGGGCTGGTCCGGGATGCGCAAAATCTTCATGATCTGCCGGTGGTAGTAGCCCGACCAGTCGGCGTTGCCCATCATGCCGAAGCGGATCTTGACGGTAGTGATCTCGTTGGGCCGGGCGAGCAGTTCAACCTTGACCTTGGTGCCGTCCTGGGTCAACCCCTCGATCTTGGACTCCGAGGGGCCGTATTGCTCCGCGGTGATCTTTATGTTCAGCTTCTTTGCGGCTTCCATGGCGGCGTTGATAGGTTTCCTTCATGGGCCGGGGATAATCTTTTTCCATGGTGCCTTCCACCCACTTATACGTCCCCAGGGCCGCCAGGCCCCCAACCCCCATGAGTAAGGTCGCGGCACAACCCGCCGCCATCGCCATGGCCACCAGGACCGCCGCCAGTTTGAGCCGCCGTTGCTTCTGCATAGTTTCAGACCTCCGCCTGTTTTTCCGTTTTATGCCACGAATCAAACGGCGTGTCAAGCAGTCGAGCCCATAACCTTGGCCCCGTAATCGCAATAAGGCAGCAAGGGGCAGTGAGGGCAGGCGGGTTTTTTGGCGGTGCAGATTTGGCGCCCATGCCAGATCAGCTGATGGGAAAATTTCACCCAGCGCTCCCGGGGCACCAGGGGCATCAGGTCGAATTCAATCTTTACCGGGTCCTGCTGGCGCGTGAGCCCCAGGCGCTGAGAGACCCGGCCTATGTGGGTGTCCACTACGACGCCCGGGATGCCGAAGGCGTTGCCCAGGATGACGTTGGCGGTCTTGCGGCCGATCCCCGGCAATTTTACCAAATCATCTAATGAAACCGGCACCTGCCCGCCGAACTTTGCAACCAGGGCCCGGCCGATGGCCTTGAGGCTCTTGGCCTTCTGGCGGTAGAAGCCGGTGGTGTAGATGGCCTGCTCCAGGTCCGTAAGGTCGGCCTCAGCGTAGTGGGCCGCGGTGGGGTATTTGCTGAATATGGCCGGGGTAACCTGGTTGACCCGAACATCGGTGCACTGGGCCGAGAGCACCGTGGCGACCAGCAACTCCAGGGGGTTGGCGAAGTCCAGGGTGACGTGCGCGTCCTGGTAATGCTCGTCCAGCAGCTTCAAGATGGGGCCGATCTTCTCGCCTGGGTCCATGGGGAACCTCCTCATACCAGATTGCAGTCAAAGGGTGGCACAGGCTTTCCAGCCTGTGCCGGCGCAGGCTAAAGCCTGCGGCTACCCAAATAGCTCTTCGAACGCAACTCGGTATCACTTAAGGTCGCGGCATCGACCCCGGGAACCCGAGATCGTTGAGGAACCGGTTGACCGCCGGGGTCCATCGGGACAACCCCCGCACGTCCGTGAAGAGATAATGCCCTTCTTCGGCAAAAGGCGGGAGCATGACGAACTCGACCTGGCCTCCGGCCTGGCGGAAGGCGGCGGACATCTTCCGGGCCAACTGGGGCGGAAAATAAGAATCATTTTTGGAGTAGACCCACAGGGTGGGCACCTGGGTGGTGCGCCCGGCCAGGGCGCAGGCCTCGATCAACTTATCAGGCGAACAGTTCAGGCGCTCCGTGGAACCGCGCCCCCCGCCGAAATTAATCACTCCCCGCACCCCCGGCAATCCCTGGCTGGCCAGGATCAGCGAGGCGAAACCGCCGCTGGAGTGGCCCGCCAGCACCAGGCGCTCTCGATCGATGCCGGGCAGGGCCGACACGTACTCCACGGTGGCCCGCAGGTCCCTGGCCGATTCCATCCCGGCTTCATAAAAATAGGAATTGGCACAGAGACCCTCGCCTTCGGCGTAATCCCCCTCGGAATGGCCATAGCCGCGGCGCATGGGAATCACCACCGCGAATCCCATGCTGACGAATTCCCAGCTCTGGGCATCATAGCGGAGACGCCCCCCCAGTCGCTGCCGCGGGTCTCGGGAGGTGCCGTGGCTCAGGATCACCAGCGGGAAAGGGCCGGGACCGGGCGGCCGGTACAGGGTCGCCTCCAGGTGGAGACGCTGAACGCCGCCGGGCCGGGACACGGTCATGGGAATGCGGATGACGGTCTCGTTCAAGGGCACTGACGGTATCCGGGGTAAGAACAGCGGTAATTTTATGGGCAGGAAAATATCCACGGCCTGGGAAACCGGCGGAACGGCTAAAACCGCCAGGGCCAGGGCGATAAACCAGAAGGTCCACCGGAATAGTTTCGGACACCGACTCACCGGGTTGATCCTTTAGCCTCAAAATCGGCTCATGCAGCCGCACGCCCGAAACGGTCGCCGGCTGGGCCAACCCAAGGCCCCATGTCCCCGGATCAGCCTGAGTTCTAAAGAATCTATCGGCACAAATCGAGGTTGGATAAAAAAAGGTCAGGTGCGGCCCGGTCCGGTTCGCCACCGGGACCTGCCGATCCTCAACGGGTGAGCTTGCTTCGTACATGCCGCATCAACTCCTGGAATTCCGGAATTTGCAATTGTGACACCATGGCGGCATAGAGGCCCATGCCGATGCCGATCACCCCGGCCAGACCCAGGGCTTTCCCCGCCAGGCCGGACCCCAACCAGGCGGCGGTGCGCGGGTAAAGCCAGGATACGGCCAGGCCCATAATCACGCTGGCCCCAGCCACTTTGCCCAGCGTCAGGATGAGACCACGCACCTTAAAACCTGACAGTTTGCGGTACAGCACCGCGGTCAGGAAGAAAAAGTTCAATATCACGCTCAAAGACGTGGACAGGGCGATGGCCCGGTGCTGCAGGGTTGTTAGAGTGAGGTGGATAATAAAAAGGTTGGCGGCCACCGTCACGAAGGAGCCCAGCACCGGTATCCGGGTGTCATCCAGGGCATAATAAACCGGCACGATGATCTTGACTCCGGCAAAAGCTACCAGTCCCAGGGAATAGAGCGCCAGGGCCGCGGCCGTCTGCTGGGTATCCACCAGGGTAAACTGGCCGTGCTGATAAATGAGCCCAATTATGGGCTGGGCCAGAAAGATCAGGCCGCAGGCCGCCGGCAGGGTGACCAGAATAGCCAGGGACAGGGAAGATTGCAGGGCATCCCGCAGGGCGGCCAGGTCGTGATTGGCGGCGTGGCGGGAGACCACCGGCAAGGTGGCCACCATCAGGGCCACGCCGAACAGGCCCATGGGCAGATGGAACAGCCGGTAGGCGTAACTGAGCCAGGAGACGCTCCCCTGAGCGCAACTGGAGGCATAGAAGGTGTTGATGAAGACATTGATCTGGGTGGCGGAGAGGCCCACCACCGCGGGCAGCATCAACTTGACGATCCGCAGCAGTCCCGGCTCCCTGAGATCAAGGACCCACCGGAGCCTGAACCCCACCCGCCACAACAGCGGCAACTGGAACGCCACCTGCAGAGAGCCGCCCACCAGGGTGCCCCAGGCCATGCCGACGATGGGCGCCACCCCGAACCGGGGGGCGGCCAGGCTCAGACCGACGCCGGCGACGACGGAGCCCAGGTTGAAAAAACTGGAGGCCAACGAGGGGACAAAGAACTTGCCCTTGGTGTTGAGGACTCCCATGGCCAGGGCCGCCAGGGACACCAGGATCAGGAAGGGAAACATGATCCTGGTCATCAGGGCGGTGAGTTCCAGCTTCCCCGGGACGGTGCCGAAATCCGGGGCCATGACCCCCACAATATCCGGGGAGAACCACATGCCCACCATGACCACCAGGCTCAGGAGCAGGGTGAAGCAAAAGACCACGTTATTGGCCAGTTGCCAGGTCTTTTCTTGCCCCAGGCGCTGTTCGTAATCGGTGAAAACGGTGACGAACGCGGAGCTTAAGGCCCCTTCGGCAAACAAGTCCCGCAGCAGGTTGGGAATCCGAAAGGCGACGACGAAGGCGTCAAAGGCTAAGCCCGCCCCAAAGAGTCCGGCAAAGACTTGTTCCCGCACCAACCCCAGAATCCGGCTGGAGAGGACCGCGAGACTGACCGTCCCTGCGGCCCGGGCGATGGTTCCCGTTTGGCTGGCTGAGTCCTGGGCCAACGTCTACCCCGACCGGAGTGGGTGCGGCGACCGCCACCGGCGTCGCTTCCAAACCTTGGAGGCAAAAATTTTCAGGGATCTTGGTAGGTGGCGGATCACAGCGGATGTGAGTCACCCTGGAGCCGGGCCGCGGCCCCCAGGGTTCTAACCGGCATCGCCCGGCCTGTCTCCCGAAGCAGAAGACCGGTTCTTTTTCTTAGCGCGGCTTTTGCCGGCCATTTTGTCATTCTTGCCTGGCGGGACCGGGACTTTAGTGACCTTGGCCGTTTTGCCGGCCTTATCCTGGGGGGCTACAGCTTGCCGCTTGGGGGTAACCCGGTTCGGCCTGGGTTTGGGAAGCTTCTTTTCCGGTCCTATCTGGCTGGCGGGCGTTTCCGGATGCAGCAGGGCATAAGCCGGCTGCTCTGATGCCCCCTGGTTCGAGCTTTTGACCGGCGGGTATTTGAGCCCATCGACCCGGTCAGGCCACCCCTCGGCATACACGGTCCCGAGAAACCCGGCGAGCTTCAGCCGCTGATCATGCTTGTCGGGGTAGAGGCAACACCAGAAAATGAGCCCCGCCCCGGCGGTAACCCCACCCGCCAGGGTAAGCCAGCTCAGCTTGCGCCACCGGCTTCGACCGCGGACATAACCGCCCTGGCGCTGAAAAATAAAGGAAAACAGGGCGTACATCCCATAAGCCCACAAAATTACAGCTAAAGTTGCAAGCACCGGTTCTCCTCACGCCAAGGTTAACAAAGCATAACAATAATATTTTTTCGAAGTCAACCTTTTTCCCGCGCGCCGTATCAAGTGGCAGTTTGCACCTGTCATTTAATTGACACAAGGGGCATTTTAGGGTATATTTTTATAACCGAGGAAGATCGCTAATGAAACGGGATAACGCCTCCATCCTGGTGGTGGATGATGATCCGGCCTTGCTCCAAAGCTTGAAAGAAATCCTGGAGACAGAAGGCTACGAGGTAACGAGCGCCGCCGATGGGGAAAGTGGCTTGCGTTTCTTAAAGGAGCAAGCCTTTGACCTGGTGCTGAGCGACCTGGCCTTACCCGGCCTGGACGGCATAGAACTGCTGAAATATCTGAGGCGGGAGCAGCCGGCGTGCCCTTGCATCATCATCACCGGCTACGGCACCATCGCCAACGCTGTGTCCGCCATGCACCAGGGGGCCTATGATTATTTCACCAAACCCGTGGATCCCACCGAGCTTCGGCTGGTGGTGGCCCGGGCCCTGGAACACCGGCGCCTGAAATGGGAAAATCTGCACCTCAAGAAACAGCTCCACCGGCGGTACGGTTTCGCCAACATGATAGGCACCAGCGACGGCATCACCCGGGTTTTCGACCTGATCCGCAAAGTGGCGGACACCGACAGCAACGTCCTGATCCTGGGCGAATCCGGCACCGGCAAGGAACTCATCGCCCACGCCATCCATTATAACAGCGTCCGGCGGGAGGGACCGCTGATTCCGGTCAACTGCGCCGCCATTCCCGAAGAACTGCTGGAAAGCGAGCTCTTTGGGCACGAACGGGGCGCCTTCACCCACGCCGTGCGCACCCGCATCGGCCGCTTTGAACTGGCCAACGGCGGCACCATCTTTTTGGACGAAATCTCGGAGATGAGCCCCGGCCTTCAGGTGAAAATCCTCCGGGTCCTGCAGGACCACTCCTTTGAAAGAATCGGCGGCATTAAGACCATCCGGGTGGATATCCGGGTAATCGCCGCCACCAACCGGGACCTGGAAGAACTGGTGCGCCAGAACCGGTTCCGGGAAGATCTCTTTTACCGGCTCAATGTCATTCCCATCCGGGTGCCGCCGCTCCGGGAGCGGGTCTCCGACATTCCGCTGCTACTCCAACACTTCCTGCAGTTATTCAGCCGGACCAAGAAAAAGCCCCTCAAACGGGTCAGCCCTGCGGCCCTGGACCTCCTCCGGCAGCACCCCTGGCCCGGAAATGTCCGGGAACTGGAAAACCTCATGGAACGCCTGGTCATTCTCACCGAAGGCGAGGTCATCGAAGTCCCGATAGATGTCCCGGAACTCCGGCCTGGCCAGGTAGCTGCCCAGCAGCGACAGGGCCTTGACCGGTCCGCGGAACCCTTTGGCCGCCTGGACGTAGTCCCGGTCGGTCATGCCCTCGAACCTCCTGAACGCCTTAAGATATTTGTCCTGGGCAAAGGGGGAGGAGGTCCACCATCTCTGATATTGTCCCGGGTCCCCGGCGACGATCGCTTCGGCCGCCCTCCGGCCCGACAGCATGGCCACCCGTATACCGCCGGCGGTCAGGGGATTGGCCATGGCCGCCGCGTCGCCGGTGAGCAGAACGTTGCCGAGAACGATCCGGCTCAGCCCGCCACCGGGAATGACCCGCCGGTGCGTCTCCAGGACCTCTTCGGTGACGACATCGGTCCCCCGAGGGAAGCCGATGCGGGCGAGGTCCCCGGCGGGGAACTCCCAGCGGTAACCGCCCTTGTAACGCTCTCCCTGAACGAAGGTCAGGGTGTCCGCAGCCACCCGCTTGCGGACCAGGAACTGCTCGGTCCACAGCATGACCGGGGGTTCCTCCTTGAAGAGAGCGCGCCGTACCACCGAATGGGCGCCGTCGGCGCCAATGATCGCTCCGGCCTTTATCGTCCTGCCCGAGGTCAGCCGCAGGGCCATGCCCTTCCCCGCCGGGGCGACCCCCTCCACGGCGTCCTCGATGAGCAGGCCGCCCATCGAGCGGTAGTCGGCGATGATCCCCTGGAGGAATCGGGGCCGGTCCAGGATGTAGCCGTTCGCCCGGGATGCCAGGACGGTCCCGCCGGGCCATACCTCCCGCATTCTCGATATCTCGTGGACGACCGCGCCGGGCACGATGGGGTCCAGCTCTTTGAACAGGGCCTTCGAGACGGCCTCCCCGCACATGCGGTGGTAGCGCCGGTACTTCGTCTCGTTCAATCGATCGATCATGAGGACGTTCGCTTCCGGCCTCAGCCTCTTGAGGAAATAACCGGCCGCCGCTCCCGAGGGGCCGGCGCCCACGATGACCACGTCGTGCTCATCCAAGGGCCGGGGCCTCCTTGGAGACGCTCAGGGCCTCCACCAGCACATAGCCGAAGTCAAAGGCCAGGAAGGCGAAGAAGTACAGCAGTGACGGCAGGATGCCGACCAGGCAGAGGGCCAGCACCGCCACTTTGAGGAACGGCCGGTGATGGAACAGCACCGCCTTCCAGTCGCTTCCCCCGTCCACGCCCGGCAGGTCATTGGCCTTCTCGTCGACGAAGGCCGCCGCCAGGACGATCAACGCTCCCACCAGGCTGACGGTGCTGCCGCCGAGAAGGACGGCCGCGATGCCGAAGGTCAGGGCGACCACGAAGCCGATCCGGAACGGGAGGTTGTCGTACTTGCCGGCGACGAGGAGGGCGAACAGCAGGCCGAGACAGATGGTGGCCGCCCCGCCGTCGATGGCGATCAGGGCGCCCATCCACAGTCCGCCGGGGACGGCCATGATCAGGGTGGCCCGCCTCGAGTACAAGTCCTCGTCATAGGCCTGGTCGGCGTATTTTATCAGAATGCCCAGGCCGAGGAAGGAGAGCGTGATGAACAGGTTCCGGAGCAGGCCGGAGCTATCGAAGAGAAGACCGTAGAGCCAGGCGGCCATGGCCACTGACGCCGTCAGCAAAGAATAGATGAGAAGGCGTTTGCTGGTCCTTGCTCGGACGGTCATGCGCCTGGACCAACGACGCTGACCCTTTAAACATTTCCGCTCAGGCTCTTCCTCCGGTCAGGGCCATCAGGGCGGCCAGGTTGTGGGTCAACCACATACTGGCCCGGCGGGCCGGTCCATGTCTGGGCTGGCCCACCCCCTTGCGTAGGCTACTGATGTCGTGCGCTCCCACCAGCATGGCAGGGGTGCCCGTCAGTTCCCTCTTGGTGTAGAGGGCGAGTTCGGAATCGTGAGCCTGAACGAATTTTGCGTTGAGTTCTGCGTTCGAAATCATGTGTCTCGAACGAGAGCAGACAGAAGGATGGACATAGCTATTGTACCGCCCTACGGCGGTATACTGAGAGATTGACTAGCAGGCTACTTATTAGCACGGTAGCATCTTTGGATACATCAGTTCCTCCCCAGCGACGATGCCACGTTCATTGATGGAAGGAGGTCGACACTGACACGGTACCGAAAAGAAAGATGAGCAAAGGGTTTGGAAGGAGTTAGGGCGGCTCACGGCGCCTTTCGATACCTTGTGAACACAACGAGGGCGATGGCCAATATGCCAAGGACCATTCCCGCCGCCCCCAGGATCATCGGCAGTGGATCGCTCTTGAGCGTCGCGACCTCGCTCTCCGTTGTTTTGAGGCTTGTCCGGACCTCTGTCAACGTCGTCTCCGCGGTCGTCAGTTTGTCGATGACGGCGTCGAGGTTATCGATCAGCGTCGCCAACTCATCATCGGTCAGATTTAGCGAAGCGTCCGTCTCATTGAGCGAGTTACGCAGATTGACCAACGACGCCTTGACGGACGAGATCTGGTCGATCACTGATGCGACCTCCCCGGCCGTAGCATTTTGAGCGTCGTAGCAAGTGACCAATTGTTCATTAATGCTCGACATCCACGCTCTTGTTAGGGACAGCAGCTCCTTCGTCTCCTCAAGATCGAGCGCTGTCTCGTTGCCACGGTCGCTCACCTGAGTGAGGTAGGCGATCGCTGCGGCCAATTGCTCGCTCGTCAGGTTCATCTTCGCATCGGTTACGTTGAGCATATTATTGACGGCATCGATGTGCCCGATCGCCAAGGTGAGGTCGTCGATCGTTCTGTTCAAAAGGCCGTACACCTCAGCGATGCGGTCGTTCGTCTCGTTGATCCTATCCTGTAGCCTGGTGTCGTTGTCCTGGAGGCCTTCGATCTCTTCCTCGATCAGTGGCATCTTGTTGACATAAGTTACGACGACGCTGTTGCTCTCATGATAGACGAGGCATCCGGATGTCGCGGTGACGGGGTTCTCGCCCTCGAGCAGAGAGATCACAATCGAGAAGGAGCCGTTCCTCTGGACCTTGACCACAACTCCGTTCACGTCAAGCTCGTAGGCAGGGTTAGCCGTTCCGGTCACCAATATGGTGGGGCTGTACACGATCGTGCCACTCTCTGGTGATGTTATCGTCACGTATGGCAGCGAGGTTCTGATCAATGGATAGTTATCTGCATTCGAACCGCCACCTATGAAGTAAGGGTGATCGACAACGCCGTCGCCATTCCCATCTGGCGAGGTCCAGTCACCCCAATAGTTGCCGTATGTGGACGTGTTCCAATAGTTTGTGCACCCATCAAAGGCTTGCACCTGCGACGCGTTGTACACGGACGAGGCACCGTTGTTGTTCAAGAGCACGTTGCCGTAGAACGAGTTGTAGTCGCTCGAGGCAACATAGTCATCATACATCAGGAAGAGGCCATAATGGGTGTTGTCGCGGATGGTATTGCTCGAAACGATGTTGTATCTGTTCGAGTAGTTCAGGTAGATGCCATTGCCATTCCCGCTGCAGTTGTTGTAGGAGACATTATTGTATTCGTTACCGGAAGAAATATAGATGGCGCATTCAGTGTTCCCGCGGCATTCATTGTTTACGATATTATTGTATTCGCTAGACAAAAACAGAAAGATACCATGGTAAGCATTTCCACTGCAGCTGTTGTTCGCCACGATGTTGCGACCGCTCGAACGTACTTCTATGCCGCTGGATAACCAATTGGTTGTGTTGCCATTTCCGCTGCAGTTATTGTAAGCTACTGTGTTGAAATCGCTCGACATATCCAATGCTATGCCGTCGTCACTGTTCCGACTGCAGTTGTTGTTCTCAACGATGTTGTGATCACTAGTGGAAAGAAGGTAGATGCCCACATAACTCCCGCTGCAGGTATTGTTCGTTATGGCACAATTGCTCGACCTTTCTAGATAGATGCCATGTCCATTCCCGCTACTGGTATTGTTCGTTATGGTACCATTGTTAGAGGAGTAAAGGTAGATACCGGCGGTACCGTTGCCACTGAGGTTGTTGTTCGCCATGATATTGTTGCTCGATTCATACAGAGCGAAACCGTAGCCGTTACCACTGCAGGTGTTGCTCTCTAGAACGATGTTGCTCGACGATTGTAGACGGCTGCCAATGTTATTGCCGCTGCAGTTGTTGTTCTGCAAGACCGCATTGGTAACATTGTATAGCGACACGCCCACGCCGTCTTTGTAGGGATAGGCTACCCAGCTCGCATTGTGGAGATAGCAGTTTCTGATGATAACTGTGCGAGGTCGTATTGCCGATGAAGATACAGATACCGCCGCTGCCGGTGATGTCGTAGCCCTCGATGACGTAAGGGTCGGCAGCGGTGCCGGAGCCGGTGCAGTCGCCCGTCGTCTTTAGCGCCGCTAGCTCGGTATCGTTGTTGACGCGGATGGTCGAATGGGGTGTTAACGCCATATCGCCCGGCCCGTCCGCCTGAGCCGTCGTTATCGCTCCAGAGGAAGCGATGATCGACACGAACAATGATAGTGTTAACATAATCTGGAATGCTCTGCAAGAAATCTTTGTCATTTACTCCACCAATCCTCGCTCAAGAATGATCAAAGAGAACAGGCTGTAGCTTTTTATATTGTTCTTTGAACAAAAAATGTCGATCTTGAGAACCCGTTGGGATCATACTTCCCCGCAGCAATCAAAACGGTTAATTCGACAAATGGTCATTCCCCAACGATGCCCAACTACGAGGTCCGGCTCGACGTCAATCACGATTGCCCCTACTGCATCCTTACCGAGAGATACCCAGGGCTCCGGATCACCTCGTGGGACAATGCCAGCACCCACGTGGCGGTGGTCACCAGCAATGAGCCGGGACATCTGGAAGCGTTCGAGCAAGACCTGGGCAGGTCCCTTCCATATGCTACCGTTTCCCGCTCCTGCTGCGGCCTGGAGGTGGTCATCAATAACCGGGACTGCGACCCCAGCTCAGTGACCGCGCTCATCGATATGTGCGGCTGCTGGTGCGCTCAACCGACCGTGGCCGAAGGGGGTTGGGAGAAATATCGGATCTCTCCTGGGACAAGGCCAACATCCAGGAGCTGGTCGGGCAGATAGAGGCCCACAACGGCATCGTGAGGCTGGAATCGGTGCACCAGATGGGGCTGACCCACCTCACCGCGGAGATGATGGTGCCGGTCGATTCCCTCTTCAATGGACTTACGGCCAAGCAGGCCGAGGTGCTTGCTCTTGCGATCAAGAACGGCTACTTCGACTCCCCTGCCAAGATCGGCGCGGATGAGATGGCCCGCCTGGCCGGGCTGTCCCGGTCCACGTTCATGGAGCACCTGCGCAAGGCCGAGGGCAAGCTACTGATGAACGTCCTTCCTCTCCTGAAGATGTCCTCCACGGACGGCTGATCAGGGCGAAGCGAGCTTCTTGATGATCCAGGCCATGTTCTTTCCCAGGTCCCGCATGGTCCTCAGACCTTCCTCATCATTCTCCACGTCCCCCGGCTGCATGGCGGTGAGCAAGTTCCAGTATGAGGACCCCACTACGATCATCTGGCCGATGAGGAAGAAGTTGTTCATCTCCTGGAAGGCGGCCAGCGCCCCGGCCCGGCGGTTCACCGCTACCGATGCCCCGACCTTCCGCTTGAACAGATCGCCGTTGGCCCGGTTGACGTAGCCGACCCGGTCGATGAACGCCTTGGTCTGGCCGTTCATGCTGCCGAAGTAGACGGGGGAGCCGATGATGATGCCGTCGGCGGCGGCCATCTTCTCCACCCATCCGTTGACCTTGTCGTCCTTTCGCTTGCACTTGCGGTCCTTCTTCAGCCCGCAGACCCCGCAGGCCTGGCAGGGGGCGATGTCCTCGCTGCCCATCTGGACCAGCTCGGTCTCGATGCCCTCCTTGGCGATCTCCTCCAGCACGACCTCCAGGGCGCGATTGGTGTTGCCTTTCGTCCGGGGGCTGCCGTTGAACGCGATGACCTTCATGGCAGGCAAAGTCCCATTCAAAGTATATTTTCTGTCCCCACCAAATAAAGCACAATATTGTACAACACTGCTTATATATGTGTATTATTGTACCTTAAAGCATGAAGGAACTCGATATCACCATTCAAAGGCTCGACCTGGCCCTTCCCCCCTTCGAGGTCTACCGCCGGCTGCGGCCGGAGTTCGATTCATCGTTCATGCTGGAATCGGCCGTGGGAGGCAGCCGCACGGTGGCCTATTCGTTCCTGGGCTTCGGCCCCGGGGAAACGCTGGCCTGCCGCGGCGGTCGGGTGGAGGGCGGGACCGGCCTCGACCACCTGAGGGAGGACCCCAAGGCCTTCCTCAGCGAGAGGGCCAAGCAGTTCGACCTGCCGTTCGGCCGCTTCCCGTTCATCGGCGGACTGGTGGGCTATTTCTCCTACGAGTTCGCCCGCCGGTCCGAGCCGTCGTCGGTGAAGGCCTTCCCATCCGATTTTCCGGAGTTCGAGCTCGGCCTGTATCGTGAATGTCTCATCTACGATCATTCGAGCTTCCAGGTGTACCTCGTGTCCCTGGGCGAGGCCGGCCCGCTGGGCGAGCTGATCGGCTCGATGCCCGGCCGAGCGCTACAGGGGCTCCGGGCGAACGCGCCGGTGCCGGAGCAGGGACGGGACCACTTCGAAGAGGGAGTGAGGACGATCAAGGAGCGGGTGGAGAACGGGCAGACCTTCCAGACCGTGCTCTCCCGCCGCCTCACCTCCCACTACAGCGGCGACCTGTTGCACCTCTACGGAGCGCTGCGGGACCTGAACCCCTCCCCCTACATGTTCTTCCTGGACTTCGGCGACGGACCGTCCTGGGCAGCAGCCCGGAAACGCTCCTGACCGTCCGGGGGCGGGAAGCGACGACCTTCCCCATCGCCGGCACCAGGCCGCTGGGCGAGGGCGTGGCCGGACGGCGCCGCTACCGCGAGGAGCTGATGCTGGACGAGAAGGAGCGGGCCGAGCATGCCATGCTGGTCGATCTGGCCCGCAACGACCTCTCCCGAGTGTGCCAGGGCGGCTCGGTCTCCGTGCCGGAGTACATGCGGGTGGAGGAGTTCTCCCATGTCCAGCACATCGTCTCCAAGGTCCAGGGCACCTTGAACAAGGGGACGACGTCCATGGACGCGCTGTGCTCGGTCTTTCCGGCCGGCACGGTCTCCGGGGCCCCCAAGCCTCGGGCCATGGAGATCATCGGAGAGGTGGAGGGGAGTAGCCGCGGGCCCTACGCCGGCGGGGTGGGGTACCTGTCCTACAACGGCAACCTGGACACGGCCATCACCATCCGCTCGGCGTTCGCCTCCAACGGCAAGCTCCATTTCCAGGCCGGGGCGGGCATCGTGGCCGATTCCGACCCCTCCCGCGAGTTCGTGGAGACGGAGCACAAGCTGGGGGCGATGCGCGCGGCCCTGGCCCGGGCCACGGAGGCCTCGACATCAACGTGCTCATCCTGGACAACTACGATTCGTTCGTCTATAATCTGAAGCAGTACTTCGAGGAGCTGGGGGCGGACTGCATCGTCGCCCGGAATGATGCTCTGTCCATCGACCAGGTGGTGAGGTTGGCCCCGGACGCGATCGTCATCTCCCCCGGCCCCGGCGTGCCGGCGGTGCTTGCCTGACAACACCAGAGCCTTCAATATTCAAAGAATGAACGACGCTGCGTCATCTATTGCCAAGAACACGACGGCGATGATGGGATCACAACTGATCACCTGGGCTTCGTCGTTCGTGCTGATGATTTTCCTGCCGCGATACCTTGGCGCCGAAGATTTTGGGAGACTTTATTTCGCAGCCTCGATCACTGGCCTGATGGGTTCGGTGATGAGCCTCGGAATCGGCGATTACCTGGTGAAGGAGGTGGCTCGTGACCGGTCCAAGGCGTCCAGTTTTCTTTCAAATGCTCTTGTCTTGAGGGGAGTGGCATGGTTCGTCTCTTTCCTGATCGCAATTGAGTATGTGCGCTTGACTACTGATTCGAAGGAAACCCTGCTGCTAGTCGTCCTTGTAGGATGCGGGCAGATGCTTGGAAGCTTGTCGGATCTTGGATACAAAGTCTTCCAATCGTTCGAGCGCATGCAGTACAGATCTGTGGCCGTTGTTGTGCAGCAAGTATCTTCCGTAGCAATCTGCGTTGCATTGCTTCTCCTTGGCTTTGGAGCGACTGCTATCGCTGCTTCAGGAATTCTGACCAGCGCAATGGCTTTTGGAGTAGTTCTCATTTTCCTCCCACGTGTAACGAGAATGGATTGGGCGATTACCACAAGCTCGTGGCCCGAATTGCTACGAGGCAGCTTCCCTTTCTTTGTCACAACGGGCTTGTCTGTTCTTTACTATCGTGTGGACGTTATGATGTTATCAGCGATGACAAACGACAAGGTCGTCGGCTGGTACGGTGCACCATATAGACTGTTTGATACGTTTAGTTTTTTCCCATCGATTGTCGGGACAGTAGTTTTCCCCATTATGGCCCGCATGTGGCAGGATTCCAAGGATGGCTTTGCAAGCATTGCTCAACAGACTCTGAACGTGACGATCATTGTTGCGGTACCCTTTGCTGTCATTCTTGTTTCATGTTCCAGGCAGATCATTTCGCTGCTGTTTGGCTTCGAACATTTCTCGAACTCCGTAATTCTCCTTCAGCTACTTGCAGCAAGTCTACCACTACTTTATGTTGATTATGTTTTTGCAACAATGCTCGTTTCGGCGGACAAGCAGCGGTACTCCCCGATCGTTGCAGCCGTTGCGTTAGTGATCAATGTCACTCTAAACTATTTCTTGATTGCTTACTTTCACCGGGTAAGCGGCAACGGTGCCATTGGCGCAGCAATTACAACCCTGCTCACCGAATTGGCAGTTTCCGGGATGTTCTTCTCATTGCTTCCTGCGGGATGCTTTAATCGCACCAACTTGCAGTTGGCTGTCAAATCGATAGCATCTGGGGGTCTTATGGCGTTCGTGATCTGGCTTATGGGGCAGTGGATTCAGTACTGGTATCTCATCGCTTTTGTTGGCGTTGCTGTATATGTGGGAATACTTTTCCTTATGAAGGCATTCTCCAGTAGAGAATTTCGATTTCTCCTGAGTCTGAGCCCCCTGCGCAAGTCAATCGCAAAACCGGTCCAGGAACAATAGGGTTCTGCTTCTCTCTAGCGCTATGCATCCATGACTTCACCGACCGAACCATCACATGAGAAGCAAAAGGAGAGGACCCCTGTTCCGGCGGTTGTTCGGAAGTGTACCAAAGGTCATGATCCTAGACGTACAAGTACACGTGGTCACAATGAATCAGGTCCCAGAAATTGTCAAGGCCATGGTCACAAGTGGACTGGACCATCAGGTTGCAACCGTGAACCCCGAATTCATCATGGCCGCACGGAAGCATGAGGAATTCCGCAGAGTCTTGAACGGCACTTCGCTTTCGTTTGCCGATGGCATGGGGGTGGTGTGGGCGTCCCGGATTCTGGGTCGTCGGCTTCCTGAGAGGATTGCTGGCGTGGACGTCGTCGAGCTTCTTTCTGCTTTGGCTGCGAAGGATGGCCTGAGAGTGTTTTTGTTGGGGGCCGCGCCGGGGATCGCCGAAGAGGCAGCAAGACGGCTGCAAGAAAGGTATCCGGGGCTCAATATTGCGGGAACGTTCGCGGGTTCTCCGAGACCAGAGGACGATGAGGCAATCTGCAATGTCGTCAGGAAGAGTCGACCACACCTCCTGTTTGTTGCATATGGCGCGCCGAATCAGGATCTGTGGATTGCCCGAAACCAGCCTCGCTTGCATGTGCCCGTTGCAATGGGTGTGGGGGGATCTTTCGACTTCATCGTGGGGAAATCACTGCGAGCACCAAGGGTTCTTCGGTCTCTGGGCCTTGAGTGGCTACATCGACTTATTCGCGAGCCCCGAAGATGGAAACGTATGCTAGCACTCCCGCGTTTTGCATTCACAGTGTTTTGGGAACGGCTGAAACAACCTGTTTGATTACCCGGAACCCACAATTCTGAATTGCTTCTGACCCGCTCTCTGTATCACGGCGGGAATGTAAGCTTGAAAAGGACATCCCGGTGGATTGAGAGTGTCGGAAATGATGGTCTGTTCCCGACGCTGCGTATGATATTTGGTTTCGAGCGGCATCGTTGGCTTGACTTGCGTAAGACGGATGCATGTCAACGATGACACTGGCTCGGCGACGGTTGCCGGCACATACTGGTCGGACTTTCTTTCTCGATTGGCCATTATTGCAATGCAGACTTCGTACCTACTGCAGGTGACTCGGATTGAGGAGTGGCCTTTCTGATTTGATCCCCTCTTTCTTTCCAACCATCAGAGTCATTGAACGCAATTCCAGTTTTTTGTAGATTTGGCTGGAATTTCCTGTATTGGTCATCCTGTCGTCGGCCAGCGAAGTCATCGTTGCCCGAACAAGAAGCCTTCGAAACCGAGGAACAGCGATTTTACAGGCGGACAAAAAAAGGAGGAAGCATGTCTGAACCACATCGCGCAAAGAAGATACTCTTCTGGACAATAACAATTATCGCGCCACTCGTGTTCATGGAGCTTTTCCTTCGACTATACTTTGCCAGTCAGGTTGGCACAGATGTACTTTTCTATGGTGTAAAATCGTCGAAATACCAAGGCATGTTTGACCCTGGTGGGGCATCCATTGCAAAGGAAGCCATGAACCACTCGGTTGATGCTTATAACGACTTTCTGCAGGGGTATTGGAAGTACTCCCCTCACCAACATGCCACGGAACATAACGACAGGGGGGAGGTTTTCAATGTCACGATCAACTCAATGGGCTTCCGGGGAGGAGAGTTCACCAGAGAAAAGAGGTCGCGCACGTTACGAGTTGTATCATTGGGCGCCTCCTCGACATTTGGCTATCATGACAAAGACAATGAGACATACCCTTCCTATCTTCAGGACACTCTCAGTCAGCTCCTGCTCGAAAAGGGCTGCGAGGAGTTCACATCGGCGGAGGTGCTGAATTTGGGTATTCCACATCTGGAGTCAGACAATATTGTTGCTCTATTCATGGCTGAAGCACTCCCATTGAAGCCCGACGTCGTAACTTACTATGAGGGGATTAACGACGCACACGTAGACCGCGCTGCTTCAGGGCCTCCCTCCCAAAGAAGGGGATGGATCAGAAACCGGATCAGTGAATTCTACGGCTGGCTACGGGCTCGATTCATCGCTATTGCACTGGCAGGCAACCTTCATAGCACACTGGCTATGCGTTTCTCTGAGGCGGCAATCCAGAACCATATGAAAGGCAAGGCGGATCATTTCTTGCAGAATGTTTCCCGAATCAATGACGAATGTAAGAAGGATGGAATTCTCTTTGTGGTTGCCAATCAACAGGCAAAATCTCAAATGATTGAGCGAGACAAAATGAAGGGAGTAACGTATGCGCAGGAGATTGAGTTGATACGAAGCAAGCTAGCAACCGACGGCCATGTCCCAATGGGAGGACGTGATTTGATTACCCATGAAAGTATCATGAACGCTCTGCGTAATTGGGCTTCTGCAAACAATGTAGCGTTTGTGGATGTAATCAAAGAATTGGACATGCATAGAGATTTCCTGGTGACCTGGGTACACTTGGACGCCGAGGGAAATCAGATTGTGGCGTCTGTCCTGGCGAAGCAGATTTTGGAGCATGTTTGCCATCAATGAGATGAGCCACAACCTGACAAAGGGGGTCCATCTAATGCCTACGGTCAGTGAAATCAACAACTACAGGTTCGAGGTACAGCGGTCAACCAATGACTCCCCTTGGGATTCACATCGCTTCCGAATAGTTTGTGTCGGGGCATGGGATAACAAATGAACAACATAGCTAAGCTTACTCGGACAGTGATGCGAGAACAGCGATCCCGTGTTTATCGTCTGAGACAAATCGATCTTGACGGAACAGAGCATTTCACAGAACCAGCCTTGGCCATGAGACGGCAGAGTTCTCAGGTGACAACCTTGCCAACGGGGTGTACATGTACGTTCTCAGGGCGGGAACCTTCAGTGATGTGAAGAAGATGGTTCTCTTGAAATAGAATTGACTGATCAATTATGGGGGGCTACTGCTTGCAATGGCAGTGGCTCTTTTTGTTTTGAACACCGCGGTACTTTTGGATTGTGGCGGTACTATTTTTTTTGTACGTTGTGCCAACAGACTTGGTCTCTATTCCAAAGGAACACCCCATGACTCACGCCGAGCAACACAGACTCATTCTTGAATTGAAAGATTATGTACACAAGATGAGGCGGTCCGATCTTGAGGATTTCAGTATGTTCGAGAAGCGGGACAAGGATGATGAAGATCTTGACCAGGCTTCATGGAAGAAACTTGTCGATCTTTATTCGCAGTATGTGCCTGTCCATAAGAGAATCCTGCCATGACCTCACCAAGGGCACAACCAAGTGCTTGATCCCGAATTTGTCGTTGTGGCTTATCGCAATGGGTACTTCCCGATGGCTGATTCAAGAACCGGCTCAATTTCCTGGTATTCTCCAGACCCGAGAGCGATCATTCCCCTGACCACGTTCAAAATTTCGCGAAGCCTGAGGCAGGTAGTTCGAAAGGAACTGTTCGATATCAGGGTCGATACATCATTTCAGGAAGTCATTCGAGCTTGTGCGGAGAGAGAAGAGACCTGGATCTCAGATGAGATTGTTCGTGTATATGGTGCGCTCCACGCAAAGGACTTGCTCATTCCGTTGAGGCATGGCAAGGAGCGGATTTGGTTGGTGGACTCTATGGCGTTGCGATCGGCGGAGCGTTCTTTGGGGAGTCAATGTTCAGCAGGGTAAGCAATGCATCGAAAGTAGCACTGGTTCATCTTGTCAGACTCCTGATGGAGCAAGGGTTCAAGTTGCTGGACACGCAGTTCATCAACGATCACTTGAAACAGTTCGGAGTATGCGAGATACCCAGGACATTATACCTGAAGGCGCTCCGCTCTGCATTGAACACCGACGCGCGGTTTCGTACATAGGAGAAAACTGCCGAGGTGAGGATGGTCAAGAACTTGTCCCTGTTACGTTCTCGAGGTTGTGTGTTCGCGCAAACCTGCCGTGGTCCGGGTAAAATATTTTGGCAGGCCTGATTTTTCACGAATATTCTGTTGTGGGTGTTGCAATGCGATGAAATACTAAGTATATTCAGCCATGCGGGTTGGGGAATCTCTCTTGAAGTTGGGACTTAAATCGCGCAACACCCAAAGGAGATCTCACATGGTACCATTGCGCGGAGCGCAAAAGTATGAGCGTGTCACGATAACATTCGTTCCTACTGCCGACGAGCAGAGTTTCCGCCATGTGCCCACGACATTCAGCCCTACTGATCGGACGTATGCATGGCGGCATGCCGAACAGCTTTCGTACATGATCGTCCCAAAGAGAATCTCCAGCAAAGAAATCAAGATAGAAATGTTCGTCGACCCCCAGGTGAAAGGGAAGCATACTGCTGCCCGTGTCCACAAGATGATTCAGAATCTCGTGCAGACAAAAATCCACACTGACTGGATGGGCCTCAGACTTGCAGGGATCAGCCGAGAAAGGGCGGCTGCACCTCCCGAACAGATGTTCCGGCGCGGTACCATCGAAGAAATTCTCGGCGCACAATTTGAAAAGTAGAGTGACCAGCGTCTTATCAATGCATCGGGGCAACGAAACTCCGGTGCGTTTTTGTTTTCAGGGATCCTCATGAACGTCTCCGCTATTACGCAAACGTCGGCCTTCAATTTTTCGCCCACCAGGCAGGGGAAGGTCCGGGATATTTATGATCTCGGAGATTCCTTGATTATCGTCGCAACCGATAGACTCTCCGCGTTTGATGTCGTGCTTCCGGATGGCATCCCCAACAAGGGGAAGGTGCTGACCCAGATTTCCGCATTTTGGTTCCGGAAGCTTGCCCACCTAGTCCCGAACCATACCATCAGTACGGACCTGAAGGATTTCCCGGATGCATTTCGATCGGCGCCCGAAGTCTTCGGAGGGAGAAGCATGCTCGTGCGAAAGGCAAGGCCTCTCCCGATCGAATGTGTGGTCAGAGGGTACATTTCCGGGTCGGGATGGAACGATTACAGACGATCTGGAACGATTTGCGGCGTCAAACTTCCTGAAGGTTTGCGAGAATCCGATCGCCTCCCGCAGCCGATCTTCACACCATCCACAAAAGCAGAGATTGGTGTGCATGATGAAAACATCTCGTTCGATGATGTTGTGGACATTATCGGGAAGAAAAGTGCAGACCGGGTTCGCGATCTGACCATCGCTCTGTATCAGGAGGGAGCTGCTTACGCGGAAACTCGCGGCATCATCATTGCTGATACCAAGTTTGAGTTTGGCCTTGATGACCGCGATGAGATTATCTGGATTGATGAAGCACTGACGCCAGACTCGTCACGATTCTGGCCGAAGGAGCAATACCGCGCGGGAGGTTCCCAACCAAGCTTCGACAAGCAGTTCATACGTGATTATCTTCTTTCAGTTCACTGGGACAAAACTCCCCCGGGTCCTCATCTACCTCCCGGCATTATTCACACGACCAGCCTGAAGTACGAAGAGGCTCTTGAACTTCTCACCGGCCACGGTTTAGAATAGACCCGAGAAGGGTGGATAGCTGTACGCTGTTGCCTTCACATCCTTGATAGCCGCCTTCAGTCCCGCTTTCCATGGCATGAAGATTATCCTCGTGCGGATCTGAGTTCCGCAGCCAGCTCAAACGTTCCTGGATTGTGATGCCTTGACTTCAATCGTGGTATTCAGGGCTCTTGTAAGCGAATACTCTCGTGATTGTCTCCGACTGGACAGGTTTCAGAATGGTGGCAGTCGCGGGTTAACGTGGGTCGGTCCAATCTTGATGATCGGGCGGCTTCTTCTTGGTCGATTGTGCCCGGAGACTGGGGGAGGAAACTATCAAGGAGGCTACATTCAAGCATCCGATGATGTGTCCTCTTTCGGTCACAGGGTCAATTGAGCTTCAAGTGCAGGAAGATTTCAGAGGGATCCAAGCACACAAGCTCTATGAAAATCAAAACCCTTCCTGTTAAGAAGGGTTGATAACGTAGAGAATTCGTTTGCCGCAGATCAGATATCGGCCTTCAGATAGTAGGGCAGGCTCCGCTTCATTCGTTCACGTTGCGCCCGGTACTGGTTCTCCTTTTCCTTGCATGACGTACAGCGGTACGCTCCCGGACGGCCTCGGAATTCCCGACCGCAACTCCGACAAATAGTCAAAGATCGCTTCTTCATTACTCGAACTGATCCTTTCTGCACTGATGATTGTTCCTCTGCCTCCACAACGCTTGGAACGGGGAATTGGTTCCTCTGTGGGTACTTGAGCCTAATTTTAACTTGGGGCTAAAGATAATGAATTCTCTGTAAGAACTCAAGAGGTAATGTAAACTTCCACAACTTCCATAGATCTTCCACAGCATTTATCAGCTTCTACCATAGCTTTCGTGGACATCCACCTAAAGTCATTCTTTAGAGAATATTCTTGCATCTTAATTCCCTTTTGGCTAAGTAGAACCCGGTTGGTAATTTTTTCCGAATCTTACCCCCTGTGGAGCCATAATGTCAGACACGCTTCGACTTGAAGGTATACTGGAAGGGATAATCGGAGGCTTCTTTGCTCTCAACGGGAATTATGAAATTACGTACTGGAACAGGGCTGCGGAAGCTGGGACTGGGCTGAAATCAGTAGACGTTCTTGGGAAAAACGTCTTTGATGTATTCCCGAACGCCGCAGGAGCCACGCTTGGCGAGAAGTACCGGCTGGCGATGGACACAAAGACCTTCCAGAGCTTTGAGACCTCCTACAAGGATGAACGCTTTGAGGCATGGTACGATGTAAGAATCTATCCTGCGGATGACGGCATCTCCGTCTTCTTCCAGGATATCACAGAGAAAAAGCGGACCCAGCGGCAGAAGGAAGTCCTTGTGGAGATTTCAAGAACCATCAATTCTGCCCGGCATCTCGATGAGCTGTGTGTCCTCGTCGCTCAGAAGATTGCGTCGTTATTCGAGATTCCATCCTGGTCTGTGTGCGTCTATCTGTTTGACCCGCGTGGAAACGAGGTGCGTCTGGTTGCTCCCGATTGCATTGAGGAAGAGTTCAGTCGGGAAGTTGTGCACCAGATAGTTGAGCCCGGCTCACAACATCTTCCGGCCCAGGCGGCCTATCTTCGGGAAACAGTCCTTTCGGATCAAATACACGAAAGTACTGTTGCCGCAATGCGCATTAATGAAATGAAAGCAGCAAATTTTCAATCCCTTATTGTAATGCCGCTTGTTGTTCAGGGTGAGTTGCAGGGGATCCTTGAGCTTCCAAGTATCAAGCAGAAGGACTTTGTAGGGTCTGACATTGAGATTCTGTCAGTCATAGCAAACGAACTTGCAGGCGGCATGATACGCAGACGTCTGGTGGATGAGCTGCGATCGAAAAACCTCGAGCTCGAATCTCAGACGCAAAAGGCGCTTGATGCAAGCGACACCCTGAAGAAGTTCCTCGCTACATTCAGTCACGAGTTGCGATCCCCCCTCAATTCGATTATCGGCTTTTCGGAACTCATTGCATCCCAGTTCAAGGACCTTTCCCCTGAGTCAATTCAGGAATTCATGGGGAATATCACGACCAGTGGACAGCACCTTCAGCAAATAATCAATGACATCCTTGACCTCTCAAAAATCGAGGCCGGAAAGCTCGACCTCCACATTGCCAGCTATCCAGTCGCGTATTTTCGGGAAAGTATTGAGAGACTGCTGGCAGGCATCATCAAGGAAAAATCGATCAACTTGCAATTTGAGTTGTCCCAGGAGTTTGACGAAATCGTTGTTGACCAGACGCGATTCAAACAGATTCTGATTAATATCATTGCAAACGCCATCAAGTTCAGCCCCCCCAGCGCGATTGTGAAGGTGTCAATGCAACGAGTGGGAAATGATATTCAATTCGAAATACACGATGACGGGATTGGAATAAAGCCTGAGGAGATAGCAATGCTCTTCAAGCCATTCAGGCAGGCAGCGAGTGGAAAGGACATGAACCGCCAGGGATTGGGCCTCGGACTGGCGATTACGAAGAAGCTTGTCGAATTACACGGAGGCAGCATCTGGATTACCAGTCAATGGCAGCAAGGTACCACTGTGTCATTCAAGATCCCCATGATTGTCGACGCAACCTCCGAGAAGATCCTCCAGGCAGGGATGCTTCTGGACGCGTTGGAAAGAGAGAACTTCACCAAAGATCCAAATATCAAGCCGTTGGCCCTGGTTGTTGAAGACTCTCTGCAGGCTGCCGAGTTGTTGCAGCTCTACATTGAATCCGCAGGCTATCGTGTTGAAGTGGCGCGCGATGGCGTTCAGGCCGTCGACATGGCCAAACGACTCCAGCCAAATGTGATCACGTTGGATCTGATGATTCCTGTGAAAGACGGCTGGCAGGTGCTCAAGGAGTTGAAGCGACACCCCTTGTGCAAAAATATTCCCATAATCGTCGTCTCTATAGTCGATGAGAAGAATCTTGGTTTCAGCCTTGGAGCGGTCGATTACTTCGTCAAGCCCGTGAACAAGCAGGAACTTCTACGGGCAATTGAAAGGGTTCATATACTTCCCAAACCAGGGAACCATTGCCCGAGAGTCTTGGTAATTGACGATGATCGGGCGGCGACGGATCTGATCCAGGTGATCCTCGAGAACGAAGGCTACCAGGTTCTGAAAGCTTTTCAAGGAAAAGATGGTGTCGAGATTGCCGCCAGGGAGCACCCAGACATCATCATATTGGACATCATAATGCCTGAAATGTCAGGGTTCAACGTGGCCTACCAACTCAAGCACATCCCGGCGACTCGGTCAATTCCCATAATAGTCCTTACATCGATGGAGATCGATGAGGATACTCAGGCTCAATTGGGAACTTATGTTTCCGGACTAATGAGCAAGTCGTCATTCACAAAACGTGATCTGTTGAGGGAAATCACAAACATAGAAAGTCTGAAGTAAATTGATGCATATTAGCCCCTCTTACCGGCACAATTCGCTTGACAAGCCAATGTGAAACAGGTATATTGATTGGGTAAAACGAGAAAATCATAACCAGAGAACCCGAGGGTCAAAGTGCAAACGACCTACAAGAAACCGCTGAGCGTGGGGCAGGTTGCGGAGATTTGCAGGGTAAGCAAGAAGACAGTTCTGAATTGGATCTATGATGGTGGCATGAAGGCGTTCACAACATACGGCGGCCACTACCGGATCTGGCCTGCAAACGTGAAAAAGTTCCTAGACACCACGGGGATGGACATCCCATTCGATTTTGTTGACGATCGGACCACTCATATTCTTATCATCGACGATGATCAGGATTTCTCGAATATATTGAAGAGTGCGATTATTGCCGAGTTGCCCGATGTTGAAGTCTCGACAACCGATGATGGGTACGAAGGTCTTATGATGATTGGGGAGCTGAAACCCCAATTGGTCATCCTCGACATAAAGATGCCCAAGATTGACGGTTTTCAAGTCCTTGAACTCTTAAAGACCAGGAAGCTCGAACAGGATGTGAAGGTTCTCGTGATTACGGGATACCTCGACCCCGAAACAAAGCAACAACTGTCCAAGACTGTGGCCGATCATATGATGGACAAACTTACGGACATCAACACGATGATCAAGACCATTGCCGCCTATGTACGATCGGAGAAGCCGATGTTCCTGAGCGAAGATAATAGGTGATTGCACAGGCCAGAGAGTGCTAGCCACACCACCAATGGAGCCCGGCGGGCCCGAAAAGAGGATCGATGATGCTGCAGAGAAGCTAGAAAATCTCAAGAACGGTATTCGCGAGATTTCCCACGACATCAACAACCCCCTGGGTATAATCCGTATGGCCGTGTATTTCCTTCAGACCACCCATCCCACGGAAGAAAAGCAAAAGGAGTATTTCAAGATCATCGATGAAGGTCTTGGAAGGATCGAGCATAGCCTTCAGCAACTGAAGGCATTGCGAGAGAACCCTTCCATAGTATTTCCGAAATTCCCGCTCCAGAGATAGTGGAAATCCGCCGCACACAGCAAATCTCAAGAATCTTGTGTGGTTTTTCTTTCCCCCCCGAGGTAACTCTGTCGACCCAAGATCGTATACAAATTAGGGAAAATGAGAGACGCCAACTTCCATAGGCTGCCCATAATCCTGTGCGCGATCCTTGTGCTGGGTTGTTCGAAGGAATCTCGTATTACTACACAGTCCCAGCTGGCCCTACGGTCTTATACCATTGGGGTATCACAATGGGAGAAGTTCTACTATCCGGAAGCTCAGCGTACATTTGATGACGCAATCCGGCTCGACTCGAATTTTGCAATGGCATGGGCGCGTCTTGCATTTGTTGATGAGGGAACTCAGAATAGCACAAAAGCGAAACAGGACATTGCTCACGCGATGTCGCTCCTGAAATCCGTGACGGAGTATGAACAGATGTTCATCCGCCTGCAGAACTACCGGTTGAGCTTCTCCAACAGTCAGGCTGCCGCGCTCGCCGATTCAATGCTGCGTCTCTATCCAAGCGAGCGGGAAGTTCACCTGATACGAGGCAACCTCTACGAGATCAACAAGAGCTTTGATGAAGCGATCCGGTCATACAAGAGGGCGATCGAGATCGATACGGGCTACGCACTTGCTGTCATGTCTCTTGGGTACGCATACTCTGCGATTGGCGAACAGGAACAAGCTGTGGCGCAAATGGAGCGGTACATTCGGCTTGTGCCTGATGCGGCGGATCCAAGGGCGAGCTTCGCCGATATTCTCATGCGCGTTGGCAGATACGACGAGGCTCTTGAACAGTACCAAAAATCCCTTGAGTTGAAACCGGACTATTGGTATTCAGCAAACCAGATAGGCTCGATATGCGCGCAAGAAGGAAGACTCAGGGAGGCGGAAGAGCAATTCCACAAAGGAATGGCATCCCTGCCGGAGAGCCCCCAGCTCAAAGCAACGCATCTGGCAATCGATGCGAACCTGAACTTGCTGCGGGGACTCTTCAAGGATGCGGCACACCAGTTCGAGGAAGCACTAGAAATGGACCCATCGAACAGTGAAGCGGCGTACGGGCTCGTGAATGCTCTCAGGAAACTCAGAGACTTCAAGCGCGCCCATGAGATGCTTGTCAACATCCAGGCCGAGCTTGAACGGCGAAACCTGCTTGGTTCGCAGTACATGCTCAAATACAATCTTGTCAAGTCGCGCCTTCTGCTCGATGAGGGTGAACTCGCCCTGGCGCGGGCATTGTGTGACACTGCTTTTGAGTACACGACAGCCCTCTCGCGAGCTCCGGTATTTCAAGAGATAGCAGAGATTGACCTTCGGTCAAGTCAGTATGAAGGGGTATTTGATGCCTGCGAAGAGGCGTTACGCGTCAATCCCAATTATCCTGATGCGTTGCTCACGCTTGTCAAGGCATATCACGCTCGGGGAGACACTGCAATGACTCGCGAGATTGGTGGACGGCTGCTTGAATTCTGGAAAAACGCCGATGCTGACTATCTCAATCTTCATGACCTCCGTCAGATGCTCGGTGTGAAGCGGCGCCCGCCAGCTTCATCAGCGAATACATCCGGAATGGTCGCGATGCAAAGTCAATGAGTTGAGCGATCTTCCACAAATCCTACCCTGTCTGTTTTCGGATGACCTCCTAGCCGATACCACTTTAAGGTTCGCGCTTTCATGTCCATCACATCAGGTAAGTTCAGCGTGGCGCAACTGTGGTTGGATCATGATTTAGTGTTTGATTCTTAATTCGGACTCCCGTATCTTCTAACCACTTCTTGGCGCTGTGAGCCCTGCTCTATTCATATCATCCATTTTTTCAAGGAGCTTCATATGAACCCAACACGATTAGTTCAACTTCTTTGTTGCATCGTAGTCGTGGGTGTACTCACTGTCGGAAGCACCGGATGCAAAAGTGATTCGAGCACGAATGCTCCCCCCGGACCGAGTGGTTTTTCTTCAAGCTCGACGTCCCTCACAGCCTCGCCAGGCGGCAGTGCCAACGCGACTCTCTCAGGAGGTACGCCACCATATTCGATTCTGGCTGGACCTGATACGGCAATTGCCAGGGGCTCTCTCTCAGGCTCAACACTGGCCATAAATGCAGTGACGAGTGGCTATACATCGCTGCAAGTCAGAGATTCAGTCAATGCGACCATCAGAATCGGAATCAGCGTAACGGGGCCGATTACGTATACGCTTTTTCCGTTGCATAATAATGATGTATTTGTTTATGCGGGTTACGCAATCAACACCAGCTCCAATGGCTCGGGCCGACTGCCCGATCCAAACAATGTCTATCAAACTCGTTGGACGATTCTGGGCCCCAACCCGGGACCATTTCCTCCTGCCGGTTCATTCGTGATTCTTGATGTTACTACACTTCACCTGGCAGTGGATACCACAGTTGGCCCAAAAACTCTCGTGATCATCCCCAATCCGGTTACCGGAAGCTTCACGTTTCTGCAAACACTTGGGCCCTTCTTCCGTGCAACTGGCGTTCTCCCCTTAGGAAGACAGGATACCGTGCGGGCAGTGAAGATTGCTGATCCGAGTGTGGGGATTGGGGGCACTTGGACGGCGTTTGATTCAACATACCCGGGCGCGAACGGTGATGTCCGCCTGCAAATCGTAGGTTCCCTCGAGGGAGGAGAATCGATTACCGATAGTACATCGCAAAGAACGACACACGATGCGTTGAGGTTCAAGACCATCCGCAATGTATTTGTCAACGGCATCCAGGTTGTCAGCAATGCAGTTACATCACGGTTGTGGCTTGTCAAGAACCTTGGACCAGTTCAAGTCCATATTGCAGAAGACACAGAGAACATCGGCCACTTCCGCGTATTGAAACAAGCTCCATAGTTCTCTTATCGTTCTTGAGGCCGCTTGACTGGAAACGCGGCCTCATTTTCTTTCTTTCCAACAGATTCCAATTCTCCATTTGAAACAAACTTTGAGAATGAGAAAGCTCTCCTTCATCCTGCTTGTGTTGATGAGATTGGATTTGCATGCCCAAAGCAACGGTACGCTCAAAGGAAAGGTAGCAGATGATGTTACCGGAGCGACGCTTGCATCCGTGAACATTTTACTCAAAGGGACTTCCATCGGGACTACCACGGACGACGAGGGCAATTTCACAATCTCAAATGTCCCTGTCGGTGAATATGGTGTTGTCGCAAGGATTGTTGGTTACAAAACAAAACTGATCCAGAATGTGGAAATCAAAGCCGGCTCAACCACTAATATAACAATTCGGTTACAGGATGAATCTGTCCAAGTTGGAGAGATAGTTGTGTATGGAGCCTCCATGAGGGGTGAGAGATTGACAGAAGCACCTGCAGCTGTCTCCGTACTCGATGCAGCAGACATCAGGCTTAATGCCGGATCGGGACAGGTTCCGAAGCTACTCGAAACCCAGCCCGGCGTTGACATTGTTCAGAGCGGGCTCAACGACTTCAACATCAACACCAGAGGTTTCAACAGTTCTCTTAACCGTAGATTGCTTGTGTTGTTGGACGGCCGTGACCTGGCAATAGCGTTTCTTGGGGCTCAAGAATGGAATGGTCTCTCTGTTCCTGTGGAGGATTTGGGAAGGTTGGAGTTGGTTCGAGGTCCCGCGTCGGCGTTATATGGTGCCAATGCTTTCAACGGTGTGATAAACATTCAGACCCCTGCCCCCAAGAGTATTCTTGGAACGAAAGTAACGGTTGCTGGCGGAGAATTGAATAGCGCGAGAGTTGATGTTCGTCATGCCGGGACATCTGGTCCGTGGGGATACAAAGTCAACGCCGGGAGATATCAAGGTGATACGTGGAGCGTCAACAGGCAGAATCTCCATTTTGAATATGACGGCTTCAGTCTGCTGGACAACGAGGAAGCTCAGTTGAAATCGCGCCGGGTTGCTTCAACATACGGCTCGGCACGGGTTGACTACGATTTTCAAGACGGAGGGACTGCCATTGCCGAGGGTGGAATGTCGGAGGTCGAAGGCGAAATCTTTGTGACCGGAATTGGACGCGTCCAGGTTCCGAAGGCGCAGAAGCCATGGGGCCGGTTGTCGTACTCCAATAGCTCGATCTATGCACAGGTGTGGAGCGCGGGGCGCGCATCAGTCAGGCCACAGCTTTCGCTCTCGTCGGGTCTCCCGCTTGATGAGCATTCCTCAATTACCCAGGCAGACCTGCAATATCGAACATCGTTCCTTTCAGATAATCTCTTCCTCGTGGGTGGGCTTTCAGCGCGTTACCAGTCCATCGACACAAAACGTACATTAATGCTCTCGCCGAGATATGATAACGCCTCTGGTGTCTACGCCCAGCTTGAGTATTCTCCGAATGACAATTGGAAGGTCGTGGGTGCAACCCGCTGGGATCGAAGTACACTGCATGACGATCAGATCTCGCCCAAAGCTGCAGTGGTCTGGTCCCCGAGCAAGAGCCACTCATTCAGGGCCACGTATAACGAAGCGTTCCAGGCGCCAAACCTTTCCGAGTTATATCTGTTTGTTTTGAGAACTGCAACAAACCCATACACGGGTCTGCGATCGTACGTTGCCTACCATGGCAATGATCAACTCAAGGTTGAAAAGATTTCAGGTTACGAGCTCGGGTACAAGGGAGTATTCGAGAACGCTCTATTCGTTACAGTAGACGGATACTTCAATATCCTGAAAGACTTCATCACCGACCTTGCCCCGGGCGTTCATCCGCTTTATCCCGAACCGACGGTCCTTCCCGAAGACACGTCTGGATTTGTGCGAGCAGTCTGGTCGTACAACAACGCGGGAAGAGTGCACGAAAAGGGAATTGAAGCCGGGCTCACCTATTACATCTCCGATAGTTGGATGTTGGACCTTAACTACGCGTTCTTTGACTTCACAATTCTTGAGAAGGGCCCCAGTGACATTCTGCTACCTAATGCACCGAAACACAAGATCAATGGAGGCTTCACGTACCGGGATCACCACGGATACCAGATCAGCCTGTCAGCGAAGTATGTTCCTTCGTTCGATTGGGCAGCAGGGATCTACGATGGAAGAATACTGGCATACACTACTATAAACCTCGCGGCAAGTTACCAACTGAATGACCATTTTGCGTTTGGTCTTAATGTAGCGAATCTATTGGATCGCGAACATTACGAGATTTTCGGTGGGTCGTTCATCAAGAGGAGGGCCATTTTCAGTACGACTGCAACTTTCTGAGCCCCCGAAAATAGATTGAAAAGCACAAAGGCAAGCCACTCGCTGGGCTTGCCTTTTCACTTCCTTCCCGCTGTCAGGCGAGAATTGTCTGAGGCTTATTGTATAGGCATCCCGAGTTTCTTTCGGGCATCGGCCGACATCCGCGTAGGTGACCACGCGGGATCCCAGACGATTCTCACGTCGGCGTCCTTAACCCCCGGAACCTTGAGAACGCGATTGCGCACATTCTGCGAAATCATGCCGCTCATGCCACAACCCGGGGACGTCAATGTCATTTTCACCCCGACCCAATCATCAATGATCTTGATATCGTAAATCAGGCCAAGGTCAACAAGGTTAACCGGGATCTCGGGATCGTAACACTCTTTTAGGGCCTCAATGACCTGTGTTTCCGAAATTGCCAATTTTTGTTCTTCCATGTCTAACTCCCTTCAATACATAGCTAAAGATACTTCTTTCTTCACGGAGTTACAACCTGAATTCCCAGTCGGCTCAAGGGCCAAAAGTCTCCCCCTGACGAAGGTGACCATACAAAACGTGAGAAGGCTCAGGACACGAGCGTTCGCACGAACGGCATTGCATTTCAATGTTTCCAAGGAACATTCACATCCTTTGTGTTCCGCAGTTTACAGCTGTAAGAATGTTGGCCGGGATCTTTTCTTGATGCTCTCAAGCGCTTCGGATGAGCAATCGCAATCGTGTCCGCAGGCTCTTTGTTTTGCCATCCGATGTTTCCTCATTTCGTAGCGGATAAGAAGCGCAAGAGTAAGGCCGACGATAGCAAGGGATATGAGTTGCTGCCAGTCCATCTTATCTGCCGAATCCCAAGATGAGACCCGCATGATAGACAACAAACGTTGCACCGTATGCAAGTGAGGTCATGTATCCGATCTGGAAGAGGGGCCACTTCCAGCCATTCGTTTCCCGTCGCATCACAGCCACGGTGGACATGCACTGCATCGCAAGAACATAGTACACCATGATGCAGATCGCGGTAAGAGCCGTGAATGTTGGCATTCCAGTGGCCGGATCCCGATCGGATCGCATCTGCTCCTTGAGTGATACGCTGCCATCTGATTGGTCGCTATTCTGGATATTGTAAATGGTCCCCATGGTGCTCACGAAAACCTCTCTTTGGAGCAACGAACTGATCAATCCGATGCCGACTTTCCAGTCAAAGCCGAGCGGCTTGATCAACGGTTCGATCACCTGTCCCGCCATGCCGACGAAACTGTGCTTCAATTGTTCGGAAGGCGTAGTGTGTTCGATTTTTGGATACGATGCGAGGAACCACAGGACGATCGAGACACCCAGAATAATCGTGCCGGCTTTCTTCAAAAACAGAAGTGAACGTTCCCACATATGCAGGAGAACGGATTTCAATGACGGCATCTTGTAGGGAGGCAGTTCCATGATAAATATGGGAGGGGAGCCTTTGAGGAGCGTTTTCTTGAATAACCAGGCCATCATCAAGGCGGTGAGCAGGCCCAGCAAGTACATGGAGAAGAGGGTAATCCCTGCAAGCGAAAATACTCCCAGCACCATAGTCTTGGGAATGAACGCGGCAATCAACAATGTGTACACTGGCAGCCGTGCGCTGCAGCTCATCAGCGGTGCAACAAGCATTGTGGCAAGTCGGTCCTTCGGATTCTCGATCGTTCGTGTCGCCATGATCCCGGGTATCGCACATGCGAAAGAACTGAGGAGAGGAATGAAAGACTTTCCGTGCAACCCCACCTTGCTCATCAAGCGGTCCATAATGAACGCTGCCCGGGACATGTATCCGCTATCCTCAAGAAGTCCAAGAAAAAGAAAGAGGAACGCAATCTGAGGGAGGAAGGCGACAACGGCAGATACACCGGCAAGCGCGCCATTTACGGTAAGCTCTCGAAGGTCGCCTGGAGGCATCAGACGTGTCACTTCTTGTCCGACCCAATTAAACGCACCCCCAATAAGTTCCATCGGCGCATTCGCCCAGTTGAAGATACTCTGGAACATGACCGCCATCAGCGCGAGGAATACCATGAACCCCCACACCCTATGTGTCACGATCCGGTCAATCCTGTCGCTCACAGTCGTGTCGCCCTGCTTCTCCTGGACGATGGATTTTGCACAGACCTCTCTGATCCATTCGTACCTGGATTCGACAAAAACCGACTGTCGATCAAAACCAAGGAAATCAAGCTTCTGATGATCCTTCCGCACATGTTCGACGATTTCCGGAGAGTAGTGTTCACCCTGATCCGGATCAGAACCCGAGCCGGTCAACAGCAAGATTGCATTGTGAAAAGCAACATGCTCAGGCATCTTGTCGATCGATTGAAGCATGTCAACAAGCTCTTCGCATTCCTTCTGGACAGGTTCAGGCAGGTGCCACTGTCGAAGTCGTCCGGCGGATATGTTGTTGAAGAGGATGGCATGCTTGAGTTCTTGAACACCTGTACCCTTATTGGCTATAGTTGGGATTACCCTTACTCCCAATTCCCGTTCAAGAGTGGCGATGTCAATTTCTGTTCCCTGCCCTGCGGCAACATCCATCATGTTAAGGGCGACGATAACAGGAAGATTTCGATCGATGACCTGACTGACGAGATACAGGTTGCGTTCAATATTGCTTGCATCTACAACGCAAATGACCAGCTGTGGTGGGGGAGTATGGTTGGCTCGTCCGAGCAATACATCTGTTGCGATTCGTTCGTCGGGAGAGTTGGCCGTGAGGCTGTACGTGCCAGGCAGGTCGATGACTGTTGCGTCGAGCCCATTCTCGAAATCGATCCGCCCTTCTTTCTTCTCCACTGTAACACCGGGGTAGTTTCCGACCTTCTGTCGAAGACCCGTAAGGGCATTGAAGAGGGTTGTCTTGCCTGCATTTGGGTTTCCTATCACTGCGATATTGCGGAATCGCAATTCGTGAAGGTCAGTTGTCATGCCTACTTCTCTCTCCTTACCACTATCGCTTCTGCTTCCACTTTTCGTAGCGAGAGGCGATACCCCTTGATCTTCACCTCCATCGGGTCCCCCATTGGGGCAACTCGAACAAGTTCGACCAACGCTCCTCTTGTCATACCCAACTCCATCAGCCTCTGCCTTATATGTGGAGTTGATGTGTGTAGGTGCTTGATCACGGCACGGTCGCCTGGGCGAAGCGCGCTCAATGCAACTTCGGTCATTTCCTACTCGAACCGCGAAACGTAAATATTGTTTGCCACATTGACGTTCAGGCCAATGCGCGTATTGCAGACTTCACAGATCAAGCATGCGTTGTGCCGGGAGATGCACCGGATAACTGCGTTCTCACAAAATCCCAGCTCCCGGAGCCGCATA
The DNA here is from genome assembly GCA_963734955.1 of uncultured Bacteroidota bacterium. GTDB lineage: Bacteria > Bacteroidota > Ignavibacteria > UBA10030 > UBA6906 > UBA11986. Next base: position 59,457 of record CAVTJO010000008.1, read on the forward strand.
CATATTTCAGGTCGCGAGTGTACCAGGTTTCGGACCGATAATTTCTTTCCTACTGGAGCGGTTGAAAGACTGAACACCGAATTCATATTATTCTACGCTTTCTTTCTGCATTTTGAGCATGTGCCGAAAATCTGGAGGGTCGAGCTTTGGGCCGAGAAGTTCTTGTCAGTGCAAACCGTGTCCTGTATCTCTTCGAGCTTTTCATTGATGAACTCGATAATGTCGCCGCACTGAAGGCAGATCAAATGGTGATGTTGAGGGCGACCAAAGGCCTTCTCGTACCGCGAGGTGCTCTCAGCAAATCGATACTTTGACACAAGCCCGCAGTCTTGAAGAATGTCAAGGGTGTTGTACACGGTTGCCTTTGAGACCTTCACTCCGCTTGCTGCCAGTCGATAGTACAAGGAATCAGCGTCGAAATGTCCTTGAATCTCAAGGATCGCGTCAAGTATGGCGTATCGCTCTGGCGTTGTCCTTTGCTTCCTACCTAACTTGAGGTGGTTCGTGAGGATTTCTCTGGCTGCTTGATTGTCCATCTCGTTCCTTATTTAGAATTAGTCTAAATAAAAATAGGAATATTGTATAACGAAGTCAAGGCTTTTAGCACATTTGATGGTTCATGCTTCGTGATTAAACGAATGGAACAAATCCGTGGAAGTCCAGCAGATTGTCCTCTGATATCATCGTTTTTCGCACAATTTGCTTGCATTTTCTTTCGGTATTCGTATATTCCAATCGCATAAGATTACTCTGTTATCCTTCATTGTTTACCTGAATTGAATTGCGCAAATCTAAGCTCCTGAGTGGCAAACTGATCCAACCATCGCCAATTTCAAAGAATATTGACGTGTGCAAATTGGTCGACGAGTATTTTCAGGCGTATAATGCTGGGAGACTTCGGGAGGCATGCCAGCTCTTTGTGGAAAAAATGCTCGAACCGGACGTGACCATTGGAATGAGTCTGACAGGTGCACTGACTCCGGCTGGGTTGGGCGGATCCTGCATTGTTCCTCTTATCAAATCAGGGTTTGTTGACTGGATTGTCAGCACGGGTGCAAATCTCTATCACGACACGCATTTTGCGATAGGGCATTCCTTGCATCGTGGTTCGCCTTTCCTCGACGACAGGATTCTTAGAGAAGAGGGAGTAATCAGGATCTACGACATTCTGTTTGATTATGACGTGTTGCTGAGTACAGATGAATTCTTTCGCAACGTGATAAGGCTTGAGGAGTTTCAAAAGGAGATGGGAACGGCTGAGTTGCATTATCGGCTGGGCCGCTATGTTGCGGAAAGAGAGAAAGCACTAAAGATCAAAGATGCGAGCGTTCTTGCGACCGCGTACAAATGTGGCGTGCCGGTGTACACATCTTCCCCCGGCGACAGTTCGATAGGGATGAACATCGCCGAGGCTGAACTCTCCGGGTTTGGGACCAGGATCGATGTGTTGTTGGACGTGAACGAAACCGCCGCGCTTGTGCTCGACGCCAAAAGAGGCAAGGGTCGGAGCGGAGTTTTGATTTTTGGCGGCGGTTCACCGAAGAACTTCATGCTGCAAACAGAACCTCAGATCCAGGAGGTTCTGCAGATAGAGGAACGGGGGCACGATTTTTTCCTTCAAGTAACAGATGCGCGCCCGGACACAGGAGGACTGTCGGGGGCCACCCCATCGGAAGCTGTCAGTTGGGGAAAACTCGACCCTGATAGGCTCCCCGATACTGTCGTCGCGTATCTCGATTCCACCATTGCCATGCCTATCATAACTTCGTACGCGATGAGAAAAAGAAAACCGCGTCCGCTGAAGCGTCTCTATGATCGGCGGGAAGCCATGGTAGAGAGACTCAGATTGGCGTACCATCGTGCAAAGGTTAGACAAAAAGGCTGAATCCAGAAACAACTCCAACCGGACATTCACCAAACTCTAGGGAGGCATACATGAGTAGATTTCAGGAACTGAAGGACTTGATCGGAACGTTCGAGAAGGATTTTGTAAAGTTCTATGACAAGGGAAACAAGTCTGCAGGAACACGGGTGAGGAAAGCAATGAACGAATTGAAGCGGAAGGCCCAAGAAATTAGAAAGGAAGTTCAGGAGATAAAGGCGCAGGCAAAGGATCAGCAATCCTGAACGCGCGGAACCTCCGGGAGACACGCCCGGTGTGGCCGCGGTGGGATGGTCATACAGAATGTGTCTCCCGAAGTTAGGCCAAGGCGGAAAATTCTGCGGGTATCAAACCAAAGAACCCATTGTTGATGGGTTCTTTGGGGTTCAATCAATTCTGCTCTGCCAGGGTTCGCTGCGCTCTTCTGACAGCCTTCACCTTCTTCATCCTCTTCTTTACGGAAGGCTTTGTGAAGTAGGCGCGCTTCTTGAATTCTTTGAGAACTCCTGATCGCTCATACTTCTTCTTGAATCGTTTTAGTGCGCGATCAATAGGCTCGTTCTCAGAAACTACTATACCAACCAAAGCTTATTCACCTCCTCAGTGTTTTACTGGTCCTGGATTCTGGAGTTGTTTCTACTCCTGGTCGGCGGTTACGCTCTCGAGCAGCCTGCGTTCGCCTAGTTTCTCGAATGAAACGACGATGGAGTGTTCGCCACGTGATGTTCGCTCTTTTGAAATAATCTTGCCAACATCATCCCATCCAGAATGGAATATTGCCTGACCAATAGCATACGTGGCTTCCGGGCTATACTCTGCACAGTCGGCCTTCTCCGGTTTCTTCTTTGATTCTTCCTGTATCTTTTTCAGCTCGTTTACATCCACGAGTGATGCATGTCTGCACCGCGTGCATCGGTACCACGTTCTTTCCGGCTGATTCTCAACTGATCCCACCATTTCCATCTTGGTGATGCGCTCACAGCGGCCACAATAGTGGGAAATGCTCTTTCCCCTTGCCATACGACTACCTCCTATTAAAATCAGAGCGATTCGACTTGAACTCGGGGAGCGGTGCCGGAACCTGCACCGCATTTGGCAGGTGTGCAAATCTTATCACGTACAAGGTACGGCATTTCTCAGAATTAGTCAAGGTGTTGGCCTTTCAGCCAGCTTGCTTCGGCAGACCGGCTTTTGTACATTGGGGTAGGGTTTTGCTTCAAGGGTATTTTCCCACCCATCCTTTTGGGAATAGCTTCCGTGAACGATACGTTGTATTCTTGCGCTCAGCAAGCGATGAAGTAGCAGGGCCCTTAGCTCAGTTGGTTAGAGCAGCAGACTCATAATCTGCTGGTCGTAGGTTCGAGTCCTACAGGGCCCACAAATCCCACCGATACTGACCTTCTTGACACAATCACCACCTTCCGCTGTTAATTCTGCTGAAATGGTGTAATTTTTACATCCTGTTCTAACTCCCTATTCTACAATACACTTCAGAACAGGCATTTCTCATTTGGCGTAACCTTTGTACCTAAACACATATGAAAAAGGGCACCAAATCGGCTTCGAAATTGTGATTAGGGCTTTGGATGAAAATCCTGGTAGTTGATGATAACAGGGGGTTTCTGGATGTCATGGGAGATTTCCTGAAGGAATATGGCTATGAAGTGGTTCTCGCCGAAGATGGGAAGCAGGCACGCGAGGTCCTTGAGGAAGAAAAGGTGGATTTGATTATCTCTGACGTTTTTATGCCGAACCTCGACGGATCCAGGTTTCATAGCTACGTGCGCGAGTTTACCGACGCGGCAAATGTTCCGTTCATCTTCATCTCTGGTTATGATGACGAACACACGCGGAGAGTTGTGGTGGATTCCACAATTGATTTCTTCGTAAGCAAAACCGCGCCCGTCGAGACCATCGTGGGCTTGATTGAACGTATCAAGCTGGATATTAGACATAAGACTGTGGGATCAGAACGGCGGTAATGATCTTCTATTAATCTGGAGATGGCTGTGCCCTTGATGGAAAACGTACCCCCCGAAAAAGAAATTGTGGAAACCCAAGAGAAGCCATTCTCTCATTTGTCTGATGCTGCGGTGCCGTTGAATGTCGAAGCACGACCCTTTGTGAGCTCATTTATCGAGCACCTTCTGAACCGGAACATCATTACGGAAGTAATTGCTTCGCATGTTGCCACGGGTCGGAATTCGGCGAATGGCAAGGGAAGGAGAAGTCTTGTAGAGACCCTCTCTGAAGAGTTTGGGATACCTCGCGGGATTCTGTACGACGAGGTTGCGCAGTTCTATTCGTTTCGGATCATCGACATTCATGATCGCAATGCGAGACGGTTACCGCCCGCCGCTGTCAACAAATTGCTTGTCGGTCTTCCCGAGTCAATCCAACATCTTGCCCAAAAGTACAAGGTGCTCCCTTTTGAAATTGCCGAAAATCAGCCGGATAAAATCCTTGTTGTGACGCCATATCCGTCTGAACGCGAGATCCATGAGGTTGCGCGCTCGTTCCCGTATAAGAAGTTTGAAATCTGCTACATGAACGAGAAGGACTGGGCAGAGCATTGGCGCCAGATCACGCTTGACAAGCAGCAGGTGATCAACGGTCTGAACACGACGAACACGGTCTTCGAGGAAGATGAAGCTGAGTTGGACAGCGTTCTGGAAAAGGAGATCTACCGGAGCCAGCTTGTTGCATTGGTGGAGAATGTGTTCGTCGATGCTGTTCGGGTGGGTGCGAGTGATATCCATTTCGTTCCGCGCGGAGCACGGAAGACCACAATCAGCTTTCGAATCGATGGTGAGCTTACTGATTGGTACACTATTGAAGATGCAAGGGCAGAAGCGGTTATTGCTGTGGTGAAAGGCCGCGGGCTTAACCTTGATCGTTTCGAGAGGATGGCCGCGCAGGATGGATCGGCCCAGAAGGTGATCGACAACCAGGTGATTCGATTCAGGATCTCAATTCTTCCAATTATCTCTCGTGAGCTCGGCGGGAAGTTTGAGTCGGTGGTTATCCGAATTCTCAAGGATGCAGATGCATCGGTGTCGCTTGAGACGATCGGGTTCGACTCGTACTCGCTTGAGATGTTCAGGGAAGCCATTGCCCAACCTAATGGAATGATCATCCTGACCGGCCCAACGGGAAGTGGAAAGAGCACGACGCTTGTTGCCGCGCTGCGGGCAGTAATGACTCCCGCCCTGAATACCATCTCAGTTGAAGACCCGGTAGAGTACCTTCTGGAAGGTGCACGTCAGGTGAAATTGAACCACAAGCTGAGTTTCGAGGACGCCCTCCGTGCGATTCTCAGACACGATCCTGATATCATCATGGTGGGCGAGATCCGCGACAGGATCACGGCCGATATTGCCATCAAGCTGGCCAACACTGGCCATCTTGTGTTCTCCACGCTCCACACCAACGATGCCCCGAGCACAATCTCACGGTTGTTCAAAGTTGGGGTCGAGCCGTTCCTGATTGCCCAAGCGATGAATATTGTAGTCGCACAGAGGTTGGTCCGCAGGCTTTGCGATCGATGCAAGAAGCCTGCCGAGAAGCCCAGTGATGTCTACTTGGCGAAGGCGGGATTCACCCAGGAAGAAGCAGATGCCCTGACAGTGTACAGACCTGTAGGATGTCTTGATTGTATCGGCGGCTACAAAGGCCGGGCTGCCATCCATGAGTCGCTCTTCTTCACCCCGGAGGTTCGCGATCTCATCCTCGAAAGCGGAGAGCGCATTGACACCCTTGCTGTAAGAGAATCTGCAATTCGTCACGGTATGCAAACTCTTCGCCGATCCGGTCTGGAGTTGGTGAAGAAAGGGACTACAACTGTCGATGAAATCATCTCGAACACTTCGAACGATTGATTACGTATTGTAGCGGCAAAAATGACTTGGGCTGTTTCCATTTTACTTCCAGACTGAATAGCAGGGACACAACCAAGCCGGTTTTCTGGCAATATGTAAAGGTGCAGCTTCTGGCACACGGAATGCAATAATACTCGTAGTCGAAACGGAATCGGGAAACAAACAACAATTCACAACACGTTCACCAATAGAGGAGAAGTAAAATGGGACAGCAACAGCTTTTGTTAATCATCCTCGGCGTCATCGTGGTTGGCATCGCAGTGGCGGTGGGCATCACAATGTTTGCTGACAACGCAGTGTCGGCAAACAAGGATGCCGTGACGAATGATCTCGTCAACCTGGCGTCACGTGCACAGCAGTACTATCGTCGTCCAACGGCTCTCGGTGGTGGACAAGGTTCATTCGCTACACTTACCGCACTGTCTCAGTTGACAGCGAAGGCAACCAACGCGAATGGTACATACTCACTTCCGACTCTTGGATCAACGAGTATCGTTCTGCACGGCCAGGGAACCGAGAAGGGGACTAATGGTGCACCGCTCTCGATTGACATGACTGTATACGCAGACAGCACTACAGTAGTCTTTAACAACTGATTCGCATTTGTTCGAACGGGGCTTTCGGATTCCGAAGGCCCTTTTTTTTAACTAAGGACAGAGCAATCGTATGGGAACGCAACAGTTGTTACTCATCGTCGTTGGGGTCATCATCGTCGCAATCATGATTGCTGTCGGGTTGTTCATGTTTCGAGACCAGGCAGCGGCTACAAACAGGGACTCCCTCTCGAATGATCTTGTTCAACTTGCTGCGTCGGCTCAGAAATATTTTCGGCGCCCGGATAACTTCGGCGGTGGAGGCAACTCATTCAAGGGCCTTACTCTCGCCAAGCTGACGACAAAACCCATGACCGCGGACGGGACATGCGTCCTCAGTCCGGATCCGGTTCCCTCGGCGACATCCGCGATTACCATCACCGGCACAGGTACTGAGCTCGGTAACGACGGAGCAACACTTGTAAAGCTGACGATGACGGTAATGGCAGATAGCATTGTGCTTGTAACCAACAATTAGGGTTTCATATAGAGCAACACTGAGAGCATCAAGAAAGGTGGTAGCGAAAGCTAAGCGATGGTGTTTCGACACGCTTGTGAAGGATTGGATCAGAGACTGGTACACTGGGTGACTCCCCTTGTTGGGCTGCTTGTTTTGCTAGGTGGGGGATCTAGTAAGACGAAAAGTGGGTCCAACAGGGGGGAACCCTTTAGCTGATTTCAAGGCCTGTACAAACGAGCGGCAGAGGTTAACCCCAAACTCAAAGGATGTTATCATGGCGGAATTCAGAATCGAAGGTGTGACCCCAACCGGCAAACCCATCCAGGGTATCTTAGAGGCGGACTCCTCGCGATCTGCCAGGCAAAAAGCACAGTTGATGGCCCGGCAGAGAAAGTTCAAGCTTCTGCACGTCGTTGCCCGATCCACATGGGTCTACAAAGTGCAACGGGGTACGGAGAAGCCGATCACCGGTGAGCAGAAGGCCTTCACAAAGGGGGAGGTTCAGGAAGCATTACAGAAGATGGGTTACCGGGTAATCCACGTTCAAAGACGCCTCCTCAACTTTAAGGGAAAACCGCCAGCTACCGACGTCGTGACATTCGTTCGTGTAAGCGCCGACCTGATTCGTCAGAAACTGCCGTTCAACGAGATCATGCAGCTTCTCGTAAACGACATTCAGAACCGATCTCTGCGGGAAGCCATCAAGGATATCAACACCGAATTGAAGCAGGGGAAGGATAGTGAGCGTGCGTTTATCAAACACGAGGCTGTACTTGGCCGATTCACGGCACACATGCTTGGCCTCGCTTCGAAAAGCGGAAATATGGCTGAGATCTATGATAGCACCGCGAAATTTCTGGAGCGGCAAGCTGAATTCAAGAAGAATCTGAAGAGCGCGCTCATCATGCCTTTGGTGACTCTCGTTGTGTTGTTTGGTGCCGTGATCTACTATGTCGGATACATCTTCCCGGCCACGGCGGGACTTTTCCGGAGATTCAATATTGAGCTTCCGCCAATGACGAGGGCAACTCTTGCCTTTAGTGATTTCATTGTCGCCCATATTTTCTTGATTACATTGGCGATGGTCATACCACTGGTTCTCGCAATACGGTATTTCACAACCGAGCAGGGCCGGTTTGTCCTCGACAAGTATATCTGGAGAGTTCCCGTGATGGGGCAACTACTCCATAAGACCAGTATCGAGATCTTTTGTCGGGTGTTCTATGCACTTTATAGCGGCTCGGGCGAGAATATCGAAGTCATACGCATGGCGGCGGAAGCCTGCGGCAACAAGTATATGGAGCACCAGATCAAGACGATCGCCTTGCCGATGATGGTCGAACGTGGCGCTGGCATTACCGAGGCATTCGAAGCGACAGGCGTCTTTACCAAGACCGCTCTTTCCAGGTTTCATTCGGGTGCCGAAACCGGTACGGTGAAGCACACCGCATTCCAGCTTGCTGAGTACTATGAGAAAGAGACCTCATATAAAATGAGGAACGCGATCGACTACATTCAGGTGATCATCTCCATGGTCATTATGGTAGTGCTGACTGCGTTGACTATTGTCTCCTCTGAGACGGCAACCATCAGGCCGAAGAACCCGGCTATTGGGCAGGTCGTGGTCACACAGCAACATGAACGTGCCATCACGTAACGATGTGTCTATCCCCCTGAAAAAAAACCGGACGCAACGATGGCACAAGTCGATATCACCGACAAAATAGGATTCGCGCTCCTCAAGAAGGGGGTCATTGACTACGAGACGCTCGAAAAATCGCTCAAAGTCAAGGACTCTGAGGGGAAAAAGAACCGCCGCAATCTCGGTCAGATCCTTGTTCACGATTTCAACGCCGACCACGATGCGGTATTTCGCGAAGTAGCCAACCTCTATGCATTCCGCGAGATCTTCCTCGCCGATGAACAAATCGACAAACCCCGCATTGATTTCATAAAGAAGTTCGTTGATCCGCTGCCTGAGCATGCGCGTTCGATGCTGATGCAAGCGCGGATTCTTCCTTTACGCTTCGACGAAAAGCAGAGTGACAAACTTATCATTATTGCCGCGGACCCAACCGATCGCCGCATCCCGCTTGTTGCGCGGAACTTCGGGGTGAAGAAGTACGAGGTTGCCTATTGCAGGGTCAAGGACATTCAAAGCCTGATCGAGCAGGTGGTTCCGCCCGAGAATGAATTCCTCAAGCTTCTTGAGGATTCCCAGGTCGGTCTCGAGGTCAAGGAAGATGAGGGTGCCGTCGACGAAGAAGCCCTCGAAGCTGAAATCAGCAAGAGTGCCCTGGTCAATCTCGTGGAAGGTGCTCTTGTCGAGGCAGTGCGGCAGGGATCGAGCGACGTCCATATCATTGCAAAAGAGGGAAACAGAACGGAGTTCTGGTTCCGGACAGACGGGAATCTGAAGCTGTGGCACATTCAAGAAAACACCATGCCTGAGGCGGTTGCGGCCGTGGTCAAGGATCGGTCAAAGAACGTCGACCGGTTTGAGCGGGAGATGTCCCAGGACGGATTTATCCAGAGGCTCATCGATGACCACATGATTCGCTTCCGTGTGTCCATCATGCCAATTGTGGGAGTCGAGTTCAAGCACAAGTTCGAAAGTATCGTCATCCGAGTTCTGGATGACAGGAAGGTAATTACTGATCTGGAGAAACTCGGGCTTCAAGGTCCGGCAAGAGAGTTCTTCTACAAAGCGATCGCCAAACCACAGGGTATTATCATTCTGACCGGTCCGACAGGTTGCGGTAAGAGTACAACGCTGGTCGCGGCGCTGCACCAGGTGATTGATCCGACCGTGAATGTGCTAACGGTGGAAGAGCCGGTGGAGTACATTATCAGAGGCGCCAGGCAATTGAAGATCGGTCCCAAGATGAATTTTGATCTTGCGATCCGCGGGATTCTCCGTCACGATCCCGACATCGTTCTTGTTGGCGAGATGCGTGACAAAGCAACCGCAGAGATCGCCATCAAGCTGGCAAATACAGGACATCTGACATTCTCCACTCTTCATACAAACGATGCGCCGAGCGCCGTTTCGAGATTATACAAGATGGGGATTGAGCCATTCCTGATTGCATACGCCATCAATATCATCGTCGCCCAGCGTTTGATCAGAACGCTCTGCGGAGATTGCAGGCGTGAGATCCCGAAAGATGAACTGGATCGCGATATCTACCTGAAGTTCGGGCTTACCGAGGAGGATCTCGATACGCACACCTTTTACGAAGCTGTGGGCTGTGAGAAATGTAGTGGGGGTTACAAAGGGAGGGCTGCCATTCACGAGGCGCTCTATTTTACACGGGAAATACGACATCTCATCATGAAATCTGGATCTGATGTCGATGAAGAATCGCTCAGGAAGCAGGCCATGAAAGACGGCATGTGGACTCTGCGCAGGTCTGGTATCGAACGATTGAAAGACGGCCAGACGACCCTTGAGGAAATCGCAGCCGCGACGACCGATGACTGACAGGAATCAGTTTGAAACGCGGGTGACCATCAAGTGAGGCGAGGAAGAAATGAACTTGGGACAGATGCTTCTTGTTATAGCGGCTCTCGGACTTCTCGGAGTCCTCACGCTGAGCAGCAATTCCAACGTAATGCAGTCGAATCAGATCCAGAATAACAGTGAGGTTGGAGTAACCGCTGTGTCACTTGCGACATCGATTGTCGAAGAGGCGATGGGAACCATGTTTGATGCGGCAATTGGAGATACAAGCAGTGGACCCGTTGATTCGCTGTCCCAACTTACACCTCCGGGGAGCCTGGGGCACTCGGTGCTCGAGTCGTATAGGGCGACAGTTCCGGGGACGAAGTCCTTTAATGATTTTGATGATTTTAACAATCTCTTCTTGGTGTACAAGAGCGATAATCCGGCGGATACCACGCGTACTCCAGGTTCGGATTTTGAGTTTATAGTGCCAGGGATTCGCAACAAGTACCTCGTTCGGGTCAAAGTGAACTATGTCGATCCATCCGCGCTGAATGGCGTATCCTCCATCTGCACATGGCACAAAAAGATAACGGTCACGGTCACTAGCTCGTTTCCCCATGTCGGCTCTGCCGCACAGCAACTGCAGGATTCGCTCAATAATACTCTCGTGTATCCTGCAGTCATGAGCTACTGGAATTGACGCGTCCAGAGAGGGAGAACCGATGTCAGTCATTCTTGATCTTGTTGGTTCAGCGGTGCTTGGAGCTTTTGTGCTTATTATCGGGTTGCGACTTAACTCGGGAATTGCCGCCACCGCCGATGCAGCAAACGCAGATCTGAATGTACAGGAATCGCTTGTCGATATAGTACAATCTATCGAATATGACTTCCGGAAAATAGGGTATGGTGTTGTCGACCCGAAAATGAGCATCCTTTTTGCCGACAGCACCAGGTTGCGCTTTCTTGCGGATATGAACAACAATGGCCTCGTCGACACCGTTGATTGGTGGGCTGGTCCGCCGATGGTGACCATGCCGAATCCCAGGATTCGAGCATTGTTCAGACAGGTCAGCGGGGAGCCGGCAATTGCCGCGCCAGGTCTGGGCGTTACTGAGTTCAGTATGGAGTATCGCGATGTTGATGGAGCCCTTGTCAGCACAACCTATCCAGTCCCGGCCGCCCTGCTGAGCAGGATCTGGATCATCGAGACGACTCTTAAGGTTGAAAGTCCATATCAGGTGGCAGACCAGGTTCAAGGGACGGACAAGATGGTTAATGCGGCTTCATTCTGGCGTCAGACACGGCTGGCATCGCGAAACATCAAGCGGCACGGATGACGCAGGGAAGCACTCGATGAGAAATTGTGACGAATGAGTCTAAGCGGGAGGCGGCATGGGAAAGGCTAGCATCATCTACGTATTGGGTCTGAGCGCCATCGTTGCGTATGCGCTCCTGAACATCAATCGGTCGGGGACAGACTCCATGGATTCGTTCTCGGAGTATTACGGCCGTACAATGGCACACAATATTGCCGTGACCGGAGCAAACATTGGGACACAGATGCTGCTCCGTGACTTTACATATATGGCAGCCCGCAATGATTCCTTTGGCGGCGGCAAATATTCCTTTACTGTCGATAGTGTAAACTCGCGTGGCGACAAGAGAATCACGGCTGCATCCGTCATCAATCTCTTTGACAACATTGCCAACCACAACATCATCCGTGATACCGTGATTGCGTACTTCCGGCATACTCCATTCTCGAAGTATGGATACTTCTCGGGGAGCGAGACAAACGGTTACATGTCCACCTCAAGCAACTCGGTTTCCGGCGGTAGCATGTGGAAAGTGACAGGAGACTCAATTTTTGGACCGGCACATACGAATGGATCCTGGAATTTTAGCGGCACCCCATACTTCGACGACAAAGTAACTGCTGCAACCGCACCGCATCTCGCCGCCGGTGCGCAACCAGTGTACAACGCGGGGTATGAATGGGGAGTAACGGTGGACAGACCCGTCGCAAGGCTCGATGAGCTCCAAAATATTGCGGCATCTGGGGGAAAACTGTTCACGGGCGCATCAACAGGCAGCCAGGATGTGGGGCTGACGTTCGCCTCCGATGGAAGGGTACGAGTGATGATCCCATGGAATACTGGTGCGGTCCGAGATACCACTTACGCTACAGTGAATTCTCTTGCACCCAATGGCGTCATCATGGTGACAGACATTGATGTAAGGGTTAGTGGAGCCTACAAGGGGCAAGTGACCGTGGGGGCCAGAACGGGAAGCTCGTCCGGAGCTCTCAAAGGCAACGTATGGGTTCAGGGTGATCTGGTGGCCGCAACGGATCCAAGGGCAAATCCAAACTCGACCGACATGATGGGTCTCGTATCAGAGAGAATGACCTATGTGGCTACCACCGGCATTTCGAGAAATTCGACTTCGCAGTCCAATATTGAAGCGGCCATCTATTGTCAGAACGGCGTATTTGCAGCGGAGAATTACAGCACCATCCCATTGAGTGGACGTTTGAATTTGTTTGGGGGCGCGGTAATGAACGCTTCTACTTCATTTGGGGTAATAAGCGGTGGTGTGCTGACTCATGGGTTCCTCAAGTCTTTTAGGTACGATTCGAGGTTCCTTATGCAGTCTCCGCCTGCATTCCCGTTTGCTAACAAGTACGAACTCGTATCATGGTGGGAAAAATGACCCGCAAGTCGGTAAGAAATGGCAACTACGGGCTGTTCCATGAGCCAAAACGTCCAACCTGGCGGAATAACCCAAGAAATTCGTTGACATTACTTGGGTCAATGGATATATTCACAGGGGCAAATTGTGACCCCGGTCAGATTGTAAGTGGTCGAAAGACTATCGCCAAGTGACATAAGAAGAGTATCATGATTGAAACTGCCATAAAAACCCTGCGCGAGATTGCATCGTCCATTCCGGAGACCGGACAAGGGCTCGAGCGTCAGATGCTGATTGGTGATCTTGTTGCCAAGCAGTCTCCTGCCGAGCGGACAGCATTGAGGAAGTTGATGGACAGTTATCTGTTGCGCATGGCGAGGATCAACGCGTCCGATATCGATCTTGGGGGATATGGTTGCGGCGGAAACATGTGGTACCGGGTGTATGGCGATAAGAAGCCTGACAAGGAGCTTGGTCAGTTCACATACGACGAGTTTAATGTTCTGATTCAGAGCATTCTGATCGAGCGGCAGCGACTGTTCCTCTATGAGAACAGAAACCTTGACTTCTCATATTCGATCATTGAAGATGAGAAGATGTATAGATACCGCGCCGACGCATATTTCGACCTTGACCAGCTCGCAATGAACATGCGCGCTATTAATGCCATCGTACGTCCGTACAAAGGGCTGGAGCTTCATCCGAACGTCACGCGCGTCTTAAGCCTTGCCCACACCACACAGGGGTTGACTTTGGTTACCGGTATTACCGGATCGGGGAAAAGCACGACACTCGATAGCATCGTTGATGCAAACAACCACACGGTTGACGCGCACGTTGTTATCATTGCGTCCCCGATTGAGTATGTACATAAGCCCGATCGATGTATTATCAGACACAGAGAGGTTGGCCGCGACGTGCTTTCATTCAAAGAAGGTGCCATTCAATCTCTGCGCCAGGATCCCGACATTATCATCATTGGTGAAATGCGCGATCCTGACACCATCATGACTGCCCTGGAAATCACGGATAGCGGTCATAAGGTGTTTTCGACACTGCACACTGCCTCGGCAGTCGAGACAATCGACAGAATCATCGGAGAAGTGCCACCGATTGAGCAGGAACGCGTCAGGTTTAGACTGGCCGACACACTCACCTGTGTCATGTCGCAGAAGCTCGTGCCAAGTCTTGACGGGCGACTTGTTCTTTCAAAAGAGGTTATGGTCATGACACCATCTACCCGTGCTGCTATCAAGAACAATAACACCGGGGAAATTTACCAGATGATGGCTGAGTCAGGAGACATCGGCATGATTACGCTTGAGCAGGACCTGAAGCGTTTGTATTTGCAGAAGAAGATATCGCTGGAGAATGCAATGATCAACGCGAACAACAAGCGTCGCTTCCAGCAAATCATGAATCTCACGGCAGTTGGAGACTAATGCTGAACGATTAGGAGTCAGTCAGTAAACTATCTCGAACAACACAGGTAGCTCCCCTATGGCTTCGATGAAAGGACCGGGCAAGACAGTCCTTGGCATCTTTGTTGACGGCTTGGACGTCAAGCTTGCCCATTTGAGTGTCAAAGGAAAACGCGTCACGGTTCAAGAGCTTCGATCGGCAACACTAGTTTCGAAACTCGAAGAGCGAAAGAACGTTGAGGTTGGTGTAGGTGTTGAGGGTGCCGACGCGTTTACGCTTCCCGTTACCACTGCCGAACCGGCTGTGGAAGGACAATCTGAAGACAACAACGCCGTCCTTCTCGGTCTCCTGGCACAGTATCCCACGAGCAAGTACGCACTCACGTACAGTATTGCCGAACCGGCAATTTACTACCATGTCCTCGAAAGCGACATGGGGTTCAAGGGGAAGAAGCTCAAGGAGCACGTCCTTGACGAGCTGAGGAACATACGCTCGTTCCAGCCTGCACACGATGCAGTTGACTCGATAAAGACCGAAGAAGGGAATCTTCTCTGCGTCATCAGGGAGGATGGCCTCAGCCTCATCAATTCATTGGAGAGCATCAAGGGCTTCATCGGTCGGAGACTCCCCCGCATCCCGGCCATTGATAGTGCCGATATTTCACTGATGAATATGGTGCGACTGAACTACGACCTCCAGCCCGGAGAGGTGTCGGTCGTGATCTATGTGGGTTCAGAGTTTACGCGCCTCATTTTTATGCGTGGGGGTCAGTTCTATCAGTTTGCTCCCATCCTCGGCGAAGGGTACGATTCGCCGAATCTTCAGAACACCGTCTACAGCCGTCTTTTGCTGGAACAGGACAACCTCGGTATTCAACGCATCAGCAAGATCATCCTTGCGGGCGAATCGCGACGCATCAACTTCAAGGAGTTCCTGACCCAGCAGCTGCCCGATCAGGATGTCGACTATCTGCTTGCGCCACAGCTCGACTCGAGCCCGCTGCCGGCGGATCAGCAGGAAGCGATCTCAGAATATGCTGTGGCAATCGGTGCCGCCTGGAAGGTGCTGCAACCGACTCACCCTCGCCTCTATGCCGTTAACCTGCTGCCCGACATTGTTCGAGAAGGTCAACGGGTCTTCAAACTTGCATGGCATGGCGTTGCACTATTAGTGTTGCTGTTTGCCTCCACATTCTTCTTTACATACTCCATCGTCCAGAAGAATAAGAGCATTGCCGATCTTCAGGATCTCCTCGAGCGTAAGCGAAGTCAACTTGCGGAGAATGAGACGCTGCAGAACTCCATCAACGGTCTGCAGGAGCAGATTGGGCGATTCCAGAACTCGCTTGCCCTTTACGATACCCTGGTTCCGGGTAGCGAACGATGGAGCAAGACATTCACCCAGTTGAGTCATGGTGTTGAGGACTTGAACTCCATCTGGGTTACGGACTTCTCCTCGGCACCTGAAGGTCCGATCGCATTGAATGGGTTCACGGTGTACCGAACCCGTATCCCACGACTGGCGACGTTGTTCGACAATTCAGTGTTGAAAGAAGTAAATGTGCAGGCGATTCGCGAGCAGACTGTCTACAAGTACAGAATTGAGGTACCCACCGCGACGGTGGGACAATAATCAACGACATCGAATGAAGGAGCAACGCCTTGTCATATAAAATCCGAAATAGCATCGTGCTCGGCATCCTCCTTTTCCTGACGCTGGGGGTGGGTGTCTATATCCGCGGCTTCAACCTTCCGAGCAAGGCAAACAAGATCGAGAAAGAGGTTCAAGGTATCGATGCGCAACTCCAGAACACACCCAATCTGGTGAACCAGTTCAATGAACTCAGCGCAACACTGAGCGACACAAAAAAGAGGTGGGAGAACCGCAACAAGGACATACCCCCGGTTGATGTGACCTCACAAACATACGCCTACCTCAGCAGGTTGATAGATCTCAGCGGCTACGTGAAACTCGATATGCTGTACCAGAATGTTGAGCACAAAGGGAACTATGGATACAACGTGTACAATCTGAAGGGGGAAGCCCCCTTTGAGAATTTCTATCGGTTTGTCTGGTATCTGGAGAATGGCCGCAAGCTCTACAAAATTCACACAATGAATGTGAAGGGTCTGGAAATTGCCCCGAAGGATAACGAAGAGGGACATATCCTTGTGACATTCGAGATGGTGGTCTACGCGTATTTCTCTTCGGTTGCAGAACTGGCGAGCGCACCGGGTGAGCGGACGATTACGCCGAACCAGCTCGTGGTGGATCCGTTTGGACCTGTCATCTCAAGTGGGATTGCACCGAACCTCCGATCACTGGTGGAGATTGAGCGGTCCGATCTCAAGGCCGTCATACCAGGCAAGGCATTCGTTCTGGATCAAACCAACACCATCAGGACACTTGAGGAAGGTGATGAGGTGTATCTTGGATATGTCACGAAGATTGTTCCTGACGACGGCCGCATCGAGTGTACACTGAACAAGGGCGGCATTATCGAAAAAGTTGAACTCAAGATCCGCTATGGAGTTCAGCCTCAACAACAACAACCAGTTGTTCAAAAATAGGTCCGAGGAGAGTATGAACGCACAACGATTCGTTATCCTGATTACTCTGCTTGTTGCAGGCATTGCCATTGGACTCAGCCAGGAAGCCCCTGCTGAACGGCGTGCACTAAGGGAGTATACATCCCCCGAGGAACTTGTGTCAATCGCTCCGACGACGACGATGGACAAAGCAATTGCGGCCATCAGCGAGGTGAGCAAGAAGTTCATCGGCAAAATCATCATCGACACCGAACATCGCACGATGCCGATCAGCGTTGATATTCAGGGCATGCAATGGCGCGATGCGCTTGAGACCATTTGCAGAAAGAGCGACATCTGGTACACTGAATACGAGACGTACATACAACTGACAGGGAGCGGCGGAGAAGGTGGCAAGACCGGGGCGACGGGCGGGACGACAGGAATCCAGAAAGAGGTTGTGAACTTCAAAAGCCGTGAGATCAAGATCTCGGTCGTCTTCTTTGAGGTCAACCTTGCAAAGCTGGACGAAGTGGGTATCAACTGGAACTTTATGAAGAGCACGAAGGACTATACGGTGGACGCATCCTTCACCGGTGCCGACAGAGTGTCAAGCACTATCTTTAAGACGCAGGTTACTCCCAAAGTAAGTTTCGCCAACCTTGATTTCCTCGTACAGTTTTTCTCGGACTATGACCTCGGGGAGATTATTTCAAGTCCATCCATTAATGTCAGGTCGGGAGAGGCTGGCCGCATTCAGGTTGGGCAGGACTTCTCCATCAAGGAGCGGGACTTTGCCGGGAATCTTATCGACAAATTCTACAGCGCCGGCACCATCGTTAACGTCACCCCTCAGGTGATCACGGAACAGGGCGTCAACTTCGTGCATATGGTTGTTCAGGTTGAACGGAGCTCGGTAAATCCTGGGACAGTGAGCACCATTATTAACAAATCACAGGCGAATACCAACGTCCTGCTCCTTGATGGGGAGGAAACCATCATTGGAGGGCTCTACAACACTGAAACTAGTAATATCCGAACGGGTATCCCGTTCCTCAAGGATCTCCCGTGGTACGTTTTCGGTCTTCGGTACCTCTTCGGGTATGACAAGGAACAGGTCACAAAAAAGGAGTTGATTATCTTGCTGAAGGCGGACTTGGTTCCGACGCTGCAGGAACGCATCACCCAGAAGGTGAAGGCAGATGGCCTCTATGAGCGATGGAGTGAGGAGAGAGAACGGGAGGCGCAACATGTCCGCGGCGGTGGTGGAGATCAATAAGTTCGACATATGAATGCCCAAAACCCAAGAGGAAGACGCATGAGCAAAGCAATCATGATGTTGATGATTACCGTGGGACTTGCTACTGTGTTCTATGCATGCAAGAATGATTCACAGACTGCCCCTCCCGGCAGCGGTGTTATTAACGGATCTGTGACAGACGCAGCGACTGGTGGGCCGCTTGCAGGTGTCACTGTGACTGCACGAACTTCCGGCGGAACACAAACTCAGCCTACTGATGCACAGGGCCTCTTTAATTTCACATTCAGCACGGACAGTACAATTGCCGTGACCCTTGTGTTGCAGAAATCGGGCTACCGGGACACGACGTTTACAATTGAGGTTTCCTCGGGTACCGTCACAATTGTTACAGCGGCCATGGGCACGAGATCGCCAATTACCGGCGGTTCGGGCAGCGGAATTGCCGCAACCATCTTTCTGGTAAGTGCAAACCCTCAGGATATCTCGGTGTACGGTGTTGGGGGAAACGAAACGTCCTATCTCGTGTGGGAAGTGACGGGACTCGCTTGGATTACCGATCGATGCTGCTCATGCTGTAACGGTGAATTTCTCTGTGAGTGGAGGTCTTGGTGGAGGCGAATATGTTTCTCCGCTTACAGTAGTGTCAAATGCCCAAGGGAAAGTCACAACGTCGGTCAGCAGTGGCATCCTCGCGGGTGCCGTTCAGGTTGTTGCGGCGGTGGCTGGGCGAACAATAGTATCTCAACCTGTACGGATTCTTATTCATTCCGGGTTTGCTGACCAGGCGCATTTCACTATCGGTCCCGAAAAACTCAACTTCCCGACCCTCGGTGTGATTGGGAATAGAAACATAATCAGTGTTCTTGTGGGCGATATCTATAGTAATCCTGTTGCCACCAACACTGCGGTATACTTTGCGACGAGAGCGGGTGTTATTATGGCGAGTGCATTGACAAGCGAATCAGGAGAAGGAACCGCGGATCTTATCAGTGGTAATCCGTTTCCGGTGGGACCAAATGCGTTTACAGTCTACGGAAATGGGTACCAGTATGTGACGGCTTCGACGATTGGACGGAATGGCAACATTGTAAAAGATAGCATCTTGATTCTCTGGTCCGGTGCATCCACCATTTCGAATATCAACCCGAGCCCCTTCAATGTCCCTAACGCTGGCTTCCAACAAATCGCTTTTCAGGTGTCTGACCCCTATAGCAATACACTATCTGCCCCGACGACGATTACTGTGACGGTTACTGGCGTGCAGGCTGATGTTGCGTTTGGCATCAACGGATCCTACACATTTAGCGAGGACATCATTCTCCCTCCAGGGGCGAATACGCAGTTCTCGTGCCTGGTGAGTGACAGCAAACCCGACACAAGTTACGCCACCCCGGCGACATTGACGATCTCGGTGACCAATGCCGATAATGGAAACGCCACAGCGACAATCGGTGGCACGATTCATTGAGAAATGGAATCTGGTATGAGTGAAAGAAGCCCCGGATGACCTCCGGGGCTTTTTCTTTTCTCGCGGTCCGTGAGCGATTCGGAACCATCTCTCCAGAGCGTCAGTTGATTTTTCTCCGCTTTTCAAGTAGGTTTACATTTGATCATTTAGTGAAAATCCACGACTACCTTCTGTCATGCCGGGAAACGGGTCGGGCAAAATTGTCATCCGCGGTGCGCGTGTCCACAATCTCAAAAACATCAGTCTTGAGATTCCACGCAACAAGCTGATCGTGTTCACCGGAGTAAGCGGCTCAGGGAAATCCAGCCTCGCGTTCGATACGATTTATGCTGAAGGTCAGCGACGCTACATCGAAAGTCTCTCCTCGTACGCCAGACAGTTCCTCGAGCGCATGGACAAGCCCGATGTGGATCTTATCCAGGGCATCAGTCCGGCCATGGCGATCGAGCAGAAAACGAATACCCGAAATCCCCGCTCCACAGTTGCCACAAGCACAGAGATCTACGATTATCTCCGCCTCCTCTTTGCGCGGATTGGCAAGACCTATTGCGAAAAATGCGGTCGGCAGGTGGTTCGGGATTCGGTACAAACTGTCGTCAGCGCTCTGGTTGACGAGCTTGCCGCCTTGGGAGATTCCTCCGGCAAGATCTATGTGACATTCCCGTTGCCTGTCCATCCAAAGGAATCTCTGGAGCAAGCGTGCGCGAATCTCAAGAAGGAAGGCTTCTTTCGGTTGTTGCTCGATGGCGTGGTTGTCGATTTGAATGAATCCGCGGTCCCGGCCAAGAAGAAAAGCACGGATATTCAGGTTCTCGTGGATCGACTTGTGTTCAGATCTGGCGAGGAGAATTCACGCGTTGCC
This sequence comes from uncultured Bacteroidota bacterium, assembly GCA_963734955.1. GTDB lineage: Bacteria > Bacteroidota > Ignavibacteria > UBA10030 > UBA6906 > UBA11986. The sequence continues at coordinate 79,950 of CAVTJO010000008.1, forward strand.
GATTCCATTGAAACGGCCTTTGCGTCGGGAGGGGGAAAAGCCGTGGTGCAGTTTGTCGAATCCGCTAAGGTGCTGCGGTTCAACCAGAACTTCGAATGTCCTGACTGTCACATCGCCTACGAAGAACCGACACCAAGGCTGTTCTCATTCAATAATCCGTTTGGAGCGTGTCCTGAATGCCAGGGGTTTGGTCGGGCCATTGGGATCGATATGAATCTTGTGGTCCCCGATGGAACCAGAACATTGCGTGGAGGTGCGATCCAACCGTGGACGACGCCGAAATTTATCGAGAACCAACGGAGGATGCTCAGGATTGCCAGGCAGGCGCAACTGCGCACTGAGGTTCCATTTGTAGAGCTTACCGCACGCGAGCGTCAGGTCGTGATGACCGGCTATGAGGATTTTGACGGTGTGCTTGGTTTCTTCAAGACAGTGGAACGTAAATCTTACAAGATCTATTACCGTGTTCTTCTGAGCCGGTACCGCGGATATACTGAGTGTCCGGCTTGTGGAGGATCACGACTTCGAAAGGAAGCGCTTAATGTGAAGGTGAGCGGGAAGAGGATCTCGGAAGTGGTGAGGATGACTATTTCGGATGCACACGGGTTCTTCACTTCTCTCCATCTCCCCCCCCATGAGTACGAGATTGGCAAACGCATCCTCAACGAAATCAACAAACGGCTCAACTACCTGAATGAAGTGGGAATCGGATACCTTACGCTCGACAGGCTTTCAAGCACGCTGTCGGGTGGTGAATCGCAACGTATTAACCTTGCGACCTCTCTCGGATCGGCCCTTGTCGGGGCGCTCTATGTGCTTGATGAACCGAGCATAGGCTTGCACCCACGGGACAACGAGAGATTCATCGGTATTCTCAAGGCGTTGCGCGATATTGGCAATTCCGTGATCGTCGTCGAGCACGACGCAGACATGATGAAGGCAAGTGATGTTATCGTTGACCTGGGGCCAAGGGCCGGCGAGGAAGGAGGTGAAGTGGTGTTCAACGGATCACCAGCCGAGATTCTTTCACATTCGAGTTCACTGACAGGGGCGTATCTTTCCGGAAGAATGAGGATTCCCGTTCCTTCCGTCAGGAGACCGTTGAACGGACATGCGATCGTGATCCGGGGAGCCGCACAGAACAATCTCAAGAACATCGATGTCACAATTCCACTCCATGCACTCGTATGTGTCACCGGTGTGAGTGGAAGCGGGAAGAGCACACTGGTGAATGACATTGCGTACGCCGGGCTCCGTCGCCGCAAAGGGGACGTCAGTGTTCCTGAGGGTATCTGCCGCTCGATCGAGGGTGACGAGTATATCAGCCACATCGAGCTGGTCGACCAATCGCCGATTGGTAGAACGCCACGCTCCAATCCTGCGACCTACATCGGCGTCTTTGATCTTATCAGGAATCTTTTTGCTGCCACACAGGCTGCGAAAGTGCACGGGCTGACTCCCGGTCATTTCTCATTCAACGTGCCGAATGGGAGGTGCGATGCGTGCGAAGGTGACGGCACGATCAGAGTGGAAATGCAGTTTCTCGCCGACCTGTATCTGCCGTGTGATGTCTGCAAGGGCAAACGATACAAACAGGAAGTGCTCGATATCCAGTACCGCGGGAAGAATGTCGATGATGTGCTACAGATGACAGTGACGGAAGCGATGCAATTTTTCCGCGCCAGCGCAGGAAGCATGAAAGTGGCAAACAAGCTAAAGGTGCTCGACGATGTCGGTCTCGGTTACATCAGACTCGGGCAATCAGCCACGTCGCTATCGGGCGGCGAGGCGCAGCGAATAAAGCTTGCCGCACATCTCGTCTCCCCGGAGGCTGGCCATACGCTGTTTGTGTTCGATGAGCCGACGACAGGTTTACACTTCGACGATATTGCAAAGCTGATTGCATGTTTTGACGCGCTGATCGAAGCCGGTAACTCGGTGGTGATTATTGAACACAATTTGGACGTAATCAAGTGCGCGGACTACATCATCGATCTGGGCCCTGAAGCGGGTGAGGAAGGTGGTCAGATTGTAGGGACAGGCTCCCCCGAAGAAATCTCAGCGAATCCGGCCTCGCATACAGGAAGGTTCCTTCGTCCGTATCTGAAGATCAGATAGATAGGTGACCTGGGTGACTCTTATCACCGCACGCGCCGGACGATTCGTTTATATTAGACCCGTCGAAACACTAGAAAGGCATTGGTGCCACAATGGATTTAGGGGAGGTCCTGCGTGTGTGCCGATGCCTTTCGCCACTAATAGGCCATCCCGACGTTCAAGGTGATAAAGAACCCTCCGAAGTCCTTTTTTGTGGCAGCAATAGCACCTGTGCTGAGGTTGTATAACGATGGGATACCGTTACCGAAGAGGTATGTGAAGTAGTATCTGAAATTCACGCCGAACAGGTTCGACTTCTCCGTTCCGAAATTTGCCCCGAATCCAATAAACCCGCCGAGCGTGTAGTGAGGCTGTCCACGTCCGAGGGCTTTGAAGAATTCAACCTGCTGAAACACGACTCCATCCACCGTTTGCGTGATGTCAGTGAACGGTGTAACATAAATCATTGTCGGACCAGCACCTGCATTGATGTACGGTCGGAAATTATCGGTGATGTCGTCTTTGAACATGCGGTGCTGGACGCCGAATGTCAACGGGATAACGAGGAAGCGGTTGAGTTTGCCGGGCACGTACGAAGTGTTCGTATAGATATCGAACTGTTCAACCTCACGGTCATCCTTCGATTCCGATACCGAGATTGACGTGAACCCGAACCATTCTTCGCTGAATTCACGTCTGTAAAAAGCTCCCAGCCCGAATCCGCCGTTAGAGATGAGGATGTCAACTCCCCAGGCGTTGCGGAAGGTCTCGGCAGGGGGAGTGATATCGCGGGATGAGTCGGCGACAGGAGGGGCGAAGATTTGACCGCTCATCGTTCCAGTGGAGGTTTGTGCTCCCGCGAATCCAATCATGGAGAAGAGGAGAATTCCCAGAACTCCATGTACACGCCCATTCATCAATCCCTTCATCGGTTCTTCCCTCCGTTCTTGAATAACCTCCGGTTCACAAAGCAAGATATGCGCTTTCAATTTCAAAAGCAACGGAAGACCCCGAACTTCAGGTAGCGTGTTTCCGGCACGTTTGGCAAAGTCGGATGATCCGAAGCGGCGCCACGCCAATCAAGTAACTGGAGGGCTCGTCCCGATTTTCTTGCTGACTCGTCGACGAGGTCGAGAAATACTTCAGGTTCAATGTGATGTGAACAGGAGGACGTCAGCAGAATTCCTCCTTTCCGGAGCACCCGGAACGTCTTTGTATGGAGATCCTTATACCCCTTCCTTGCAGTCGTCACGCTCTTCTTGTTCTTTGTGAATGAAGGAGGATCGAGAACTGCGACATCGAATTGCGTTCCTGCCGTGTCGAACTCTTCCAGCTTGTCGAAGACATCACCACGCTCGAAATGTACAGTCTCCAGGCCATTCAGAGAGGCATTGTGGCGGGCCCGGGAGACCGCGTCCTCGGATGCATCGACCCCCCGGACAGTTGCCGCCCCTGCGGCTGCCGCATTGAGTGCAAATCCTCCGTCGTTGCAAAAACAATCCAGCACGTTGGCTGATTGCGCGAATTGCCTGATGGCCAGCCGGTTTGCACGCTGGTCGAAGAAGAATCCTGTTTTCTGGCCTTGCAGGGGATCAACTTCATACCTGAGGTTGTGCTCGGTGATGATGAGCGACGAACACGTTCCGCGCAGAATGCCTTTTCGCATGTCCAGTTTCTCAAGTGTACGCAGAGGCGACTCGTTACGTTCGACAATGCCGCGTGGTTGCAATACCGTCTGAAGAGCGTCACAGATGATGGACAAACGCGAATCCATCCCGAATGCGAATGCTTGAATCGAAAGCACATCACCATACTTGTCGACGATCAGGCCGGGAAGAAAATCTCCTTCACCGTGGATAAGCCGGAACGACTCGCTCGTGGGATAGAGCTTTCTTCTCAGGTCGAGTGCTGTAATGATGCGACGCTCAAAGAAACCGTAGTCAATCTCCTCGATAACCCGTGAGAGCATCCGGAACGCAATAAGTGAATGCGGATTGAAGAACCCGATCCCGAGCGAGAGCCCGCCCGATGCGCGGAGTTCCACAACATCGCCGATAGACGGCGCGCCCCTGATCTCCTGGACTTCATTGCTGAAGACCCATGGATGACCGGCATTGATGCGGCGCTCTTCGTTTCGCTTGAGTACGATGTACTTGTCGAGGTGCGGTGGGCTCATAAGGCGTTTCAAGGTATCAAGAAGGTCCGGGAATTGCAAGAATGGCTGCGACGTGTTCGTTGAATGTCGGGGCGATTATGGTTATATTTTCACAAGACAACAAGGATTTCCGGAATCATGAAGAATGCAACTCAAGTCTCATGCGTCATCTTCGATATGGACGGAACGCTGACGAAAACAAACGAATTGATTTTCGAAAGCTTCAATTATGTTGCCGAGAAGTATGCTGGGAAAAGGCTCTCCCCCGGAGAGATCATAGCGCTATTCGGACCTCCCGAGGAAGGTGGACTGTGCAGGGTTGTTGGTCCAGACGCCGTGGATAAGGCGATGGACGATCTTTGCTCCTATTATCAAACGAACCACAGCCGGCTTGCGTCGTTGCATGCCGGCATTGAGGACCTGTTGCGATTTCTCAAGGGTCGCGGAATGAAGCTTGCGATCTTCACCGGGAAAGGGAAACGCACAGCGACTATCACCCTGGAGGCGCTGAAGATTGCTGGATATTTCGACCTTGTTGTCTCAGGGTCTGATGTTGTCAACCACAAGCCTCACCATGAAGGGATCACGAGGGTCATCGAACGGTTTTCCCTTCGCCCAGACGACGTGCTGATGGTCGGTGACAGCGTGGGTGATGTGAAAGCATCGCGCGGGGCGGGAGTGAAGGTCGCGGCAGTGCTCTGGGATTCATACGATCGTGACCGTGTGCTGAATGCGGGTGCTGATTATGTCTTCCACGACGTAACCGAAATGCACAGATGGTTCGAGTCCCATATCAACTGACCAGTTGACTGATGAGTGACGAACAGCAGTCCTTTGTCATTACGGTGACCCGCTACGGACTGCCGGTTGTCGTGGGTATTTTCTATCTCACTGCTTCGCTCGGTTTTTCGTATACCTCCGACAGCACATTCCAACTGCTGGGTGCTGCAAGAGATGCTACTTCGGTTTCCGAAGGGTTCCCCAGTCCTTTGTGGCAGTTCCTTCTGATGATCGGTGGGTCGCTCGGTGTGGATCAATTGCTTGCTTCAAAGGTGCTCAGCCTGGTGTTCTCGTCCGCTGCGATTCTTGTGGCGTATCTTGTTGCCACTGAGGTTCTTGGCGATCGGTTGATGGCCTTCTGCGTTTCTCTGGTATTCGGAATGGAAGGATGGATGTTGCAACTCGCTCCGTCTGGCTCTGCGCTTGCCATGGCAATTCTCCTGTTGTTGACGGGGATGTTCTTCATACTGAGGAACGAGTATGTGGCCGCCCCATTCATCTTCGGGCTTTGCACGCTCGTGTTTTGGCAGGCCGTGGTTCTTCTCGTCCCGCTTTGGATGGACATCTGGATCAATTCGGTAAACAAACGTCGTGCAGTCAAAGTCGTCCTTAGTGCCTGCATCGTATATTGCAGTTCGCTTCTTCCATTGGTGTTGTATTCCTGGAGCAGCGGTTCCAGAGTGCTGCCGACCATGCTTCGGGTCGTAGAACTCCCGCAAATGTCCGTGATAGCCGCTGTGATTCTTGGTCTGCTCACGCTCCTTGGGGTTGCAGGACTGGGCCTCGTGATGAAGTCTTCAGAAAAGGGGCTTGAAGTATTGCGGACGAATGGGGGAGTGGTTGCATTTACAATAACGGTGATCCTGGTGTCGTTCGTGTACCACAGTCAGGTCTGGCTTGGGGCATTGCCCCTCATCATTGTTTATGCGTATGCCGGATTTGCAGTGATACTGAAACGGATCGGCAGGCAGCGACTGCTGTACAGCCTGTTGTTTGTGATAACCGGTTTGCTGGTCGTTCATCTCCAGATCGAATATCAACGCACGAACAAGCCGTCCATGGCCGCTGCCGTTGAAAAGAACGCGGAGCTTCGGATTCTCGCGGAATGGCTCAGGACAAATTCTTCGAATGTGAGTTCTGTTTGCGCTGAGCAACCAGGGATCGTAGGATATTACGCAGAAAGGCCCGTTGATCCTTTGAGTGACAATGAAGAAGCCGCTTGTGCTTTGATTGTAACATCCCGGCGTGAAGTTGCAGGATATGATTTGGCCTTCAGGCCGGTAGCGCCGCCTAACGACGGAAGGCATTATGCAGTATGGAGGGAAAAATGACCCGGTCCATAGGATGGAGTTTGATGGCGCTGAGCACCTGGGCCTACAGTCAAGATTTTGAGGTCCGCGGTCTTTCGGTGTATGGCGGCAGTGGAGAAGATAGCGTTCCTGTCATTGTGCGGGACAGTACAGGACATGCGATGGCTTCATCGCAATACATCACCATCCAATTTGACGTCCAGGGCAAGGAACCGCCACAGTTTCGGATCAGGTTTCTCCACTGCAACCGCGACTGGGTGCCGGATCAGAATTTGTTTGTCCAGGACGAAACACACAATACATCATTCATTCTCGACTATCGTACATCACCGAATGGAGTTGAGTACTATTCGTATCGTTACGCGAATCATTTTCCGGATCAGGACGACATTGTACGGTTCAATTATTCGGGAAACTGGATCTTTCAGATCATGGACAAGGAGGAAAAGAACATCTTCGCAGACGGAAGATTCTTCGTTGTGGATGGCGTTTCCAAAGTGGCTGTTTCAGTGACCAACGATTATCTCACAGATGCGTTACCTCCTCTCAATCAGGTTCACAAGGTGAAAGTGGATGTTCAACTGCCGAATGAGATCGATGGCTACTTCTATACCACGGTGGATGTGTATCAGAACCGGAGGTTCTTCAACCCGTACCGCATCGATGTGAACGATCGAGACCCTTATACCACCGTTGAGGGTTTTAACCTCGGCTACAGGCTCTTTACGATACGTAACCTGTTGCCTGGAAATGAATACCGAACACTGAACATCAGCAACATGACGCGGTACCCCAACAGGTCGGTCGTTCGGCTGGTTGATGGCGCCGATCAACCCAGACCGTACTGGCGAACCGGGCCCGATGGAAATGGGACTGCGTCGTTGAATAGCTTCACAGGATTGAGCTCGGACTATCTCGACGTACTCTTCCGGCTGGATTTGTCATCCCTGGATCCTCACAAGATTCTTGCCGGAGGAACCGCGGTGTACGTTGCCGGTCCGTTTAATCAGTGGAACCCGGTCGCTGAGGACCAGCTGGCCTATGACGATTCAGAGCGATGTTACGTCGTCCAGAAACTGCTGCGACGTGGAATTTACGATTATCAATATGTAACGGGCACCTGGGATCCAGGTTCCAAAGAAGTCGTGCATCAGGATTGGGTTGCATTGGAAGGGAATGACTGGCGGACGACCAATACATACTACACGATGATCTATTATAATGATGCGCGCTTCGGGGGATTTGACCGGATCGTCGGGTTCGGGGTGGGGCGGAGCCCGGGTACCAACTCTACAAATTAACTGAGGACATTCTTGGAACAATTGAATATTGGCGTTATTGGGGTGGGACATCTCGGCTCACTCCACGCGAAGATGCTCGCCGAAATCGCAGGTATTCGGCTTGCGGGCATTCATGACATTGACATGAAAAAGGCGACCGGGATTGCGAGTGAGTACAAGACGGTTCCCTTCAACGATCTTCATCAACTTCTTTCGGCATGCGATGCTGTTACCGTGGCGACTCCGACGACGGCGCATTTTGATGTTGCGAGGACTGCGATCGAGAAGGGAAAGCACGTGTTCATTGAAAAGCCGATCACGGAGTCCATCAAGGAAGCCGACGAGCTTTGTCGCCTGGCCGCGGGATCCGGCAGGATCATTCAGGTCGGTCACATTGAACGGTTCAACCCCGCCATCCTTGCGCTGGAAAACTATGAAATCAAGCCGATGTTCGTCGAGTCTCATCGTCTCGCACAATTCAATCCGCGTGGCACTGACGTGGCAGTTGTTCTTGATCTCATGATCCACGACATCGATATCATCCTCAGCTTTGTGAAATCACCTGTCGCGCATGTGGATGCAAACGGTGTTGCCGTTGTCTCAGACAGCGTTGATATTGCAAACGCGAGGATCCAGTTTGAAAACGGCTGTGTTGCCAACGTTACCGCAAGCAGGATTTCCCAGCGCAAGATGCGAAAGATGCGCTTGTTTCAAAAGCATGAGTATATTTCGATCGATTTTTCCGAAGGCCAGTCGGAGGTGTTTCGGCTCATCGGGGAACATGAGGGACCTCACGCAAAAGGAACATTGATGCTCGGCGAGTTGGGGTCGGGAAAGCACAAGCGACAGATTGTCTACGAACAGCCTGAAGTAAAGGACGTGAACTCGTTGAAATACGAGCTCGAGTCGTTTGCACGGGCAATTCGTGAACACAGCGAACCATTGGTCTCCGGGGAAGATGGAAAGCGTGCGCTCGAAGTTGCCCACAGTATCATGGAGAAGATTGGCCAACAGACCATTCAGCTGTAATGCGGTTGACGATGCAACACATTGCTCTTTCACATCCCTTGCTCCATATCATTGGAGGCATTGCAGATCAGGAGTCGGTGGAGGCCTACGTTGTTGGGGGATACGTACGTGACTTCCTGCTGGGGCGGGGCGACAAAGATATTGATATTCTCGTGATTGGAGAGGGAGTGCGTTTTGCGAGAAAGGTTGCCCGCGATCTGGGGGTGAACTCGGTGGTGACGTTCGAGCGTTTCGGCACCGCAATGGTTCCATTGCCCGACGGGAAGATCGAATTCGTGACTGCGCGGTCTGAGAGCTATACAACCGACTCGCGCAAGCCTGCAGTAAGAATGGGGACTCTCAAGGACGACCTGGTGCGTCGTGACTTCACCGTAAACGCACTTGCGGTCAGCCTGAACAAGGACAGCTTCGGTACCTTGCACGACCTCTTCAACGGGCAGGAAGACCTTGAGAAAAAGGTCCTCCGAACACCACTGGATCCCGCCAAGACTTTTGACGATGATCCGTTGCGTATCATGCGTGCAATCCGGTTTGCAGCTCAACTGAATTTCTCGATCGACGAGCAGGCATTGGTCGCGATCGGAGAAATGAAGGAGAGGCTATCGATTGTCTCACAAGAGCGCATCACGGACGAGTTCTTCAAGATCCTCAAAACCGAAATCCCGTCGGTGGGGCTGCGACTGATGTATGACACCGGCGTGATGGAGCTTGTGTTTCCCGAAATTGCCCAGATGGCCGGCGTCGACCAGCGAAGGGACCACCACCATAAGGATGTTTTTCTTCACACCTGCATCGTCGTCGATAACATTTCCAGGACAACAGAGAATGTCTGGCTCCGGTTTGTCGCTCTGGTGCATGATATCGCGAAACCGAGAACCAAGGCTTTCAAGGAAGGGATTGGATGGACATTTCACGGACATGAGGAAATCGGTGCGCGGATGATGAAGGGGATCTTCAAGAGGCTCAAGCTTCCGATGGAGCACCTGCCGTACGTGGAGAAACTTGTGAGGCTTCATCTGAGGCCCATGGTGCTTGTGGATGACATCGTCACCGATTCGGCAGTCAGGCGGCTCGTATTCGAGACGGGAGATGATATCGATGACCTGATGAAGCTCTGCCGTGCTGACATTACTTCAAAGAATCCAAAACTGGTTGATCGGTATCTCCGGAATTACGATGTTGTGATGAAGAAGATTGTGGAAGTGGAGGAGAAGGATCGCTTGCGTAACTGGCAGCCACCGGTGAAAGGAGACGAGATCATGGCAGTGTGCGGTCTCGGACCGGGAAGGAAAGTGGGAGAATTGAAGCATGCGATCGAGGAAGCTGTGCTGGAGGGGAGAATATCAAACGACCATGATGCCGCCCTCGAATACTTGCTGCAGATAAAGAGCAGTATTATCGGTCAGGAGTCTGCGAAATAGCCCGCAGATTCCTGCAATTGCAGCAATTTTCCCTCCATCGGTTTGAAACTTTTTCTCCGTAAAGAACGTCTATGTAGTTGATTATCGCAGCACATTCCCTGTCGGGCGATTTCATGGTCAGTAGCCCCAAGGGAGCCTTGTACGAATATTGTTGTTGACGCGGATTGATCATACACATTGGAGTACACTCATGCGGTTCAAGAAACACACCATCCTCACAATCGCAATCTTGCAGGCGGCACTGGCATTTGGCCAGGTGAAAACCATTACTCTTGAGCAGGCAAGACAGATTGCTCTGGAGCGGAACATTGACGTGGCACAATCACAGAACAATGTTGAGTCAGCTCAAGCCACCGCTCTTGCCGCAAGCGGAAACTACCTGCCAACCCTCTCTGCCTCTGCCTCATGGAACAGATCACAAACGGACTCCAAGGATCTCTATTTTGACCAGACCACGCAGTCCATAAGGCAAGTTGGCTTGACCACTGGCAGCCAGATAAGGACCGGTGTTGATATTGGATATACCGTCTTCGATGGATTTGCGCGTGAGGGAACAATGAAGAGGGCGTCCTCAAATGCCGTGGCTTCAGAACAAACGGCTGCTCGAACCCGACAGTCAATTGTCTTTAACGTTGAAAGCGCGTACTTGAATGTTCTTCGGAACGAACAGTTGGTGAAGGTAAGCGAAGAGAACCTCAAGCGCGATAACAGGCAACTCGAACGCATTACGGAATCGAGCCGGGTCGGGGCTCTGTCGCAAGCGGACGTCTACAGGCAACAGTCCCAGGTTGCGACTGATGAATACAACCTGATTACCGCGCAAAACAATTTTGACAAATCCAAAGCTGACTTGATCGCACTCATTGGCCTTGATGTTTCGGAGGAGTACTCTGTTTCTGATTCCTCGGTTTCGACCGAGATATCGCAAGCGGATCTTGAATCAACCATGGAACAGTACAAGAATTTTCAGCAACTGTCTGAGCGAGCACTTGCCAAACGTCCTGATTATCAGGCGGCAACGGAGTCGTTCAATGCTGCGGAGGGTGGTGTGACAGCGGCGCGCAGCGGATACCTGCCTTCGATCAATGCAAGTGCAGGCTATGGGTTGAACGGCGATCAATTTTCTACACTTTCAAACACGAAAGCATTGAATTGGGGACTTTCTCTCCGCTGGAATATCTTCGATGGTTTCAGCACCAACCAGGCTCTACAGGCGGCACAGGTTCAGCAAATGAACGCTGAGCTTTCGCGTCAACAAGCCGAACGCAACATCAATGTTGAGATCAAGAAGGCCCTGCTCGATCTCGACGCTGCGCGCAAACAGTACGACGTGAGCCAAAAAGGATTGATCTCCGCAGAGCAAGACTACAAGATTGCCGAGGAGCGCTACAACCTCGGCGCCGGGACGTTGCTTGATCTCCTCACGGCGAATGCGAACCTCGTGAACGCCCAGGCAAACAAAGTCAACGCCTCCTACGGATACGTCACGCAAAAGAGAAACGTCGAGTACGCCCTCGGCGAGCGTACATATTAAGAGATTCCAACCACCAACTGCGGCTGTGCCGCACACATCATAAGGAGTATAAGGAATGGCAACCAACGGAAAGAAGTCGAAGAAGAAGAAAGTCATCATCTTCTCTGTGATCGGCTTTGTGGCAGTAGCACTCCTGTTAGTCCTCTTCCTGGGCAGCAAGAAGGAACCGATTCTGCCCGTGCAGGTCGAGAAGGTTTCCCGCCACACGATAACACAGGTCGTAACTGCAACGGGGAAGATCCAGCCCGAAGTGCAGGTCAAGATTTCGCCCGAGGTGAGTGGAGAGATCGTTGCCCTGCCCGTGAAGGAAGGCCAGCGGGTCAAGAGGGGTGACCTCCTTATGAAGATCAAGCCGGACGTGTACATTGCCCAGCGCGATCAGTACTCGGCGTTGCTGCTGCAAAGCAAGGCAGCCCTTACCAAGAACGAGCAGGACTTCCATCGCATAGAGAATCTCTACAAGAAGGCAATGGTCTCGGATGCCGAGTATCAGCAATCCCAGTCGCTCTATGAAAGCAGCAAGGCCGACTATCGCGCGGTCAAAGGCATCGCTTGATCAGGCTGAGGAATCATTGAGGAAGACGACCATACTTTCTCCGATGGATGGCACAGTGAGCCAGTTGAATTCGGAGCTTGGTGAGCGTGTGCTTGGCACGAACCAGTTCCAGGGTACCGACGTGATGACCATTGCCGATCTCTCGCGGATGGAGGCACGCGTTGATGTGAGCGAGAACGACGTCATCCTGGTTGCCATCGGCGATACGGCCCGAGTTTCCGTCGATGCGTTTCCGAATCAGAAGATCGCGGCGTTGGTTTACGAAATTGCCAATACTGCCACATCAAAAGGTCTCGGAACACAAGAAGAGGTGACGAACTTCCAGGTGAAGATGAGAATCGTGGACAAAAGTGTGCAGCTGAGGCCGGGGATGTCGATGACGGGTGATATTGAAACAGAAACGCGACAAAATGTTCTTGCAGTCCCCATTCAGAGCGTGACTGCTCGCGCGCCCAAGGTGGAGATGAAGGAAGGCAGCGGCGATGGACAATCGGGAACGTTCGTCACTGCCAACGCCAGCGCCAAGAGCCGCGCCGACAACAAGCCGAAGGAAATCGTATTCCTCGTGGATAACGGACAGGCGAAAGCAATGCCGGTGAAACGGGGAATCAGCGACGGATCGTTTATTGAAATCATCGACGGCGTCACCGAGGGCCAGGAAGTTGTCTCGGGAAGCTACAAAGCAATCAACCGCGAGCTCGAGGATGGGGCGAAGGTCCGGATTGAAGAGCAGAAGAAGATGGCCAACAAACCCGGGGGCTCGAGTAACGGATAATGGACCTTCACAATTACACCATCAGAAAAAGGCGAACATGGCTAAGATTATTGAACTGAACAACATCACCAAATCCTATGATATGGGTGGGGCGGAAGAGGTACATGCGCTGCAAGGTGTGTCAGTCACCATCCAGAAGAATGAGTATGTGGCGATCATGGGGCCATCAGGCTCCGGCAAATCCACGCTTATGAACATCATCGGGTGCCTTGATACGCCCACCTCCGGTCAATACGTCTTCAACGGAGTGAATGTCAGCGAAATGAGTGACAACGAGCTCGCGCGCGTGAGGAACAAGGAAATCGGTTTCGTCTTCCAGACGTTTAACTTGTTGCCGCGCTCTGATGCGCTGCACAATGTGGAACTTCCGCTGATCTACGCCGGCCAACCCGCAGCGGAGCGGCGAAAGAGAGCAGTGCAGACGCTTGAGCATGTGCAGCTTGGTGACCGTGCACACCATAAGCCAAACGAACTCTCTGGTGGTCAGCGCCAGCGGGTTGCGATTGCGCGTGCACTCGTGACGAATCCCTCCATTATTCTCGCCGACGAACCGACCGGGAACCTCGATTCCAAAACCGGCGAGGAGATCATGATATTGTTTGAAGAACTTCACCGGCAGGGGAACACACTCATCCTGGTCACGCATGAACCGGACATTGCAGAGCATGCCCACCGCATCATCCGGATCCGCGATGGAAAGGTGGCAAGTGATGAGAACAATGGGAACAGGCGCACCTATAATGTCGCAAAGGCATCCTAACTGAGGAGCGTTGCATGTACTTCCTGACGGAATTAAAAGAAGGGCTGATCATCTCATTCCGGGCAATCCGCGCCAACAAGATGCGGTCGGTGTTAACGACGCTCGGGATTGTGATCGGGATTGTCTCGGTGACACTGATGGCCACCGCGATCGAGGGGGTGAACCGGGCGTTCGACAAGAGCGCGAAAGCGTTCGGCACGGACGTGCTGTATATCGAGAAATTCCCCTGGGTCAGCAATGACGATTGGGCGACGGTCAGGAACAGGCCTGATCTCAAGGTAGCCTATGCGAGTCAGATCGAGCGGAAGTCCGCCTTTGCGGAGGCAGTTGCGCCGGTGATGGCGACACGGCGTCCGGTTACCTATCTCTCAAATCAGATTGACGATGGATTCATTACCGGAACGACCAGCGACTATCTCTCCGCCGCAGGAGTGGCGATCGGGGATGGAAGGTTCTTCAACGCCGAGGAATCAAGTGGCGGGAGACCGGTCTGTGCGATCGGGGCGACTGTTGCGGAGAACCTGTTTCCCAAGGAAGACCCTATCGGCAAAACCATCCGGGTAGCGGGCCACCCGTTCACTGTACTCGGTGTGTTTGAAAAACAGGGTGGACTCTTTGGTGAGTTTACGTCGGACACGCGCATCTATATTCCCATGATTTCGTTCCAAACTTATTTTGGGGGCCGAAGGTATGTGACAATTCAGGTCAAAGTACGCGACGTCAACGGGATGGAAGATGCAAAGATAGAGCTTGAAGGGGTCATGCGTACGATCCGGAATCTCACTCCGGGAAAAGCAAACAACTTCAGCATCAATCAACAGGAGATACTCACGCAGACGTTTGCCCCCATCAGTCTCGTGATTGCTTCCATCGGCTTGTTTATCACGGGCCTTTCTCTTTTCGTCGGCGGCATCGGCATCATGAATATCATGTTTGTGTCCGTCACCGAGCGGACCAGGGAGATCGGGATCCGCAAGGCTATCGGGGCGCCCCGAAGGACGATTCTGTTGCAGTTCCTTGTCGAGTCTGCCGCGCTCTGCCTCATTGGAGGTCTGATCGGGTTGATCTTCTCGTACCCGTTGAGCCTGATTGTCGACCAATTCCTTCCGACGTCAATGCCTCTTTCAATAGTCTTTGTGTCAATCCTCATATCTCTGACGGTGGGTGTCGTTTCAGGATTCCTGCCTGCCTACCGGGCGGCGCGCATGGATCCTGTCGAGGCATTGCGCTATGAGTAAGGCGCTGCTCGATCTGGCAGGATTGCGCGAGAGCCTCGCCATGGCCTTGAATGCAGTGCGCTCAAACAAGTTGCGCTCCATTCTCACGCTGTTGGGGATTGTCGTTGGCATCTTCTCGATCATTTCGGTCATGACCGCGATGGGGGTGATGCGCAACAGCATTGAAATCGGGATGAACCAACTTGGTGCAAACACGTTTCAGATTCAAAAATACCCGATCGTGATGGGCAACGGGGACGGTGCGCGGCGAAGATTCAGGAACAGGAAGGATATCACGTATGAGCAGGCACTCGCTGTGCGCGAGAAGGCAACGCTTGCCGCAGCCGTAGGAATCGAAGTGTGGGAACCTGGCAAGATAGTATGGTGGAATGGAGAACGCACCAATCCCAACATCATTGTGTTCGGGGAAAACGTCGACGGCATTACCACCAACAACTGGGTTGTTGAAAACGGAAGGGGATTTACGGCCCGGGATGTTGATCTCTCAACACCTGTCGTTGTGATTGGGAAAGTCGTGGCAGACAAGCTCTTTCCTCCGAGTGTCAACCCGGTGGGCGAGACGATCCGCCTCGATGGTTACTCCTATGAGGTCATTGGCGTCTATGCGTCGAAAGGTGATGCACTTGGCGGGAACAACGATAACTTTGTCACGCTACCGGTTCAGAAGTTCTTTGAGAAATACGGGAAGACAGGCCGTAGCGTCAACATCATGGTGCAGGCACAGAGCCAGGACGTTGTGGATGACGCGATCGAGCAGGCACGAGGAATTCTCCGGATTGCACGAGGCGTTCCGCCCGGCGTTGATGATGACTTCGCCTGGTTTTCCAATGATTCGGTTGTGAAGCAGTTCAATGACTTCACGAAATATCTCCGGCTTGGCGTTTTACTTGTCAGCTCCATCGCTTTGCTTGCCGCCGGTGTCGGGATTATGAACATCATGTTGGTGTCGGTCACGGAGCGGACGCGGGAGATTGGCATCCGGAAGGCCATCGGCGCCCAGCAACAGGATGTCCTCTCGCAGTTCATCATTGAAGCGGTTATCCTCTGTGAGATCGGAGGAATCATCGGCATCGCTCTTGGAATCATAGGAGGCAACGTTGTCGGTATTCTTCTGAGTGTTCCCGCGGTAATCCCATGGGAATGGGTGGGGATTGGCTTGTTGGTTTGCACGGTGGTGGGCCTCGTGTTTGGTGTATACCCTGCATGGAAGGCGTCGGCGTTGGATCCCATTGAAGCACTTCGGTATGAGTAGCCGGTTCTTTGATCCTTCAAGTCACAAGGAAAGCCTCACGATGGCGCTCCACGCCATCCGCGCCAACAAGCTGCGTTCCGTCCTGACCCTCGTGGGAATTGTCGTCGGCATCTTCTCCATCATCTCCGTCATGACAGCGATGGGTGTTCTTCGGAACAGCATTGAGACTGGTATTACCCAGCTGGGAGCGAATACATTTCAGATCGATAATCACGACCACGACGGGTTCACCGGCAACAGACGGAGGTTCAGGAATAGAAAACCTATTACCTACGAGCAGGCGCTGCAGGTACGCGACAAAGCAACGCTGGCACTTGCGGTCGGCATTGAGAGCTGGGAGTTCGGCAAGATCATCTGGTGGGAGGGACAAAAGACCAATCCCAACGTTTCGCTTGCAGGTGAAAACCTGCAGGGAGTCGTCACGAACGATTGGAATGTCGAACACGGTCGCGGCATGAACCAGCAAGACATGGATCTTGCACGCAATGTGATTATTCTCGGGAAGCCGGTTGCAGACAAGCTCTTTCCGCCAAGCATCAGCCCCGTAGGGCAAACCGTCCGCGTTGATGGGACATGGTACGAAGTGATAGGCGTACTCCAGAGCAAGGGCGGCGCACTCGGAGGCAACCAGGATAACCTCGTGATCATCCCGCTCATGACCTATTTTCAGAAGTATGGCAAATCGGAGAAGAGTTTTCACATCATGGTCAAGGCGTTAAACCGTGACGTGGTTGATGATGCGATTGAGGAATCGGTGAGCATCCTTCGGGCTGCACGCGGTCTGAGGCCGGGTGATGAGAATGATTTCGGGTACTTCTCCAATGATTCACTCGTCAAGCAATTCAATGATTTCACGCTGTACTTCAGGCTCGGTGTCCTGGTAATAAGCTCGATCGCGCTTCTCGCGGCCGGCGTTGGCATCATGAACATCATGCTCGTCTCTGTCACGGAGAGGACGAGGGAGATCGGCATTCGCAAGGCCATCGGTGCACAGAAGAGTGACGTTCTGAAGCAATTCGTTATCGAGGCAGTGATCCTGTGTCAGCTCGGCGGAATCGTGGGGATTGGTCTTGGCATCATTGGCGGCAATGTGGTCAGCATTTTGCTGAATGCCCCACCCGTGATCCCGTGGGACTGGGCTGCGATTGGGTTCGGTGTCTGTTCTCTGGTCGGCTTGATCTTCGGGGTTTACCCTGCGTGGAAGGCTGCCGCTCTCGATCCCATTGAGGCTCTTCGCTACGAATAGTCCGGTCCGGACTTCGCTGTCTTTCCTACTTGCTTTTCCCTCGAAATCTCTGTTTTTTACTTTGTGGGGTCCCGCCGGTACTTCGCACCGTTCTTTCATCTCCAATCCATTTGTCATCACTCAGTCGCGACAGCAACGATCATCTCATGAGTACGTCTGTATTTACCCTGGCAGGGCTGAAAGAGAGCCTTTCCATGGCCTCACACGCCATACGCGGCAGCAAGCTGCGTTCGGTCCTCACCATCCTTGGAATTGTCGTCGGGATTTTCTCGGTCATTTCCGTTATGACCGCCATGCAGGTACTCCGCAACAGCATTGAAGAAGGCATCGCTGATCTCGGAGCAAACACATTTCAGATTTCGAAGTTCGTCCACGGCTTCACCACCTCCCACGACCATCGCAGGAACAGGAATCGGAGGAATATCACCTACGAAGAGGCGCTTCAGGTGCGGGAGAAGACAACGCTGGCCGAAGCAGTGGGGATCGAGGTTTGGAGGGGAGGAAAGACAGTGTGGTGGGAAGGACAGAAAACAATGCCGAACGTTGGCATCGGCGGAGAAAATGTGGAGGGCCTGATCACCAATGATATGACTGTCGAGAGTGGACGCGGGTTGACGCCGCAGGATCTCAACATGGCCCGTCGTGTCATCATTCTCGGAAAGACGGTGGTCGAAAAACTCTTTCCCCCCTCGATCACACCTATTGGTGAGACTGTCAAGGTCGACGGCGTTCTGTACGAGGTAATCGGTGTGTTTGCGTTGAAGGGAGGGGCGCTCGGCGGACGCGAGAACAATTTTGCGGTCATTCCAATTACTGCACATTTTGTACACTACGGGAAGACACAGCGCAGCGTGAATATCATGGTGAAGGCGAAAAGCCGTGAAGTATTTGACGAATGTCTTGAACAGGCCCGACTGGTGCTACGCGTCGCGCGCCGGGTTCCTCCCGGGGCAGAAGATGATTTCGGATACTATTCGAACGATTCTGTCATCAACCAGTTCAATGAGTTCACCTTCTATGTGCGGTTGGGTGTCCTGGTCGTAAGTTGCATCTCGCTGGTTGCCGCAGGAGTCGGTATCATGAACATCATGCTTGTCTCTGTTACCGAACGGACAAGGGAGATTGGAATCCGCAAAGCCGTCGGCGCCCGGCGGAGAGACATCCTCTCGCAGTTCATCATGGAGGCAATTATCCTGTGTCAGATTGGGGGCGTCATAGGAACTGCTGCTGGAATCATGGGCGGTAATGTCATCAGTGTACTTCTCGAGGTTGCCGTCGTAATTCCCTGGCTGTGGGTTGGCGTTGGTCTTGCCGCATGCACGGCTGTTGGACTGCTGTTTGGTGTGTACCCGGCGTGGAAGGCATCGACGCTTGATCCCATCGATGCACTCCGGTACGAATAGGAGTTGATTGATTCTCGTCTGTCCGGGGGAGCCGCTGATATTGCTTTTACTCCTCTTTCTCCGTTCTTTTTCTCCGGTATGCCAAAGCTGATGTCCTACACCTTCATTGCACTTCTTTCCTTCGCTCTCGCGTTTTCAATCCTTCATGCGCAAACGAACAAGGATCACCCCAACAGTCCCGTGTTCAAGGACTACAAGGAAGCAAAACCGGTTCCGTTGCTCATCGAGTCCGACGTTACCTATCGGCTGTGGCAAACATTCCTGCTTGAACGGCAGGCAAACGCTGGTGACGTGCTCGCTCAACACGAATTGGGACTTCGGTATCTGACGGGCAGGGGAGCTTCGGCTGACACACTCAAGGGAGCCTATTGGATACAAAAGGCTGCAGCACAAAACCTGGTCTCCGCCGAATTCAATCTTGGCATCCTGTACTACCACGGCTGGGGGGTTGACTGGAATCCGTTCAGCGCCTACCGGGAGTTTTTTGCGGCGGCGCAGCGAGGCATGGTTGAAGCCGAGTACGTCATGGGGCAATTCCTCACAGATGATCTGGTCGTGCCCCGCAACTGGGAGGAAGCGCACCGATGGGTGAAGCTTGCGGCGGATTCGGGCTATGCCCCCGCAAATGAAATGCTGAAGGAGCTCGAAAAGCATATGGCAATCCAGAGAACGGATTCTACCGCTTCGGGATTGTCCGCGGGGAAAGATTCGCTGGCCGGAGGTTCTGTTGTGCTTATCGATTTTGATCGTGACAGTTCATCACGCGGTGATCTCACACTGCTCAAGGATGTGCTTGAAAGCGGTGGCGTGGAGCTGAAGCGGGCTCTCGGAATAGCGTCGCTCCTGAAGGGGGACCCGGAAATGGATTCCTCTGAGGTACAGGCCATCAAGCGCGCCGCTGACGATGGCAGTCCTGAAGCGCTTGCTGTGCTGGGGCGCTGCTACGAGCGGGGGTTGCTGGTGAAGAAGGATATTGTTGAGGCAGCGGAGATGTATGTGCGTGCGATTCGCCTTGATTCCCCCGGCGCGTCCGAGTTTCTTTGGAAGCTGCTACAGGAGGATGGATTCCACGCGCAATTGAGATCCCGGTCGTCGAGCGCTGATGTTCACGCGAATTATGTGTGGGCATCGCTGCGCGCGCTCGGGTTCGACGGAATCCTGCAGGCAAAACAGTCCTGGATTTCGGACGACCAGGCCTTGCGACTCCTCGAACGGTCCTCGGAGA
Source organism: uncultured Bacteroidota bacterium (assembly GCA_963734955.1). Taxonomy (GTDB): domain Bacteria; phylum Bacteroidota; class Ignavibacteria; order UBA10030; family UBA6906; genus UBA11986. The sequence continues at coordinate 100,011 of CAVTJO010000008.1, forward strand.
AGAACTATCTTCCTTCCATGGTCGAGCTGGGATTGTGTTACTACACGGGCCGATGGGTTACGGCTGATCAAGAGAAAGCGGAGAATCTCTGGACCGGGGCGGCGCTTCTCGGGAGTCAGGATGCACGCGTCCGTCTCGCGATTACTGATGTGCGGGCAAACGCGTCAGGTGATAGCCTCAGCAGGAGTATCCAAACTCTTGTGGACGCAATGCACGCCGGCTCAGTGCTTGCGCAAGTGGCGCTGGGATACTGTTATGAGCAAGGCATCGGTTTTCCCCTGAAGAAGGCAGAGGCGGCAAGCCTCTACCGGAGTGCCTCCCAACGAGGGAGTCAGGACGCCTACCGCGCGCTCAAGAGATTGCACGACGAAATACGTCCTCCCGACAAGGAGTTTCAGATCGAGGACGAGCAGTGATTCTGCACCACGTCCTCAGTCACTCCGCCCCTTCCCAGTGGTGTGGCGGATTTCTTTCGGGTGCATCCAATGCCTTTCGCACCTCAGCGAGCACCTCAGGAACCTTGTACGGCTTGTACAGGACGCCAAGGGCACCGGTTTGCAGCAGCATTGCTTTGGCCTCCTCTTCGATAAAGCCTGTGCAGAACACCACCCGCGCAAGCGGATTGTTCGCCCTGATAGCTGTAAACACCTGTTCGCCCCCCATTTTCGGAAGACCTATATCCGATAACACGAGATCGATCCTGTCGCGGAACTCGGCATACTTTGCCACGCCCTCCTCTCCATCACGCGCCTCGATAACCTTGTAGCCGGCACGTACAAGAAATTCCCTCAGCAACCCAAGCAACATCAGTTCATCTTCAATGACAAGAATTGTCTCGCCATTCCCCATGGCTTGTTCAGCTTCACGGGGAATGTCCTGGATGATATCGTGAGGAATGGCAGGTATGTAGATGAGAAAGGTTGTCCCAACTCCTTCATTACTTTGCACATCGATAACAGCGTTGTGGGCCTTTACAATGCCGTGAACAATCGAAAGCCCCAGTCCTGTACCTTTTCCGATGCCTTTCGTGGTGAAGAATGGATCAAAGATGCGGGTGCGAATTTCCTCGGGGATGCCGGCTCCATTGTCCGCGATCGAAAGAAGGATATAGTGATCCGATGACCGCCAGCCAAATTTCTCCTCGATGAACGCTCCCTCCACCGGCTCGAGTGAGATGGTGATCTTGCCGGTGGGATGGCCGGCTCGCTCGAGAATGGCGTCGCGAGCGTTAATGCATAGATTGAGTATCATTTGGTGAATCTGACCAGCGTCCGCCATCACAAGTCCATGCTGGACTGTGATGCGAACATCGATCTCAATCGTTCTTGGGAACGAGTGTTCCAGAAATTTCTTGGTCTCGAGTATCGTTTGTGATAATGACACGGGTGCGAGCTTGGCTGCCTCGGCGCGCGAGAACTGCAAGAGCTGTTTTGCAATTGCCGACCCCCGCAGTGTGGCTTCTTCGATCATCCGGGAATACCGGAGGATATCCGGATCGGTGGATTTCATACCCAACAGATGCGAGGCCGTGAGAACCACACCCATCACGTTGTTGAAATCGTGTGCAATGCCGCTTGCCAGTTGACCCACGGCTTCCATCTTTTGCGACTGAAGGAGTTGTTCCTCCAGTTTTTTCCGTTCCGTGTTGTCAAAAATATAGCCCTTGAGTCCCACCAGATTGCCATGCTCATCAAACGAGCCGATGACTGTTTCCACGATGAATACCGGTTTGCCATCAATTCTCCGAAGTTCCATTTCGTAGTATTCGAGCTTGCCGTGCTTGCGGACGAGGTCGAGATACGCCTCTCGAATCTCCGGGGCTGGATACAGGGACGACGTGTTCCGATCCAGGGCTTCTTCGAGGGAGGCGAAACCAAAGATGCGAAGAAAGGCCGGGTTGCACGAAACGAGTGTTCCATTTGCCGTCGAGGAGAAGAACCCGGTCAGGTCCTCCTCAAAGAATTGTCGGTACCGTTCCTCGCTTTCGCGCAACGCGCTCTCGGCTGCGTTTCGCGCCTCCTCAATGCGCACCCGGTCGGTCACATCACGAAGGATCACTGTCAACAGTTTTCTGCCGTTGACGGACGTCTGGGAAATTGACGCCTCGATTGGGAATTCCTGTCCGTCGGCGCGCAGACCCCGGAGGATACCAAGCATCCCCATCGAACGCGAAGTGGCATTCGTTTCACTGAATCGTCTGATGTGGTCGCGATGAATCTGGCGGAATTGCTGCGGGATGAAGGTGCCGATGTATCGTCCGACAGCTTCCGAGGACGAGCAACGGAAAATCTTCTCTGCGGCGGTGTTGAAGAGGAGGATGGTCTGTGTTTCATCAACGGTGATGATGGCGTCCATTGCCGTGTCGATGATGCTGGCCAGGCGTGATTCGCTCTCTTGGACGGCCTGCTGGGCCCGTTTCCGGGCGGTGACGTCTGTGGCTATTACGAGGCGGGCATTGTTTCCGTTGAAGCTCAGCGTGGACGACACCACATCGACAAAAAAAACGGTACCATCCTTTTTGCGATGGCGCCACTCGACCGAACTACGCAGTGTCGGGGAGGCTGTTTTGACCATTGCGTCGAAGCGGGGCTTGTCTTCTTCGGGTCTGATGTCGTACACAGTCTTCGCAAGGAACTCTTCTCTCGTGTATCCGTATTGTGCGACTGCAGCATCGTTGACTGCGAGGAAGCGAAGCGACCCGACATCATAAATCCACATGGGTTGTGGATTTGCTTCAAACAATTGACGATAATTCCGTTCCGCCTCCGCCGAAGCTCGTTCCTGACCCGATTGCAGAGACACAAGCTTTGCGCGCACCGCCTTCAGTTCACGGGCGAGTTCTGCTTTGGTTTTCGGCGTATCGGTCATTCCATTCTCATTGGGACAAGGATGATGCGAGGCTGAGAGGGAAGTCTGAACAGCGAACGATTCACCATTCCATTGCGACTAAGATACGAGCGTCCTGAGTGAGTTTCAAGACAAAATCGTCCCCGACAGGATAATCGCGGTCAGAAGTGACTGTAAACACCTGATCACAATGCGTGCGACCTGGATGGCGATCGATTGCCGATGACACCGGTCGGTTGAAATGAGCTCGGTGTTCCTCTGATTTAATCACTGCAAAGGAACCGGCACGGTGTCGGCTGCAACCGGACGAAAATGCCAGGCGTCCATTCAATCATTCGTGCTCCGTGCTCACATTGGTGACATACACCCGATCTGCCCATCCGAGTTTGAGAGTGGCGTTCGTGGTGCCGTCCGGCTCGAACCAGATTGCAAAGGGGTCAGTGGTCTTTTCCGGGACTGTCATCTTCATGACAACTCTTGCAAGGTCCTTGGTAACGTCATACTGCGCGGTTCCCGGTGACTTCGTGCTGATAATGAGGGTGAAGGACTTCTCGGACGGCAACGAGTACACTGTGTATGTCCCTTTTGGGATCCGGACTTCGCCGATGGAAAGGTCTGTTTCGCTCCGCAGCTCCGTGGCGGCGTTCGCTCCGGTGCGCCAGACTGAATCGTACGGGACCACTACACCCCAGATTCTTCGACCCCGCTGATATGGTTTGCTGAATTTGATCATCACCGTTTTCCCGCCGGTTGTCCATACTGCCGAATCAAGAGGGCTGACCGGCCTGATGCCGTTATCCTTTTCGAATGGAGTCGTCACAAGGGTTCGCTCCCACATCAACTTCATGATGCCGGAAGTCTTGCCAGTCGCTTGGAGGGAAATGGCGAGAGTCTCCACGGGAGCCGGCAGTTGTTCCACGTGTGCATCGAACCTCGCATAATCAAGACGCTCGTCATACTTTGTACCCCACTGGCCGGTCTGTTTGTTGAGGATTATTTTCCATCCGGTAGGCGAGGGAAGGGTCCAGAGTGTGTATGTCCCCCGCGGGACGGGAACGCCGCCCAAAGTCATGTCGAAGTTCGTCTTGAAGTGGGTGGCCTCATTCGCACCGGTGCGCCACACCGCATTCCACGGTACGAGCTCTCCCATGATTTTCCTGCCTCTCATGGAAGGCCGTCCATAGTTTACGGAGACTTTGTTGGTATCAAGCGAGAGGAAGACGGAATCACGCGGGCTGAGTATTTTGCGCTGAGCAAACGTTTGAGGAGAAAGGAAAAAAGCAACGAGAGAAAACGATGCAAGCACACTCAGCATTCGCATGGTGTTACCCTCCGCAATTTTGTTTGAAGAATGATACGTTCAGATCTTCTCGACAACCACGGCAGTGCCATATGCAAGTACCTCGGTCACTCCGGACATGACGTCGTTCGCATCGTACCGCATGCCGACGACGGCATTCGCACCGGAGGCCTGAGCATGTTGCATCATGATCAGGAAGGCCTCCTGTCGTGCACGTTCGCACAGTTGCTGCAGTAGCGAGATGTTGCCTCCAAACAGGATCTGAAATCCGGCACCGATGTTCCCGAAGATGGATCGTGATCGCACGGTAATTCCGCGCACCACACCCAGGTTTTTCACAATACGGTACCCGTCAAGGGTGAATGCTGTCGTGACAAATGCTGGGTTCATTCTTGTCATTCCTCAGTGGCTGAAAGAGCAGTGGCGACCGGTGGTCGCCACGACGTGTGCAATAACTTGATATCAGTTTCCTACTTAAACTTCAGGGAGTTGATGAGCTTGTCGTATGCTTCAAGATATTCGGTCTGTTGTGGTTTGTACCAGTCCATGGTAATACGGATGACACGGTCGTTCTTCACCACGAAGTAGACCCTGCGCGCCACATCTTTCGTCGCCGCGAGTGAGAGGGTCGTGGCAGGCTGACCGCCAACGGTTGCCTTTCCGGTGGCTGCTCCTTTGTATCTCCCCTTATTCTGATCGACCACCTTATCCAGTGTCAGGCCTTGAGCCCCGAACACGTTGAACAGGATGTTGCAGTCCTGGCGCACACCGCGCAATCCTACAACAATCTCGTCCTTTCCCTTGGGTGGATTGGTGAAGTTGAAATTGTCCGGGTATAGGAACGTGAACATCTTGGCATCATACTCTGCAAAGGTGGTCGATGGAAGGGTTTCGTCGCGCCCCTTCTCGACCGGCTTTGGGAGTTGGAAGGAGCTCAGCACGGCTTCGAAGACGGCGCTGTAGGCGTCATAATACCCTTTGAAGCCTGCGAAGCCAAGATCGAACAACACCGAATCGCCCGGGATGAATACATGATGACCGTTGATGATGGTTCGCTTGTCGTACGCTGCGGAGTATCCCATCTTCGTGGCCTGCTTTCCCGCCACGGTGATTGTCTGATCAGGTTGAAGGACGAATCCTTCTGACGTCCGGTCATCTCTGAATTTCTTGATCGCAGCAACAGGGTCGGGGGTCTTGGTTACGGTGACGGATATCTCAACCCCAAGGGCTCCGATTCCGAGGGGATCAAGAAACTTCTTATCCACATCAGGGGCGTTGTAAAATGTTGCGCGCCCTACTTCTGCATTGACAACCCATCCTTTGGGATGGTTTATCTGAAACCCGATCCCGGGATCCTTGTAGGCTTCCATCTCTCCAACTGCTACGGGCTCCATCTTCTTTTCGCCACCGCAACCGCCAAGTAAGAGGAGTACCGGCAAGAGACCGGTGAGCATTCTGAGTATGGTCTTCATGGCATAACCCTGTATGATGAGTGGTGTGGTTGTGAAGTGTTCAATAGTGTTGATCTGGAGAGAATCTCAATCCTTCGGAACGACAGTGTCGTACCAGGTCTTCTTGGCACGTACAGCTACTTCGTCGATGTGGATGTGCTTGGTCTCGGTATATTCCTTGAGGCCGTCGATTCCGAACTCGCGTCCGATGCCGCTTTGTTTGTAGCCTCCGAACGGTGCCCGCTCGTTGAGCAGATGCCATTCGTTGATCCAGACCGTTCCGGTACGAAGCTGATGTGCAACTGCAAGTGCTTTCTCAGTGTCCTTCGACCACACACCACCGCCGAGGCCGTATATCGAATCATTTGCAAGGCGGACAGCATCATCAACCTTCTTGTAACGAATCACCGAGAGCACGGGACCGAAAATCTCTTCCTTGGCGATCGTTGACTTATTGTCGACGTGATCGAAGATCGTTGGCTCAACGAAGAAGCCGTTCGCGCATTCAGTGGAAGTGGGTATGTCACCTCCGACTGCGAGCTTCGCTCCGTCCTGTTTGCCCTTACCGATGTATCCGAGAACGGTCTCCCGTTGTTTCTTCGAGACGAGCGGCCCCAGGTCGGTTTCCATTTTCATCGGGTCGCCGACCTTCATCTTCAACGTCTTCTCGACCATCCTGCCGACGAACTCATCGGCAATGGATTCAGGGAGAAGCAGCCGCGTTCCGGCTTCGCAACATTGTCCTTGATGATAGAAGATGGCGTACAGAGCGCCATCCACCGCAATGCTCAGGTCGGCATCCTCAAGCACAATATTGGCAGATTTGCCGCCGCATTCAAGTGTGACTTTCTTCAGGGTGGCAGCGGCCGCCCGCATGATCTGCTGGCCGACGGGCGTTGAACCGGTGAACGCAACCTTGTCCACCATCGGATTCGACACCATTTCAACTCCGGCATCGCCTCCGAATCCAGTGATAATATTGATGACGCCTTTTGGAAAACCAATCTCGTGGACAAGTCGTGCCAGTTCCATTGCGGTTACAGAGGTTTCCTGTGATGGCTTCAGGATCACGGTGTTTCCGGCGGCAAGAGCCGGACCGAGTTTCCAGATCGCCATCTTCAAGGGGAAATTCCACGGGATGATTGCTGAGACAACGCCGACCGGCTCCCGGAGCAGCAAGTTTTTGCTGAATCCTGGCTTCGATACACCATCGAGCGGTTCGTTCAAATCGGAGAGAGCGAGCTTGGAAAACCCCGCCATGTTGCGGGCGCTGAGGTAGATATCCTCGCCGGCCTTGCGGATTGTGGATCCGGAATCGGCGACCTCAAGCTCGACGAGGAGTTTCTTGTTCTCGTTGATCTTGTCTGAGATTGCCTTGATGAATTGCGACCGTTCTTCGCGGGCTCAGTCGGGGCCACGGCCCGTTATCAAACGCCTCGCGGGCAGCCCTGATTGCTGCTTGTGTGTCGACAACACCAGCCCGGGCAAACGTGGCAATGGTCTGCTGGTTGAAAGGGTTGATCGAGGTGAATGTCCTACTGTCGGAGGCGTCCCTGAATTCGTCGTTGATGTAGAGCTTGTATTCTCTTACGGACATGTATCCCTTTGAACAGTGTGATGATGTGCTTAAGAACCCGATTGTGGAACCCGGCCGGATGACACGAGTGAAATGCGAATTCAAGATAGGGAAAAAGGGGGAATTCATCAAGAAACGGTGTAATTGGCATGGCGGCTCAAATGATACACAGTGGGCTGTTGGAGAACCAAATCACGGTCACGCCGAGCTGTGCGATTTGATGCGGTTGCAAGGTTCGACGAGATTGTCCCGCCAACATCCTTCGACTCCGCTCAGGATGTCATCAGTGTTTGCTTCTATCCAGGGATGTGGGATTTGAATGAGTCGTTGCCCAATACTTTGGTAGTGTCTCAGCTTGTGAATCAAAGTCAGGCTGAGCGAAGTCGAAGCCTGTCATGCGAACCAATGTTATCTTTCGACTCCGTTCAAAGTGACTGGTGTGCATCTGGGGAATTTGAAATGAGGCACCCTGGAGGAAGACGCCACAGAACACGGGCTTGGCAGTTGCAGTGTACATGATCGTACCTCAATCGAGTGGGGTCTATTTCTGCCGTCTCATAAAACGTCACAAGGAAGATGTTGCTGCTGCGGTAACCCGACTGCTTGGATTTTGTCTCTTCCCAAACAAAAAGCCCGACTAACATCGGGCTTCTGTCGTTATCTCAGGGGATTAAGCAACTAACTTATCACCTGCGAGAACTTCGACTTCACTTCCTCCTGAACTCTCTTTGCCTTTGACTCAATCTCGCGTCCGAGATCACGAAGTCTCAGTTCCAGCTTCTGAAGGTCCTTGTTGACTGTCCCCTGATTCCCTTCGATACGATCTGGGTCGAGTTCTTTCAGCCAGCCCTCCAGATCCCAATGTCTTCGGTGTCGTCGCTCCATGTCGGGCACCTCAAGTGTCAGCGTCGTCCTTGCCCCCTTCCTGACGATCTCCACATTCGCCTTGTCGCCCTCTTTGTAGTCCCTCAGGCTGTGCGTTACGTCCTGCACATCTTCAATCCTTTCGTCGCCGATTTTAGTGATCACATCTCCGGCCTGGAAACCCGCTTTCTCTGCCTTGCTGTCGCTCTCAACTTCCTGCACAAGTACGCCTTTCCCGTCCGGCGCTTCGAAGTATTTGCCGAGCTGTTTGTTAAGAGAAGAGATGGTCATGCCAAGTTGGGCAGTGTTGCTGAAGATTTGAATGTCCATTCGAGGCATCCGGGGAATTCTCGGCATCGGGGGCATGCTGTATGAATACGAGTAACTCCGTCCCGGCGGTACCTTGTCGATGGTGGCTGCGAGCGTCGTTCGCTCATCCTTCCTCATCACCACAACATCGACCTTCGTTCCGGGCACGATCTTGCGCACTACGTCACGCAACTCATCGGAATCCCCGACCTTCTTGCCATCCACCTCCACGATAATGTCTTCTTCTTTCAGGCCTGCGCCTTCGGCAGGGCTGTCGTCCATCACTTCATTCACGAGTGCGCCCTCCGTGGTCTTCACGTCCATTGACTTGGCGAGCCTGCGCGTCATATCCTGCGTTGAGACGCCGAGGTAGCCGGCGCGTTCATCGGGACTTTTCACCAGCACGATTGTTTCTTTGCCTTCGGTGCCGTGGCTGCAGGCCGTGGTCCCGGGCAGGATCGACAGCACGACGGCGAGGTACAACAGTACAGTCTTCATGAGTGATCTCCGAAATGGTTCACTGATTTGGTGTTGGATTTGTGTCCGTGCAATTTCAGTCGTTCTTGTTTCTGAGGATCTGGTAGAGCGCAGTACGGGCACGCTCTCCGCCAATGGTTCCGAGGTAATATACCGCGTCGCTGCGGAGCTCGTAGTTCTCATGTGAGCGTGCAACACCTGCAAGAAAGTCGACAGCCTTGTCGTTCCCGACGTCGGCAATGGTATAGAGAATGTTCTCCAGTCTGTTCTTCTGCGATCCCGGGATGGAATTGAACAGGGAGATCAACGCATCCACGGACTTGTTCTTGTCCTTGTTTGTCCTGCCGATGAACTCGATGGCGACATCCTGGATTCGCTCGTTTGTATCCTTCTTTGCAAGATCGAGGAATACCGGCATCACGTCGAAGTTTTTGAAGTCGGAGAGAACCTCGATGGCTGCCTCGCGGAGGCGAATGTTCTGACTCCGGTCGAGTGCGACATCCTTCAGAGTCTGGAATGATGTTTCATCCTCCTTGGTGTCGCCGATCGCGTAGAGTGCATCCAGCCGGACACGCGTTTCCGGGTCAAGTTTCTCGTCGCTGTTCACGCTCCACATGGCGATCGAAGGAATACTCATTGACATTGACGGAAGACGGAGAGGCCGGGGAGTAAAGCTGCGGGACAATTGTCTGCTCAGCCTGCGCTCCATCGCCTCGGCTTTTCTTAGCTGTACATCTGCAGAAGCTGTGCCCCGCGTGATGGAATAAGCGTATGCGTGCGGCGATGTGGAAACCGTGATGCGTGTGCTATCACCATCCGAAGATGACACCACGACCATCGGATCGAGGTTCCCGAGGTCGGCAACAGCATCATCCATGTACCGGCTTTTGGGAAATTTCTCCATGAACCGCTCGTATGCGACGACAGCTTTCTTCCTGTCGATGTGGGACAGGGCGTACGCACTCCAATATTCGGCATCGTCAACGTAATCGCTCTTGGAGTACCGTGAAGTCAATTCGGTGAACTTCTTGATGGCGTCATTCCACCGCTCGTCAAGAACGGCATCGTATCCTTCCTTGTACGTTTTGTATGCGGGGTCCTTCGTGTTGTCGTCGGACTCTTCCGCCGCCGAGAGTTCGGTGAACGAGGGGGGCAAGGGAGTGGTGCGCAGACTTCGCGGTTGCGTGAATGGTCGCGGTGAGGATGCAACTTGCTGGGCGTCTGCTGCTGCCGGAAATGCAATTGCTCCCGACAAGAGAATTGTAACGAGTGAATGGTTCATGGGAATCCTTGTGTTATCGTCGTTCGCTTGCGTACATGAATCTGGCGGAGTCATACATGGCCTCCGCCATCCGGATTTTAAATAACAGGTTCTCCTGGTGAATACCGCTCCGGACGATTTCGACGTTCGGCACATCATGCCGCTCTCCGGTGTTTGCCACCTCGATCAGGATTTTTTCCAGATCGTTCATCACCTCTCGTGATTGTGGATCGATCGGCTGACGTCTCAAATACCGCGCCTCACGAATGAGATTACGCGAGACACGCCGCTCGGCTGAGAGATCAAGCGGCTCGCTCTGATCCGTCCTCAGGTTGGCCAGTCCCACAAGTAGCATTTTGGATTTTCTGAAATAATCGCCGACGCGCTCGGGACGCACGCCAAGTTGCTGCATTGCTGCTTCGTCCGACGAGACCGGCGTGGCGCGATGCTCGAGCGGAACGGCATTGGACTTGAGTGCCACATCGCGTTGTTCAGGAGTTCGGAAGGTCCAGAATCCAAACGCCAGGAGAACCAACGCAATCCCCCCGCCGATTGTGAACGTGTACTTCGGACGGAGAAGCAGGAGGTCTTCCAACCAGGCAATTACTTCCGCTAATTGCCCTCCATGCTGTTGCTCCCCTGACCCGGTCTTCTCGATGATGGTGGATGCGAATTGGTCCCAGAATTGTTCCGACCGTTCCTCACTTGCTTCTGCTGCAGGCGAGGGCATCAATCCAAGGGTTGTCCGCATGTGCTCAAGCTCGGTCGCACACTCCGTGCATCCGGCCACATGAGTGTCAACAGCCGATCGTTCATCCGGGGAAAGTTCGTCCCGCAGATACTCATACAGCAGGAGTTGGACGGTTCTGTGGTTGTTCATGCTCCGCTCTCCTGGAGAAAGAGCAACTTGCTTCTCATTTTCCTCAGCCCCCTGAACAAATGTGTCTTCACTGTTCCTTCCGAGCACCTGAGGATTTCACTCACCTGTCTGGTAGACAGTCCGTCCAGATGCCGGAGGATGACCACTGCTCTCTGCAGTGTTGGCAGTTCGTGCAATGCTCTCTCGATGTGCTCCCGTCGCTCCGATTCTTCGGCGTTGTTCTCGTGCACTGCCAGGTTGGTTGCTGCATCATCCATAACATCAACGGTGCGTTCGGACTTCCGCTTGTGTTGCTTCAGGTGATTGAGTGCCAGGTTCGTGGTGATCCTGTAGAGCCAGGTGCCGAACCCGGCGTCACCCCGGAACGATGACAGCGAGGCATGCACCTTGACGAACACTTCCTGGGAAATCTCTTCTGCACGATCATGGTCTCCCACAAAGCCAAAGGCAATGTTGTACGTCTTCTTCATATGTCGCTCGACCAGTCCGCGAAACGCGCGCTGGCTTCCTGCCTTGGCCTCAAGGATAAGTTGCTGCTCGCCCGGGACAGGTTCGTCAGCAGCGGTCATGCGCAGACCTGTGTGCGATGTGGGTTCCAAAGGTTAGACAGCAGGCAAATGCCAACGGTTGACGTGGATTTCTCATTTATACGAGAGATTACCGTGGGAATGTTGCGCGGGAATGAATAGTCCTCAAGTGCGAACCAGGGACATTGAACACAGAAGACGCCCCTGCCCCCTTGGCTGAGCTTACAGTGGTCAGGCGGGGAGGGTCTCTATTTCGATTTGCAGGAATCGGTGGTTTCACCGTAATCAGTGTTCGCTCCCATGTCGGGACTCAGAGATTGGTCGCCTTGCTTTTCCACTTGTGCATGGGTATATTTTGCAGGCCTTTGACAGTCCATTCTCACTTCCTGAATCTCCATGACCAAACTCATCGCGTTGTACCGCAAACCCCCTGATCCTGCAGAATTCGACAAACACTATTTTGAGATTCACACGCCGCTGGTGAGAAGGTACCCCGGCCTTCGCAAGCTGGAGATTCTCCGGGTCACCGGTGCCCCCATCGGTGAGACCAAGTATCATATTCTTTGTGCAATGTCGTTCGACAGCAAGGAGGCGATGGACTCGGCGCTTGCATCGCCCGAAGGCAAGGCGTTGCCCGTGATCTTGTGAGCTTTTGCGGCGGATGTCGTGACGGTGTTGTGGGAGAAACAATCTCCTGAGCTCCGTAGGGAGCGAAGGATCTGAACAACACAGGCAATCCATGTCCGACCATTTCTACGTCTACATCCTGACCAACAAGTCGAGGACACTCTACATCGGGTACACAAACGATTTGTACGAACGCGTGATAGAACACAGGCAGAAAAAGGGGACAGCATTCACTGCCCGTTACAACATCAACAAGCTCCTCTACTGGGAAACCTACGGATGCGACCGGGACGCGCTCGACGAGGAAAAACAACTGAAGGGTTGGACGCGAGCAAAGAAGATCGACCTCATCAACATGATGAATCCAACTTGGAGAGATTTGAGTGAGGGATGGGAGAACAGAAGGAGCGTTCGAGCAGGCTATCATTTCAACTCATGAACGACTTCGCACCGCAGCCAAATCCAAGGCTGACGATTGCACAGCAATTGTTATCAGAGGATGACGTTAGTTCATGTTAGGATCAGACCCTTCGTCCCTTCGAAATCGGGACTCAGGGAAGGGAAAGAGAATGAACAAATACGCAGGCAAGGATCTCAGCTTCAACAATCTCCTCTACACTAAAGGCAACTGGCGGGCGACAATCACCATCAATCGTCCGAAGGTGTACAATTGCCTGAACCTCGAGACGCTACAGGAACTCGGCGCCGCGTTTCAGGATGCGTCGTGGGATGATAATGTTGCCGTGATTATTCTGACCGGTGCGGGCGACAAGGCCTTTTGTACCGGCGCCGACATGAAAGAGTGGAATGACTCCTTCCTCGAAGCGCCGAACGATTTTTACAAATGGATGGGCGTGTTCATCGAAACGTTCGAGCGTCTGCGGAATATCGGCAAGCCGACGATTGCACGTCTCAATGGCATGGTGGTCGGCGGCGGCAATGAACTCCAGATGTCGTGTGATCTTGCGATTGCAGCGAGCGATATCTACTTCGGCCACGCGGGCACGTCACGTGGCAGTGTTGCCTCGGCGGGAGCAACACAATGGCTTCCTCTCATCATTGGAGAGCGTCGGGCGAGGGAGATGCTGTTGTTGAATGAACGTATTCCGGCGAAGAAGGCACTTGAATGGGGACTCATCAATGAGGTTGTTCCGAGAAAGAAACTTGACAAGGCAGTTGATGTCATGGCTGAGAAGCTTGTGAACAAGCTCCCGGAATGCACCCGCTACACGAAACAACAACTGAACTTCTGGCGTGATTTTTCCTGGGCCCTTACTGTCGGCCACTTGCGCGATTGGCTCACGGTGCATACATCGGCATTGGAAATACAGGAAGGCATCAAAGCCTTCAACGAGAAACGCGAGATAGATTACAAGGCCCTGCGGAGAACGATGGCCCGCTCCGATAAGAAAGCAAGGTGAACCCATGATGGTCACTCAATCCAGCGTTTTTGGGGGTGGCGCGGTTGGTACATGCAATTTCACGGGGAGCGGGAGTTGGTTCCGGTTGAGTGTCGTCGCACATTGCCCCCCCTTCCTTCTGTTGTCATTCGTTCTTCCCCTTGTGGGATGTTCCTCGTCAGTGCAGGTCGGCGAGTGGGAATTCACCGGTGGGCCCTACGGACAGAATATTTCCACGGTCTTCGTGGATAAACGTTACGGGCCTGACCTCCTTGCCGGACTTTCCACAGGAGAGGTGTTCTCGTCCGCGGATGACGGTGTCACGTGGACGAAACTCTCAACGATCCGGACAAACAGTCCGATCTTTCGTTTCATCCGAAACCCCGATGACTCCAGACAGTTGTTCGCGGCAACGGGGTCAGGACTGTTCATGTCCGCAGACTCGGCAAGATCGTGGAATCTTGTGGTGGTTGATTCGGGCGCTGTGAATGCATCGTCACACGTGCTTGCCATTGAACCATACAACACACTTATCATGTATGCAGGGCTTGCCGGGCACGGGATGTATAAATCCACGGACGGCGGGGAAGGTTGGACTCCCTGCAACAATGGCCTTGATTCACTGGCCGTTCCTGCCTCAGACGTTCTGGATATCGCGATCGATCCATCTCGACCCGACAACCTGTATGCAGCGATCAAGGGAATCGGGATTGCGAGGTCGGTGGATGCTGGCTCCAACTGGGTGAAGCTCACTGCTATTGTCGGATCCGGGGGCGTGGCGCCGACCAGCATTGTCCTGAACGCGAGGTCATCAGGGGTTGTATGTTTTGGAATGGAAGCCGGAGCAATTTACAAATCGACTGACGCTGGAGAGACGTGGAGCCCCAGCCGCTTTGGAACGGGAAGCAACAAACCGGTGCAATTGGTGATTCATCCAGGAGACCCGGAGGTTCTTTACGCCGGCACCGAGAATGATGTGCTGGTCTCATCCGATTTCGGCACGACGTGGAAGTCCATAGCCGGCAACATTCCCCATGTGGCCACATCAATTGCTGTTGCACAAGCCGAGCCTGTTCCTGTTCTGTATGCCTATGGGGAAGGGATTGGCCTGAGCCGTTCAAGCGACAATGGTTCGTCGTGGATTTCCAGCGAAGCGCATCTCGGAGGCTCAACGGTGAGTGTTATTGAAGGAAGCAGGCGCGGTGATGTGGTGTATGCAGTTGCAGGTGCGTCCGTGCATCGGTGGAACCTGCAGCGTGGAATGTGGGGATCTGCAAGCAATGGACTCAGCGGTGGCACGATTTCGTGCATTGCGCTTGACGCAGATTCGTCATCGACGGTCTATGCCGCAACGCCAACAGGGATTTTTAGGACAACAGATGCCGGAACCTCGTGGGCTGCCGGTTCGGCTCAGATGCGGGGGAAACCCATTACCCTGATCGCAACCCACCCGAACTTCAAGACCCGTATTCTTCTTGAGAGCGAAACCGCTCTCTTTATCTCGACCGACAGGGGCTCAACCTGGGACCCGGCCAAACCACTGAGTGGGCGATATTATATTCACGGATTCACGTTCAGTAACAGTGACGCCGGGTTTGTTCTTGGTGGAACCAGGGGGAACGGCGTGCTCATCTCGTCGAATGGGGGAATCTCCTGGGGATCCAACCGCTATGGCCTGGAATCAAACGACGTCAACGCGGTAACACTCGATGAGAAGGACAGACAAACGCTCTTTGCATGGACAGCACAAGGTGGAGGGTTTCGATCCACGGACATGGGGCTTGTGTGGAACCGGTACTCACCTCCCTGGCAGCCAGGTGAAAAGGTGAGCATTGTTTTCGACCGTTACAACCCTACCGAAATTGTTGCGCTCGTCGGGCTCAACAGGCTGTACTATTCTCTTTCCGGGGGAGCAACGTGGTTCCCCATTCCTGTCAAGCCGCTGGATGGTGATGTCTCATCTGTTTATTGGAACTCAGAGACTGCGATTCTCTATGTGGGGCTACAACACGCCGGAGTATTCCGGGTTTCGTTGAAGGAGTATTTGAGAAAGTTGTTCGAGGAATAACGGCGCAGATTGATCCGCGTCAAGGGTCGGCTCAAGCCGATTCCAATTCATCAAATCTTTACAACCCTCAGCGTCAACTGATCGAGGGCCCTCCTCGGCATTCGCCAAGTCCATTGTGAATATGTTCGTAATGGTACAAACGCAAGTAGCGGCTGTTTCATCACAACAAAAAAGTCCGTACTTTGATCACAAATATTAATCTCCGATTGGATTTGACCATGAGATTCTCGGCGCGCATATTACTTGTACTTTCACTTTCCTTCATCAACATTGCTTCCGGACAGGACATCGAACATTATTTCCGGTTCAGAGTCAATGAGAAAGCTGAGCTGAACAGCCTTACACATCTCGTCTCGATTGACAACGTTGTCCGCGATACTGTGTATGCGTATGCCAATGGACGACAGTGGGAGATGTTCCAGAAGCTCGGATACGAATTTGTCGAGCTGCCACATCCGGGAAGCCAGTATAAACACGTCATGTCAAACGTGCCGGCTGGAGTTCTGGACTGGGACACATATCCCACGTATCAAGGGTACCTGACGATGATGCGTCAGTATGCAGCCACATATCCGGCGATTTGCAGACTCGATACAATTGGATTCTCGATCCAGGGCAGACAGATCATCGCGTTGAAGATTTCGGATAGTGTCAACATCCATGAAGATGAGCCTCAGTTCTTCTACACCTCGACCATGCATGGCGATGAGACCGTGGGGTATGTGCTGCTACTCAGACTTGCCGACTATCTGTTGACAAACTTCAACCAGCCGACACCGGAAGGGTTGCGGGTAACGAACCTTGTCAACAATATGGAAATCTGGATCAACCCCCTCTTCAATCCCGATGGCACGTACCGGCTTGGCGGGGATACCACGGTCAACAATGCCCGACGCGGGAATGCCAACGGTGTGGACTTGAACCGGAACTTCCCCGATCGGATCGACGACACGAGCAATACAACCACAGGAAGAGAGGCTGAGACGCAGGCAATGATGCGCTGGACAAAGAGCCACAACTTTACTCTCTCGGCAAACTTTCACGGAGGTTCACAGGTTGTCAACTATCCCTGGGACAACGGAGCGCCAAGCGGGAGTTACTCGATGTGTCCGGACGATCCATGGTTCATCCACCTTTCGCGACTCTATGCAACTCCCAACCCCGATCTCATGAACGGTGGTTTCACCAACGGCATTACCAATGGATGTGAATGGTATGCAATATTTGGTGGCCGCCAGGATTGGATGTACTGGTGGAATGGTGGCCGCGAGGTCACGATCGAGCTCTACAATACAAAGAACCCTCCGGGATCGCTTCTGCCTCAGCGGTGGACAAACAACAAAGAGTCGTTTCTCGCATTCATGGAAGAGGCGCTAAAAGGAGTTCGCGGCATCGTGACGAACGCAGTGACGCATGTACCCCTCCGCGCTCGCATTGATATTCAAGGTGTCTCGAATGTTCCCGTATTCTCTGATTCTGCAGTCGGGGATTATCACCGTCTCTTGCTTCCTGGAACTTATTCGGTGATTGCCCGCGCGCCAGGATACTATCCCGACACTGTGAGCAATGTTATCGTCACAGATTCGACTGCAACCCGTGTGGACATCGCGCTGCAACCGACGGCGACATCAGTAAGCGGCCGCTCGTCCGACATGCCGGCACGGTTTTCGCTTTCCCAGAACTACCCGAATCCGTTCAATCCGGTCACGAATGTACAATTCTCAATTGCCGCTTTACAATTCACTGTTCTCAAGGTGTACGATGTACTCGGTCGTGAGGTTGCCACACTCGTGAATCGGGAAATGAAACCAGGGAAATACAATATCGAATTCGACGGAAGTCGACGGTTGCGAGCGGCGTGTATTTTTGCCGGCTTCAGTCCGGAGCTGATGTTGCGGTGCAAAAACTCATCTTGACGAAGTAGGCACGCCTTTATCCCATGCGCCTGGCAGTGGTGCAAACCGATCCCCATTTTGGTGAAGTGCAGTCGAATATTGACGCCGCACTGTCACTTATGGGAAATGCGAACGCTGATCTGTACGTCCTGCCCGAGCTCTTCAATACAGGATACAACTTCATTAACGCCGACGAAGTTTCCCGGCTTGCCGAGCCCGTGGATGGAAGAACCTTTGAGGCTATTGCTGGTTTTGCCCGTCGCAACTCGTGTTATGTCGCGTATGGGTTTGCGGAGCGATCCGGACCCATCTACAACTCCGCTGCACTCGTGGGACCCAAAGGGCGCATCGGCCTCTTCCGGAAGGTCCACCTCTTTTATAGAGAGACTCTGTTCTTCTCTCCGGGAGACCTCGGGTTTCCAGTGTTCGATCTGCCATTTGGCAAAGTCGGGATGATGATTTGCTTTGACTGGATTTATCCGGAGAGTGCGCGAACCCTTGCGCTGCATGGCGCTCAACTCATTCTCCATCCATCGAACCTTGTCATGCCGTACTGTCCCGATGCCATGGTGACTCGTTGTCTGGAGAATCGTGTATTCGCTGCCACGTCCAACCGTATAGGGCTGGAAGATCGGGGTGGTATTTCTCTCTCCTATATTGGAACAAGCGAAATCGTTTCGCCACGTGGTGAGGTACTCATTCGTTTGCCCGATTCAAAGGCGGCAGTCGCGGTTGTGGAGATCGACCCCGCACAGGCGTCCAACAAGCAGATTAACGAATTCAACGATCTGTTCGCGGGAAGAAGAGCTGACCAGTACTCATAGTTATTACGACCGGATCCTCTTACCATGAATTCGAAATTGTCCTCAACGTCCGTTTCGCTCCTGATCATTGTCGCCTGGTTGAATTCGTGGGCTCAAGGACAAATCGCCGGCCACCCGGATTTTGAGCTGGTTGAAAGCACGCCAGTGGAGACCGTCCTTGACAATCCCGATATCCGGAATGCTCACGAGGTGTGGCTGGAAATGATCAACGGTGCCCAACAGACGCTGGACATCGAGGAGTTCTATATTTCCAACAAGGTGGGCGAACCGCTTGAAGATGTTATCCAGGCCGTCGAGCGCGCAGGAGATCGTGGTGTGGCAGTGCGAATTATCGCTGACGCGAGATTTTACCGGACGTATCCGGAAACGATCGACCGGCTTCGTGAGACGAGGAAACATACAGGTGCGTCTCCTGGATCTTGGCAAGATCACCGGCGGGATTCAGCATGCGAAGTATTTCATTGTCGACAACGAATCGGTGTTTCTCGGAAGCCAGAATTTCGATTGGAGATCGCTCGAACATATTCACGAGCTCGGATTACGCATTAAGAATGCTGATGCCGCCCGGATCTATCGTGATATTTTTGACCTTGATTGGACGCTGGCAGAATCAAATGACCGCAATGTCGTGAAGGATTATCTTGTGCAGCGTTCATACACAACGCCTTTCTACTCAGTGTTTGACACTGATACCATCACTTTTACTCCCACTTGCAGTCCCACCGGTCTGATCATTGACTCGACCCTATGGGATGAACCGGGCATTGTTCGTATTATCGATTCTGCAAAGGACGAAGTCTCAATGCAATTCCTCGGCTACGACATTCGCGACCGCGGCGGATCAGATTACCGGGTGCTCGACGATGCCATCCGGCGGGCTGCTGCACGAGGCGTAAAGGTTCGCTTACTCGTGGCGGACTGGGAAAAGGGAACACCTGCGGAACGTTCACTGAAGGGACTGGCGGTTGTCAACAACGTGGAGGTAAAGTTCAGCGACATTCCGGAATGGTCTGGCGGCTATATACCATTTGCCCGGGTCGAGCACTGCAAATTCGTTCTCGCAGACTCATCGGCCTTCTGGCTCGGGACAAGTAATGCGGAGAAGAGTTACTTCTACAGGGTGCGGAATGTTGGTGTTGTCGTGACGAGCACGACGCTCGGGCTGGTTCTACATAGGGTGTTTTTGAAGAGTTGGGACGGTCCATACGTGGAACGTGTGGAGCCCGACAAGAAGTATGAATCACGCGAGCATGGGGAAAAGTAACAGTCATCGGAGACGTTGATGCCAGCACAACATATCATCATCACGAAGCAGGATAGTTATGCCATCGTCCAGCTCAACCGCCCGGAGGTTCTCAACGCGCTCAATATGAAGCTTATGGAGGAACTCGTCGATGCACTTGAATCCCTCGACAAGGATAATGATGTCCGGTGTATCATTCTTACGGGGAACGAAAAAGCGTTCGCTGCGGGGGCGGATATCACCGAAATGGCCGATGCATCGTCCATAGAGATGTTGATTCGTGATCAGTTTGCCCGATGGGATCGCATTCGGAAGGTGAAGACGCCAATCATCGCCGCGGTCAGCGGGTTTGCGTTGGGAGGGGGATGTGAAATAGCGATGACATGTGACATGGTGATTGCATCGGAGACGGCGAAATTCGGTCAGCCCGAAATTAATATCGGCGTGATGCCGGGTGCAGGCGGAACCCAGCGGCTGACCCGCGCAGTCGGCAAAGTGAAGGCGATGGAAATGGTGCTCACCGGAAGAATGATCTCTGCCGAGGAAGCTCTCCGGTGGGGGCTTGTCAACAAGGTTGTTCCGGTTGAGTATTACTTGGAAGAAGCAAAGGCATGGGCGAAGGAGATTGCGTCAAAGCCTCCTGTTGCGGTCAGGCTCGCCAAGGAAGCTGTGCTCAAGGCCTTCGACACGACCATTGAGGGTGGACTTGAGTTTGAGCGGAAGAACTTCTATTTGCTCTTCGGATCTGAAGACCAGAAGGAAGGCATGAAGGCATTTACTGACAAGAGGAAGGCGGAGTGGAAGGGGAAGTGACCGCCGTTTCGAGTGCAATCCTTTTGGCCTCTTCAGCATGCATTTTTCATTTGAAATTTTGCAGAACCATTGGCCGAAAGCAATTTTCTTGACCTCGGGACTCTTTTTCCATACATTGCTCCCGTCGTTTTTGTGAATCAGGTACTTCTCACTTGAGGATGTCTCCCATTTCGACTCAATCCCCGCCGATCGCGCATCTCCGGTTAAGGCAGATTCTCTCGCTTCTGTGCCTCGTTGCATCAGGCCTTTTGCTCCTCGCGGCAGTTCTCCCGGCTTCAACGTGGCGCGATGTTATCGTCGGGTCGTCATCTTGGGGGTTTATGGATGACAGGGATCTGAGACTACTTGCGAGTTGTCCTTGCAGGGTTCGGGCTGATTGCTCTCATGTGGTCAATCGTTTTTGCATGGAAGCCATGGCTCAGCAAACACGTCGGGAAGGGCATACGCAACTACGCGTATCGCGGCATTCTTCTGGTTCTCACGCTTGCCATGGGGTATTTTCTGGCGAAGCTCTTCATCGTGTTTCACGACAGTGTGAGGATCACCGGCCCAAAGACCCAGTTTTCAAACTGGGGAGAATTCCTTGGCAAAACCTGGACCGTTCCCTTTCAACCGTACACGGATCGCGACTACTTCAATTCGATGTTTCTTGCCTTCGCCGGCTTCGTCGGCCTGGTCATGGTGGTTCTTCGCGGTAAAGGTTTTGCAAAGACGCGTCCGCTGGATTTCCCGCGGATATTGTGGGGACTCCTTGCCTTCGGCTTTCTGTACGCAAGTGTGGATGAACTCGTGATGATCCACGAATTCCTCGGTCCCAATATCCCGTTCATTCGCTCATTACACCTCGCGCTGGGTATCACCAAGTTTCCCGATGATCTCATCATGATGGCATACGCCGTGTCCGGTGCAATTGTCCTGGTGGTCTTTTTCAAATACTTCCTGGGACGAAAAAGTGCGTTTGCGATTTTTGTTCTGGCGATGATTTTCCAGGGGCTGGCTGCTGCCAATGGTCTTCCCGGCTTATACTTGAACGAAGAATCGTTTGAAATGTACGGCGGATTATGCTACTTCGTTTCCATGTTTTGGTACGCATACCGCGAGATAGAAGAATCATTGGAGTACTACAGGAAACTGCAAACCCCCCAATCGACTGCTCAATAACTCCACGCACGCCATGTCCGAGTTTCAAACACTCAGGTACCAGATCGAGGGTGGTGTTCTGACCATCACGATGAACAGGCCCGAAGTGTACAACGCCCTCAACGAGCAGATGAAGAAAGACCTGAATGCCTCGATGAAGGAAGCGGAGAAGGATTCGAATGTTCGGTGTATTGTGATTCGTGGGGCGGGCGACAAGGCATTCTGTTCCGGGCAGGATTTGAAGGAACACGCGGGGTCAAAGAGATCGCTCAAGGAGTCGCTTGAAAAATCCTACAACCCGCTGATCAGGAAGATCCGGACCATCGAGAAACCGGTGATCGGAATGATCAACGGCGTGGCTGCCGGCGCCGGATGCAGCATCGCGCTCGCCTGCGACATGCGTATCATGTCATCGGCCGCAAAACTGATCGAGGTGTTCATCCGGATTGGGTTGGTACCCGATTCGGGCTCGCATTGGTTTCTTCCGCGCCTTGCGGGAATGGCGAGGGCGTTCGAATTTGCTGCGACAGGCCGGGATATCGCGGCTGATGAAGCGTTGCAGGCCGGACTGGTGAACAGGGTGGTTCCCCCTGATGCTCTGGAGAAGGCAACGATGGAAGTTGCCTCGCAGTTCGCCAAAGCGCCCACCAGGTCCATCGGACTCATCAAGCGTACGCTGAACAAGGCGATGACATCGGATCTCGACACGCTGCTCGACTATGAGGCATACATCCAGGATATCGCCAGTCAAACTGAAGACCATAAAGAGGGCATCGCTGCGTTTCTTGAGAAGCGGCCTGCGAAGTTCACGGGGCGTTGAGCCCTCTCCTTGATTCCAAACAGTTCATTTCTTGCGGCATGATTTCTACGATCGGTGTTGTTGGATCGGGGACAATGGGAAGCGGTATTGCGCACGTGTGCGCCGTTGCGGGCTTCAACGTGCTGCTCTATGATGTTTCAGCAGATGCGCTCAAGAAAGGGGCGCAAAGTATCAAAGACGATCTGCGGCGCAGTGTCGAGAAAGGCCGCTTGTCTCAACAGCAAGCCGCCGCTGCCATGGGCGCAATTCACGTTCACTCATCGTTGAATCCACTTCAGCGCTGCGACTTCGTTATTGAAGCAGCGGCGGAAGATCTGGAAACCAAACGGGAGCTCTTCAAGCGACTCGACGACGTCCTGCCATCACACTCCATCCTCGCAACGAATACGTCCTCGCTTTCCATTACTTCTCTTGCCGTTGCAACAAAACGGGCAGACCGCATAATCGGAATGCACTTCTTCAACCCGGCTCCAATCATGAAACTGGTGGAAGTTGTCCGGGGCAGGCAAACCTCTGATGAGACTGTTACTGTGACCTGCGAACTGGCAAAGAAGCTGTCCAAGGTTCCTGTTGTGTGCAAGGATACGCCGGGCTTCATCGTGAACCGGGTTGCGCGTCCGTTTTACGGTGAAGCGCTGCGGTTGCTCGGTGAAGGTGTTGCCACGGTTGAGGAGATTGACCGGATCGTGAGACTGTCCGGGGGTTTCAAGATGGGACCCTTTGAGTTGATGGACCTGATCGGCGTTGACGTGAATTATGCGGTGACGAAATCGGTGTACGAACAGTTCTTTCAGGAACCCCGGTTTCGGCCACATCCCATCCAGCGACAAATGGTCGAAGCAGGGACCCTGGGACGGAAAACTAAACGCGGTTTCTATTCGTACGAGTGACAACGAATGGCAAGGTCAGCGCAGGTCTTCATTGTTGGTGACGCACCTCTGGTTGAGGAGTACAGCGCGCTCTGTCTTGACAGAGGGGTGTCCGTTTTTGCCAAGACGAATTCTGGCGAACGTGCTTCACTCCCCAAAGGCGTGCGGACTTCAGCAAGAGGACCGAAGAGGCCTTCGATCGTTCTCGAATTGACAAATATTTCCACTGATCTCAAGCGAAGGAACCTTCGCTTTCTCGATCGCTCCACTCCGACAGGCATTCCAATCATCTCGTCTTCGGTCACGATCACGGTTGCGGAACAATCCACGTGGATCGACAAGGCTGAACGACTGATCGGGGTTGGAGCGCTGCCATCGCTCCTCGAAGGCCAGCTCATTGAGCTTGCTCCGTCATCCCGCACGGATGAGCAAACCGTTGACAGAGCGAGGAGGTTTGTTGCGTCTCTTGGCAAAGAGGCCGCAATTGTCCACGATAGTGTCGGGCTTGTAATGCCGCGAATTCTCTGTATGCTCGCAAACGAGGCCTACTTTGCAGTAATGGAAAGCGTGGCCGAAGGAGCCGACATTGACACGGCGATGAAACTTGGAACAAACCATCCCGCTGGTCCGGTGGAACGCGCACGGAAGATCGGCATCAAGCAGGTATTCTCTGTGCTTTCTGCGTTGCACCAGCATTTTGGAGAAGACCGGTACCGTGTTGCTCCGTTGTTGCGGGTGGCAGCGCTATGATAGCTTGATCTGGAGTTGCAAATCAGTGACAAACCTTTATCTTTGATGGTACAATAGTTCATCGTGAGGAAACGCATGAAACAGGTTTGTGTAATTGTGCTGGCATTGAGTGTATGGACTCTTTCTGTAACAGCTCAGCCAAAACTGAAAATCATGGAAGGGTCGACGTTTGATCTTGGGAAGATTGAACGCGGCACTGTCGCCACAAAACGGCTTACACTCAAGAATATCGGCAACCAGAAATTGGATATCGGCAACGTCGAGGTCTCGTGCGGTTGCACGGGTACCGTGGTTTCAAACAAGGAGCTCAAAAGCGGTGATACGACCTCATTGCTCATCACATTCAACTCAAAGAATTTCACCGGCACCGTTCACAAGACCGTGACAGTCAACTCCAATGCAGATGGGGCACCGCGGACGCTCATCGAGTTTACGGCCACTGTTGTCGAGGATCTTGCCTTTACACCCATGCAGTTCTATTTCAAAGACGCGGAGGTTGGCCGGAAGAGTACCGCAACCATCAGCGTGAAGAATGAGAGTACCAAGGAGTTGATGATTACCGGCTATAGGACACAGCTTGAAAGCTTCGTGATCAAGTACCCACCCAAGGCCATTGCCCCCGGTGAAAGCATGGAGCTCACTGCCGAGTTCACACCGAAGAAGGCAGTGCCCGTCCTGAGCGATGGAGTCTTCATAACCACCTCGAGCCACGCGCAGTCGGAGGTGTACATCTACATCTTCGGGAATGTCAAAGAATTCAAGTTTGAGTAGCCATCTTATCGGATGACATAGGCAGCGCGATCGTGGCTGTCCGCCGAGGTGGGTCATTCATTCCGTGCCAACCGGCTCGCGGATCTTTTAAGTCTCTCCTTCATGTAGTATATTGTTCCTGACTTCATTTTCCCGGGACATTCTTTTCCACCCTTGTTCACTATGGCAACAAACCATCAACGCGAAGCTGTGATTGTTCTCGCGCTTCGCACGCCCGTCGGCAAATACGGAGGCGTGCTGCGCGATGTAAGACCCGACGACCTCGGAGCTCTCGTCATCAGAGCGGTTGTTGCGAAGACAAAGATTGACCCGTCGCTGATCGATGATGTGATTTTGGGGTGCGCAAACCAGGCGGGGGAGGATAACCGGAATGTTGGGAGAATGAGTGCTCTGCTTGCCGGGCTCCCGCAAAGTGTTCCTGCCAACACCATCAATCGGCTTTGTGGTTCGAGTCTTGATGCAATCATCCAGGCTGCCCGCGCAATCTGGTCGGGAGATGCAGAGGTGATCATTGCCGGAGGAGTTGAGAGCATGAGTCGTGCGCCGTACTCAGTCCCGAAAAACCAGAGCGGCACGTTTGGTAATCTCACCGCGTACGATACGGCGCTTGGCTGGCGGCATCCGAATCCAAAAATGGAAAGCCTGTTTCCACTCGAGAGCATGGGCGAGACGGCCGAGAATATTGCGGAGAAATATGGGATCAGCCGGAGAGAACAGGATGATTTTGCCCTTGCCAGTCACACGAAGGCTGTTGCAGCGCAATCCAACGGCAGATTCTCAGAAGAGATCGTGCCCGTCAGCATACCCGGGAAAAAGGACCGAGCGACAATAGTCGACAGGGACGAAGGTCCACGTTCGGACACGACACCTGAAAAACTCTCGACACTTCAACCGGTCTTCCGGAAGGGTGGCTCTGTCACCGCGGGTAACTCGTCCTCGTTGAACGATGGAGCGTCTGCGCTGCTAATCATGAGCAACGAGAGGGGAAGACAGCTTGGACTCAAGCCGATGGCACGAATTATCTCGTCGGGTGTGGCGGGAGTTGATCCCCGGTTTATGGGAATCGGCCCCGTGCCGGCAACACAGAAGGCCCTCGCCAAAGCCGGCCTGACGATCAGGGATATGGACGTGATTGAGCTGAACGAAGCGTTTGCTGCACAGTCAATTGCGGTTGTGCGTGATCTGCAAATCCCGATCGGGAAGCTTAATCCCAATGGCGGAGCAATTGCGCTCGGGCATCCGCTCGGTTGCAGCGGGGCCAGAATCATGACAACGCTCCTCCATGAAATGCAGCGACGCGATTCGCGCTACGGTCTTGCTACAATGTGTATTGGTGTAGGGCAGGGAATAGCAGCGGTAATCGAAAGAGTATAAGGCTCTTCATTCATCGATCTCCCCATCTCCGGAATTCGAAGCCTGTAACCGAGGGGGATTTCCCGACAATCTCCACGAGGCAACAGTATGAAAGTAACGTCTTGCTCTTTTCTTATCCTCGTAGCGTTGGCCTTTTGCGGATTCAGTCTGCCTGTGGATGACAACCTGGGGGCTGGATTGGTCAACAGTTCTTCGGACAGAGTTGTCATTTCCGATGTGATGAACAATGTCAATGTTCTTGAACATGATGATCATGGCGTGCACCAGAGGACAGTGAACCTCGACAGTTTTCCTCTCTTCACAGGTTTCCCGACTCACATTTCCGGCTCATCAATCGAGGGCGGTATCGTCTGCAACATGGACAGCGATCCAGACCTCGAAATTGTGTACAACATCGGGTTCACAGTTCAGGCGTGGAATCTCGATGGTACCCCCGTCCCGGGATGGCCGAAGACAGTTGCTTCGTATGCACTCGAAGGTGCGCCCGCGTACGGTGATATCGACGGAGATGGTCAACCCGAGATCGTCGTGACGAACCACGGCCTTACCTCAGGGGGATTAATTTATGCGTTCAGGAAGAACGGTGATATCGTTCCCGGATTCCCGATCAACCATGGCTATTCGTCTCGAACACCGGTGCTCGCCGATCTTAATGGTGACGGGGCGATGGAGATTGTCGTGAACAAGCGTTTGAGCAGTGCCGGCGAAGTGTGGGTGTACAAAGGCAACGGCACGGTCTATCCCGGTTGGCCGAAGCCCATCGGGCACGTCCCGGCGTCAAGTGCCGCGGTCGGCGACCTGACCGGCGATGGCGTACCGGAGGTTGTGGCGGAGTCCTATACCGCCCTGTATGCGTGGAAAGCAAATGGAGACACACTCCCCGGGTTTCCGTTCTATATGCCCAATAGTGCAACGAACTCATACTCATCTCCTGTGCTGGCAGATATCGATCGTGATGGATATAAGGAAATCATTTTTGGAACGCATGTTCTTACCGGAGGGGGATATGTGTTTGCTTTGAAAAAGGACGGCACCCAGCTGGCAGGATGGCCACAGGTAACTTCGCAATGGATATATGGTCCACCAGCAGTTGCATATATCGATGCCGACACGGTCCTCGACATTGCGATTGGTGATCAGGTGCTGAGTGGGGTCCCTTCTGATTACTTGTATGCATGGAACGCGAACGGGTCGCCACTCCAGGGTTTTCCCGTGGGACCTCTGAACGCCATCAACAATCAGGTCGCCGTTGGTGATCTTGACAATGACGGGATGATGGAGTTGATGGTTGACGACAATACCTCTGCCGGAGTCTACCTCGCGTTCAATCATGACGGCACGCCGCTCAACGGCTGGCCGATAACAGCAACCGGAACGACGTTCTTCAACATGCCCTGTCTCACCGACATCAACCGGGATGGTATTCTGGATATTGTCGGCGCATCCAGGGAGGGGACAACAACCACATTCACAAATGTCTACCTGTGGAACACTGGCATTCCGTACAACCGCGGCAGAATGGCGGTTCCAGTATGGCAGTACAACGTCATGCACAACGGCGTCTACGGTGAGCCGGCCCTTGTAAGCGTGAACGGATGTGCAGAGAGATCCGATCACAGATTTCCATTTGTTGCAGAACTATCCAAACCCATTCAATCCAACAACAACGTTCCGCTTCCAGTTACCAGCCTCTTCGACGGTTTCCCTCTCAGTGTATGACATGCTCGGTCGTATGGTTGCATCACTTGTGAATGGAGTACAACCTGCGGGCCCACACATGGTGACTTGGAATGCTTCCGTCTTCTCGAGCGGGATTTACTACTATCGATTACAAATCGGGAGGGTCGCCGCAACCGGTAAACTCGTCCTTCTCAAATAACGAATGCCGAAGCCGCCCTGTTTCACCCATTTTCTAAGTGGTAAAGAAGGTTCGCTCATCTTCCTGGAGAATCTCATGAAGTCCTTTCTCTCTATGACGTTTGTTACGCTGTTACTTGTCGGCCACCCTGTTCTCGCTGATGACAAAGAGTCCGATGAAAGCAAGTCCAAGGATCCGCTGTCGACGGAGACGTTCAACGGTCTGAAGTTTCGCTCGATCGGACCAGCGGTTACTTCGGGCCGTGTTGTCGATTTTGCAGTCAACTCCGGCGACCGCAGTCAATATTATGTAGCATCCGCTTCCGGAGGTGTGTGGAAGACGATCAACGCAGGCGTCACATGGGAGCCGGTCTTCGATGGGGAAGGTTCGTATTCAATCGGATGCATTGCAATGGATCCGAACAATCCCTTTGTCATTTGGGTTGGAACCGGCGAGAACAACAGCCAGCGAAGTGTTTCGTACGGCGACGGCGTGTATCGATCCGGAGATGGGGGAAAAAGCTGGGAGAATGTGGGGCTGAAATCATCCGAGCATATAGGGAAGATCCTCATTGATCCGCGCAATTCCGGCGTTGTCTATGTCGCTGCGCAGGGACCATTGTGGGGTCCCGGCGGCGATCGCGGGCTCTACAAGACAACCGATGCCGGAAAGAACTGGACCTCCTCCTTGAAGATCAGTGAGAACACCGGTGTGACCGATGTAGTCATGGATGCTCGTGACCCGGACGTTCTTTATGCGGCGTCGTACCAGCGCCGGAGGCATGTGTGGACATTGATCGATGGAGGACCGGAGTCTGCCATTTACAAATCAGCTGACGGCGGAGCGACATGGAAGAAGCTCAAAAGCGGACTACCGAAAGAAGACATGGGTCGCATCGGTCTGGCGATTTCGCCCGTCAATCCGGATGTGGTCTATGCCATTATCGAGCTGGCGAACCGAAAAGGAGGCTTCTATCGGTCGACTGATCGCGGCGAGACGTGGGAAAAGCGCGGAGACTATGCCGCTGCAAGCGCCCAGTATTACTCCGAAATCTTCTGCGATCCCAAGGACATCGATCGCGTCTATTCAGTTGATACTCGTCTGCAAGTGACCGACGATGCGGGCAAATCATTCCATGATCTCGGCGAAAAATCCAAACACGTCGACAATCACGCCATCTGGATTGATCCTCACAACACGAATTACTATCTCGTCGGATGTGATGGAGGTGTTTACGAGACCTTCGACCGCGGTGAGAACTGGTCGTTCAAAAGCAATCTCCCTGTTACTCAATTCTATCGTGTTGCAGTCGATAACGCGACTCCGTTCTACAACGTTTATGGCGGGACGCAGGATAACTTCTCGCTGGGCGGACCGTCGAGGACGACGAGCGCCACCGGCATAGAGAATGCCGACTGGATTGTGACCGCCACCGGTGATGGATTTGTGACGCGCATTGATCCTGAAGATCCCAATGTTGTGTATTCCGAATCGCAGTACGGCGGGTTGGTCCGCTACGACAAGAAGAGTGGCGAGATCATGGGGATCAGGCCACAGGAAGGGAAGGGTGAGGCTCCGTATCGATGGAACTGGGATTCACCGTTGATCATCAGTCCGCATTCACACACACGTCTCTACTTCGCGGCGAATTTCCTCTTTCGTAGCGATGATCGGGGCAACACCTGGAAGAAAGTCAGCGGTGACCTGACCAGAAAGATTGACCGCAACAAGCTCTCCATCATGGGAAGAATCTGGGGTGTGGATGCAATTGCAAAGAGTGCTTCCACCTCATTCTACGGAAACATCGTTGCACTCGTTGAATCGTCGATCAAGGAAGGATTGCTCTACGTGGGAACAGATGACGGGCTCATACAGGTAACCGAGGACGGCGGAGCAAATTGGAAAAAGATAGAAAAGTTTCCAGACGTTCCCGACATGACATATGTGAGCTATCTTGTCGCGTCGCAACATGACGCGAGGACGATTTACGCTGCGTTCGATAATCACCAGAACGCCGACTTCCATCCCTATCTTTTGAAAAGTGATGACGCGGGAAAGTCATGGACTTCCATCAAGGGGAATCTGCCTGAGAAGGGAACGGTCTACTCAATTGCAGAAGACCATGTGAACAAGAATCTTCTTTTCGCGGGAACGGAATACGGGGTATTCTTTACGATCGATGGCGGGAAGAAGTGGGTTCAACTCAAGGGCGGTCTCCCTACAATAGCGGTCCGGGACATTGCGATACAGAAGCGTGAAAACGATCTGGTGCTCGGCACATTCGGCAGGGGGTTCTACGTTCTTGACGACTACTCGCCGTTGCGGATGCTGACCCCTGCAATGCTTGCGTCCGAAAGCCAGCTTTTCCCGGTCAAGAACTCTTTGATGTATGTCGAATCACGACCCTACGGCCTGAAAGGGAAGGCATTTCTCGGTGAGTCGTTCTACACTGCTGACAATCCACCGTTCGGTGCCACTTTCACATATTATCTCAAGGAATCACTCAAAACAAAGAAGCAACTCCGGCAGGAACGTGAGAAGGAGATGCTGAAGAACAAGGAAACCCCTCCGTACCCGGCATATGAAGAACTTCGCGCTGAGGATGAGGAGGGAACGCCGACGGTTATCCTGACTGTAACGGATGAGGCGGGCAATGTTGTGCGCACTCTCGAGGGGCCGACTACAAAAGGGATGAATCGCGTTGCCTGGGATCTGCGCTATGCACCGCTGACTCCAGCAAAATTGAAACCTGCGGAACCGGATCCATTCACCGAACCCGACCAGTCTCCCCTGGCAATGCCCGGGACCTATAACGTGAGTACTGCGAAGCGGGTGAACGGCGTTGTTACACAACTGTCGGGATCTCAGACCTTCTCCACCTCGGTGCTTGGCGTTGCCGCACTCCCGGCGTCGGACAGAAAGGCACTGGTTGCCTTCCAGCAGAAAGTCGCAAGACTGCAGCGGGCAGTCCTCGGTGCTTCGCGATCGGTCGACGAGTTGAAGAACCGGATTGATTTCATCAAGATGGCGCTGCTCAACATTCAGGCTCCGACGACGAAGCTTCGTGATGACGTGGCCAGGCTTGAGTCGAATGTTGCTGACATGATCCGCACGCTGCGCGGCGATCGAACCCTCAGTTCCCGGAACGAGCCGACGCCTCCATCCATCACCGATCGCGTCAACGGCATCGTGGACGACCAATGGCAATCCACCGGGGCCCCGACGCAAACGCAAATCGACGCGTACAATATTGCTGGTGATGAATTCACACCCCTGCTGGCAAGGCTTCACACACTTGTGGAAACCGATCTTAAAAACATCGAGGCGACGATGGAGACTCTGGATGCCCCATGGACCCCAGGAAGGATACCTGACTGGAAAAAGTAATGAGCAAGAAGGAGACGAGACGATTTTTCTCCAATCCCGGGAATCTTATTCTCCTGAGTCTGGCTTTTGCGGTGCTGGTGGTCCATTTGCTTGTCAACCCTTTCGGTGCATACGGGTACTTCAGGGACGAGTTGTACTACATAGCCTGTTCAGACCGTCTCGCGGCGGGTTATGTGGACCAACCGCCATTCTCCATCTTTGTCCTCGCGTTGAACCGAGTGCTTTTCGGCGATTCACTGTTTGCGCTGCGACTTCCAGCGGCGTTCGCAAGTGCTGTAACTGTTTTTTTTACGGGCATGATGGCACGTGAACTCGGTGGTAACCGGTTTGCACAGGTCCTGATGGCTCTGGCGGTCATTGTCTCGCCGATCTATCTTGGCTTCTGTTCCATCTTCTCGATGAATGCGTTACTGGATCTGGGGCCCGCGCCAGTACACAGGGGAGATGGCGATAATTCTTGGAGGCAATCCGGAGGATCACAGGCAAAGCTTTGAACAGGTTGTCGTCGCCGATACGGTATCATCTGCCTATTGCATGCCCTATGAGAATCACTTGACGATCACCGTATGCAAACGATTGAAGAAGCCGCTCGGCGAACTCTGGCCCCGGCTCAAACATTATGAATGAATGTCTCCAAGTTCTTCATACAATTGGAGGAGCAAACAAGTGAGGATCAGTGCTCGTGTACAGAATGCAGGGGGAAAGCATCAAGTGGTCTTGAAAACCAACGGCCTCGTACATGGTATCGACATCCCGCCCAAATCTTCCGGGTCCGGATCAAGTGTGAATGGAGGCGAGTTGCTGTTCCTTGCCTTGGCCACCTGCTATTGCAATGATGTCTACCGTGAGGCTGCAAAGCGGGGGATGGCGGTTGGGAGTGTTGAGGTGGAGGTTGAGGGCGAATTCGGCGCGGAAGGAGATCCCGCAACCGGCATCACTTACAAAGCAAAAGTGGCTGCGCACGGCACCGAACAGAATATCAAGGATTTGCTACGGCACACAGATACCGTTGCCGAGATTCAGAACACACTGAGGAGGTCAACACCGGTGTTGCTGAGCCACATTGAAGTATACGTTGTCTAACAGGACAGCAATTGAGTGGGCTTGGCTGCTTCGGGCGTTGTTTGGTTCTCAGTAATCCATGCAGACACTTGTCAGACTGAGCAAGCCGCCGCTTTGAGACGGCGGGATCATGCTGCTCTCGCCATTGTATGTTGGGAATCAATGTGTTACGTTATAATCAAATGCTCACGATGAACCTCCCGCAGGGGTACGCGTACAACGATTGCTCTTTCATGAAAGGAGTTTTCGATGCGACTACGTTCGATTTTTTTGTTGACCGTGCTCGCTCTATTCTGCTCGGGCTGCCTTGTGATGTCGCTCCACCCGTTCTTCACCGATAGCGATGCGGTGTTCGAGAAGTCGCTTCTTGGCACATGGGCGGACAAGTCCGGCAAGTCGAGCGTCACCTTCAAGCAGTTCGGTGCAAACGCGTACAAGGTGACCTATTTCCAGGGTGAGATTTCCTCCGGATCGGGCGGGAAAAAGGAGGCCGGACAGCCGGGAGAGTTTGAGGGACATCTCGGGAGAATCAACGGCATGCTTCTGCTGGATTTGTATCCCGACCAGAATTCCTGGGACAGATTGCGCAACGATCTGCTTGCCATTCACCTTGCGCCCACACATACGATCTCGAAAGTGTGGTTCGAGGGGGATAAGCTTATGATTGCGCGCCTGGATCATGACTGGCTGAGAGACCTCGTGGCAAAGAATGCGACTGTGGTCGCCCATGAAAAAGTGGAGGACGCCTTTGTGCTCACCGCATCGACGGATGGACTGCGACAATTTCTCAAAATGTATGCGTCGGGTCCAAAGGCATTCGGCAGCCCCGATGAGTTTCACCATCAGTAGGGACAAATCGCGCAGGGCATGGCAATGAATCGACGCAGCGCCGTTGCCCGCATTCTCCTGCTCGATGGTGTGCTGTTGCTTGTTGTTGCCGTTCTGTACTTCGTTCTCACCGATCGGGTGATTCAATGGCTTGCGTACAAGCTCACTCCTGAGCAGTACTCTCTGGTCTCCCCGCAGTTTGTCCTGAACCACATTGCTGTTGGCATCCTGCTCATCCCCCTCGCGCTCACCACGATCTACTGTGCATGGGGTGTTCGGAAAGGACAGTACTGGTCGAGAGTGGTCAGTGTCATAAATGGTCTCGGTGTTCTCTCGCTTCCTGCAGTTCTTTCCTGGTTCATGGGAATCCAGTATTACGGCTCCATCCTCTTTCTACTCGCAACAGTGCTGATTATCGCAATTGGTGTCACGATGCTGATTCCTCTCTTCTGGTTCCCGAAAGACGTCGAACAGGGAGAAGAGTCTCACCAATGACCGGCCGAATCCTCCAGCCCAACCGGACAATCTGGCTTGCGTTTGCGGGTCTGGTGATTGTTGGCGTTGGGATCGGGTACCTGATGAAACCCGTTCATCGTGCCGGCGATGCGACAGCCGAATTTGCGCTTCTCACTCCCCGCGACGGAGCGACACTTGGCTCGCCGTCCACCCGGTTTCGATGGCAGCGGCATCCTGAAACCACAGCCTATCGATTCTCCCTTTTCAAAGTCAACCGCTCGCTTATATGGAGCGCTCTTGTCAGAGATACCACTCTTGTGATTCCCGCGTCGGTTCAGCTTCAACGTGGCCAGACGTTTCTCTGGAGTGTCGAAGCGATCCTCCTCGAAGAGGCCACGGCACATTCCGAGCTTCACGCATTCACACTCTCGCAGTAGTCGCACGGGTTCACACAGTTCGACATTCAACTCAGACCCTTTGTCGTTTGTGTCTACGGTTATTCCATGATGGCACAGGCGATTGAGTTTGCATACCTGATGGTGTGGAGGATTCTCTTCAATAGCCTTCTCCCAGTTTTTGTGTTTCGTCCTCCTTCTTTGTACCATCTTGCATGAACGCTTCGATTGACGTTCCCGGCTACGGACAGGATCATTGCAGGAGGGTTTCCTTCTGGATCTTCCTCCTATTCTCTTTCTCACTCCTCGCCGCGCCTTCGCACCTCCTGGGTCAACAGCAAGGCCAGTGGAACCCTTCTTCGGGGATTGATGCATGTTCCCGCAAGGCGATTGCGCGATTGAACGGCCCTCACTCATCAAGCGCTTTTCCCGATCCTCACATTGATGTCACTTACTACAAGCTCGATCTCAATGTTGCTGTTGCTCCTTTCTATTTGCGGGGAAGAGTGACGGTGAAAGCCAGGAGTCTTGTGGACAGCCTCCGCGAGATCTCGCTCGACCTTGCAGATGCAATGACAATCGACTCGATCCTGATCGAGACCACTCGGGCCGGATTCAACAGATCAAACGGTACGGTCAGGATTGGTCTGGACCGGAGTTATCGAATCAACGAGATCGTAGGGTTGGATATCTGTTATAGAGGTGTGCCTTTGACAACAGGCTTCGGGAGCTTTGTGTCTGGAGGCCATGCAGGAGTTCCCTGGGTCTGGACCTTGAGCGAACCCTACGGCGCCAGTGATTGGTGGCCATGCAAGAATCATCCGACCGACAAGGCAGACTCGGTCGATGTGTGGGTAACGTGTCAGAGTTCACTCAAGGTCGGGTCGAACGGGAAATTGACCGCGACGATTGACAACGGTAACGGAACTCACACGGTGAAATGGTCGGAGCGGTACCCCATTGCAACATATCTCGTCTCCATCGCCCTCACCAACTTCGCCGAATTCTCCAACTGGTTTCGTTACTCGCCGACTGATTCGATGCAGGTGCTCAACTACGTTCTTCCCGAGCACATTCAGGATGCTCTAGCAAATTTGCCGAAAGCCGTTGACGCTCTCCGGATTTTTTGCAACGCGTACGGCTTGTATCCGTTTATCAATGAGAAGTATGGCCATTCGGAGTTTGGATCCGGCGGGGCGATGGAACATCAGACCATGACCTCGACGACAACGTTCAATGAGAACACAATTGCGCATGAGCTCGCGCATCAGTGGTTTGGTGATCTTATTACGTGCGCGAACTGGCAAAACCTCTGGCTGAACGAGGGCTTCGCGACCTACAGTGAGGCTGTTTATGCTGAGGCCGAGTATGGTGAAGTGGCCTACTGGAGCGCGATGAACTTCAGAATGGGGAACGCGCTTCGAGCGATCGGCACACTGTTCCTGCAGGACACGACAGACGTAAGCGGAATGTTCCAGACCGATCGTGTTTACTCAAAAGGGGCGACCGTTCTGCATATGCTGAGACACGTTCTGGGAGATTCGGTGTTCTTCCGGGCACTCAGATGTTATGTCGCTGACCCGAGGCTCAGGTACAATGTGGCAACAACCGAGGATTTCGAGCAGGTGTGCGAAACGGTGTCTGGCCAGCGCCTTGAGTATTTCTTCAACGAATGGGTGTACGGAGAGAAATATCCCAGGTACGATCTTCAATGGCAATTGGATTCTGCAGGACATCGAGCGACCGTTACTATCGATCAGGAAACGGGCACAGCGAATCCATCGTTCTTCACGATGCCGATTGATGTCCGCCTCGCAACAGCAACCTGGGACACGACCGTTGTGGTGTTTCATCAGTACTCCGGACAGCGATTCACGATTGAGACGTCCCACGCTCCTACCCGGGTGATGCTCGATCCGGATCACTGGATTTTGCGGGAGGGCCTTGAACGCGATCTCTTGCCCGTCGATTTCGGTT
The DNA here is from genome assembly GCA_963734955.1 of uncultured Bacteroidota bacterium. Taxonomy (GTDB): domain Bacteria; phylum Bacteroidota; class Ignavibacteria; order UBA10030; family UBA6906; genus UBA11986. The sequence continues at coordinate 136,060 of CAVTJO010000008.1, forward strand.
TGGATCAAAATTATCCCAATCCATTCAACCCCAGCACGAGGATCCAGTTTCGACTTCCGCATCGCGCTGTGGTTTCATTGAAGGTGTTTGACATCCTTGGCAGAGAGCTCGCCACACTTATTGACGGGCGAATGGAGGCTGGATTCCATTCCGTCCCCTGGGATGGTACAGACAATTCGGCGGTGAAGTTATCGAGCGGGGTTTACTTTTACAGGCTCCTCAGCGAAGGAGTTGCGTTGACGCGGAAGGTTGTGTTGATGCGATGATCATTGTGTTTGCATCACGACAGCGTTCGCGTCCCCAAGAATCTCGATGATGGCGACAGTTGTTGGCGGTCACCAATCACCTGATGAAATGAACCGGATCAGCCCTGCCTTTCAACTGATGCCCGTTTTTTGTACCATTTTGCATGCCTGCCGTAGAATTTTCGCCGAGTTTGTTTTCCGACCCGTCCCGCACGCAGCGTAACCTTCGCACCATCCATGAGATGTTCATTTCATCGGGCAGCCAGTTCCCGCTGGAAGAATTCTCCGGGGCGCTGCACAAACACGTGTCACGCTCTCCTGATCCCGACACGGTGGTCACCAACCTCCTCCGATTCAGTGAAGCGTCTGTCAGCAAGGCCTCGCTGTTCAACGATCTGCTGAAGTATCCGGTCACGATGGAAGTGTTGCTCAAGGTATTCGGCTTCTCCCCGTACCTTTCGGATATTCTTGTTCGCGATCCGGAGTTGTTCCGGTGGCTCACGGCTTCGGACGTGCTGATGGTTCCTCAGTCGAGGTCGGCTCTTTCAGTTGAAGTGCGGCGTATCGAAACGACGTTTGTACAACCCGGGAGGAGATTGGATGCCTTGCGTCGGCTGTATCGTCGTGAGGTGCTGCGCATCGGTGCAAGAGACATTCTGGGCAACGCCGATCTGCGGACGGTCACGAGGGAGCTTTCGGAGCTCGCTGATGTTCTGATTGACGCATCCTGCAGGCTGTCGGAGCTTGCGTTGCGCAACAAATATGGGGGCATTGCTGAGACGCCATACGCGGTCATTGGCCTCGGGAAGCTCGGTGGCAATGAGCTAAACTACAGCTCGGACATTGATGTCATATTTGTGTATGGGGATGAAGGTGATCTCCCTACTGTCAAGGGGGTTACGTACCACGAGTACTTCAACAGGTTCGTCGAGCGAATCGTACAAAGTCTTTCACAGGCATCGGGAGAAGGACATCTGTACAGGGTTGATACGCGTCTGAGGCCGGAAAGCGGGATGGGACCGCTTGCACGTTCCGTACAGAGCTACCTCCTCTATTATGAGTCGCGCGGTGAATTGTGGGAACGCCAGATGCTCATCAAGGCCCGTCCGGTTGCGGGCGATCTCAATTTCGGGGAGACATTTATGAAGCAGCTTTCACCCTTCATCTATCCCCGGACGTTCTTTACCAATCCGACCGAGTCGATCACGCGGATCAAAGCGCGGATTGAAGCCTCTGTTGCAGAGGATGATAACGTAAAGCTTCAGGCTGGAGGTATCCGTGATATCGAATTCATCGTCCAGGGGCTTCAGTTGATGAATGGCGGCAGGAACGAGGCCGTCCGTTCCCGAAACACGCTTGACTCGATTGCCTTGTTGACCGCGGAGAAGCTTCTCTCCCCTCAAGAGAATGCGGTCCTCACCGACGCATACATTTTCTTTCGGACGTTGGAACACCGATTGCAGACGGTCCTCAATACTCAAACCCATTCGATACCGGTTGATCGAAGAGAGCGAACGGTTCTTGCGAAGAGATTGGGTTTGTCCGCTGAAGATGAGTTGTCGTCTTTGATCGGGCGACACAGGAAGCGTGTGAGAGAAATCTTTGAAAGCGTGATGCGCGTTGAGCACAATGATGTCAAACCCGCCGGCATTGAGGATGCGATCGATGGTGGTGTTGGGGAGGCGGAGATGGGAGTGATGCTGTCGGGTTTTGGATTTCGGGACACTCGAAGCGCAGCCAGGTTCGTCAAGTCATTTGTTTCGGGGAGCAAGCTGACAGAGGTCAGGTTGCCTGACGGAAGGGCAAGGAGTGCATTCCGTGAGGTTGCCCCCGCGATGTTCACAGCACTCTCGCAGACTCCGAGCCCTGATTTTGCGTTGAGCAATTTTAATATTCTTGCCGCATGCAAGCAGATTTCCGGAACAACTCTTCGTCGCACTGAAAGAAGAATCATACCGGAGGCTCATCTTTACGATTTGTGCTGTAAGCCCACGGTTAGCCCGGGGTCTCGCAAAGGACAAACTGCTTCTTGAGTTGCTTGTATCGAACAGTGCGGTTCTCACGCAGCCCTGGGATGGAAAAGGGTTGCGTGGAGCGAACCTCGCCGATTTGAAACAACGGGAAGAGTTGCGATCGTGCATTCGATATGTGTTGGGGATCAGCACTTTCTCCGATCTGACGGTGGAGCTCAGCCATCTCGCCGACAAAATCATGGAGAACGTTCTCCTGGAGCAGATGGAGAAGAAGAAGGTACGGCGAGCTCCGCTGGCCGTGTTCGCTCTCGGCAAGTACGGCACCCGGGAACTATCGCTCGATGCCGATCTCGATGTCATTATCGTTGCCGACCTGAACAGCAAATCGGCGACTGATACGTTGGAGAGGATTGCATCTGCGGCGATCCAGGTGTTATCGAGCGTTGATGAGCGGGGTCGCCTCTATGAAGTCGATGCACGGTTGCGCCCCGAAGGACGCAACGCGCCACTTGTGGTTGACAGGAAGGCGTATGCCACCTACCTATCGGAGCGTGCGTCGCTGTGGGAGCGCCAGTCGTTGACACGGTTGCGGTTTGTCTGCGGCGACCATACACTTGCGAATGAGGTTGAAGGGGATGTTGCCTCCTTTGTGTACGAAAGACCACTCCCCAAAACCTGGACGGAGCAGATTGTTGCGATGCGCAGGAAAATGGAAACACGAAGCCAGACGCGTTCGTCAGGTTTTCTCGACGTGAAACTTGGCCCGGGTGGGATGGTGGATGTGGAATTCATTGTCCAGATGATCCAGTTGAAGTATGGCGCCGCTTTGCCGTTATTGAGAAACCGTTTGACAACCGAAGTGCTGGAATCGTCGCCTGCAGCAGTGTTGTCCGGCAGCCAGGTCACACTGCTCCAGAGTGCGTATCAACTCTTCAGAAGAGTCGAAATCATGATGCGTCTTGTCCACGAAGACCGAAGCACAATTCTTCCGGAAGGGGAGAAACTTATACTTCTTGCAAGAATACTGGGCCTGCCGGACGGCGAAGCCCTCACCGAGCAGATCGCTGAGGCAGCAACGAACGTTCGGGGTCAATTCCTTCAGACAGCCAAAGCCCTCTCATCCAACTGAATGATATGATGAATCTGAACTCTGTGGTCCAATCGCCGCGGTCGATCGGTCTCGTCATCGCGGTTTCGGCATTTGCGGTGTACCTGAAGACCCTGGCTCCGTCAGTGACGTTCATCGACAGCGGTGAGCTTGCGACGGTCGCTTGCACGCTTGGCATTGCACACCCGACCGGATACCCTCTTTTCACATTGCTCGGTTGGGTATTCTCAAAACTCCCGATTGCAAATGAGCCGATCTTCCGCCTGAATCTCATGGCTGCGCTTTTTTGCGCCGCGGGTGTGTTCGTCTTCTTTCAGCTCATCCACCTGTTCCTGACAACTGTGGCGAAAGCAAAAGAGACTTCGGGATTGATCGGAAGTGCAGGCGCTACCCTCTTACTCGCCTTCTCGGAGACATATTGGTCTCAGGCTACTTCGGTTGAAGTCTATTCACTGCATGTTCTACTCCTTTCGTTGGTTCTCTATTGCTTTATGAGGGCGACGTTCTACAATGAGGGAGGGCGCGAGAAGCAACCAGAACGCCATGGTCTTTCGGAGACAAGGTGGTGGATGTTGTTTGCGTTTACACTTGGTCTCTCGTTCACCAACCATATGACGACGATCTTACTTGCGCCCGGATTGCTGTATCTCTACTTTGCATCGCGGGGATCCGGCAGAGACTCGTGGCAACGCATCCTGAGAATGGTGACACCATTCATCATCGGATTGTCGGTCTACCTGTATCTTCCCGTGCGAGCAGCTGGCGGTGCATTGTTGAATTGGGGAAACCCTGTGACCCTTGAGCGTTTCCTCTGGCACTTCACGGGGAAGCAATTTCGTGTTTGGATTTTCTCATCAACTGAGGCAGCTGGAAGACAGTTCAACTACTTCATCAATTCCCTTCCTCACGAATTTGCATACGTCGGGTTGATTCTGGCCATTGTTGGTGTGATTGTGTTGTTCCGGTTGCATAGAAAACTGGCGGTCTCCGTGCTTCTTCTGTTTGTCACCTGTGTACTCTATTCGATCAATTACGATATCCACGACATCGATTCGTATTTCCTGCTGGCGTACTTCTGTATTGCGCTGTGGTCGGGCTTCGCGTTGGTCCGTTTGTACGAGTGGATGGCAAACGTACCGTTGCTTCACCCTCGAGTTGCTGGCGCGCTTATTATCGTGGCGTCTCTTGCACCGGTGGGAGTGCATTATAAAATGAACGATGAGAGCTCCAACAGACTGGTTGAGGACTACACAAAGAACATGTTTGCCTCCGTGAAGCCCAACGCGCTGGTAATCTCCTATCAGTGGGATTACTGGGTATCGGCAGCCTATTACTTCCAGATCGTCAAGAAGTATCGAGATGACGTAGCCGTTGTGGACAAGGAGTTGCTGCGACGATCATGGTATCTGCTCCAGCTCGAGCGACGTTACCCCTGGCTTATACAGCGATCGAAGGCAGAAGTCGAGGCGTTCAACAGTGAGCTCTATAAGTTTGAGCACGACATCCCATACAACCCTTCGATCATTCAATCTCGGTATGTTGAAATGATTTCAAGCTTCATATCCAGGAATATTGCCTTGAGGCCGGTGTATGTCACCTCCGAGATTGAGCCCGAATTCACGGCGGGCTTTCAGAGGGTACCCGAAGGGCTTGCCTTCCGTCTGGAGGCTGACACGGTCTTCCATGGAACCGGGCTGCCAAAGTACGAAATCAGGCCATTTGAGCGGACCGGGAGGCTGGAGGACATGGTGAAGAATCTGTACCTGTCGTCCCTGAAAGCCCGCGCAGTGTATTACTATCAACATGGATTTCAGGACGAGCCGGAAAGGATCTCCAATCTTGCCTCAGACATAGCGACCAAGCTTGGATCCAACCCATTGGCTCAATACTGATTGGATTCTTGCAGGTTGGGGTTTTTGGCCCGGATTTTGGTTGACTCTCTGAGCGGATTTGTTATATTAGAATGCTCAGTTCCTAAATCCCAACCCACTTCAGACTTGTTGAACACTTGAAGGCAACCAGCGAGAGTGCGGGAGTTGGGTTGTTTTGTCTTTTTGCTGGCGTAGCTCAGTTGGTAGAGCAGCTGACTTGTAATCAGCAGGTCACCAGTTCAAGTCTGGTCGCCAGCTCGTCGATTGAGTGGAGTGGGGGGAAGCAGTTGGACGCCGGGCAGGTAGCGAAGCGGTCAAACGCAACAGACTGTAAATCTGTCGGCTCCGGCCTTCGGAGGTTCGAATCCTCCCCTGCCCACGAAGTTTGTGGGAACTGTCGCGGGAGTAACTCAGTTGGTAGAGTCACAGCCTTCCAAGCTGTTGGTCGCGGGTTCGAGTCCCGTCTCCCGCTCAAGGGTAGAGCCGAGAGAATAAGCGATGCGTTTGCTTGCGTAGCTCAGTTGGTAGAGCACTTCCTTGGTAAGGAAGAGGTCACCGGTTCAATCCCGGTCGCAAGCTCAACATGAGCAGGTCGTTGTTCGCAGCCCGATCGAGAATTCAAATCTTGGAGTGTAACCGTGAGAGATATCATCACATTGGAATGCACCGACTGCAAGCGGAGAAACTATTCGACCACGAAGAACAAGAAGAAGCAAACCGGCCGCGTCGAGTATAAGAAGTTTTGCAGGTTCTGTAGCAAGCATACTCTTCACAAAGAGACGCGGTAGTCTGAAGGCGTAGGATGAGGGGTGTCGTCACTCCAGCAGTATTCAACGCTGATACGTCAGTAGCTCAATTGGCTAGAGCAGCGGTCTCCAAAACCGCAGGTTGGGGGTTCAAGTCCCTCCTGACGTGCGAAGACCGTCGGGATTCAGCCCGATCGAGGATCGTATCACAAAACAATGAGCATACATGAAAGAGAAGATCATTGGGTTTTTTACGGATGTGGTGAAGGAGATGAATAAAGTCACATGGCCGAAAAAAGATGAGTTGCGCGATTCCACTGTGGTCGTTCTTGTAGTGTGCATCATCCTCTCGGCGTTTGTGTTTGCAGTTGACGAAGCCGTGAGTTTCACGTTGCGCAAGTTGCTGGAGTCGTTATAACGTGACACCAACCGACAAGAGATGGTATGTGGTCAGGACCTACTCGGGCCACGAGAACAAGGTGAAGGCATACATTGAGAACGAGGTTCTCCAGGCAGGGCTGCAGGAGAAAATCGGCTCCGTCATCGTTCCCTCTGAAAAGGTCTTCGAAGTGAAAGACGGCAAGAAGAAGAGCCGGACACGGACCTTCTTCCCGGGGTACATTCTCGTCGAAGCTATTCTCGACAAGACGACGACACATCTCATCCTGAATACACCCTCCGTCATCAGCTTTGTCGGCCCGAAGAATGCGCCGGCACCGTTGCAAGCCCCCGAAGTCAGGAGGCTGATCGGGAAGATCGAGGAGCGGAAGGATGTTGAAGTGATGGAGGTGCCGTTCAAGCCGGGTGATGCCGTGAAAGTAACGGACGGTCCGTTCAATAACTTCAACGGATTTGTCCAGGAAGTGAACGAAGAAAAAATGAAGCTGAAAGTCATGGTGTCCATCTTCGGAAGAAAGACACCCGTGGAGCTTGATTTCAGTCAGGTTGAAGCAGAAAAGTAGCCAATTATCTTGCACGATCTCAAAAGAGCAGAGTCATGAAGAAAATCAGTGGATTTGTCAAGCTGCAGATTCCAGCCGGAGGTGCGAACCCGGCGCCACCCGTCGGCCCCGCCCTCGGTCAAAAGGGCGTCAATATTATGGAATTCTGCAAGCAGTTCAATGCCCGGACCCAGGCGCAGGCGGGGTTGATTATTCCTGTGGTCATTACGGTGTTTTCGGACAAGTCGTTCACGTTTATCACCAAAACTCCTCCCGCTTCCGTGCTGCTCACCAAAGCGGCAAAGGTCGAGAAAGGATCAGGAGAACCGAACAAGACGAAGGTCGGCAAGGTGACCAAAAAGCAAGTGCGGGAGATCGCGGAGATGAAGATGCCTGATTTGAATGCAGCTGATGTCGATGCTGCAATGAGTATGGTGGCAGGCACTGCGCGAAGTATGGGAATTACCGTCGAAGACTAATTTCATCATCACGTGGGAGTGGCTGCCCTGTGCGCCACGCTTGTACCACTTAATAAGGGACAAATCGTATGAAGCAGAGCAAGCGGTTCAGAGCGGTTGCCGCAAAAGTTGATGGCAAGAAAGAATATACAATTGATGAAGCGGTGGCACGAGTAAAGGAATGTGCGACCGCAAAGTTCACGGAGTCTGTCGATATCGCCGTTCGTCTTGGTGTCGATCCCAAAAAGGCTGATCAGGCGGTGAGAGGTACGGTGTCGTTGCCAAACGGTATCGGTCGCACCGTCCGCGTTTGGTACTTGCCAAACCACCGCGCGATGAAGAGGCAAAGGCGGCTGGGGCCGATCATGCAGGATTCACCGAATATATTCAGAAGATTCAAGGTGGATGGGCGGACATCGATGTCATTGTCGCAACCCCTGATGTGATGGGTGAGGTTGGCAAGCTGGGGAAGATTCTCGGACCCCGCGGATTGATGCCGAACCCGAAGAGTGGAACGGTAACGATGGATGTTGCCAAAGCGGTGACAGAAGTGAAGGCGGGTAAGATCGAGTTCCGCGTGGATAAGGCAGGGATTGTGCATGCGAGCGTTGGCAAGGCGAATTTTGAGGGGAAGAAACTCTCTGAGAATATCCACGCATTCCTGAACACCGTCGTTCGTCTGAAACCGGCAACTGCAAAGGGGACGTACATCAAGAGCATTGCCATTTCGAGCACAATGGGACCGAGCGTGATGATCGACCGCAGCCAGGTCGCTGCCCACTGACGCCAAAGAATGTTACGCACTCACCAGTACCAGTTCTGCCTATTGCCCGGCATCAACATGACCGGGGCTTCTCTCTAGGCACCAACTAGCACCTACGAAAGTAGGGAGGAAGAATGAAACGTTCAGAAAAGGAACAAATCGTTGCAGAGGTCAGCGAGGTCGCTGGCCGGGCAAGCGGGATGTTCTTCACAGACTTTAGCGGGCTCACCGTGGAGCAGGCGACGGAGTTGCGTCGCGAGTTCCGGAAATCGGGGGTGCAATACCGCGTTGCGAAGAACACGCTTATCCGGAAAGCGCTTGAGAAGCTGGCAGGGTACGACAAAGTATTCGACAGGTTGGCCGGTCCGACAGGTGTTGCATTCGCCTTCGATGACGCGGTCGCTCCTGCCAAGATCATCAAGAAATTCTCTGACAAGCATGGCAAGCTTGGATTGAAAGTCTGCGTGATCGAGAAGCAGGTCTATGACGGCGGCCGACTGGACGAGCTTGCGAAGCTTCCAACCCGTAAGGAGCTCATGGCAGGGATCCTCGGGAGCATTCAGTCTCCGTTGGCGGCTGTGCCGACGGTGTTGAATGCAGTCATTCGCGATCTTGTCAGTGTTGTTGATGAAGTCGGGAAGAAAAAGGCCGCATGACCCGGGTTGGAACTCAGAATTGTTTATATCAATAAGGAGAACATCTAATGTCAGCAGTAGCGGAAATAGTTGATAAGATCGAGAAACTTACTCTTCTCGAAGCAGTTGAGTTGAAAAAGGCTCTCGAGGACAAGTTTGGTGTCACGGCGGCTGCCCCCGTTATGATGGGTGGGATGATGCCGGCAGCGGGTGGAGCGGCACCAGCGGTGGAGGAGAAGACCGAGTTCACGGTCGTTCTGAAGGAAGCTGGAGCCCAGAAGATCAATGTGATTAAGGTTGTGCGTGCAGCAACGGGTTTGGGCCTGAAAGAGGCCAAGGATCTCGTTGATGGCGCGCCGAAGCCTGTGAAAGAAAGTATCTCGAAAGATGATGCAGAAAAGTTAAAGAAAGAGCTCGAAGAAGCTGGTGCGAAGGTTGAACTGAAGTAGACCGGAGCACGTGGCATTGCCTTTGGGCGCGCATTCAACTTTTTTCTTTCATCTGATGTCAGAGATAACGTGACGGTAAACGAGATAATCTTACGCGGTAGCCGGTAGCGGGGAGAATTTCCGCTATCGGCTTCTGTGTTAGTGTGACCGGTACTGTCAATGTTGCGTACGTGAACTCAATATGGAGGAGTTGGTCTCTTGAAGAACCATTCCAACGGAAGAATCTCATTCGGCAAGATCACGGAGATTGTGGAAGCTCCGGACTTGCTGAATATCCAACTGGAGTCGTGGGGAAGTTTCCTGCAGTCCGACTTGTCTGCCGCACGGCGGAAAAACAAAGGCCTGCAGGCAGTGTTCAAAATGAATTTCCCGATCACCGATGCCCGGGAGAATTTTCTCCTCGAGTTCATCGAATACTATGTGGAGAAGCCCAAGTACTCGGTCCCCGAATGCGAGGAACGCGGGCTTACCTATGCTGTTCCTCTGAAGGCAAAACTGCGGCTCTCCCAGAAGGCGGAGGACGGCAAAGAGCTTCATCAACACCATCGAACAGGATGTATACCTCGGTAACCTGCCCACAATGACGCATCGCGGCACGTTCATTATCAACGGCGCCGAACGTGTCGTGGTCAGCCAGTTACACAGGTCGCCGGGAGTGTTCTTCAGTGAGTCGATCCACCCGAATGGGACGCCGATCTATTCTGCCCGCATTATTCCGTTCCGCGGCTCGTGGGTCGAGTTCACAACAGACATTAACAATGTCATGTACGCGTACATCGACAGGAAAAAGAAATTTCCCGTCACAACACTTTTGCGTGCTCTGGGCTACTCGTCGGACGACGAGATCCTGGAGCTGTTCAGTCTCGTGGAGGAAGTCGACGTTCAGAAAGTGGACCTGAACGACTTTCTCGGCCGCGTGATTTGCGGCGATGTTGTCGACAAGAAGACGGGAGAAATCTTCATCACGAAGGATGCCCCCCTCACCGAGGACAACATCAAGAAGATCAAGAAATCGTCTGTCAAGAAATTACGGCTGCTGAAGCACCAGGGGACTGAGACATCTGTTATCGCCAATACGATCCTCAAGGACGCGGTCCGATCGGAAGAAGATGCTCTCGGTGCGATCTACCGACAGCTGCGTTCCGGCGATGCTCCCGATCTTGACACGGCGAAGAGTCTTATCGACCGGCTCTTCTTCAACGAGAAACGGTACGATCTCGGCGATGTCGGTCGTTATCGTATCAACGGGAAGCTCAACCTCAATATCCCCGTGACAACGACAACACTGACCAAGCAGGACATCGTCGCGATCATCAACTATCTCATCGAGTTGCAGCAGGGCAAGAAGGCGGTCGATGACATCGACCATTTGGGGAACCGGCGCGTGCGGACAGTGGGAGAACAGATCGCACAGCAGTTCAATATCGGGCTCGCCCGCATGGCGCGCACGATTCGCGAGCGGATGAATATCCGCGACAATGAGAATCTGACGCCACAGGATCTGGTGAATGCACGAACGATCAGCAGCGTCATTAACGCGTTCTTCGGCACGAACCCGCTCTCGCAATTCATGGACCAGACAAACCCGTTGGCGGAGTTGACCAACAAGCGACGCATGTCCGCTCTTGGGCCCGGCGGTCTGACGAGGGAGCGTGCCGGGTTCGAGGTCCGCGATGTGCACTATACGCATTACGGCCGCCTCTGCCCGATCGAGACGCCTGAGGGTCCGAATATCGGACTGATCTCTTCGCTCTGCATCCATGCGCGGGTGAATGAGTTCGGCTTTATCGAAACACCCTACCGCAAGGTGAAGAACGGCCGCGTTCTGGATGAAATCGAGTACCTGAACGCCGAGCAGGAAGATATGTATACGATTGCCCAGGCGAACGCGCCGTTGGATGCAAAAGGCAACTTCGAGAGCGATCGCATCAAGGCGCGGTATCAGGGTGACTTCCCCATCGTAAAGCCGGAGGAAGTGCAGTACATGGACGTTGCGCCGAACCAGATTGTAAGTGCCGCAGCAGGCTTGATTCCCTTCCTCGAACATGACGACGCGAACCGTGCGCTCATGGGCTCAAATATGCAGCGCCAGTCCGTGCCATTGCTCTGTCCGGAATCGCCCGTCGTGGGGACGGGACTCGAAGAGAAGTCCGCGCGGGATTCGCGAACGCTCGTCGTAGCGGAACGCAACGGAGTGGTGGATTATGTGGATGCTGATCGTCTTGTGGTGCTGTACGATATCGACGAGAACAGCACCGAAGCACTGATCTCGTTCGAGGACAAGAAGCGGGTTGAGTACAAGCTGACGAAGTTCTTCCGCACCAATCAGGATACGTGCATCAACCAGAAGGCGATGGTCAAGCCCGGCGACCGTGTGAAGAAGGGTGACGTCCTGGCCGACGGTCCGGCAACGCAGGGAGGCGAACTTGCGCTTGGGCCGGAACGTGCTGGTTGCATTCATGCCGTGGCGGGGATACAATTTTGAGGACGCGATCATCGTCAGTGAGCGGATCGTTTCGCAGGATCTCTTTACTTCAATCCACATCGAAGAGTTTGAGTTGCAGGTCCGTGATACCAAGCGGGGCGAGGAGGAACTGACGCGCGAAATCCCGAATGTGAGCGAGGAAGCAACAAAGGACCTTGACGAAAATGGTATCGTCCGCATTGGCGCTGAAGTGGTGGAAGGCGACATACTCATCGGCAAAATCACGCCCAAAGGTGAGTCTGATCCGACCCCGGAAGAGAAGCTGTTGAAGGCCATCTTCGGCGAGAAGGCCGGTGACGTGAAGGATGCATCCCTGAAAGCACCTCCCGGCATGAAGGGTGTGGTGATTTCCACAAAGCTCTTCAGCCGGAAAAAGAAGGACGCCGAATCGAAGAAGGAGGACAAGCGCAAGAGTGACGCACTCGATCGTCAACGCCGGAAGATTGTCACTGAGCTGCGCGAACGCCTCGAGACGAAACTCGGCGCGGTGCTAGCCGACGAAAAATCGGTCGGTGTACGGGATACCGACGGCAACGTTGCGTTTCGGGCAGGAACGCAATTCAAGTCCGATTCATTTGTCGGCTACGAGAATCTCGAGAAGCTTGACTACAACAACGATTGGGTGGAGGACAAACGCAAGAACAGTCTCATCCAGAAGATCTACAGCAACTACTTCGACAAGCTTACGACTCTTGAGGAGGAGTTCCGGCACGAGAAGAACAAGATTCAACTCGGTGATGAACTGCCCCCCGGAGTTGTTCAGCTTGCAAAGGTGTATGTTGCCAAGAAGCGGAAACTCTCCGTCGGTGACAAGATGGCTGGACGCCACGGCAACAAGGGTGTTGTGTCGCGCGTGGTTCCTGTTCAGGATATGCCGTTCATGCCGGACGGGACACCCGTGGATATCGTGTTGAACCCGCTTGGCGTTCCTTCGCGCATGAACCTCGGTCAGTTGTATGAGACCGCGCTCGGATGGGCGGCGAAAGCGCTTGGTGTGAAGTATGCATCTCCGATTTTTGATGGTGCCACTTGGGAGGACGTCCAAAAGGAGCTTGAGAAGGCAAGCTTGAACAAAGCTTCGAAGTCGGTTCTGTTCGATGGCCGGACGGGCGAACAGTTCGATCAGGAAGTCACCGTGGGCTATATCTACATGCTCAAGCTTTCGCATCTTGTTGACGACAAGATCCATGCACGCTCCATCGGACCGTATTCACTCATTACCCAGCAACCACTGGGTGGCAAAGCGCAATTCGGTGGTCAGCGGTTTGGAGAGATGGAAGTGTGGGCGCTGGAAGGCTATGGAGCGGCTCATGTGTTGCAGGAGATGCTCACGGTCAAGAGCGACGACGTCTCCGGTCGTGCGAAAGTGTACGAGGCGGTTGTCAAGGGAGACAACCTGCCCGAATCGAATGTTCCGGAATCGTTCAATGTTTTGATTCGTGAACTCATGGGTCTCGGTCTTGACGTGAAGCTGGATTAGGTGCTGCCGCGGAGCAGGGCTGTCATTAACGACCATGACAACAGAATGGTCGGTCCGTCCCGATGAGTCGGGACTCAACATGACAATAGTTTGGAGGAAATTCAATGTCAATGATGCATCAGCAGGACAGGGAAGCACGAAAGAACTTCACCAAGATCAAGATCAGTCTTGCGTCATCCGACATGATTCTCCAGCGGTCGCATGGCGAAGTAACGAAACCGGAAACGATCAACTACAGATCGTTCCGTCCTGAAAAGGATGGTCTGTTCTGCGAGAAGATCTTTGGCCCGGTCCGTGATTGGGAGTGTCACTGCGGGAAATACAAGCGCATCCGGTACCGGGGTATTATTTGCGATCGGTGCGGCGTGGAAGTGACGCAAAAGAGCGTTCGTCGAGAACGCATGGGGCACATCGCTCTGGCGGTTCCCATCGTTCATATATGGTATTTCCGCTCCCTGCCTTCGAAGATTGGATATATCCTTGGCATCTCATCGAAGGATCTCGAGAAGATCATCTACTATGAGTCGTATGTGGTGGTCAATCCCGGAACCACGGGACTCACGAAGAAGGATCTGATCTCGGAAGACCAGTATTACGAGATTCTCTCTACGCTACCTGACAGCAACGATGACCTTGAGCCGACGGACAAGAGACGCTTTGTTGCAAAGATCGGTGGCGAGGCGATCAAGGATCTGTTGAAGCAGGTGGACATCTCGGCACTCTCAGCAGAGCTCCGGGAACAGATTCGGCAGGAGACCTCGGTTCAGAAGAAGCAGGAGGCCCTGAAGCGGTTGCGCGTTGTAGAGGCATTTCGGGAAGCAGAGGAAGGTGCATCCAACAGGCCCGAGTGGATGGTTCTTGATATCATCCCCGTTATTCCGCCCGAGTTGCGCCCGCTCGTTCCGCTGGAAGGCGGTCGCTTCGCAACGTCGGATCTCAACGACCTGTATCGTCGAGTGATCATTCGTAACAACCGTCTGAAGCGGCTCATCGACATCAAGGCCCCCGACGTCATCCTGCGTAACGAGAAGCGCATGCTCCAGGAGGCGGTCGACTCGTTGTTTGACAATTCTCGGCGGGTGAATGCTGTTCGCAGCGACAACAATCGGGCGCTCAAGTCACTGTCGGACATGTTGAAGGGAAAGCAGGGACGGTTCCGTCAGAACCTCCTGGGTAAACGCGTAGACTACTCGGGTCGCTCGGTGATTGTGGTTGGTCCCGAGCTGAAACTTCACGAGTGCGGTCTACCCAAGGACATGGCGGTTGAATTGTTCAAGCCGTTCATTATCCGCAAGCTGATCGAGCGTGGAGTCGTGAAGACTGTGAAGAGCGCAAAGAAGATGGTGGACAAAAAGGGTGCCGAAGTGTGGGAGATCCTTGAAAACATCATCGACGGACATCCCGTATTGCTGAATCGCGCGCCGACATTGCACCGGCTCGGCATCCAGGCATTCCAGCCCGTGTTGGTTGAAGGCAAGGCGATTCGTATCCACCCCATGGTGTGCACGGCATTCAATGCGGACTTCGATGGCGATCAGATGGCGGTACATGTGCCACTCTCGTTCGACGCGCAGCTTGAAGCGCGTATCCTTATGCTTTCGAGCCACAATATCCTCTCTCCTGCGAGCGGTGCACCCATCGTCACTCCGACACAGGACCAGGTTCTTGGCTGCTACTATCTCACCAAGTCAAAGGTCGGGGATGTTGGTGAGGGTCTTCACTTCTCCTCCCTTGGGGAAGTGATCATTGCATATAACTACGGCAAAGTGGGACTGCACGCGCGCATTCAGGTCCGGATTGACGGGAAGATGGTTGAGACCACTACCGGTCGTGTGATATTTAATCAGATCGTGCCGCAGGAGATCGGCTTCATCAACGAATTGCTGAACAAGAAACGCCTCGTGCAGATTATCGCATCCTCGTTCCGCAAGGTGGGGAACCTGAAGACCGCCGAGTTTCTCGACCGCCTCAAGGACATTGGATTCTACTATGCGATGAAAGGCGGCCTCTCCGTCAGCCTTGACGATGTGACCATCCCGAAAGAGAAGGAAGAGATCATAGCAAAGGCGCAGAAGAACGTGGACGAGGTGTACGGACAGTACACACGTGGGTTCATTACCAACGGGGAGCGTTATAATAAGGTAATCGATATTTGGACACGGGCTACAACACGCGTTGCCGAACGGTTGTTCGAATCGCTGCAACATCACCGCGGCGGATTCAACTCCCTGTACATGATGGTGGACTCCGGAGCACGCGGCTCAAAGGAACAGGTTCGCCAGCTTGCAGGAATGCGCGGTCTCATGGCAAAGCCTCAGAAGAGCCTTTCGGGTGCCACAGGCGAGTTGATCGAGAACCCGATCATTGCCAACTTCCGAGAAGGCCTGTCAATTCTGGAGTACTTCATTTCCACCCATGGCGCACGCAAGGGTCTGGCAGATACTGCCTTAAAAACTGCCGATGCCGGATACTTGACACGCAGGTTGGTGGATGTGGCCCAGGATGCAATCATCGCCATGGTGGACTGTGGTACGATTCGCGGGGTGATTACCGGGGCCTTGAAGGAGGGAGAGGATGTGAAGGAGCCTCTTGCTGAGCGCATCCTCGGGCGTGTGGCGGTACATGATGTCATCGATCCGATGACGAGGCAGGCGATAGTCAGGGCCGGTGAGCTGATCGACGAAGAGAAGTCGAACTCCATCGCGGAAACCTCCATCGAGACGGTGGAAATCCGTTCTGTGCTGACATGCGAAGCGAAGCGCGGCATCTGTGCGCAATGCTACGGACGCAATCTTACAACGGGCAAGCTCATTCAGGCCGGTGAATCAGTCGGGATCATTGCCGCCCAGTCTATCGGTGAGCCGGGGACACAGTTGACCCTCCGGACCTTCCATACAGGTGGTACGGCGAGTTTGATTGCATCACAGTCCCAGGTACCTTCGAAGTTCGACGGCAAGCTCCAATACGAGGGAGTCAAGTATCTCGAGGTTCCGGATGATGATGAAACAAAGATCATCAGCATCGGGCGGAGTGGTGTGGTGAATGTGCTCGATGACGATAATCGCATGCTCACAAAGTACGATGTGCCCTACGGGGCAACGTTGCTGGTAAGGAACGATGCAAAAGTGGCAAAGGGCGAGCTCATTTACGAATGGGATCCCTATAACTCAGTCATCATTTCCGAGCATGGCGGAATTGTGAAGTACCAGGATCTGAAAGAGAACGTGACATACCGTGAAGAGCCGGATGAACAGACTGGGCACATTCAGAAGGTAGTCATTGATTCCCGCGATCGTACATTGAGTCCGACGATCGTCATCGTCGGCCCAAAAGGTCAGAAACTTGCTGCTCCACCAATTCCCACGCGTGCGCACATTGTGGTTGACAATGGCCAGGAGATTGGGCCCGGCACGGTGCTGGCGAAGATTCCCCGGGATATCGGCAAGAATCGCGATATCACCGGTGGTCTGCCAAGAGTAACGGAGTTGTTCGAGGCCAGAAGCCCCGCCGACCCTGCAATAGTTTCTGAGATCGACGGTGTGGTCAGCTTCGGAGGACTGAAGCGGGGATCGCGTGAGGTTATTGTAACGAGTCACGACGGCAAGGATGTGAGGAAATATCCCATACCGCAGGGGAAGCACGTCCTGGTTCAGGAGAAGGATCATATCCGCGCTGGTGAGCGACTTTCGGACGGCGCCATAGATCCGCATGACATCCTCAGGATCAAGGGTGTTGGCGCGGTGCAGGAGTATCTCGTGAACGAGATTCAGGAGGTGTACCGCATTCAGGGTGTAAAGATCAACGACAAGCACATCGAGATCATCGTGCACCAGATGATGCAAAAGGTGCGTGTCGTCGATTCCGGCGACACGAGGTTTCTTGAAGGAGATTATGTTGACAAACTGAAGTTTGAGGAGGAAAATGAGAGTCTCCGTGACAAGGTGGTTGTTGTGAGTAAGGGAGATTCGAAGTTCAAGAACGGCCAGATTGCCACGAAGAAGAAAGTGCGCGAGGCAAACACTGATCTGAGAAAAAGGGCAAAGAAGGTGGTGGAATACCGTGATGCGGATGCTGCAACATCGGAACCTGTGCTGCTGGGAATCACTTCGGCGGCGTTATCGACTGATAGCTTTATCTCCGCGGCATCATTCCAGGAGACCACGAAAGTGCTTACCGACGCGGCCATTGAGGGAAAAGTGGATATGCTGCTTGGCTTGAAGGAAAATGTCATCATGGGTCACTTGATACCAGCAGGTACGGGCATCAAGGACTTCCGTGATCTGCTCATTACCGCGAAGGCGGAAGCGTTGCTGTCGTCAGATGTTTCCGTGGGGGAAGAGGTTGAGCAGGAGGTGAGACTAAAGCAGAAAACCGCAGCGACAACTGGATCGCTCAGTCAGGGTTGAGTTGAGATTGGAGTTGTTCTTGACAATCCCCGTCTTTTTTTGTAAATTCAAAGACTTTCTCCAAGAGCAAAGTCTGTAATGAGTAAGCTAACAGGAGCGTAGTGTGCCGACCATAAATCAGCTCGTCAAGCAGAGCCGCAGAAGAGTAACGTGGAAAAGCAAGGCGCCTGCCATGGGTGGGAGCCCTCAGAAACGCGGTGTTTGTACGCGCGTGTACACCACGACTCCGAAGAAACCGAATTCCGCCTTGAGGAAGGTCGCGCGTGTTCGCCTGACAAACGGGATTGAAGTTACCGCCTATATTCCCGGTGAAGGCCATAACCTTCAGGAACACTCCATTGTCATGATTCGAGGAGGAAGAGTAAAAGATCTTCCCGGGGTTCGATATCACATCATCAGAGGGACCCTCGACACTGCTGGAGTTACAGATCGCAAGCAGGGTCGTTCAAAGTACGGTGCGAAGAAAGCGAAGTAATCATATTATTTACAGTAAGTTCCCGTGAGAAAGAAAACTGCATCTTCCAGGGTGGTCATCCCTGATCCAAAATACAACGACGTGCTGGTGTCGCAATTCATCAACTGCGTCATGAAGCAGGGCAAGAAACATCTCGCCAGAAGGATTATCTACGACTCGTTCGCGATGATTGAGGATCGAACAAAGATCCCCGGTCTTGATGTTTTTAAAAAAGCAGTGAACAATACAAGGCCGATTCTCGAAGTAAAAGCTCGCCGCGTTGGTGGAGCGACATATCAGGTGCCAACAGAGGTACGAGGCGCCCGGAGTGTTGCCCTTGCGATGCGATGGCTTATCACGTACGCCAACGATCGGAAAGACAAGTCCATGTCGCAGAAGCTTGCGGCGGAGTTCATCGCGGCCTCGAATGGAGAGGGAAACGCGATCAAGAAAAAGGAAGATACCCACAAGATGGCCGAGGCAAACAAGGCCTTTGCCCATTTCAAGTGGTAGCGTAGGGGAGGGTTATGCCAAGACAGTATCCGCTAGAGCGGACGAGGAACATAGGGATTAGCGCCCATATAGACGCCGGGAAGACGACGACCACCGAACGTATTCTCTTCTATACCGGTGTGCTGCATCGGATGGGTGAAGTGCATGATGGCGCGGCTACCATGGATTGGATGGAGCAGGAGAAAGAGCGTGGCATTACCATCACCTCTGCTGCAACAACGTGTTTCTGGAACAATCATCGAATCAATATTATCGACACCCCCGGCCACGTTGATTTCACGGTCGAGGTCGAGCGATCGCTGCGAGTGCTCGATGGTGCGATAGCGTTGTTTTGTTCCGTAGGTGGCGTTGAACCGCAGTCGGAAACCGTGTGGCGCCAGATGGACAAGTATGGCGTTCCTCGTATCGCCTTCGTCAACAAGATGGACCGCGTCGGCGCTGATTTCCTCGGTGCGGTGAAGATGATGAAGGATCGACTCTCCGCGAATGCTGTTCCGGTACAGCTTCCGGTTGGTGAGGGAGATTTGTTCTCAGGCATTATCGATCTCGTGTCGATGAAGGCTCGCATGTATAAGGAGTCCTCGCTCGGAACAGAGTGGGAGGATATAGCAATCCCGCACGACATGGAATCGCTTGCACGCGAATACCGGACAAAAATGCTGGAGGCGGTTGCTGATGAAGACGACACGTTGCTCGAAAAATATCTCGAGGGGAAGGAGATCACTCCTCAGGAGATCAGAAACGTGTTGCGGAGGGCAGCATTGAAGGTTAGCATCGTTCCTGTTCTCTGTGGCTCATCCTTCAAGAACAAGGGCGTTCAGTCGTTGCTGGATGCTGTGGTCGAGTACTTGCCGTCGCCTCTGGACCTGAACAACGGCACCCTTACCGGCCATCATGTGAACATGAAGGATCACATTGAGCGAAAGGTCTCGGATGGCGAGAGGTTCACTGCCCTGGCATTCAAGATCATGACCGATCCTTTTGTGGGCAAGTTAACCTATTTCCGCGTGTACTCGGGCACACTCGATGCCGGTTCGTACGTGTACAATTCCGTGTCCGAACGAAAGGAACGTATCAGTCGTATCCTCCGGATGCACGCCAATACGCGCGAAGATGTGGATGTCGCATATGCAGGAGATATTGTCGCGGCCGTCGGACTAAAGTTCACCAAAACCGGTGACACGCTCTGCGATGAAACGGATCCCATCATCCTGGAAAAGATGACATTCCCGGATCCCGTCATCCACCTTGCGATTGAACCGAAGACCAAGGCGGATCAGGAGAAGATGAGCGAGGCGATGGCAAAGCTCGCCGAAGAGGATCCAACGCTCCGCATCTCCAATAACGAAGAGACCGGTCAAACCATTATTAGTGGGATGGGGGAGTTGCACCTCGAAATAATCGTTGACCGGATGAAGCGCGAGTTTCGTGTTGAAGCGAATATTGGAAAGCCGCAGGTGGCCTACAAGGAAACCATACGCAAAAAGGTCAAGGCCGAAGGAAAGTTTGTCCGTCAGTCGGGAGGGCGTGGCCAGTTTGGTCATGTGTGGATCGAGCTTGAACCGAACGAGAAGGGGAAAGGGTTTCTCTTCGAGAATGCTATTGTAGGGGGGGCCATTCCAAAGGAATATATCAGACCCGTGGAGCAAGGGATTGTTGAGTCGATGAAGAACGGCGTCCTTGCGGGCTACCCGGTTGAAGATGTGAAGGTGAAGTTGTATGATGGATCGTTTCATGAAGTCGATTCCTCGGAGATGGCGTTCAAGATTGCGGGTTCAATGGCGTTCAAGGAAGGAGCGCGCAAAGCGCAGCCTGTGCTCCTCGAACCAATCATGGCGGTGGAGGTTGTAACGCCCGAAGAATACATGGGGGACGTCATTGGCGACCTGAATTCCCGCAGAGGCAAGATTGAAGGCATGACACCCCGCAAAGATGCGCAGGTGGTCAAAGCAGCAGTTCCCCTTTCTGAAATGTTCGGGTATTCCACTGTGTTGCGATCGATGACGCAAGGTCGTGCGATCTACAGCATGGAAATCTCGCACTATGACGAGGTGCCAAAGAGCGTTGCAGACCAGATAATCGAAAAGGTGAGGGGGAAGGAAGCGGCATAGTACACCTTACGTTCTTCATGCAACTGAATTAGTATAGACACAATCCCCTTTTATTGAGAGGAGAACCAATGGCAAAAGAGAAATTCAACCGCGATAAGCCACACGTAAACATAGGGACAATCGGACACGTTGACCATGGGAAGACAACCCTGACCGCCGCCATAACCATGGTGTTTGCAAAGAAGGGTCTGTCGACGATCCGGACATTTGACAGTATCGACAACGCCCCTGAAGAACGCGAGCGTGGCATCACGATTGCGACCGCGCACGTCGAATATTCAACCGACAAGCGCCATTATGCGCACGTGGACTGCCCTGGACACGCCGACTACGTGAAGAACATGATTACGGGCGCTGCCCAGATGGACGGAGCAATCCTGGTTGTTGCCGCAACCGATGGACCGATGCCGCAAACCCGCGAACACATCTTGCTTGCCCGACAGGTGGGTGTGCCGAAGATCGTTGTGTTTATGAATAAGTGCGATGCGGTTGATGATCCGGAACTTCTTGATCTGGTCGAGCTCGAACTTCGTGATCTGCTGAAGAAGTATGAATTCCCCGGCGACGAGATTCCCATTATTCGCGGCAGTGCTTTGAAAGCCATGGAAGCTGCCATCAAGCCGGAATCCAAACTCGATGACCCGGCGTTCAAGTGCATCTTTGAGCTGATGAATGCGGTCGATTCATATGTGCCGGTCCCGCAGCGTGATACCGAGAAGCCATTCCTGATGCCGATCGAAGACGTGTTCTCTATTACCGGACGCGGGACTGTGGGAACGGGTCGCGTTGAGCGTGGCAAGGCAAAGGTTGGCGATGAGGTTGAACTGATCGGACTGGGTGCGCACAAAAAGACCGTTATTACTGGCGCGGAAATGTTTCGTAAGGAACTTGATGAGGTGAGAGCGGGCGACAATGCCGGACTTCTGCTGCGCGGTGTTGAAAAGAATGAGTTGGAGCGCGGCATGGTCGTGGCAAAGCCGGGTTCCATCACGCCTCACAAGAAATTCACGGCGCAGGTGTATGTGCTGAAAAAGGAAGAAGGTGGCCGGCATACACCATTCTTCACGGGCTATCGTCCTCAGTTCTATTTCCGGACGACGGATGTGACAGGCGTTGCGACCCTTCCGGGAGGTACCGAGATGATCATGCCGGGTGATAATGTTGACGGCATGTCCATCGAGCTCATTTCGCAGATTGCCATGGAGGAGGGTCTCCGGTTCGCTATCCGCGAAGGAGGTCATACGGTTGGTGCAGGTGTTGTGACAAAGATTGTGGAGTAAATCAGTCGGGAGCGCCGGCTGTTGCTCCCGTTTTGTTCGTTGACTAAATGGAGTTACTACTAACGTGGCCGGGCAAAAAATACGCATCAAGCTGAAGTCGTACGATCACAACCTGATCGACAAGTCTGCGGAGAAGATCATCAAGACTGTGAAGTCAACAGGCGCTGTGGTCTCTGGCCCGATACCGTTACCCACGAAGCGTACGGTGTATACTGTGCTTCGTTCGCCCCACGTTGACAAGAAGTCGAGGGAGCAATTCGAGACTCGCGCCCACAAGCGGTTGATCGATATTCTCAACTCGACGAACAAGACAGTCGACTCCCTGATGAAACTTGATCTTCCCGCAGGAGTTGACGTCGAGATCAAAGTATAACTCGAAATCAAACGTCAGAGTGAGCATTCATCGGCGGCGAATTATCGATGGATGATCTCACGGGAGTCGAAGCTGCGAGGGTGCATCCTACCATCGGATCACCCTTGGGGAGTGTGCGCGGCAAGCAGATCGGCGCGATAGTTGGTGTTGTCTTTTTATATGGATGAGATGTCATGAACGGACTCTTAGGCAAAAAGCTGGGAATGACCAGTGTCTTCGACGATGCCGGGCAGGTGGTTCCCTGCACAGTGATTGAGGCTGGACCGTGTTTTGTCACGCAGATCAAAACCAAGGAGCGTGACGGGTACG
Organism: uncultured Bacteroidota bacterium; assembly: GCA_963734955.1. GTDB lineage: Bacteria > Bacteroidota > Ignavibacteria > UBA10030 > UBA6906 > UBA11986. Next base: position 158,660 of record CAVTJO010000008.1, read on the forward strand.
AGGCAGTCCAGATTGGGTTTGCATCGAAGCCTGAACGGCTTGCAACAAAGCCTCTGAGAGGGCACTTTGCCAAGGCAAAAGTGAAGCCACAGCGGATCGTGCGGGAGTTTCGTGGCAATGGTGTCAGCGATTTCCAGCCCGGCCAGGAGATCAAAGTCACGTCCGTGTTTACCAAGGGTGATACCGTATCGGTCATCGGGACGTCCAAGGGACGCGGCTTTCAGGGGGTCGTCAAACGCCATCATTTTGGTGGTGGGTTCAGAACGCACGGACAGAGCGATCGCGAACGCGCGCCGGGCTCAATTGGGTCTTCGTCACACCCTTCGCGGGTTTTCAAGGGGATGCGGATGGCAGGGCGCATGGGCGGCGAACAGGTGACCGTTCGCAATCTGAAAGTTGTTGGCGTCATTGGTGACTCGAACCTGCTGCTGATCCGGGGATCGGTGCCCGGTGCCATCAATGGCTATGTCGAGATCTACAAGAACGTTGCACAATAATTTTATTCCACGAGAACCGGTCATGGAGCTGGAAGTCTACAAAAAGGATGGATCAAAGTCGGGCGAGAAAGTGAGACTCTCCGACGATATCTTTGGAATTGAGCCGAACCAGCATGCAATCTATCGGGCGGTGCGGGTCTATCTCGACAATCAACGCCAGGGCACGTCGAAAGTAAAGACGCGGGAGGAAGTGCGTGGAGGCGGGAAAAAGCCCTTCAAGCAGAAGGGAACAGGTAACGCCCGCCAGGGTTCATCCCGTTCTCCTGTCATGATCGGTGGTGGATCGATCTTCGGTCCGAAGCCGCGCGATTATTCGAGTAAGCTTCCAACACAGCTTCACAAGCTTGCGCGGAAATCGGCACTCTCCTTCAAGGCCAAGGAAGGCCAGATCAAGATTGTCGAGGACTTCTCCTTCGAAGCCCCGAAGACACGGGAGATGGTGTCGGTACTCAAGGCTCTTCAACTGGAGGCATCAAAGACTTTATTGCTGATGCCGAAGTCAGATGGCAATGTTGTGAAATCGGGAAGAAACATTCCGAAGTTCTTCATCAAGGAAGCTGACAAGGCGTCGACATACGACTTCGTCAACAACACGACCCTGCTGATTCAAAAAAGTGCAGTTGAGGTACTTCAGAATACGTTCAAGAACTAACGCGGCGAGCTGAGAGTATGCTTGGTATCATAAAACGACCGATTGTCACCGAGAAGATGACCGAACTGCAGGAAAAAGGTCACTACGCGTTCGAAGTGGATTTCAACGCCAACAAGATCGAGATCGCGAAAGCGGTTGAGAAGAAGTTCAACGTGACTGTTCTGAACGTCAGGACGATGAAACACAAGGGGAAAAGCAAATCCCAGTTGACGCGGCGGGGACGCTTCGAAGGGCGAACCGCACGATGGAAGAAGGCAATGGTGCGCTTGAAGGAAGGCGACAAGATCGAGTTCTTCCAGAACGTGTAATACCGGAAACGAAAGCACAACACTATGGCACTGCGAAAACTGAAACCCGTTACGCCAGGCACACGATGGATGTCCGTCGCGGCGTTTACGGAAGTGACGAAAACGAGGCCCGAAAAGGCCCTCATCAGGCCGCTGAAGAAGTCAGGCGGACGGAACAACACGGGGCGCATTACATCGAGACATCGTGGCGGCGGCCATAAGCGGTTCTACCGGGTCATCGATTTCAAACGCAACAAGTATGCGATGGACGCGAAGGTGATCGCTATCGAGTATGATCCGAACCGGTCTGCGCGAATCGCGCTCCTGCAATACCTCGATGGCGAGAGGAGATATATCCTTGCCCCGGAGGGCGTGAAAGTTGGTGAGGTTCTGCGGTCCGGCGCCGACGCCGAGATCAAGATTGGCAATACCATGCCTCTCGCAAATATTCCTCCGGGCACCTTCGTGCACAACATTGAGATGCGACCGGGCAAAGGTGGGCAAATGGCTCGGAGTGCAGGTGCCTCTGTTCAGTTGATGGCAAAGGAAGGCAGGTTCGCCCAGTTGCGTCTGCCCTCGGGAGAGATCCGGAACGTGCTGGCGGAATGTGCTGCAACCATCGGAGCAGTGAGCAACGCCGATCACGAGAACATCAGTGTCGGGAAGGCTGGCCGTTCGCGCTGGCTCGGTATTCGTCCGCAGTCCCGTGGTGTTGTGCAGAATCCCGTCGATCACCCCCATGGTGGAGGTGAAGGCAAATCCCCGCAGGGTAATCCACATCCGGTGTCTCCATGGGGATGGCATACGAAGGGAAAGAAGACACGGTGGAGAAAGAAACCCTCGAGCAAGTTCATCGTCAAACGCAGGAAGTAAGCCGCAAACGTAAGGAATAGAGTATGAGTCGTTCACTGAAGAAGGGGCCGTTCGTAAGCATTCGCCTGCAGGAACAGGTTACGGCTCTCAACAAATCGAACCAGAAGAAAGTCATCAAGACTTGGTCGCGTGCATCCACGATCACGCCGGAATTTGTGGGGCATACGTTCGCGGTGCATAACGGCAACAAGTTCATTCCCGTCTATATCCACGAAGGTATGGTGGGACACAAGCTGGGTGAGTTTGCTCCGACGAGGACGTTTCGGGTGCACCCGGGAATCAAAAAGGAAGAAACAACAACTCCTGCGGCATAGGACAGAGATTTGTCAGGAAGAGATCCATGGAAGCTCATGCAATAAACAGGTATATCGGTTCGTCACCGCGAAAAATGCGGCTGATCATCGACCTTATTCGCGGAAAGTCCGTCGACGACGCGATCCACATACTTCACTTTTCGGCAAAGCACGCTTCCAAGGTCGCCGAGAAGGTGCTTCGGTCTGCCGTTGCCAACCTCCAGGCTCAGGAGGATGGCGGTCGACTTGGCCCTGAAGATATGCTGGTGAAGGAAGCTTTTGTCGATGGCGGAATGACCATGAAACGCATCAGCCCGGCGCCGATGGGACGCGCATTCAGGATTCGCAAGCGATCGAACCATGTCACGATTGTCGTGGCGTCGAAAGATATTGTGCCTGCGAAGAAGGCTGCGCTATCATCCAAACCCGCAGCCAAAGCAGAACCGAAAACATCAAAGTCAAAAGAAAAAGCGGCAGCGTCAGCATCGTAATTGATTTTCCTTCGAGGAGGTTCATTGGGACAAAAAGTTCATCCGGTTGGCTTACGTCTGGGCATCATTCGGTCGTGGGACTCGAACTGGTATGATGAAAAATCCTTCGCGTCCAAGTTAAGCGAGGATATCACGGTCAGGGACTACGTGCGTAACAGACTCAAGAAGGCGGGCATCTCCCGCATTCTCATCGAGCGGACACCCAAGCGTGCTGTTATCACGATCAACACCTCCCGCCCTGGAATTGTCATCGGCCGGAGTGGAAAGGAGATTTCGCAACTCGAGGAGGAATTGAAGAAGATCACCAACAAGGAAGTGAAGATCCTCATCAATGAGATCAAACGTCCTGAATTGGATGCCTTTCTCGTTGCGGAGAATATTGCGCAGCAGCTTGAAGGGCGCATCGCATTCCGCAGGGCCATGAAGAGCGGGATCACTGCAGCAATGAGAATGGGGGCCGAAGGTGTCCGCGTGATGACTTCCGGCAGGCTCGGTGGGGCTGAAATGGCGAGACGGGAGCAATACAAGGAAGGCCGCATCCCGCTGCATACATTGCGTGCAGATATCGACTATGCCACGGCCACAGCGAGGACAGTGTACGGTGCAATCGGCGTGAAGGTGTGGATCTGCAAGGGCGAAGTGCTGGACCCGCAGGCACACCAGCAAGCACCAGTCAGACATCCTCATAATGCTTGATATTCTGGAGAGCAACAGTACATGTTAATGCCCAAGAGAGTAAAGTACAGAAAAGCTCAGCGAGGCAGAATGCGGGGCAAAGCGACGAGGGGTGCATCTGTCGCGTTCGGTGACTTTGGTTTGAAGGCACTCGCACCGGGGTGGATCACGCAACGCCAGATCGAGGCGGCGCGCGTAAGCCTCACACGTATGATGAAGCGCGAAGGCAAAGTGTGGATCAGGATTTTCCCTGATAAGCCCGTGACCAAAAAGCCTGCCGAAACCCGCATGGGAAAAGGCAAGGGCGCGCCCGAGTACTGGGTGGCAGTAGTGAAACCAGGTCGTGTGATGTTTGAAGTCGGCGGCACGTCAAAAGCCATTGCTGTGGAAGCATTGACACTGGCATCGCACAAGCTCCCCATCAAAACAAAAATCTCGGTGCGTCCTGATTACGAGGCCACTCACTAACCGGAACATGGAGAGAATGAAGCATCATGAAAATGTCTGAAATACGGGACCTGTCGGTTCAGGAACTGAAACGGCGGCTGAGTGATGAGGAAGAGAGTTTGGAAAACATCCGCTTTCAACTGTCAACGAGTCAGCTCGAGAGCCCGATCAAGGTTCGCACTGTTCGCCGGGATATTGCACGGATCATGACATTGATCCGCCAGAAAGAAGGGAAAGCACCCCGGGCAACACCAAAACCGGCAGCCGCTCCGGCAGCGCAACCGCCAGCAACGACTGAGGTGAAAAATCCATGACAGACACGACAGCCGCCCAGCACGCGCGCACGACAAAACGGAAAGTCCGGATTGGGAAAGTGGTGAGCAACCGGATGAACAAAAGCATCGTCGTCTCCATCGAGCGACGGGTGCCACATCCCATTTACAAAAAATACTTCCGTCGAACAACCAAACTGATGGCCCACGACGAGAAAGGTGAATCCGGGGTTGGCGATATGGTACGGATCATGGAAACGCGACCCCTCAGCAAACTCAAGCGATGGCGGTTGGTTGAAGTTGTTGAGAAAGCCAAGTAAACACGGAGTCTATGTATGATTCAGGAAGAAACGAACTTAGTGGTTGCCGACAATTCGGGCGCCAAGCGTGTACGCTGCATCCGTGTGTTGGGTGGTTCGGACCGCAGGTATGCCGGCCTCGGTGACCTTGTTGTGGTGGCGGTGAAATCTGCCATTCCTGGAGCGGCCGTGAAAAAAGGAGAAGTGGCGAGAGCAGTGATCGTCCGGACGAAGAAGGAAACGCGCCGCAAGGACGGCTCGTTCATCAGGTTTGATGAAAATGCCGCTGTCCTGATCAACGACCAGGGTGAACCGAGGGGCACGCGTATCTTTGGTCCGGTGGCACGGGAGCTTCGAGAACGGCAGTATATGAAAATCGTCTCACTTGCACCGGAAGTACTATAACAAAAGCAAGGCTATGAAAATCCACAAGAACGACATGGTGAAGGTGATCGCTGGAAACGCGAGGGGGAAGACCGGCAAGGTGTTGAAGGTGTTTCCGTCGGACGAGCGGCTTATTGTCGAAGGGGTCAATATCATCAAACGTCATACACGGCCCAGTCAGAAAAACCCCCAGGGAGGGATCGTCCAGCGTGAGGGAAGTATTCATGTTTCCAACGTGATGCTGCTCGATCCGAAGACAAACGAAGTGACACGTGTCGGCAGCAAGGTGATCAAGGACGAAACGACTGGCAAGAAGAGACGAATGCGTGTGGCGCGGACCACTGGCGAGACCTTCTAAGCATCCGAATCAAACGAGTAACAGGTTGGTATGAGCGACGAAAAAGAAAAAAAACCGAAGGCACCCAAAGGCGATAAGGGTGGGAAACCCAAGGCGGCCCCGGCGGGCGACAAGCCGGCAAAGAGAAGCGCCCCGCGTGAGCGAATTCCGGCCCGGCTGGCAGAGATGTATAAGAGGGATGTCGTGCCCACGCTGATGAAGCGGTTCAACTATCGTAATCCCATGCAGGTGCCGCGGCTCGAGAAGATCTCCATCAACATCGGGGTTGGTCAGGCGACCCAGGACGCAAAACTGGTGGAGGCTGCTGCCCATGACCTGGAAGCGATCGTGGGTCAGAAGGTGGTGATTACCCGGGCGAAGAAATCAATCTCGAATTTCAAGCTGCGCGAGAAGATGCCCATCGGATGCCGCGTCACGTTACGCCGAGAGATGATGTACGAATTTCTCGATCGGTTCATTTCCGTCACGATCCCCCGAATACGTGATTTCCGCGGCGTATCAGATAAGTCGTTCGATGGACGCGGAAACTATACCATTGGGATCAAGGAGCACACGGTGTTCCCGGAAATCGATGTCGACAAGATCGCGAGGATCTTCGGAATGGACATCACGTTTGTGACGACGGCAAAGACGGATCAGGAAGCATACGAACTGCTGAAGGCATTCGGGATGCCATTTGTAAAGCGCCAGGAAGTCATCGAGCCCACGAAAGCGTAACGCAAGGAGATCTATGGCAAAGAGATGTTCAATTGCACGGGAAGCCAAACGGCAGCGCATGGTCGCGAAGTATGCGGCGCTCCGGAAAGAGTTGAAGGAAAAAGGCGACTTCGCCGGTTTACAGGCACTGCCGCGCAACTCGAGCCCATCACGACTTCACAACCGGTGTAGCATCACGGGGCGGCCCCGGGGATTTCTCCGCAAGTTCGGAGTCTCGCGTATTGCCTTCCGTGAAATGGCCCTCGAAGGGAAGATCCCGGGCGTAGTGAAGGCAAGCTGGTAAGAACTGAGGAGAACCCAATTCATGACAATGACAGATCCGGTAGCTGACTATCTCACACGCTTGCGCAATGCAATTCAGGCCGGTCACAAGCGGGTCGATGTCCCCGCGTCGAACCTCAAGCGTGAAATGACGAAGCTGCTGCTCAACAACAAGTACATCAGCAAGTATGCCGAGCTCCGCGACTCGTCGCAGGGGACGTTGCGTATTCATCTCAGGTACACGGACGGCAAGTCTGTGATTGAAGGACTGAAGCGGGTGAGTACTCCCGGTCTCCGGAAGTATGCCGATGCCTCTTCCCTGCCGCGGGTACTTGGCGGTCTCGGAATTGCAGTCATCTCCACGTCAAAGGGGTTGATGACCGATAAGCAGGCACGTCTTGCAAAAGTGGGTGGTGAAGTCCTGTGTGAAATCTGGTGACGAACTAAGGAGAACCGAACGTGTCACGAGTTGGAAGAAAACCCATACCGATCGCCGCAGGCGTGAAAGTTCAAAAGACTGATCACGCCGTGAAGATCGTTGGTCCGAAAGGCGAATTGACTGCAACTGTTCATCCGGACATCGGTTTCGAGATCAAGGAGAATCAGATCTTCATCGTCCGGCCAACCGACAGTAAGGTGCATCGCTCGTTACACGGCCTGTGGCGCGCATTAATGGCGAACATGGTGAAAGGGGTGACACAGGGGTATGCAAAGAAGCTTGAACTTGTCGGTGTGGGCTATCGCGCGGAAATGAAGGGCAGGAAATTACAGCTCCTGCTCGGGTTTTCCCACCCTATTCTTTTTGCCCCACCGGAAGGAATCAAGATCGAAGCCCCCACGCAAACGAACATCACCATCAGCGGCATCGATAAACAACTGGTCGGGCAGGTTGCAGCAAAGCTCCGTTCGTTCCGTCCGCCGGAGCCATACAAGGGAAAAGGTGTGAAGTACGAGGGCGAGTACATCCGACGCAAGGCAGGCAAAGCTGCAGCGGCAACTGGGGCGAAGTAACAAAGTTCAGGATCCAAGCGATGATAACCAAAAGCAAAGTTGAGCACAGAAATCGATTGAAGCACCACATCCGGATCCGCGTGTCGGGTACAACCGAGCGCCCTCGGCTGACGGTGTTCAAAAGTCTTAAACACGTCTATGCGCAGATCGTGGACGACTCAACCGGAAAGACTCTGGTGGCGGTCTCTGACATCGACAAGGCATTGCGCGAGCAGTTCAAGGAACTTAAGGGGCAAAAGGCTCTCGGGAAGAAAGTCGGAGAACTGGCGGCAAAGAAAGCGCTGGAAAACAATATCAAGCAGGTGGTATTTGATCGAAATGGATACTTGTACCACGGCGTAGTGAAGGCAATGGCGGATGGGGCGCGCTCAGGCGGATTGAAATTCTGATGGCTGTGAACTCCGGACCGCGCGGCCAGTAACTCTTGTCGGGTCGTCCAATGGCAGGACAGCGGCCTTTGGAGCCGTCAATCGTGGTTCGAGTCCACGCCCGACAGCTTTGGAGTGTGAAGGCTTTTAATCACAGTTAATAGTAAAGAGGAATCACGTTGGCACGCATCAAGGCAGGTGAACTTGAGCTGAAAGACAGGCTCGTCCACATCAATCGTGTGGCAAAGGTGGTGAAGGGCGGCAGGCGTTTCAGCTTTAACGCGATCGTCGTCGTTGGCGATGGCAAAGGCCATGTTGGCATCGGCCTCGGCAAGGCGAATGAAGTTGCCGACGCAATTTCCAAGGGAGTCGATGATGCCAAGAAGAGCGTCGTCTTCGTGAAGATCGTGAACGGGACGATTCCCCATCCAGTGTTCGGGAAGTTCGGGGCCGGCAAGGTACTTCTGAAGCCGGCATCCCCCGGAACGGGTCTCATCGCTGGCGGAGGCGTACGCGCCGTGCTCGAGTCGGCGGGCGTCAGGGACGTGTTGACCAAGTCGATGGGGTCCTCCAATCCCCACAACGTTGTGAAAGCAACAATGGCGGGTTTGCTGAAGCTTTCCGATGCAAAGAGCGTTGCCGCGCGAAGGGATCTTGAACTCGCAGAACTGTTTGGCGGAATGCAGGCTCCGGCCGGCGCGGAAACGACAATTTGAGGCATGATGTCATGGCAAAGAAACTGAAGATCACACAAACACGAAGCATCGTCGATCAGATTGAGCCGCAAAAGCGGACCATCAAGGCACTCGGTCTTGGTCGTCCCAACTATTCTGTCATCCACAACGACTCGCCGCAAATCCGCGGCATGATCAGGAAAGTGTTTCATCTTGTAAAAGTACAGGAACTTGAGTAGACGTCTCCAGCGAAAAGAGCAGCCAATGGCAAAAGACATTCTCAGCAACTTAACACCCGCAGCAGGGTCGCGGAAGAAACCGAAACGCATCGGGCGCGGACAGGGTTCGGGACATGGCGGAACGTCAACGCGCGGCCACAAGGGCGCGGGATCCCGGTCGGGCACACGATACTATCCATGGTTCGAAGGCGGCCAGATGCCTCTCGTGCGTCGCGTGCCGAAACGGGGGTTTCACAGTCCGTTCCGCGTGGAATATCAGGTGGTGAACGTGCAGACACTTGAAAAGCTTGCGGCAGACGGCAAGGTCCCCAACGGGGTGGTTTCCCCGGCGGTTCTGGTGAAACTCGGAGTTGTCAAGAAACCGAAAGGGCTGGTGAAGATTTTGGGGAATGGGGAGTTGAAGGCAAAGCTCAGCATTTCTGCAAATGCATTCAGCAAGTCCGCCATTCAGAAGATCGAGCAGGCGGGTGGCACCACCCACACGATTAGCGCGACGACAAAGGAATAATGGCAAAGCTCGGGGAAAGTTTTCGCAATGTCTTCAAGATCCAGGAGCTCCGGACCCGGATTTTGTTTACGGCAACACTCCTGATTGTTGTGCGCGTAGGTGCGCATATCACCCTCCCGGGCATCGATGCGATTGCCCTGGCGAAGGCGGAAGCAAATCAGGCCTCCAATACCCTCTTCGGACTGTACGACCTGTTCGTGGGAGGAGCGTTCAAAAATGCCGCGGTGTTTGCCCTCGGCATCATGCCGTATATCAGTTCCTCGATCATTCTGCAATTGCTCGGGGCAGTTGTGCCGTACTTCCAGAAGCTTTCGAAGGAAGGCGAGGAAGGTCGACGCAAGCTGACACAGTTGACGCGGTACGGAACTGTTCTTGTCGCTGCGCTCCAGGCGTGGGGCGTTAGCGTTCGCCTTTCCAGTTTGACTCTCGAAGGTCAACCGATTGTCCCGGCATCGGTCCAGGGGTTTGGCTTTACAATGAGCACGGTCATCTTCCTTACGGCGGGCACCATCTTTATGATGTGGCTTGGTGAGCAGATAACGGAACGGGGTCTGGGGAATGGGATTTCATTGATTATCTTCATCGGCATTATTGCCAGGTTTCCCCATTCCATCTTTGAACAGTTCCAGATGACAAGCAACCTCATTATCGGTCTGCTCATAGTTGCTGCCATGGTTGCGATCATCTCCGGTGTCATCCTCGTGACCCAGGGAACGCGGAGGATTCCCGTGCAGTATGCGAAACGTGTCGTCGGCCGAAAAGTGTACGGAGGTGTAACGCAGTATATCCCGATGCGCGTGAACACGGCCGGGGTCATGCCGATTATCTTTGCTCAGTCGATCATGTTCATCCCGAGCACGATCCTGACATTCTTCCCGGAGAGCGAGTTCATGCAGAACCTCTCGACGTACTTTCAGTATACATCGCTGACGTATTCATTCTTCTACGGGATCATGATCGTGTTCTTCACCTATTTCTACACTGCCATTGCGTTCAATCCCAAGGACGTTTCGGAGAACATGCAAAAGCAGGGCGGATTTGTGCCGGGGATCAGGCCCGGAAAACATACGGCCGACTTCATCGATAATATCCTTACAAAGATCACGTTGCCGGGATCGATTTTCCTTGCAATCATTGCCGTGCTTCCTGCATTCATGTCGAAGTGGTTCGGGGTCACCCCCAGTTTTGCGCAATTCTTTGGTGGCACAAGCTTGCTGATCATGGTTGGAGTGGCGCTCGACACCCTGCAGCAGCTCGAATCGCACCTGCTGATGCGACACTACGATGGATTCATGAAGTCAGGCAAGATGAAGGGCCGTCTGCGGTAGCGGCATGAATTCGGGATGCATCACGAACTATGGGGAAGGTAACAATAAAGTCCGAACGCGAGATCGATCTGATACGTAAAAGCTGCCAGATCGTTGCTGAGGTTCTGGCACTCGTTGGGTCGCATGTCAAGTCGGGAGTATACACACGGGAGCTTGATCGGATTGCCGAGGAATACATCAGATCGAAGGAAGCCGTGCCTGCGTTTAAGGGGTACGGACACGACAGGCACAATCTTTTTCCCTCAACATTGTGTGTGTCTGTAGAAGATGAAGTTGTGCACGGGATTCCCAATGGCCGCAAACTTTCGGAGGGGGAAGTGGTTTCGGTGGATGTTGGCGTAAAGAAAAATGGATACTATGGCGACGGCGCGAGAACGTTTTTTGTCGGTCGTACATCACACGAGAAGATGCGGTTGCTTCAGGTGACTGAAGAGTCGTTGTACAAGGGGATCGAAATGGCACGCGCCGGCAATCACTTGCATGACGTGTCGTCGGCGGTTCAAAAACACGTCGAGGGAGCAGGCTTTTCGGTTGTCCGGGATCTGGTTGGACACGGGATCGGAAAGCAATTGCACGAAGAACCTGCCATCCCGAATTTTGGTGTCGCCGGAACCGGCATCGTTCTCAAAGAGGGCATGACACTGGCAATCGAACCGATGGTGAACGCCGGAACATATAAGGTGGAAGTGGGCCAGGATGGCTGGACAGTGCGAACGGCAGACGGCAAGCCATCGGCACATTTTGAGCATACCATTGTGGTGCGTCAGGGCGAGCCGGAGATCCTCACACGACACGCATTTTAATCGGACGCAATGGCGAAACAGGGCCCCATTAAGGTCGACGGCACGATCACAGAGACATTGCCGAATGCAATGTTTAAAGTGAGTCTCGAAAACAACCACATGGTTCTTGCACATGTATCGGGAAAGATGAGGATGAACTTCATCAAGATCCTGGTAGGGGATAAGGTGACGGTCGAGCTGTCGCCATATGACCTGACGAAAGGCCGCATCACATATCGGTACAAGTGACTTTGAAAGGGACGTGACGCCATGAAAGTACGCTCATCAGTGAAGAAGATTTGCATCAACTGCAAGATCGTGCGCCGGAAGGGTGTGGTGCGCGTGATCTGCAAGAATCCAAAACACAAACAGCGCCAAGGGTAAGGAGAAGTCAGCGTGGCTCGAATTGCTGGTATAGATCTACCGAAGAAAAAACGCTCCGAGGTTGGGCTTACGTACATCTACGGCATAGGGCACGCAACCGCGCGAACTATTCTCACCAGGGCTGGTGTCGACCTCAACAGGAAGGTGGGCGACCTGACGGATGACGAAGTTGCAAAGATCCGCGGCATCATCACTTCCGACTACAAGGTAGAAGGCGCACTCCGAAGTGAGGTGCAGATGAACATCAAGCGGCTCATGGACATCGGCTGCTACCGCGGTATCCGTCATCGTAAAGGGCTGCCCGCGCGGGGTCAGCGCACGCGGACAAATGCCCGCACGCGCAAGGGAAAGAGGAAAACTGTTGCAGGGAAGAAGAAGACAGCGGCGAAGACCTAGGAATTCATAATTTTTGGAGGTTTGACAGTGGCGAAAACAAACCCGCAAGGGACAGCACCCGCACCACAAGAAGCAATCAAGAAGAAGAAACGCATCCAGGTGGATGTCAGCGGCAAGGCGTTTGTGAAGGCGACGTTCAACAACGTCATCGTCACCATTACCGACGTGTACGGCAATACCATCAGCTGGTCGTCTGCGGGGAAAAACGGTTTCAAGGGTTCACGAAAGAACACTCCGTTTGCCGCCCAGGTATCCGCCGAGGCTGCCGCGAAAGCTGCGCATGCGCTCGGCTTGCGCAAAGTTGAAGTGTTCGTCAAGGGACCGGGCTCGGGTCGCGAGGCAGCAATTCGAGCATTGCAGGTCTCAGGTCTTGAGATCAGCAGCATCCGGGATATCACACCGATCCCGCACAACGGCTGTCGTCCGCCGAAGAAGCGAAGAGTATAACGATAGGATAGGAAGTATTTCATGGCAAGATATACAGATCCAAGTTGCAGGCTGTGCCGGAGAGAACGACAGAAACTGTTTCTGAAAGGGACAAAGTGTTTTACGGAGAAATGTCCCGTGGAGCGGAGAGGCTTTCCCCCCGGTCAGCACGGCCAATCACGTCGCTCAAAGGTCTCACCGTACGGCGTGCAGCTTCGCGAAAAACAGAAAGTCCGCCGCATGTACGGGTTGCAGGAAGCACAATTCCGCAACTACTTTACGAAGGCGCTGAAACAACCCGGCCGTACCGGTGAGACACTGGTAAAAATGCTCGAACGCCGCCTTGACAATGTCGTGTACAGGCTGAGCCTTGCGCCATCTCGGAAGTCCGCACGGCAATTGATCACGCACGGACATTTCCTTGTCAATAGTCGACCGGTCGACATTCCGTCATTCCTGGTACGGGCGGGCGATGTGGTACAGGTGCGGGAAAAGAGCAGGAAACTTGATCTCATCCACTCATCCATGAAACGGATGAAGGATACTGCCATGCTTCCGTGGTTGAGCCTTGACAAAGCATCCATGTCCGGAACGTTTCTGAATGTCCCGGAGCGCGCTGACATTCCACTCAATGCGGACGAGCAGTTGATTGTCGAGTTGTACTCGAAGTAATACACATACAGGTTGCGTTCATTCCCCAGGGGCAAAAGGGTAGAAATCTATGACAGCTGGAACAATTCAAATGCCGGAGCGAATTCAGCTCGACGAGTCGAGTTATTCGAATACCTTCGGTCGATTCATCATGCAGCCGTTGGAGAAGGGCTTCGGTGTGACAATCGGGAATACGATGCGCCGCGTGTTGCTGTCGTCGCTTCCCGGATATGCTATCACCGCGTTCAAGGTCGACGGCGTGCAGCACGAATTCTCCACGATCCCCGGTGTGGTCGAGGATGTGCCGGATGTTGTCTTGAACCTGAAACAGGTACGCTTGAAGCTGGTCAACAAGAAAACCAATCGTGTCATCGTCCCGATGAAAGGGCCCAGAGAGTTCACTGCGGGCGATATTCAGACAGCCTCACCGGATATCGAGATTCTTAATCCAACGCTCCATATTGCAACGCTCAATGCCGATGCGAACTTTGAGCTGGATCTTCGGATCGGGCGTGGCATCGGCTACGTTGTGTCGGATGAAAATAAGGCACCCGACATGCCTCTGGGCCTCATCGCCATTGATTCGATCTTCTCGCCGATCAGGAATGTCCGGTACTTCGTGGAAACGACGCGTGTTGGGCAACAGACCGACTACGAGAAACTCACGGTGGAGATTGAAACAGACGGGTCGATCACTCCGGACGATGCGCTTGCCTTTGCCGCAAAGATCGCCCGCGACCACATCCAGTTGTTCATCAACTTTGATATGGAGCCTGAGGCAGAGCAGGAGGGTTCAGCGCAGGATGCCGAGTTTGAACGTGTGCGCAAGGTATTGCTCACGCCGGTGGATGAGCTCGAGCTCTCTGTCCGATCTCACAACTGTCTGCGCGCCGCCAACATCAAAACGATTGCCGACCTTGTCAGCAAGGATGAATCCGAGCTTCTCAAGTTCCGGAACTTCGGGCGGAAGTCGCTTGCCGAGCTTTCCGAGATCATCGAAGCAGAGAAGCTCTCGTTCGGCATGGACGTTGCAAAGTATCTGAAGGAAGGCGAGTAAGTCGCCGCGGGTTTCATTGATTATTGACGGATAACAGTGTATGCGACACGGGAAATCAGGACGAAAACTTAAACGCACGGCAAGCCACCGGCGGGCAACCCTGGCCTCGCTTGCAACATCGTTGTTGCGGCACAAGCGCATTACCACCACGGTTGCGAAGGCCAAGGAAACGAGGATGGTTGTGGAGAAGATGATTACGCGTGCACGCCACGCGGCGTCGCTTCCGCTGAAAGATGCCGGGGGTGTGCATGATCGCCGCCAGGTTGGCAAGCTGATCAAGGACCGTGCGGTGATCGGGGAATTGTTTTCAGCAATTGCTGCGAAAGTGGGTGACCGGCCGGGGGGATACACGCGCATCGTGAAGCTGGGCCAGCGCAAGGGCGATGCAGCTGAGATGGCGGTGATCGAGCTCGTGGATTTTAACACGGGTCAGGATCAGGAGAAGGCGGCACCCGCAACAAAGGAAAAGAAACCGCGCGCTCCCCGCAAGAGTACAAAGGCAAAGGACGAAGCACCTCCGCCGCCGGCAGCGACAACGAAGGGTGATTCCGCCCCAACGAGCGAGGCAACTGAACCAACATTAAAGAAGGCGAGATGACGGGAAGATTCTCTTTTCTCCTGCGTTCAATGCCTTGTAGAACCATGCAGGATGGGTGAGATGAAAATTGTCTCAGCAGAGTTCGTACTTGGTGCAGCAAGTCTCAGGCAGTTGCCGAAGGATGATCTACGCGAGATCGCCTTTCTCGGCCGCTCCAATGTCGGCAAGTCGTCGCTCGTGAACAAGCTCTGCAACCGCAAAGCACTTGCCCGCCCCAGCAATGATCCCGGCAAGACGCGGGAGATCAATTACTTCCTCGTTAATAAGGAGATGTATTTCGTCGACCTTCCGGGCTACGGCTATGCAAAGGTCCCTGAGCAGATACGGTCAAGTTGGGGAAAGTTGATCGAGCAGTACCTGAAATCCAGGCGGCAGCTTTCCCTGGTGCTGCAACTCATCGATTCCCGCCATGAGCCGACCGAGCTCGATATGATGATGGTCGGCTGGCTTGACTATTACGAGATTCCGTTTCTCGTAGTCCTCACAAAATCGGACAAACTTCCCCGCAGCAAGATGCCCAATTATCTGAAAGCTGCGCGCTCAACGTTTGCCCGATTCCGGTTCTGCAAGGACGTTATTCCGTTCTCCTCCATCACAGGAGAAGGGCGTTCCGAAGTGCTGCAGATTGTCGAAGAGCGGGTGACGGCCTCTACGGCTGCCTGACCGACTGCCTCTGTTGTAGTGGCGTTTGATCCATTCCTGAAAGTCCATCCCATGAAGAAGCGTCTGTTTACTCCCGGTCCAACCCCCGTGCCTGAAACCGTGATGCTCAGGATGGCCCAGCCAATCATTCATCACCGAAACCCGGAATTCGGTGAGGTCATGAAGCGTGTCAACAAGAACCTCAAGTATGTCTTCCAAACCGAACAGCCCGTCCTCACATTGTCGTGCTCCGGCACGGGAGGTGTTGAAGCCACATTTGTGAGTCTCTTTTCTCCCGGCGATACGATCATCAGCGTGAACGGAGGGAAATTCGGCGAGCGCTGGGTGAATATGCCAAAAGTGTTCGGCCTGAATGTCATCGAAGTCAAGGTGCCATGGGGGGCGGCTGTCCAGGCTTCGCAGCTCGTCGAAACTCTCAAGAAGAACCCCGATACCAAGGCTGTTTATCTGGTGCACAGTGAAACGTCGACCGGGGCCGCTGCGGATATTCGCGAATTGGCGAGAGCGATTCGCGCAAATTCCAACGCGCTTGTCTGTGTGGATGGGATTACGGCGATCGGCGCTCACGAAATGAGGTTTGATGCATGGGGTATTGATGTGTGCGTGACGGGCTCGCAGAAAGGATTGATGATTCCACCCGGCCTGGCCTTTGTTGCCTTGAGCGGGCGGGCGATTGAAATGATGCAGAGTGCGAGACTCCCCAAGTTCTACTTTGATCTCAGGAAAGCCCTCAAATCATACGAGAAGGATGACACTCCGTGGACTCCGGCTATTTCTCTCATCGTCGGTGTCGATCTGGCTCTGGAGATGATCAGGGCAGAGGGCATCGAAAACATCTGGAAACGACATGAACGACTTGCTCATGCGTTACGTGCAGGCATTGCGGCTGTTGGTCTGAGGTTGTTCTCGAGTGCTCCCTCGTTTGCCGTTACTCCCGTCTGGCTTCCCGAAGGGATGGACTGGAAGGCATTCAACAAGACACTCAAGGTGGATAACGGCATCACCATTGCGGGTGGACAGGAGGAATTTGCGGGAAGGATCTTCCGGGTCTCGCATCTCGGCTATTACGACGATCTTGACATGGTGACATTCATGGCGGCGCTTGAGCGAACACTCGCCGTGCACAGCCACAAGTTCTCAGTCGGTTCCGGACTCAGCGCAGTGCAAAATGCCTTGATGGGAAGATGATGAACATGCACCGGTAGAGTCGTATGAGGATCCTCGTCAGCGACAGCCTTGAGCAGGGCCTCATTGATGTGTTGACTCATGAAGGCCTTGAGGTCGATAACAAGCCCGGCTTGCCCGCGGACGCGCTGAAGGATATTATCGGCGACTACGATGCTCTTGTTGTCCGGAGCACGACCAAAGTAACCGCGGAACTACTGAACGTCGCCCGCAACCTGAAGATCATCGGCCGGGCAGGCACCGGCGTGGACAATATCGATGTGGATGCCGCCACCCGACGCGGCGTGCTTGTAATGAACACGCCCGGAGGGAACACAATTTCAGCCGCCGAGCACACAGTTTCGATGTTGTTATCTCTTGCCAGGAATATCCCTCAGGCGAACATGAGTCTCGTTCGCGGTGAATGGGAACGGAAGAAGTTCACAGGAGTCGAGGTATTCGAGAAGACGCTCGGTGTGATTGGCCTCGGCAAGATTGGGAGGGAGGTGGCTCGACGATGTCAGGGTCTCGGCATGAAGACCATAGGTTACGACCCCGTGTTGAGCAGCGAGGTTGCCAAGAAAGCAAGCATCGAACTGGTGGCGCTCGACGAATTATACCGTCGCTCGGACTTCATCACCGTGCACACACCCTTGACCGCGGAGACGAAAGGACTGTTGAGCGATACGTCGCTGGGGAAATGCAAGCGGGGTGTTCGCGTCATCAACTGTGCCCGCGGTGGTATTGTGGATGAGCAGGCATTGCTGAGATGTCTGGAATCGGGTCGGGTCGGTGGTGCTGCGCTCGATGTGTTCGAAGTCGAACCACCCAAGAACAATCCCCTGCTCACGCACCCCCGGGTTATTGCAACACCACACCTTGGAGCTTCAACGGAGGAAGCCCAGGAAAAGGTGGCGATCCAGATCGGGCACCAGATTGCCGACGCGCTTCACGGGCGCGGATACAGTGGTCTCGTCAACGGTGTGGCGCTCCAGCTCTCGGTCAACGAGGATCTGAAACCCTATCTCGTGCTTGCAGAGAAGTTGGGAAACCTCGCGGCCCAATTAACATCCGGCAAGATACAGCGCCTGACCATCATTGCATCAGGCGAACTCGTGACCTCGTCCCTTGAATTGATGAAAGCGGGAATCTTGAAGGGAGTTCTCTCGCATGTATCTCCAGATCCTGTGAACTTCGTCAACGCCCCTGTGCTTGCAGCCGAAATGGGTCTCGCAGTGAGTGAGCAGCGGGACAGTGCAAGAGAGAACTTCGCAAACCTGCTGGCAGTCCGTTGTGAGACAGAGAAGGAAACGAAGGAGGTTGCAGGGACGGTGTTTGGCTCATCGACTATCAGACTCGTCAACCTGGACGGCTTCAGATTTGAGGTAAGGCCGGAGGGATTCCTTCTTATCTACAATAATATAGACAAGCCGGGAATGCTGGCCAAGGTCGGCCTCATTCTTGCAAAACATGGTGTCAATATTGCTGGAGTTTCCCTGGGTCGCTTCGCAATTGGAGAGAACGCTCTCACAGTCATGAATATCGATAGTGATATCCCTCAGGCAGGCATGGCTGATCTAGTCGCGCAGGAGGGCGTATCCAACCTGAAGCTTGTAAAGCTCGACTGATGTGCCTGCGGGTGCATTTCGTCCCTTCTTTTTTCATCTCGCGCTTGACAAAGAACACCACCGTGTTTATATTCAAGCCACACCCAGCCATCTGATGAAATCCTAAACAGTACTCACTGGGAGGAGGTGACCGCCGGCGTCAGTTCTTGTTACGACTTTCCAGGCTTCTAGCCCGATCAAATCTTTACCTCACGTTCTTACCATCATATGCGGCTGCCGGCTTCCACAAGAAACTAGGCGGGTCGTGCTAATCCATGTGGCAGAAGACCGCGTACCATCATCGGGCAACGAATTTTGCAGTTCACGCTGACATACGCTAGTCCAGTAGCTAACATTAAGGGAGGCAGCTATGCACTCTAGATACATCGTGGTTCTGTTTGCGATCCTTTTCCCTGCGTTGCTTTTTGCACAGGATGGAAAGGTACGCGGCAAGATTGTAGACAAGGATTCGGGTGAGCCACTTGTGGGCGCGACCGTGACTCTTGAGGGCACCACACTTGGTGCCGCAAGCGACCTCAACGGGGAATATACCATTCTGGCAGTGCCGCCAGCTGTATACACAGTAAAGGCGAACTACATCGGCTATGCGCCGTACACAATTTCCAATATCAGGGTAAGCGCGGCACAAACGACGACCATGGATTTCAAACTTACGAGTTCGGCAATTCAGGTCGAAGGGATCCAGATCGTTGCTGAGCGACCCTTGATTCAACGGAATACGACCAACACGGTTCGCACAGCTACGGGTGAAGAACTTCAAAATCTCCCCGTCCGCGGTGTTGCAAATGTTGTTGCGCTGCAGGCCGGCGTTGTGACACAGGGAGGTAGGGTGTACGTACGTGGCGGGCGAGCCGGAGAAACTGCATATTATATCGATGGTGCACCGGTAACGAACCCGTTCACGAATACTGCCTACGTAACGGTTGTACCTGAGGCAGTTGAGGAAATCCAGGTACAGGCAGGCGGATTCACGGCGGAATATGGTGGTGCCAATTCCGGAATCGTCACAACAAACATGAGAACAGGCGGCTCCGACTACCATGCTGCGGTTGATTTCGAGACCGATGATTTTGCGAAGCCGGGGAATGAATTCTTGGGCACGTCGGCGCAAGGCTACAGAAATGTCGTCGCGACGTTGAGCGGACCAATCCCGGGTGTCGAAGCGCTAAAGTTCTTTGGCTTGTATCAGAACAATTATCTCCGGGATCGGTCGTTCGGCTGGGTGACACCGTTCCAGTTTAATCTCGTCGGCGATTCGCAGGATCCGGTCCCTGGTGAAGCATTGCCCGGACCGTTCGGATTCAAGGAGAACTATATCCCGAAGAATTGGTTTACCAGCAACACTGTGCAGGGAAACCTGGTGTATGATGCAAAATCAATCAAGATCCGTTTCACGGGAAGCTATGAGCAGCAAAAACTTCCGTCGGATCAACAGCTCATTCCAGCAACTGCTACTTTTACGGGGAAACCCTTTTCGAATGCTCTTTTTAACTACTATCGGACGAACAGACTCTTAGAGACAACTAACAAGCTCTCGTTATACAGTCTGAAATTCACTCACGCCTTGGATGCCTCAACTTACTATGAGATCGCCGGTTCGTATCAGTTGCGCGACTCCAAGAGGCAGGATCCGAATTTCGGTGACAATTGGAGAAGCTATACTGATAGCATCGCAAATGCCGCCCTTGGGTACACGGGCTTCATCGACAGATGGAATGGGCCGCCGGAATACACCGTGATCGATGGATTTGAGATTGCGAATCCAAACCAGCCCAACTTTAACTACAACAAACAGCAGCAGGAATCGATTGGTGGGTCAGTTGATTTCGTGCGCCAGGTAAATCAGAACTGGGAGGTGAAGGCCGGTGGCAGATATGATCGATGGACGATGCGCAACTTCACCGTTTCAGCCATTAATGGTTATATGGCTGCCGTAGCAAGGGGAGATTTGCCGACTGATCCGGACGCACGCCGGGCGGCCTTGGCCAAGGCTGGGACAGTCAACAATTTTGGCTACGATGTGGATGGAAACGAAGTTAGTAGCGGTTTCGACGCTCCGTTCCATCCGACCTTTGCGTCGGCTTACGTTCAGAACAAGTTCGAGTACCAGGACTTTGTATTTAATGCCGGTCTGCGATTCGAGTATTTCAAACCGAATCATAAGACATTCCCTGATCCGCTTGATCCGCAGGCAAGTTTCAATTCGAATCTGGACGTGATTAACCAGGCAGATCTTGTCGATGCGCCCACGTACAAGTATGTTCTGCCGCGGTTCAGCTTCTCGTTTCCTGTGACAGCAGCGACTGTTTTCTATGCCCAGTACGGCAAGTATGTGCAGATGCCGGCATTGAATCTGCTCTTTGTGGGCAATACCACCCTGAGTCGCACAGTGAGCAACCAAACGAGAGGAAACGCCTACCTGACACCTGTGGGATATCTCATGACCCCCGAGCGATCGACTCAGTATGAAATGGGTATTCGGCAGATACTGACAGACAATTTTGCACTCACCCTCAGCGGATTCTACAAGGATTCCCGCGATCAGGCACAGGTGCGCAATGTTGTGAGCACGACGGGTGTTGCTCTTTACCGCAGCTACCTCAACGTCGATTTCGGCACAGTGAAGGGAATCGAGTTAACATTTGACCTTCGGCGCACCAACCGACTGGCAGCACGATTGAATTATACCCTGTCGGACGCACAAGGCACAGGCTCGAACCCGAATGCTGCGTTTGGCATCATTGAGCAAGGTATTGGCCGGCAGATCAACTTCATCAACCCACTCGGCTTCAACGAGCGCCACAAGGGAACAATTATGCTCGACTATCGATGGGATGAGAATGAGGGAGGGCCGGTACTCTCTGGTCTTGGTGGAAACGTGCTCTTCACGTTCAACAGTGGACATTCATATACAAAGATCAAGCCACTCTCTTCACTTGGGCAGTCGAGTCCATGGAATGTGGGAACGTACCCGCAGCAGGATCCCCGGTACAGCTTCCCGGCAGAGCCGATCAACAATTCAACGACTCCTTTCTTCCTGAATATCGACTTCGGTCTTAGCAAGCTGTTCTCGCTTGGACCCGTGAAGACGGAGATCTATGTCCATATCACCAACCTGTTGAACACGAAACAGATTCTGAACGTGTATCCGGCGACGGGGTTGGCAGAGGACGATGGATGGCTGAATAACCCGCTTGCTGCCAATTTCCTTGCGATACCGCAGTATGCGGAGTTTTATCGCGCCATTAACCTCCAGAACCGCTGGTCATGGGCTGGTTTGCCAGAGCGTGGTCAGTCTCTCAGCGCTCCGGAAAACTCCACCAACGATATCTACGGTATTCCGCGTCAGATCCGGCTTGGGGTGAGAGTTGAAATCTAGTTGAGGCGAAGAACGTGGCTTCAACACAAACACAAAATGATGCTCATCTAAACAAGGAGTTGATTCATATGAATCGGAAAGCACAGAGATTTGCCTATCGAGTGCTCGTGATCTGCTTGCTGGGTCTCTGGGGATTGGCGTTCGCGTCGGCGGCCTCTCTGGACAAGCAACATGGCAGGCAGCATCTGAGCAAAACAGATGGTAATCCTAGTATCACCATTCTGAACATCAACAGCTTTACCGGATTCTTGCGTTCTGACGGTCAGGGGAACCACCAGGTTGACGACCAGGCTGGCGGACGCTACCCCGTTGGTACAGCAACATGCATTTATGAAGACGGGTTCGTATGGGGCGGCAAAACATATCTCGACGCCAATCATACTCAGCCTTCAAACCAGTTGATTCGTGTTGGCGGACAGACATACAATCAGGGGACTCGCGCAGGCTGGGTTGTAGGAAGTGGCTCGACAGCGCACGCCACGCCCCCCGGCGACCCCGGTGCGCGCATCTATCGCATCCGTCGTGATTATTCGGTAGCCAGCGACGACGAGATCCGAAGAGACGCGGCAACACTCAACCTGGTGCTGATTACAGACGTGACCCAGGCACAGATGGACGCGGTCAAATCGCAATACGACACTGATTGGAAAAACTGGCCGGTCAACCTGGGAGCGCCGTACATCGAGCGTAACGGGATCCCCGGCTATCAGCCGCCGCCCGACTTCGGGCCAAATTTCACCCCTGACAGCCTTCTTCGCACCTTCAATGATGACGGGACCGTGAAATCCCCCGGATATGAC
The DNA here is from genome assembly GCA_963734955.1 of uncultured Bacteroidota bacterium. Lineage (GTDB taxonomy): Bacteria > Bacteroidota > Ignavibacteria > UBA10030 > UBA6906 > UBA11986. The sequence continues at coordinate 181,222 of CAVTJO010000008.1, forward strand.
GAGCCGGGATTCGCGGGTGCTGACCCAAATTCACCTGCAGATCAGGTCATATGGACGGTATACAATGACCTTGATCCTACATATACTCGCGGCTTGTACAACTCGAATCCGGTGGGCTTGGAAGGACAGGTTACACAGTGGGGTTATAAGAGAAATGATGCTCTCGGGAACCTGTATTTCAGGAAAATACGGATCATCAATAAGGGTGGTGTTGATGTCGGAGGGGGCACCATAGGATCGTTCTATATTGATAGCATGTACATCTCGCAATGGTCCGATCCGGACGTGGGCGATTCCGGAGACGACCTCTGCGGCTCTGATACCACGTTGAGCTTGGGCTATGCTTACAATGGCAACCCGGTCGATGCAGAGTATCGAAAATTCTCACTACCTCCTCCGGCCGTAGGATATGATTTCCTGAAAGGGCCGAACAACCTTCCCATGACTGCCTTTGTATACTTCTCGGCAGGTAGCCCGATCAGCGATCCGGACCTTGCAAATGTGGCTGGAGCCTCCTATGCATCAACGCTTCAGTGGTGGCGAATGCTGCGCGGATTGCGCCCGGATCTTGCAAGCATCCCGGAACGCTACTACCCATTCCCCCCCGGTGTCACACCGGGACCGTTCTGCCTCACCGGAGATCCGGTGACCGGGACCGGATTCGTCGATGGACGTGGCGCCGATTATTCATTTCCACCCGGCGACCGCAGAATTATTCTCTGTTCCGGTCCATTCACGCTTGCACCTGGAGACACACAGGAAGTTGTGGTCGGAACCGTTGCGGGCTTGGGGTCGGATCGACTCTCGAGTATCTCTGTCATGAAGTTCAACGACAAGTTTGTGCAGAACACATTCGATGCTAACTTTGCAGTTCCAAGACCACCCAAAACGCCGAAAGTGAATTACACCGAGCTTGACGGCCACGTCGCCTTTGAGTGGGGCTCCGATTTCCCGACAGTATCCAACATCGAGCAGACAACATCGCAACCCGGCAACTATACATTTGAAGGATACAATGTGTATCAATTACCGAGTGCGAATTCCACTCTCAGTTCTGCAAAGAGAATCGCGACATATGATCTCATCACTGACCCGGCGGTTGTTCTGGATCAACAATTCGACCAAGCTTCCGGCCAGATACTTCTCAAGCCTGTTCAGTTCGGAACAAACTCCGGTGTATCGCGCTTCTTTGATTTCACCAAGGACTACGTCAAAGATATTCCTCGTTTGAACGATGGTTCCCAATACACGATCGCTATCACCGCGTATACTGTCACCAGATCGGGATATCTTCCGGCGTCTCTCGAGTCATCGCCGTTCCTGGCGACGGTTACGCCACACTCGCCGAATCCAGGGGTTACCTATGGTCCTGGCCCTGGACATGGAGTGGCGCTTACCCACAATGGTACTGCGGATGGTGGACCGAAGGTAACCCTGGTGGACCCTGGTACTACCACAGGTCACAACTATGAGACGTTCTTTAGTGAGCGTGCTGAAATCAGGAACCAGACTGGCGATTGGATCCCATCAAGCAGGATATCGAGAAGAGTGCGTGGTGGTAACCATGCCAACCAGGCTGATTCACTTGAGGGGTCTTCGATTGATATTGCCGCTGTGTACGGCATTACAACCGGACGAACCGAGCTTCGTTTCACCCTGAATCTGGTTTCCTCGGATTTTGATTATGCCGATGGCATCAGGTTGAGTATGCCGACAGGCATGACAATTCTTGAGGTGCCGGTATTCACGGCAGGGAATGGGACAATAGAGCCTGTGGTCTCGGGGAATACTATTGCATTGGGTGATACTACTCATCCTTATACGGGGAATGGCCCGTTTGCCGGAGGCGAGGAGTGGGTGGTACGTGTTACCGGGCTTGTGCTGCCGAGTTCCATTGACTGGAAAATATTTGATGACGGGTACGGCGGTCACCCGTCAGATGTCGAGGGCACAACAATTGTCCAGGCAATCGGCAACGTATCGAGACTGGCAAAGTATTGGAACCTGAAGGATGCCACAACCAACGTGGTGAAACTTCAAAACCAGTCAGTTGTGAGTGGAATCGACATATTCCCTCGCAGGGATGACATTCCCACGAATCTTGGGACAGGTGCCGATCCCATAGTAGACGGATACCAGGTGAGTATGCTGGATGTAGTGTATGATGCACCCATAAACTTCCTGAGTACGACGCTTACACCGGGTCCCGGTAGTACAACCTCGCTCACACACAGTTCTAGCGTCTCGACACTTGATATCCAGAATTATACAATATTCGCCGCCACGGTATCGAGTAAGGCGATTGATAACTTCGGTGCTGGCACTAATAATATCAATATCCTCCAGAAGGATTATGAGTTGAGATTCACTGGAGTGCCGGAGACAACTGTGGTCGGCGGCCAAACAAGGATTACTATTGCCAGTGGTGGTCAAATGGCGACAATATTCTCCACTGCATCTGGAGCGCCTGGTTTGGCATCCCATCCACTGAACCCCAACCCGGGTGTTGCACAACCATTCCTGATAAGGATTCCATTTGAGGTGTGGTCAATTGATGATCACAGACAGGTCAACCTTAGATTTAGAGATCGGACGCAGACCCCGACTGACAACCCGTTCTATGCATGGAAACCCAATAACAGAATGTATGCAATCCTGGTTAATTCAGCATACGATGCGACAACTCCTACGCCTGCGGATAGCAACGCGACATGGGTTTTGGTGATGTATGGTACCAACTATCATCTTGGTGATGTTGTTACCGTCAAGTATGCGAACCCGGTTCAGATAGGAACGGACAATTTCACATTCGCAACGACGCCGGCCACATTCTCAAGTCAATTGGCCAAGACCGACGTCAGCAGGATCAACGTATTCCCGAATCCGTACTATGCATTCAACCCGCTGGAGATCAGCCGGACGTCTCGCTTTGTGAGATTCAGTCACTTACCTCAAAAGGCGACGATTCGCATCTTCAACCTGGCCGGTCAGCTTGTTCGCACGCTCGACAAAGACACTCCGTCGCAGTTTTACGACTGGAATCTTGCAAATGAAGACAACTTCCCCGTTGCCAGCGGCATGTACATTGTGCACGTTGACATGCCTGACATTGGCGCCACGAAGATACTGAAGGTCGCTATTATTCAGGAGCAGGAAGTACCCAATAACTTCTAGGGTGTTTTTTTCCCAAATGAATGTTTGAAAAGGAGAATACCTATGAAACACAGAATTTTGTTTGGTGCTTCGCTCCTCTGTGTGGTGTTGCTGGTTTGTGAAACAGTGACCGCACAGAATCAGAGGACGGGCACGTCGGCGGCACCAGAGCTGTTGATACCCGTTGGTGGCCGCGACCTTGCGATGGGCGGTTCCTCAATTGCTCTCACTGAGGGCGTTGAGGCAATTCACTGGAACCCGGCAGGGCTTGCTCACATGACCCATTCGGCGGAAGGTATGTTTTCATCAATGCAGTACATCGCCGATATCAAGGTATCGTACGGGGCGGCTGCTGCCAAATTCGGTGACTTTGGCGTCCTCGGGTTTAGTGTCAGGAGCCTGGATTTTGGCAACATTCCTGTCACTACCGTGGAGGATCCAGATGGGGTGAATGGCGGTACGTTCTCGCCGACGTATGTGACACTCGGATTGACATACAGCCGACAGGTTACCGATGCTGTCACCGTTGGTGGCACGGCAAAGCTCATCTCAGAGAGCATTGCCCGTGTGTCGGCAACAGATATCGCGTTCGACCTTGGGTTGCAGTACAACGGCTTGATGGGCTTCAAGGGGTTCGAGTTGGGTATTGCTGTGAAGAACATCGGTCCATCGATGCAGTTCACCGGTAGCGGTTTGCTTCGTAGCGCGACGTCGAGCGAGGGGGCACGTCCCGAGCAGTATTATTCCAGTGACGCAGCGTCATTTGAGCTTCCGTCCACCATCGAAATCGGCTTGTCATACCGCGGCCAGACCGATGATAACACGAACCTGTACAGTATCTCGGGCTCGTATACGAACAATAACCTCTACCTGGATCAGTACAAGGTGGGAGGGGAATACGGATATGCATTCGAGCCGGCGAAACTCTTTGCCCGGGTCGGATATGAATTCGTTCCCCAGCTCGACCAGGCGAAGAACAACGTCTTTGGACTCACATTGGGTGCCGGCGTTACATACAATACCGGTGGCGTCGATTTGACCTTCGACTATGCATTCCGCAAAGCGGAGTTCTTCGACAACAACAATGTGTTCAGTCTAAAGGTCGGGTTCTAGCCCGCTCTGCAATACTCGTTTGATCACGGTGCAATGCTGCCTACGGGCAGCATTGCGCTTAAATGGGGTGTGGCGGGAAATTCCACTTCGTCAATAATAGCCCACGTGTCACCATGAAGAGAGTCCGGTTTCTCGTCCACCGGATTGTGATAGGTCTGTTCCTCGCTGTGGCGACGGGACGTTCCGGCACGATCATCCCGGACACGGGGCGCGTGGCGTTGCATCAACAATTACTGGATCTTGCCGGAAGGTACAGGGTGTTGCACATTTCTGTTCGGCCCGGCTGCGAGGATTTTGCATTCCTGGCATATCTCCATCTTGCACGGGGGGCGAGGATTACGAGCGCCTACGTAACGAATGGTGAGTCAGGGGAAAACGATCTTGAATTTCAGTATCCATCCGCAGTTGCCGAGACGCGGCGAGCCGAGGCTGACGAGGCAATCTCTCTCCTTGAAGGTGAGACTCATTTCCTCAACATGCCAGACCTTGATGCAATTTCGTCCAAGGAGAAGGCATTTGCGGTCTGGAACAAGGATACTCTTCGGGCTCGCCTGATTCGACTTGTTGTGAGTGCTAGGCCCGATCTCATCGTCCTGGCCCATGACCCGTTCATACCTGACAACAACTGTGTTACTGACATCCTGCAGGCTGAAATCGCGGGGGTAATCAAGTTCCTTTCAGTCAAATCCCGTCCGCCGGAACCTGAAGGGATCCATGAACGCTGGCAGGTGGGACGATTTCTTTCGGCCTCCTCGGCTCCTGGAGTTCTTGTCGCACCAACAGATCTCCGTCACCCCTTGCTGAAGAAAACGTTCAAGGAAATCGGTGATGATGTGGCCCGGAGCTATCGTTCACTAGGAGTGCAGAGGGGACTTTGGAGCAACCTTCGGGTGAACTACGCAGTAGTGCCTGCTCAGTCCAAAAGGAAGCTCAAACAAATTGACGACGGACTTCCGGGACCGGCGACCCTGAGGCTGAGGTGGCTTGCGGCCAATATTGCCGGACTCTTGGGGCAGGAGCAAAGGATATGGCGGGCTCCCCGCACCTACCTGAAGACTGTTACCTCACTACTCGATTCTACCGATGCCATGCTCTTGCACCGGCAAGATCGCTCGACCGCCGAATGGCGCGATCTTGTGAACTGGCGCGGTGAACTGGAAAGCCTTCGGGCGTTGTTGCTCGGTGTGCACATCCAGTATTCGTTGAGTGAACACATCCTCACTGAGCGACAATTGGTGTTCTTCGCCATTGATTCGATATCAGGTCTTCCATATGGCGGAAGAACAGAGATTTATTTCCCGGGTGTTGATCAGGGCTGGATCCTCAACGAAGCCGCGGTCACCAAATTGCCCCTTACTCTTCACGAGCAGTACCGACTGGTCTCGCCTGCAAAGGTGGAGCACGATCTTCCGTTTTCATCCTACGGGATGAACAAGTCGTCCGATGGTACAACGCTCTATGTGTTTGTGATTCACCATGCCGAGAAACGGGAAGAGAATTTCGTCTATCGAATTGCGAGTCGGATATTTTTTGCCCCACGTTTTGAGATTGAGATGATGACACCCATCGCGCGTATTGTCTCCGGCGAACGGGTTCTGGTCAGAGTGACAAACCATTCGCGGGATGGAGTTGCAGACAGTCTGTCGGTTGAAGATTCGTTGGTACACTGCGCGCCGGTTCCTTTTCAGCTGAGCACAAAGGAGAGCTCGCAAACAGTTACCTTACCACTTGTCTGGCGCCAGGGAATTCCGGACAGTACATTTCTCATCCCCATACGGGTTGGTAACGTCCCGCTTGCTGGATTTGCTGCGCGAAAATTCGACGTGGCGAGCGATACAGCGTTGCGTGTTGGCATAATCTCTCAGTATCAAGCGAGCCCGTTGGTTGATGCACTGAGGAGACTCCGGATCGCTCCTTCACACATCATACCTGTTGCGGGCTTTGACGAAAGGCAGTTACAGGGTCTCGATGCCGTTATTGTCGACCGACGCGCTTTGTCGTTTGTCGGGAATACAGTGGCGTTGCACGATGGGCTTGTAAGGTTCGCTGAGAACGGCGGGAAGATCGTCTGTCTGCCACAAGATGCCTCTGTGTGGAACCAGTCACGGTTTGGACGCTTGTTCATGCTTCACTCCGACGGGAGTCTGGATGCGGACACTCCTGTTGCGTTCGATTCTGCAGAACATTTTGGCGCGACTCCCAATGATCTGGTGCCTGCAGATCTGTCCGGATGGATCTTTCGCAGGAGTTACGGCTCGGTGTCCCTAAACAACAGGGTCCCTGCGGCTGTTCTGGTACGGTCGTCCATTGACAATGCACCTCTTGTGGTCTCCGTGCCACAGGGCAAGGGTCGAATAACGTATGTTGGACTCTGTTTGACACCCCAGCTGGCGAACATCAATCCTGGAGCGTTCAGAATCCTGGCGAATCTCGTATCGGGACCGGAAGGACTTCATTGAATTTGTTGAGGCCTTCTCTCATCGTCTTGACAAAGACAGGTGCGATAGCTATATTCCGAGCAGTGAGTCTTCTCCACCATCGTTCATCACTTCAATCGGTCGCGACTATTTGTCCGCCGCGGGGTTGAGTGCCGGGAAGTGGGCCGCCGATTGGTCATCGGCGTTAAAGCATAAGCTGATGTGGTAATCCGGTCGATGTCAGGCTTGACGGTTGAAGCCCAGCGTGTCATGGTCACGGTCCTGCTCGGTCTTCCATCTGTACTGGTCAAGGTTGTGCGGATTGTTCTAAGGCCTGTCAATGAGGCCCGTCCATCCATTCGACAAGTTCCATCACTATTCAATTAACCAGCTCTTAAGGGGAGGTAACTATGAAGAGAGTCACTGCCTTGTTTTTTGTTCTTTGCTATGCAGTCTGCATTGCGTTGGCCTCGGGGCACAGTAGCGGAGCAGATACCAGGTCGAATCTGCCCGCGTTCAAGCAAAAGATGGTGGAAGTGGCGTTGCCGAGTGAACAGAATGTTGCCGCGGCGCTCAAGGCTCAGGTGCTCTCTCCCGCTGCTGTTCCTTCCAGCAGGGTTCTTGCCGGCACATATACCGGCCTGACTGGGTTCTTCGACTTTCAAGTGAACGTCGGGGCATGTCAGTATATTCGGGTTGATCCCTCGGACGCGACCGGGAGGCTCATCCACGTGATCATGATGGAGGCGACGGATTCGACGAACCCAACAGGGCCGTCCCGGGGCACATACTACGCTTATTCAACAGACGCAGGTGCGACCTGGGATACATTCAACCAGCTACGCATTCCCGAACGACGGTCAGGTTATCCTTCGCTCGACATGTTACAGGGTGCGACGCAAGGAACAATTATCTCCAACCACAACGATCCAGGATCAGGAAACATCGTGACCTTTACGTATGTTGATTCGCCTCCGGGAGTTGGGGCGTTTGCAGAGATTGGCACGCCTGGTCAAGTGTTCGGAAGCGACGAACGGATTTGGCCTGATGTTACAGGCGCTTCCGATGGATCAATTGTCCTGAGCGCATCGCGCCAGACTGCTCGAACATGTTTCATTACCCGCACATCGGATTTTGTGAGCTGGGCTCCATGGACGAATCTCACGCCCACCGGAGGTGCCGGCCTCCCAATGAAATCAAACGGGACAGGGCGTGTCGGGTGTTTGCACAACACAACCTTCGGCACTGTTGATGGTGTGTACCTTTTCGAATCGACTGATAATGGTGCCACATGGCCAGCGACGGGCCAGCAGATTTTTCCAAATCCGCGAGTCGAAGGCCCCGATTCATTTGCATTCACTTTGGGCTCCGATCTCGTTTATAATGGAAACAATGTGTACGTTGTTTCAGCTGAAATCAACGCAAACGCCAGCGTGTTGACTGACAGCGCACAGATCACGTTCTGGAGCCAGGCAACGGGATACGTTGTGGCTGCCTCGAAGAGAAACACTCCCGGCGTTGCCCCAGTCGAGAATCTTCCTACACTCAATACCGTCACGCTTGATATGCCGTCGATCGGCCTCTCAGGTAATGCGATTGTCGTTGCGTATCACGCGATGATGAAGGATGATTTGTCTCCAAACGGGTACAATTGCTGCGATATCTTCTTGGTGCATTCGACCGATGGAGGAGCGACGTGGTCGAATCCTCGCAACCTCAGCAATAGCCGCGGGTTGGATGACCGGTTTGTGTCTGTTGCTCCGTGGAATCCGCCTGGTGTAGTAGACCTTGTATGGCAGGAAGACACAGAGGCAGGCGGGCAGGTGATTGGTGATCCCGGGACGACCATCCAACGTACCCGGCAAGTGTTCCTGAGGACAGGCCTTACGACGGATGTTCCGGAAGTCGGCACTAGGGCGAGCTCTTTCTCGCTGAACCAGAACTATCCCAACCCGTTCAACCCCAACACGGTGATCACATACTCACTGCCATCGTCCTCCAACGTAAAGTTGTCCGTATATGGTATGATGGGCCAGGAAGTGGCAACGCTGGTGAACGAACACAAAGAGGCAGGAGAGTACAGGGTTTCATTTGGCGCATCGAAGCTCTCAAGTGGCGTATACTTCTATACACTCAAAGCAGGTTCGTATTCGGTGACGAGGAAGATGGTGCTGATGAAGTGAGGTCTCGCCATAGATTGGTCCAACATACGCAAGTTGCCCGCCCAAATTACGATCGAGGCGGAGATCATCCTGCGTTCATTGGAAAGCCGATTTCACCAACAACCCAAAGGAGATAGACTATGGTAAAGCGTATTGCCACCACGTTTGTCGTTTGCGCCATCGCAATTGGCGTTGCTTACGGGGGCTCAGGAAAATGGGGGAAGAAGAACTATGTTATTGCTCCCGAGCGAAGGGACGATCCTCACATGAAATTCACGCCCCTCTCGAATCCATCCCCATCATCGAATGCTCTTGCTGGTTCATCAACAACCATTACGGGGTTCTGGGATTTCCAGATCAATGGTGGTGCATGCGAGATGATTCGTGTCAATCCGACAAACGGGAACACCCACGTGATCATGATGGTCTCGGATGATTCCATCGATCAAAGTGGATCACGGAGGACTGCATATGCGTTCAGTACCGACAATGGCACCTCATGGAATAACTTCGGCAACCTCCGGGTTCCCGACCGGCGATCAGGATATCCTTTTCTGGACATCGGCCAGGGCCCTTTGGCTGATGCGACCGTCATTGCAAATCACAATGTTATTGCCAATGGTATCCTTCAGTCGACGATCTACATTGATTCACCTGAAGGTACTGGCGTGTTTGCCGAGGTCAGTCCACCTCCATTGCTGGAACCCACTGGCGCGGATGAGCCTGTATGGCCTGCGGTAGGGGTTGCATCGGATGGTTCTGTGACGATGGCGCCTGGCCGCCTCACCGCCGCCACATCCTGGATAACACGCACGTCAGACTACATCTCATGGTCGCCCTGGTTGCAGTTCCCGGGATCCGATCAGGGTTCCGCTCGCAATATCGTCATTGCAAATAGCACGGGACGCGTAGCAGTTCTGCAAAATGCGACCGGCCTGAATATGCTGGAATCCACGAACAACGGGGAGAGCTGGCCGTCATTGCCTCAAGTTGTGCTCGCGCCAACGTACTTCGTCGGCAGTGACTCGTTTACCATCGGAAATGGTCAGGATGCAGTATATAGTGGAGACAATGTCCTTATTGCAGCTGAGGCTGTTGGCATCAACACGCCCACAGACGAAGCGCAGATTCATTTCTGGAGCGCGGCAACGGGGGTCGTGGTGGCAGTCCCACACGACACATCAAGGTTCATTTCCACCCTGGCAACCGGTCAAACGTTTCAGTCTACTCTCGGCTATCCGGTGATCGGGTTGTCGGGTGGAACGATCGTGGTTGTATTTGCTGCGTTCCAGCGCGATGTCTCGCCGGCAAACTTCAATTTCTCGGATCTCTGGTGGACAGCCTCCACGAATGGCGGAACAGTCTGGACAACCCCGGTGAACCTCACAAACACCCCCGCAGTTGATGAACGATTCCCGAGCATCTCTAAATGGAACCCACCGGGCTTTGCGAACATCGTCTGGCAGGAAAAGCTCGATCCGGGCTCAAGCGTTCGGGGCGAAAGACCGGTTACCCGTGCGAACCAGAAGTTCCTCCGGTTTGCTGTTCCGTTGGCAACGGATGTCCCTCAACATGGAGAAGTGGCGAACAAATATCGTCTCAGTCAGAATTATCCAAACCCGTTTAATCCGGCTACGGTAATTGACTATTCCGTTGCTTTTGCCACGCATGTCACCGTGAAGGTTTATGATCTGTTGGGGAAAGAGGTTGCTACATTGGTTAACCAGGAAAGGCAGCCGGGTTCATATCGGATCACGTTTGACGCATCTTCTCTTCCAAGTGGTGTTTACGTGTACCAGCTTAACGCCGGCACCTACAGGGAATCGAAGAAGATGGTGCTGCTGAAGTAAAATCGAATGTGGCTGAGGAGTTGAGAACTTGAGGCCCTGACCTGACGCAACGGGTCAGGGCTGTCGTATTCTTTTCGGAGGAATAGCCGGCAGGAGGCAACACGTCATGCATGCCGGAAATAGTCAAATTCTCCTATGGAGCAACTTTCTCGCCTCCTTCCCCGGCAGGGACCGGCAAGCGCCTTCCGGAGCTATCAGGGGAAAAATGAGCTCTGACCCGGCTCGCTTCTTGTGTCACGACATTCTTTTCGTATATTGTATGGAGAAATTCCTTCTTTGATGGTCACGTGACATCTCACTTCAATACTTTCTTTTCCGTTTGTCTCACAATCACTCATTGTAAGGAGGGTATACGATGCGAAAGGTCATAACGTTGTTCTCTGTATGTCTGCTGGTAGTCGGTACAGTGTATGCAGGGGGCAGGAATACAAAAGTGAACACTGCCCAATTGACGATCGATGCAGGTACCGCAGGCCAGGCAAAAGCAACGGGGGGGCATTACGTTCCGGGTCTGGACCGCGCCACATCCATTACATGGGTTGTTGCGGATACGATGGCCAATGCCTTTGGTCCTGCAAGTCGCGGTGTAAAACCAATGGCATATGATTCGGCGACCGGGGTCCTTGCTCTGATCCATCGTGGAGGACTGACGTATGCTGCCGGAAGCGGTGAGTTGTGGTACAACATGTCACACGATGGAGGGGTTACTTGGCGCCGCGTTGGTGGTCTGAACAGCGGGATCGCCCTCCTGAGTCGCTATCCGAGTTGCGCGATCGCCAATCCTGCACAGAGTTCCGACACGGCGAATGCGCTGTTTGTATATGCAGCTCCTCAACTGTTGCCGGGCGGAGCGGCATTCGGCAATGCCATGTATGGTGTCGATGCACCACTCGGTGGAAATGTTGCAGCAGCGACCGAGGAAATCGGGGATCCAGCCGCGCCATTCTGGTCGAATGCAGAAATTTGGGGTGCAATCTCATCCCCCGAAGTCAACTGGGTGATGTTCAGGTCAAACACCACTACACCAAACGATCTTTACAGATGGAGCACAACGGACTATGTGACGATTACCAAAGGTGTCCCGCCAACATGGGCTGCCAGCAACTTCGACAATGGCGCTTTTGGACTCGATATCGCTGGCACAGAGCGCAATGGAGTACACTATATGGGTAAGTGGGGAACGTTTACTGGTGATTTGAACGTAGTGAACAATGTCGGATATTCTACATCTACCGATGGTGGTGTTACATGGAGTGCCTGGACGCGACCATTGCCTGATTGGCGGAGCATATCGGGGTTGGGATCCTTTGACTGGTGGACGTATGGTGGACCGGAGCCAATATTCAATGGACATGGTTGTGGATGCCCAGAACAAAGTGCACTACTTTGGCGTCGTTCAGGACACTCTAACACTCGTCCGATCCCTCCTCGAGGTTTATCAAACATCGTCTGGCTGGGACTACAAGATCATCGCAACCAACCTCTCGCAAACAGTGAATCTAACTTATCCGGCAGCCGCCGGTGCCTTGAACCAGATGGGCAATCACCTCAATGCAGCCATGAATGTGGCAGGAAACGTAATGGCATTGGTGTGGCTGGACGGTGGAACACCGTCAGAGACGATGACGGATATCTGGTTCTCGTGGAGGAAGATTACCGATGCCGCCTGGTCCGCACCGGTGAACCTGACGGGGACTCCAAACTTCGCGGAGCTTCTCCTGCATGCCGCTCCAATATTAAAGACCAACGGACCCAATAGCTGGACAATATTCTTAGGGCGCACCTACGAGGCTGGAGTGACAACATATCCTCCTGAAGCCGCCAACCCATCAGTGTTCTTTACAGGTCAGTACACCTGGACCGCAACCGGTGTTGGCGAACAAGTTCTTGCTCCTCAGAAATATTCTCTTGCTCAGAATTATCCCAATCCCTTCAATCCCTCAACGAAGATCGAGTATAGTGTGGCGCAGGCAGGACAGGTAACATTGAAGATATTTGACATTCTTGGGAAGGAAGTGGGAACTCTGGTCAATGAGAACAAGCAACCGGGTGCATACCGGGTATCGTTCGATGCATCGTCACTTCCAAGTGGCGTTTACATTTATCGGCTCAACGCAGGCCCATACACCGAATCAAGGAAGATGCTCCTTTTGAAGTAATGATGATTCGACAGTCCCGCAGAGGATGCATGGCGGGATGAATATGTGCAGAAACAGCTCCGACCTGACGATGGTTCGGAGCTGTTTTCTTGTTGGTGTGGACACCGAAAGCCTTTCCGCTCACATTTTCGCCGGGGGTTGGATCTTCCCGTGGTGCGTTTGTCAACAGCATCGACTTTGTGTTGTCAAGGTCGTTCACCTATCACCACTCGGTGATGAAACGGTGCCACAAGTGTAAATGGTGAAAGATCGCCACATCTGTATCTGGTATTCGTTGAAGGTGAATATCAGGTCTTATCGTGTCTTGCACGTGAGGTTTTTTTTCCTATATTACAGCGTGAGTGGTTCAAGCACGCACGATTCTGTTTCATCTCACCATCATAGTCCATAATCTTAACTACTAACAATTCTTCTATGGAGGGGTTCATGATGCGAAGGGTTATAGCTCTTCTTGCTGTTTGCGCCCTGATCGTCAATGCAGGATATGGGAGCGGCCGCAAGGATGTGAAGACCGCAAAGGCTGCCAAAGTTGGTCTTTGACGACGGTAGTACGCGTCAGGCAAGGCCGACGCAGGGAAGTTACATTTCAGGGCTCGACAATGCAACATCCCTTAACTGGGTCGTGGTTGACACGATGGTAAACGCTCTTGGTCCGGCAAGCAACCAATGCTTCCCGCTCCAGTTCGACCCGGGTACAGGTGCACTTGTGGTGATTCACCGCGGTGCATTGTCGTACAGTTCGAGAGGAGGCAATGCGCTCTGGTACAACATTTCTCGCGACGGTGGCGCCTCCTGGCGTCGGGTGGGTGACATCACGGCGGGCGCAACTGAGAATCTGCGGTATCCCAATGTGGACATCCGCAATCCTCACGGCACTTCAGATACTTCGTTGGTGTGGGTTCCGTTTGCTGCGCCCAATCTCCGCAATGCAGGTACGTTCGGCGGCATCACGTATGGTGTGGATGTCTTTGGTGCGAACCAGGGATTCTCTCAATTTGACGACGGCCCGAACAGCGACTTCAGCTTCAGCTCAAACCTTGCGATCTGGAGCGCGAGGAACACTGGCGGAACTGATTCCTCAATTTTCTGGGCAACCAGGCGGGGCGGATCGGCCAATGAGTTCTATCTGTGGCATACGGCAGATTACGTGTCCCTTTCACAGGGTACGCCGCCAACGTGGGCGAACGCGAATTTTACCAACCCGTTCTCCTACATCAATGGCACATATAAGAACGGAAAGACATTCTTTAATGTCATCTCGATCGTTCTGGGAGACACGACAGCCGATGAAAATTATGGGTACTCTGTTTCGACCGATAACGGAACGACGTGGAGCGGCTGGACCCGTCCGCAGCCGGGTTGGAATGAAGCCTCCGGCGTCTCGTACTATACGGGATTGTTGAGCTTTTACAGGGGCACGGGAGCTTTTGCCAGCTTCGAGGTCGAGGCACAGGTTGATGCCAATGAACGGATGCATTATTTTTCTGTTGTGGCGGATAGTCCGTGGACTCTTCAAGCACGTCGATCTATCATTGAAGTCTATCAGACTCCCGCAGGTTGGGACCACAAGTATATAACACAAAGCATGAATCAGAACACCGGACTGATGTATCCCGGAGTTGCCGGTGATGCGGATGCTTTGGATCAGACCTACAACGCAATAAAACCGTCGATCAGTCCGGATGGTCAGGTGATGACCCTCGTCTGGCTGGATGCTGCGACACCAACAAGCAGCGACACGTTGCCGGACATCTGGTTCTCATGGCGGAGGATTAACGGGGCAAGCTGGTCAACACCACAGAACCTGACCCAGACACCCGGGTTCTCCGAGATGCTCCTCCATGCCGCCCCTGTATTGCGAGACAATGGCAGCAACAGCTACACCCTGTTCCTGGCGCGGTCGTACCAGACGGGCATCAACACATATCCACCGAGCAACCTAGCTGCAACCAGCTTCTTCGTGTCTTCGTACACGTTCACGGCCAACCCCAGTTCTGTTGGTGAGTCGAATGGACAGCCGGCATCATTTGCGCTGGATCAGAACTACCCCAATCCATTCAATCCGACAACGACCATCCGGTATTCGGTTGCAACGGGCGGTTTCGTCTCCTTGAAAGTGTACAATGCGCTCGGCCAGGAACTCGCAACGCTGGTCAATGGCATTGTTTCCCCGGGCGAGCACACCGCGATGTTTGATGCGGCGAGGTTCCCGAGTGGCGTCTACATTTACAAACTGACATCGGGGAACAATGTTGAAACAAGAAAGATGTTGCTGTTGAAGTAACGCTTTGATCCTCTTCGCTCCGGTGCGTTGATATGCGCTCCGGCGGCGTTCTTGTTTTTTTCACACGGCCCCGGCATTTGTCGGGGCTGTGTGTTGTATGAAGACTCTTCATGGCAAAAGATTGTGTCCGCGGTTGAATCTGCTCTCGGTGCCGGTGCGGATGCGGCGTTGGGCTGGCTGAGTTGAACTCCCGCCATTTTTTTGTATATTGAAGCATACTGTCTGCATGAATCACGCCGCGTTCTCGTATGTCCAGGTTGCGCCTTGTTTTGTTGTTGATTTTCCTGTTGTCGTTGGTTTCCGTTCGCCACCTTCTGGCGCAGGAATCGCGTGCGATCTCAGGGCAACAACTCGATGTTGATATCTACGGCAATATCTACATCCTCAATACCGACAAGAATACGCTCAAACTCTTCTCGAAAGACCGGGTTCTCAAGCGTGAAATCGGTGGATCAGGGTGGGAGAACGACCAGTTTGATCGACCTTCGGGTGTGTGGGCACGGAATGGGATCGACGTGTTTGTTGCGGACTA
Source organism: uncultured Bacteroidota bacterium (assembly GCA_963734955.1). Taxonomy (GTDB): domain Bacteria; phylum Bacteroidota; class Ignavibacteria; order UBA10030; family UBA6906; genus UBA11986. The sequence goes on from CAVTJO010000008.1 coordinate 196,892, forward strand.
TGGCAATCATCGTATCCAGCGCTTCGACCGGAATCTGAGTTACGTTTCAACATTATACACGCGCGAGAACCAGAATCCCGATGAACGGTTCGGGTATCCAACCGATGTTGCGATCTCCCGCCTCGGCGACCTGTTCATCTGTGATTCGGAGAATTCACGCATCGTGAAGGTGAACCGGTTTACGCAGGTCGAGCGGACCTTTGGCGGATTCAGTGCCGGAGAGGGTCGTTTGTTGAATCCGACGCGCGTGGAGATTGGACCGGCGGACCATGTCTACGTTGTGGACGGCCCACGGGTTGTGGTGTTCGATAATTCAGGGAACTTCTTGCGTGCATTAGGTGGCGTCTTCCGCCCACCGATATTATTATATGCAAACACAGCCAGCGTTGTTATTGTGGACAGTATGTCCATGTATTGTCTTGACGTCGACGAGCGACCAGCCTGTTCACTTCCAATCCAGACTGCGACAGGACTGGAACGGTCACAGATTCAGTCGATTGCGTTTCTGCAAGACTCTATGTTCGTTCTCGCTGGACGCGAACTTGTTGTTCTTCCTGATCCGCAGGGTATGATTCATGAAAAGTAACTGATTTCACATTACGCGTACACAACTTCGATAGGAGAACTGCCATGGCAAAGAGTCTGAATCGGGTCATGTTGATCGGGAACCTTGGAAAGGACCCGGAACTAAGATATACAACGAGTGGTGTTGCAGTGGCCACGTTCTCGCTCGCCACAAACGAATCCTGGAAGGACCAGGATGGTAATACCCAGGAACGGACCGAGTGGCACAATATTGTCGCGTGGAAGAAGCTTGCTGAAATTTGTGGCGAATGGCTGAAAAAAGGCAAGAAGGTTTATATCGAGGGGAGAATCCAGACGCGCAGTTATGATGACAAGAATACCGGTACGAAGAAGTACGTGACCGAGATCGTCGCTGAAAACATGATCATGCTTGACAGCAAAGGTTCGGCAACATCAGAGGGAGGGGCGCCGTCTTCAGGCGTTGTCGAGCCGGCGGCAGCAGCGCCGGCAGGGAGAATTGAGGACGATCTTCCGTTCTAGAAACAACTGGCGTTGGTGCTACCGGTTTCTTCCATTCCGGTTGATGTTCTTCATCAATTCTGCAGTCACTGCCATGCTCCTCCGCGCCGGCTCGAAGTCAGGCTGGAGGCTGAGGCATTTGGTAAATGCATCCCGGGCTTGTGTCAGGCGTCCCGACATTCCGAGCAGCGTGCCGTAGTTGTACCAATAGAGGTGGTTTGCAGGTTGCAGCTCAATCGCCTTACTGAACGCACTGTCCGCGGCGGCGTACCTTCGCGTTTGCATCAACGCGACGCCGAGATTGGCCCATGCGTTGCCATAGTGTGGGCGCTGGACGGTTGCCATTCTGAAATAGAACGCTGCGCTGTCGAGGTTGTGTCGGCCTACCCACAGTTGTCCAAGACCATAAAGTGCGCCAGAGAACAAAGCATCCTTGTCTACATCCATCACCTCACTCGCTGAAAAATCCTCATCGGGCTCAAATGATGGCTGTTCCGGACGTGCATGATATTCCAGAACTGACTTGAAGTATTTCTCCGATGAGTCGGTCTTGCCTTGGAAATTGAATATCCAGGCCAACCGGGATTTCCCATACAAGAAATCTCTATCGCAAGAGTGAAGGCCACGCTCGAGCACTGCAACAGCACTGTCCAATTGATTATGTTCCTGATATGCCTGGGCCACGGCAATGTACGGCTTCGGAAGATAAGGCCTCGCTTCGATTGCCCGTTTTCCATACCAGATCGCCGAGTCGGCTCTTCCCATCCCCAGATAGATGTGCGAGAGATTTGACAACGCGCCATGCGAGTCTGGATAGACGAAGAGCTCTTGGTGGAACTTGAGAATCGCGTTTTGTGTGTTGCCACGTTCCCACTCGGCAACTCCCCAGTTGAGGTAGAGGTTCGGTCGAGGAATTGCCGCGTGCTCTGCTGCCTGCGCAAAGAATGTGATTGCCGTGTCGTAATGTCTCTTGTTCAGTTCCACAATTCCAAGACTGAGAAAATCTCTTGCCCCGGAGTCCTTATTGATTGCATACAAGCTTGAATTCACAAAAAGAGCTGAGCACAAAGCGAAGCAGCCAGCTCTGGCCAGCCATCCCCAATGCTTCGATCGCATCCGGTCGTAGAGCGAAATCATCGCGTATCCGGCAAACATGCAGAGTGGCAGGATGATCGGCAACCGGAACCGGTCACACACAAAAAAGATGATTGTCACGCCGCTGTACAACATGACGAACGCGACATGGAACAGCATGTGTTTGCGTCGCAATGCGATCACCATTCCGAGCAGGCCGATCGGTCCGGCACACCAGAAACCCACCGGAAGAATCTGCAGAAGTTGTGAGTATTGTGTGAACGAGTAAAAGCTCTGGTTGTTGGGGATTTCGTACCAATTCCAGAACAGGTATGCTTTCTTCAGAATGAGCTGCATATACTGAATCGGCTCATCCACAACAAAAGAGAGCCCCTTCTTGTACCAAAACCAGGACACCTCCGAGGATGTGGGAGGATGCCCGAGGGCTTTTTCAACCATGTATGTTGCATCGCGATTGTCCCAACTCGTTCCAAGTCTTCCGGGCATCATTGAGCTATAACCGTCTGCGTCGGCGTTGTTGCCGATATAGAAATTAACCCCTCCCTGTGAAGCGATGAGAACAAGATCATGCCCGACCGCATAGTTACGGATGGTGATGGGAAGGATCGGAAAAGTGCATCCGAGTGTGATGAGTGCAAATGTCTTTGCTGCAGCTCTGGGTGCACCTGATCGAAGTTGTTGCCATACGAGAAGGGCGAAGAGAAATGGGGCGATTGCAAGGAAGGGGGGACGGATACAGCAAACCACCCCGTACACAACTCCGACAGCAAGCCAGTTGAAGGGTGTGGGATGTTCCTTCGATCGTTCAACCAGCAATAACCAGACAAGACAGGAGAACATTAGCAGAGAATCGAAGAGCAGCTCCCCCTCGAAGTAAACAAGGACCGCGTAGAGGGAAGCAAGTGCTGATGCGATCACTGCGGCGGCAGACCCACACAAGCGGCGGACGAAAAAGTACAACACCACAAGCGAAAGAACTCCAATAAGATGTTGTACGATACGCGGTACGAAGTAGTTGTGTCCGAAGATGGCGTACAATCCTCCAAGAAAATATGGATACGCCGGTGCGCGGAAGAACACTTCGTCTCCAACCAGATCGCCGGCCGCAATGGATTCCGCCCATTTATCGTGGAACAGAGCATCGAGTCTCGGGTGTGTGAAAAAAGGATTTTCGCGGATTTCAAGGAGATACGTCAAGCGGATCATGAAGGCAGAGAGAATCAGCCCCAGAAGAAACCACCGTTCCCATGATCCAAGTGGTGTCTGGTGTGCGGCGCCGTCGTTCAGGTTTGCATGTTTGTGTGGCGAATTTGAGGTAAGCGGCTTCATCGTGTTCATAAGTTCGACATTGTGACTTTCAACTTCAACGCCATGGCCAAGCGTTTTTGAGTTTTCTCTTGACAAAGCGGTTCGGGCAGAGTATATTATTCACGCGCTCATTGTTCTTTCACACACGAGTCTTGGTTACGGCGCCAAAGGCGCCGATGAAAAGGGAATTCCGTTAAATTCGGAAGCTGCCCCGCAACTGTAATCCCACGCCTGCGTGCATGCAGGCTCTTCTGTTCAACAAGTCACTTTCCCGGCTAATCAAGGGATGGGAAGACGAACAGACGATGGGAGAGCCAGGAGACCTGCCAGGATTTGCTACCCATAATCACCTTCGCGGGAAGGCAGGGGGCTTTCACTTTGATTTCTTGGTCTGACCCCAGCTTTCGATTCTGAAGGCTGGGGTTTTTGTTTTCCAAAAGTTATGAACAGACTTATCCACATACTAATCCACGCATGGGCATTCTTCTCGCCATGGTTTTGTGCCGATCTCTATGCCATGGTGCGACAACAAGTTACAGTGGATTTGCCGGTGTCGAGGCACCCCCAATCATCGTGTTTGGAAGAGTTATCCACATCCCATCTTGAGGACAATCGGACCTTTTCGCCCGACTCAGGCAAGATCCGCGAAGATATCGGGGCAGAATCTCCATCCGGGAACGGCGCGGGCATCATGCTCCACGACTCCTCTCAACTCAAAACTTACCAACTGCCGGAGCTTGTCGTCACCTCGTCAAGAGTTCGCCAAACTGCGTCGTACACACCATCTTTCGTTACCATAGTGAATAAGGACGAGATTGATGGTCTGAATGCGACTTCACTCGCTCAGGTTCTGTCCCCGGTCGCCGGAATCTTTATAAAGGACTATGGTGATGCTTCAGGTTTAAAGACAATTTCGCAAAGAGGTCTGGGGACGGAGCACACACTCATTCTTCTAAACGGAATACGTGTCAGCAGCACACAAAATGGTCTTGTTGATTTGGGGGTAATGCCCGTTGATGAGATTGGAGCTGTTGAGATTGTTCGCGGGGGACAATCCGCGTCGTACGGGGCTGATGCAGTGGCGGGACTTGTGAACGTGATCACGAAGCCTGTGGACTCCCGCAATACTGCCCAGGTATCAAGCTCGGTTGGTTCATTTGGCTACCATCGGTACCTGATTTCGGGCAATCTCTCTTCGGGGCTTGGCGGTATTCGCCTGAGCTATGGACAAGAACAAAGTCAGGGAGATTTCCCGTTTCAATTTCGCAACGGCCCTCTTGTGTGGAATCTGGTCAGGGGAAACTCGGACCTCCTTGCCCGCTACGCGAACGCTCAAGGTGACCTGCTGATCGGCGATTGGACACGGCTGGCGATTGTTGCGTCAACCTATTCCTCGGAGCGAGGTGTCCCGGGAGCACTAGTCAGCCCATATGCTACAAGTCAAGCCCGGCAAATCGATAGCGACCATCTCATCCAGACATCGTTTGCCTCCGACGTGGCAGAGGATCTCACCCTTGGCTTTACGGCTCAGGCCCATTTTTCATACGAACGCTACAGGGACCCGAACCTGAACATTGGCGGCAGGTCACTGGACACATACTTCAGAAACGACGATATCCGTATCGAGCCACACATCAATATGAAGATGTCAGAAGGAATGAGGGTTTCCGCTGGCGTTGAGCTGGCCAATACAACAGCAAACGGGAATTCGCTGGACAGGAAGGCATTGCGCAAACAAATGGGCGCGTTCGTAGTGGGTGAAGCAGCGCTCGTGAGATCCAATGATGTGGTAAGCGGTGTTACGGTGTTTCCGTCGCTGCGCTACGACGCGGTTTCATCGATAGATCCGGTGTGGAGCCCTCAGCTCGGCGCCTTGGTGGCACTTAAGGAGTTTGACGCGGGCCCTCTGAGCAGGGTCAGACCGTCGATCCGGTCGAGCGTAAGCAGGAATTTCCGAATGCCAACATTCAACGAACTTTACTTCAGCGGCGGTGGAGGGTTTGGCGACCCCGGGTTGCGGCCAGAACATTCAACAAGTATCGATGTTGGCGGATCGTTGCAGTTCTCGCTTGCGGGTGAGCAGCAGGTCCAGATTACGCACTATGCTAACGACATGAACGACAGGATTATTTGGGCTGCGGCTTCCGGCAATAGTGTGGTTCCGAAGAACCTCCGTCAGGTCCGCTCTACAGGTCTTGAGGGATACTACCGCTGGGATTTGCCTGAGAAAATGCTTTCGCTTCAAATGAGCTATGCAACATCAAGCAGTCGTAAGATCTCGGCGGACTATCCTGGTGATCCGACTGTGAATACACAATTGGCGTACGTTCCGAAAAGAATGCTCTCATTTTCTGCCAGTTCGACAATTGACGTCGGGACGTCGCTAGTCAAAGATCTTGGGGTAGTGGTGGCATATTCCTTTGTGGGTTACCGATATGTCACGGAGGACAACTCGCAGTTCTTGCCGTCCTACCAATTGGTGAACCTGAGCCTGAGGGGTTGCCTGTTCATCCGTCCCCTATCTATTTTGGGGAAGTTTGAAGTAAACAATCTCCTCAATGAGGCATACGAAGTAATGCCCGGTTATCCGATGCCCCAGCGGTCGTATCGGGTAACGATTGGACTCGGGTACTGAACCGTTGCATAAGAATTGTGGGGACCAATCACATTATGAGGGAGTCCATGCGAACGATTGTCAGGCATGTGTTGATGATACCGTTGTTACTCATTGCGTTTGGGTGTCGTGACAATCCTGCCGTTGCACCCGAGACAAATGCTACGCTCCCGAAGATCGGCAGGGCCGTGTATGTCTTGAATGAAGGGAATTACAATGACGCGACCGGTGCACGGCTTTCCATATACGACATTGATCGTGATACGGTGTACAGGGACGTGTTCGAGATTGCGAACAACGGATTGCATCTGGGAAGCACCGGTGATGACCTGAAGTTGTATCGGGGGAAGGCCTACATCCTGATGAGCCATTCTGAGAATATTGACATTATCAGTCTGGAGACTCAACAACTGCTTCGCTCTGCGACTTTCCCCGGATCGATCCCCCGTGAAATGTTGATAGATTCTCTTCGTAACAAACTGTATGTGAGCCGCACAAACAGCGGCGCAGTATACGTGCTTGACCCTTCTACGCTGGGAATTCTGAACTCGATTGCGGTGGGGACCAACCCCCTGGGCATGGCGATTGCCGGGAACTACTTGTTTGTATGCAACTCGGGTTATGGTTCTGACCGTACGGTGTCTGTCGTTGATGCACGGGTGGACACAGTGAGAGCCACTCTGGAGCTGTCTGATGGTCCCACCAGCGCGGCAATTGCTCCTGACGGGAATGTCTGGGTGGCATGCAGCGGAAACCAATTTGCTATTCCCCCCACCAATGGGAGGATATTCATCATCAACCCGGCTGATTTCACAATTGAAGACTCGATCTCCTTTCCTCAGAGCATCTGGGGAACAATCGCAATGGGGACAAACGGCTACGCTTACACGACGGATGCGGCCGGGGATTATGGAGGCCCCTTGCATCGAATCTCCGTCTCATCAAAGGCAGTGCAGATGAATTTCATACCGGATACATCCTACACAATGGCCGTCGATGAGGTAAGTGGGGATATTTATGTCGCGGACGCAAAGAGTTTCCATGAGAATGGTGTGGTGAGCGTCTATTCAAACACGGGCGCGTTGCTGAGACGATTTGGTGCACAGTGGGGACCCGGAACAATCGCTTTCAAATATCAATAGACAACAAGCAATTCAACTTGATTCCCGCGAAGAGTCATGATATATTTCCCACAAGTAGCTTGTCGTAAACAATAGGAGCTCTTGCAGCTGCCTGGACAGTTCACGCGGTGGTCACAGTCAGTTGCACATCGTGCGCTCCGGCCACAACCCCTTCCACTGATTTTCGCCTTGTCAGGTCCAGGATACCAGTTTCTTCCACAGATCTACGATCGCTGGCAGCAAAGCTACGGGAAAGACTTCAGCACGCTCATCCTTCCCAAACTCCTTCATACAATCAAGGCGCACGACATCCCAAGGTCAACATTGCTCGATCTCGCATGTGGAACCGGAACGCTTGCCATCATGATGGCCCGGCGTGGCTGGGATGTCCTCGGTGTTGATGCCTCAATTGGCATGGTTCAGGAGGCGATGAGAAAAACCGATGGCACACGGCTGCCAATTGCATTCACCCGCCAGGACATGCGATCGTTCTCGGTACCTGCGCAGGTCGGTCTCGTAACCTGTATGTTCGATGGCATTAACCACCTGATGAATGCGAGGGATCTGTTGCGGTGCTTTCGGTGTGCGCACCACGCGCTCAGGACGGGCGGATATCTGATTTTCGATGTGAACAATGAGTTCTGTTATACGGACGGTGTGGCGACAGACAGAGGTCATCAACGATCCGGACTTCACGATTATACTTCAAAACTCATACGACGCAGAGAGGAGAAATGCAAGGAGCGCGGTTACAATGTTTCTTCGGCAGGGTGGCTCCTATGAGAAGAAGACTGAAATAGTCCAGGAGCGTTATTATCCCTCGGAAGAAATTGAGAAGCTCTTGAGTCGCTCAGGGTTCCGCGTCGTCGAGTGCAACGACTTCAACTTCACGCATGATCCTCTGGTGGGGAACGTCAAAACGTGGTGGGTGGCGAAGCCGAACAGATAGCCGCACAAAACGAAAGACCAGCGGAACAGGTGATCACATGAATCTGCTAATCACCTGTTCCCTTTTGTTCTTGGAATGGCTTACGTCAAAGTTTGGGAGCGCATTCTCTGTTTTCTACGCTGCCGCGGGTTTGCCTGGTTTGTATAACTGTGCCATTGCCGCCCCGCAAATTACAAACTGTATCACTCCTACAACCATAAAGGTTATCTGTGCCACAGCAGATACTTCCCAATACACAAGACCGGTGATAAAGCTTGGGACGAAAATAAGCAGTCCCATCCCAAACCCGTAGCGAAGCCCGTGACCTATGCCAGGGTTGTCCCGTATGGGTTTTCGTAAAGATGAATGTAACAGAGACCCGCCAATATGAGCCTCGAGAGATATACAGCAATCCGGGCCAGTCGTGGGATCAGGTCCAGCCGCAGGCTGTGATGGCGGAACAGGCCATGCCCAAGGTGCGACTCCGAGTCTGCCAAGTACAAACACGAAGATCGTCATGATAACAAAGACCGCAAGTGATGCGATTGCCCATTGCTTGACATCGAGTTTTGTGTTCATGGTTCCTCCTTGTGTGGTTGTAGAATGAGTTCCCATCTACACGTACCCATCATGGATCATTGTCTGGTTGCGACCGCGGGTGAATCCAAGTGACCTCAATGCAGGCTCTAACGGACTCCCTGCCGGCCTGATGCCGTCACAGTGTTCAATCGTTATGGTTCTGAACGGGCGCTGAGGCAGTGGGCGTTGCATTGCGCTCAAGAATATACGCAAAGCATTTCTCATAATCTCCTCGGCAGTCTCTGCAAGTGTCCACAAACGGGTCCCATAGTTTTCGACCAGCAGAATCGGCGTTCCCCGCTGAAAAACAAGGTAATTTGACGGAAGCCGCGCATACCGAAACTGGCCACGTGCGCTGTTCCTTTCACGCAGATCGATTCCCGTTCCGTATGGATTGGCCGGGTCACACGCGTTGACGAGAAGAGGCAAAGATTCGTCGGAAGTGTCGGACCTGAGGTGTCGAAGCTCGTCCATAGCAGCCGGGACAGCAAACTGCATTCCCGAGAGACCTTCGACAAAGTAGCCTCGTCTGATATCCCCTCGCATTTCCATTCGCTGAAGCGCCGATGCCACGAGCGGCCAGGGCATCAGTTCTTCGCGTCGGGAGATTTCTCTCGCAACGACTCCGTATCGATCAAGAAGTAGCAGCGCCTGTCGATGTGCCCGCTGCTCCAATTCCAATGCTTCTCCCATCACTCCGGGCAAATGTACCAGAGACCAGCGACCTGACCACCCGGGGACCTGTTTGATTGCTTTCCGCGCTGACTGCATCAACCGAGGTCTGCGTGGGTTGTGTCGAGGGTCGAGCATCTCGATCGGCTCAAAAGGAAGATCAGATTCCGCCTGAGAAAACCGCTTTACGTTCTGCAATTCTGAAAACAAGTCATTTGTAATAAGTCCACTCCAAAACAGTTCTGCCAACCCTTTGTTCAATGCACCAAGAGAGAGTCGCATTCCCGTCCTGATGTCGGCGAAGAAGGACGCACCATTCTTCCGGATATATTCAAGTACATTGCGGGCGGGTGGACTGAGTGCATCCTCGATCTGGTGTATCGGTAGATCCAGGAATACGCTTCCGTCGCCTCTGCGGAAACACTGCAACTTGCCTGATCCCTTTCCTGACCAAACAATTGTGCCGGAAGAGCTGATGTGATTCAATCCTTCAGTGGTAATGTCCTGCACGCGGGCGCGGAGCACGTCTCGCTCCCAGGTTTCCGACGGTAACGGGAGTCCCTGAAGCTGATCAAGACAGCACTGAATGCCGTCCGTTCCATGCACTCGTCTCCTGGGATGAAGGTGCTGCCAGTAGGAGAGGAAGTGTGTGAATTCCGCAAGCGAGGATGGCTTGATCTCTTTCCTGAGGATGCCGATGGTGTGCCTGTGGATGCGTTCGAGGTTTGGCCTGTAGCACCATTGCTGCTGCTCGACACCCTTGCTGAACCGACCAAGGACGATTGGCTCGGTCTCATTGAGCTTCATCAGCAGTTTGTCCGTATCTTCAACGCTGAATCCAAAATGTTCCGCGAGACCTGTTGCACTGACAGGGCCGTGGCTCTGCAAATAGCGGAGGAGAAGTGATGAGGCAACACGTTCGTCATCCAGATTGCGGTACATGTCCTGCTCCTCGCCTGCAATCCAACGATTCCCGGCGCCAATATGTACGAATACGGCTCGACCATCTGTCGCAAGCTCTCCGACCATCGATCGACCGTCTCCCTCGCATCGCTCATCTACCTCCGCGTCCGAGAGATCGCCGACTCGAAGAAGGATCTCGAGAAGCTCCTCAGGTGAGCGCGCTTTGTACCCGTTGGCCGTGCGTTGGAGCTGCTTCTCCACAGATTCCAATGCCTCTTGACGAAGGAGAGACGCCATCGATTCAGTGTCCATGACTTCGGAGAGGAGCTCGCGGTTTATGGAGAGATACTGGGTCTGCTGGTCTTGCCGTGGCTGATCCCATTCATACATGTATGCTGCGATGAAGTCAAAAAGGATGCTCGCTGCAAACGGTGAGGGAACCTCGGTCTGTACCGTCTTGATGCATATGTCGCCGTTTTCGACTTGTCTGACGATGTCCTTGAATCGTTGAAAGTCGAGGATGTCGTTCAATACTTCACGCATTGTCTCGATGACAATGGGGAAATCATCGAACCGTCTGGCGATCTCCAGTAGGTCTCCGGCGCGCAGTCGCTGGAGCCACAGAGGTGTACGTTTCCCCGGTGCGATCTTCGGCATAAGCAGCGCCCGCGCGGCATTCTGTCGAAATTGCCCCCCAAACATCGGCGATGAGATGACATCGTTGAGCACAATCTCTCCAGCTTGCTTGACAGTGAGGTCGTCGAGAAAGTGCAGTGGCAGACCATCCACATCCGAGCATCTCAGCAGGACACCATCGTCGTTGTACAACATCTGAGGAGTGGTGTTAAGGATCTGTTGCATTTGGTGGACAGCCACCAGGCCGAGAAGTCCATTGATGCGTCTGCCGAAGGGTGAATGGATGACAATGCGCGGGTCGCCGATCTCGTCGCGGAACCCTTCGACAATCATGAGCGTGTCGTGCGGAATTTCTCCTGTAGCATCCTGCTGTTTCCGGAAGTACTCCTGGATATTCCAGGCAGCACGCGAGTCGATCGGGAGTTCCCGCTGCAACCATTGCAGGCAATCTGGCGATGCCAGTCTTGTGTTCATCGTTCGTCTGAACGCTCCGATCTTCTGTCCCAGTTCGACACTGCGCCCGATGTTCTCACCGCGCCAGAACGGCATGCGTGCGGGCTGCCCTGGGGCCGGACTAACGACAATCCGGTTCGAGTCGATCTCCATCATCCTCCACACATTTGTACCGAGGATAAATGTGTCCCCGACCCGGCTTTCGTGGATAAACTCTTCATCGACCTCACCGATTTTCGTTTTGCCATCCTCCAGGTACACACCGAAATATCCCCTGTCAGGAATCGTTCCTCCGCTTGTAATTGCAAGTTGGCTCGAGCCGGGGAGAGCGCGGAGTGTATTGTTCACCTTGTCCCACGATACGCGAGCTCTCAACTCACGGAACGCTTCCTGTGTATACCGTCCAGCCAGCATCTGGAGAACACCCAGATACAGTTTCTTCGAGAGGAATTGGTAACAACAAGATTGCCTCACCACGTCGAACAGGGTGTCAACATTCCATTCTTCAATGCTCACCATTGCGACTATCTGCTGGGCGAGCACGTCAAGACAATCTGTCGGGACGGATGTTGGCTCGACGTCGTGAAGAGACATTCCCTTTGCCACTATTGCGGCTTCGACCAGATCATCCCTGTGTGTGGGGAAAATTCGTCCCTTGCTCGTTGCATTGACGAGGTGGCCGGATCTGCCAATGCGCTGGAGTCCTCGTGCGATCCCTTTTGGTGACTGCAACTGGACCACGAGATCGATGCTGCCGATGTCGATACCAAGTTCAAGAGAAGATGTGGACACCAATGCACGGAGTTTTCCCGCTTTGAGCGCTTCCTCCATCTGCTCACGCACCTGACGCGACATGCTTCCATGATACGCTTGAACAAGTTCTTCGCCGTGGGTTGTTTCCGGTTCTGGAGGATGGGGCAAATCTCTTCCGGTTTTCAACGGTACCTGATACAGGGCGAAAGTATCCTTTGCTCCGGCAACCATTTCGTTGAGTTTTGCGGCGACGCGCTCTGCCAATCTTCTATTGTTCACGAAGATCAACGTTGTCTCGTGCGCCCGGATGAGATCAAGAAGCTCGATGAGGACCCGTTCCCATACTCCTTCTTGCGGCAGGGAGGAAAAGTCCGGCACGGCGCACTCAACGCGCAGGTCCATTGCCTTTCGTTCGCCTGCATCGACGATGTTTACTTTTCTGGGGATGAGATCCTTCCCGACCCACTGCTGCCCGCCAAGGAATGCGGCCACACGCTCAAGGGGCCGCTGGGTCGCGGAGAGCCCGATCCGAACGAACTCTTGCGCCGCCACAGCAGCGAGTCGCTCCAGTGTTATGGAAAGATGAACACCACGCTTGTTCGCGCACATCGAATGGATCTCATCCACAATCACGTACTGAACAGTCGTGAACATTCTTCTCGCCTGTTTCGAGGTGAGCATCAGATAGAGCGACTCGGGTGTAGTGATGAGGATGTCGGGGGGATGCTTCAGCATTGCCGCACGTTTTGACTGCGGCGTGTCGCCCGTACGAACGGCAGTGTGAATCATCGGGAGTTTCAAACCGTTCTTTCGCGCCGCTTCCCTGATCCCGTGGAGCGGCTCTTCGAGATTCCTCTCGATGTCATTGTTCAGCGCTTTGAGCGGGGATACATACAGGATGCGGACTCCGCGGGGAAGCTCCTCTCGAAGGTGCTGTTCAACGAGATGATTGATTGCCCAGAGGAACGCGGCAAGCGTTTTGCCGGAGCCGGTCGGGGCGAGGATGAGTGTATGTTGGCCAGCGGAGATGCTCGGCCATCCGAGCTTCTGGGGCGGACTCGGTTCCCCAAATGCTTCTGCGAACCAGTCCCGGACGATCGGGTGAAATTCAAGTAGCGCCGAATCCATTGACATGGCGATGATGGGAGGAATGTTGTCGCGGCCGACCCAGGAACAAAATACATGATGGTGTTTTCAAAATCAACGATTGGAAAAGAGCTGGAATTTGGCTACTTTGAGATGCCGCTGCACCTCAACCATCACTACTCGGAGGTCCTCTTCATGAATACCAAAGCACTCATCGTGGAATTTGTAGGCACGTTTTTCCTTGTTCTCGTCGTCGGACTTACCGTGATTGGACCGGGAGCGGGACCGTTTGCCCCGCTGGCGATTGGCTCGACGCTGATGATCATGGTCTACGCCGGCGGTCATATTTCGGGAGGTCACTACAATCCGGCGGTGACGCTCGGCGTTTGGATGCGCGGGAAATGTGATTCGAAGGATGTGCTGCCCTACATGGTGGTTCAGATTCTTGCCGGCGTAATTGCCGCAGTCGTGGTGAAGTTCTTCCGGGGAGAGGCTCCGGTTGCCGCCGCGAATCCTGAAGTGGCAAAGGCCCTCTTGAACGAGCTGCTGTTCACATTTGCTCTTGTCTACGTTGTGCTGAATACGGCGACTTCGTCGAAGAATGCCGGCAACTCTTACTATGGCCTTGCCATCGGCTTTACGCTGTTCGTGGGCGCGTATGCAGGAGGGGTGATATCCGGCGGCGCATACAATCCTGCAGTTGCATTTGGCATTTCAACCATGGGGCTGAGCGCTTGGAACAACATCTGGATTTTTATTGTGGCGAACTTTGCCGGAGGCGCGCTGGCAGCAATTGTGTACAAGACTGCAAATCCCGAGGAATTTAGACGGTAGTAAGGGAGATGAGAGTTGTGTGGAACGGCATAGGCATCCGAGAAAGGGTGCCTTTGCTGTTATGGACTGTAACCTTTGGGGGGTACTATACTGTCTAATTGATGAAGTAGGTTCTCCGGTCGTTCCACGTAACAATTGACATCGATAACCGTATTTGGTAGTGTATCATGCCGGACATCCCGCAGAATCGTTACCGTTCCCTTTTGCAGATCCCAGTTTGGAGACCGCCCAATGAAAAAAAAGATTATTCTTTCAACCCTTGGCGTGATTGTTCTCGTGACTGCCGCGTTCTTCATCCTTGGCGGCTCAAAGAAGAGTGATGAGAACGCTCTCCCCAGGATCAAAGTGGAAAAAGGGAACATTGTCGACAAGGCACTCGCCGTTGGCACAATTGAACCGGAGAACGAAATCTCCATAAAGTCGAAGGTCTCAGGAGTCGTGAAACATATTTTTGCAGATGCAGGGACATATGTGAAAGCCGGCCAATCCCTCCTTGAGGTACGGCCGGATCCCACACCTCTCGAACTCGCCGAAGCAAAGCGTGGAGTGGAGATGGCACAGGTTGAGGTGGACAATCTCGCCAAGAACAAGGTCAGGCAGCAATCGCTCATCCAGAAGCAGCTCATTTCCACCAAAGACTATGATGACTTCATCCAGGGAAGTGAGGAAGCTGAACTTCGTCTCAAAATTGCCAAGGAGAGACTCGCACTCCTGGAAAGTGGCAAAGTCAACATCGGCGGCACGGAAATCGAATCGATCATCAAGGCTCCCATAGACGGCTACGTCCTCAGCAAAGCGGTTGAAGTTGGGGACCCGGTGACCCCGCTGACTTCCTACCAGGAAGGAACCGTGTTGATGAAACTGGCGAACATGGGACGGCTGATTTTCAAAGGGACGGTTGACGAAATCGATGTCGGGAAGCTGAAAGAGGGGATGGACGCTGAATTGAAAGTCGGCGCGCTGCCAAGTGATAAGATAGTGGGGAAACTGACAAAGATTTCTCTGAAGGCGGAAAAGAAAGAGAATGCAACCGTATTCCCGATTGAAATCGCAGTTCCAATGACAAGCAACTCCACTCTTCGGGCTGGATACTCCGCCAACGCCAATGTGATCATCCAGCAGAAAGACAGTGTTCTCGTTATTCCGGAACGCGTCGTGACGTTCAGAAACGATTCCTCATTTGTGAAGGTCGCTCTCGGACCGGAGAAGCAGGAAGAGCGCTTGATCAAAACGGGGTTAAGCGATGCCATCAACATCGAGGTGCTCTCCGGGTTGAAACAGGGTGATGAAGTGGTTGAGAAGCCAGTAAAGAAAATCGAGTAATTGCCCCTCGCTATGCAACAGTTGATCATTGCCCTCTCCCAATTCATTCGTGACCTCCGGGCCCAGAAGCTCCGAACCTTCCTGACGATCTTCGGCATCGTCTGGGGAACAGTGGCGATCGTCGTGCTGCTCGCATTCGGCATGGGGTTCAAGAAGCAGCTTGGGGTCAGTATGCACGGAATTGGAGAGCGCATTGCGATCATGTTCCCTGGCCGGACGACAAAAGCGTATCAGGGGTTTGGCATCGGCCGCCCAATTCCCTTGATCGAGGATGATGTGAGGCTTCTCGCAGATCAGGTAAGTGGAATTGACAAAATCAGCCCCGAGTATTCATCCAACAGCACGTCGGTGCGGGTTGGGGAGAACATCATCAATACAAGTGTTGCCGGGGTGTATCCAATCTACAGCGACATGCGCAATGTTATTCCCGAAATGGGGGGACGGTTCGTTGATGATATCGACATGCGCGAGCGACGGAGGGTGGCGCTCATTGGCGATGAGACCAAGCGCCTGCTCTTTGGCGAGGGCGATGCCGTGGGCAAGCTGATGTACGTTGGACAGGTTCCATTTACTGTTGTTGGCGTGATGATCAAGAAGACCCAGAACTCCTCGTACAACCGCCAGGACCGGGACAGGGTGTTCATTCCTGCATCCACGTTTGCTGCGGTCTTTGGTGAGAATCATCTGAGCAATGTCATATTCATCCCGAAAGACCCAACGCGCTCCGAGGAAATCAAAGCACAAGTGCGGGAGGTGCTCGGGAAGCGGTACAAGTTTGATCCCACCGACAAGGATGCAGTCTGGATCTGGGACACGGGGGAGTTTGACAAATTCCTGTTCTATTTCTTCCTTGCATTCAATATCTTCATGGGGGTGATCGGGAGTTTCACACTTGCTGTCGGCGGCATTGGCGTTGCGAACATCATGTTCATTGTGGTACAGGAGCGGACAAGGGAAATAGGCATCAAGCGTGCTGTGGGGGCCAAGCGGTCGAGCATCATGTTTGAGTTCTTCATGGAAACAATCTTCATTATCGCGCTTGGCTCGTCAATTGGATTTCTCATCTCTGTCGGGATCGCTGCCGCGATGCAATACGTTCCGATCAAGGAGTTTGTTGGAACACCCGAGATCTCGCTTCCTGTCGCCATTGCCACTGCACTTGTCCTCGGTGTCATAGCGCTTGCGGCTGGATTGATGCCGGCCCGGAGAGCTGCCAACCTGAACGTTGTCGACTGTCTGAGGACCTGAGCGAATGTTCGTCGAGCTGCTCAAAGAATTTCTTCAAGACCTCAAAGTGCAACGGACTCGCGCCATCCTTACGATTGTTGCCATTACATGGGGGACAATCGCGGTTGTGCTGCTACTTTCCTTTGGGGAAGGACTTGGGCGCCAAATGACAAACGGTCTCGTGAACGCGGGGAACCAGATCATGATTCTCTACGGTGGCGAAACCGGCATGCAGTTCGAAGGAATGCCCAAGGGACGGAAGATCAGGATGGTTGAGGAAGACGGGGAGATGCTGCGCAGGGCCATTCCGATGATCGCAATGATCAGCCCCCAGTACATGAACGATGTCTCCCTCACATACAAAAAGTACACTACTACGGCGACATGCGAAGGCGTGAACCCTGCATTTGAAGAGATGCGGCGTATGTATCCTTCCGCAGGCGGGAGGTTCTTGAATGACATGGATGTGGCCATGCAACGGCGGGTACTCCTCCTCGGAGCGAAAATAGCTAAGGACATCTTCAAGGATGAAGACCCCATCGGGAAACAGCTTCTGGTGGATGGATTACCTTTCGTTGTTGTCGGCACCATCCAGGACAAGATCCAGACAAGCATGAACAACGGTCCGGACTCATACCGCGCAATCATTCCGTACTCCACGTTCAGAACCATGTACGGCCCGGAGCGGGTCAATTCGATTGTCGTTCGCCCCGCTGATCCAAACCGGCAGGAAGAAATCAAGAAGGAGATCTTCCGGGTGCTTGCCCGTAAGTATCACTTTGACCCGAAGGACGAGCGCACGTTGTTCATCTGGGACTTCATCGAGAATCTGAAGATCAACCAGAAGATCAACATTGGGGTTTCAATTTTTCTTGGCTCCGTCGGCTTGCTGACATTGCTGATTGCCGGGGTTGGTGTTGCCAACGTGATGTATGTTGTGGTAAAGGAGCGGACACATGAGATTGGCATCAAGATGGCTGTCGGTGCCCGCCGCAGCTACATCCTGTCACAGTTCATCTTCGAAGCTCTCCTCATCGCTTTTATTGGTGGCGCCATTGGACTGCTCTTCTCATGGGGAGTTGTTTCCATCTTCAAGTTCATCCCTTCCGATGACGGTCCCATGCAATTCCTTGGCAAGCCCATTTTGTCTCCTGCGACCATGCTCATGACCTCCGGGATTCTGACAATTATCGGTTTGCTTGCGGGGTTCTTTCCCGCCCGGAAAGCCGCGAGTGTTGATCCTGTCGAATCACTGAGGTACGAATAGGCTCCGATTGCATCGGTTCGCCGCCTTCATGTATCCAATCTCCCGGTTCAGACGTCTTGGTCCTGGAATCATCTTTTGCTGATTCTTCCTGTGTTGGGTCACATTGCCCGTTTTTCGGTTGACTACGTTTTGGATTCTGAGTAGATTTTCTGCGTCGGTGGGTCGCGAGGATGGCATCGGGTGGGTTCTGAATGCAACTTTGATGATGCTCATCCCTTTATTCCTGCAGCAAGACCAGTCCTGACCCCTACTGTTCCTACCAGTTGTTTCCCATACTCAGGAGTATCTCTCATGAAGACAGGCGCATGGGCGGACTCGTCCGTCATTTCCGGAATCATGAGTTCAGTACAATCGATTCCACTATCTGTCCTCTTCCTTTCACTTTTCCTTGCCACCCCGGCACGAAGCCAGCACAACGACTGGGTGGTGGAGGTAAAGGGGGAGAAGAAAGTAGAGAATGCAACCCTTCAGGGTCTTGACGGGGATTCGCTCAAGATTGTGTCAGTTCAGTACAGCGGCCCCGTGTATGTTGATTCAGTGGTGCGACTCAGCCGCAACGACAATCATGTCGTCCCTTCGTTGGTTATTGGAGCTGCAATCGGAGGGGCGATCGGTTACTACATCGGTAACCAGGGCGACGATAGGAATGCGTATAGTGGGTATTACACGACATCGAACGACATGTCGGGGGCAGCGAAGGGCACGTTAATCGGTGTTTGTGCTGGAGGAGTGTTGGGCGGCTTTGCAGGAGTATTCTCGGGGAAAGTGGTGCATAAGTTCGTGGACAAGAAACCGGCGGAAAGGCGGTCGATCCTCCGCTCAATTCTTCTGAGCGAAGGGCGGGCTGTGTCTCCCGAATCGCCTATCCGGGTGGAGCAGCAAAGTAACATCGTGTATCTGAAAAACGGCAGCATCATCCGGGGAATGATGTTGGAACTGATTCCCGATAGCACAGTCAGGATCCTCACGGCAGATAGCAGTGTGTTTGTGTTTCGCCTGTCCGAGGTTGAGCGAATGACTACAGAGCCGGCTCCAAAATAGAACGTTGTGCCACCACCGGAGTTTGCTCGTGATCAGTGGACGTTCCGACCAGGATTCCACCAGTGTGCAAGCAGCCACAATGGGTATTCAGTCTGTTTGATTGGAATAACGCTTAAATTCCCATGTGTTATGTGCAGACTGTGGTTCCCACCGATCTGGCCCGGATTCGAGTCCATGACCCGAATCATGGGTTTCGTGCATCTTACATATACGGGAACAATCCGACCATATAGCTGTTGTATAGAGTGAATGTAAATACCCAAAGGAGAATGCATGGCAATCAGACTTTTCACATTCTTGACGACGCTCTTCCTGCTGCCGGCTCTTGTGCTTGGTCAGCCGACCGGCAAAGCACCCAACTTCAACCTCAAGACCGCCAACGGCAAGACAATTGAACTGAACAAGCTGAAGGGAAAGGTCGTTGTCGTGAACTTCTGGGCAACATGGTGCCCTCCGTGCAAGGCGGAGATTCCCGGATTCCTTGACGTGTACAAAGAGTACAAATCGAAAGGCCTGGAGATCGTCGGCGTATCTCTTGATCAGGATGGATGGACGCCGGTGAAGCCTTTCGTTGAAAGTCACAAGATCACCTATCCGGTGGTTGTGGGCGACGGGCAACTGGCCGATGCGTATGGCGGGATCGATGGTATCCCGACCACGTTTATCATCGACAAGAAGGGCAATATTACAACACGACACATCGGCTATATGGATAAGGCATCGCTGGAGAATTTGATCAAAGGGTTGCTCTAGGCTTGTCATTCCTCATGCGATGATGGGCAGCGTTGAGGAAATGAGAAGTGGAACCATCAAACTGAAGACCCCGCTGTATTGTGCAGCGGGGTTTTCGTTGCTACATGTTTCATTGAATCTGAGAATTCACCCCCTGGATCTCGTTCTTCAGCCGTCCCGTTCCTCACGAATTGTCTCGAGTTTTCTTCTTACATCGGTATCGGCAGGTTCAATGTCGAGTAACCGGGAGAGTGTTGCTGCAGCCGGGGCGAACCGGCGCTTCAGGATGTAGAGATCACCCAGATGACGGAGTGCGTTGCCATTTGTGGGATCCAGTTCGGTCGCCTGGACCAGGTCCTCGATCGCAAAATCATTCAGACCAAGTGACATGAACTCCTTGCCGATGACCACCAGGAGAGAAGCTCTCTCACGTGGATCGGAGGCGTGTTGAAGCGAAGACGCAGCCGTCATGATCGTGTGAAGTGAGGCGACAAGAGGATCCCCCGGTCGAATGTGTCTGGCTCGATCCACAAATCTTTCCGCGGACCTGATGTCTCCGTTCTGCAAATCGTACAATGCTGCGAACACCGGTCCGATGAAGTACGTTGAATCTGCCGCAATGCATTTCTGCATTAACTCTCCTGCCTGGCGTCGGAAGCCAAGGAGCCAGTAACTCAACGACGCCGAGTGGTAAAATGAAGCCCGGTCTGTGTTCGAAATGGCCTTCATCGCTCCTTCAAGCGATGTGATGATTTCCTGATGTGCCTGGGCCTGCAGGAGGAGCGTTCCTGACTGTGGAAGCAGACTGGATTCCCGGAACAATTTTCTTGCTTCAACGAGGTTTCCTGACAGCTCGGCGACAACCGCGCTGTAGAATGTCCCCGTTGCCTCGAACCCATCGACAACGCGAAGACGCCCAAAGGCCGACGCTGCCTCGCCATAATTCCCGTTCTCCATTGCCCGGATCCCCGCGATCAATTGCTGCCTCATTTCTCCACCCGAATCGCTTACAGCGGCTGAAGGGGATTCTGCGGAATCAATTCGTGGATGCACCCGCAAAACCTGAACATCGCCCGCCCTGAATGCCGGCTCGAACTGGAACCTGCGGGAAACGGCCATCTGAAATTCAAAGTCATGCAGTTGGTGCCCCACCATGTATGCAATGATGAACGAGCTTCGATAGTCGCGCAGTGCGACCTCAAAGTCCTCGGGAGAAACAAGGGGGTCAAGAGTCAGGAGCTTTCTTCCGCCGAGCCAGAGGGCTGCCTCTTTGTACCGGCTGACGATGACTGCCGAAGGGGGACTGTGCCGGGTAATCCATTCGTCAACCTGGGGAAAGTCCTTTGTGTATTCGATTGGATATCGTGGCTGGTTCCTGATTTCCGCGTACAAAGTCTCAGGCGCGTGCTTGTACGCGGCAGCTGTGGTGACGAAATTGCGTAACCAGACAATATTGGGAGCCAACAGGATTACCATGAACGCCGTGAGGCCGATGGACGACACACGCTTACCCTTCTTGCTTTGTACCCAATCGAGTATCCGGCGCATCGAAATTGTGGCAAGATAGGTCATCAGCAACAACGGCGGGAAGAGAAACCGGTAGTCGTTGATGGGATACAACAGGATGATGCTTGCGTAGAAAACAAGAAACATCCCGATGAGGCGACCGGTTGGCTCTGTCTTCCATAGCCTGACGAAGCCATGCACAACGAGCAGAAGAGTCAACCCCATGATCGGCAACGTAAGTGTGTCAGCCAACGACTGAACGGAGGCAAGCGTCGGGTCGTTGAAGTTGACAACGGGGAAGATCCATCCCACATGTTGAGAAATAAACAACACGTTCCCCAAAGGCATTGCATAGAATGCAAGGTTGCTACGAATCCTTGCCACAAATTCATCTGCCAGAGTTCCTGTGCTTCCGGTAAGGGCATGGCTAAAGAATAATCGCGTATTGCGAAGGTCATTGAACTCAATGTTGGCAACGATCACTTCGTTTCTGATGTACCAGGCAAAATAGATAAGGATTGGTGCAACAAGGAGCAGCCCGGCCCTCACGTAGTCTTTTCGCAAGGCGAAAAACACGACAACAGCGAGGAGAAGAGCGAACCCGATCTCTCTCAGGAGAATTCCTGAAGTGAGCAATCCAACAAGGACCCAGAAAAGCCAGTCCGGGGGCTTGTCTTCCTTCACGAGGCGCTCGACGACGATCAGAACAAGCATCATGCACACGCCGAACGGCACATCCGATAGCACCTGCGTTGAGAACAATGCCGTCTGTGGGTTTGTGGCAAGAAGGAGAAGGCCAAGAAGAGCTGCCACGGCTCCGGTTCTGATGGATGTGTACCTGTAGAACAGAAGCAGAAGGACTATTCCGAACCCAAGCGTGAGAAGCTTCGCCGCGGTGACATCGAGCGGAAAGAATCGTGCGATGGGCGCGAGGAGTACGGGATATAGCGGGGCGTTGACAACATACCGGGAGATTTCAGGGCCGTAGGTCAGCTCGTAGCCATGAAAGAACGCGATGGATTTTGCCCAGCCGAGGTAATTCGCGCTGTCAGGAGAGTAATACATCGTGGTGTTGAGGGAGAACACCATCGTGACTCCGAAACATGCTATCAGCAACCACGCCAGCAAGTCCGGTCGGGAAATGGATTTCTTCATTTTCGAATCGTTGGTCAGGAAGGGTTTGTTTCGTCACTCATGTGGATGTTCGGAGTCATCTCGAACATGTGTGAGTCGCGCGTGAGATGCGCTCATGCAAGCCACTTGTCTGGATACAGAGCTTGCGACAAAGTAGGCAAACTGGGACATTCAAACAAATCTCATCTTGAGTTTGGCGGAGGCAATAGCCCTACCGACTAATGCATGAGAATTCTACTAACGTTTGCTCTGAACATTCTTTAGGCCAACTGCAGTTGCCCCGGCAGCACGACCACCCCCTCGGTTGTTCAACTGCCTCTGCAAAAATCCTTCATCCAAGGAAAATCCTTCCTACTATCTTTAGGTGTAAATCTTTGCCCCATGCTCTTGGTTTGTATGGATTGTTCCAGGCAATTTTGACGTTCGATGCTGTCATTTTCACGCCAATGAGAGGAACATTGTAGAAACTCCGCTCGAAATCGGTAATGATTTCAAGAAGATTGGTGGGCTTACAGCAGAGGCATGCATTTTGCCCTTTAGGACATGAATCAATATGAAGCTTGAGTGTCCAATTCAATGCTTTCTTGCCAAACCAAGACGAGACCGAAAATGATGAAACGACTCAGTTGTGTGATGATCCTTGTGTTCCTCACGAGTGGAATTGAACTTGCGCGGGGACAAGGTGTTGATGACTACCGCTCACACCAGACCGGCAACTGGAATAGCACCAGCACATGGGAGAGATGGGACGGATCTACATGGGTTACTCCGGCTCCAAGCACGCCGACAAATGGTGACGGTGCAATAACAATTCAGAATGGTCACATCGTGACCGTTACGTCAAGCGTTACGGTTGATCAAGTTGTGGTCAACGCTGGGGGACAAATAGCACTCAGCAGTGGGGTGATCTTGACCATCGCAAATGGCGCAAGCACAGATCTCTTTGTGTCTGGGACCTTTCAAAACGCGGGAACCGTAACGATAAACGCCTCTGCAACCGTTGCATTTGACGCTGGAGGTACCTATCAGCACAATCGAAACGGAGGAACGATCCCCACGGCGACATGGGATGCCACTTCAACGTGTTTGGTGACAGGGGTAACGTCAACCGAGCCAGCTGGACTCAACCAAACTTTTGGGAATTTAACCTGGAATAGCACTGGCCAAACCCTTGCCTCTACTCTTGCCAATCCCATCACAATCAACGGTGGTCTGACAATCCAAAGTACCGGCACCACAGGACTATTCTGGTTTGCAACAGGAACATCAACTGTGGGAGGGAGCTACATCCAAAATGGAGGTTCAGTGAGACTGTCTCAGGGATTCGCTCGAACATTGACCGTGAGCGGCGGTTTCAGTATGAGCGGCGGAACGCTGGACCTGTCTTCTGGTGTTGGAGTAGCGACAATAAATGTCGGCGGAAACTTTTCGCACACGGCTGGCACAGTCACGGAGAGTGGTTCAAGTACAACGAGTGGCATCGTATTCAACGGCAGCGGGACACAGACGTACACCTCGGGTGGAACGGTTTCCAATGTCATCAACTTCACCGTCAACAACGGCTCAACGCTACAGATGGCATCAGGCTCTACAGTGATTGCGGGTGTAGGCGCGTTTACGTTGTCGAGTGGTGCGACCATGGGCATCAGATCAGCTGCCGGCATCATGTCGTCAGGTGCAACCGGCAATATTCAGGTCACAGGAACAAGAACATATTCCACTGGGGCGAACTACATATACAACGGAACCACGGCGCAGAACGCCGGCAATGGTCTTCCATCTACAGTGAACAATCTCACGATCAACAATTCGGCCGGAGTCACCTTGCAGGCGAATGAGACCGTAACGAATACCCTGACGCTGACAAGCGGAATCATTGCGACTGGGACTAATATGTTGACGCTTGGGACGAGCACGTCGTCGCTGGGAACATTGTCGAGAAGTTCGGGAACTGTTGTCGGCAACTTCAAACGTTGGTTTGCCCCGGCAACAGTCAGTAACGTGTTGTTGCCGACAGCAAGCGCAGTGAATTATCGTCCGGCAAACATCAGTTTCACAACAGCTCCGTCAGCCGGCGGTACCCTGACGGCAACGTTTGCAGCATCGAACCCCGGTACAAATGGACTACCGCTCGACGATGCGGGAACAAACATTGTGAGCTGCGCTGTAGACGGTTTCTGGACCATCACTGCTGGCGATGGCTTGACGGGTGGGACATACTCATTGGACCTGACTGCGGACGGCTTTGGTGGCGTGTCTGACTTTACGACACTTAGGATCCTGAAGCGCGTCAACTCGTCCAGCGCCTGGACACTGAATGGAACCCACTCAACTGGAACGGGGTCGAGTGCCACGCCAATCGTCCACAGAACCGGCATGTCCGGGTTTTCAGATTTTGGTATTGGCAGTGCATCGGACAACGCACTTCCCATTCAGCTTGCATATTTTGGTGCAACAGCCGTTCCCAACCGGAACAATGTCCTCTTCACCTGGGGAACAGTCAGCGAGGTGAACAATTATGGATTTTACATCCAACAAAGTGTGGCTACGCCATCCTCTTTTGTTGATGTGCCAAACAGTTTTGTTGTGGATCATGGCAACACTACAATTCCACATGACTATTCGTGGATACAGTACAATGTCGATCCCTGGTACATATTACTATCGCTTAAAGCAAGTCGATCTGGATGGGTCTCTTCATTACACTGGTTGGTGCTGTAAAACGGGAGAAGGATGCCATCGCATTGTTGCACATGTAGATGATCTGACTATCTTCAAGTTCCCAAACACCAAACATCTCAATCGAACACGAGGTATCGGAAGCTGAATTTCTACCACCAGTTGTTCTTGATTCAAGGGGTCTCCACACATTACGGTGAGTGAGATGGTTATTCAACGCTTCCTTCTTCGCGTTCTCATTGCGCTTGCTGTTTCGACGCAGTGCATTCTCAATCTCATTGTAATGACAGCAGCACCGTCGTGTATGGCGTTGTCAAAGACGCATCGACCGGATCATTGCTGTCGGGCGTCAATGTTGTTTCTGGTTCAGGTCATACTGCAACCAACATTCTCGGCCGTTACACCGTTGCCGTCCGAGCCGGTGCATGGACATCGAGATTCAGCTATGTGGGGTACAAATCGTTCCAGAGAATCTCTGACGTTGAGCCAGGGGATTCGGTTCGTCTTGACGTCGCACTCATTCCCAGCGCTGTGCTTCTTGATGAGGTAACGGTCATCGCTGAACGAAGCCCCCGAACAACCGTGCACGGTCTCGGCGGCTTTTCCATTGCTCCACAGAGGTTGCAGACCATCGCCGGTCCGTTTGATGATGCGTATCGGTTTATCCACACAATGGCGAGCGTTGCTTCAAACAACGAGATGTCGAGTCAGTTCAACGTCCGTGGTGGCTCATCCGACGAGAACCTCGTTCTGTTGAACGGGGCTCAACTATTGGAGCCGTTTCATCTCAAAGAATCTCCGAATACCAGCGTCAGCGTTGTGAATCTTGATCTGTTGAAGAAGGCTCTCTTTGTGCCCGGAGGTTTCACGGCGCGCTACGGCGATCGGCTCTCGGCGGTTCTGGATATGGAATACAGGGAAGGAGATAGAGAGCGGACAGCTGCGCTGCTCGACGCATCTCTTGTGAATGCTGCTGCAACCCTTGAATCTCCTTTCTCAACGTGGGGAAGCGGCCTCGTCAGTTTCCGGTCAACGTACTCCGGCTATGTGTCACGGTATTTGTCAAGCGGAGACAATCGGAACCCGTCGTACTACGATATCCATGCGGTCCTCGGAGGGGACATCGATGAGCATCACCACCTCGCACTGCAGGTACTTCATTCATCGGACAGGACGTCCGGAATTGCAGACGGCTCGTATCATACCACTTTGGTTTCGCTGCGTTCGCACCAGACGATCTCCGAAGAATCGATCCTCGACGCCGGAGTTTCGCTCTACACCCAGACTGAAGATCTGACCCGCCAGGCTTCACGCTCGCTTGCCCCGCTGTTGTCGTACGAAGACATCAGTCAGTGGGAGTGGAACGTGCGACTCGAAACTCGCTACAGCTCATCGTACTCTCTGATCCTGGGAGCTGGAAGCCAGAGCTTCACCTATGGTGTGGATCGTGACGATATTGTGCGGGGAAGCATCGGCGATTCAGTCCTGGCGGGATCACTCCATACATCTTCGGGGAAGATTTCAGCGTACGTGGAAAACCTTGTCCAACTGACAGATGCCCTGCTCATCAACGGTGGGGTCCGGTTTGACCTTGCCCAACTGACCGACGAAGCGAAGATCAGCCCACGACTTCTTGCGGCGTACCGACTTCCAAGCGGCACCACGCTCAATGCAGCCTGGGGAGTCTATTACCAGACGCCGAACTATCTGCAATTTCTGGCAGCCAAGCGCGAGCAACTTCCAATGCAGAACATGGAGAAAGCAATCCATTATGTTGTTGGCGTGGAGCAGCCCTTGAAGAATCATGTCTCCTTCCGTCTTGAAGGATACGTGAAGACACTGAGCAACCTCATCTCATATTCGCGTGAGCGAACCGGCGACATTGTGTACTCGCCGAGGAACGACGCCAAGGGAACGATCACCGGCGCCGAACTGGAAATGTCGATCACCGACGAGCGGGTGCTTGCCTGGATCAACGTGGCGTTAATGCGGGCACGGGAGTTCAATTACTTTGACGGAATGGGATGGCGGTTCAGGCCCACAGACCAGACGAAGACGGTAACAACTGTTTTCGAGTACAGGATTGCAGACCGCTGGCTGCTGAACCTCCGTGCTCTCTACGGCAGCGGGTTCGCGTACGGCAACGATCTCCCCGGTGTCGAGGATTCACGCTTGCACTACCCGGATTACAAAAGGGCGGATGCGAGGATCAGTTTTTCATTCAACATGGGTTCTGCTGCCACCACGACATATCTTGAAGTGATGAACCTCTTCGCCCAGCGGAATGTGTTTTCTTTTACCGGCAAGTTACAGGATCCTGAGACTCCGGATTTCAATCTCCTGTTGCCAATGGTTGTGAATGTGGGGATCAGGGTAAAGATTTGACTGGGTGGTCGGCAAAATACAAAACCCCGCCCGGTTGGCCGAGCGGGGTTTTTTATTTTGATCGACTTGGAGTGAGATCAATATTGCGCATTGCTATTTGAAACAGCTCTTCATTTGCCGGGTTTTCTTTCCCTGCCTCTTTCAGCAACATTGACCGCGCTTCTTCCCCTACAAACATCTTGACTTTCCAAATCGAATGGCCTTCGAGAAGCCTGCTTGAAGGCTTGCCACCCAAGACAATGCAAAGCACCCTACGACCAACTAGAAAGTGCGTTCACCAAAATCCAAGAACATAAGCGATTGCCGAAGCGGGGATATCGGTAGATTTCGAAGCCACTCCGAGGTGACAGAAGAGAAAGATAGACAAGAAGCCCAGGGATTAGGTGTGATAATACGTCGTAAAGAGAAAGTGTCATCGTCTATCAAGCCTCAGCTATGGAAGGTACCTTACTGTCAATGGAATCAAGGACAACGCAATTCGTGAAGCAGAATCGTCGGTTGGAGGGATGAATGCTGCAGATAGGAAAAATCATAGAGAAGACAGCAATTCACCTCGACAACTTTCCACTATTGTTCTTCTATGGGAGATTAGTGAATCGTCCCCGGTGGGTGGACAAAGGTTGCTGGCTAGACCAAAACAGCAAGTTGCACCAACTTTGCACTGAGGCCAGAGTTCGGTCCGGGTGGAAGCCTTCCTGCAGTTCACTGCTTACTACCCCTATATCAGATTCTTCGTCCGCAAACTGCAGCGGACTCAGAATGACCGTCTGGTTTAACACTTGCTCCACCCGCAATTATAGCACACCACGCAGCCGCTCATGTGCTCAACGTTGCTGCCGCACTCGGGACATGCAGTCTGCGATGCGGTCATTCCCTCGGAAGGCTTGCTCAGCTTCGGGATGCCTGACATGGGTTTCGGTATCGTTGCTTCCACCTGCTTGAACCGGCGGTAATGCTCGCGGTTCTGGATATAACGTTCCAGCACTTTGCCGATCGCGTCAGGCGTGGAAAGAATCTGTCCGCCGTTGCCATCCCACACGGGCATTGGTCCGGAGATGCCCTTGAGCTGTTTCACGATCTCCATTGGCTCAACACCCGACCGAAGCGTAAGCGATATGATCCGGCTGATCGCTTCAGACTGCGCCGCGGCATTGCCACCCGCCTTGCCAATCGTCGTGAATACCTCGCATAACCCGTTCTCATCTTCGTTGATTGTCACGTAGAGGTAACCTTCGCCGGTTTTGATACGCTCTGTGACACCGAATGTCGTCTGTGGTCGCTGTCGCGGACCTTTCTTTCCCCTTTCTTCCCCGTGTTTGCCGGCTTTCTCTGCTTCCTTCTTCCTTGCAAACTCCTCGGTCTGGAGAATTCCTTCTCTGCTTCCCTCACGATACACCGTGATGCCCTTGAGGCCGGCCTTGTATGCTGTCATGTAGATGTCCGCCACCGTCTCCACACTCACATCTTCAGCGAGATTGACGGTGGACGAAATGCTGCTATCAACGTACTTCTGAATGATGCCCTGCATTTTCACACGGAAGTAGGGATCAATGTCATGAGCGGTTACAACGTACTCCGGCAGATTCACATCATCCCCGAACATTTTCTTGATGAGCGGGTGGTACACCTTGTATTCGGAGAATGTGTCGCCGTCGTGGTTCTTCACCCTGCGCCGGTAGCTTGTGCAGAAGATCGGCTCGATCCCGGAGCTGGTCTGGGCAACGATCGAGCCCGTGCCGACCGGCGGCACGGTAATCACTGTGCTGTTCCTGATCCCGTGGTTCTTGATGGCGTCCTGGATTTCCTCGGGGAGGTTCTGCACAAACTTGCTCTTCGAGTATCCTTCCCACTGAAACAACGGGAAGGCACCCTTCTCCCTGGCGATCTCAATGGAAGTCCTGTATGCCTCATCCCTGATCACCTGCATCATTTTCTCGGTTTCATCGAGGGCGGCCTGGGTATCGTACTTTATCTTCATCATGAGCAATGCATCAGCCAGGCCTGTGATGCCAAGACCGATACGCCGGTCGGAGGCCACAGCCTTCTTGATCTTGTCAAGGGCGTGGTTCTCCATGTTATAGTCGATGATGTTATCCATGAAGCGTGTCGCAACGCGAGTGGTCTCTGCAAGTGCCTCGTAATCGAAATGGCCTTCCTCACCGATGAATTTGCAGAGGTTGATATTACCAAGGTTGCACGCCGTATACGATGCAAGGGGCTGTTCGCCGCACGGATTGGTGCTGCTCAGCGGGTTTGCATATTCCACATTGTGGTAATCCCTCATGGTATCCCAGAAAATAATCCCGGGCTCCGCCGACGCATGGGCATTCTTGATGATCCTGTACCAGAGTTCGCGGGCCTTCACTTTGCGATATGCCTTTCCTCCCCAGCGAAGCTCAAAATCGGTGTCGTTCATGACGGCGTCCATGAACTCATGTGTGATCAGCACGCTGATGTTCGCATGCTGGACCTTGATCCGGCGGATATCGTTTTTGATGATGATGAATTTCTCGATATCGGGGTGATCGACTCGCATTGTCAGCATAAGGGCGCCCCTGCGTCCCGCCTGCGAAACGGTGTTTGTGCTCTCGCTGAACAGGTTCATAAAGGCAGTTGCACCGGGCGAATGGTCGATTGTCGCGTTGACCGGTGCGCCTTCCGGGCGCAGTTTCGAGAGGTCGGTTCCAACCCCACCGCCAGTACGGTACACCATGGCTGATTCGGTAATGCAACGGTATATGCCTTCGAGACTGTCTTCTTCGATGGGGACGACGTAACAATTGGAAAGGGTCGGCCTGCGACGGGCATCTTCGCGCCCTGCCCCATGCATTACCCTGCCGCCGGGAACAAACTTGAAATCAAACAAGAGGCCGAGAAATTGGTTGTACCAGTATTCCTTGTCTGCTTCCACGGAAGATAGCGCATGTGCAATGCGGGACCACATGTGCATTGGGCCTTTTTCGGTCGGGGCGAGGTATTTCGATCTAAGAACGTCTGCCGCCAGATCGTTTTCTCCATAATAGTCCCGGCAATCCAACGCGAGGTCCATTATGGCTTCATTCATATGTGTTTTCGACGCTTCGCTGTGCTGGCCCCTCTTCACGTCCAGAGACGCGGGGATTTCCTTCTGACCCATGGTAGGTTCCTTATCTATTCAGATGAAACGATGGTGTAATTGCCACGAAAACAGCACCGGCCGTTCATAGGCATCTGGAACAGGCCGGCTGACAACTTTCAACGTACGTTTCTTCAAAACACGAAAGCCCGTCTTCGTTTTGCAGAAGTTGGGCTTTCAGGGGTATCTAGCAACAATTCGGGAATGCGGCAGTACTAATCAGAGCGTTCGCTATCAACCGGATCACCGTCATTCGCCTTGTCCATTCCTCTAAAGTGTCGGTCAGCCGCGTCCGGATCGGAGGGAATTCCCTGCTGCACTGCAACTTGTAGCTGACGCCTCGTCTGATTGACGAGTTGAAGAAATTCGTGGGTGAAAATATAATGTGTTGAGTGAGCGAAGTCAAGAGGAAATTTCTTCAAACACGATTCGATGAGAGTTGACAACAGGTTGGAGGCGAAGATTTTTTTTCGCGAGACTTTTTGTGAAGAAGAGAACGGAGAAAAACGCATTACAGAAACAGGTAGTTGATTTTTGATTGGGGTGGAACTATATTTGCGCATTACTCCGCTGGCCGGTCAAGTATCCACTCCCCGGTCCATCATCCAGGTCGTGAATTCTCAGCAGGGTACCGTGCTAAACGCACATGGGGATCACCGATGTACTCAATGTCCAGGAAGGAGCAAACCAATGACAAAATCACTCGTTCTTGCTTGGGTCGCCCTTGTTCTTGCACTCGGTTGCGGTCCTGACAGAGCAACCATCATGGACACCAAATTTGATGCAGCGCTGAGGCAAAAAATCAGCTCTCTTGGAGAAGATGCCCCACCCGAGACTCTCGCAGTCATCGGTAAATGCGTCGACACAATCGATGCCGTAATGAGACAGAAGCTGATTGATGCCGGTGCCGACGTCCAACTGATGCAGGGGGATGTATTCACTGCAAATGTCTCATCGGAGAATGTTTTTAGCGTTGCCGCCCTTGAGTTTGTAACACTACTGCAACTCTCCAAGGAGTCGAGAACCTTACCGAAGTAATCATCATCCATTAACCCAGACAGGAGAATATCCGTTCAAGGAGTTGCCGTTATATTGAGGGATTTGATCGCCCCCAGGACGGTTCTTCCTCTTCTTTTTTCCTGACAACTAAGCATCATCGTGTTCGCATGGGCGGGGGTCAGAAGGACTTCGGCCTTTTTCTTTTGTGCTTGATACTGATATTGCGTACATTTGGGTTAGTTCTGCGCTCTTTTTGCAACGCGATGTCCCTCTCTTCTTCCTTTGATTGTTCAATCAATGTAACGAAGGACTTTCAACAATGGCGGTGGTAGTACAGTTTTCCACCATTCCCGAGATGTTCCAGAAGTTGACGGCGAAATTTGCCGGCGAAACCCGACCTCTGTTGATGCACAAGTCGGGCGGTGCCTACAGAAGCATAGGCTATGCGGAGCTCCGCCGGCGAGTCGATCTCTTTGCCAACGGGCTTGCGGCGCTGGGAGTCCGGCGTGGAGACCGCATCTCGATTATCTCCGAGAACCGGCCCGAATGGGTCATCAGCGACCTTGCACTTGTATCGCTTGGTGCCGTCGGCGTGCCGGTCTATCCCACCATGACAGCGAAACAAAACGAGTTCATCTTCAACGATGCGGGGATCCGCTTCGTCATTGTCTCCAACCAGTTCCAGCTCAACAAGGTGCTGAAGGTGATGAGCGATGTAAAGACGCTGGAAAAAGTGATTCTCATGAACGACAAGGAGCCGATCAGCTACGCCAACACTCTGGGATTCAGCGACATCATGAAGAGCGGCGAGAAATTCAAAGCCGACCATCCCGACTGGGTGCAACAGGCGATCAATAGCGTGAAGCCCGAGGATTTACTGACGCTTATTTACACCTCCGGAACCACCGGTAACCCAAAGGGGGCAATGCTCACGCACAGGAATCTCGTCAGCAACATCATCAGTTCCGCGGAAACGATACAAATCGGTTTGGGCGACGTGATGCTGTCGTTTCTTCCCCTGAGTCATTCGTTCGAGCGCATGGCTGGCTACTACACCGGAATGTCGGTCGGTGCGACGATCGCGTATGCGGAAAGTATCGAAACCGTGGCGGCGAACCTTCTTGAGGTCAGGCCAACGGTGGTGACGACCGTGCCCAGGCTGTTCGAGCGGATTCACGGGCGGATCATGAAGCAGGTTGACGGCGGATCGCCGATTCAGAAGAAGATCTTTAACTGGGCGATTGGTGTCGGCAAACACTATGCGAAGGCGAAGCGGGGAAACAATGTTTCAGGTCTGCTCCGTGCCAGGCGGGCAATTGCAGACAAGCTGGTCTTCACGAAAGTCAGGGAAAAGACCGGAGGGCGTGTCAGGTTCTTCGTGTCAGGAGGGGCGGCACTGGGGAAGGAGTTCGGGGAGTTCTTCGAGGCCATCGGTATCAACGTGATTGAAGGGTACGGCCTTACAGAGTCATCACCCGTGATCGCGGTAAACCCCCTTGATGATTTCCGGTTTGGCACGGTGGGGAAACCTATTCCGGGGGTGGAAGTGCGGATTGCCGAAGACGGCGAGATCCTTGTGCGCGGGCCGAATATCATGCAGGGGTACTGGAACAATAAGGAAGCGACAGCCGAAGTGCTGGACCGTGAGGGCTGGCTGCATACCGGTGATATCGGGATGTTCGATCAGGATGGGTATCTGCACATCACCGACCGGAAGAAGCACCTCTTCATCAGCTCCGGCGGGAAGAACATTGCTCCTGCCCCCATCGAGAATCTTTTCCTTACGTCCAAGTATATCGAGCAGTTTGTGCTTGTTGGTGACAGGCGCATGTACTGCTCCGCGCTCATCGTGCCCGACTTCGACGCACTGAAGGAATATGCAAGCGCGCATGGCATAAAGTACATGAGCAACGCGGACCTCATCGGCAGTCCGGCAATCAACAAGCTCATCGATGAGAACATCGATGTACTGCAAAAGGACCTTGCCAACTTCGAACGCGTCCGACGATTCGCTCTCCTGGCAAAGCCCTTCACCATCGAAGAAGGTGAGCTCACGCCGTCTCTCAAGATCCGGCGCAACGTTGTGGAGGAGAAGTACTCACGTCTCATTGAAGACTTGTATCGGGGAATGAACTGAGCAAACCCTCGGATTCATCCGCCCGGAAAATCGTCAGTCATCGGCCCTGTCCTGTTTTTGCAGAAGCTGGTCATTGCGAGACAATGAATTGGGACAGCGCTTCAATTCGTTGACATTCAGCCTCGTTTTCGCTACCTTTTTGTCGGTTTCGAGCGAACTTACCGCACAACTTCTCTGTTGGAAATTGTAGGATGATCGAACAATACATCCCCATCGGACTCATGATCGTCTTCGCTGTTGTGTTCGGTCTGGTGCTTGTCAACATCAACAGGTGGATCGGCCCAAGCAAGCCCGGCGAGGACAAGATGTCAACCTACGAGAGCGGAATGGAACCCGTCAAGACCGCACGCGAGCGGTTCTCGGTCAAGTTCTATCTTGTAGCGATGATGTTTATTCTGTTCGACATCGAAATCGTGTTCATGTATCCGTGGGCGGTAAAGTTCCGTGAACTGGGCGTGCCCGGCCTTGTCGAGATGATGGTCTTCATCGCGATTCTGCTTGTAGGATTCCTCTACATCTGGAGAAAGGGAGCGTTGAAATGGAATTAGAGAGACTTCAACAGGATGGATTTCTGACGACACGGCTCGATGAGGTAATCAATTGGGCAAGGAAGAATTCCCTTTGGCCAATGCCGATGGGGATTTCCTGTTGCGCGATTGAGATGATGGCGACCGCATCACCCCGCTTTGATATTTCGCGGTTCGGCTCGGAGGTCATGCGCTTCACGCCTCGCCAATGCGATGTGATGATTGTCGCGGGTACGGTAACATACAAGATGGCATCTGTTGTGCGTAAGATCTATGACCAGATGCCGGAACCCAAATGGGTGATCTCGATGGGCGCCTGTGCCTCATCGGGAGGGATGTTCCGGTCGTATTCCGTGGTGCAGGGAATCGATCAGTTCATGCCGGTGGATGTCTACGTTGCGGGCTGTCCTCCACGTCCGGAGAATCTTCTCCATGCCCTTATGACACTTCAGAAGAAGATTGAGCATGATCGGACGATCGGAAGCCTCCTCCATAAAGAGCCTCTTCTCATTCCGGACGCGCCGGCGCCACGTTCCGCAGGGCAGGTTGCATGAACGACACAATTATCGAGAGACTGAAGACACAGTTCCCCGCAAGTATCGAAGGGACAAATGAGTTTCGTGGTGACCTGACCGTTCAGGTAAAGCGATCAGACATCGTTCAGATTTGCAGGTTTCTCAAGGATGAGCCGGCGTTGTCGTTTGACATGATCATCGATCTCTGCGGCGTGGATATGTACCGCCCTGATGGCCGCTTCGAGGTGATCTACATCCTTTACTCACTTACGAACAGGAAGTACGTGCGCCTGAAGGTGCTCGTGGATGAAGAGAATCCGGTGGTCGATACGGTGAGCACGGTGTGGTCCGGGGCAAACTGGCACGAGCGTGAGACATATGACATGTTTGGTATCAAGTTCAAGGGACACCCGGATCTGCGGCGGCTGTACATGCCCGAAGAGTACGAGTACCATCCTCTGAGAAAAGACTTCCCGACGATGGGTATCACAGATTCCATTCCACTGCCCCGTAAGCAGCGTTGACCGCATAAGCACCCATGTCCACCCGCGTAGCAGACGAACCTAGGAAGAGCAGCATCCTCGAGGCACTGGAAGACCAGGATACGACTGTCGTTATCGACGACCCGCTTGAGAATACGATGATTCTCAATATGGGTCCGCAGCATCCGGCGACACATGGCGTGCTGCGGCTGCTTGTGAAGCTGGATGGCGAGACAGTGATGGCGTGTGTTCCCGAGCTCGGCTACCTGCATCGTGGTTATGAAAAGATCGCCGAGGGAAGTACCTACCACGAGTTCATTCCGCATACGGACCGGCTCGACTATCTCTCTCCGCTTTCCAACAATGTCGGGTATGTTCTTGCGGTCGAGAAACTGATCGGGGTCGAGGCTCCGCCGCGTGCGCAATACATCCGGGTGTTGTGTTGTGAGATGGCGCGTGTTGCCTCGCATCTCGTTGCGGTCGGCTCGATGGCGATGGATGTGGGTGCGCTCACTGTTCTTCTCTGGACATTCCGGGAACGCGAGAAACTGCTCGATATCTATGACGTGCTGTGCGGCGCAAGGTTCACCACGAGTTATACACGTATCGGAGGATTGCAGCAGGATTGGACCGACCAGTGCTCTGCCATGCTGACGACATTCCTCGATGAGTTTGCCGCCGACCTGAAAGAGGTGGAGCAGTTGCTGAGCCACAACAGGATCTTCGTCGATCGGTGCGAGAACGTGGGGTACATTTCCCGGGACGATGCGATTGCGATGGGAATGACCGGCCCGATTTTCCGCGCGGCGGGAGTGCCCCGGGACTTGCGTCGCGACAATCCCTACCTTGTCTATCCGGAATTCGATTTCAACGTCATCACCTTCACCGAGAGCGATGCCCTTGCACGGTTCTATGTGCGTTTCAATGAGATGATTGAGAGTGCGAAGATACTCCGCCAGGCGTTGCAGAAGATTCCTTCCGGACCGTTCAACGCAAACGACAGCAAGAAAGTTCTTCCCGGAAAGCAGCGCACGTACACCAAAATGGAAGAGCTCATCCAGGATTTCATGATCACCAATATGGGTATCGATCCGCCGATCGGTGAAGTGTATCAGGGAATTGAATCTTCAAAGGGTGAGTTTGGATTCTACATCGTGAGCGATGGAACGGGACATCCGTGGCGGTTGAAGATCCACTCTCCGTCAATGGTCAACATTTCTGCTATGCCGATGATGTGCAAAGGTGGGATGGTTTCGGACATCGTTGCAATCGTCGGAAGTATCGATCCGGTAATGGGTGAGGCAGATAAATGAACGAATCCAAAATGCAGAAGTCAAAAGGTGGCGGGCGTTGTAGTTTTCATTTTGATGTTTACTTTTGAGTTGAACATGCTTTCAGAGGAAAGTCTCCAACGAATCGAAGAACTCAAGAAGCACTATCCGTCTCCTCGCGCCGTCGTGCTTGAAGCGCTCTGGATGTGGCAGGATGAACACGGATGGATCTCGGGAGAAGGGATGAAGGAGATCGGCCGGATTCTTGGTCTTCCCGTTCACGAGGTATATGGCATAGTCACGTTTTACACCATGTACAACCTGAAACCCGTCGGGCGGCACAAGCTCGAAGTGTGTACAAACGTCTCCTGCATGTTGAAGAACAGTGAAAAGATCGTGAAGCATATTCAGGAGAAGCTGAACATTGGCATGGGCGAGACGACGCCGGATAACCGATTCACACTCGTCGAGGCGGAGTGTCTTGGTTCGTGCGGTACCGCGCCGATGATGCAGGTGGGCGATGAATATTACGAGAACCTTGACGAAGCGAAGGTGGAGAAAATCCTGAGCGAGCTGAGGTGACCATGGAACCGATGATCCTTCCGAACATACACGACTTCCACAAGATCGACGTCTATGAATCTCATGGTGGTTACGAAATGCTGCGCAAAGCGCTCACCATGAAACCGGAGGAAGTCACCGACGAGGTAAAGAAATCCAACCTGCGCGGACGGGGAGGTGCATGCTTCCCAACCGGATTGAAGTGGACCTTCATGCCGAAAGTAACCGACAAGACAAAGTACCTCTGTGTCAACGGTGATGAGAGCGAGCCCGGGACGTTCAAAGATCGGCAGATATTTGAGTTCAATCCGCACTTGATGATTGAAGGGATCATCATTGCAGCCTACGCAATGGGTGTGAAGATATGCTACCTCTATATCCGCGGCGAGTACAACAAGTGGATCAAGATGGTGCAAAAGGCCATCGATGATGCGTACGCGAAGGGATACATCGGCGAGAATGTTCTGGGCTCCGGCTTCAGTACGCAACTGTACATTCATCGTGGGGCCGGAGCGTACATTTGCGGGGAAGAATCAGCGCTGATGAACTCGCTTGAAGGCGACCGCGGCTATCCGCGTGTGAAGCCTCCTTTCCCGGCGCAGTACGGGTTGTGGGGATGTCCCACGACCATCAACAATGTCGAGACAATTGCCAACGTGCCGTTGATACTGAGGATGGGGTGGGAGGCGTATTCGAAGATCGGTCACCCGAAGCATCCTGGACCGATTCTGGTTGGCATCAGTGGACACGTGAACAAGCCCGGTGTGTACGAAGCTGCCGACGGGGGTTCTCATCACGGACCTGATTTACAGAGTACGCGGGTGGCGTTCCCGCCAACAAGAAGATCAAGGCAATCATTCCGGGTGGTTCATCAACAATGATCATGCGGGGCGAGACAATTGAAGGCGTAACCATGGATGCTGAAGGTTTGAAAGCGGCGGGATCTTCCGTTGGCACTGCCGGATTGATTGTCATGGACGAAGACACCGATCTCATCAAAGTCATCACAAGGATTACGAAGTTCTATTACCATGAATCCTGCGGTCAGTGCACGCCATGTCGCGAAGGGACAGGCTGGATGTTCAAGATCCTGAAACGCTTCGAGAACTACGAGGCGCGCATGGAAGACATCGATCTCCTGCTGGATGTTGCCAACAACATCGAAGGTAACACCATCTGTGCTCTCGGTGATGCGGCTGCATGGCCGGTCCAGAGTATGATCAAGCGCTTCCGCGATGAGTTTGAAAAGCGAACGATGAAGTCGGCAGAAGCAACGCAAGCCGCAGTCGCATAGCTCTTGCAGGAATGTTCTTCTTTACCTTCAGCCCCACACACGTGGGGATGTTTATTCCCGGCCGCTCAGACACCTTCTCGTTTTTCCTCTTTTACTTGTCTGCCGAATGATCGGCATCACCGTCTCCATCTCTTCTGAAGTCTGAGTATTGTGCCGCACATGGCACGTACAAACCAACGTGTACATTGATGCGCCTTCCGGCACCACATCTCCACCCGGAGTGTCTCTGCGGAAGCACTTCTTCTCAAGCTGCTCCTTAACTATTGAGTCTTCCAAATAACATGTCAGGGATATGACTGCAGTTCGCTTTTGGATTCTATTATCCGTTCTGGTATTTGTTGATGCCACCCATGTCTGTGCAAAAGAATTGTCGGGCAGGATCAAGCAGGTTGTAGACGTTCGACTCAAGAATCTGAAGATTCCCCCGACAGCAAACGGGCGGAGCCTATTCACATACAACCATCGATGGCTGAAAACATTCTATCAACGTCGATCATTTTCACCATGCTGGGTTTCCGATGGAATGGTTCGCGATGAAGCGTCGGAGCTTGCCCGTGCATTACGCGACGCCACGCTTGAAGGATTGAATCCAGAGGACTACGATGTTGATGCAGTTGAGACGGCCGTCCAACGAGGAGCACGTGGCGGAGAGATGGATGATGCCTCGCTCGCAGCCGTTGATGTTCTCCTGACGGACGCGTTTCTTCACTACGCGTCGGATCTCTACTCCGGCAGAATCGATCCGAGGGCGTTAAGCGAGGAGTGGGACATTCGACCGCGGACGATGGACCTTGCACTTCTTCTTCAGCAGGCATTGGATTCAGTTGGTGTACGGGAATCGTTGAGCGGGCTCCTGCCTCGGAACCAGCGGTATCAGGATCTCACGAAAGCTCTTGCCCGGTTCCGGGCACTTCCAACAATGGATGATCCTCCGAAGATAACAGCGGTACGCCGTCTTGTCAGGGGGGATTCGAGCTCCCGCATCATTACGTTGAGAAAAAGGATGTCCTTCTGGGTGCCGGATGTATCCAACGGTAACGATGTCTTTGACGAAAGCCTTGAGCAGGCCGTGATGCAGTTCCAAAAAGACAATGGCATCGAGCCGGATGGGGTTGTGGGAAAGGAAACAATTGCTGTGCTGAATCTGACGAACGAGCAACGCATCCAAAGCATACAAGTGAATCTCGAACGCTGCCGATGGTTGCCTGCAGAATCCGAACCGAGGAGCATCGATGTGAATATTCCTGCGTTCGAGCTGAGCGTGATGGAGAACGGAGCCCGGGGCGAAAAGATGCGCGTGGTTGTCGGTACACCCGACCACCGGACGCCTGTGTTCAGCAACGCGATGACATACATCGTTCTGGGTCCGTGCTGGTATGTTCCGGCCACAATCGCCGCAAAGGAGATTGTGCCCATGATGATGAAGGATCCGGACTACTTGAAGAAGGAGCACATCAGGGTGTTTCAGAGCGAAGGTGAGAAGCTACGTGAGGTCGATTCCGGTTCGGTTGTTGTGGCGGGCGTGGAAAGTGGAAAGCTTCGTCTGCGGATGGATCCCGGCAGACATAATTCGCTCGGCAGCATCAAGTTCATGTTTCCGAATCAAAACAGCGTCTACCTGCATGACACGCCTGCAAAACGCCTCTTTCGCAAGAGCATGCGTCAGTTCAGTCACGGTTGTGTGCGGGTTGAAAGGCCCGTCGAGCTCGCCGCGTATCTTCTTGGGAAGGATACATCATGGGTAAGGGAAGCGATCCATAAGGCATTCATAAAGGGCGAGGAGCGAGTTGTCCGGTTGTCCGAGCCGGTTCCTGTTCATCTTCAATATTTTACTGCATGGGTGGATGATGGGGGCACAATGCAATTCAGAAAAGACATCTACCACTGGGATGACGGAATATCAAAGGCGTTACAGGGAGCCCCGATGCTTCATAAGAACTCCGGAGTGGAACAGTTTGCGGCCGGGGTTGCCAAGGTGGGGCGAGGTGCAGCAATACAATAATGCACGGCACAGGCTGTCGATAAAGCCCCGCACATGCGGGGCTTTTCTTTTGGTGGCAACGACAGGAAGCTCGTTGCATTTCAATAGCTCTTGGGATATATTGAATTCAAGCTGTCGCTCGTCCCGTACGTTCACATCACATCCAATCTCCTTGGCTTCACAGGTTATCGTCCACATTACCCGGGTTGGCAATCCAGCCCCCGACCTCGCGATGCCGGCCTATGCGACCGACCATTCTGCCGGCATGGATCTGTGTGCCGCCGTTGAGGAAGCGTTCACATTAAAGGCAGGTGAAACCGCACTTATCCCGACGGGCTTTGCGATTGCGTTGCCGGAGGGATATGAAGCGCAGGTGCGTCCGCGCAGTGGCCTCGCAGCAAAACACCGTGTCACTGTGCTCAATGCTCCAGGCACAATCGATGCAGACTACCGCGGTGAAGTGAAAGTCATTCTCGCCAACTTCGGGACACAGGATTTTGTTATCCAACGCGGTGACCGGGTTGCACAGATGGTGGTTGCGCCCTATACGCGCGTGACATGGGAGGAACGAGGATCACTTGACATAACAACACGCGGGACAGGCGGCTTTGGACATACCGGGAGATAATCACCTCCTGCTGCGGTACCTCGATTGACAATTGACACTACCATGGATCAAGCCGGAAGCGTTTCACAAACTGTCGTTCTCTCCATTGCAGCGCTGCTGCTTGTGGTTCTGGGCTACACCATCAATTCCATCATCTCACCCTTTGTGATTGTTGGTGCAATTCTGTATCTCCTTTTCCCGTACAGGGATTTGTCTCTTCCCCGCCGGATGATGTGGCTCTCCGGTGCCGTGTTCTTCCTCTGGTTTCTGCACACGCTCATCGGTTTGCTCGGTCCATTTATTGCAGCATTTCTTCTCGCATATATTCTTAACCCCCTTGTCACGAAGATTGAACACAGAGGGTTCCCGCGTTGGGCGTCGTCGCTTATCGTGGTCACGCTCATGGTCGGCGTTGCAGTGGTCGTAGTTCTCTTCGTCATCCCGCCGGCCGTGCAGCAATTCCAGGGACTGATCAGTGGAGTCGCGGGGATTGCCCGGGATGTTGCGGCTCTTCTCAAATCGGGGAGGCTATTTGAGTTTCTTGCTTCATACGGTGTTGATGTGGGAAAGGCACAGACGTTCATCAGTGATCAGATCTCTCCCCGGCTTGAGGGGATTCTCACTGCTCTCTTTGAA
The DNA here is from genome assembly GCA_963734955.1 of uncultured Bacteroidota bacterium. Taxonomy (GTDB): domain Bacteria; phylum Bacteroidota; class Ignavibacteria; order UBA10030; family UBA6906; genus UBA11986. The sequence continues at coordinate 238,337 of CAVTJO010000008.1, forward strand.
GCATTGTTTGGATTCGTGACGAGCATGTCGTCGCTGGTGCTCCAGCTCATCAACATTATTATCATCCCGTTTCTCTTTTTCTATATGCTGAAGGACTTCCCGCTGATCATCGGGCGGTGTGCGTCCTTTGTCACGGGGAACGGCAGGCAACGGTTCATCGATGTTGGAACGAGGATCGACGAGATCCTTGGACAGTATTTTCGCGGAGCGATTCTTGTCGCGATGATCCAGGGGACGATCACAACCGTCGGACTTACATTTATCGGGGTGAACTATTCGCTTGTTCTCGGCATCATGACGGGCATCCTTGATTTCATTCCTTATGTCGGACTTCTGGTGAGCCTGACGGTTTCATGTATCGTCGCGCTGTTAAGCGGTGAACCGGTCCTTGTGAAGGTTATAGCAGTCATTGCCTTGTTCCTGTCGCAGAAGCTTCTTGAGGCGGTCGTACTTGGACCGAAGATCATCGGGGCGAAAGTCGGACTTCATCCGGTGATACTCATACTCAGTCTCCTTGTGTTCGGGTATTTCCTCGGGCTTGTCGGCATGCTGATTGCCGTGCCTGTCACGGCTTTGTTGATTGCGATGCTGGGTGAATGGGACCGTCAACGGGTTACTGCGACCGACGGAAGGACTGCGTGAGGGCGCGATGGCCGGCATGCTGTATCTGGTTGCGACCCCCATCGGAAACGTTGATGACATGACGTTCCGCGCTCTCAGCGTGTTGAAAAGCGTGGACCTCGTTGTCTATGAGGAGCGGCGCGAGGGTGAGAGATTGCTGAGGCACTTCGGCATAGACAAACCTGTTGAAACGTTGAACGAGCACAACGAAGCTGCAGCATCATACAATATTCTGGATCATCTCAAGGCGGGCAGGAGTGTGGCACTGGTTTCTGATTGTGGAACACCGGTGTTCTCCGATCCAGGACAGCTGCTGGTCCGCAAGGCAATACATGAACACATTAGGGTCGTCCCGATTCCCGGAGCCTCGTCGCTCATGCCGGCTCTTACGGTCTCCGGATTTTCAATCGATCAGTTCCTGTTCTATGGATGGCTTTCCCCGAAGAAAGAACGCCGGAGGGCCGAGCTCCGACAACTCTTGCAGGAACGAAGAACGATTGTTCTTATGGATACGCCGTACCGACTGGTTCCGCTGTTGCACGATCTTGCGGAGACGTTTGGCACATCGCGCCGCGTCTGCATTGCGTTCAATCTTACTCTTCCGGACGAGCAGATGTTCTACGGCACTGCCAGCGAGTTGTACAAGAAGCTTTCCGGCAAGGAAATGAAGGGGGAATTTGTTATCGTTATCGAAGGGCGGGACAATGAATCCGCAGCCAGAACCACACCCAGACGATCCTGACTCATGGTGATCGCGTTTTTATTGTTGTGGAGTTCCTTCCTTGCGGACGAGCCGCCTTCGAGACTCGCCGCGGGAGACGATGCATTTGTCAGAATGGAATACTCATCGGCTGTCGAGTTCTACACCGCCGCTCTCGACCAGTCTCCCAATGATCCCGATATTCTCTGGCGTCTCGCCCGGGTACACGTCTGCAGAGGTGAAATTCTGGAAGGAGAGCAGAGAACTGCGGAATGCAAACAAGCGGAGGCATTCGCGTTGAGATGCATCGAACAGGACTCCACAAAGTCCGAAGGGCATTGTTGGCGGGCAGCTGCTCTTGGGTACATTGCCCTCGATGCCGGGAAGAAAGAACAGGTCAGGCTTTCTCATGAACTGGTTCGCGAGGTGAACGAGACACTGGCCCTGAACCCCAACGACGACGCGGCGTACTCCATCATTGGATCGTTCTATCGGGCTCTTGGCAATGTAAGCTGGTTTCAGCGGCAGATTGCAGCGCTCTTTCTCGGGAGAGTGCCGGACGGAGGGTATGAAGAGGCCGAGGCTGCGCTGAAGAAAGCCATTGCGCTTGCACCGGACGTGATGCGCCACCAGTATGAGCTCGGCGTTCTCTATATCGATATGGGTCGGCAGGATGAGGCCCGGAAAATTCTCGAACGTGCTGCCACCCTTCCCATCAGGGTTGCCATTGACCAGCCCCGATTGAAGAAGATACGGGAGCTTCTTGAGGAGCTCTCGGAAAGGTAGTTACCGACCAAGGTATGAGCACCGATTTGAACACCACGTGGTCAGGGATTTTTCCCGCGCTGACGACAAAATTCACCTCAGACGACCGGCTCGACGCGAAACTGATGGGGAAACACATGGCCGATCAGATCGAAGCAAGGGTCGATGGTCTGGTGGTTCTCGGATCGCTTGGAGAGAACGGGTCGCTCTCGCTTGAGGAAAAACAGGAGGTTGTGAAACTTGCCGTCTCCACGAGCGGCGGGAAAGTCCCAGTGCTTGCTTGTATTGCCGAAACCACAACTCTGGCCGCATGCCGCTTTGCCGGGTTGTGCTCGCGCGCAGGTGTTGACGGGTTCATGCTGCTTCCTCCGATGCGGTACCAGTCTGACCGGCGTGAGACCGTCCAGTATCTTCGCACGGTTGCGTCGGCCTGCGATCGACCAATCATGTTGTACAATAATCCGGTCGCTTATCGCATTGATGTCACCCCCGAAATGTTTGTCGAGCTTGCGGATGAGCCAAAATTCGTTGCCATCAAGGAGTCGTCTGAGAATGTCAGACGCGTAACCGACATCATCAATCTTGCCGGCGATCGATACAGGATCTTTGTCGGGGTTGACGACTTGGCGTTGGAGAGTCTGATGATCGGAGCTGTCGGATGGGTCGCAGGATTGGTCTGTGCATTCCCTCGGGAGACGGTCATGCTCTACCGGCTCATCAAGGCGGGAAGGATGCAGGAGGCCCTGCAATTGTATCGCTGGTTCATGCCGTTACTCCATCTCGATGCATCGGTGAAATTTGTTCAGAACATCAAGCTAGCAGAAGCCCTCGCAGGTGAGGGATCAGAATATGTCCGTGCGCCCAGGTTGCCACTTGCCGGGGAGGAACGGGAGAACGTGCAGCGCATTATTGAGCGAGCATTGAGCACCAGACCGCAACTGCCAAACGTCTGATCAACTGGTCATGCTGTGTTGGACCATTGATTCCTTAAAAGGCTAGGACATGAACAAGAACTTCATCAATGGTGAGTGGATCGAAGGGTCTGAAGAGCGCGATAATACCAATCCTTCCGACATCTCGGATGTTGTTGGAGTGTATGCCCACGGCGACGCACTGGAGGCGAAGCAGGCAATCGCTGCTGCGAAGGCCGCTTCTCCGACGTGGGCTGCAAGTACTCCGCAGCAGCGGTTTGATGTGCTGGATTTTGTTGGTTCCGAAATTCTTGCCCGCAATCAGGAACTTGGCCGGCTCCTTGCTCGTGAAGAAGGAAAAGTCCTTCCGGAGGCGATCGGTGAAGTAACCCGGGCTGGACACATCTTCAAATTCTTTGCAGGCGAGGCACTCAGGCAAGGCGGTGAGCATATCAAATCGGTGCGACCGGGAATTGACATTGATGTATTCCGGCAGCCTATAGGTGTGGTGGGATTGATCACCCCGTGGAATTTCCCGATCGCTATTCCTGCATGGAAGACAGCGCCGGCGCTCGCGTTCGGCAATACTGTCGTGCTCAAGCCCGCGGAGCTCGCGCCCGGCTGTTCATGGGCAATCGCGGAGATCATATCGAGGTCGGGGTTGCCGAAGGGTGTGTTCAATCTTGTCAACGGGCCGGGCAGCAAGATTGGCGAAGCGCTTGTGACTCACCCCGATGTTGCAGGCATCAGCTTTACCGGGTCGCAGGAGGTTGGCGGACGAATAGCACAGCATTGTGCGAAGCAACTCAAGAAACTCCAGCTTGAAATGGGTGGGAAGAATCCTCTTGTGGTACTCGATGATGCGGACCTTGAGGTTGCCGTGAATGCCGCCATCAACGGAGCGTTCTTTTCAACCGGACAGCGTTGCACGGCTTCAAGCAGACTGATCGTTACGGAAGCTATTCATGATCGGTTTGTTGCAAGGATGGTCGAGCGTGTGTCAACACTCAAGGTCGATGACGCTCTTGCCGAGGGAACTGATATCGGTCCGGCTGTGGACGAGGCACAACTGGAGAAGGATCTTTCCTACGTCGATCTCGGAAAGAGGGAGGGGGGGAAAATTGCTTATGGTGGCGAATGGCTCAAGCGTTCGAAGGAGGGGTTCTACATTTCTCCGACGCTCATCACAGGAACAACAAACTTAATGCGTATCAACCAGGAGGAAATCTTCGGGCCTGTTGCGGGTGTAATCCGGGTGAAGAATTATGATGAAGCTCTCGCCGTCGCGAATGACACACCGTATGGCCTCTCGGCCGGCATCTGCACGACATCGCTGAGACACGCTACTCATTTCAAGGAGCATATACAGGCCGGCATGGTGATGGTGAATCTCCCGACCGCTGGCGTGGATTACCATGTGCCGTTCGGCGGACGAAAAGGTTCGAGCTATGGCTCACGTGAGCAAGGGAAGTATGCAGCGGAGTTTTACACGACCGTGAAGACGTGCTACGTTGCCCCCTGACTGTCAAAAAAATGGCATCCCGCACATTTTTCTGCATTGATGCTCACACCTGCGGAAACCCTGTGCGGGTTGTGACAGGTGGCGGCCCGAAACTCGAAGGCCGCAACATGAGCGAGCGGCGGCAGCATTTCCTCGCCGAGTATGATTGGATCCGTACCGGATTGATGTTCGAACCGCGGGGACATGACATGATGTCCGGAAGCATTCTCTATCCTCCGACACGGGACGATACCGACATCGGCATTCTCTTCATCGAGACAAGTGGATGCCTCCCGATGTGCGGACATGGAACGATCGGAACTGTCACCGTGATGATCGAGCATGGGTTGGTGACGCCGAAGACTCCGGGTAAATTCCGACTCGAAGTCCCCGCCGGCGTCGTGGAAGCCTACTACACAATGGATGGCCCGCACGTCGAGTCGGTGAGGATTGTGAATGTTGCATCGTATCTCCACTCAACAGGATTGAAAGTGGAATGTCCCGGTTACGGTACGCTTGCAGCCGACGTTGCGTACGGAGGCAACTACTATGCGATCATCGACCCGCAGGAAAATTTCAAGAGTCTTGACGAGTTGTCGGCAGGTGACATTATCCGCCTCAGTCCGATTATCAGGACGAGGATGAATGAGCTGTACTCATTTGTCCATCCGGAAAACAAGACAATCAACGGACTCAGTCACGTACAGTGGACCGGCGCACCAAAGAATCCTGGGGCGCATGCTCGCAACGCGGTATTCTACGGAGACAAGGCAATTGATCGCTCCCCGTGTGGCACGGGGACGTCCGCTCGGATGGCGCAGTGGGCTGCCAAAGGCAAGCTGAAGGTCGGCGATGAGTTTGTGCACGAGAGCATTATCGGCAGCCTGTTCCGCGGGCGGGTGGAGTCAGAAACAACTGTGGGAGACAAAAAAGGAATCATCCCGAGCATCGAAGGATGGGCGAGGGTTACCGGCTTCAATACAATTTTTATTGACGACAGGGATCCATACAAACACGGTTTTCAGGTGATCTAGCGATGGAGAAGAACAGCAACGTTGTCATCATCGGCGGTGGAGCAATTGGGCTCTGTACCGCATATTATCTTCTCCGGCGCGGTATCAAGTCAACCGTCATTGACAAGGGAGAGATGGGACATGGTTCATCGTTGCACAATGCGGGGTATATATCTCCGAGCCACTTCGTTCCGCTTGCTGCACCGGGGATCATTTCGCAAGGTCTGAAGTGGATGCTCGATCCCGTAAGTCCATTTTACGTCAAACCGAGGCTCAATTCCGAGTTTATCTCATGGGCCTGGAAGTTCCGGAAGTCGTGCACACATGAGAATGTGGAACGTGCGGCACCGTTGTTGCGCGACCTGAGCCACGCGAGCAGCTCACTCTTCGAAGAGATGGCGAAGCTTGATGGCATGAGCTTCGACTTCGTGAAGAAGGGATTGCTCATTCTCTTCCGAACCGAACGGGGCCGCGTTGCCCAGCTTGAAGAGGCAGAGCTGGCGCACAAGTTCGGGGTTGGAGCTCTCTTTCTGGAAAAATCGGATGTCCAGGGACTTGTTCCCGAGATTGAAATCAAGGCCTCCGGTGGCTTGTACTTCCCCCATGATCGTCACATTACCCCGGCAAAGTTTGTCGGTCACCTCGCCCGATATCTTGAGGTGAACGGGGTTCATTTGATGAAGGAGACCGAAGTACGCGGTTTTGTAACTTCAGGGAAAAAAGTTGTATCTGTCCAGACCTCCGTCGGGGAGATCGCTGCTGATGAAATTGTTCTTGCCGGTGGAGCGTGGTCAGCGGGGATGGTCCGGAGCCTGGGTATCAAGCTTCCGGTGCAGGCGGGAAAGGGTTACAGCGTCACCATCCATCGTCTTGATCGGAAGCCATCGATCCCGATGATCTTTTCAGAAGCCAGGGTTGCGATTACACCAATGGGCGACACGATGCGGTTTGCGGGAACGATGGAGATCGCAGGTCTGGATCTCACGATTTCACAACGCCGGGTGGAAGCGATCCTCAATTCTGTCCCCAACTATATCGGCGGGTTCAGTCAGGAGGATTTCGGGGCCGGTGAAGTGTGGGCCGGATTGCGTCCGGTCAGTCCCGACGGGGTGCCGTTCATCGGCAGGTTCAAACGCTATCCAAATCTGATAGCTGCAACCGGTCATGCGATGATCGGCATAACCCTGGCGCCGGTCACGGGCAGCATTGTGGCAGATATGATCCGCGGTGAGCCACCTGTATTTGACATGAGACTGCTTGACCCGGACAGGTTTGGCTAACGAAACTCACGGTTCGACATTCCACGGTAGTGCCGACATTCCTGTCGGCACAACAGAGAGGTGTGTGGGCAAGCAAGAATGCTTGCCCCACCAGTGGTGGGTATTGGTGTGGTGGACCGGACAGAACCCAATGTCATTTTGAACGAGGTGCTTCCCAACCCATGTGAGGAATCTGAATTTCATTGGTGGAAAGATCTTACCTAACGCACAGGAGGTTACATGCTTATCAAAGAAAAAGTCGCGCAGGCCATCAACATTCTCAAAGAATTCAACATAGACTGCTGGGTCACGTTCGTACGCGAGAGCAGCATCAACGGCGACCCGAGTCTCGACTATCTCATAACATCGGCGGTCACCTGGCATTCGGCGTTTATTGTGACGTCGAAGGGGGACACGTTTGCCATTGTCGGGAAGTACGACAAGCAAGCCGTTGACGATCTGGGTGTGTACAAGACAGTCATCAGTCACATTACCGGGCTCCGTGAGCCATTCCATGATGTGCTGAAAAAAATCAATCCAACGAAAATTGCGGTGAACTTCTCAAAAGACAGCGAGATTGCCGATGGCCTCACGCATGGGATGTATTTGACGCTGGTCGAGCTGCTTTCGGAAATAGGGATGCAGGACCGCCTGGTCTCGTCAGAAAAAGTCGTGTCCGCTCTGCGCCAGCGCAAAACAGAGACCGAGCTGAGCCTGATCAAGGAAGCGATCCGGGCGACACTCCAGATCTATGATGAGTCGTTCGGCTTCATCAAGCCGGGCAAAACCGAGGCCGAGGTTGCAGCATTCATTCGTTCAAGGATCGATGCGCGGAAGCTTGGCTACGCGTGGGATCCGTCAACCTGTCCATCCGTCTTCAGCGGTCCGGACACTGCCGAGGCACATTACGCGCCCACTCAGCGAAAAGTGCAGGAAGGTCATGTTCTGAACATGGACTTCGGCGTGAAGTACAACGCGTATTGCTCCGATCTACAACGCACGGTGTACATATTGAAGAAGGGTGAAACCAAGGCCCCTCCCGAGGTGCAAAAGGGATTCGACACCATCGTGAAATCCATCGAGGAATCGCGCAAAGCGATGAAGCCGGGTGCATTGGGCAAGGATGTGGATGCCGTTTCGCGGAAGGTTCTCGCGGACAATGGATTCCAGGAATATCCCCACGCGCTTGGGCACCAGGTTGGCCGATTTGCGCATGATGGCACTGCGCTTCTTGGTCCGGCGTGGGAGAAATACGGGGCAAAGCCCTTGCTTCCGCTGGAAGCAGGAATGGTATTCACGCTGGAGCCGCGACTCACAGTGCCGGATCGCGGCATCGCAACGATCGAAGAAATGGTGGTCGTGACCGATACGGGGGCGGAGTACCTTTCGGCTCCACAGAAGAACCTCGTGCTGATCCATTCGTGATATGGAGAGGGCGGGACTGAATGCGGGGCCCTTTCCCTCGACCCTTGGGCAGATTGGTTCTTAGATGGTGTTTGAACTGCGAAGACTCATTTGTTTGTCTTTTCATCGAGCATTCCTTCCTCGCACATACTAAGGGGAGCAGTACGCGCAGTCCATGTTGACCCTCACGAAGATCAACATCTACCCCATCAAATCCTGCAAAGGCATTGCTCTGCAAAGTGCGATGCTTGAAGATCGAGGTCTCAGGTTTGATCGGCGCTGGATGATCGTGAACGACCACAACAGACTGATGACCCAACGGGACATGCCGCAGCTTTCTCTCGTCGCGGTTGAACTTCGGTCCGACCATCTCCTCGTAACAGCCCCCCGAATGGATCAGCTGCATGTTCCAATGGTGATGACAAATGCAGAGGTTCGTTCCGTCGTCGTTTGGGATGATACAGTATCGGCGTTGGATGGTGGCAACGACGCTGCCAAGTGGTTCAGTCGATACCTTGGAGCGACGGCACGGCTTGTGTACATGCCCGACACTGCGGATAGAGTTGCCTCAAGAGGCGGATTCACAAGCCAGGTGAGTTTCGCAGATGCCTACCCATTGCTCCTCATCTCGGAAGCTTCGCTCGACGATCTGAACAGGCGCCTTGATGATCCACTGCCGATGAACCGGTTCCGGCCGAATCTCGTTGTCCGGGGATGTGAGCCGTTTGCCGAGGATTCATGGGACAATTTCATGATCGGTGACGTTCTGATGCATGGCGTCAAACAATGCGGACGGTGTGCAACCACCACCGTGAACCAATCCACTGGCGAGAAGGGAAAGGAACCGCTGAAGACCCTTGCAACATATCGTGAACGTGACGGCAATGTAATGTTTGGCGTGAACCTGATCCATGCGGAAAAGGGGGAGCTTCGGGTCGGCAACAACGTGACAATCCTGTAGTGACCATCCAAATCAAATCCACCCATTAACATGAAGAGATATACGCTTCGCCTTCTGGCATATATGCCCTTCCTCGTTGCTGCCAATCTGGTCCTTCTTGTTCGGCCAGTCTCTGCACAGAAGAAGGTGCTCACATTCACCGACATCATGAAGTTCAGGCAGATCGAATCCCCGGTCATCTCGGATGATGGCAAGTGGGTTTCGTATGTTCTTCAGCCTGACCGTGGCGATGGCGAGGCGCGGATTCACTCGCTGGAGTCGGGGAAGGTGTACGCCATCCCGAGAGGAACGAAACCGGTGTTCTCGAAGAATGCCCGTTGGGTTGTGATGGGCGCGAAACCAACGGCGGTGGAGATCGAGAGAAAGGAAAAAGACAAGGATGCCCCGAAGCCGGGGATGGTTCTCGTGAATACCGGCACGGGGGATACAGTTCAGGTTTCTGACGTCCAATCGTTCTCATTCTCTGAAGATTCCCGGTGGCTGGTGTACTCAAAGGCAAAGGTCGATAAGAAACCAGATTCTCCACGTCAATCCGATGCCGGTAAAGACACATCACAATCCAAACTGAAAAAGAAGAAGGAAAATGCTGGAACGGATTTGATCCTTCGTGAATTGGCAAGCGGGAAGGAAACAAGGATCGCGTTTGTTGTGTCATACGCAATCGACAGTACCTCGCACTTTCTTGCCTATGTAGTTGCAGACACAGTGGGAGGGACCAACGGGGTGTATCTGCGCGACCTTCATCAGAACGGTCAACCAGAGCGCCCTGTGCTCACTCGGGAGAACGGGACATTCACACATCTCACCTGGTCGAACGCCAACGGTAAGCTTGCATTCGTGGGTGCGACAATGGATGACAAGGAGAAACCGGGTCCTGCTTCACTGTGGCTGTTGGATCCTCGCGAGCAAAATCCGACCGAGATCGTTACGTCGGATTCAGCCCCGGTAGGATGGACACTTCCATCGAAGAATGACCTCGCATGGTCAAAAGACGGGATGCAATTATTTTTTGGTTTTAGACCTCTCAACCAATCGGACAAGAAACCTGAAGAGGCGAAGGATACCACCATCGATGTGTTTGACATCGACGTAGTCTTGAAGAAGCGGGGAGTGGATGTGTGGGGGTGGAATGATCCGCGTATCATTCCGAACCAAAAGAAGCGATGGAAGGACGTCAAGGACCAAACATATCGGGCGGTCTATCATCTCGACACAAGGAAGGTGGTATCTCTTGCCAACCTTGACTTGCCGTATGTTGATGTTCCTGAGAATCGGGATGTCGCTCTTGGTCGATCCAACGTTCCATATCTGAAGGAGCTTACCTGGGACGGTGACTTCGATGACGTATATCTCGTTGACTTGAAGAGCGGAGCGCGAACGAAAATAGTATCCCGCCTGGGAGGTCCTGCGTATCTTTCTCCGTCCGGAGCATTTGTGCTCTACTATGAGAACAAGAACTGGTTCTTATACAGTGCTATAGATAATTCAACTCGCAATCTGACTGCTTCTCTTGCGGTTGCATTCTATGATGAGGAAGACGACACCCCCGATCCGCCTTCCGCGTATGGTTTCGGTGGTTGGGTTGATAAGGACCGTTCCGTGCTTTTGTATGACCGGTATGATATCTGGGAAATCCCCACGGGATTAGGACAGGTGCAGAATGTCACTGACGGGGTTGGTCGCAGGAATGAGTTAACCTTCAGAATCCAGCGGCTCGACCCGGACCAGAGGTTCTTCAAGTTCGGAGAGCGGTTGCTACTGAGCGCATATCACAACAAGAAGAAGTTCACGGGGCTGTACGCGACCACGCTTGGAACCCCGGGTGTCGAGAAGCTTGCTGAAGAGCCGAAACGCTTCACGGTTCTGTCAAAGGCGAAGAGCTCGGACAGGATCATCTACACACGGGAAAGCTACACGGAGTTCCCCGATGTGTGGATAAGCGATGCCGATTTCAAATCCCGGCGAAAAATTACTGATGCGAATCCACAGGTATCGGAGTTTGCGTGGGGAACGGCCGAGCTGGTCGAGTGGAACAGTCTGGACGGCGTACCATTGCAGGGGGTGCTTATCAAACCGGGGAACTATGAGGTTGGCAAGCGCTATCCGGTGCTTGTGTACTATTACGAGCTTTCCTCCCAGCGTTTGTACGACTTCAATGAAGTGGTGATCAACCACCGTCCGTGTTTTCCCTTCTATGCCAGCAATGGCTACGCAATTTTTCTTCCGGATGTCCGGTTTGAAATCGGGAGCCCCGGCTTTTCTGCCACGAAGTGCGTTGTTCCCGGGGTGCAGAAGTTGATCGATATGGGCGTCGCAGATCCCAAGGCAATTGCGCTACACGGACATTCATGGAGCGGATACGAGACGGCATTCATGGTTACCCAGACGAACATCTTCGCCGCGGCAATTGCCGGAGCTCCTGTAGCAAACATGACCAGCGCGTACAGCGGCATCAGGCTTGAAAGCGGTCTTGCCCGCCAGTTTCAGTATGAAGAAGAGCAAAGCCGGATTGGCGGAAGCCTGTGGCAGTACCGGGACCGCTACATCGAGAACTCACCGGTGTTCTATGCAGACAGGATCAAAACGCCGCTGCTGATCGAGCTCGGTGATGAGGACGAAGCGGTTCCCTGGCAGCAGGGCGTCGAAATGTACCTTGCGATGCGGCGTCTCAACAAACCTTGCTGGATGCTTGAATACCGCGGCGAAGCCCACCATCTGAAGAACTATCCCAACAAGCTGGACTATTCCATCAAGTTCAAGGAATTCCTCGATCACTACCTCAAAGGCATGCCGGCCCCCGACTGGTTGACAAAGGGGGTTCCGTTCTCGGAATAATCTTCGTGGAACAAATCCCAGGAGTGAGTATATTGTACGTCATATTGTGACTCCAGTGGCGATACGCAGGAGGAGCCTGCTCGCGGAAGTCACTTACTTCAAGAAAGGATGTAGTCGATGAGAACGATGTTGGTCGCGCTGCTCGCCATGGTTATGGCAGGCTGTCAATCATCCGGCGACAAAAAGTCGGAGCTGAAGACGCAGAAGGACAAGGTCAGCTATGCCATCGGTTTGAATATCGGTGCAAACATGGTGAAGGATTCGCTCGACCTCGATTACCCGGCCTTGCTGCAGGGAATCAAGGACGCGTGGCTGGATACATCAAAGCAGATGTTGAAACCGGCTGACGTGAAAACAACGATGATGACATGGCAGCAGGAAATGCAGTCAAAGCGCATGGATAAACAGAAATTGCTGGGAGCCAAGAACCGCGAGGATGGCGAGAAGTTTCTGGCAGAAAACAAGAAGGAGGCTGACGTCGTCACCTTGCCGAGTGGGCTGCAGTATAAGATCATAACAGAAGGAAAGGGCCCATCCCCGAAGGCCACTCAAACCGTGACAACGAACTATGTGGGAACGCTGATCAACGGACACGAGTTCGACAGCTCGTATAAGCACGGTGAGCCGGCCGTCTTTCCTTGCAACGGTGTGATAAAGGGCTGGACGGAAGCCCTGCAACTGATGAAAGTCGGTTCGAAGTGGAAGCTGTTCATCCCCGCAGATCTTGCGTACGGCGATCAGGGTGCCGGGGACGTCATTCCTCCCGGCTCGACACTCATTTTCGAGATCGAGCTTCTGGGGATCAAATAGGCCTGCTTATGTCCGACCGGGAAGCCGGATCATCAGGCACATTAGCGAACGAATGGAAGGCGGCATGGAGCAATGCTGCCTTCCGCGTTCAGTTGGTCATCACCGTCCCGTTGTTGATTATCCTGCTTTCCCTGTTTTCGCACTTCCTTGCATGGGTTGAGTCACGATCGGGAGTCGTCCTTCACGATCCGATCATCGCTCATACAGCAGCCCATGAGTTTACGTGGCCAATTTTCATTCTGATCTATGCCGGTCTTGTCATCGGGCTTGTTACGCTGAGCGAAAGTCCGTGGCGGCTGCTGATGGCCTTGCAGTCGTACGTTCTCATGGTGTGCATCCGGATTGTGGCGATGTACATCACTCCTCTTGATCCACCCGCCGGGATCATTCCTCTTGCCGATCCGTTCGTGCAGTTCGTCGGCTCGGGCACAGTGCCAACAAAGGACTTGTTCTTCTCGGGACATACCGCCACGCTGATGATACTTTCCTTCGCTGCTGATCGTCGTCGGTTACAGGCGTTCTTCGCAATCGGTGCCCTGATCGTTGGAGTGTTGATTGTATGGCAGCATGTCCACTATGCCGTGGATGTGTTGATGGCACCGTTTGTCGCGTACGCAAGCTATCGGATTGTGGTGCTGGGAAATTCCTTCATCACTCCTAAAGGCAATTGATGAGACTGCTTATTGTATCGGCAATTCTGTTTGCTCTGCACTGTGCATCAGCAGGAGAGTATTCCGGCAACCAGCCGGACGACGACCTGATGAAGAAGGCGAGGAAGCTCGCGCAGGAGTTCATCGTTGTGGACACACACATTGATGCCCCTGAACAAATGCTGGAGAAGCCCCAGAATCTCAGCAAGCGGACGAAGAGTGATTTTGACTATGTGAAAGCCAGAGAAGGTGGTCTGAACTGTGGGTTCATGGCAGTGTATGTTCCCGCAAGCTATCAGCAAAAGGGGGGAGCGAAGGTATACGCGGAGAAGCTCGCTGCGATGGTGGAGGGTTGGACAACTACATGGTCTGACAAATTTGTTCTTGCCCGGTCCGCCGCCGATGTCACAGCGCAGTTCACATCGGGCAAAATCTCCCTTGCGATGGGGATGGAGAACGCGGCCGGCATCGAACACGACCTGAAGAATATTCAATACTTTTATGACAGAGGAATCAGGTATGTTACGCTCACGCATGCGAAGGATAACCTGATCTGTGATTCTTCGTATGACACGACGCGTACGTGGCATGGCTTAAGTGCGTTCGGTCGCGACGTCATTGCGGAATTGAACCGCGTTGGTATCATGGTGGATGTGTCGCACGTTTCCGACAGTGCATTCTACCAGGTGATGCAAATTTCGAAGGCACCGGTGATCGCGTCGCATTCTTCGTGTCGTTACTTCACCCCGGGGTTTGAGCGCAACATGAGCGACGACATGATCAAACTTCTCGCTTCAAGAGGCGGTGTCATCCAGATCAATTTCGGGTCGTCGTTTATCAGCGACGCGTACCGGAAGGGAGAGGAGAATACAGACAAACGAATTGCAGACCACCTGAAAGCGATCCATGTTTCTCCGGATGATTCTGCAGGTCGGGCGTATGCGCGCAGGTATTACAAGCTCCACCCCGTGAAAGTTGCGGATGTATCCGAAGTGGCGCAACACATCGACCACGTGACCAAGCTCGTCGGAGTGGATTATGTTGGATTCGGCTCGGATTTCGATGGTGTCGGGAACAGTCTGCCGACGGGGCTGAAAGATGTATCGTATTATCCCAACCTGATCCGGGAGTTGCTCAAGATGGGATATCGTGACGAGGATATCCAGAAGATCTGCTCGGGGAATCTTCTCCGTGTCTGGTCGGCAGTTGAACGAACCGCGAAGCTCCTTCAGAACAGGTAGCCCATCCAACGCATGAGCACAACGCTGATCATGTTCCTTCATACCGCACGTCTACGTTTCAAACTCCATCCAGGTTGAGCCAGTGGGTTGCAGCCCGCCGATTCATTGCAGCTTCCTCTTAGTTTTTGAACGGAAGCTCAGAGAGTCTGATCGCCGGGTTCTTTTCAGCGAAGTAATTCAATGCCCATTCTCCCGGAAACAAAATAGCGGGTTGCTGGTCGGCACTTTCTGCCAGCGCGGTGCCGGTCGGGAGGAGTAATCGTGCGAGCAACTCCTTGTCCATACCGGGGTCGACCCACCTGAGAAGCTTCCACTCGGTCTGCTCGAGTCGCGATGGTGCGCCGTACTCACTTTCGAGCCGATACTGCACCACCTCAAACTGTAACGGTCCGACTGCCGCGAGGACCGGGACCTTTTGACCAGAGTTCTTCAACTGAAAACCCTGGACGACCCCCTCCTGTAGTAATTGATCGACGCCGTCACGGAATTTCTTGTAGAGTCCCGGATTCGGATTGTGCAGCATTGCAAAGACTTCAGGTGGGAAGTGAGGGATTTCGTTGTACTCGATGGAGTCATCCTCAGACAGTGTATCACCGATGCCGAAGCTTGACTGTCCCACAAATCCGACGATGTCTCCCGGAAATGCTTCATCAACAGTTTCCCGTTGTTGGCCGAAGAGTTTGCTCGCGTTGGACAGGCGGACCTTTTTCCCCGTTCGGGAATGGGTGACGAACATGTCCCGCGAGAATTTTCCGGAGCATACCCGAAGGAACGCGATACGGTCACGGTGTTTCGGGTCCATGTTCGCCTGGATTTTGAAGATGAATCCGGAAAAAGTCTCATGGTCCAATGGAACAACCTGGCCGCGGCTGGTGCGGGGTCTCGGGGTTCCCGCGTACGTGAGGAATCCGTCAAGCAATAACTGGACGCCAAAGTTATTTCGTGCACTCCCGAAAAAGACCGGAGTCTTCCGGCCGCTGAGAACTGCCTCGGCATCGAATGCCTCACCTGCATGGTCGAGCATCTGCAACTCCTCATGCATGGTCGTGTAGGTCTTTTCGTCGAGGCGTTCACGCACAATCGGGTCGGAAAGATCGGCAACCTCGACGGGTGCACGGTACGAGCCGCTTGTGTTGAGCTCGTACAAATGCACCTGTTTGGCCTGCCGGTCGAACACGCCTCTGAATTCAAAACCCGTTCCAAGCGGCCAGTTCATTGCGACGGCGCCAATCTTCAAAACACTCTCCAACTCGTCCAGAAGGGCAATCGGATCCTTCGTCGGCCGGTCAAGCTTGTTCATGAATGTGAAGATGGGAATCTCCCGCCGTCGGCACACTTCGAAGAGCTTCCGTGTTTGCTTCTCGATTCCCTTGGCCGCATCAATCACCATCACCACCGCATCAACGGCAGTGAGCACCCGATACGTATCCTCGGAGAAATCCTGGTGACCGGGGGTATCCAGCAAATTGATTCGATAACCGTTGTACTCAAACTGCAACACCGTTGAGCTTATGGAAATGCCGCGCTTGCGCTCAAGCTCCATCCAGTCGGATGTTGACTGGCGTTGGTTCTTCCGCGCGGTAACGGAGCCTGCCAATTGCACTGCGCCGCCGTAGAGAAGGAATTTCTCGGTAAGCGTGGTCTTCCCGGCGTCCGGATGAGAGATAATGGCAAATGTGCGGCGACGCTGAATCTCTTCCCTGATCCCCATGAACAGTTGATCGTGGTGTAGTGGTGGTGATCGGCAAATGCAGATGCCACATCTTCGTGGCTCTTATGATAAGAAATTCCCGACCAAGAAGGAATCCCGTTGTGCAAGGCGGATGCTATTGGTATATTGTAGATGAAACGCGCCGCACTCACATCAGCAACGCAATCATACTCATGAGCGACAACAAAATCATCTTCTCGATGGTGGGCGTCGGGAAGGTCTACAAGCCCAACAAGCAGGTTCTCAAGGATATCTACCTTTCGTTCTTTTACGGTGCGAAGATCGGTGTCCTTGGTCTCAACGGCTCCGGAAAGAGCTCGCTCCTCAAACTTGTTGCGGGTGTCGACAAGGATCATCTCGGCGAGATAACGGTGCAAAAGGGAATCACGTTCGGGTACCTTCCTCAGGAACCTGAACTCGACCCGGCGAGAACTGTGCGCGAAGTTGTTGAGGAAGGTGCGCAGGAGACTGTCACCTTGTTGAAGGAGTATGAAACCGTCAGCGCACAGTTCTCTGAACCGGACGCTGACTTCGACGTGCTGATGGAGAAACAGGCGAAGCTTCAGGAGAAGATCGACCATCTGAACGCATGGGATCTGGACAGCAGGCTCGAACAGGCGATGGATGCACTCCGCTGTCCGCCTGGTGATACTCTTGTCTCGGTAATCTCGGGCGGTGAACGCCGTCGCGTGGCGTTGTGTCGTTTGCTTCTGCAGGAACCCGACGTGCTTTTGCTCGATGAACCGACGAATCACCTGGATGCCGAATCAGTGGCGTGGCTTGAACAACACCTCGCGCAATACAAGGGCACGGTCCTGGCCGTTACGCACGATCGTTACTTCCTTGACAACGTTGCCGGATGGATTCTTGAACTTGACCGCGGAGAGGGAATCCCGTTCAAGGGGAACTATTCGTCATGGCTGGAACAGAAGCAGCAACGACTTGCAGTGGAGGAGAAGCAGGAGTCAAAGCGTGTCAAGACACTGGAGCGTGAGCTTGAGTGGATTCGCATGAATCCAAAGGGTCGACAATCCAAGAGCAAGGCCCGCATTTCCGCCTACGAGAAAATGCTTTCAGATGAACAGGACAAACGCAACGAGGAAATTGAGATCTATGTCCCTCCAGGGCCAAGGCTTGGCAATCTCGTCATTGAAGCGCACCAGGTGTCAAAGGCATACGGTGATAACCTCTTGTACGAGGATTTGAATTTCTCGCTTCCGCCCGGCGGCATTGTTGGTATCATCGGACCGAATGGTGCCGGGAAGACAACACTCTTCCGGATGATCACGGGTCAGGAGAAGCCCGATTCCGGCACAATCAGGATCGGTGATACCGTCAAGCTGGCCTATGTCGATCAGAACAGACCTCTTGATCCGGCAAAATCCATCTGGCAGGAGATTTCCGGCGGCGAGGATCTCATCAAACTGGGCAACCGTGAAGTGAATTCCCGCGCATATGTCGCACGGTTTAACTTCAGCGGTACAGACCAGCAGAAGAACGTGGGCGTGCTCTCAGGAGGGGAGCGAAACCGTGTCCATCTGGCGAAGGTGTTGAGGGAAGGAGCAAACGTGTTACTGCTCGACGAACCAACGAACGACCTCGATGTCAACACACTGCGCGCTCTGGAAGATGCGCTGCTCAACTTTGCCGGTTGTGCAGTGGTGATCACGCACGATCGTTGGTTCCTCGACCGCGTGGCAACACATGTTCTGGCATTCGAAGGAGAGAGCAAGGTGGTCTGGTTCGAAGGCAACTTCACTTCGTATGAAGAGGATCGCAAACGCCGACTTGGCATCGAAGCCGATCGTCCTCATCGGATAAAGTACAAGAAGATGATGCGATGAAGCGTGCCTCAGCGGGCCAGGGTGCGTGTCGCCTCATTTTGTTCCTTGCAACGCTCGCAGTTCCGTATGATGGCCTCGGTCAGGATTCAACAACACTCTACCCGATTGTCGTTAATTCAAAGCGCGGTTTCATGGAACGGACCGGCAAAGTCGTAATCCCTCCGCGTTATGATTACGCCTCCTCATTCTCCAACGGTCGTGCATTGGTCAAGATGGGGGAGGCCGGGGCAAACGGCACTCTGTCCCGTTATGTCTCGAGAATGTATGTTCGCAGCGACGGGAGTGTGGCAATGGAGCCTGACTTCGATGAGTGTGAGGGGTTTCATGAGGGATATGCGAAGGTGCGCGACGATGGGGGATTCTTCAGCAGCAGGAAATGGGGTTTCATTGACACTGCGGGACACGTTATTGTGGAGCCGGCATTCCACGATGTCGGCAATTTCTCTGAAGGCAGAGCCTGGATCTCCCAGCAACGCAGCATCTTCTTTTTCGCACTCGACACAAAATACGGGTTCATCAACACGAAAGGAGAGGAAGTCATTCCGATTAAGTTTGAGGGAGCAGGGAATTTTTCCGAAGGGCTTGCCAACGTGATTGTGAACGGACGCAGAGGGTTTATCGATTCAAGCGGCTCGATCGTCATCCCACCGGCCTTTGATCGCGTCGGTGCATTTTCGGATGGGGTTGCGTGGGTTCGCCTTGGTGGAAAGTACGGGTATATCGACCGTGGGGGGAAGTTGGTCATCGATACCATCTTCGAGGATGCTCGTGACTTCTCCTGCGGATTCGGACTCGTGAAGAAAGGCGGTGCATGGGGATACATCAACAGGATGGGTGACGTTACCATTCAACCATGCTATTCAAATGCATCGCTGTATTCTGATTCGTTGGCCGCCGTGTTCGCGGATGGCGGATGGGGATTCATTGACACGCACGGAAAGTTAATCATTGCGCCGCGGTTTGAATATGCGTGGGGATTTCATGGCGGCATTGCACGAGTCGAGATTGGAAAACACTGGGGCTATATTGACCGGAAGGGAAACTACATCTGGAAACCTACCAACTAAGCAACCTTGCTATTCAGACCTCTTTTGGATATATTTTTTGAGATGTCTTTGCTCGTGAGGTAAAAGAGGATGACAATTCAAGAGTTTCACACCCATCAGATTCCGGCCCGGGAACTCTACGGGGATTTTTGGTTCAACTCGGAGCCCGTCCCGGTGACGGCGCTACGGGGTCGCGTGGTCCTGCTTGATTTCTGGGACTACACAGATTGCAGCAGCCTTCGTGCCATGCCGTATCTGAAGGAATGGCATAAGCGGTACAATCCGTATGGACTTGTTGTGGTGGGAGTTCACACTCCCAAATTTCCCTTTGGCAAGAACCCCGGACTTGTTCGGCGGGCGATAGAACGACTGGGGGTTGAGTATGCCGTGGTTATGGATAATGAGTCGATGATCTGGTCGAGTTACGGCAACCGCGTCTGGCCGACGAAACATCTCGTCGATAAGGATGGTTTCGTCCGTTGTTCGGTCGCCGGTGAAGGAAATTACAGCGCGATGGAGCAGTCCATACAATCGTTGCTATACGGCGCCGGCATAGTAGATGAGCTTCCTCTCGTCATGGAGCCGGTGCATGAGGCCGATCGGACGGGGGTTGTGACCTTCAAAGCCACGCCCGAGTTGTTTGCGGGATATCTCCGCGGGAGTGTCGGCAACATCGAAGGCTACAGCCCTGAATCGGTTGTGGAATATGCCGACCCCAAGATCTACTTCGATGGAAGGTTCTACCTCGAAGGGAATTGGATGAATGATCGGAACTCACTCCGCCACCAGGATGATGACCGCGAAGGCCATATTATCGTGAGCTATCAGGGGCTGGAGGTCAATGCCGTCATCAACAATGAGAACGGCAAAGAGTTTGACATTGTCGTTCGTCAAGATGGTAGCTTTTTGTCGTCAGAGAACAAGGGGGAAGACGTCCTGATCAGGCCGGATGGGGGAAGTGTCATGCACATTATTGAACCGAAGATGTACAACGTTGTCAAAAACAAGGAATTTGGAGAGCACATTCTCCGGTTCAGCACGAGGAGCAATGCGTGCGGATTGTGTTCCCTAGCTTTTGTTTCCGGTGTGATACCCGAGATGATTTCCAATAATTGACGGACGCTCCCTCCGAATGTGTGGACGGCGAGCACGAGGCTCGCCGTTGTTGTTTGTATGCTCGACCGCAAAGTCGCTGAGACACCAAGTGGTGAAACATCCATGAAATCATTCCTCGATCTCCTTAAGGAAAAGATCATCGTCTTCGACGGTGCCCAGGGAACACATCTCCAGAACCAGGGTCTCACCGTTGATGACTTCGGCGGCGAACAGTACAACGGGTGCAACGAATATCTTATCCTCTCTAAACCCTCCGCAGTTGAAAAGATTCACGTTGACTACTATACTGCAGGGTCTGATGTCGTCGAGTCCAATACGTTCGGGGCAACATCCATAGTTCTTGCGGAATACAATCTCGCCGATCGTGCCTATGAGATTAATCTTAGGGCCGCTCAACTGGCCAGGAGGGTCGCGAACGAGTTCTCGACGTTGAATCGTCCCAGATTTGTCGCCGGTTCGATGGGTCCAACCACAAAACTGCCGTCGCTGGGGCATATCAAGTTCAAGGAGATGGCGTCATCGTACAAAGAGCAGGCGAGGGGTTTGGTTGACGGTGGAGTTGATCTGCTGTGCGTGGAAACATCCCAAGATATGCTGCAGGTGAAGGCCGCACTCTATGGCATCTTCGAGTATTTTGAAGAAGCGAGACGGAGGGTTCCGGTCATTACCTCCGTTACCGTCGAGACAATGGGGACGATGTTGCTGGGAACGGAGATCTCCGCAGCTCTGACCACGCTTGAACCCTATGATGTTGACATCATCGGAATGAACTGCGCTACCGGCCCGGCGGAGATGTCAGAGCACGTGCGCGTGCTGTGCTCGAGCAGCCCGAAGCCCGTGTTCGTGATGCCGAACGCGGGTATTCCTGAAAATATCGGCGGACATGCACATTATAAATTGACGCCGGAAGAGCTTGTCAAATATCTGTCGCACTATGTGAAAGACCTCGGGGTCAGTGTTGTGGGGGGATGCTGCGGCACAACACCTGAACACATTCGGCAGCTCGTTGAAGCGGTTGGCGGACTTGCTCCCAAAGCGCGCACTATTGATTTCATCCCAAGCGTGTCAAGTCTCTACCAGTCTGCTCCAATGCACATTGACCCGCCGCCGGTACTGATTGGAGAGCGGACGAACGCCAACGGCAGCAAGCTGTTCCGCGAACTGCTCGCGAAGGAGGATTGGGAGGGCATCGTGGCTATGGGGCGTGAGGCTGTGAAAGAAGGTGCTCATATGGTTGATGTGTGTGCGGCGTACGTTGGCAGGGATGAAGCAAAGGACATGCGGGAGATTATCTTCCGGTTCAATACGCAGGTCACACTGCCCATTGTCATCGACTCCACGGAAGCGCCGGTCATCGAGGAAGCACTCCAGCTCATCGGAGGGAAGGCCATCGTCAATTCCATCAATCTTGAAGACGGCGAGGAACGCATTGACAAAGTTGTGCCGTTATGCAAGAAGTACGGTGCGGCAGTCATTGCTCTCACCATCGATGAGAAGGGTATGGCGAAGACTGCCGGGGCAAAGCTGGCCATCGCAAAGAGGATCTACGATCTCGTCGTCAACAAGTACAGGATGAGGCCGCACGATCTGATTCTCGACACGCTGACGTTTACGCTTGGCTCCGGTGATGAGGAATTCCGACGGTCGGGGATGGAAACCATCGAGGCAATCCGGCTCATCAAGAAGGAGCTGCCGGATGTCAAGACCAGTCTCGGCGTCAGCAACGTTTCGTTCGGGCTTTCGCCGCATCTCCGGCATGTACTGAACAGTGTATTTCTGCACTATGCCATTGAGGCCGGTCTCGATATGGCTATCGTCCACGCGTCGAAAATCATGCCCCTGTACAAGATCGAGGAAAAGGGGAGGGATCTCTCCCGACAACTCATATTCGACGAACGGAAATTCGAAGAGGCAGTTGGTTAGCTCTTGTACCATCAATCAGTAGTGCTCTTCCCGCCAACCATTGTCTCATTTGATCATCACAGGTAGGTCAGGCATTCCTGTCTGACCAGAAGGACAGAGTGGGCAGCGACTCATCCAAGACGATCAAGGTGGTTTATGACCCTCTTACGGAGTTGATGGCGTACTATGCCGGTAAGAAAGGGGAGAAAAAAGAAAAAGCGGTCAGGGCTGGCACCGTCGAGGAACAGTTAAAGAACCGTATCATCGATGGCGATAAGGTTGGATTGCAGGTCGATCTCGACGAAGCCCTCAAGAAATACTCTGCCCTTGATATCATCAACAAGATTCTCCTTGATGGAATGAAAGTGGTGGGAGAATTGTTCGGGAGCGGACAAATGCAACTCCCGTTTGTACTGCAGTCGGCGGAGGTGATGAAATCTGCGGTCGCCTACCTTGAGAAATTCATGGACAAGGCCGACTCAACGTCCAAGGGAACGATGGTGATTGCGACGGTGAAGGGCGATGTCCATGATATCGGCAAGAACCTCGTTGATATCATACTCACTAACAACGGGTATAAGGTCGTCAACCTCGGGATCAAGTGTGCGATTGAAACAATGCTTCACGCAGCCAACGAGCATAATGCTGATGCTATTGGAATGAGCGGGCTCCTTGTCAAGTCAACCCTGATCATGAAAGAGAATCTCGAAGTCATGAACGAGCGGAGCATCACCATTCCCGTTGTGCTTGGTGGTGCGGCTCTCACGCGGAGGTATGTTGAACAGGACATGCGTGCCATCTACAAGGGCAGAGTGTATTACGCGAATGATGCGTTTGACGGATTGCACTTTATGGAGAAGGTTGCCGATGGAAACCTCGAGTATCTACCGGCTGCGACCGATGTCGACGAAGAAATCGACAAGCTGACCGGCACGGAAGCGAAGATGGCGCTGGCCCAGAAGGAGGATGGTAGATACAACGTTGGAGCTCCCGGTGTCCGGTCAAGAGTGCGGACCGATGTGGAAATCCCAAGGCCCCCGTTCCGGGGAACAAAGGTATTGGAGAGTATTCCTCTTGATGACGTCTTCAAATATGTGAACGAGGTCGCCCTCATCCGGGGGCAGTGGCAAGTGCGGAAAGGGAAGATGAAGGAGGACGAGTATCGAAAGCTCCTTGAAGAGAAAATCTACCCCGACTATGACGCACTAAAGTCGAAAACCAAGGACGACAAATTGCTCCAGCCCAGTGCGGTGTACGGGTATTTCCCGTGTCAGTCCAAGGGTGACGACCTCATCATTTATGAGGATGACCTGAAGACCGAGCGTTTGAGGTTCACCTTCCCGCGCCAGACCAATGATCGATTCCTCTGCCTCGCCGATTACTTTGCTTCCGTGGATTCCGGACGAGTGGATGTTGTGGCATTTCAACTTGTGACAATGGGGAAGGTCGCATCAGAACATTCGGCAACACTGTACTCCTCCAACAACTACAAAGACTACCTCTATTTCCATGGATTGAGTGTTGAATCTGCCGAGGCTCTTGCGGAATTGATGCACAGGAAGATTCGCGAAGAACTCGGCATTGCCGGCAAGGATGCAAAAGAGATCAAGCGTCTTTTCTCCCAGGGCTATCAGGGATCACGCTACAGCTTTGGCTATCCGGCCTGTCCCAATCTCGAAGATCAAACAAAGCTCTTTGAGCTTCTTGACGGAGAACGAATCGGCGTTCGACTGACCGATGAGTTTTCACTTGAGCCGGAGCAAAGCACGAACGCGATCGTCGTTCATCATCCCGAGGCCAGGTACTTCAACATCAAATAAACTCCTTACCTCCAACGGGTCACTTCTTTAGCAGCTTGAACGCGTGAGTCCAATGATTGGTGAGGAATCCCGGAATGCACCAGAGCATGCACAAGGGCTCAATTGCCCGCGCCCCCTCGACTTTTCCCATGTCTTCAACTTCAAACCCGAACTGGTCAAGGATTGACTTGACTTCTCCTTTCGCTCCGTCATGGTTGCCGCAGATAAACATGGTCGGCTTGACGCCGTTGAAGTCGGGGTTGATCATGAAGGCATTGCCGACACTGTTGAAAGCCTTGACGAAGCGGGCATCGGGCGCCAGTTTCTGCAACCGTTCCATGAGCGAGTCGTTCAGCGATGTGAAGTATTGTATCACGCCATTCACCGGAGGCGCATCGGCGATGGGGTTGGTGGCATCGATGACAGTCTTGCCCCTCAGGTAGGCAACTCCTGCCGACTTCAGAGCCGCCTCGGCAGCGGTGCCTTTGGTTGCCAGCACCACGATCTCCCCGAACTTCGCCGTTTCTTCAAACGAGCCCACCTTTGCTTTGCCGCCTGTCTTCGATCTCAACTCGTCGCGCTTGCTCGCGGTGTTCGTCCCGATCATGACTTCGTATCCGTGCTTGATAAAGCCATTGGCAAGTGTCTGTCCAACCTGGCCAGAACCGAGGATACCGATCTTCTTACTCATTGGCATACTCCTGTGCGTGTAGGTAGGGATGGTTGTGTGTACAAGTGAGCCGATGGAGAACATTTCAGTCCATTTTCAATATATTGCTGGCTCCAGTAGTAGTCGGCGTCAGTCTCGTGCTTTGCTGTTCTCCGAGGATTGGAACATACTTCATGTGCAGAATGTTCCGGACGGATTCGAGCGACTGCGTGCCACAGTTGTGCTACGTGGTTTTGTCCACCACCATCCGTGAATCCGAATTTGACCAGAGCACTGTATACTGCCCCAATGGAATATCAGCGGCAATGAGGACTCCGACTGACCGGATGTTCACAATGCAGCCTCCGTGTTCGGATGGATAAGTGACATCAGTCGCCCGGACAAATTATTCAATGAGTTTTTTTGTTTCGCACTTCCGTTGACCGCTACAACAGGGGGAACGGATTGACAAGCGAGCTAAGGTGAGTACTTTCACATGGATAGCGGGTTGTCGTTGTCTGCTGGATCGTTCAACGCGTTCTACACAATTCTCAAGCAACTGTTGAACTATTCGATATTGACATCGGGCCGCAACGGATGTATCTTCCATCTGAGGGTGTGAATCAGTTTCTCCAATTCCTGCTTCCGCGTGATGCGGTGCGATCGGTCATGGCGAAAGGAACCGCCCCGACTCTCTCCACCATCCCTTACCGCGTCCTGCGGCAACAGTCTCCAGAGTTTCATTGTTGTGGAATCGAAACGCAAGGAGGCGAGATATGCACAACATCGTTGGTACGATAGCACTCACTGTCCTTCTTCTGTTGTCGGGATGCATCGGTATTCACGAGACGGGAGTCATGGTGCCGAGGCAGGAACTTATCAAGGTATCTCCTCTTCCGCCACTTGTAACTCCCGCTTCCACCAGAGGCGTGAAGCTGGGGGTTCTGTTCAGGGTTCTGCATGACGGGAGGGTCGCTGAAGTCCATATATTGAAATCGGGTGCGGACCCACAATGGGATTCAACGGCAATTGCCTTGATGAAGCAGTGGCGCTTCAGCACGATTGCCAACGATACCATGCCGGATGGCCATTGGATTCACTATCTGTTCGATGTGCAAGTGCAAGAACCGATCGTGATGACGCTTGGCGAACTGGTGTCCTCCCGACTCCAAGCGGCGGATTCGTTGTATGCACTGCTGAACGGCATAGCCTTCGACGTGATATCGAAGCAGATGACAGTTGGCTCATCCGGTGAGCAGGGGAGATTCCTGGGCGCAGTAGACATCGGGACGTACCCCGAGCGGGTGAGGAATGAGCTGCGCAGAGTGCACGTGAATGGCTTCACACGGCCAATCCGGCTCGGTGACAGTTACGTCATTTACATAAGGTTTCCTGACGAGGTGTCCGACAACCTCGTGCAATAGCGCCAAGGGGACAGCCACAACATGTCGTTGGGTTTTCTCGGGCATTTCACGAATTGGTGAGATGGAAAAATAATAGAGAGGGAGTCAAGAGACCGGGAAAGGCAGGCCTGGCCGAAACCTTTCATTGGCGGACTGCCATCGCTGGTCGGAATTTCGGTCGCTCGGAATCGTGGACGATTGCCTCGAGGGCGGACACGGCGTACTCGACCTCAGCCAGGGTGTTGTACAGGTAGAAACTCAGCCGACAGCTTGCGGGTGGGTCAAGGTGCAATGCATGATGGGCCAGCGTCGCGCAATGACAACCTGCGCGTGACTCCACACCCATGGAGTTCAGTTCTTCAGCAAGTTCCATCGGATTCCTGCCCTCCACATTAAACGATACGAGAGAAGTCCTTCTCCTGACGTCCGTCGGTCCGTAGATTTCGATGCCCCGAATCCGCGACAAAAGTTCCATTGCTCGTTGTGTCAATGACTGCGTGTACCGGGTGATGCGCTCCATTGCGCTCCTCACATGAAGGCTCTCGATTGGTGTGGTTCTCCGGAAGAATACGTGTCGGTCGGGATGTAACGCGAGATCAAGGAGGATCCGAATCGCCTGGGCGGAAACGATGGTCCCCAGGATATTGGGGGTC
Organism: uncultured Bacteroidota bacterium; assembly: GCA_963734955.1. Lineage (GTDB taxonomy): Bacteria > Bacteroidota > Ignavibacteria > UBA10030 > UBA6906 > UBA11986. Next base: position 265,131 of record CAVTJO010000008.1, read on the forward strand.
CCGGCCGCGAATTTCCATGGGAGAACATTATAACTCACCCGTTCCGGTGTCACCATACCATCGGCAATCATGTCACCGCCGTACAGGAACGGTCGGGCGGACTCCAGAATGTTCTCCTTCGCATAGAGGACACCAATGCCAAATGGAGCGAGGATCTTATGAAAGGAGAACGAGAGGAAATCCACGTCAAGGTTCTGTACGTCCACAAAGGTCGATGGGGCAAGCTGGGCCGCGTCAACCAAAAGATACGAGCTACGCTCCCCTTGCGGCTGCACGTATCCACTCGACGAGGAAATTTCCCTTATCGCTTGAAGCGGGTTCTTTGTGCCAAAGAAATTTGAAGCGCCCGTGCAACAAACCAGCTTGGTCCTGTCGTCAACAAGCGAATCCATGTGCGAAAGGTCGAGCTCGCCTGTGTGTTGATCGAAACGAACAAGTCTGTACTCGACATGGATGCCAAATTTTGGGAGTATCTCCTTGCAGAGTCCATACCACGGAACATAGTTCGAGTTGTGCTCCATCATGGTCGTCACGATATTGTCTCCGTCCCTGAACTCCGTCATGAGGGAATACATGACGGCGTTATTGGCTTCCGTCGTGTTTCGGTAGACTGCGATGTTCCGTCGTGAGGGTGCGTTGATGAAGCGTGCGATGGTGTCGTAGGAGTCCTCGAAAAGCATGGTCATCGTTTTCGAAGCGTCAGATTGGCCGCGGTGGACGTTGTCATAGTCCGGGGCCAGTGACCGGTAGAGCTCGACGAGCTCGCGGGGAGGTTGCGTGCTGGCCGCATTGTTGGTCACCACCTGCCTGCTTTCCGGAAAGACGAAATGCTTCCGAATCGCGTCCACATCAAGGTGCTCCGACCCGTTCATGCGGCCTCCGTAGAAGTTGTTTCTTATTGTAAGAACAGGATTGCATCGAGAAGATATGAAACTCGGAGCAAAAATGCACAATGCGATTTGTTCGATGAGATTCGCGTCACGTATTTGAGAAAAACCGGGCCATTCACAAGGTGGATGGTGATCCCGAATCTCCCCCGCAAACCCGGAAGCGGATATTCGCACTCGTTGCAGTTTCAGTGCCCAAATGCGATATTAAGTTCCAGTACCACCAGGACGACATGAGCCTCACTCCTCCATCCAACTGTGGACAAAAACGGTGTACCTGCGCAGTGCGTGCTTCTGAACCTATGTGGATGCAAGAAACACTGGCACAGGGATGGATTGACGAGCCGGCTTGATATCCGGGAATTAGGGCAGAGGGTTGGGGTCGGAGGAACAGCATCATTGTATATGAATAAAGTGGCCAATGATGTTATCTCCTGACCACGGTGGCAGTCCTCGGATTCAGATCGTCCGCTTCTCGCCGGAGATGGAGAGCGGTTGGATTTGAAAACACGTCGGTCCGACCGTGGCTCTGTGAAAATAGCGTCTGGCTTCCAATGTGATGTAGCCTGAGTTTCAATATGGGTTTGCAGCCCTTAACCGCAGGCTTGAACTGAAACTTGCTTCGGCAGCTTGCGTAAACTCAGGACGGTAACAGCGGCACATTGTTCTTGGTTCTTATCACGATTCTTGATGCGAAACCCGGAACAGCGTGCCGTTTTGTTTTATGGTGACCAAAGGAGTAATCATGAGTAATACATATCTGAAATCGCCCGCCATACTTGGATTTGTCATGGCAGTCTTGTTTGCAAGCTGTTCAAAGAATGAGACCATTACCGGATCCAACCAGATCACAGGGTCGGGAAGGCTGGTATCCGTGCCACGCGCTGTCGGGACATTTTCAGGAATCCGAGTAACAAGCTTTGCGAAGGTCTTCATCGAGCAGGATTCCGCCGATGCACTCGTGATCGAGGCGGACGACAATATCATTGATCGTGTCCTGACGTCCGTGGACAACGGTGTTCTTGTTGTCGGTCTGCAAAATGGCTCATACAACAATATCACTCTCAATGTACACGCGTCCATGCGGAGCATCCGGCTGCTCGAATCCGTGGGCAGCGCGGATTTCCAGACGACATCAGCGATCCAAACAGATACAATCGTGTGCAGGATTACCGGAGCCGGCACTGTTGCCCTCACCGGTAGTGCAACAAGGGAGATAGTTGAAATAGTCGGAGCGGGAAACATTCGGAATTTTGGTTTCAGCTGTTCGCACTGCTTTGCGTCAATCTCCGGAACCGGAAACGTCGATGTGAACGTTACGCAACAACTTGATGCGTTCATTTCCGGAATGGGGACGATCACCTATGACGGGAATCCACCCGTGATCAATCAGACGATCACAGGCCTCGGGACCGTGCGACGGCGACCGTGACGCATGCAGTGGCAGTTGTGCGCGCCAATTCTCATCACGTATTCATTCTCCTGATTCGGATAGTCATGGATCCCATTGGAAAAAGTCCTGTACCGGTTACAATTCTTGTCCTGGGCAAGACCTGCATGGCGCTCTGCCTGCTGCTTCCTCTGCTGAAGCAGCGCCTTGGAGGTGCTTTGGTCTACGACAGTCTTCTCACAGAGCAGCTTGGAATATTGCTTGGCGTCGCGGGACTTGCGTTCGTCGTTCTCGGCTTTGTTTATCTCGGCCGGTCTCTGTCGGTGGGTCTTCCTGAAGAAGCGACTGAACTTAAGACCCGGGGGATTTATCGCATCACCCGAAATCCGCTCTATCTTGGTGGTTTCATGGCATGTGTAGGGTCTTGTCTGTATTCTCCGCTTATCGTGAATTTTCTTTTGTGTATGATTACGATCGGGATTCATCATCGGATCATACTGAAAGAGGAGAGGTTCCTGGAAGCTAGGTTCGGTCAGCAATGGCTGGATTACAGTGGGAAGGTGCCTCGATATCTCGGACGAACGGGAGGGGCGTGAACCGCATCGCGACAGTCAGGGCCAACACGGTGCTCATGAATGGCATCGCACTCCTCATTGCCCTTGGGCTTTACGTGCTCATCTTTAGGGGAATATGGAATGTTCAAGTGCCGAAGGGTGGGGTGAACGTGTTGGTCATTGTCGTGGCAGCATTTGGGCTCATTGTTATCCACGAAGGAATCCATGGTGCCGCGGCATTACTGTATGTTGAACCGGTGAAGATCAGTTTCAAAGCGCAATGGCTTGTCGTGATGTGCAAGGTGGACGCACTGATGGGAAGAAATCAGTACATCTTCTACGCTCTTGCGCCGACAATGGTATTTGGGCTTGTTGGGATCGCTCTCTATTATTCGCTCGGGTCCGTCGAACAGAAATTCTTCTCAGCCCTATTGTTTCTCGGAGGGGTATCAAGCGGAAGTGGTGATCTTTGGTTCGTTTTCCAGGTGCTGAAGTTCGGATCAAACACCTGTGTCATTGATCATGGGGTCGAGATTGAAGTCTTCGCCAATGATACAAAGCTGTAGCGCAAGGGCTTAATGCTGAGTCTGACTCACGGAATTCCGTAAGTGTGCATGAAGATATGAGTTGCAGATTCTCCGTTCCAAAGAACAAGGAGTGTCTGTCAAAGAACCTCTCTGGATTGTGTCCTGATAACATGTACAATCAATCGACAGGGCTGCGTATGAACCGACGACAACGAATCGCTCGCTGTTGTGCTCATGACGCCGGTCATCCTCCTGAGTATGGAGATGGCGATGGCCGTCGGACTCGATTGCACAGACAGTGCCGGAACCTGCAAGCACGCACTTGAGATCAGCCCATTGTCTCCGTTTATCCACATTTATGCCCTTCAGTATGGGTATCAATTTACCCCGAAGGACGAGCTCATTGTCGGGTTGTCGTATATGAACATCAGGTATGACTTCGGAAGTACACATGCTCCTGGATGTATCGCGGGGTACCGCAGATTCCTCTGGAAGAACCTTCATGTTGAGTATCAGCTGTGGCCCGCGTACGATTCCTTCTATGAAAAGAACGAGGGAAAGTATTACAGAAGCTTCGATGTGTGGAACGAGATGCGACTCGGGTATCAGTTTGATGTGGAAATCTCTAACGTCCCGATCTTTATCAGTGTCCAATGGCCTTTTGGGTTCGGGCTCTACGCGAGTAACAAGCCGCAGAGTTTCAAAGACCATGAGAAAGAGAACCGATTCTTCTGTTTTCCGCCGCTCCTCTTCGTGGGAATGCTATTTTAGGACGGCGTCTGTGCAACCCCAGAAAGGTCGGGACCTCAAATACAGAATGGAACCAGGACAATGATCTGGAAGTATATTCTTGGCTGGTTTGCGTTGGCTATTACGGCAATCATTAATGGTGCCTTGCGGGAGATGGTATATCGACCATCGGCGGGAGATCTCGCCGCGCATCAAATTTCGACGCTGACCGGTATCATGGCGTTCGCTCTCATCATCTGGGGCATGTCGCGTCTGTGGCCGATCCCTACCGCGACACAGGCATGGCGCATCGGATTCATCTGGCTCGGGATGACAGTGTGTTTCGAGTTTCTCTTCGGTCACTACGTGATGGGGCATCCATGGACCAGGTTGCTGCATGATTACAATATTCTTGAGGGGAGACTCTGGGCCGTGGTTCTCTTGTGGACGGTTGTCGCCCCGTTCGTGTTTTTCAGACTCTCTCAACGCGGGACGTAGTCGCGCTCATTTCACTTACGCAAAACAGGAAGGTGCCAATTATGGTCAATGCAAAGCGACTCATTGTCGCAACGCTCTCAGGTCTGTTGTTTGGTTTTGTATGCTTTGGGCTGGCGTCGAGCGGTGGAGGACTGCCAATGCCCATTGCGTATCAGATTATCGCGGAACGGACTCTACTGGGTTTTGCCATTGGGATCAGCGTATTGAAGCTCGGACACTGGACACTCCACGGGTTGGTGATGGGATCTCTGGTCAGTATTCCACTTGCTTTCAGCGGACTGATGGCACCTGAGAATCCTCAAATACACCAAGCTGACAATGTTCGTCATGACGATACTTCTAGGCATGATTTACGGCGTGCTGATCGAATTGATTACGACGAAGTTCTTTAAGGCGGGGAGAACACAAGTCCCGATGATGCAAACTGCTTCCTGAGTTCGCGATTTGTTTCCTGAGATGCGCCTGCGGCTTGGTTCTTCCGTGGGCGCGTTCGCGTTTGTTCCCACACTCTCTTCGGAGTGGCGACCGACTTCCTGCGCTTGTGGTCATTGGTGTCACACTGATATCTCCTGATTCGATTGCTTTCGGTAGTCACGTACGAATACAACTCCCCCGCACTCAACTGTTAAGGTGAAGAACGCTGGTATCTCGGCTTTCGATTGTTCTGGCAACAGTTCTTTTCAATCAAACACCATTGCGCAAAGCAGGTTGAGTAAACGGGGTGGGGCCGATAACACTCCAGCCATGATCGAGGCACATTACACAATATTCATTTGTGAGCCACCGGCGTATCGCCCCGTGCGCCCGTTAATGGCGGGGAGACCTCTACCACCGTGATCCACTTGGCTATTCCGTACGCGGCGTAGGCAAAACATGGGGCGGCAACAACATCAATGGTATAGTGGGTGTGCTGGAGAAGCAACAGGATCGAGACAACAAACGCGGCAGAGGAGAAAATAATCCGGAGGTCCTTCCATTGCGCTGTAAATGCCAGCAGGGCCAAGGTACCGACATAACCGGAAAAAAACAGATCATGCGTGAGCACGGCGTGAGGTCCCGGCCACTGAATAAGCGGGTCAGCCAGGGGAATGATGCCGGGAGGAGGATTTAGAGGAAGGAGAAACAAACACGTGATGCGCAGGAGGATCAGTACCACCAATGACCGGACAACAAGCAGGAAGGCATACGGGTAAAGGGAAAGAGATATAAGACCAAGCAGCAACCCGGAGTACACTAGACTGAGCGTTATCCACTTGAAATCCAGTGGGGGGAGGACCGAGGTGAGGGGATCCCACAAGGTGACGCCATCGCGTGTCTCGATGTAGTCCAGAAATACTCTCAAGAGAACAACCGCTACAACCAGCGCCAGGATTGAGATGAAGAACTGATCTCTGAAGAAGCGAATCCGCCACGCGCCGCGCCATCGGTCAACAAGTTTCGGCATGTTCCTTCTCCGTTTCATCTGCTTTTCCAACATCTCCACTTCGACGCCGACAGGAATGGAGTGCAGAAATGTAGAAACAATCCGATGAAAAGCAAAGTATTGCCCGCCGTTGCTTGTGTATGCCTTGTCCCACCTTCCAGTCCTGACCGGCCATTCCCGTTGGATATTGCAGCGGTTTCCATTCAAATTGCCAACGCCGATTCAATAATGTAAGGAACTGTCGAGGACCGCTCATGAACGGAGCATCGCAGTTGAAGCAGGTTCGATATTCTGTTCAGTCCAGGACAGGGAAAAAATCAGCGTGCGCCGGGTCGTTGCCTTTTTTGCCGGAGGTGGACCGATGGCCGCTGGACAACGAGCGGAGGAACACGTATCTTTCAACCAGTAGCTTGAAGTGACTTCACATGCGCATTCTGATTGTCGAGGACGAAAAGAGAGTCTCGCAATTCCTGAAAAAGGGATTCCAGTCGGAGGCATATTCTGTCGACGTTGCAGCGGATGGGGAGAACGGATCGCTCCTTGCCAGGTCCGAGCCCTACGATGCGATCATTCTCGACATCATGCTGCCGAAGAAGGATGGGATTGAGGTCTTAAAGGATATACGCGCGGCACACGTGAACTCGCCGGTGCTTATTCTTTCCGCCAGGAGCGAGGTGGATGACCGTGTGAAAGGGCTCAACCTCGGTGCAGACGACTATCTGCCCAAGCCGTTCTCATTTTCAGAGGTTCTCGCTCGCGTACGCGCCATCGTCAGAAGACGTTCAACAGAGGTGCAATCGTCGGTCCTTTCTGTGGGAGATCTTACGGTGGACCTGATTGGCCGTCACGTGGAGCGGGGAGGAAGGGAAATTTTCCTCACGGGCAAGGAGTTTGAGTTGCTGGAGTATCTCATCAGGAACAAGAATCGCGTTCTGTCCCGTATCATCCTGATGGAACACATCTGGGACATCAACTTCGACAGCGAGACCAATGTCGTCGATGTCATGATCAACCGGTTGCGACGCAAGATTGACGACGGTGCACATAGCAAACTTATTCAGACCGTCCGGGGGGCAGGTTATGTTTTGAAGGAACCGTCCAATGGGCCTGCTTCAGAGGATTAAGTCCGTTCAGTTCGTCCTGGCCTTCTGGTATTCCGTCCTCTTGCTCGTGGCATTTACCTTGTTCGGCTGGAGTGTGTATGTCTATCTCGAGCATCTGCTGGCGTCAAGACTCGACCAGAACCTGAGCGAGGAGGTCGACTGGATCGCACAGATCGTCGACATTGAGCGGTCACGGTTGAACGATCGCTCATCGCTCGATTCACTCTCGGAGGATATTGAAGACCGGATTACCGACCACTTCGCCGCAAGCCCGCGGAATTACATTGTCATGCTCACCACGACGGAGGGTGGAATTCTGTACGAATCCGACGACCGTGGCGAGTTGATTCTCTCGTCCGTTCAACTGCGGACAACAGAACGTGTCGTGAGAACGCTGCACGTGCCACCGGAAGGCATGTTCAGGGTTGCCTCGCGCCGCGTTGATCCATTCGTCATCAATGTGGGCTATACGGAAGGTGCGACCCAGGCGGTTCTGAGGAATCTGGTTTCAATCTTCGGTGTTCTTGCACCCGTCGTACTCTTCGTTGCATTCTCCGGAGGATGGCTGATGGCGGGTATGATCCTTCGACCGATCAGGCAGATCTCCTCCATGGCAAACCGGATTACCGTGCAGAACCTGAACGAGCGGATTCCCGAACGCAAGGTTGACGATGAACTGGGCACCCTCATCACCACGATGAATGGAATGATCTCGCGACTGCAGGCGTCGTTTGAAGAGATGAGGCAGTTTTCGATGAACGTCGCCCACGAGCTGAAGACGCCACTCACCATCATGAAGGGTGAGTCGGAGCTTGCCCTTGCGAGGTCGCTTTCCCGCGAAGAGATGCAGGAGTTGATTACGACATATCTCGAAGAAACCGTGCGGATGTCGCACATCATTGATGACCTCCTCACCCTGGCAAAGGCAGACGCGGGACAGATCGCCGTCCAGCGTGAGCCTGTTCAACTCGACGCCATTATCCGTGATTTGTATGAAGACGCCATTGTTCTGGCGGCACCCAAAGCAATTGCCGTGGAGCTCGCCAAGGCAGAGTCTGCCGTTGTAGCGGGGGATGCAGCACGCCTCCGGCAACTCTTTCGCATTCTTCTTTCGAACGCCGTGCAGTACAGTGATGCCGGCGGATACATCCGTATCACATGCGAGCGGAAGGACAACCTCGTGTTTGCCTCCATTGAAGATACGGGCATCGGCATTCCACCCGAAAGTCTTGATAAGATCTTTCGGCGGTTCTATCGCGTAGACCAGGCCCGGACGCGAGTCAAGGGTGGCAGCGGCCTCGGTCTCTCCCTAGCCCGATGGATTGCAGAATCCCATGGCGGGACCATCACTGTTATCAGCGAACTAGGGAAAGGCAGCAAGTTCACTGTACAGTTTCCGCTTCATTCCAGCCCTTCATGATATTCATCGGATCGCTCCTCCCGGCGTGACTGCGAGAACCATTCTCTCTCCATTCTCCTGTCAGATTGTTGAAAATCATCCCCTTCAGTTGTGAATAGCCGCGCGCATCATTTAAGGCGTTTGACACGGTTTGATCCCGCCTAAGAGTCATGAGACACTGGTGCTCATGAAATTCATTTTTACAGCATCCTGTCAATCGTTAAACCCTCTGAAGATGACAGAGTTGTAATCCTGGAGTCATCGTGCCGCAATTATGCCCTCGTATCTTGGAGTAGATTCAAGACAAGCATGAGTCGGCAAGTGTCAGAACAACGTCGGAGGGAATCGCAAGACAATCCTGATCTCTATTCGGTGGGGGTGAGAAATCCCCTGCTCCGCATTTCCATTGTTCTGGTGATAGCGGTCGGGTTGTTGTTGTTCATCCGCTATGTTTGGCTCAGATAAATGCCGACATCAATGCTTCATCAAATCATTCACATCAATCTTACAAGGAGGAGTTTTATGAAAGCAACAAGAATAGTCTCTACGGTGGCCGGTGCACTGTTAATCAGCGCCCTCGCGTTTGCCGGAAGTGATTCAAAGCAGACCCACGCGGCGAAACCGGCGGGAACACAAAAAGTGCCCAGGATGGCTGCGCACCCGGTCGGGAAACAAGGCACGTCTGCATCGGACAAAAAGCAGGAAGCGAAGCCGGTGATGAAACAGACGACCCATCTCACCAAGAAGGGGACGACACCTGTAGCGAAAGTAGCCACAAAGAAGACTGCAGCCCGACGCAGGATTCATCATGTAAAGCATCAACCCAAGAAGACTGATGCGCAGATACAGGTTCAGAAAAAATCGTAACTGAAGAACATACACGAGTGAAAGAGAGGTACGAATCATGAACATAAAAGGCAAGCAACTTCCCCTGATATTTAGCATCCTCCTCAGCATGGGATTTGTTGGCGGGATCGTGTTCGTCTCCATGCTGGGATCGGCTGCAGGTACGCAGAAGGAGGAGAAGACTGCGCAGGAGAGTACACAACCGCTTTCACCGAAGGGGCGCGAGTTGCTCAATGAATTCAGCGACGCGTTCGAGTCTGCCGCGGCAAAGGTGAACGAATCAGTCGTTCCCATTTTCAGTGAGCAGGTTACGACCGTGGACAACCCGTTCGGCTCTACCAATGACCCATTCCGGGACTTCTTTGGAGACAATTTCTTCAAGCGGTTCTTCGGAGCACCGTTGCAGAATCAGAAGCAGGTGATTCATGCGCTCGGGTCCGGCGTGATTGTCTCCAAGGACGGCTATATCATCACCAACAATCATGTGGTGAAGGATGCCCAGAAACTGACCGTCGTCCTGGCAAATAAAAAGAAATACACCGCAAAGGTGGTGGGGAAGGACCCGAACACCGATGTCGCAGTGATCAAGATTGACGCGAACGACCTTCCCACGGCTTCGCTTGGAAACTCCGACGAGGTGAAGGTTGGCGAGTGGGTGATTGCTGTTGGCAACCCATTTCAGTTGATGCACACGGTAACGGCAGGCATTATCAGCGCGAAGGGGCGCGCATCTGTGAATCTTGCCGACTACGAAGACTTCATTCAGACTGATGCATCCATCAACCCCGGCAACAGTGGTGGGGCTCTGGCAGACCTGGATGGTGACGTTATCGGCATTAATACAGCGATCTACAGCCCGTCAGGTGGGAATGTCGGAATTGGCTTTGCAATTCCTATCAACATGGCGCGGAGAGTGATGGATGAGTTGATCACGAAGGGGAAAGTCACTCGTGGTTACCTGGGTTTGCTCCCACAGGATGTGGATGACAACCTTGCGAAGGCACTTCATCTGAACTCGACCGATGGCTCGCTCGTTGGTGATGTCACCGCCGATGGGCCTGCGGAAAAAGCAGGGATCAAACGGGGTGATGTGATCATGGCGTTCAACGGCCGAAAGATCACGAACAGCGTCGAACTTCGGAACGCGGTCGCGGAAACCGTCCCGGGTACGGAGGTCAAGGTTGACCTGATGCGGGATGGCCGGCAGAAGCAGGTTACTGTAAAGGTTGCTGAGCGTCCCGAGAATCCTGCAAGCAGCGGATCGAAGGAAGAAGAGGGATCCGGAGAGCAGAGCTCGGCAAAGCTCGGGCTGTCTGTACAGGCCCTGACACCGGAACTTGCGAAGCAGCTTGGATATGAGAACGACCATGGTGTGGCTGTTACCGGTGTTACGCCCGGCAGCCCTGCTGATGATTCAGGCATTAAGGCGGGAGATCTGATCAAAGAAGTAAACCAAAAGGCCATTCGGTCGGTCGAAGAGTTTACCCGGGCGGTCAAGCAAATCAGGAAGGGCGACAGCGTGGCAATGCTCGTCCGCCGGGGCGAGACCACGTTCTATGCTGGCATTCAGGTTCCATCATGACCGAGTGAACGGAACTGTCCATTTGAGGAGAGCGGGCAATGACACTCAACGGTCGTACACGGAAGAGGCTCCGCCTTGTGTTGTCGGTTGTCGTTGTAGGTGCAGTGCTCGCTACTTCCTCCGAGGTGAGGGAGGGCGTATGCAAAGCGGTAGGGATGATGGTCGGTGGGAAGAGTGATCGCACGAATGTCGCTCCCGTGCGAGACCCTGGGAAGCCATATGCCCGTCCCTCCATGATTTTTGATGGTCGTCCTCTCGGGATGGCGCAACTTCGCAACGGGAAGGCGGCGTACGAAGCAGCGTCGATGGTATTATGATCGACATGGTTGAGCGCGAATGGGATTTCTGCCGATTGAACTGGCCGGATTCTTTGAGACTGGAGTGGCGTGGCAGAGCGACAATGGGTTGTGGCTTCTTGGGGGGGATCGTGCACCTGTGAGCAGCACGGGAGGTGCATTGCGTATCAACCTGTTTGGGGTCGTTGGCGAGGTGGACTACATTCATCCTTTCAATCGCCCGGGAAAGAACTGGCTCTGGCAATTCAACCTTGTCGAGGGTTTCTGACACGATGCCACGGTTCATATTTCCCTTGTCAGATGTGCTGTTCCGCCTTGTCCATGCAATTCCTGCGAGGCTCTCTGGCACATGACTGGAGAGAATTGTGAGTCTTAAAGCCCTCGGACGATCTGTCTCACGCCGCACCAGGGCATTCAGAGATGCCGCCACGATTCTGCTTCTGACAGTCTTTGTACTGATCCTTGCTCTGAATTTCGACGAGGTCAACAAGGTCATTGCATGGCTCTATCATCACGACACAACACGGCTTGATGTATTCTTTACGGTGGTGGTGTTTCTCCTGCCGGCAATCGGGTGGTACACATGGCGACGTCATAGAGAGTTGATCGAACAGGTTCGTCGGCGTGAAGAGGCGGAGCTTGCAAAGGAACGTCTTGAGCCGGAACTTCAGAACGCCCTCGCCGATGTTGGCATGTTGCGGCGACTTCTCCCCATCTGCCCCTCCTGCAAGCGCATCCGTGACGACAAGGGCTACTGGAATCAAGTGGAGGTCTACATCGAAGCGCGTCTCGATCGCAAGCTTTCCCACGGTCTCTGCCCCGATTGCGCAAGGAGGCTGTACCAACATAAGTCATAGTCCGAAGAATCAGTCGAGCGATCGATTGCTCAGAAACTTCAACTCAAGGACATCCTGCGTGGACTGATTGTCCATGCAACCCCGCCCTCCCAAGTCGTACTTAACGATTTTTTCAAACTGCTTCCTTGCAATTTCCGCACCTTTTTCTTAGGTTGCACCCCAGATGGAAGGGCTCTTTGAACGCGGTGTCGAGGAATTCAACGGTCAGTTCTTTTTTGAAGCTCACGATACCTGGGAAGAGCTTTGGATGCAAGCAACCGGCCCTCACCGGGTCTTCTACCAGGGCTTGATCCAGGTTGCAGTTGGTTTCTATCACCTCTCGAACGGTAACCACAAGGGAGCCTGCAGTCAATTCGGGAAGGCAATTGCAAAGCTCGAACACTATCTGCCAGCGTATCACGGCATAGAGACAGAGCAGTTCCTCGGTCGGGTACGAGAGTGGCTTCAAGACGGGGAACGGCTGAAGAACGGAGAGAGCGTCGAGGTTGATGAGTCAAAGATCCCTCAAATACAATTTTCTGCAATCGAGTAACACCAGGACCAGACTGACTTACATAACGGAGGATACTTATCAATGGCAACAATGATCACTGAGGAATGCATCAACTGTGGTGCATGCGAGCCTGAATGCCCGAACACCGCGATCTATGCAGGCGGGGTGCAGTTCGAGTATGATGGACAAATGTATGATGCGCTGTCAAATGACTTCTACTACATCGTCCCGGAGAAGTGTACGGAGTGTGTAGGCCACTTTGACCAGGAACAATGTGCCGCGGTGTGTCCGGTTGACTGCTGCGTTCCGGACCCGAACCACGTTGAGACGGAAGAGCAACTGTTCGAGCGTGCGAAGCTCCTTCACCAGGATCGCCAGTTCACCGATTTGTCGGCGGCAACGTCGCACTTCAGAAAGACTGCCTGAGAAGAATCAATTATCAGAAGTCGTCATCAGGTCGGTTGTCTGCTTGGGTGCGGATACCGGCCTTTGTGTTTTTGGAGATGACGGAACAGGTGCTCCCTGCGTTCCTTGGGTTTTTGATTGTTGCCGGAATAACACTGCGGAACCCATACTCATGAAGATCGGAGACTACACACTTCACGCAATTGAAACCGGCCGGTTCGCGCTCGATGGTGGAGCGATGTTCGGCGTCGTGCCCAAGCCGCTCTGGGAGAAAACAAATCCGCCCGATGAAAAGAACCGTATTGACCTCGCGGCCCGGGCCTTGCTGATCATTGGAAACGGGAAGAAGATTCTTGTTGATGTGGGGAACGGCACCAAGTACACCGACAAGCTTTCATCCATCTACAAATTCGATACCAGCCACTTCGACCTGTTGTCTTCGCTCACGAAGCATGACCTCACTCCGGCCGACATAACGGATGTTATCCTCACCCATCTCCATTTTGATCATGCCGGCGGATCGACGGTTGTGAACAATGGAGAAACCGTACCGACCTTTCCCAGGGCAAAATACTACGTCCAGCGTGAACACTGGCGCGCCGCCAGCAACCCGACTGAACGGGACCGGGCCAGTTTCTTCAAAGAGGATTTTATGCCACTGCAATTCTTCGGCCAGGTGGAGTATACCGATGGTGAAGGAGAGATTTTCCCCGGCATCAGTGTGAGGATTTTGAACGGACACACGACAGCCCTTCAGTGTCCCGTGATCAGCGACGGTACAACGACGCTCTTCTATTGCGCGGATCTCATGCCCACAACGTCGCATGTCAATCTGCCCTGGATCATGGCATACGATCTGCGGCCGCTCGTAACTCTGGACGAAAAGAGAAAGATCCTCGATCATGCAGTCGATGAAAGCTGGATACTTTTCTTTGAGCACGATCCCAACACTGATGCTGTCCGTGTTATGAGAACGGGAAAGGGAATTGTCGTCGATACACCGGTCAAGATGGCGTAAATTGTCGTTCCTGGAACCTGAAAACGTTGTTAGGAATGAGGGCGTTGTGGGTTTTGTGAAAGTTGCCCGCGTCTCGGAGATCGGTGAAAAACGGGGCAGGCTCGTCAAGCTTGAAGGAGAAGAGGTCGCACTCTGGCGCGTCGACGGACGGATTTATGCAATCAACAACGTGTGTCCGCACCAGCATTTCTCCATGCTCCATCAGGGTACACTTGATGGCGTGTACCTGACCTGCCCGATGCACGGCTGGACGTTTTCTCTGGAGGATGGGACGCCGAAGACTGGGAATGGAAGGGCAAAAACCTATCAGGTGAAGGTGGAAGGGGACGATGTGCTTGTGGAGATTCCGCCGGCCAGTTGGTAGATCGTGACGTATGACCCCGACGCAGAAAATCAAGTCAAAGGTGCTCGATCTCGGTTTCACTCATGTGGGAATAGCACGAGCCGGGCAGTTGGAAGAAGAGAGGAGCCATCTTGAGGAATGGCTGAGCCGGGGCTATCGAGGGGACCATGGCCTGGATGGCACGCAACATCGAGAAACGCGTCGATCCGGCAAACATTGTGCAGGAAGCGAAGTCCGTTATATGCGTTGCCATGAACTATTACACACCTGTCCGGCACTCCTCCGACAAGGCTCATGGTAAGATTTCGCGCTATGCGTGGGGAGATGACTATCATGACGTTCTTGGCGAGCGATTGAAGCTGCTCTGGACGTGGATGCAACAGGAGTTTCCCGGAGTCGATGGACGATACTACGTCGACACGGGTCCGGTGATGGACAAGGTATGGGCCCAGCGTTCGGGCATCGGGTGGATTGCAAAACACACAAACGTCATCACGTCCGATTTCGGATCGTGGGTATTCCTCGGCGAGCTGATCACGACGCTCGACCTGGAGTACGACAAGCCTGCAATTGACCATTGTGGCGACTGTACACTCTGCATCGAAGCTTGTCCGACCAAGGCAATTGTCGAGCCGTATGTTGTTGATGCAAAACTATGCCTGTCGTATCTTACGATCGAGCATCGCGGGGAAATAGCGGGGGAGGTTTCTGATCACTTTGAGAACTGGATCTACGGGTGCGACATTTGTCAGGATGTCTGTCCATGGAACCGGAAGTTTGCAGCGGAGACTACGGAAGAACGATTCGCACCCCGTGAATGGAACGTCGCTCCTGATCTTCACGACTGGAAGGATATGTCCCCGGGAGAGTTCTCAGAGAAATTCAAAGGAAGCCCCATCAAACGAACGAAGCGAGATGGACTTTCGCGAAACGTTCGCATTGTTTTGAACCATCAGGGTGACCAGGTGCCACCTCGTTGACCCGTTGTTGGTTTTGCAGCATCTAATACAGTAGGGGGACGCAGAATCAGTCGGGGTCCGGTTCTCCGCTGATGTCTCCCGTCAAATGAAAGAGAGAGTTCGTTCATGTCAGGCAATCACCATAAAGTCATCATCATCGGCTCGGGACCTGCCGGGTTCACCGCGGCATTATACACTGCCCGCGCCAATCTGAATCCGGTCGTGTTTGAGGGTATTCAGCCGGGTGGCCAGCTCACCATCACAACGGAAGTGGAAAACTATCCGGGCTTCGCCAGGGGGATCATGGGACCGGAATTAATGGACACGTTCCGCGAACAGGCACAGCGGTTCGGGGCGACGTCGTTCTACAAGAATATCACCAAAGTGGATTTCTCCTCGCGTCCGTTCAAACTCTGGTCAGATGCGGAGTTGTTCACCGCAGATAGTGTTATCGTTGCGACCGGAGCATCTGCCATGTTGCTTGATCTCCCCTCTGAAAAGGAATACATGGGTTATGGCGTTTCTGCATGTGCAACATGCGACGGATTCTTCTTCAAGGGGCTTGAAGTGATCGTGATCGGTGGAGGTGATACGGCCATTGAAGAGGCGACATTTCTTACCAAGTTTGCATCAAGGGTAACAATTGTTCATCGGCGCAACGCACTTCGTGCATCCAAGATCATGCAGGACAAGGCCTCGAAGAACCCGAAGATCTCTTTTGTCTGGGATTCAGTTGTAGACGAGATTCTCGGAAGGAATGAGGATGGGAAGAAAGCTGTGACTGCCGTGAAATTGAAGAATGTGAAAACAGGCGCAATCACAACCATGAGAGCGGATGGGGTGTTCATGGGCATCGGCCATCGACCGAATACCGATCTCTTCAAGGGTCAATTGGACATGGATGGCGTCGGATATCTGAAGACTCAGCCACACAGCACGAAGACGAACATACCCGGGGTCTTTGCCGCAGGCGACGTGGCCGATAGTGTATATCGTCAGGCGGTGACCGCAGCCGGCACCGGATGCATGGCAGCAATCGACGTGGAGCGTTGGCTGGAAAGCCAGCACGATTGAACCTACTGCCGAAGGATTCAGGGCATTCTCTCACATGAGGGGATGCCCTTTTCTTTTGCCGGTGTTACGACTCTTCCCCGGTCGCTGCAAGCTCATTCTCATTTCGCTTCCGATTCCCCCCGGCTTGCGTCATCACAAAAATTGCTGTACCTTTGAGCCGAGGCGGTATGCCCTCCGTGGCGCACGCATCTCCCCGCATCTCCTCAATTCGGTGCCAGCAATTCGTCGTCTTTAATGGCATTCCAGTGGACATACGAGCTGCGATTTCTGATCGCTCTTGCACTTGGGTTCCTCATTGGCCTTGAGCGGGAGAGCACAAAGCAGGAACACAAGTTTCTCTTCCTTGGTGGCGTACGCACTTTTCCAATCGTGAGCCTGTTTGGATTCGGCTGCGCATGGCTCTACCAGCTCGGGGCAACGCTCATCCTGCCAACCGGCCTTCTGACAATCGGGGCATTGACCGTGGTTGCATACATCGCAAAGATCAAGGGAGGGCGCTATGGCTCCACGAGCGAGCTGTCGCTGATTGTAACCTTCGTTGTCGGTGCACTGGCACTGCTTGTTGATGTCTGGGTTTCAATGGCAATCGGCGTTGTGATGACGTTGCTTCTGTCAGAAAAGGCGGAGATGGAGACCTACGTTGAGCGTCTGGATCGGGTTGGTTTTCTGGCAACGCTGAAGTTCCTTCTTGTGACCGTCATTATTCTCCCGGTTCTTCCGGATCGTGAGTACACACAATTCAGGCTGAACCCCTCGCGCATCTGGCAGATTGTTGTCCTCGTCTCGACAGTGGGCTATGTGGGTTACCTGTTGTCCAGGCGCTTTGGCAAAAAGGCGGGAATGTGGATGTCGGGGCTGCTCGGAGGCATCGTATCGAGTACGGCGGTCAGTATCTCGGCGGGGCGGGCCGCACAGAAGGATCCGGCGCGTTCAGCATCTGCACTACAAGCAACAATCCTGGCCGGCAGCATAATGTATTTGAGGATTCTTGTCCTTGTTGCGATCCTCAGTCCCGGACTGGTTGCGTTTGTCTGGTGGAAGCTTTGCTCGCTTGCACTCATTGGATCAGCCCTCGCATTCTTTCTGGGAACCCGGGACGGGGAGGTTGCCTCTGTGGATCCTCCCGAGCTGCAGAATCCGTTCGAAATAAAACCGGCGCTGCTGTTCGCGTTTCTATTTGTAGCGCTCTCCATCTTCACCACGCTCGTCAAACAACAGATGGGTAATGCCGGGACGTTTGGCCTTGCGCTCCTCGTTGGTGTCGCTGATGTTGACCCGTTCATTCTCTCCCTTCTCCGTGAGGCCGACGTTACTCCAGCCATCATTTCCAGCGCCATTATTCTCGCCACAATGAGCAACACAATTGCCAAGGGATTCTATTTTGGCACGCTGGCGTCGACTGCTCGACGACCGACCGCGGTCAGATATACAATCTGGGTGCTCCTTCACATTGTGCTTGTTTTCGTCTGACTCTATGCGATGTCGAAGAGCTATGGGCACAGCTTTGGGTAAATGGACTTCTCGATCCGCCATAACGGTTCCACGATTTTTCTTTTCTGTTTTCTCATTCATCTCGCTGCAAGGTGATGGAGTACTTCACGTCGGCGTCAAAGAAAGCGCCCCCAACAGACAGGCAGGATTCGCTCCTCACCCCGAAAGAAAAGGAGCTTGTCGTCGGTCTCGTCGACGGTCTCAGCTACAAGATGATTGCCGACCGGGTGAGCGTCTCGATCGATACCATTCGCTTCCACATCAAGAACATTTACAAGAGACTCTAGGTCAACTCCAAAGCCGAGGTGATCAGCAAGTCTCTGCGCGGAGAAATTTGATTCCGGAATGAACTGAACTCGAATCGCATGGAGCTCTTCACCTCGGGGTTTCTGCTGTCGCTTTCTCTTTGCCTGGACCTCGGCATCGTGAATATCGCTATCATGAAGACCGGCGTGGAGCGGGGTGCGTTGCCAGCACTCATGATTGGCGTCGGGTCCGGCATCGGCGACCTGGTCTATGCTGCCCTCTCACTTGTTGGCATCTCACTGGTTCTTGAGCTTGCAGCTGTCCGGTGGGCACTCTGGATTGGGGGAACTCTCGTTCTTCTGTATCTCACCATCTCAATGATTCGACATTCACTGTCGTCAAGAGCATTCACCAGCGACGGGGACACTACGACAAGCTCCTCTTTGCGCAATGATTTCCTCTGGGGCATCGGTCTCGCCCTCTCGTCACCGTCTGCCATCCTCTGGTTTGCAACGGTGGGGGGGAGCGTCATCGCTTCAACGCACATGGAGTCCAGACTTTCTCTCGTCGATTTCTTTGGCGGCTTCTTCCTTGCATCCAACCTCTGGTCGATAGCGATCGCATACATCTGCCAGCATGGGGGTAACATGATGGGACCGAAACTCATGAAGGGGTTCTCAGTCGCCTCCGCTGGACTCTTCCTGTGTTTTGCTGTGAAGGTATTCATGAACGGGTATCGAACGCTGTTGTGAGGAGACCATGAACGAAGAAATCAAAAGAACAAGCATCAAATCGGCTGAGCACTATAGCTGGGGGGAAGGATGCGACGGATGGCATTTGCTGAAGCAGACCGATGTCAGCGTGATCCAGGAATGTGTGCCACCGGGGAAATCTGAAACAACGCACTTCCACAAATTCTCCAGGCAATTCTTCTTCGTCCTTGAAGGAGAGGCGACGATTGTTACCGATTCGCACAGGATTGTGTTGATGAAACATCAAGGCGTGGAGATCCCTCCGGGCATTTCCCATCAATTCAGGAATGAATCCTCTGCCGACGTTTCCTTTCTGGTGATCTCTGTCCCCGAGAGTCACGGGGACAGGCATAACATCGATGTGCGCAGTCGCTAAAGCGGCGTTCTCAAAATGTAGACTGCCGTCCGCTGACAGGATTCATTTGACAAGCAACATTTTCCTTGTTGCCGTGAACGCTCCGGCCGTAAGCTGATAGAAGTACAGTCCACTGGAAACGCCTGATCCATTCCACATCACGCCATGCGTTCCTGGGGATACTTTTTCGTCAGCCAGTTGAGCCACTTCCTGACCGAGAATGTTATACACCTTCAAGGATACTCTGGTAGAGTAAGGAAGAAAGTATTCGATCGTGGTGCCTGGATTAAACGGATTGGGGTAGTTCTGCTTAAGAACATATTGAAAAGGGACCTGTCCGCTGCTCGTCTCCATTCCTGTGATCATTTGTGACAGCGACCTGCTCCAAACACCGCCATTCGCGGTGCCCGCGAGAATAGTTGGGCCGCCCGTTCCGCCGGGACTTACTGCAAAGCAGTAGACAAATGGATTCGTAAGACCTGAGTTGACCGCGGCCCAGCTTGTGCCGTCGTCGGTTGAGAGAAAGACTCCGCCTCCATACGTTCCCGCAAAGAGATTTGTGCCGCCTCTGCCATTGGGGTCCGCGGCAAAAGATCGAACATTCCTGTTCGTAAGGCCTGAGTTCACTGCGGTCCAGGTTGCGCCGTCGTTGGTCGAAAGGAAGACACCGCCCTCCGTCCCTGCAAAGAGATTCGTTCCCCCTGATCCGTTGAGCGCGACGGCCAGAGAATGGACGGTCATATTCGTCAGGCCGGCACTTACGGAAGTCCAGCTTGTCGCATTGTCGGTCGAAAGGAAGACTCCCCCGCCGGCAGTTCCCGCGAAGAGATCCGTATCATTGAAAGCCAAAGAAAGTACATAGGTGTTCGTGAGACCCGGGTTTGACGCGGTCCAGTTTGCGCCCTCGTCGGTTGAGACAAAGACACCATCGCCTCCCGTCCCCGCAAAGAACAACTTTCCGCCTGCACTGGTTGCTCTGGCGGCAAGAGCGTCGATGGGACCGGCTGTGACGCCGGGCTTCCAGGTCCAACTCGTTCCGTCGTTGGTGGAAAGAAAGACGCGGATTTGGGTTGATGCCAGGAGGTCAGACCCGACAACAGCAAGAGATAATACGTCCAGATCTATTAAACCCGTGTTAACAGGGCTCCACGATATCCCGTTGTCGACTGAACGAGAAACACCGAAGCCACGTGTTCCCGCAAAGAGGGTCGGTCCACTGGAAACAAGCGATGACACACTCGTATTCACCAATCCGGAATCGGCGGATGTCCATCTATCCCCGTTGTTGGTTGAACGAGAAACACCTCCAGCTCCGGCGAAGAGATTTGCCCCTGCGGCGTTGAGGGTGAATGCAAGAGAATAGACATACTGGTACTGATTCGTCAGACCTGAGTCCACTGCAACCCAGCGTGTGCTCCCGATGGGGGAACGAAAAATGCCGCCACCGGCTGTTCCCGCAAAGAGACTGGTCGTTTGAGGCAGGAGAGACAAGACAGTTCTATTGGTGAGGCCGGAGTCCACCCCCGTCCAGCTTGTCCCATTGTCCGTGGAATAGAAGACGCCACCATTCGTTCCCGCGAAGAGATGCGTTGCAGTGGCAGCAAGAGACCAGATCGTTGTGTCTCTTAGACCGGAGTTGACCGCTGTCCAGCTTGTCCCGTTGTTGGTAGAAAGGAATACACCTCTGCCACCAGTTCCCGCAAAGAGATTCGCCCCATTCACTGCAAGAGCATATGCCGTCTGGAACGGCAAGCCAGAGTTGACAGCGGTCCAGCTTGTGCCGTTGTTCGTGGAAAGATAAACTCCTGTTCCAGTACCCGCAAAGAGATTTGATCCAACGAATGCAAGAGAGTGCACAGTTTGAATCGCCAGGCCCGCTCGGCCCCAGGTTGCGCCGTTGTTGGTCGAAAGAAAGACCCCACCCTGCCCTGTGCCGGCGAAGATGTTCGCTCCGCTGATGGCGAGAGACAAGACCGCCAGGTCCGGTGCGGAGTTTGTCAAACCAGAGTTGATCGCTGTCCAGCTCGTTCCGTTGTTCGTGGAAAGAAAAACCCCGCTGCCACCGGTCCCCGCAAAAATATTCGCCCCGCCTGTTCCATTCGGGCTGATGGCAAATGAAAAAATACCTCCTCCCGAGGGACCGTTGGTTTGTACCCATTGGGCCAGCAATGGATGTTCAATGGCAAAGAGGGCAAACGACAGGGACAGGAGCCAGATAGTCTGTTTCATGTGTTCTTGCCTGATCTATGAAGAACAGTGTTGGATTGAATCGCCTCGCGCTCACGTAAGTCGACGAAGTGGCAACGCTAATGTAACGGGATGTATGTCCTTTAACAACGCAAGAAGTTGTACTTCTCGGTGTCGGTCAGAGGGATGTTGAAGGTGAGTTGAGAGGAGTAGAGGAGATAGAGACGCAGCTATTCACCACGAGGTGTCTTGATGATTCCGCGCGCTAGCCCTTTTGCCACAGCTTCACCACGGCTGTGAGCATGGAGTTTTTCATAGATTTTCCTGATGCGGGCGATGACACCATCAACGGAAAGGTAGATCTGTTGGGCAATCGTTGCGTATGATTTTCCTTCAGCGAGCAAGACAAGAACTTCTTTTTCTCTCTCGGTAAGATTGTGTTCGGGAGGATGGTCCTCGCCCGGCGGCTTTTGGAACGAGGCAATGACTTTGCGCGCAATATTTGGAGTCATCGGCGAACCCCCTGCGGCCGCCTCGCGTATCGCGGGAATGAGTTCAGCAGGGTCGACCTCTTTGAGAAGATATCCAATGGCGCCTGCACAAAGCGCATCGAAGATCTTCTGATCGTCTTCGTACACGGTGCACATGATGATGGCCGCGTCGGAATTGATCTCCTTCAGTCGCCTGACCCCCTCGATGCCGGACATCCCCGGAAGGCCAATGTCCATGAGCACGACCTCCGAATCGGCGAACGACCTCTGCGCAAACGCCTCTTCGCAAGAAGGAAATGCCCCGATCACTTTGAAGCCTTCGACACCGCGCAGAGTTGCCAACAATCCTTCGCGGACGAAACGGTTATCCTCCACAATAGAGACCCAAATCGTGCTTGGTGGTTGCGCTGGGGACTTCATTGATGATGTCATCTCCTGAGGCAGAGTGTACAGAGTTCACAGCACAATGGCACCACAAGAAATGGTGTTTCCAACCGGATTGTTCATACGGTGAACGTGATCACCCACTCCGTTCCCTGGTCGGGAGAGCTGTATACCTGAGCGGTGGCGGCAATCATTCCGGCCCGGGAACGAATATTCCTCACTCCATTGCCATGGAAATCCGCGGCAGGATCGAACCCTATGCCGTTATCCCGCACTGACAGATGCACTGTTCCCTCCTCCACCGACAGTTTTATGTCAACCCGTGTACACTTCGAGTGGTTGGCCACGTTTGCAACAATTTCCTTGAACAGCAACCAGAAGTGTCTTCGACGCTGCGGATCGATTTGTATCTCCGGGACCAGCGACGGGATTTCAATGGTATGAAGAATTCCACGGCTCTCAAAAAGATCTGAAGCGTAGCGCTGGAGCTTTGCCACGATGGTCTTCCAACTGTCATTCGACGGGTCGATGGACCAGATGATATCACTCATCGCCTCTTTGGCATGCGATGAACTCTCCGAAATGAGCGATATAAACCTGGAAGTGTTGTCATCCTTCGACGATTTCTTCACGGCCTGGGCGAAGAGAGAAATGCTGCTCAGAGTGCTTCCAACCTCGTCATGAAGATCGCGTGCGATTTGCATGCGGGTTCGCTGCTTTTCGAGCTCGGCGTGCAACCGGGCTTCACGGACCGCCGCCTCTGCTCTCTCCCTGCCACGAATCTTCCTGATCTCATATCTGCGCCAGCCCGCGACAGCAACGAGTGTACAGAGGACGTATGTCGTGTACGCCCACCATGTTCTCCACGGAGGTGGAAGAATACTGAATGTCAATATCGCCGGCTTTCTGCTTTCAGCACCATCGCTGCTGATTGCCTTGACTTCGAATGTGTAGGTTCGAGGAGGGAGCTCGGCCAGCGTTACTGCGCGCTCAGTCGTGACCTTGCTCCACTCATCGTCGATGCCGAGCATCCGGTACCGGTACTGGAGCTTGTTCTCCTCTTTGAAACTGATACCGACAAAGCCGATTGTGCAGCTGTTCCGGTCAAAGGCGAACTCCAGCCGACCATTCAGATCTGCACGTCGACCGTTGGTTTCGAGGTGAGTGATATAGATTGGAAGAGATGCCGGATTGGTGTCTCGCATCGTGGTGTTGTACAGAATCAGCGAGCCATAGCGGTAGCCAATCACGGTGCCGTCTGTGATACGACAGGAAATGACTCCTTCATCCGCAAATCCCTTGATCATCGGAAGCGGCTGGAGTGTGGACTCGTCGATTCCTTGAAGCCCCATCTGCGTACCCGACCAGATATGTCCGGAAGAGTCCACCGATACTGACCAGACGCAATTACTGGTCAACCCATCCCGAATACTCACGGTCGTGAAGTGATGGCCGTCGTACACCGCCAGTCCGCTGAAGCGTGTCCCGAATAGCATTCTCCCTTTCGAATCCTGACCTATCGAACGGATGCGTTCGTCGGGAAGGCCATCACCGGACTTTAGGTATTGCAGCCGTTCATTGAAATCGCCATGGCGCAAGAACGCCACCCCTCCGTCAACTCCCCCAAACCACACTGTACCCCCGCGATCAACATACATTGCCCGGATATCGAACGAAGGAAGTTCATGCAAGGGGAGTAGCTTCATCAATCGTCCTTCATCTCCGATCGCAATGATTCCGACACCGGACACACTGAGCCAGATATTTCCCTTCTCATCGGGAAGAAACGCGAGGGAATGATGGCCCGGGAAGTAGGACTGTGCGCGATATGATCGCACCAATTCCAGTTGCGTTTCACCTCCCCGCGAAACACGTTCGATGTATTTGTACACTGTGCCGTCACTATCCTGTATGGCTATTCCACCGTGGGGCACACTCTGAACGGCGACGGCCATGCCTGCAATGTGTAATTCCGGGTTCGCGTGGAACCGCTTCACCCAGTGGTTCTGCTCGTCTCTCCAAAGCTCCACGATGCCGCCGACCGAAATTCCCCAGACTCTTCCCCGGCTGACTGTCAGTGCACTTTGATAAAACAGGCCCAATGGCAACTTCCCGATCGGGATGATTGTCAAATTTCGATGAGAAAGTTTTAGAAGACCGGCCCCTGCCCACGCCGCTCCGAACCAGACATTGCCTTCGTGATCCACATAGCCCGCCTTGATGCTATTCGCTGCGAGGCCGGAAGTCATCGTGTACCGCTGAATGCTGCCCGACTCAAATTGGTGCTTCGAAATCTCGCACAGCCCCGAGTCAGTACAAGCCCAGATGATTCCCTCTGTGTCTTCAATGATGGAGTTCACCGAACCGACAGGAAGCGATCGTCTGGCGAGCAATTCTGTCTCACGATAATGCATCAGTTTCCCATCCTGCCCGGCCAACCATACGCTTCCGTCAGCGTCCGCGAACATACCGACGATATGACTCTCCCGCAACCGTCGAGCATGATCCTCGCTGACGCTTTCCTCTCTTGCCGGGAACACCATGATTGACTCATCCATTGCCACCCAGACGTCGCGATTCGCCACCTGAATAATATCTTCAACATTCCCGACGGAAATCCTCTTCAAGGAAGACTCTTTCGGATCCGACAGAATATACAAGCCATTCCTTGTACCGCACCAGAGCGTACCTGAATCGTCTTCCATCAAAGCGGTGATGATATTCGAGGCAGACCCTGTGTCGGGGCTCAGTGTTGTAAACCGTCCCTCATGAAACCGGCTGATGCCGTTCCCAAGGGTTCCGACCCACATCAGTCCCGGGGTGATACGACTTGAGGCAAGACACGTCACGTAATCCTGAGCCAGTCCATCCGGCGTTCGATACGTTGTGAACTCGTATCCATTGTAGACGTTTATCCCTTCAGCGGTCCCGATCCACAATCGCTCCTGTGAATCCTGGACAATGGAATTCACGCCGTTTGAAATAAGGCCGTCTCTGGTTGTGTAGTGCTGAAATGGGGGGACCTGGCCAAGCAGGGAAGTCGGCGGAAGAAGGGTCAAGGCCCCAACCATGGACAGAACGTTGGCGCGTGTGAAACTGAACATCATTATGACACCGCAGGGTATCGCGAGAATCGGGAGGAGATATTTGAACGTGGCCTGAATCAGCAACCAGATGCCGATTGTGCATCTGGCAGCCAGCCTCAGAGAATCTATCATATCACCTGCAGAGTTGCAAGACGCACAATTGGCTTGACCCGTTTGCGGGGATGGGTCATTGCTTACCCTTTGCTTTTCTCCCGCCCGCTGTTAACCTTCGAGCCATCCCATACGTCTTATGCTTCGATAGAACTCTCAGACGTGAACCATTAGTTGGAGTCAGACATAGCGTCGGACGAAATCGTATTGACAATTCTGTTGACTACAACGCGGTGATGATCGCCACATCATTCTGATCCGCTTCTTGCGGAGACTCCCTGCCACCTGAGAGCGTTGAGATTTTAGTTAACATGACGAACGTCTTCTCAAAATACCACCGGTGGGGCAAGTATTCCTGTTTGCCATCGTTGTTCATGTTGTGCCGACGGGAATGTCTGCACTCTTTGATGAGGCTGTCCAAAAAGAAATGCCTCATGGGTAGCCGCAGACTTCAGTCTGCGAATGCAAGCTGGAATCGCAATCTAAAGATTGCGACTACAACCTTGTTCCGAATTATTGGACAGCCTCGGAGAAAGAATTCTTGGCTACGGTTTGTGCAGTGTGCCGACAGGAATGTCGGCACTACCAGTGGTTACTTCATTCTAATTCAACACCCTCACCGCAATAATCGTCGTATCATCCGCTGGTGTTGTCACTCCTGCGAATCGCTGCAAGTCCCCTCTCAGCGAAGCGATGACTTGTTGCGATGAACCGGATGCCGAGCCCTTCAGCACATTCTCAATCCGGTCCTGACCGAATTCATCCTTCGATGCATTCACGGACTCCACGACTCCGTCCGTGTACATCATGATGCGGTCGCCGGGGTGCAGTTGTGTTGACTGCTGCGCGAAGCGTGTCTGCTCGGCGAGTCCGATCGCCGCGCCGGTTGGACGCAGTGTCTCGATGGTGCCATTGGAGCGGTGGAGTAGCGGAGGGTTGTGTCCCGCGTTGCAGTACGTCAGCATGCGGGCCTGCTCATCGTAGCGGGCGAGGAAGAGCGTCACGAACTTGGTGAGCCGGATGTTGTGACAGAAGATCGTGTTCAGCCGCGCAACAACATCCGCGGGACCGGTGCTCTCGGGAGCGATGATGCGCAGCGATGCCTGGAGGCTTGCCATCAGCATGCTGGCGGGCATACCCTTGCCCATCACGTCGGCGATGACGAGCGCATGCGAGCCATCCTTGAAGCGGAGGAAGTCAAAGTAATCCCCGCCGACAATGTGCGCGGGCTGACTGAACGCCGCAATGTCGAGGCCGCGGATGTCCGGCAGCGAATGGGGCAGCAGGGCCTTCTGCACCTTTGCCGAGAGCTCGAGCTCGTTCTCCAGCAGTGTGCGTTCTTCGCCCGTCAGGTGCTCGATGCACACGGAGGCGGTGTAGTCCATCTCGAGGCGGCTCGGTTCCACAAACTCATGGCAGACCTCGCACAGGCCGAGCGTGTTCTCCTCGGCTTTCTGCAGTGCGGTGTCCAGCGTGTGGATGTGTTCCTGCAATGCCTGGTCGCCGAGCGGACCAAGCCGGATCTCGCGTTTCTCAGGCTGCGTTCCCGACAGCCATGAGGTAAGGTTCTCCTTCTGCTGGACAAGGTTCTCCTTCAAGCGCTGCATTACTGTGGTTTCCATGATTTCTCCCGGATGTTCTTCTCTGAAATACGGGGAATGAAAGGGAAAGTTGCTGGAAAGAACTGCTTCACGCGTTAACCACGGGGTTTGACAAGACTGTTCGCAAGCTTCAAGATGTTGACAGGTCTGGGGAAAAGCTACCACACCCATTGGGATGATAACTCTCACAAGAAATACAGTCGTATGCACAGCGTGTGTGATATACACCCGAACAAGAATAAAAGTGGTACAAATAAATAGTTGACTTACATTACTGTTTCGTGTATATTCAAAACAAAAAGGAGTATGTATGGAGACATCGATTGTAACGGTCAAAGGGCAAATCGTGGTGCCTGTGAAGATCAGGCGCAGGTTTGGCATAAAAAGGGGACGAAGGTGGCGTTCATTGAGCAGAATGGGAAGCTCATGATTCAGCCGCTGGACAAGAGCTACTTTGAGAGCCTTGCAGGAATTCTTGGCACGAACGGCAAAATGATGAAATCTCTCATGGATGACAAGAAGAAAGAGCGTGAGCTATGAAAGCAGCCGTGCTGGACAGCTACGCGGTCATCGCATATCTCGACCGCGAACCGGGGTACGACGAGGTGGCAAAGCTCTTCGAGGAATGCGTGACAAAGGATCGAGAGGTCTTTGTCTGTGTAGTGAATTGGGGCGAAGTCGTATACCACGCGTTGCGGAGCGGTGGAGAGAGTATGGCCAAGCTCGCGGAGGATGCAATGCGCGCTCTTCCCATCCAGGTGGTTGAGGCCAACAAGGACCTCACTCTCCAAGCGGCTTACCTAAAGGCGTTTAACAAGATGTCTTATGCTGATTGTTTTGCTGCTGCGCTGGCGATGAAGAAGAAATGTGAGCTTCTCACTGGCGACAAGGAATTCAAACAGGTTGAGAAAGAAATCAAGATCCGTTGGATCTGATTATCCTGAAGGAGTGCTTGTAATGGAACATCTGACTTACACGCCTGACACGGGCCTGATGGTTCACGAGGAAGGCGCGATTCGACTTCTTTGCCGAGCATTTAGATCACATGACAATGGGCTGCCGGAGTGGTGCAAGAACTCATCAGATCAATACGTTCGTGAAGATTGCCCTGCTGACCGCAGAGTTGTTGTCCTCTTGTTTTCAAACCAAAAAGGGAACAGACCCGCTTCAATTGCGTGCTTAGATTTCTGTGGGATGAACAGTAAAGTCATTGAGTCAAAATGTCGAGTGTGGGCCGACCCGAATGCGTCTGGAAGAGACCAATCTTCAGCAGACATCCAAGGCGGCCACGGAAATGGGGGTAAGTGCTACATGACTCAGATGTTTGAGGACTACTCTTATGTTTTCGCAGTCCGCGATGGCAATGGATGCCACTACGGAGTCCCTTCCGGTTCAGTTCAATTCGGTTGGATCCCAACACCAGCGGAAGGCAAGGATTTCGTAGTAAAGGATTTGAAAGCCACGCTGTCCAAGGCGCTATCTAGAATTGGCGTCCGATATGAGGATCTCCCGCTTTCAGCACAACAGAGTTTTGCAGCCGCAAGAGGATTCACATTGGTTGTGGGCCTCAATCCCAAAGACTATGAAAACAGGATTCCAGTAGGTGAATTGATTGAGAGTATTTCATCCCACCATCAGATGATCAAGACCTTTCAGCTTTGCAGGGTATTTGCGCTTCTCGATGGAAAGAAGTTCAACCAAGGTCAACCATTAAGTCTTCCAGAAATTCCGCCGATTGAAGGGGCTTCGGACAGAGTTCTTGTGATCCCCGAATCGCTTCCAGATCCTCGGTATCAGCAAAAAATCCCAACTACCAGCAATGGAAAAACCAAGCAGGGGGCTCTAATCCTCCAATCGGGTAAACTACACAGACTTGAACTGAGTTTGTCCTACTACAGGGCTGGCGTTGGGATCTGTGTGAGGTCATCATGATTTCTTTCCTACGATCGCCATGGCTGCAGCAGTTCGAAACTCTAGTTTCTGACGCTACATCTTCCCTAACTATTTCCTCGCCGTATGTGAGCAAAGGACCTTGCACGCGAATCGCATTAATCAAGTCTCAGAGAGAAGACCACAATTTTGAAATCCCTTTGTTGACTGACCTCTCTAGGGGAGTCCTTTTAAGCGGTGCCAATGACGTTTCTGCGATATATGAGCTAGCGAGTACGTTCCAGAACATGAGTGTGAGGTTCCTTCCAAGCGTTCACGCGAAGGTGTACATAGCTGACGAGAAGAGAGCTATCGTTACGTCTGGAAATCTGACCTTTGGAGGAATGTTAAACAACTTTGAATACGGAGTAGAAGTCGATGACCAAGAATCAGTTCGCAGAATCAAGGCGGACATCTTGAACTACGCCGCATTGGCAACACCGGTGGATAGGGACCGCCTCGAATTCTTCAAAAGAACAGCGGTTGAACTCAATGACGTTCGTAGGCAGGCAGAGAAGAGCATAAACAAAAAGTTGCGACGAGAGTTTAATAGTCGTCTTCAGAAGTTTGATGAGGAAATAATCCGGACAAGAGTTGCCGGACGGGCACCGCATGCAATCTTCGCAGAGGCAATCCTATACCTCCTATCTAAGAAACCGTTGGGCACCACCGAGATGCATCCATTGATACAAAAGATTCATCCCGATCTTTGTGATGACAACATAGAACGCATCATTGATGGGAAGCATTTTGGAAAGAAGTGGAAGCATGCAGTTAGGACTGCTCAACAGCACCTAAAACGAATTGGAAAAATAGCATTCACAAATGGTGTATGGACTATCAGTACCAGATGAAGTGGCACAGAACGGACCGAGACTTGATTAGCGACGGCGCACATTTCATCCCATCGCGCTCCCAAGACAGAAGAAGTATGGCAACGTTTCTTCCGATACGCGGTCGCTCTACCATTTCGAACTGGTACTTGCCTTGTGCAAGGGCGAAAGACAATTTAGTCTGGCTCAAGAATTCTATTGGTATAACCCGGCAAAGTTACCTGCTCCAGCCGAGTGGGTTAACATCAGAAGAATACGTGTAAAGGATGCCGTCAATCCGATTTGGTGGCTCTCGAAGGACTCTTATCCTAAGGCATCCAACAGAAGAGTTCTGTCACCTTATAAGAAATCTATGCTGAAGCTCTTCAAGAACGGATACAATTCTGGTGTTCGCCCATCTGAACACAATATCTCGAAGAAGTGGGGAACCAATAATGGGGGGGCAATTCCGCCTAACATGTTGAACATATCAAATTTGTTGTCCGCTTCAAACACGAAGAGCTTTGACAGCTACATGGAGTCCTGTCGTAAACTAAAGCTCAAGATTCATCCGGCGCGGTTTGTTGAATTTGTGCCCGAATTCTTCATAAAGTTCCTAACAACTAAAGGAGATAGTGTCTTAGATCCGTTTGCCGGTAGTAATGTTGTCGGCTCGGTAGCCGAGAGGCTTCGACGAAGGTGGTTGAGTTTTGACTTATCAGAGGAATACATGCGTGGTTTTTTTTTGCCTTGAGCAAGCAACGGCTGTCAACAAGGAGTTGAAGAAATTCTTAAGGGAGAAACACGTTACAAGGAAGTCAATCTATATTGAATCGGATTGATCGTTGCAGAACCTTGCCTTGCGATTCTGCAAATCTCTTCAATAAAAGGTCACTTTACCTCAGAAACGCCACGAACGCTCCCGCAAACGCGATGATACTAAAGACTGCAAGCAGTCCGATATCGATCAATGCCGGAGTAATGTAGTCCGGCAGCGCATCTCCTCAGATTATCCCCGAGAATGCCTTCGGCATTCACTTCGCCTCGGCGAGGCGGCTTCATTCACAATGTCTTTTATTGCCATTTCTCTTTGGAAGAGAAATGGCGTCGGCCAGAGGCTGATGCGCCTCTGGCGCAAAAGAGAACATTTCCGAATCGAATCCCGCGAGCGAGGATGATTCAAGTCATGTTTTCATGCGATTTCATCACCGGGCATTAAAACGGTAAGCGCACGTGGCTGACGGTTTCGGGTGGCTCAGATCATTTACCATTCGCCTCGACATGCTCGATGTCGAAATCGATGGCGGTGTGCGTGGGCCAACACGACCGGATTGCGATTTCGGTGTTTACTGTTCCATTGCCCGGTACCGAAATCGCCTGAACCAGAGGTCCGAACGAACTGCGGTGCAGCGTTTCGATTTCGACAAAGACTTCTTTGGTTACTTTCTTCCTCGGGAAGAAAGTGACATCTGAGCTCAGCGCTCCTTTCCAATTGGAACGCTCTGGCAACGGTTGACCAACCAAGCCACGTCATTCTGAGCGTAGCGAAGAATCTGATTCATCAATGGTATGTCAGGTTCTTTACTGGGCCTGAGAACCTGCTTCATTCACAATGCCCTTTGTTGCCATTTCTCTTTGGAAGAGAAATGGCGAAAGAGAACTTTTCGAAATCGGAATGCACGAATCAATCGCCACCGCGCGACCCGGAAGTTTCGGGGAATGCTGAAGCAACAACTTCCCCGAAACTAAACCCTTCGATTGATTCTTCCAACCGCACACCGCCGTCGATTTCGAAATGCTGGGGTAGGTTCAGCCCAACTCTGCCCATGTCATTCTGAGTCCTGATTCTCAAGGACGAAGAATCTGATGAACCTTCTGTACTTTCTCTTGGAAGAGAAAGTACCAAAGAGAACTCTTTCCGAATCGAAGCAAGCCTGGTGTCCATTTCTTTGTGCGCCAAAGAAATGGACGAAAGAAAGCGTTCCCGAAATCGAATCCCGGAGGCTCATGCAATTCAGTCCTGATGTTCATGCGTTTTCATCACCGGGCATTAAAGCAGTAAGCGATGAAATCGTCCGTCCGCTCTGTGGACGAGATCTCGTGGCGCCGAAGGCGCCACGGACAAATCCTGTTTGATCTGCCAACCCACACGCGCCGTCGATTCGGAAAATGCTGTCGGCATATCGCCATACGCTGAGCCCTCGGAACTGCAGGCGGTGTGCGGTCGGCGTACCAACAACACTCTCACAATCATCCGACTATGAATGACTGAGGCGTTGCAGTTCCGAAAGTTTTTCCGCTTTCCAGGATTCCGCCTTGGGCGGGATTCTGAGGAAGCGAACTTGCCCACTTCTTTCCAAAAAGAAGTGGGAGAAAGAATAATTGGTATCACATTGTGCCGACAAGAATGCCTGCCTGCCGTTGGGGACCGCGTCCGGCAGGCAGGTCGTCACCACCCGTGATTAGATTGGTATCCAGATTCTCCCGAAGGATGCCTTCGGCATTCACTCCGCCTGAGCAGCGGCTTCGTTCAGAATGACGTTTGGCTATTCCTCACCTATACTGTCATTGCGAGACCTCCTTTGGCGAAGCAATCTCTCCCTCGCACAGAGCCGACGCTCGCGGCTCCTTCCTTCTCTCTGGATTACCCCGGTTGCCATCGACGCGCGATGATTAGTTGACCTTACGGACCTTTCTCCTTGCTGTTCTCCGCCGCATTGGCATATCCTTCTGACGCCTCTTCACACCAGCCTGAAATCCTTTCAGTCGGGCGTGACGTTCTGGCAATCCCAAAAATTCCTCTCCGATTCCGCACTCAGCCGTAACCCTTGGCTGTTCAATAGGTTTCCCCGACACTCGTCGTTCTGGCATGTGCGTTGCAAATAGTCATATCAGTGAATGAGAAACTACCAACAACAAATCAAAATACAACCAAGGAGGTACCAAACATGTTTGTGCGAGTTCAACGACATCCGATGACATCTTCCCTGTTCGAGCCGCTGATCGATTGGAGCGACGGAGATTCACTGTTTGGCAATCTACTCAACGGTATGGCCCAACCGGCATCTGTTTTTCCCGTAATCGACATGGCGGAATACGAAAACGAAAGTGTGCTGATCGCGGAAATGCCAGGTGTCAGGAAAGAAGACCTCAAGCTTTCAGTGAATGACGGTGTCTTGACCATCAGCGGTGAACGCAAGGGGCACGAACTGCCTGAGCATTCGACATGGCTGAGGAACGAGATTGAGTCCGGCAAGTTCACGCGGTCCGTGCAGCTTCCGCACGAGGTGAACGCCGGTGCAATCTCTGCCGAATTGACCAACGGCGTGCTGCGCGTTGTGTTGCCCAAAGCGGAAGAGATCCGGCCGCGAGAGATCAAAGTTCAATAATGTGGAGGTGCGATTGTCATGACGGGAAATAACGAAGTTTCAGTAGTCAAACGTGCAAACACCCTTCCGGCAGTGCAACCGGGAGCGCAGGAGATATTCGTGAGCCCATCCACCGATGTGTACGAAACCCCCGAGGCGTTCGTTCTGATGCTGGACCTGCCTGGGGTTGCGAAGGATGCGATTGCGGTGACGATGGAGAACGGAACGTTGAGTGTGCGCGCAAAGATTGAACCGCGTCATTCAATGGGCGCGAAGGTGCTGTTCAAGGAACTGCGGGGGACGACGTTCTATCGGGTATTCAACCTCGGAGATGGCATCGATCGGACAAACGTGGATGCGCACTATGAGCTCGGCACGCTGACGATCAAGCTCTTCAAGAAGGAAGAGACGAAGCCGAGAGAGATTCACATTAGATAAACAAGGCGATCATTTATCGTTCCACAAAAATCAAAGGAGGTGTCTACTATGTCATTAATACGTTGGAATCCGGCGCGTGAGCTGGCGACATTTCCTACTGACGTGTTTAACATGCAGCGGGAGATCAACAGGATGTTTGACAGCTTCTTCCGTGGTGGTACCCTGGACGATGGTTCCCTCGGGACCTCACTCTGGGCACCGGCGACGGATATTGCCGAACATGACGACGAGTACCAGGTGAAGGTTGAGCTTCCCGGAGTCGGAAAGGATGACGTGAAGATCACGATGCAGGACAACATCCTCACGATCCGCGGTGAGAAGAAGCAGGAGAAGGAATCGAAGAACTCCAGCTATCATCGTGTCGAGCGATCCTACGGGTCGTTCCAGAGGTCGTTCACACTGCCCACACGCGTGAAGCAGGACAAGATCGAGGCTGCATACAACGATGGGATCCTCACCATTACGCTTCCGAAAGCGGAAGAGACGAAGCCAAAACAGATCGAAGTGAAGGTAAAGTAACAAGCGATATCGGTGGGATAAGGCGGGACCTGCAGGTTGGCCCTGAGGGTTCCCGCCTTTTGTTTTCTTGAAACGAATCATTATTGTGTGTTGTTTGAATAGATAGAGTCTCAAACAGAGGAATGTGATGACAAAATCCAAAGTGCCCCAGGCGTTGGCCGTCCTCCCGCTGCGCAATTCGGTGTTCTTTCCCCGCCAGGTATTGCCGCTGTCGATCGGAAGGGAAAGCAGCATCAAGGTGATTGAAGAAGCACTTAAGGACGACAGCCTTGTGGTGATTGTTGCGCAAACCGATGGTTCGGTTGAGAAACCATCGGAAAAGGATATCTACTGGGTGGGTACAGCGGCCAAGGTCTTGAAAACACTGACGCTTGCTGATGGGACACGCAGTGTGCTGATGCAGGGTTTGCGTCGCGTACAATTGATTTCGATTCTCCACACAGAGCCGTACGTCCGTGCAGTTGTGGTTGATAGCGATGAGTCCACAGAGACCGGCATGGAGATCGATGCCATGACAACCAACCTGAAGAGTCTCTTCAAGAAAGCGGTCGAGTTGTCGCCCAACCTTTCCGATGAGCAACTCTCCATTATTCTGAACATGGATCACGCCGACGCTGTGGCAGACTTGCTCGCGTCCATGCTGCCGGTGACGGTGGAGGAGAAGCAGACCATTCTTGAAACTCTGGACTTGAGAAAGAGACTGGAGTTGGTGACGCTCTGTCTCACCAAACTCGTCCAGAAACTTGAGCTGGGAAGCAAGATTCAGAGCGAGGTGCAGGAAGGCATCAACAAATCGCAGCGCGAGTACGTGCTCCGTGAGCAGATGAAGGCCATCAGGAAAGAGCTTGGCGAGGATGAAGAGAACGTGGAGATGGCAGAGCTTCGCAAGCGTATTGACGAGGCAAAACTCCCGGAGGAAACTCTGAAGGTGGCGGATAAGGAATTCAAGCGACTCTCACAGATGAACCCTGCCTCGGCGGAATACACCGTCAGCCGGACGTACCTCGACTGGATTCTGGACTTGCCGTGGAGCGTCAGCACCGACGACAACCTGGATATCCCCGAAGCAAAGGAAACTCTGGAGAGAGATCACTATGGGCTCGATAAGGTGAAGAAGAGGATTCTTGAATATCTTGCTGTTCGCAAACTCAAGAATGATATGAAGGGTCCGATTCTGGCATTTGTCGGGCCTCCGGGTGTTGGGAAGACATCATTGGGCCGCTCGATCGCCGGCGCGCTTGGAAGGAAGTTTGTGCGTATTTCTCTGGGCGGTGTCCATGATGAGGCAGAGATTCGAGGCCACCGGAGGACGTACATCGGTGCGTTGCCCGGCAGAATTATCCAGGCGCTGAAGAAGGCCGGTTCGAACAATCCCGTCTTTATGCTGGATGAGGTTGACAAGCTCGGAACGGATTTCAGAGGGGATCCATCGTCCGCTCTGCTCGAAGTACTGGACCCCGAGCAAAACTTCTCGTTCAGCGATCATTACCTTGAAGTCCCGTTTGATCTCTCGAAGGTGCTGTTCATTGCCACGGCCAACATGATGGAGCCGATACCGCCTCCGCTTCGTGACAGGATGGAAATCATCGAGATTCCGAGCTATATAGAGGATGAAAAGCTGCACATCGCGAAGGCGTTCCTTGTACCGAAACAGATCGGCGAGCACGGACTGAAGAAGGAACAGCTTGGGATTGAAGATGAGGCGATTCGTGGCATGATCTCCGGCTACACGCGGGAGGCCGGCGTGCGGAATCTTGAGCGGCAAATTGCCACAGTTGCACGAGGGGTAGCCCGTGAAGTCGCGGAAGGGTCAATCAAGAAAGCGAATGTGAAGCAGGCTGATCTCGTAAAGTACCTCGGTCAGCAAAAGTTCTTCGCTGATGTTTCCGAGCGCATCAACCGTCCGGGCATCGCCGTGGGTCTTGCGTGGACGCCCGTGGGAGGTGACATCCTCTTCATCGAGGCGACGAAGATGGAAGGGGATGGGAAGCTCATTCTTACGGGCCAACTGGGCGATGTGATGAAAGAGTCTGTCCAGGCTGCGCTGAGTTTCATAGCCGCCAATGCCAAGGCACTCGGCATTCCCGAGGATTTCCGCAGGAAGCACGATATCCACGTTCACGTTCCCGCCGGCGCTGTTCCCAAGGACGGTCCGTCCGCCGGGGTGACAATGCTGACTGCCCTGACGTCGCTCCTGACAAACAGACTCGTGCGGAACGACCTTGCCATGACGGGAGAGATTACACTCCGCGGCGCAGTGCTTCCGATCGGTGGCGTGAAGGAGAAAGTTCTGGCGGCCCATCGCGCAGGCATTAAGACAGTTTTGCTCCCGGAACGGAACAAGCTTGATCTTGATGAAATCCCGAAATCGGTTCTGGACAAAGATGCGGTCGCGTTCCATTTCGTGAAGGAAATGAGCGAGGTCCTTGAGATCGCCCTCCTGCCGAGGAAGGAGACCAAAGAGGTCGTCTCCCAGCTTGGCTTTGAAGCAGTTGGAAACAACTAAGGTTGTAAAGATCTGCCGTTGACCCGGAGAGGTTCCAGGAACGTCTCCGGGTTTTCTGTTATTGTGCCGCGCAGCACCTGTCAGAGAATCACCAGTGCATTTCTCACATCAATTCCCTATTTTGTCACTCGAGGAAACCTAGATCATCACAACTTAAATGGTGGGCGCTATGAAATTGCTTCGCATTGCAGTTCTTGCTGTTCTTTGTGTCGTCACTGCCTCTGCTCAAGAGGTTCACATCGCGCGTGGGTCGCGCTCGCAAACACCGGCGTTGCAGATCTCGCCGCAACATATGGTCGTCGTCAGGGCAATTTACGAGAACGTTTACACTCGCGTTCCCCCTCCGCCTTTGGCGGGACATCCGGCTACCGCGACCTTTGTTGTTACATATAACGGCTTTACCCCACAGGCGCAGGCAGCGTTTCAACATGCTGTCGATATCTGGTCGTCACTACTTACGTCCCCGGTTCCCATCCACGTAACAGCGAACTGGACACCGCTCGGCCCGGGTATTCTCGGGAGCGCAGGTGCATCCACGCTCTACCGGGATTTTCCCAATGCCCCTCAGGCCGGGACATGGTACAATGTCGCGCTCGCTGAAAAGCTTGCCGGTACCGATCTGAACGTGACGACGGATCCGGATATCATCGCGAATTTTAGCAGCGCCATACCCAATTGGTATTTTGGAACGGATGGAAATCCACCGTCCGGCCAGTTTGACCTCGTCACTGTTGTCCTCCATGAACTCGGTCATGGTTTGACGTTCGTAGGGTCAATGACGGTCTCGAGTGGACAGGGATCATGGGGCTCTGGCTCCGGGTTCCCATTCATCTATGACCGGTTCACGGAAAACGGAGGGGGTCAGTCTCTTCTCAACACCTCCCTGTTTCCAAATCCCTCGGCAGCCCTTGCAGCCCAGTTACAAAGCAATTCTGTGTTCTTCAATGGACCGCAGGCTGTTGTCGCAAACGGAGGTACTCGACCGCCGCTGTACGCGCCGGGCTCGTGGCAACAAGGATCGAGCTACTCTCATCTCGATGAGTCGGCCTACCCGGCCGGCGATCCCAATTCACTCATGACTCCTGCATTCGCAATGGCGGAGGCAATCCATAATCCCGGCCCTGTTGCATTGGGAATGTTCAGAGACATGGGCTGGACGACGGGCAGCACCGGAGGATCGAACATCAAGTTCGAGGAGCGATTCGCATCAACAACAGTCCCGCCGGGGTGGCGCGTGGTTAACAATGACGGTGGCGGTACCAGCCTCCTTTCATACACTCAACTCCTGACCTTCACCGGCGGGGATACGGTGAGGCCTCAAACGGGCGCCAGCTTCTGGCACGGGTCCTTCAATGGGGCCAATACAAACAACCTCATCGACGAGTGGCTCATCGGTCCGAAAGTCCGAAACATTCTCACGGGAGACAGTTTGTATTTCTATGCCGGAGCAATTGGCGGTCAGTACCCCGACTCACTTCGCGTATTTGTCTCCACTACCGACAGCAGCTTGAGCAGCTTTACACATCAGATCGCATACTTTGTTGTGGCAGGTCCGGTAGGAAGCTGGCATCTATATGGGTTCGACCTGTCTCAGTTTGCCGGCTCGGATATTTTCTTTGCCGTCGATTATTATATCGTTGATGGTGGGCCAAACGGCGCGAGTTCCGACAACGTCTGGATAGACCACTTCATCGTGACGACTGATTTCCCGGTCTCGGTCAGCGAGCAGGGTGGGGGAACGATTCCGTCTGCTGCTGCGCTCTTCCAGAACTATCCAAACCCATTCAATCCTGCAACAACAATCACCTATCAACTTCCATCAGAGAGTCGCGTGAGTCTCACAGTGTTCGACATTCTTGGTCGTGAAGTTGCATCACTGGTGAATGAGGTTCGTCCCGCGGGAAGCTACAATGTCCGGTGGGATGTCCAGAGCGGGATTGCAAGTGGCGTCTACTTCTACCGCCTCGAAGCGAGGCCTGCGAACGGTGGTCAACCCTTCCAGCAAATCAGGAGACTGATGCTGTTGAAGTAGATAAAGAGGTACTTTGAAAACAACCCGGCTGGTGCCAATCGGCCGGGTTTTCTATTTTTTGCCTGTTTGACATTCAACCTTTTGTTTAGTATACTCATAAGGAAAATCAATGAGTTACAGGCGTTTGCCGGATCTGAGGGATGAATAAATCAACTAAATGGTTCCTGATCATCTTCACCATCCTGATCGTCATAGGGCTGGGATCGATGTTGTTGATTTACAGTATTGTCGGTCAGATGGGGGAACGAACCGAAGTGGTCACGACCGGGTCGGGAAGCAAGATCGGCCTTGTTGAGATCAAGGGGGTGATCACCTCTGCTGAGGACGTTGTTCGGCAGCTCAAGAAGTATCGCGAGGACCGATCCATCAAGGCAATCCTCTTGAGGGTGGATTCACCGGGGGGCGGGGTTGTGGCAAGTCAGGAGATGTATGAAGAGGTGAAGAAGACCCGGGAGAGTGGTAAGCCGGTTGTCGTCTCGATGGGGGCGCTTGCCGCCAGTGGCGGCTATTATGTTTCTTGTGGAGCGTCCCGCCTTGTCGCAAATCGTGGAACACTGACAGGCAGCATCGGCGTCATTTCGGAGTTCCTGCAGCTCCAGGCTGCACTCGACAAGCTTGGCGTGAGTGTCAAGACAATCAAGAGTGGCAAGTTGAAAGATTCAGGTTCAAGCACCCGGACGATGACTGACGAAGACGTACAATACTTTCAGCAGCTCATGGATGACGTGCATCGCCAATTCATTGAAGTGGTTGAGAACGAACGGCATATGGATCATGATGAAGTTGTGAAGATCGCCGACGGGCGTGTGTTCACCGGAGAACAGGCAGTGGGAAATGGACTCGTAGACACACTCGGCACGTTCGAAGATGCCGTAAAGATTGCCGCCGATCTGGCCGGGATCAAGGGAGAGCCATCCATTGTCAAGGAAAGGAAGCGGCGATCGTTCTGGGACAACATCTTCGGTGACGTGGAAGAGACACTGAGCGACCTGAAACAGGAAATTGTTGAGAAGCCGGCCCTTTCGTATCGGTTTACCGGCCCGTACTAGGAGTTGCTCATAACCATCACCAACAATATTACAGGAGGCTGCAGTTGACAAAGGCTGACATTGTCGACACCATAGCCACAGCAACAGGCTTGACAAAGGTGGAAACAGAAGCAGTGGTGGATGGGTTTATCAAGACTGTCATTGATGCGATGCAGAATGGCAAGAATATTGAAATTCGAGGATTCGGAAGCTTCAAGGTGAAAAAGCGCAAAGGACGTGTTGCACGAAACCCCCGGACGGGCGAGCAGGTGATGGTCGGTGAGCATTGGGTTCCTCTCTTCAAGGTCTCGAAAGAGGTGAAAGTTCTGGTCAATGAAAATCTTCAGAAAGCAGCGAAGTAAAGTCCCGTTCGATTGATGGCAACAGCGAATCTGGTGTGTGGAGATTGCGGGAAGGTTCTTTCGCAGGGCGACAACTTCTGCCCGCAATGTGGAGCGCGCGTCGAACACACGGCCCCGGTCGGTGGGGCTGATATTTCCGGATCTACATCGACTGTGCGATGTGCCGCGTGCGGGAATCTGGTGAACACCAATTCGAACTTCTGCGAGTCGTGCGGCGCCCTGCTGAGAGCTGCAACCACGACCATTCCGCAGAAAACACAAGAGCCGCCGCACCGGCCTCCCCAACCCACAGCTGCCAGGGTCAAAAAACCACCCCCGCCCAGAAACAAGGAAAAGCGTCGGAAATTTCGGGTTGAGCGATGGCAGGCATACACAGGTGTCATCGTTCTTGCCCTGGCTGCGTTCTTTGCGTATACCGAGTTGTCACGTCAAGCGGCTCCCTCGCAAGCAGGCGGTCAGTCTGGAGGTGCTCCTGCACCTTCGGCGGGAATGCTTCAGGAGATCGACCAACTCCAGCGCATGGTGGATGCAAATCCCAAGGACGCCCCGTCATTGCTCAGACTTGCCAACCTCCTGAACGACGCTTCGATGACGAATTCAAG
This sequence comes from uncultured Bacteroidota bacterium, assembly GCA_963734955.1. Lineage (GTDB taxonomy): Bacteria > Bacteroidota > Ignavibacteria > UBA10030 > UBA6906 > UBA11986. Next base: position 305,814 of record CAVTJO010000008.1, read on the forward strand.
TCTCCTGATGCGCGCCATCAACACCTACGCAAAGTATCTTGCACTCAAACCTGATGATCCCAATGCAAGGGTCGACATGGGGATCTGTTACTTCCAGATGGCACGCGTGGATTCCAATAACTCATCCTCATACATTTCACGGGCTATTAAGGAAATGGAAACTGCATTCGCCGCCAATCCAACGCATCAGCCGGCAGCATTCAATCTGGGGATCGTCAATCTGAATGCCGGGAATTTCGAGGAATCCACGGCGTGGTTCAAGAAAGCTGTGGCGATTGATCCCAACTCAGAGCTTGGCAAGAAAGCCCAACATTTACTCGATGAGCACGCTCCTCAGGGTTCATCTAACTAAAACTCAACCACCACATATCAGAAGGAGACCGCATGCCAAGTGGCAAGAAACGCAAGCGACACAAGATGGCTACCCACAAACGTAAGAAGAGATTGAGAAAGAGCCGCCACAAGAAGAAGTGATGAAATTTGCACGAGCAATCCCGTCGCCCGGCGACGGGATTGCTCGTTATTGACCGGGTCTGGTTGCTTTTTTGAGCACAAGTTAATATCATTCCTTCAGTCATGAAGCCTTTATTCACGGTATGAATTGTTGGGTGACTCATGGATCAGAAGGATAACATGGTGAAGGGACTGCTGATTGGATTTCTTGCCGGCAGCGCCATCGGTGCCGTGCTGGCGTTATTGTATGCGCCCAAAAGCGGCAGGGAATTCCGGGCGGATATCAAGCAGAGAACCGGTGACCTCCTCGAGGATGCCGAGACGTATGCCCGAAGCGCGAGGGAAAGGGCCAGCGAAGTGATGAGTGACGCGAAGCGGCGTTCGGACCAGTTGATTACTGAAGCGCAAACAAAAGCCAGCACACTCATCGGCGACGCGGACAAGCTCCTCACGGGGGCGAGGCAGAAGGCTGGTGGTGTTGTGGAAGAGGGTATCAAGGTCACAAGCGCAGTCAAGGCAGGCATTGACGCGTTCAAAGAGGAACGAAAACGGTCATAGCCCCGACCACCACCAATTAAGGAGTTTGCTGTGGACACGAACATCGTTCTCGTGATCGTATTGGTATTCGCGCTCCTGTGCGTTTCCGCAGTAAGCATCTATCTGATACTCGTTCTTGTTCGCTTGAAGGATATGCTCACAGGGATGGAGAAAGACCTGAAAGAAGTCACTTCCCGCGTGCTGCCCGTGCTTGACAATATGGAGTTCATTACCGCGCGGGTCAAGAGTATCACCGAAAGCATCGACGATCAGGTGATGATCGTGCGCGATTCGATTGGATCTGTTCGGGAGATTACTGACAATATTGTGGCCATCGAACGCAAGGTGCAGGAGCGAATCGAAGGCCCGATCCTCGATTCCGTTGCGTTTGTCGCAGCCCTCATCAAGGGGCTTCGCACGTTTCTTGAAAGAGTGAGAGCGTAGGAAGAGGCAGACCACCTCTTGATTTCTGCTTCGTAGCTGACCCGGTTCTGCATGATCGCGACGGGCGATGCCATCCTCTCTGTGTCATGTCTTCCGCTGATTTCAATGCAGGTCATGCCTGCATATGAGTTCGAACCAAAATCATAACTCGCATTCCCTTGTTCACGCTGTAGCTATTCGGAGGCACTGAATGTCGTATGAAGGATTACACACCTGACCACATCCGCAACGTGAGCCTCATCGGCCACGGAGGAGCGGGGAAGACATCGTTTTCTGAGGCTATGCTCTTCTCCGCTGGGAGTACCACCCGCCTCGGCAAGGTTGAAGAAGGCAACACCCTCTCTGACTATCACCCCGACGAAATCGAGCGACAAATCTCCATCAATACCTCACTCCTCATCTGCGAATGGAAATCCAGCAAGATCAATATTCTCGATACCCCCGGCTATACGGACTTTACCGGCGAGGTCAAAGCTGCATTGAGGGTATCGGACACTGCTGTGCTGTTTCTCAAGGCGGTCGAGGGGGTTGAAGTAGGTACCGAGATTGTCAACAAGTACACCGGCGAATTCCGTAACGCGACCATCGTTGTGGTCAACAAGCTTGATCACGAGAACTCCGATTTTGAAAAGGTGGTGAAGCAGGCCCATGAAGTGATCAGCCACGATATTATCCCCATCCAGTTCCCGTTGAAACAGGGGATGGGGTTCGAGAGTATCGTGGATGTCGTGAAAATGAAACTGCTGAAGTTTACGCCCGGCAGCGGGAAGTATGCGGAGCAGGATATTCCTGCCGAAGCAAAAGGACGGGCGGATGAGCTGAGGCAGCAGCTTGTCGAGCTCATCGCGGAAACCGACGAGAACCTTCTGAACAAATATGTTGAGCAGGGATCCCTTGCCGACGATGAGTTCAGGGAAGGTTTCAAGCGCGGCATTCGTGAACGAAAGGTGTTTCCGTTGTTTTGCGCTGCTGCAACAACGAATGTTGGTGTCTCAAGCGTGATGGATTTTGTGGCGGAGTATTGCCCTGCACCCGCTGATCTCGGTGATCTCCACGGCTCGGCGCCGGGAGAAACGAATGGACAGGAGAGGAAAGACATTCCTGTCAAACAAGACCCCTCCGGTCCTCCCGTCATTGTTTGTGTTCAAGACGGTGTCCGAGGCTCATCTTGGAGAGCTTTCGTTCTTCAAGGTGTGTTCCGGGACCGCCGCTTCCGGTCTCGATCTGGTGAATGAAACAAACGGAAAGCCGGAACGTCTCGCACAGCTCTACGGGATGAACGGTAAGGACCGCAAGGAAGTGGGTAAACTGATGGCCGGCGACATCGGTGCTGTGGTAAAACTCAAGGACACACACACAAACAACACCCTGAGCAGCAAGGCATTCCCGATTGTGTACCCGGCAATCGAGTTCCCTGAGCCGGTATTCCATGCGGCCATTGTTCCCAAGGCAAAAGGGGATGAAGACAAGATTGCAACGGGTCTGCACTCCCTGCATCAGGAGGACCCGACGTTCCTGTTTCGTGTCGACCCGGAGCTTCATCAGACGATCATCAGCGGACAGGGTGAGTTGCATCTTCACATCATTATCAAGCGGCTCAAACAGAAGTTCAATGTCGATGTTGATCTCGTCGAACCCAAGGTTCCGTATCGCGAAACGATCAAGGGTATCGTGAAGGACGCGGAATACAAACACAAGAAACAGTCGGGCGGGCATGGCCAGTACGGACATGTGCATCTCAGGCTCGAGCCTCTGAAGCGTGGGCAAGGCTTCGAGTTCGTCGATGAGATTGTCGGCGGCGTCGTGCCGGGAAAGTTCATACCGGCCGTCGAGAAAGGGGTCGTTGAGACCATGAAGGACGGAGTGCTCGCGGGGTACCCGGTAGTTGATGTGCGGGTTGCGCTGCACTATGGTTCCTATCACGATGTGGACTCGTCCGAAATGGCGTTCAAGATCGCCGGATCGCAGGCCTTCAAGAAGGGATTCATGGAAGCGAAGCCAATCCTTCTTGAACCGATCGACAATATTGAGGTGAAGGTCCCTGAAGATGCGATGGGCGACGTCATGGGCGATATCTCTGGACGCCGCGGGAAGATTCTCGGCATGGATTCGATTGGCCATTATCAGGTGATTCGTGCCCAGGTCCCTGCGGCCGAGTTGCACACGTATGCGACAATCCTTCGGTCGAAAACCGGAGGTCGTGGTGTCTTCAAGGCAAGCATGTCGCACTATGAGGAAGTACCGAGAGAGCAGGTGGAGAAGATCATCCAGGCATCAGAGAAGAGCAAACACAAGGAACAGGAAGCGTAGCACACGCTTGACATTCTTGGAGGGTTGGGTCTGGGCACCAGGGCCCACCCTTTTTTGTTTGTCAAGCCCTCATGCGTGGAGGGAACATCTATGGAACGTATGTGGTCACCATGGCGCGCAAAATATATCGAGTCATTCAAAAAGCCGGCCGCCAGGAAGACGAAGGGGCAGAGCATTTTCAGCACTGCTCTGCGCTCCGGGAACGATGATAAGCAGTTTATTCTCTGGCGCGGGAAGTACTGCTTCGTCATCATGAACCGGTACCCGTATAATAGCGGGCATTTGTTGATCGTTCCGTACCGGCAAACCGGTCGATTTGAGGATCTGCGTCCGGAAGAACTTGCGGAAATGATGGCGACGGCGCAACGTGCGAAAATCGCCCTGGATAAGGTGATGAAGCCCCAGGGATACAACTTTGGCGCAAATATTGGCCGGGTTGCAGGCGCGGGGGTGGATGATCATATCCACTTCCACATTGTTCCCCGGTGGAATGGCGACACCAATTTCATGCCCGTTCTCACCAATACAAAGGTCATTTCCGAGGACATGAAGGCGACTTTGAGAAAACTCCGCAAAGCCTTCTGAATTAAACGCTTCTTTGATTCACGTGTCCAATACTTGGGCGAACTCTCATTGGTTTCCTGATGGAACAACGTTCGGATCTTGACCTGATCAATGAGGTTCGTAATGGCAATCGCCAGGCATTCACGGAATTGATGCGTCGGCACCAACAGCGGGTATATTGGACAGCCCGTCGCATTGTCGGCAGCCATGAGGAGGCTGATGATATTGCTCAAGAAACATTCGTGAAGGCGTACCTTGCACTGGGCGATTTTCGGGGGGATTCAAGCTTCTTCACATGGCTCTACCGCATTGCGGTGAACCTATCGCTCAATGTGGTGAGGAAGAGACAGGTGCTCGGCTACTTGCGCCAGAGTGAGATCATTAACAGGATTCTTCCGGCTGCCGATGATCCCCAGAAAGAACTTGAATTTGCCGAGACGCAAACGCGATTGGACAAGGCCATTGCAAAGCTCCCCGAGAAGCAGAGAGCGGTGTTCATCATGCGATACTACGACGAGATGTCGTACGAAGAGATTTCACAGGTGTTGAAGACATCTGTTGGAGGGTTGAAGGCGAACTACTTTCATGCACTGAGAAAAGTGCAGGGAGATTTGAATGATGAGACATAAGAGGGAAGAACCGGAAAACAACGAGCAGCAACTTGTCGAAGAGGTGAAGCGGCGTCTTTTGCAGTTTCAGGATACCCCTGCTGCAATGCCTCAACAGTACTGGGCCAATCTGCTGGTGCGTACGAACGGACGCATCGACGAGGTCACAAGCGCCAAGGCACTCTCGATCAGTTGGGCGGCGCGCGTGGCGATTCCCGGTGTTGTGGCAATCATTTTCTTTTTCATCGGGCTCCACTACTATGTTCCGGAGACCCCATCGAGGAGAGGGTCGATGGACGCGTTTGTCAGTATGCTGCCCGAGGCGACAGTGGATTCGGTTCTCGCTGAGCCAGATCGGTTCAACTCATCCCCATCGGGGGAAGGACCGGTGGCTGACATTTTTCAGTTCTCGCGAGAGCAAATCACCGATTACCTTGTGGAATCGGGTAGTGCGGAAATGGCAGTGGATGGAATGAACGACACCGATGTCGCAGCTCTTATCTCGGCCCTTAGCGCGAAGAAGAATCTCTAGAAAACAAAGATTGATGGGAGAACACTCATGAAACGCTTGCTCCTGCTGCTTTCAATGACCGGAGGTCTCCTCGGTCACATTGCGAGCGCGCAACCTGGTCAGTTCGATGATCAGAGGCCGTTTGAACGAATCGAGCACTTCAAAAAGGTTCGCCTCATTGAAATCCTCGACATGAAAGAGGAGCAGTCCGTGAGGTTTTTTGCGCGCCTGAACGAACATGAGAGCACAAAGCGTGATTTGGTGAAGGAGAAAATGGAGACCCTTGACAAGATTGACCGGCTTGTTCGTAATCATGCCGACGACAAGGAATTTGCTGAGCAGTTTGTTGCTGTTGCCTCGGTGAATGCCAAGATTTCCCAGGAGGATGGCAGGTTCTTTGACAGTCTTTCCGATATCCTTTCCGCTGAACAGCGAGGCAAGTACCTTCTTTTTGAGCGACACTTTGAACGGGAACTGCGTGAGGCAATGCGCGATGTTCAGCGCAGGCGCATGCGGATGGGCGACCAGTAGATCACCGCTCTCAATGGATCTCAAAAAGAAGCAGAAGGCACTCCGGCAGGTTTCCAACGGGATGTATGTGATGACTTCCCGCTCGGGGACCACGTACGGTGCGGCAACCATAACATGGCTCTCACAGATTTCCTTCAAACCCCCATTGCTTCTTGCGGCTGTTCGGCCGGAGAGCAGTGTGTTCGGGTGCCTTTCCGAAAGTCGCCATGTGGCGGTGCATATACTCGCAGGCCACCAGATGGACGTCGCGCGTAAGTTCCTGTCCACGACAGAAGTGAAGGATGGACTGATGAATGGAGAACCATTCATCGAGGGAAACACTGTCGCCCCGATTCTTACAAATGCTCTGTCGTACGTTGTGTGTCATGTCGATCAGATCATCGACGGCGGGGGGGACCACAAACTCGTGATCATGGAGGTTCTTGACGCGGAACATTTTCGTGACTTCAAGCCGCTACTTGTAGCCGATTCTCCATGGAAGTATGGTGGATGATTCCACAGATTTTTCCCGCTCTTCCCTTTTCTGCACGTCATTTGTTCTCCCCTGCTTGGATTTGTCGACCCTCCTGATGCGATTGACGTGTAACAGAAATATTTGTTAAAGAACCATGCCGGTTCCGGCTCTGATTCCCAGCGAACCGGGGCTGCCATATTGCGTCACTCGCCTTCTCGGTGTGACTAAGAAATCCCCCACCCAAAATCTTCTTCTGAACCGGACGTTTTTCTCATTGTTGTAGTCAATTTCTCAGTTCTAACAAGAAAGTGATGACCTGTACTACACTGGTGAACGTTTCCGCTGCAAAATATCGAGCATTTCGATTCAAATGACGAGAATTTCAACCCATTTTATGGGATTTTGTAGTCCTTTATCTAAATCAAAGATCGGCACATGGCTTGCTCCGTCAACAGGTGGTCAAGCCGTCATGATGACAGCAAATGACTGATCGCATTTAGTTTCCGCAGAGTTCTTACCAAGAATCAGCCTCGGGCTGAGAGTTTCAATCAACTTGTTACTTAGAAAGGGTATGCAACCATGAAGCGTTTGATTATCATCTGTTGCGCAGTGCTCGTGACGGGCTTGCTCACAGGGACCTTCGTCGATGCCAAGGCAGCGATCAAGGTCAAGAGAATCGGGAGGTCGTTGAATCAACTCCCATCTGGTTCGCCGTGGAATGTTGCCACGGGCTTGAGAGCAATAGGTAAGGGCACAAGATCATATTTCCAGGTCGATACCACTGGCTCAGGTCAGACGGGTGCTCCAAGTTGGACCCTGACCTCAAGGCCAGCCGGGTCAAATGCTACAATCGAGAACCCGACCGGAAGTTTTATCAATAGCATAACAGCCGATGTCGTTGGCGAATACGTTGTGAGTGCAACGGTCGGGAGCCAGAGTGCCAGTGATACCGTGTTTGCAAGCACGTATTATGGAGTCAGTAGTTATCCCGATGCCGGCTGCTTCTGCCATCCGAACGCCGTGACGATTAAAGCTGGTTGGCAGAACACCCTACACGCGCAGATTTTCACCCAGGGACTTACGGGAAATCTCGAGGTTGAACATGGTATGGGTGCCTACGCGGGAAGTTGCATCAAATGCCATACGATCGGCTATCAGACCAACGTCCAGAACAACAATTTCTACAATCTTGCGAGGGCGACGGGATGGGATACCACATGGTACCAGGGGCTGCCCCTCTACAACGGCGACTATTGGATCACTACCGGCGATACGAGCGTATACCACACTCTCAACGCCGAGCAACGGGCAATGGGAACCATCGGTTGTGAATCCTGCCACGGACCGTCATTCGACCACAAGCTAACTGCCGACAAGAAGAAGATTGGCGTATCCATGGATGCAGCTGTCTGCAACCAATGCCACGACGGCTCGTCACGCCATAGCCTCGGAACCTATTTCAATGCCTCGGGGCATGCCACGCTGCCAACCTCCGAACCCGCCTACAATTGTCAGCCGTGTCATACTGGAGCCGGGTTCGTGTACTATATGGAGCACGGTAAGGACACAACCGGCATTAGAGCTGTTTGGGATCCGAACACGGATGGTGCAACGAAAATCAGTTGCCAGGCGTGCCATGATCCGCACTCAAGCGCGAATCCATACCAGTTGCGCACAATGTCTCTGAAGGGCGACTCGCTCCGGAACGGATATGTCATCCCGGCAAGCCTCCGGTCAAAGACCGGAAACCTCTGTGCCAATTGCCATTTCTCACGTTATCGCACTCAGGATCGTGTAAAGCCCAATAGCCCACCGTACTATGGATTTGCCGATCGTTATGGACCGCATGGAAATCCGCAGGCGGACATGTACTTCGGCACGAGCGGATATCAATTTGGAGATGAGAGTTTCACCGGCCTTATGACGCATGCCGGACTTGAGGGAGGTTGCGCAACCTGCCATATGCAAGGCCGGGTACGGAGTGGCAACACGCTTCCCAATCACTCCTTTAGCATGACCGATACGACTTTCGGCTTCAGAGCAGTAACTGTCTGCAAGGATTGCCATGGCGAGATTGAAGATTTCAATGACGTCCGTGCGTTCTATGACTACGATCGCAACGGCATGATCGAGGGCGTGCAAACGGAGATCGCCGGCCTTTTGAGTCAACTCAAATCCCGATTGCCTTTGGATCCGCTTACCGGCGAACCGGTTACCCGAACCAAAGACAGCCTCCTAATCAAGAACAACTTCAGTGCAATAGCTGGTATCTGGAACTACTACCTTGTCGTAAACGACAAGAGTATGGGCATACACAATACCAAGTATGCTGTTGCGCTCTTATATAAGTCTCTGGGTTGGACTCCACTCAATGTGAAAGAGCTTCCCGGAATGCCAACGGAGTTTGCGCTCAATCAGAATTACCCCAATCCGTTCAACCCGTCCACCACGATTCGCGTTGCGTTGCCGAACGAGGGGCACGTGAAGCTTGATGTGTATGACATGACCGGTTCGCTCGTGAAGACAATCATCGACGAGGCGGTTCGGGCAGGGAACATGGAAGTTGTGTGGGATGGAACGAACACGAACGGCACAAAGGTCGCCAGCGGCATGTACCTGTATCGTATTCAGGCTGGCAACTTCTCAGCTGTAAAGAAGATGATAATGTTGAAGTAATGCGTCATTCTTCTGCCGACCTTAGGGGAGGAGAAGAGTAGCTCGATGAGTGAAGGCAGGTGGCTATACGGCTTCCTGCCTTTACTTTTTTCGGAGATACACTCATGCGGCAATTGCAGTTGCACTTTCGGAGAGGGACGAGCTCTGATATTGGACGAAGGCCGAGATAGCATGCAATTTGGGAGTACGATGTGGATGGTTGTACGGCTAATTGTGCTGCTTGTTCTTCCAGTTGCGATTTTTGCGCAAGGGGCGGACGAAGAGGCAAGACTGTGCGGTCTTCCTCCCGGTTCGCAGCGTGTCCGGGTGTTCGAGGATACCGGAGGAGTCTACATCCCCTCGAGTGGTACACTGCGGGTTCTGATGGTGTTCGCGAGTTTTCCAGATGACGAAACGCCTCATCCATATTGGCCGGCGCACAACCCACCATTGTTTATGCAGGAGTTCATCGACTCTGATACAACCATCCATTCGCAGTCTCAATTCAATCTGACAAACTACTTCACCCGGATGTCGCTGGGTCAGTTTCATCTTGTTGGAAACGCAATCTGGATAGAGTCCTTACACTCCCGACAAGAGTACCTCAATGGCTCGTTCGGTCGCGCGAATACAGATCTTCTTCGCGAGCGGGGCGATTCGCTCATTGATTTCTCATTGTATGATTCATGGACCAGGCTCGCAGATTACAGCCACGTTAATGTTCCGGACGGGCTGGTGGACATGATCGTGATGGTTTGGCGGTTCAACGTCTTTGAGTTCCTTGGTGAAGCATCGCTTGGTTACAAACCTGGGTTCGTTGTCGATGGCAAGCTGATCGAAATGGGGTATCCCGGGAATATTCAATTTCCTCTTGGCTCCGGAATCACTTGCCAATATGTGTACACCGACGGTCCTCGTCAGGTGATGCAGACCATTGTTCATGAATTGGGCCACTGGCTGCTGGGACGGCCACACCCCTACGATGGAACAACCTTTTTTGGCAAGCATGCATACTGGGGGCTCCTGTGCAGCGGGAATCGGGTTGCGTCGTGTGCAAATGCGTACGAAAGGGAGCGGCTGGGCTGGATTGTTGTCCCTGAGATTCAACCGGACCGGAATACGGTTCTGACTGACTATGTTTCCTCCGGGGCTGCGTGCAAGTACCATCCAGCCAATGGATACCCGTCCGAGTACTTCTATATAGAGAACCATCAGCAACTGTCACCGTTCGATGATGTCACAACAAACCCCGCCGACAAAGGGATCTGGATTCTCCATCAACGCGAACCATATCTGGAGATGGACAATCTGAGAATGAGGCCTGCCGATGGGAATTGGGATTGGGAAAATCCTACCAATACCACAATCTGTTCTTCACAATCACTGCCCGTGTTTAGGAGAGGAGAGCCGAAGCTCGGGACGGGAGTGTCACATCGCGATCAAATACCGACTCCAACGAGTCTCGTCAACTGGATGCTGGTCTATGAGGATTCCGTTGGTCACTTGAATTGCGGCGCCTTCTTCAGAGGAGAGCACTTCAGCGATGCGTTTGACACGGCGTCCAGTTCTGTTTTCTCTCCCTACAGCAATCCGAGCAGTAACACCTGGGATAATCAACCGACGCTGTTCTCGATTGAAATTATCGATGACCAGGAAGGTGCTATCACGATTCGCTATAACTCAGATCCAACTGCTGCCGCGCCTGCTCGTCGCTATCTTGGTCCGGATCCCGGTAGTCATGATGCGTTGGCCGGCGGGTTGCACCTTGCCTGGGGTGACCAATGGCCGGCGGGGCAGTTCATTGAGCCGGATGTAACATGGTCGGAGCTTCAGCGCGCTATTGGACACCAAGGAGTCTGGAGCACGGTGTACGCAGGCGCATCGACAACATGGGCTGACGCAAGCATGGCGTACGATACGAGCGGAACCGTGCCGGTGATCTTCCGTGCGAGAGTACGAGACTCGCAAGGCAAGTATTCCTCGTGGTCGAAAATCTATCGCACGACAGTGATGTCCCCCGACAATGTGGACGGGATTTCCAGCGAAGGGAGTGATCGATATACTCTGAACACCAATTACCCCAATCCGTTTAATCCGTCGACAACAATCTCCTTCTTCCTCCCCGAGGTTACGCATGTTCGACTGTCAATCTTCGACGTCGTGGGACGAGAAGTTCGTCGCCTTGCCGATGGCCTTATGCCCCGAGGTATGCACGCAATAACCTGGGACGGTACGACCCACATGGGGAAGCGAGCAGCCAGCGGTGTGTACCTGTATCGCCTTCGGGCTGGATCGTTCAATTCCGTGAAGAGGATGGTTTTCACCAGATGAGCCTTGCCCGTCATCCCGACGTCAGGCCCTCAAACGGGTTCTCTAGAAGTCGATGAACGCCGAGAGGATGCCGGCATTTTCACGTTGATCGAAGAACTGTCCGCGCTCGTCGAATCCGCGGCGAAGGGTATACGCGACACGGAGAGCCCTGGAATTGTTTGTAAACAGTCTGGCGCCAATCTGGTAGCTCTGTGTTGATCCCCATGCCACCTCTTGCTTCACCTTTATGTCGATGGCGCAATACAGCCGTACGTATTGGTTCAGATCGATGTTCCCGCCTTCACCGCCAAACTGCAGTTCCCAGTTTTTGTCCCGCATCGGAACGTTATGATGAATCCAGTGGGCAGCGGCATAGCCGTGTCCCCGGACGAGGTCAACGTCCTGTGCAACGGCAAGCATGTAGTAATCTTTGATCGATTGGATAGAATGCTTCCCGAGCAGCTCAATGCCATCGTCTTCGAAATGACAGCTATAGTGTCCGAGTGCGAATCGCAATGCAGTTGACGCGGTTCGAACGTCGAGAGGAAAATCAACCTTGAAGTCTGTGGTGTACACCGTAAGCCCGGGAGGAGTGATCAGACGATTGAATGTCGATGCAGCGATGCTGACCTGGACCAGAGCATCAGGAAGGTTGAGCTGTGCCAGCGGAATCGATCCACCGATGGTGCCGATCCAATCACGATTTTCGGTGACGTGGGAGAGTGAGATTTGGTGAGTTAATGCATCTGCCGTGAATGGAGGGAAGATCTTCTTTCCCGGGAAAAACGCTATTGTATCTTCCTCCTGTTGGGAATACGCTGCTGCAAGAGAGAACGCTACGAACAGGAACAGATGACAGAGTGAACCGCAACTCTTCATGGCCAAAGCTCCTCTGCAAAAACCTCATCGGTCTGGGACACGCCAGCATCCAGCCGGATTTGACGCAGCTGCCCGTTTTCTGCAAGAAAGCTCAATAAGGAGCGCGAAACAACCCTGCTCAATCTGGATACCGCCAGCGGTCTGAATTCCCCGGATGTCCCGCAACCTGGCGGAGTCCTCAAACACGCCTTTTTGGGGTGCCAGAATTTAGTGATGTGATGAAGGAATGTCAAGGGTGCGGCGATTCTGATACGCGCGGATTATCCCCGGGGTTGTCTGGAATTGACATCCCACCCTCTTCGGCGTATATTTTGAATCATGCGACGCATTTATCTTGACCACACCGCCACCACGCCTCTGGATCCGCGGGTCCGTGACGCAATGGAGCCATACTTTGCCGAAACGTTTGGCAACGCGTCATCTGTGCACTGGTTTGGTCAGCAGGCGAAGATTGCGCTGGAAGAAGCGCGAGGGGCAATTGCTCGCGCTGTCGGGGCGCACCCGGGCGAAGTGTTTTTCACGAGCGGCGGCACGGAGTCGGACAACTTCGCGGTCAAGGGAGTTGCGTATGCCGGGCAAATCAGGGGAAAGAAAAGCATCATAACATCGGCGGCTGAACACCGCGCTGTGCTTGAACCATGCGAGAAACTTGGTGAAGAAGGATTTGATGTTACTGTCCTACCGGTCGATGGCAACGGGCGAGTACTACCTGACGAAGTCCGTGGAGCCATTGCGAGCTCAACCGGCCTCGTCTCTATTATGCATGCAAACAATGAGGTTGGCACGATCTCACCCATTGCGGAAATCGCACGCATGGCGCACGAGCGTGGAATTCCAGTCCATACTGATGCAGTCCAGTCACTCGGGAAGATCCCTGTTGATGTAAACGACCTTGGTGTTGATCTCATGACGATTTCGGCGCACAAACTGTACGGCCCCAAAGGAATTGGTGCGCTCTACATTCGGAGAGGTACGCAAATTGAGTCACTGCTTCAAGGCGGGGGACAGGAGCGGGGAAGAAGGCCCGGAACGGAAAATGTTCCTCTCGCCGTGGGCTTCGCGAAAGCTGTGGACCTCGCCGTTGCCGGCATGGCGGAGGAATCAACCCGTCTCGCGGAATTGCGTAACGCGCTCGAAGCAAGAGTGCGGAGCGAATTTCCTGCTGCTATTGTCAATGGTCATCCCAGGGAGCGATTGCCACACATACTCAATATCTCTTTCGATTCCGGTAAACTCGGGATAGAGGGAGACTCATTGTTGATGAACATGGACCTGGGGGGTATTGCCGTCACGAGCGGTTCCGCCTGCACTTCCGGCAGCATGCAGCCCTCACATGTATTGCTTGCGATGGGAAGAGATCCGAAGACCGCCAAGGCCACACTTAGGTTTGCGTTTGGCAAAAGCAACACGCTTGCAGATGTTGATGAGGCCGTTGGGACGCTCAACAGCGTTCTTGAGCAGATGACTGCGTAGATTTCAACAGTCCAGCCTCAGGCATCCTTCTGTTACGACTTCACATGAACAACCTCCACAGAGCGATTGGGTTTGCTTGCTGCGCGTTAATCGCATCCACTGCCCCGTCGCAAGTTCTCCCGTTCCAATCGTACACTGTCAGGGATGGACTTCTTTCAAACGGAGTTCACACATTTCTTCAGGACTCACAAGGGTATCTGTGGATCGGCACGCGGGATGGTGTGAGTGTGTTTGATGGATGGACATTCACCAACTATACGACTTCTAATGGTTTGCCGCCCGGTCCCATCAAACAGATTTTTGAGGACCGTGCCGCACCTGGCAAGAGACTGTGGATCCTGACCGTTGGAGGACGTTTGTGTCGCTTTGTCGATGGCCTGTTGATTCCGTTCAGCGATTCGTCCGCGACGTGGGCACACCGGATAACTTCGTTGGGACAAGATCACACCGGAACCATCTGGGTTGGGACTGAAGACACGCTTGCAACGATTGTGCAGGGCAGGCTGCAGCCCGTTGAGACCGGCATATGCATGGGCCTTGTCGACGCCATCCAGGAGCAAGGTGATAGCCTGCTGTGGATCGGTTCACGCTCGGGTCTCACGTGCTATTCGTTCCGCACTGGCCATTTCAAGAAGGTGGATCTGGGATTGTCGCCCCCGGTTTTTACTGCGGCTCTTTTCCCTGATGAGGAGGGAAATCTGTGGACATGTGTGAACGACTATGTCATGCAAATCCGGGATCTTAGAGTTTCAGGCAGACGGAAAGAAGTCGGCGTTGGTTTCCTGGTGCAAGATCATCGGGGAGGCTTGTGGTTTGGTTCCTACGCAGGACTCTACCGGGTTCGCAAGGACAATCTCATGTCTCCGGTTGATCATTTCACAACCGTCAATGGTCTGTCGGAGAACACCCTCAAAACTGCGTTCGTTGACAGACAGAATAACTTGTGGGTCGGAGGCATTGCGAGAGGGATTGCAAGACTCTCTGAAACAAGTACGGTCCGATTTGTGCTCAAGGGGATCAATCCAGCGAATCACTATTCAATTGGAGCATCAGATTCGAGCGGTCACATTTGGGTGGTCACACCTTCCGGACTTTTGGAGACCTGGGAAGACTCCGTTGGACGTTGGCACCAGGCTATTGCTGATATTAAGGATGGTGGAAGGACACGCGAGTCATTTGTCGTCACTCTTAATGATACTGGCCTCGTGAGTGCCACCCTGCCATACTCGATTTTCATTGACCATCGTGGGAGATTATGGATAGGGTATTCCAACGCGCAACTTGCATGCTATGAGGTTACAGAAAGTGGAGACGCGCCTTCGCGTTTGAAGCTTGTCAGTATCCTTCGACCGACAATTGATTTTCCCGACGGGACTCCATTGTGCTTCATCGTCGATCGAAGCGGCATGGTGTGGTACAGCGAGGGAGGAAGGATTCTCCTGCTCGATCCGGGGCGAAGACGTCCGCTCGTGCGGATTTTCGGCGATCGGGAAGGCATTTCTTCCGATAAGACATATGTTAGGGCGCTTGCTTGTGACAGGCACGGAAACATCTGGGCCGGGTTCTTCAACACCGGAGTTGCACGACTCGATGTTGATTCCATTTCCGGAGGGTCATTTCATCCCTTCCCGTTACCTGAACAAGCTTTCGATCAGAGAATCGGCTCGATCAGGGAGGACAATGAAGGGAGGGTATGGATTGCCAGCGAATCAAATGGGCTTATCATTGCCGATTATGGAGGCATCGAGGCCCGGTCGATCAAGGATGGACTCCCCAGCAACATTGTCACCTCAATTGCAGAAGACAATTCCGGCAGGGTGTGGGTCAGTACTGGCGTGGGTGTTGCATATCTTGATAGCGCACGTTCAACAGTGGTTCATAGAAAGAGCGACCTTGCAGATTCGTACGTGTTTTGTTCAGGATCGACGAAAAAGGGTCGCCTATGGTTTGTAACCATCGATGGACTCGTTGTGTACAATCCAACAAAGGAGGATCGATGGGAGGTTCTTCCATCGCCGCTTATCACAAGTTTCCGAGCCAATGGGGTGGAACTCGCTGTTGCCAGCGGATTGAATGTGTCGTACGACCAGAACCACATTGAGATCGGATTTGTAGCAATAAGCTTCAGAGACCAGGAGGATGTCCGATATCAATATCGTATGTCCGGGGTCGATCCCGATTGGCATCCGCCGGGGAAAATCAGGGCAGTTACCTACGCCGCATTACCGCAGGGAGATTATACGTTTGAGGTCAGAGCCTTTGATGCCCGCGGGGTCCCCGGCGCAACAACAACCTCGTTGAGCTTCTCTATTGTTCCCCCTTTCTGGCGAACATCCTGGTTCAGCATTGTGTTTTGGATAACGCTGGCTGTTGCTGGTGGCACCGCCATTCGATTCATAGAGATCAGGAAGACGCGGAAGAGGCTGCAGGAACTGGAGTATCAACAGGTGCGTGACAAGGAAAGACTTAGAATTTCTCGGGACATGCATGATGAAGTCGGGGCAAGTTTGACGGAAATTGCCATTCTCAGCGAGCTTGCGAGAAGAAACGCGCTGCAATCTCCCGATGCGAACGAACACATGAAGAAGATCGCGGAGAAATCGCGTGCTGTCATTGACAGCATAGGTGAGATCATATGGGCGATCAATCCTAGGAATGATCCCCTAGAGAATCTTGTTTCCTACCTTCATCGCTATGCCGTTGAGTACTTCAAGTCATCATCGATCACTTGCCGGTTCGATATGCCTGAACAGTTGCCCACTGTTCAACTAACATCTGAATCCCGGAGGAATGTCTTCCTCGTGGTCAAAGAGGCATTACATAACGTGGTGAAGCATTCCGAAGCCTCGCAGGTTACTCTGAGACTTATCGTTGGCGATCGCTCTCTTGCGATATACATCGAGGACAATGGGCGGGGTTTCTTCATGAATGAGGGCATGGGGGAAGGAATCGGCCTTCAAAGCATGAAGAGGCGAGCGGAGGATATTGGGGGAAGCGTTGAGTTTGAATCGAATCAGCCTTCTGGAACGAGAATGCGGCTGCAGGTGCCCATGGCAAACGTTTATGAAGAGAGAGGAAAGAGGAACTAGTCCCGATTACTCCATTTGGAGTATTGCACGCTGTCTGAATAAGGAGTACCGTTGATCATCTCAGATGCTGGTAGGTTCATGTCCATCAAGGTTGCAATTGTCGAAGACAATGACGAGATCCGCGAGGGTCTTGCAATCTTGATCAATGGATCTCCCGGGTACCGTTGTGTGGCAACTTATTCCGACGCTGAACGGGCACTTGTCCAGCTTCCTGTGCTGCAGCCCGATGTTGTGCTGATGGATATCCAACTGCCAGGAATGTCCGGCATTGAATGTGTGGCGAAGCTGAAGGAAGATCATCCTGATATGCAGGTCATGATGCTCACCGTGTATGAAGATGATGATAACGTGTTCAAATCCATTCTTGCGGGGGCGAGCGGGTACGTCCTCAAGAAGACCCCCCCATCGGAGTTGCTCGAAGCAATCAGCAACTTACACAATGGGGGCTCTCCGATGTCAGACCGGATTGCACGGAAGGTTGTGCAGGCCTTTCAACAGATGGGGAAGTCATCCCATGAGACAGAAAATCTGACTCAACGCGAGTCCGAGATCCTCTCGTATGTTGCCAGGGGACATCAGGACAAGGAAATCGCAGAAAAGCTCTTCCTCAGCTCGGAGACCGTCCGCACGCACCTCAGAAGTATCTACAAGAAACTCCACGTCAGGTCTCGCACAGAAGCCACGCTGAAGTACCTGCAGAGGTAAGGGCCCTCGCAAGTCTTTTCCTGCCATCTTCTACTTCAAACAGGTGATGAATCCCTCAATCTTCCTCATCTCCGGGGGTAGAATACTCCAAACCGGCGATTGTCAAAGACGAGGGATCGCGTTAGACTCTCTGGTGGCACCATACGTATGCAAATTCCTTTTAACCCGGGGTGGATTCCAATAGGAGGAGCACATGAGAATAGTTCTCTTGGTTGTCCTTACGAATTGCGTGTTCAGCTTTACGTTCCGATTGAGTGCGCAATGGGTGCACACCAACGGACCGTACGGAGGTGCCGTTCAATGTCTTGCCACCTCAGGGGACAAATGTCTTTGCTGGAACTTATGGCACGGGTGTCTACCTATCCACAAACAGCGGTACAAACTGGCTTGAGGCAAGCGCCGGCTTGACGAATCCTTATGTTTGGACTCTTGCTGTCTCTGGTGCAAACGTATACGCAGGCACAGAGGGAGGAGGAGTGTTTGTTTCCACTAACAATGGAACAACGTGGATGGATGCCAACGCCGGTTTGACAAATTCAGTTGTCCTGGCCCTTGCAATATCCGGCACAAATCTCTTTGCGGGGACTTCGAGTGGTGGGGTGTTTCTGTCAACCAACAACGGTACAACATGGACCGATGTTAATGCAGGTTTGACAAATCAATCTGTTGGTGCCCTTGTCGTTGCCGGTTCGAATCTCTTCGCGGGTACCAATGGCAATGGAGTCTTTCTTTCAACCAACAATGGTGCAAGCTGGGCTCCGGCCAACGGTGGAATGGCGGGCGTTTATGTCGGTTCCCTTGTTGCTTCTGGTACAAATCTTTTTGCCGGGAGTTATGATGGCGTCTTTCGCTCCACCAACAATGGCGCAAGTTGGTCTGCAGTCAACACCAATTTGACGAACCACGAAGTCCACACCCTCACTGTCTCCGGTACCAATCTCTTTGCGGGGACCTCGGGCGGAGTCTTTCTTTCCACAAACAACGGTGCGAGCTGGACTCAGGTCAATGCGGGGTTAACCAGCCCTGTAGTCTTGGCTCTGGCGGTATCGGGGACAGGTCTCCTTGCTGGAACTGAAGGAGGCGGGGTCTTCCATTCCACCAACAACGGTTTGAGCTGGAGTCCCGGGAATTCCGGCCTGACAGCCACCTTTGTTATGGCTTTTGCTGGTTCTGGTCCACGCCTCTTTGCTGGAACGACCTCCGGCGGCGTTTTTCTTTCCACTGACAGCGGCACAGATTGGAACTCCATTAACAATGGATTGGGAGCGACTACTATTGGTGCTCTTGCTGTCGCCGGCACAAATCTCTATGCGGGGACTTACAGCGTTTTTCTTTCCACGAATAGCGGCGCCAGCTGGACGGAGATTGGTGATGGACTGCCGGGGAGCTTTGTTCAGAGTCTTGTCATCTTCGGAACTGATCTCTTTGCCGCCACAAATGGTAACGGTGTGTTTCTCTCCACAAACAATGGTTTGCATTGGGGCCGGGTCAACTCCGGGTTGTCGGATACTGTTGTCTCGGTCCTCGCCGTCTCAGGCTCATATCTCTTTGCCGGGACTCGGGGAGGAGGCGTTTTTCGCAGCACGAACAACGGCTCGAATTGGACTGCGGTTAATAATGGTTTGACCCACACGGATATTGCTTCTCTTGTCGTGTCGGGTACCAACATCTTCGCGGGGACCTGGGGTGGCGGGGTCTTTGTATCCGGCAACAATGGGGTAAACTGGGAGCCGGCCGGCATGCCGGGTGGCGATGTAACCGCTCTTGCCGCATCCGGCACGGCCCTCTTCGCCGGAACTTGGTCAAGCGGAGTTTTTCTATCCACCGATAATGGATCCAACTGGGCGGACGTGAATGCTGGTCTGGCGGATCCGTTTGCGTCTGCTGTTTGTATTTCCGGTTCGGATGTATTTGTTGGGACGTTTGGGAGCCAGTTCCACGGTGTATGGCGCCGGCCGCTTTCTGAAATGATTACATCGGTGCAAACGCTGTCATCCAACCTGCCGATACGCTTCAGTCTAAGTCAGAACTATCCCAATCCGTTCAATCCAGTAACATCAATCTCGTTCAGTATTCCAACCAACTGTTTCGTATCCCTCGATATTGTCGATGCGTTGGGGAAGGTAGTGTCGAATCTGATTTCGGAAGAGATGCATCCTGGAGTTTATTCGCGAGAATTCAATGGCGCTGGACTTGCCAGCGGAGTGTATTTCTACCGACTTCAAGCTGGTGACTACGCTGCAACGAAGAAATTTATTTTGCTCAGGTAATGGCGGCGTCAACATCAGCGTCTGTTCGATTAATCCGCGTGAATCACTCTGGAACGAGGGACACCATTGTGACCGGACTCTTTCTTCCGACCGCAATAGCCTTTGGACCCGATTGTAGTCTTTATGTTTCAAACAAAGGATTTGGTCCGCCGATTCCAAGATTCGGTGAGATCCTTCGCGTGGACCTTCATGATGGAGATTCCCCGATCTCGGAAGAAACTGAAAGAGATGTTCAGTGATCAGTAGTTTAGCATAGGAAGAGGCTGGCGGTTTCTTCCTGCCAGCCTTTGAATTTCAAGCTGCATTCCCTTCAAGCCAATTCCTTCAGGAGTCAGCAAGAACCGCAGCCAGAGTATCATTTGATTTTGTGATCCCACGACGGCATGGTTCTTCTCGAGGATGATGCCCAGAGTTAGTTCCCCAACCCCGATATGAGAGAAGAAGCCCATGCGATGCCGGAACGCGGACGTGTGGCAGCTGCCTGCGGCTGAATGGAAAGCATTGTGGCGCTCCAACATGCAGTGGCTGGCGGGCAGCAAGGAAAGAACCGCGGAAGAGTACAGTGAACAAAAATCGAGGCTGGGGGGACTCGCATTTCGACTTGTGAAACCGGCGTTGCGATGCCTATTTCCCGAGTATCATCGATACCCCCTCGATCCTGCCCATGGGGGCGGAGAGTTGAACGCCAGCGACCTCACCCTTGATGAATTCGTAGGTCTCTCTGGCAATCTTCACGCCTTCCATGAAGCCCTCCTCTTTTGTCGTGGTCTTCCGCATCCGTTCCATGATATCGGGGGGCACGCTGGCGCCCGGGACTTCGTTGTTCATGAATTCTGCATTACGATAAGAGACGAGCGGCCATATCCCGCACAGCAGCGGGAGACGTACATGAGTGATCCGTTTCAGAAACCGTTCGAGTATCCGGATGTCGAATACCGGCTGAGTAACGATGTATTCCGCGCCGGCTTCGATCTTCCAGTCCAGGCGACGGATTTCTTCGTCGAGATTGATTGCCCCGGGGTTCACTCCCACTCCCGTGAGGAATCCGGTTGGGTCGCCGATGGGGTTGCCGGCGAGATCGAGTCCGTGATTCAATCGATTGATGATGTTGACGAGTCCAATCGCATCCACGTCGAAGACCGCTGTGGCATCGGGGTAGTTGCCGAGTTTCGGCGGATCTCCTGTGATGGCAATGAGATTCCGAATGCCCAACGCCCAGGCACCGAGCAGGTCTGACTGCATGCCGATGACGTTCCGGTCGCGACAAGCAAAATGAAGAACGGGCTCAATGCCAACCTCCCTCTGGAAAATGGTTGCCATCGCAAGTGCCGACATTCTTGCCGAAGCCCTGGGTCCATCCGGGATATTGATTGCATCCACGCCAAAGTGGAAGAGTTGTCGCGCCTTGGCGACCTCCTTGGCAGGCGATACTCCTTTTGGAGAAACCAGCTCAACAAGCGTCACAAATTCCTGGCGGAGAAGCTTGTTCGCAAATCTTGACTTCTCGTTCAGAGGATACACCTTGACTGCTTCCGGTGCCGTCACTTTCAATTCCCCGGCCTTTACATCCATCCGTTTCGCAGGTTGCAGAGCCTGGACTGCGCGCCTGATAGCCCGGATGTGGTTCGGGTTGGTGCCGCAGCATCCGCCGACGATCACCGCGCCTGTTTGAATGAATCTCTTCGAGTATTCGGCCACATATTCCGGGGATGTCATGTAGATGTTTCTTCCGCCGATATTCTGCGGGAGGCCCGCGTTCGGTTGAACGGAGACGGGTAGCTCCGTCATGGTGCGCAAGTCTTCAAGGGCTTCCAGCATTGCTTTCGGACCGACAGAGCAGTTCAGTCCGATTGCATCGACCCTGCAGTCTGCCACACCTACAACAAAACTCTGCAGGGAGGCGCCGCTGAGAAGCCTGCCGTCATCATTGATCGTCATTTGCGCGATGAGAGGGATGTCTCCACTCAGTTCCCTCACAGCCCGAATTGCCTGCAACAATTCAGCGACGAGACTGAATGTTTCGAGAATGATGAGATCGACGCCGCCGTCGAGCAATCCTTTGATCGGTTCCTTGAACGCATCCTTCGCTTCATCGAACGACATTTTTCCGAGGGGCTCGATCTGAACACCAAGCGGTCCAACCGATCCGGCAACAAACGTCTTCTCCTGTGCAACCTTCCTGGCCAGTTGCGCACCCTTCAGGTTGATTTCATAAACCTTCCCTTCCAGCCCGTGGGGTGCCAGCTTGAACCGGTTCGCGCCGAACGTATTGGTTTCAATAACATCTGCGCCAGCCTTCACGTAGTCCCGGTGGACTTCACTGACGATATCGGGATTGATGAGGTTCAGCTCATCGAAACAGGTGTTGATGAAAATCCCCTTCTCATACAGGTATGTGCCGACACCTCCATCGAAAAGGATAATCTCGTTTTGCAGCTTCTCTCGGAAAGTTTTCATGAACGACATCCGGCTTATTTTGACAGATTCTGTTCCCACTCGCGAACCGCCAGACCGTATCTCACACCCCGTTCGGTCACGATCATTTCGCCGAACTTGTAATGCGCCATAATCTCTCTCAAGATCAACACCCCTGCGGTGATGATATCATTGCGACCCTGCAGGACCGTGGAGAGGTTCAAGATCTCGCCCGATGCCATTGACCGTAATGTTCTGAAAAGAGCGTAAACACTGTCAAGTTTCAGGTGGTAGTTAATGATAGCGTCTATGGCGAACTCATGCAACCCTTGGTCAAGGATCGCCAGGGAGGTTGCCGTGCCTGCCACTCCGATAAGCGTTGTACCTGCAAACTCGAACCCCTTGGGAATTGCCAGCGTTTCTTCGACGAACGTAATTGCTGCCTCAAGTTCCGGATGGGTGGGCGGATCGTGCTTGAAGAATCGCTCGGTCAGACGGACCGAGCCCATGTCGAGACTGATTCTTTGGGAAACGTTGTGAGCGTTCCCGGTGATTATCTCGGTGCTTCCGCCCCCGATGTCAACAACTGTTGCTCGTCGAAGTTCCGGTAGACCGCTGATGGCGCCGCGGTAGGTCCAGAACGCTTCATCATCGCCGCTCAATATCTCCAGGTCAAAACCAGCCTCCCGCCTGATAAGTCCTGCGAACTCGGACCTGTTATGAGCATCGCGTACCGCGCTCGGTGCCGGCAACAACAACTGTATCCGGCTTGAACGTGGCATAATGTGTTTGTACTCGGTCAGCACATCAATGACCCTCTGCATCGATTCCGGTTGGAGGTTCCGCTCCGCGTCCACTCCCTGTCCCGAGCCGGGGCACTCGTTGCTCGTAGACAAGAGGGCTGACGATTCCCTCCGGGTTGATCTGCGCCACGAGTAGAAGGACAGTGTTCGTTCCTATGTCAATGACTGCCACTTTCATCGGGGGCCAGAGACAAACGCCCACCACTCGTTTTCGCTCATCTCCTCACGGAGTTCCAGATTGCAGTTGGACACTGTACTGATGATCTGTTCCCGGTCCGAACCAAGTAAACCGGAAAGTATCATCAAGCCATCCGGTGCAAGGCGTTCTTTCATGTCTTGTAGCATCTGCTCAATGACATTCAACTGAATGTTGGCGACGATCATATCGAATCGGCAGGACGGGATGGATGAGAGTTCGCCATGGACGACATGCACCGTGTTCCCGACATGATTGAGTCTGCAGTTCTCCACCGCATTGTCATACGACCATTCGTCAACATCCACGGCGACAGCTGAGGCAGCTCCAAGTTTCACGCCGACAATGGCAAGGATTCCCGTACCGGTACCGACATCAAGCAATGAACAATCCGCTTTCAAGTATTTTTCCATCAGCTTCAGAACTAAACGGGTAGTCTCATGGTATCCTGTCCCGAAAGACATCTTCGGATCGATTGTCACGATGATTTGTCCGGGAACCGCATCATACTCGTGCCATGTCGGTTTGATGACGATCCTGTCGGTGACCTGAATGGGTTTGATGGTCTTCTCCCATTCCCGGTTCCAGTCTAGGCTCTCGATCGTTCGTGCGGTCACCTGCGGCAGGGATGAACTGCTCGGTCGGGCCATCCTGTGGACGGTTGTGCGCACCTCGTCAAGCATTTCAGGGCTCCAACGACTGCTTTTGATGTAGCATTTCAGCCGTGTATCGTCTTCCCAGAAACCTTCGAACCCCATTTGACTGAGAACACCGATGAGTTGCTCCACCAGCTCTGCGTCGGCCGTGATTTCAACTTCGGTAAATGACGACGGCATACGCTATGGTGCCTGGGTGTAGACAACGTGGGTCACTACTGTACCTACGGCTTCAAGGCTTTCCGCGCTGCAATTTTCCGGGACATCATTGTGGGAATGCCAGAAACGGTTGGTGGGATCGGGATAGTTGAAGTCGATGAGGTCGATCGTCTTGATGCCGACTTCATTGAGAGGGAGGTGGTCGTCGGTGATCATTTCCCCGGCTTCGTCGATGAACTGCGGGTAGCCCAACTCATGCGCCGTACGCCACACCAGGTCAACAATGTCGGGGGCATACGCAACAGAGTGCTGCTCCTTGGGAATGTCGAGAAATTTATCGCCGATCATGTCGAGCAGTATGCCAAATCGCGGATTGTAGTCTGCGGGCTTGTGAGAAGCAAAGTACTTCGAGCCGATGAGGTATCGATCGAGGTCGCTTTCCATGCCGTAGTCTTCACCATCGAGAAGCACGAGGTCAACACCGATCGGGGGAGGAGATTGTTTGAGCAGTGAGGCCAATTCGAGCAGTACGGCAACGCCACTGGCACCGTCATTAGCCCCGATGATTGGCTCATGACGGCGCTTCTTATCCTCGTCGTTGTCAGCTCTCGGTCGTGTATCCCAGTGCGCACAAAGCAGTACGCGGCTCGTGGCCTCGGGTTTGAACGACGCAATGATGTTGGTAAGATGGAATCGCTCACCGCTGTATCCCGTGTATTCGAATTCCTGGAGCTTTACGTTCGCGGCATACCTTCGCATTTCCCCGCTCAGGAATTCGAGACACTCTGCATGCCCTGAGGATCCGGGGTTTCTGGGGCCGAACTTCGTCTGTTTGACCAGAAGTTCGAATGCCTTCGCGCCGCTGAAGGTTGGAGTCTGCATCTTTGTTTGCGCGGAAGTGGGGGCCGGACGTGTCTCACTTTGCGCAACAGGCTTTGGTTGCTCTTTGGTGCATCCGACAACAAGGAGAACGGATGTTACTGAGGCGAGGAGTGCATTCATCGAGTTTCTTACAGCCTGCCAGGAAATGAGTACGCTGCAAAAAGTACACAAATCACGTCCAAATTGCAAAGAGTGCGAGTGCAACTTTTTCGTGCATCCTGTCGTCTAACAAACAGACTCCAGCCAATGCGTTCATTCACTGCTTCAATCTGAAGAAAGGAAAGCCATGAAGCGCCTTGCTGTGTTTGCGGCCTTGGTCGCGCTCGTATCATTCTTCACCGTTCCGGTTTCCAGTGGCGCGGAAAAAAAGTTTGAGAAAAAATTTTCAGCATCACCGGGAGGAACTCTCACCATGAAAACCGATGTTGGTGACGTTGAAATCTCCGGGGCTGCTGGAAGCGAGGTTTCTATCGAGGCAGTGATTCGGGGCAGGGAGCGGGATGTTGATGGATTTGATATTTCGGCGTGGCAAAACGATGGGGGGGTTGAAGTGAAGGGAAAGAGCAAGCACTCACGTTGGTTCTCCTGGTTCGGCGATAGTCCCGAGGTGCGATTCACGATCAAAGTCCCCCGTGAATACAATGTTCAAATCCATACATCCGGAGGTGGCATTGTGCTGTCAGGTTTGAAGGGGAGAGCCCAGGGGGAAACCTCGGGTGGTGACCTGAATCTCCATGACCTCGAGGGTCCTGTGAAACTGGAGACATCCGGCGGGAGAATCTCCGCTGAAAGACTGATGGGAGACATTCACCTTGAGACGTCCGGAGGAGACATCCAGATTGCCACAATCACCGGCAACCTCGATGTGAGTACTTCCGGGGGGAACATCAAGATTGCGGATGTTGATGGCAAAGTCAACGCAGAGACTTCGGGTGGAGATGTTGTTCTGAGTGTAAAGAATGAGAACAAGGGAATCCATGCAGAAACATCCGGTGGCGATATCGATATTCTGGTACCTGCGAATATTTCCGCCACGATTGACGCGTCCACAACAGGAGGCGATGTACGATGCGACCTTCCGGTGACCATGTCCGGGAAATTCGGCGAGAGCAGGATTCGGGGGACAGTGAATGGTGGTGGTAACGCGATTCGCGCAAGCACCTCCGGCGGAAACGTGAGGATTCGTACCGGCGATTGATCCAATGCCTGTGGTGGGAACATGCGAGCCCGCTCGTCCTTCTGACGGCCGGGCTTTGCCATGCGTGGGTTGCTGTTACTTGTATTTTGATTTGCACCTTCCTACATTTGTTCAGCCAATCCGGGATGCGGACTGACCGGTCCGCATCTTTCCGTTCTTCCACTTCACATCCGGTAATCTGCCGTACAGGAACTCGAACATTTCGCCGGGAGATTCTTCATGCTTATCTTCATCGCAATTGCAATAGGCTCGTTCATCTTTCTTGCCGGGTCGTTCCTGTTTGGGCACGATCACGACATGGGACATGATGGCGATGCCGGCCATGATTCAGATGGGCACGACATTGGGCATGATCTGGAGCCGACCATCAGTTTCTTTTCCGTCAAGGTGCTGGCAACGTTGACCATGGGGTTCGGGGCTGCCGGTGCCATTGCACGCCAATACGGTGCGGACTATCTCGTTGCCTCGCTCTGGGGTCTTGGCTCCGGTATTGCATTATCACTCATCATGTACTTCGTCCTTGATATCGTTTACAAGCAGCAGTCATCGTCGCTGGTCGAAACATCGTCCGCCATCGGACAAACGGGAACCGTCACGGTTTCGATCGATGCCCATGCAACCGGCGAAGTGGGTGTGGATGTCTCCGGAAGGTACATGACGTATCTTGCGAAATCCTCCACGGCTAGGGCCATCCCCAAAGGTGCTACTGTCAAGGTGGTGAACGTCGTGGGGAGTGAACTGATTGTCGAAGAGGCGGGGAAGTAGGATTCTCGATATTGGTTCTTTTCTGACTCGATAAACTCAGACGACACAAAGGAGATTTCAGAATGGGCGAATTGATAGTTCCGATCATGATCATCCTCCTTGCCATTGCGTTCATCATCGTGATGAGGGTGATTGCCAGCAGGTACAAGAAGATTCCCCCGAACGCAGTCGGGATTTTTTATGGTAGAAAGTACTCGACGAAGGATCCCGCGACCGGTCGGGTGCAGACGCTCGGGTTCAAGGTCGTGGGTGGCGGAGGGAGAATTCTGATGCCATTCGTTGAATCGTACCAGGAGATGTCCACGGCAGCCTTTCAGACGGAGATCGATGAAAAAGGGATTCCGAACCAGGACAACGTGAAGATCAATGTGAAAGGGATCGCCACGTGCAAGATCTCCATTGTCCCTGAAGACATGATCAACGCGGCGCAGTCATTTCTTGGAAAGAGCAATGATGAGATCAAAGCGTTTGTTCAGAATATTCTGAAAGGTCATCTGCGTTCAATCATTGGGAAGCTTAACATCGAGGGGCTATTGAGGGAGAGAGATGCCTTCAACAAGAAGGTGGTGGAGGAATCGTCCGAGGAACTGAAGAGGCTCGGCATTCAAATCATCACACTCGTCATCCAGGATGTGAACGATGAATACGGATACATCGACGCGCTTGGCAAACGAGCTGTGGCCGAGGCCGTGAGAGATGCAAATATCAAGGTTGCGGAGGCAGACAGGGATGCCGGCATAAAAGTCAGCACCGCGCAACGGGAAGCGGCAATGGTGAAGGCGGGCAACGAGGCATCGATTGCACAGGCGGAGATGGAGCGTGATGTAAAAAAGGCGGAATTCAAAGTGAAGGCCGACTCCAAGAAAGCCGAGGCAGACAAGGCGATGGACATTGCCCTTGCCGATCAGGAGAAGACGCTCAGGGTCAAACAGGCCGAGCGGGATGCTGCCGAACGTGAGGCGCAGATCAAGGTGCAGGAAAAAGAAGCGCAGCGGATGCAGCAACAACTGGAAGCGACCGTGGTCAAACAGGCCGAGGCCGAGAGGCAGCGCAGGGTCATCGAGGCCGACGCTGCGAAACAGCAGAAGATACTTGAAGCTGAGGCCGAGATGCAGAAGCTGATGAAGGAGGCTGAAGGTCGCAAGAACGCAGATACGTTTATTGGGGAAGGCGAGGCGGCGAAGACCCGTGCGACCCTGCTCGCATTGGCCGAGGGCGAGGCAGCAAAGAAAAAGCAGGCCCTGATTGCTGAAGCGGAAGGAACCAGCGAGCTCGCCGCTGCACTTGCGAAGATGACGACTGACGCGAAACTCATCCTGATTCTCGACAGGTTGCCCTTGCTGTTGGACAAGGGCGGCGACGCACTTTCGAAGGTTGCCGAATCGGTATTCTCCAGCGTTGCAGCGCCGCTCGGAAGCATTGACAAACTCGAGATCGTTGACATGGGGAGCGGCCGTGGCCTCGAGAACCTGAGCTCCGTCGTTCCCAATACCGTCTTCAGGACGATTGCTGCCGCCAAGGCGCAAGGCATCGACATAACAAAGTTGTTGAAGTTTCTCGGAGTCGATATCGAGGAAGCGTTGAGGATGGTTGGCCAAACACCTCCTCCGGAGACCCCGCCCGAACCCAAGAAAAGAACATGATGCGAAACACCAATGGCCGAGGAAACATCAGACAAGAAGACCTATGAAAGTGTGAATGCACAGCCGGTCGCGATCGTGATTCATTGCAGCGATCCCCGGTTTCAAAAGGCATTCAGAGAATTCGTCACAGGGGAGCTGAATCTCCCGGAAGGCAGCTATGTTCCCTTCGCGATCTCCGGCGGTGTGGCGTCACTTTCGGAGCCGCTGAAGCTGCCCAAGGAATTCAAGTTCATGAAAGATCGGATTGCATTGTTTCTCGGCCTCTTTCATTCGATCACGCGGATTATCCTTATCAATCACGAGGACTGCAGACACTATGATGCAATGAAGGACATTATCGGGGAGCTCTTCCTGCGTCATGCCCCGACGATGGCGGAGAGACAGCAAAAGGATCTGCTGGGCGTTGCCAGGACCTTGCTGAATATC
Source organism: uncultured Bacteroidota bacterium (assembly GCA_963734955.1). Taxonomy (GTDB): domain Bacteria; phylum Bacteroidota; class Ignavibacteria; order UBA10030; family UBA6906; genus UBA11986. The sequence goes on from CAVTJO010000008.1 coordinate 334,750, forward strand.
TTCGAGCCTGGCCTGAGATTGGAATTGTACTACGCACGGTTCTTGAATCCCGATCACAAGCAGATCGTTTTCGAAGAGATCAAAGGATGAACGTACTTCATGACATGATTTGAGAGTGGGCAACCACGGGATTTCTGCCCTGTGGATACGGGAGCCGGTTCCAGATGGAATCGGCTCTTGTGTTTCTGGACACTTCTCAATATGTTTATTCGAAACCGATTCCTTCATTCGGTGAGGGTTGCGCGATGGATGGTCCACTGGCGCGAATGCTCGCGTCGAAGTCTCCGGTGATTCTTGATGGCGCCATGGGGACAGAACTTCAACGGCGTGAGGTGGATACCGGGCTCCCGCTTTGGTCTGCGAATGCACTAATGGTCCATCCTGAGATCGTTCTGCAAATCCACAAGGACTACATCGAGGCGGGTGCCGACATCATTACGGCAAACACCTTTCGGACCACACGGCGAACATTTCATCGCGCTCATCTCCCTGATCGATCCCTGCAAATGACGAGGAATGCGCTGGCGCTGGTTAGACAGGCACGCGAAGCCTTCCCCGACCGCGCGGTGCTTATCGCTGGATCAATGGCGCCGCTCGAAGATTGTTATCGGCCCGACCTTGTCCCGGATGAATCAGAACTGCGGGATGAGCACTCGGAGCTTGCAGAGCGTCTTGCGGAAGGGGGTGTGGATTTCATTCTTATTGAAACAATCAATACAATCCGCGAAGCCCTTGCCGCATGCAAGGCGGCGAAAGCCACTGGCAAAGAGGTTGTGGTGAGCTTTATCTGTAACAACGAAGGGAGATTGCTGAGTGGTGAATCGCTGAGCGAGGCCATCGTCGCCGTCACAGAACTTTCTCCAACGATGTTTTCAATCAACTGCGTCGCTCCACGATCCATGAAACGCAGTGTGGAGATATTGAAGAGGACGACGCACCTTCCATACATGCTTTATGGAAACATCGGACTGCCGGAAGGCAACAAGGATGGCTGGGAGTTCACACGGGATGTCTCGGAGGATGAGTACGCACAGTTCGCGGTTGAATGGCACCGAGAGGGTGCCTCGGTCATCGGCGGGTGTTGCGGGACTACGCCGGCGTACGTCCGAGCTGTGGCTGCACGCCATGCGACGACGCAGTCACAATAGTCTGAGATCATATCTTCCTTTCGCATATTTTCGGAAAGATCGAGCAGGTTCTCCTCATGAATTCGTTCCCACGACTTTCGGAGCGACCGTTTGCGGGTAAGCCCGTTCACGGCCTCTTTCCCGCTATTTGGCTCAAGATCATTCCAATTCTGTCCTCAACCCGGCGATACACCCGGACCGTCGACGCGTAATTGTTGATGAGAATTGAAAATGCCAGTGTGTCGTTGTCCGCTGTCCTCACGTATCCCGAAAGAGAACTCGCTCCGGTGAGTGTTCCGGTCTTCGCCCGCAGGTTGCCTTCGGCAGAAGTTGCTTTCATCCGGGTTGAAAGCGTTCCATCCACTCCGGCAACCGGGAGTGAGTTGTAGAAGGTCTCGAAGAGATCCTTGGCCTTGTACATGGCTTCCAGCAAACGGACGATGATGTCCGGCGATGTGAGATTGTATCGGGAAAGGCCCGAGCCATCAACCATTGCAAGCCTCGCTGTGTCCACTCCAATGGATGACAGAAACCGTTTGACCAGCAATACTCCGCCCTGCGCCGTTCCTGGACGTCCATTCATTTCAGCGCTCAGCGTCTTCAAGACATTTTCTGCAGAGAGGTTGTCGCTGACCTTGTTCTGATAGGTGAGAACAGAGTCGAGACGGTGTGAGAATTCTGTAATCGGCGATGCAGTCGAGCGTACAGTATCAATTTCGATTCCTCTCACTCCCAGTCCATAGAACTGTAACCGCTCCGCAAGAAGTGTGAGCGTGTATCGCTCCGGTTGCCAGACACTGAGACGCCGTTCAGCCAATGAATCACGATGGAGCAGTTGCCCCGTGATGGTGATTTTGTTCGATCGCTCACGCAAATCCCTGGTCACGGTGAGTGGGACCACCGGCGTATCCACGGGAGTCGTTGCGGTGTTTTCGATTGAAACGTAACGTGTGGCGGGTACAGTTTGCACGCGTACCGGCGCATCCTCAAGCTTGCCCGGCCGCACTTGTACGGTAATGGCGTTCGAATTCACAGAGAGCGGCGAGATCGCCATGTCGTAGTCCTCCTGTTCATCATCCCACATCCATCCTTCACCCCAGTAGAGACTATCAAAGTACGAGACGTCACCAACGATCGTCCATCTGCTTCCGGCGGGCAACTTTGACCTGATGATTCGAGCCAGGGAATCAAGATCGTCGGTCGAGAGAAGCGGATCGCCCGATCCTTTGATGAAGATCAGTGAGTCGGTGCTATCGACGCTCACTGTTGTTACGAATTGGAAATCCTTCCCCAGATTGGCCAGTGCAGCAGCCGATGTGAAGAGTTTTTCATTCGATGCCGGCGTGAAGAGCATCGTGGGGTTGAGCTCGTACAACGTCTCGCCCGCTGTGAGAGACACGACCTTGATCCCGATGTTGGCAGGAGGGAAGAGCGAGTCTGAAAGGGTGGCGTCGATCTGACTCTTGAGCGTGGGGTATGGTGATCTGCTGAGTGCGGCAAGCGGAGAAACACCAATTCGCTGTTCATCAGTCCTGAATGTTGATGTTGTCGTGCAGCCAGCTAAGAGGAACGTGAGGGGAAGAACAATAAATGAGTATCTCATGGATGAAGTTGTCCGATGCGAAGGTGTTTGGTCCAGTTGGCTCTGTAGCATTTTAGTGAAATACTCAGCAAAAGCAAGCCTTGCGAAGGCAGTAACGCTGCTTCGAGGCTGTACGAGTTAGCGACTCTCTGTCACGTGGAAAGGTTCAAGCGCATCAAGCGGCATCTACTTCTATCGCTTGGAGACTGCCGGGCACGCTTACGCAATCAGATTGCTGTTCCTGAGACGAGTCTACTCACATGAGATTGTCATTCTGAGACGCGCTTCTCAGCGGCGAATCCCGAAGGGATCACTTCGTGACCTTTGGGAGAATCTGATTTTCCCGACTGATCAGATTCTTCACTCGTCCGCTTGGGGCGGACTTCGTTCAGAATGACATTACTTGAGGCGTAGTCCCAAGGTTCTTCCCGACATCTTGCCTGGCATCAGTTGCTTGACACACCAAATCTCCCTATATTGTCGCAGAATTTGAAGATTTTCTTCACAATTGTGGTGTAGAATGCTCGGGCTGGTCAAGAAAATATTTGGAAGCAAGCACGAAAAGGATGTCAAAGCCCTGCGGCCATTGGTCGACGAGATCAACGGGTACTATGAGCAGTATCAGAAGCTCTCGGATGAGGAACTGAAGGCGAAGACAGTCGAGTTTCGAGGCCGGGTCAATGAGGCCATCAAGGAGTCCGAGACGAAGCTGGCTGAGGAAAAAGCGAAGCTCTCCACAGATATTCCTCCCACCGAGCGGGACGCGCTTCATGAATCTATTACCGCGCTCGAGAAGGAAATCGAAGAAACAATCGCAGAGACTCTGAACGAAATCCTCCCTGAGGCCTTTGCTGCAGTGAAAGATGCATGCCGACGCTTAATGGGGAAGAAGTTCGATCTGCTCGGCAACGTGGCTATCTGGGATATGATCCCGTTTGATGTGCAACTCATCGGCGGTGCCGTGCTCCATCAGGGCAAGATTGCCGAGATGGCGACGGGCGAGGGAAAGACGCTCGTTGCAACGATGCCCATTTATCTGAATGCCCTTCCCGGCCGGGGCGTTCACCTTGTTACCGTGAATGACTATCTGGCCAAACGCGATAGCGTCTGGATGGGACAGGTGTATGAATTTCTCGGCCTTTCAGTTGGTTGCATCCAGACAACGATGGAGCCGTTCCAGCGGCGCAAGGAGTACGCCTGCGACATCACCTACGGAACAAACAACGAATTCGGTTTCGATTACCTGCGCGATAATATGGTGGTCGACAAGGAGGACCTTGTCCAGCGCGGGTTCAACTACGCGATCGTTGACGAAGTTGACTCTGTACTCATCGACGAGGCCAGAACACCTCTTATCATCAGCGGACCTGTAAAAAGCGAGGATCACAAGTTCAATGAACTGAAGCCGAGCATTGAACGTCTTGTGAATGCCCAGATGACCTTCATCTCCAAGGAAATCGCCGATGCTGAAAAATTCCTTGAAGAAGGGAAACAGGATGACGCTGGTGTGCGGTTATTGCGAGCTTCACGCGGACTGCCCAAGCATCCCCGCCTGCTGAAGGTTTTTTCCGAGCCTGCCAACAAGAAACTCGTCCAGCAAACAGAAAATGAGTACCTGCGCGATCAGAGCGCCCGCATGCATGAGATTGACGATGAGCTGTACTATGCGATCGATGAGAAGAACCACCAGATCAATATGACGGAGAAGGGGCGCACATTCCTGATGCCGATGGTGGGCGACAAGGATTTCTTCGTGTTGCCGGATCTTGGTGCGGAGTACAGCGTTCTGGAGAATGACTCGAAGCTTACACCGCAGGAGAGACAACAGAAAAAGGACGAGTTCAACCTTCTGTATTCCGAGCGAAGCGACCGGATTCATACCGCCACCCAGTTGCTCCGGGCGTACTCCCTGTATACAAAAGACGACGAGTATGTCGTGAGTGATGACGGGAAGGTGATGATCGTCGATGAGTTCACCGGCCGCCTGCTTCCGGGTCGCCGGTATTCGGAAGGATTGCACCAGGCGATTGAGGCGAAGGAAGGAGTCAAGGTCGAGCGCGATATGCAGACGCTTGCAACGATTACGCTCCAGAATTACTTCCGCCTCTACAAGAAACTCGCCGGCATGACGGGAACTGCCGAAACCGAGGCCTCTGAGTTTCTCGATATCTACAAATTGGATGTTGTTGTCATCCCGACCAACGTTCCGGCAATCCGCGACGACATTGACGACGTCGTCTACAAGACAAAACGGGAGAAATACAACGCCGTCATTGATGAGCTCGAGGCGATGCGGGCGAAGAGTCGCCCCGTGCTTGTTGGTACGACAAGCGTCGAGGTATCCGAGACCATCAGTAGGATGTTGAAGCGGAAGAACGTGCCGCATAACGTCCTGAATGCAAAGCAGCACCAGCGTGAGGCGGAGATTGTTGCCCATGCCGGACTTCCGGGAACGATCACCATTGCCACGAACATGGCGGGCCGCGGAACAGACATCAAGCTCGGCCCGGGTGTGAAGGATGCGGGTGGTCTTCACATTGTCGGTACAGAGCGGCACGAGGCAAGGCGCATCGACAGGCAATTGCGCGGTCGCTCGGGTCGTCAGGGTGACCCGGGCTCATCGAAATTCTTCCTTTCCCTCGAAGACGACCTGATGCGGCTTTTCGGCAGCGACCGCATTGCGAGCATCATGGAACGGATGGGATTGAAGGAGGGCGAAGTCATCCAGCACCCGATGATCACGCGGTCAGTCGAGCGCGCCCAGAAGAAGGTGGAGGAAAACAACTTCGGTATACGCAAGCGGCTTCTGGAATACGACAACGTCATGAACCAGCAGCGCGAAGTCATCTATACGCGCCGCCGAAGAGCATTGTTGGGCGAACGGATCAAGGATGATATCCTCGACCTGCTTGATGAATTCAGTCAGGGGTTGGTGGACAAATATTATGGAGATGGGGATTTGAAGGGGATGCAGGATGATGTCCGGGCGCAGTTATTGGTGGATTTGCAGCTTGATCCCCAGCGATTCCAGGATCTTGGGCCCGATGGAGTACGAGAAGAGATTATCAAGGGCGCGACAGAGTTCTACAGGCGGAAGGAGGAGAAGCTCGGCTCCGAGTTGATGGCATCCATCGAAAAGATGGTTGTCCTCCAGGTGATCGACGAGAAGTGGAAAGATCATCTCCGCGAAATGGATGATTTGAAGGAAGGCATCCACCTTCGAGCATATGGTCAGAAGGACCCGATCGTCGAATACAAGACGGAAGCGTTCAGGATGTTCATCGAGCTTCTTGAATTGCTGAACACGGAAATCCTGACGACCGTGTTCCGGTTGTACCCGGCGCCAACACAGCAACTGCCGATCCGTGGACCGCAACGCCCCCAGCAGATGCGATTGACGCATGACGCATCCGCCGGCATGGGATTTCACGGCAACAAAGAACCGATTCCAGGCGGATCCGGACAGGAAGCGGGGGGAGGAAGGCAGGGAGGCTCATCCGGTCCTCCTGCGAAACCACAGCCGGTGCAGGTGGGAGAAAAGATCGGCCGCAACGATCCGTGTCCTTGCGGCAGCGGGAAGAAGTACAAACATTGTCATGGGCGATAATCCGCAATCGAGGAACGGCTCGGAATACCCTCAATGAAAAAGATCGAAGCAATCATTAGACCATTCCGTATTGATGACGTCCGGGAGGCGCTTGGGGAGATTGGGGTGAAAGGAATGACCCTGACCGAAGTGAAGGGCTACGGACGACAGAAAGGTCACACGGAGTTGTACCGTGGGTCGGAATACCAGATCGACTTTCTTCCGAAAATCAAAATCGAAGTGATTGTTGCCGATCATATTGCGGACAAAGTTGTGGAGACCATCATGAATGCCGCAAAGACGGGTCAGGTGGGCGATGGAAAGATCTTTATCTACAACGTTGAGGATGCAGTACGAGTTCGGACAGGAGAATCGGGAGAAGACGCGTTGTAGGAAGAAATCAAGGATCAAAAAGTTTAAGATCAACAAATCAAAACTGTACGGCCCCGTTGCCATTCGTGACGGGGTTTTTCATCTATGAATGAGAATCCACTGAACATAAGCGAGAAGTTCCGCTGCGGCTACGTTGCGATTATCGGCGAGCCGAACGTCGGCAAGTCCACGCTGATGAACGGACTGATCGGACAGAAGCTTTCCATCGTTACCCGGAAGCCGCAGACGACGAGACACAAGATTCTCGGCATCCTCTCAACGGACGAGCACCAGGTTATCTTCCTTGACACTCCGGGCATTATCAAGCCAAAGTATCTGCTCCATGAGGTGATGATGTCATTCGCGTCGTCGGCCCTGAACGATGCGGATGTCGTGCTTTTTATGATCGACGCTCTGGATCCAAAAGTCGGGGCGGATATCACACACGAAGAAGCATTCTCTAAACTGAAGGGACTTCAGAAGCCAGTGTTTCTCGTGATCAACAAGGCTGACACCATCAACAAAGTTGAGATTCTTCCGATCATTGAGTTCTACTCCAGGGCTTTTGAGTTCAAGGAGATTTTTCCCATTTCAGCGCTGAAGCTCGATGGCACGGACGGACTTGTCGGGGCGATCGTCCGCGAGCTTCCGTTGCATCCGCCATTCTTCCCTCCCGATAGTGTCAGCGAACGAAACGAGCGCTTCTTCGTTGGTGAGATCATCAGGGAAAAAATCTTTGAAAAGTATCAGCAGGAGATCCCCTATTCCACTGCGGTGGAGATTGTTGACTTCAAGGAGCGGGAGGAAGGAAAGACGTTCATCAACGCGGTTATCTATGTTGAGCGTGATTCGCAGAAAGGGATTTTGATCGGCAAGCAGGGTGCCGCGCTCAAGCAGATAGGTCGATGGGCCCGGAAGGATATCGAGGCGTTCCTTCAACATCCGGTGTTCCTTGAGCTGCATGTGAAGGTGCGAAAGGATTGGAGAGAAGATGAGGAATGGCTGGCCAGACTTGGCTACAAAGAGAATCGCTTATGAAGAGTGAACGCGTCAAAGTCTGGATTGGCTTCGTCATTGTGAGTTGGGTGTGGGGCTCCACATGGCTTGCGATCAAGATCGGCCTCGGGAGCGTTCCGCCGATACTCGGGGCCGGCATCAGGTTCATGATTGCAGGTGCGATTCTGTTCGCAATTGTGAGGCTGAGAAAATTGGCGATCCCGGTTTCAGCTGAGCTGCGACGCCTGTATGTTGTGCTTATTCTCCTTTCCTACGCAATCCCCTACGGTGTGGTGTACTGGTGCCAACAGTTCATACCATCGGGATTGAGCAGCATATTGTTTGGCGCGTATCCTCTGTGGGTGGCACTCCTGTCACATATCATTCTCGCCAACGAACGGCTGGACGGATACAAGGTTACTGGAATTGTCCTTGGATTTGCCGGGATCATCGTCATTTTTTCAAGAGACATTCATTGGGCAGACTCCAATAGTTTCGTCGGGATGCTTGGCATTCTTTCCACAACCCTCATGCAGGCTTTTGCATTAGTGATGATCAAGAAGCATGGCCAACCCGTCAGCCCGTTTGCGCTCAATTTTGTGGGGATGTCGGTGGCGGGAGTGCTGCTGTTTTCTGCCGGATTGATGTTTGAGTCATTATCCTCGGTAGTGTGGGATGCCGCTGCAATTGGATCGATTCTCTACCTGTCGGTTGTAGGCTCGGTGATCGCGTTTGTTACGTATCACTGGTTGCTAAAAAGGGTGGAAGCTGTGTACCTTTCATTGGTCAGCTTCATCAACCCGATCCTCGCGGTGATTCTTGGCGCAGTGGTGCTCAAGGAAACTCTCGCTGCCGGTGTGTTTCTGGGCGCTGCGCTCGTGTTGTGTGGAATCCTGATTGCAAACGGACGGCAATTGTATGCAAAGGTGGTTGCATAGATTTCTGGCTCCTACGACTCTCCTTCTCTTGCTTTGTTCGCCATCGGGCAGAGCACAGACCGCTGGGGGATTCTCCACGTTTGAGAAGGAAGGTCGGTTTGTTCTGCCGTGCCGATCTCTATACGAGGGTCCTCAACCATTTGACGTGCTAAACTACAGGCTGGATGTTCGGCTGGCAATGGTTGATGATGGCTTACAGGGGAAGTCGACTATTACGATGCGTCTGAAGTCGGACGTCGATTCCCTTGTCCTTAACGAAGTTGGACTATCATTGGATACTGTTCTGGTTGATGGAGTTGCAAAAGCTGTCAGTATCGATACGACTGAACAGTTTTCCATTCACTTCAATGGAACACGATTCGCCGGTGATACTCTTCACATCGAAATCTGGTACAGGCAAACTCCCGGGTATCCCCGGCCAAACTCCCGACAAGGGTACTACTTCTTCCGCTCTGATTCGTCACTTCCGATTCCGGCAAACCTCGGATATACTTTTTCCGAACCGTCCGACGCACGCTTCTGGTTCCCTTGCTATGATGAGCCCTGGGAGAAGGCAACTGCCGAGATGAATATTACTGTTCCATCGGGGTATGTAGCTGCATCGAACGGACGGCTGACTGGAACAAACGACAATGGTGATGGTACGGTGACCTGGCACTGGCGAGAGGATCATCAGATCGCCACGTATCTTATGTGCATCACAACTTCGAGGTTTGCGGTCTCCACCCTGCCATTTGTCAAGTCAACTGGTGACACTATTCCTCTCCAGTATTTCACGTGGCCCTCGGACTCTACAACAACGGCGACGTTTCTTCCAACAGTTCGACAAATGGTGTCGCTCTATTCAACCTTGTTTGGGGAGTATCCGTTCGATAAGTATGGCATGAGCTCGATCGTTCCCTTCGTCTATCTCGGGATGGAACACCAGACGATGACAACACTCAACAGGTACGTTCAAACGGATCAGCGGGTGGTTTCACACGAGCTGGCACATCAGTGGTGGGGGGATAATGTCACGTGCGGGACATGGGCAGACGTGTGGCTGAATGAAGGCTTCGCAACATACTCTGAAGCACTGTGGCGTGAATCCACAGAAGGCTTTCCCGCGTTGAAGAGCTACATGCGGGATACGCTCGATGGGTTTGCATTCGGCTCATGGCAGGGAGCAGTCTACGATCCGGTGGGACAGGGATTCAACCTCTTTGATCAGGTCGTGTACAGCAAAGGTGCCTGGGTGTTGCATACGTTGCGAGGAGTCCTCGGTGACTCGTTGTTCTTCCGATCACTGAGTACCTATCGCCAACGATATGCCGGAAAGAGCGCTGTCACAACTGAGCTCGAGTCGGTGGTCGATTCAATCGCCGGTCAGGACATGAGCTGGTTCTTCAATCAATGGGTTTTTGGTCCAGGCTGGCCGAAGTATGCGTCGAGGTATCTGTGGACTCAGGATACGCTTTCGCTGACCATCTATCAACGACAGCCTGCATCGTGGCCAACGTACAGGATGCCGATGCAAATACGTGCGTACTACGGAGCGAGTGACACGACGTTCGCCGTTTGGGACAGCACAAGGACCCAGCCATTTCAATTGTTCCTGCGATCGATTCCCGACAGCGTTGTGCTGGACCCCGACGGGTGGATACTGAAACAGATTGTTTTGCCGGCAGATGTCGGAGAAGGTCAACACCCTTCCGCCTTTCAGCTTTCTCAAAATTACCCAAACCCATTTAATCCGGCGACGGCCATCCACTATCAACTACCGACCCGTGATCTTGTGAGCTTGAAGGTGTTTGATTTGCTTGGGAAAGAAGTTGCCACGCTTGTCAATGAAGTGAAGCCGGCGGGAGAGTACACCGTCCTATTCGATGCCTCGCGGTTTGCCTCGGGCGTCTATCTCTATCGATTGGCCTCCGGCGGTTCCGGACTGACCCGCAAGATGTTATTGATCCGATGATCACCAACTGACACAGAAAAACGGTAGTATACAATGTACAAACGACTCGCACATATTGGTATTGCTGTCAGAAGCCTCGAGAATTCATCATCTCTCTTTGCAAGGCTGTTGGGAGTGAAAGAGGGGCATACAGAGGAGGTGGCTGACCAGAAGGTAAAGGCGGCATTCTTCAAGATCGGTGAAGGAGGAATTGAGTTGCTTGAGCCGACAAGTCCTGAATCGATTATTGCAAAATTCATTGAGAAACGGGGAGAAGGAGTGCATCATCTTTCGTTTGAGGTGGACGATATCGAAACGGAAATCTCCCGGCTGAAACAAGAGGGTTTTCAAATGATTGATGAGAGACCTCGAGTCGGCGCTGATGGATACACGATTGCTTTTGTGCATCCCAAATCCACAAACGGTGTGCTGATAGAGATCAGCCAAAAGATGACATGAATCCGAAGTCAGCCCGAACAATTTTGCGGTCGTTGTGGCAGGAATCGAAGACACCTTAAGGTCAATGTACGGGAACTTCTCCCGCCCGAGCTGACGTTTTCACTTGCACATGTCCGACGAACATCAAAACATCACCATCAGGATCACCAGCGAAGACGTGACGGTTCAGGAGAAGCTGGAAAGCCTTCCGAATGGTCCCGGCGTCTACCAACACAAGGACGCTGAGGGGAAGGTTCTGTACGTTGGCAAGGCGAAGAACCTCCGCAGCCGCGTGCGTCAGTACTTCCAGAAGTCCCGGACAGTTGACCCGCGTATTGACTCGATGCTTATGAAGGCGACCGACCTCGAAATCATCGTCACGGACAATGAGGTCGAGGCCCTTATCCTTGAAGCAAATCTGATCAAGAAGCTCAAGCCCCGGTACAACGTCAACCTCAAGGATGACAAGAGCTATCCATATATTGTCATCACGAATGAACCCTTCCCACGCGTCTTTGTAACGCGCCACGTCCGAAAGGACGGGTCACGCTATTTTGGTCCGTATACTGATGTGAAGAATGTACGGGCCGCCCTCAAGTCCATCCGGGACATTTTTCCCATCAGAAGCTGTAATTACTTCATCGATGATAACGTGATCAAGAAGCGGAAGATCAAAGTGTGCCTCGATTACCACATCAAGAAATGCGAGGGACCGTGCGAAGGGCTTGTGTCACAGGTGCAGTATGGAGGAATGATTGACCAGGTCGCTGAATTGCTCCGTGGAAAGACGGAATCTCTCATCCGAACAATGCAGCAGGAGATGGAGTCCGCGGCCGCGGCAACGCGCTTTGAAGAGGCAGCCACACTGCGCGACCGCATCAAGGGATTGCAGGCATACAGCGAGCGGCAAAAGGCCGTCGATCTCGACCCGCTCGATCGGGACATCGTTGCATTTGCCACGGAGGGGGACGATGCGTGCGGTGTGATCTTCAAAATCCGTGACGGCAAGATGATTGGCCGTCAACATTATTACATGACCAACGTTGATCAAAAGCCGGAGACGGAGATACTCGAAACGCTTCTGCAGCAGTATTATCTGGAGGCAGACTTCATCCCCAAGGAGGTTTTGCTTTCGTCTCCGGTCGAAGATCTCGAGGCAATCCAGGAATGGCTGACAAAGAAGAGGGGCGAGGCTGTTCGTGTCGCACATCCGCTCGAAGGTGAGGAGGCAAAGCTTGTCAGGTTGTCAACGAGCAACGCGCGGTTTCTGCTCGACGAGCTCAAGCTGCAGAAAATGAAACGGGCTGACTACGTCCCGCACGCCGTGAAGTCGCTGCAACGGGATCTGCGCCTGGGCACGCTTCCACGAAGGATCGAATGTTTCGACAACTCGAACATCCAGGGGTCTGATCCTGTTGCGTCCATGGTGGTATTCGTCGATGGGAAACCGAAGAAGAGTGAGTACCGCAAATTCAAGATCCGGTCGGTCGAAGGGCCGGATGATTTTGCGAGCATGAGGGAGGTGGTCCAGCGGCGTTACAAGAGGCTGCTCGACGAACAGGGAGAATTGCCCGACCTTGTGATGGTGGATGGCGGGAAGGGACAGCTTTCAACTGCTGTTGAAGTGTTCAGTTCGCTCGGTATTTCCGAGGTACCTGTCATCGGATTGGCGAAGCGTTTGGAGGAAGTGTTCCTCCCGGGCAGGAGCGAGCCTGAGCTTATCCCGAAAACATCAAGCGGCCTCAGACTCCTTCAGCAGGTGCGGGATGAAGCCCACAGGTTTGCGATAACGTTTCATCGGTCGCTCCGGGCAAAACGCACGCTCCAGACGGAGTTGGACCTGATCGAGGGAATCGGAAAGAAACGCGCGACGGAATTGCTGGAGGCCTTCGGTTCCGTTCAGGGGGTGAAGTTCGCGACACCCGAACAACTGGCTGAAATCGTGGGGGAAAAGGCAGCCGGCAGGATTAGAGAGTACTTTGCACCACCGGATGATGAGGTCGGCTCCCTGTGAGCCGTGCAGGTTGGTTCATTTGACGGACCGCGCGTATCAACGCCTGGGCGGGGCAGGCACGGCGAAGGATTCCTGTACCGCCATTGCCATCTCAATGATGTTGGAGTACTTTTTCCCCTTGATGATTTTCCAAACGAGATCCTTGTTGAGGTTGAGCTTCTCAGCAAGCTTTTTTGCGTCGTCCAATGTTGCTTCCTTCACCGTTACGTCTCCTTCATCAAGAGGCAATTGAGATTGGGAACGACGAATCATTGCCCAATCTACACACGACCATCGCGTGAACTCATGCGACAGAACATACCGGTGCGTATCTTCTCGCCATGTTACATGCTCTGTCGCAGCGGTTGAGGAACTTACCTCGGAGTTCCCTGGATGCCGAAGTTTGTATTGAGCCACTCTGGCTGACCCTTTTCCTGTTTGAACAAGGCAACTGTGACCGACTTATCCCTGTTGGTGACGCGGAGATACCCGTCCTCGGATGACACGAGGTGGTTTGGGAAATGCACCTTCAGGTCGGCCATCGCGGTGTTGACGTCGGGGTAGTAATACTTTTCCAGTCTCTTTCGCGCTTCGTCTGCCAAGAGTCCAGCCGACTTGACCTGGATAATTCTCATAGTGGTTAGTGGTTGAGTGTGAGAAGCACAGGGAGTGCTAAGGAGTACGACTCCAAGAAACACGATCTGGGATTCTTTGCTGTGTTCAAGGTAACACATCACGACCGGAGGCGTTTTACCCGTTTTCCGTTCACAGTGCCTTGGGAGCCCCTCCGTACAGCGTTTTTCTTGAATTGATTCTTTATGCCGGCCTTGTTATTTTGATTGTGGTTTAGGATGCTGGGTTCCTTTTGACACAGCCTTTTTCTCCACTACATCCGGTAGTCTGGTGAAAGAGGCATTTTCGTATACGAAGAGTTCCGTCCATATCCCATCAATAAGAATGCAACGCAATGAATAATCGGCTTGGTCATCGTCTGATCGCGGCAGTAGTTTTTTCTGTTTCGCTTGTGCAGTTCCTGGTTACCGCCCAACCATCACTCTCGTTCTGGGATCCCGGCGAGCTATCTGCGGCGGCGTATATGCTGCAGGTCCCGCATCCTCCGGGCGGACCACTATTCCTGATCCTCGGGAGGCTGTTCTATCTGCTGCCAATACCGGGAGACCCGGGGTTCAGGATGAATTGCGTTTCGGTTCTGTCGAGTGCGGTGTCAGTGCTCCTTTTCTATCTTATCGCCGTCAAGATTATCCGGAGCTACGTGCGACGTGAGCCTGCAGGGATGCTTGAGGTGCTCGGCACGTACGGTGTCGCGGCAATCGGCGCATTGACATTCTCATTCTCGGACACGTTCTGGTTCAATGGAGTGGAGTCGAACTACTTCGCTGCCAGCACACTGCTCTTCTCGCTCATGGTCTGGCTGATGATGATCTGGAACGAGAAGGCCGATGAGCCCGGCAGCGACAGGTTTCTGTTGCTCATTGCCTATCTTGCCGGCCTGTCGGGGGGAGTGCATCTGATGAGTGTCCTTACCATTGCGGCGGTTGGCTACGTCGTGATATTTCGGCGATACATTGACGACGATGAATTTGCCAGGAGATCGGGATACGTTTTGCTTGCACACATTGCGTTATTGTTGATAGCTGCCGTAGTCATTTGGAGCAATCAAACATCGGCGCAGCCTCCATCTCCTGAAGATACACAGGCCTTTGATCGACGGTTCGTTATCATTATGGCCGTGTTGAGTCTGCTGTTCATCGGGTTCTTCAGGAAAAAGGTGATTAACAGAAATTCAATCTATCTGGCCCTTCTCGTTGGTGGTGTGGCGTTGGTGTGCGTCTATCCCGGTGTCATCAAACTGATTCCGGGCCTTCTGTTGAGAATCGCCGGCAACGATGACGTGACAGGTCTGACGGTTCTGGCGGTTCTCATGAGTGTGGGTGGAGTCGCGGCGTACTGGGCTACACGGAACCACAGGCGGATCCTCCAATTGTCGATTCTCTCATTAATGCTCGCGATCCTTGGTGTTACCACGTACACCATGATCGTCATCAGAGCGCATGCCTCACCGCCGATGAACGAGAACAATCCCCGGAACTTCTCGCAACTGGTCTCATACCTCAACAGAGAGCAATACGGTGATTTCCCGATGTTCAAGCGACGGTGGGATTCACAACCCGAGAAGCAAACAACGTTCACCCAGTACTCCAGCGACCTTGACTTCTTCTGGAGATACCAGATGGACCACATGTTCAACAGATATGTGTTCTGGAACTTTATCGGTCGGGAATCATCCGACCAGGATGCGGGGGTGACCTGGAAGGGGCTCTTTGGTATTCCGTTCTTTGTTGGCTTGTTCGGATTGTATTTCCATTTCCGGAAGGATTGGAAAATGGCATCCGTGTTCTTGCTCCTCTTTGTATTCATGGGATATCTGATCGCGTTCTATCAGAATCAGCAGGAGCCTCAGCCGCGAGATCGTGAGTACTTCTACCCCGGAGCGTACTTTGTCTTCGCTCTCTGGGTTACGATGGGGATCAAGGGGATTATCGAGTTGATTCAAGAGCATTTGACAGCGACGCAGGCACGATCGGCGACCATTGGTGTGCTTTCCTGCGCTACGATCCTTATTCCGGGTCGAATGCTGCAGGTCAACTATTTCACCCACGATAGATCAAAGAACTGGGTTCCGTGGGACTATTCCTACAATATTCTCCAAACCTGTGAGAGGAATGCGGTCATCTTCACAAATGGTGATAATGATACCTTTCCACTCTGGTTCCTGCAGGATGTGGAGGGGATCAGGCGTGACGTACGGGTTGTGTGCCTGAGTCTTGCGAACACGCCGTGGTATGTATTGCAGATGAAAAGCAAGCCGTATTTTCCGGAGGCCCAGGCTGTAGCGATGAGTCTCCCCGATTCGCGTATTCAGCAGCTTTCGGTTGTTGCATGGGAACCTAGAAAGGACGCTATCCCTGTATCCCCCGAGGTGTTCCGCAGCTTTGGAGTTACGGATACGTCGGTGATCAATCGGGGTCAGATTGATTTCACAATGAACAACACACTTCAATTCGGCGATACCAAGGCCGTACGTATGCAAGACATCGTGGTTCGCGACATCATCATGTCCAACCAGTGGAAACGACCGATCTATTTCGCCGTGACTTGTTCCCCGGACAGCAAGATCGGTCTTGATGATTACCTGTGGTTTGAAGGTCTGGCCTGGCGGTTCGAGCCAAAGAAAATCAGCCAGCAAGATCAGGGGATCAATCTCGATCACCTCGAGGCCAACCTGTTCAACGAGCCACAAGGGTTCTCAAGGACTCCTCAGCGCGGGTACAAGTGGCGCGGTCTTGCAGACCCCTCCGTGTTCTTTGACGAGAATACCACACGTCTCACGATCAACTACAGGTCGGCGTTCATCAATTTTGCATTGTACGAGAGCAACGTTGCTCAGGATACTGCAAAGGGGATTGCGGCCCTTGATCGCATGGAAAAGATCATGCCCCGCTCGAAGATCCCGATGGGGTGGGAGCTGGAATCATTCGTGGCCTCCATCTTCTTCCGCCTCCATCAATTGGACAAGTTTAACCAGCTTGCCGATGAGATTGAGCCGGTATGCAGGAAGTTGATCGAGAGTGGCCAGGTGAACATGAATTCATACAATAATCCGTACCGGGCACTGCTTGACATCTACGACTATAGGAAGGAATATGGAAAAACGCTCGAATTGTTGACTCACCTCTCCACATTGTACCCCAATGATCCAGGCATCAGACAGCGGATGACCGAAATCCAGAACCAGCTTGCTGTGCAAACAGGAACGGGAGATACCGCACCAAAGAAAACGCAATAGTCTCACAAACGCCCGAGAAGCTGTTTGGATTTCCTGAACGACCTCCTTTGGTTGAGAGATGACAAGAGAGACTGTCGATCGATCATCGCTAAAACGGTTTGCATGGCTGTCGATTGCCGCGGCAATTATCACCATGGGTCTGAAGACCGCGTCGTATCTTTTGACTGGCTCGGTGGGCCTTCTCTCCGATGCAATTGAATCCCTGGTAAACCTTGCGGGTGCGCTGATGGCCCTGGCGATGCT
The DNA here is from genome assembly GCA_963734955.1 of uncultured Bacteroidota bacterium. GTDB lineage: Bacteria > Bacteroidota > Ignavibacteria > UBA10030 > UBA6906 > UBA11986. Next base: position 351,826 of record CAVTJO010000008.1, read on the forward strand.
GACGGTTGCAGCCCGACCCGCGGATGAAGAGCATGCCTACGGGCACTCGAAGGCGGAGTACTTCTCCAGCGGTGTGGAAGGGACGTTGATTCTCATTGCTGCGATAAGTATCGCTGTTGCGGCGGGCCAACGACTGATGACACCGAGACCTCTTGAACAGATTGGACTTGGGTTGGGGACCTCTCTCGTTGCCTCTCTCGTCAACCTCGGCGTTGCGATTGTGCTTTTGCGTGCGGCGCAGAAACACAGCTCTGTGACTCTCGATGCAAACGCGCGTCATTTGATGGCAGATGTTTGGACCTCGGCCGGGGTGGTTGTTGGCGTCGGTGCAGTTGTTTTGACGGGCTGGGATCGACTGGATCCAATCGTTGCACTCCTTGTGGCCGGCAATATTATCCGGACCGGTGTTCGCATTGTTCGCACCTCGGTGTTTGGCCTCATGGACACGGCCCTGCCGGTCGATGAACAAAACCTGGTACGAGACATCCTGGATGGTTACGTCCCGACAGGAATTCAGTATCACGCTTTCCGTACGCGGCAATCGGGTGCACGAAGATTTGTGTCAGTACACGTGTTAGTACCCGGTGGGTGGAGTGTCCATCAGGGTCATCAACTCCTCGAGCGCATTGAAGCAGACATTCGCAAAGCCCTTTCGGGTGTCACCGTCTTTACTCACCTTGAATCGTTGGACGACCCCTCTTCCTGGGAGGATGTTGCATTGGATCGTGTCGAGAGGGGGAGAAGAAGTTAGGAGACTTCGGGCGATGAACCAATGCTGCCATCCGTGCAGTTCGGAATGCCCTCCATCTTCCCCGTCCTGCGAACATATCAATCTGACTTGTGAAGTAGTTTCGACCGCAGAAGTGCGCGCCCAGACAAACCACTGCTTCCAATATCCACCGTCTTCTCTTGGATGTTTTCACCAATCAGGCGGGATCAACAACGATATCATTGCCGTGTTTGATGACAATGCTCACCATGCCATACGACGACTGCTGGTTGCCGTCAACGTTTGATCACGACGCACAGTATTTTAGAATCTACTCTGGCAGGCACAATGGGAGATGGAGCAACATCTGCACGTCATGCCATCCAACGAGCGGACAGTTTCAGGTGTTCACGTGCACCACGAGTTGCCATCCGCAGGCAAGTACGAACGCGGAGCACCAGGGTCGGTCCGCCTATAGTTATTCAAGTCCCGCATGCTGCAGTTGTCACAGGATGTCTGATGGACCTTCTCTGATCTCAGGAGCGGTCAGGGAGTTGATAGCAGTGCTCCGGGAAGAAGTTCAAGAAATTGCCCTTGCCTTCGCCTCAAAAGTATTGTATCTTTACGTCGCGGTGGTAAGAGAGCTCTGGCGGAGGCTCGAAGACCCGGTTTCTCAGGACGCTTAGCTCAGTTGGTTCAGAGCGTACGCCTCACACGCGTAAGGTCGCTGGTTCGACCCCAGCAGCGTCCACTGTGCATAATCGATTCATTCACCCTTTAAGTCCTGCCCCGAGAGGCAGGTAAGGGACTGCAAATGCAGCGTCCAAGACTGCAACTCAGGATCGAATACAGTTCAAGTACCTCCGTCTCGTGTTCCGGGATGAGAGGTTTTTTTATGTCTACTCGCAACCCGGCCAGCCATGAGAAAACTCAAAGCAAAGATCATTGACGCCCAGGGGATGGAGCGAACCCTGACTCGACTCTCTCATGAGATCCTCGAGAAGAACAAAGGTGCGGGGAATATAGTGATCGTCGGGATAAAGACCCGCGGGGCGGTCATTGCACAGCGCATAGCGAGGAAGATCGACGAGGTTGAGAACACGAAGGTGATGATCGGCTCGCTTGACATTACGTTGTACCGCGATGACCTGCTTGGGAAACTGGAACAGCCCGAGTTCAAAGGAACGGACATCATTTTTGATATTACGGGGAAGGACATTATCCTCGTGGATGATGTTCTGTTCACCGGAAGAACCATCCGGGCTGCTCTCGATGAGTTGATAGACCTCGGGCGTCCCCGGACGATCCAGCTCGCCGTCCTCATAGACCGCGGCCACCGACAGCTTCCCATCAAGGCAGATTTTGTCGGAAAGAATATTCCAACCTCCAACGATGAGTCAATCCGGGTGCATCTCAGGGAAACCGACAATGGTGATGAGGTACTGCTGATGCATCCGGAAACGAAGGAATAAAGAACAGACCATGCCACTCCAGAGCAAACATCTCCTCGGCCTTCAGGGAATGTCAAAGGAAGACATTCAGTTGATCCTCGATACTGCCACATCGTTCCGTGAGGTCCTTGAGCGCCCGATCAAAAAAGTACCTCCCTTGCAGGGGAAAACAATCGCCAATATGTTCTTCGAGAATTCAACGCGAACCCGGTTTTCCTTTGAGCTGGCCGAGCGGAGGCTCTCGGCCGATGTGCTTGGATTCCAGGCAAGCGGCACCAGTGTCGCAAAAGGCGAAACACTCAAGGACACCGCCCGTAATATCGAGGCAATGAAAGTCGATATGGTGGTGATGCGGCATTCCGCTTCGGGAGCTCCGCACTATCTCTCGCAAGTCATCGATGCCAACGTCGTCAATGCGGGTGACGGCTCACATGAACACCCGACACAGGCATTGCTTGACATGTACACGATACGTGAGAAGCTGGGGCGGATTGAAGGATTGCATATTTGCATCGTGGGCGACGTGGCACACAGTCGGGTGGCACGCTCGAATATCCACGGGCTGCGAACGATGGGCGCTAAGGTATCTGTCTGCGGTCCCGCGACGTTAATGCCAAAGGGAATCGACCGGCTTGGCGTCGACGTTTATCATCATATTGACGACATCCTCCCCCATATTGATGTACTGAATGTGCTTCGCATCCAGCTTGAACGCGATGCCGGACATCTGTTCCCGTCGATACGGGAGTATCACAATTACTATGGCATTACACGACAACGCCTGGACAAGGCAGGTGGATCAGTGACCATCATGCATCCTGGACCGATCAACCGCGATGTGGAAATCTCCGCCGATGTCGCGGACAGCGAGCATTCGGTGATTCTGCAGCAGGTACTCAACGGTGTTGCCATCAGGATGGCAGTGTTGTATCTTCTCGCGACACGAAACTAGCAAACGGACAATTACCATGCAACTACTTCTCAAAGGTGGACGGCTGATTGACCCTCTCTCAGGGCGCGACGAAACCGTGGATATCCATTTGAACAACGGGCGCATTGAGAGAATCGGGAAGGCCATCCAGAGTATTGCGGGGGCTGATACGATTGACCTTCACGGCAAAATCGTTGCACCCGGATTCATCGACATGCATGTTCATTTGCGTGAGCCGGGATTCGAGTACAAGGAAACGATCTTGACGGGCTGTGCTGCAGCCGCATCCGGAGGTTTTACGGCTCTCTGTTGCATGCCGAATACAAACCCTCCGATCGATGATGAGTCGGTGGTCAGATTCATCCAGAGAAAGGCGAAAGAAGCGCTCAACGGTCTCGTTGATGTCTACCCGATTGCGGCAGTGACACAGGGCCGGAAAGGCGAGCAGTTAGCCCCCCTCGCCGAGCTTGCTGAAGCGGGAGCGGTCGCGTTCACCGATGACGGTGATCCAGTGTATGACGCGGAGATCATGCGCCGGGCGCTTGAATATGCCGCGATGTATAACAAGCCCATCATCCAGCATGCCCAGGACCTCGCGCTGACCAGGGGAGGAGTGATGAACGAGGGCTTCACATCAACCGAATTGGGCCTTTCAGGGATGCCGCACATCGCTGAGGATATCATGATCGCGCGTGATATCTCCCTTGCCGAGTACACGGGTGGACAGTATCACGTTGCGCACTTGAGTACTGCCGGGGCAGCAGAGCTCGTTCGCCGCGCAAAGACGCGAGGGCTCCGCGTAACGAGTGAAGTGACTCCTCATCATTTCACACTTACCGATGATGCCGTTCGTTCCTATGACACAAACACAAAGATGAACCCTCCTCTCCGGTCACAGGATGATCTGCAGGAGGTTCTCACGGCCCTGCGCGATGGAACAATCGATGTTATCGCTACCGACCATGCGCCTCATTCGTATGACGAGAAGCAGGTCGAATTCCAGGCGGCACCGTTTGGGGTGGTGGGCCTGGAGACGGCGATCGGACTGGCTCTTACCGAGCTCGTACACAAGGGAGTACTCTCATTGTTTCAGCTTGTCGAGAAATTCTCGACAAACCCTCGGCGCATCCTCCACCTTCCTGAAATCAAGATCGTCGATGGAGAGTCCGCGAATCTCACGATCTTCGATCCTCTGGCTGAGTGGACCGTTGATCCAACCACCTTCAAGGCAAGGTCAAAGAACACGCCCTTCGGAGGGTACCGACTGAAGGGGCGACCGGTGGGAGTTGTCAATAATAGTCAGGTGTTCTGGGTGTGACTGTGACTATTCACACGTCCTGAATATTGGACGACTGAACACCTTCCTCTACAGAGTGAAGCGCTGAGAGGCCACCGCCTTCTCTAAATCTCCTGCATTTTCAACCATTTCCCTGCTCGTCAGGCTGGCACAAGCTTTGACTTTCTCTTTGGCAAGGAGAGAAATCTCAAGAGCACGAGGCCACACCATGAAACGAATCGGTCTTCTAATCATCATAATCAGCGCACTGGGACTCTCGGGATGCGATAGGGTAACAGGGCCTGACTATACTCCTCCAGCTCCACCAACCGGACTCTACACAGCAACGGGCGACAATTTCATTGAGCTGTTCTGGCGGGCAAATCTTGAAAATGATGTTGCGGGGTACAATGTGTTTGCCAGCGCGACGTATGATGGTCCATATCAGCTCATTGGATCGACGCACACGCCATATTTCAACGATACTGGAGCCAGGAATGGAAGCACGTACTATTATGCTGTGACTGCGTACGACTTTGACGGCAACGAGAGTGATCTCAGCAAAGACGTGGCCTACGACGTTCCGAGGCCAGAGGGTTACGATGTTGTGCTGAACAGCTACCGGCAAACCCCGGCCTACGCGGGATATGACTTTTCAGACTATAGTGTGCGGGCCTACAATGATCTCTACACCGATATGTACTTTGAATATTACGGTGGCGAGTACTTCATGAATGTGCGTACCGACTCGGACATTCAGGATGTCGGACCGACAAACTCCATCCTCGATGTTCACCTGGCACCTGCGTCCGGGTGGTCTACAACTCACGACGCCGCCCTTCGGGTCGGTCACACGTACGTCGTGTGGACCTGGGACGATCATTACGCAAAATTCCGCGTGACGAGTCTCTCTACCAATAGAGTTGTGTTTGATTGGGCATATCAACTGCAAGAGTCGAACCCGATGCTCAAGCCGGTGGGCCGTGGTGGTGGAGTAAGGCAGTTGGCAGAGGCGGGAGCGGAGCATTGAGGTGCGACAACCTTACCCGTGGGTTGTGGGCTTGGAAGTGTGGAGGGTAGGGATGTGACAGTGGAGAGTCCGGGCGCTGCTTGTGCGGTTATGATGGTGGCCGGATAGGTGGTGCCCACCTCCATTGTTCATCACGATCAGGAGGGTAGTCATGGAGCGATTTCAATTGTGGACAAGAATCACCCTGACCATCGTGGTTCTCAATCTTGCTTCGACTTTTCCCGCGTCATCGCAAGGACGGTCGGCAGGTCGCACAAGAAACTCCGACAACACTGAAACGACAACCGTCGCGCCGCCCCCGACCCCATCGCCGGGGAGAGATGTAGGACGGACTCGACAACCTGAAACGAATTCGCCGCGGGTTCCGACGAACTCAAATGGCGGAGAGCGGTCAAAGCGGAACTTGCCATCACCTGTGGTTGGCAATGTTCCACCACCGAGGCCGGAACGGCATCCAGCCAACCCGGCTCCCCCGTACGATCTTCGTTCTTCACCGCCGCCTCCCAAACACTGTGTGGTAGTGATCGGAGGGGGCGTCCCAATTGAGATCACCGATGGTGTCTGGATCAGCGACGAAATAAGTTTCGGCAGGGATGTGACCTTATGTGATGAGAGAGTGATGCCCGAGTATTCAGGATATGATTTTTCCGAGTTTCTGAAACGTCCGTATGATCATCCGTTTACAGACATGTCCGTGGAAAGTGACTCCTGGGGCGACCTCTACGTGACTGTACGGGACGATACTGAAATCATGGATCTGGGTTCAGCAGTGGTTCCTGTTGATGTGATCTTCATTCCTCGAACACCATGGTCAGCGGATCATTCTGTTCGGCTTGCCATTGGCCACGAGTATGTCGTCAGGACGTGGGATGGCCATTACGCGAAGTTTCTTGTCACGAGCCTTCTGAACGATAGGGTGGTGTTTGACTGGGCGTACCAATCTGGAGAACCCTGGGGAGGTGTTTTTCCTGCAGTTTCTGTGAGGGAGGAAGGGTTCATAAGGTTTGCACGATAGATTGTTGGATTTCACAGTTGATTGGTGCGAATCGGAGGAATGCCGCAATGGAGAATCTGGTGCTCTTCACCCGGTTTTGATGGTGGCTGGGGAATGGTGCCTCTCTCCATTGTTGGTTTATTGACTTTTGTGTTGTTATGGTTTACTTTTGGCTTGTCCAACCTGTTGCGATATGTGAGCTGATATGAATACTGTTACGCTAACGCTGGTTTGCTCGCTGCTGCTCTGCATCTCAACGCCACATTCTTCATATGGCCAGCAAAGGGAGATTGACGCCGATTCCGATCGTCCCACGCAACACCGGTTGATTTTCGAGGATGTGCAACAGGGCATCACCAACAGCGACATTGCATTGGTGGCCCGACATTTTGCACCCCAGGTTTCGGTGAATCTTCGGGGTGACGAGAGCGGTACATTCAGCTCCAATCAGACGTACTATGTTCTTGGCGACTATCTCAAGACACGACGATTTGCCAGATTCGAGTTCTCAACAGTTGAGGACTCCAATGCGAGCCCGTATGCCACAGGTGAAGCTGAATTCACGTTCAATGGGAGCCGGGAACGAGTCCAGGTCTATGTCGCGTTGTCACATGTTGGTGAGAAGTACCTGATCACGCGCCTGACCATTTATTGATGCTGCGGATGGACGAACTGCACTCCCGCTTCAATTCGTACCTCGTATACAAAGGACGATCCCTTGCAACCAGGATCGTCTTTTTCATTTCCGTCCTTCTTCTCGTTTCATCTCTTTCGGAATATTTGCTTCTCCGGTACGATGATCGGAATTGGGAGACCGTTGTACAACACACAGCCACGGAGAATCTGGAGAAAGCGATCCAGGCATTCAGCGGCATTCAACGGGAAACCCGTCGCGTGGCAACGGAAGTTGCGCAGAATCCGATCGTCCTTGGCGTGCTGACTGATCCGGGGTTCGACAGGAGTGAGGTGTTCGAGCTCGCCGCAAAGATAAACCGTGAACACGGCGTCGGTGTCGAAGTCTACAACCAGCATGCGCAGTTGGTGGCGTGGGATGGAAGCAGTGAGCCGTCGCATCCAAGGGAAATTCAGATTGCACTTGCGGGTCAGCTCGCCTCGTTTGTCACCCGATCGCAGGTGTTCTCGCAATTATTCGTTGTGACTCCGGTCCGATCGCAAAGCAGGATCCTCGGTGCGGTCCTGATTCGACGAACCACGGAATTGAACTACCCGTTGAACAACAGGATTATTGTCAATACGGGAGTCGCGGAACAACTCAGCGAGGACCTCGGAGTGAATGTAGAGTACAACTTCTCTCCCGACGCAGCCCTCAACAAGGATGGGCGATACATTTCTGCTCCACTCATCGGAATCGACAGCAGCAAGGTTGGCACTGTAAGCGTGGAACGACCTCCACGCAGCGCCTATCTTGAACGGGTGACCACTACGTTCCATACGGTTGATGCTGCGCTGTGGATGGTACTCATCGGCATACTGAGCCTTTGGGCGGGCGCGCGCCTGGCACACATCGAGTCTGTGTTGGTGCGCGCCCTGGCTGTCACGGTGCTTATCTGGACTGTTCGCTACGTGCTGGTGTGGTTCGACCTTCCTTCGGCTGTATTCCAGATTGGGATTTTCGATCCCAAACTGTTTGCATCGAAATTCGGCAACGGGCTGGCAAAGTCGGTTGGGGAGTTGTTTCTCACCTCGGTCGCACTTTTTGCGAACACAGTTGTGGTGGGGCGGTATGCTCTCACAAGGAATCGCGTTGGGTCTCCGTCATGGTACCCGCAAAATGGGATTATCCGGTGGGCGATTGTTCCGATTGCCGCCACGATGGTGTTCCTTCTGCTGCGCGGATATGCAGCTACAATACGGAGCGCGGTGTATGATTCCACGCTGCGTTTTAATAATCCTCTCGTGATCGTCCCCTCGTTTGAGCTCGCGGTAATGGTGATGAGCCTTTTCTTTCTGAGCTTCTGTCTCGTCAGCGCGGTTGTCGGACTAAGCTCATTCGCATATACCATGCTGGCGGGAACACATGGAGACAGGAAACGGGTGCCGTGGTTCATGCTGGCTGCAATATTCGCGGCGACTGCGATCGTGATTTCATTCATACCATCCGACCCGCTGGTCTCCTTGTCGTACCGCTTCGTGTTTGCCGCTGCGACATTGGGTTTCACCTATTATCTGCATAACTGGAATGTTCACGGCCGATCGATCATTACACCACGAAACATCCTGCTGACGTTTGCTCTCTCGGCTGTGTTCTTCCATCCCATTCTCAATGATTATGTTCACGAGCGGGACCGCGATCGGATCGAGGCTTATGCGCAGGAGGTCGTTAAGCCAACTGACAGCTGGCTCAAGTTTATCGTCGATGAGGCACTGCAGTCATTTACATCCGAAGAAACCGTGAACACGCTGGTGGGCGGTGACATCGACGCTGTCGATCGCCTCGCCTTCGACCATTGGGCAAGAAGTACTGCAGCGAGAGAAGGCTATAGCTGCATCCTTGCCGTCAGCGATACGTCAGGATCCGAGCTGAGTCGGTTTGTGATCGGAGGGCAGTCGACGCTGGACATGTATCATGCGCTCCAGAACGATCGTCCGGGGGAGAAGTCGATTGCGCTCGCGAGTTCCGGGGCAGGCGTGAATGCGCTGCGCATCTACTCCGGCTCCATTCCCATCAAAACCAACGATGGGGAGGTCATTGCGTATGCCCATGTTGTTGTTGCTGCGGGCCAGCAGTCTCTGTTCCGGGGAGAATCCCCTTCGGTGTTGAGGAGTGAATCCCAGGGAGCCATCGATCCATACTACCGACCCATCACACTTTCTGAGTTTCACGACAACAGGCTTCTCAGCTCCAGCAGCTCACTCCTGCCCCTCGGCTATGAGGTGCCGGAGGGCGTACAAACCCAACTGGCTGATCCGAAGCTCTCCTCCCTCTGGGCCGATGAGCGCATCGATGACCAGCCGTATGAGACGTTCTATATCAAACGTCCGTCGGCTTCCGGCGCGGTGCTTGCGCTGAGTGTTCCGCAGCTCGGTTTTGTATGGCATCTCATCGGCATCGTGAAGTTGATCGTGTACTATGCGATTCTCGTGCTTGTTCTCGCGAGCGTGTTCCTCAGCGTTCGGTGGGCGGGGGGACATCGTTATCGGTTCACATTCAGAGACAAACTGCTCGGAGCATTGCTGGTGACAGCGCTCGTGCCGATTATTGTGATGGCAACGTATGGGCGCCAACTGGCAAGAGAGCGGATGCTCGATGCAACCTCGAAACGTCTCGAGCAGGAGACCGCCACCCTCGGTGTGAGTATCTCGCAGCGACTTCAGGGTGAGGAAGGGATTGTGCAGGAGGCTCTCAGCAGATACGTGATCGATCAGCTGGCGGATGAGGCGGGAACGGATTTTAACCTGTATGTGGGGGATCAGCTCCAGGCGAGCAGCAGGCCGGAGCTGTACGATGTTGGGATCCTTGACAAACGACTCAGCGGTCTGGCGTATGCCAACACCATGCTCAAGGGGAAGCGATTCTATCTGCAGACGGAAAACATCGGGTCATACCAGTATGTTGTCGGGTACCGTCCGCTCGTGACGGACGATGGCAGGATTGTCGGTATTGTTGCGGTTCCAACGTTATACAGGTTCGAGGAGGTAGAAGAGGAGGTCGCCCGGAGGAATGCGCTGATCTTTGGACTCTACGGTGTTGTCGTGTTCCTCATTGTTCTTATCGCTACCACATTCGCCAACAGGATTGCCGCACCCATCCACAGACTTACGCTTGCAACAAAGAAAATCGCCCGTGGCGAACTCAATGTCACTGTCGGCGCACAGAATGCTGACGGGGAAATCGGGGAGCTGATCCAGTCATTTGAATTGATGACCAAAGAACTTGCAAGGAGCCGGGAAGAACTTGTGCGGGCGGAACGGGAACTTGCCTGGAAGGAAATGGCGAAACAGGTTGCGCACGAGATCAAGAACCCGCTCACGCCGATGAAGCTCTCGATTCAGCACCTCCGCCAAACCTACAAGGACAAGGTTCCCAACTTTGAGCAGGTGTTCGATCAAGTAAGCCGGACGATCATCGAGCAGATTGATACACTGAGCAGGATTGCCGGCGAGTTCGCACGGTTCGGGCGCATGCCGAAACCCAGCATGGAGTCCGTGGAAGTCAATGAGGTCGTCCGTGAGTCAGTCGCTCTCTTCGACCAGGATGCAAATGTTGAGTTTGACATGTTATTGGAGGAGCACTTGCCGCCGGTACAATCGGACAGGGAGGAGCTCCGCCGCGCATTCATCAACATCATCCGGAACGGCATTCAGGCGATGAACAATACCGGCAGAATGACAATTCGCTCGTGGACACAAGCCGGCACTATCAAGATTGCCTTCCGCGATTACGGTGCCGGGATGTCTGACGAAGTGAAGGCAAAGCTGTTTCAGCCGAATTTCTCGACCAAAACAGACGGGATGGGACTTGGCCTCGCCATCACAAAAAAAAGCATCGACGATGTCGGCGGCTCCATTGGAGCGGAAAGTGTTGTGGGAGAAGGCACCACCGTCACGGTTTCCCTTCCAATTGAACGGCAAGAGCAGGCAGTGTCTTCATGACGATTGTCGATTCCGAGTTGGTGCGATCCACAGGGCTCGTGATCTCCGGGGTCAGCACGCGTCAGGGTGGGGTAAGTCCGGAGCCGCTCGGACTCAATCTTTCGTTTAATGTCGGAGATACGGAAGAGAATGTCCGTGTAAACCGGAAGTTGTTTTTCCAGGCGCTTGGAATTCTTCCGGAGCAAGCCGCAATTCCCCGGCAGATACATGGCAATGTTGTGCGATATGCGAAGACCCCGGGCAACTATCCTTCATGTGACGGGCTGGTCACTGATACACCCGACGTCTATCTGTGTGTCACGGTTGCAGACTGCCTGCCTGTTCTTGTTCTTGAGGCTGAACGAAGAGTCGTTGCTGCGATTCATGCCGGATGGCGCGGAACAGCGGGCATGATCGTGCAAAAGGGAATCAGAATGATGATCGAAGCGTTTCAGTGCAGACCGGAACGCATGGTTGTGTATATTGGCCCCGGTGCTGGTGCATGTTGTTACAGCGTCGGCGCGGAGGTGGCGAAGGCGTTTGCCGCCGACTTCAGGCGTGAAGACGGCGACAGGGTGTTCATCGATTTGAAAGCTGCAATTGTTGCCCAACTTGCTGAAGCGGGAATTCCACGTAATGCGATTGATGCAAGCCCGTACTGTACCATCCATGATTCCGATCTGTTCCACTCTTACAGGCGGGACAAAGGGCGATCAGGAAGAATGATGGGCGTAATCGGATTGAAGAGTTGATAACGCAAGGATTCCAGACCAGATAGCATCGCGAATTCATTCCACTTCTTGAAGCGGCCCCATCGAAAGTGATAGTGACTGCGACGAGCGTGGAACAATAGAAATGATGATCGTGGGGGTGTCGCTTGTGTTGGGCACTTGTGTTGGGCACCTTCACCTGCAAAGTGGTTCATTGATTTTCAAGACGGTAATGATTATCTTTTTCAACGTTCTCAGAATAGAATGAATTGACTCATGTGCGGAATCGTTGGATATATTGGGCCGAGTAATTGTGTCCCCATCATCCTTGAAGGGCTGAAGAGGCTCGAGTACCGGGGGTATGATTCTGCAGGCATCGCCCTTGTCAACGGTGGAAAGATGTTTGTTGAGAAGCGGGCAGGCAAGGTTCAAGACCTCGTGAGTCGTATCAGCATGCGTAATGGCACACTCTCTGCCAACCTCGGCATGGGGCACACGAGGTGGGCAACCCACGGTGAGCCAAACGATATCAATGCCCACCCTCATTTCGACCTGGACAAGCAAATCAGCATTATCCATAATGGCATCATCGAGAACTACCAGGCGATCAAAACCAAGCTGCTGCGCGAAGGTCATACGTTCATCAGCGAAACTGATACCGAAGTGCTTGCCCACCTGATTGGCGACATGTACAAGAAAACAAATAACCTCTGCGCGGCTGTTCGCTATGCGCTGGCTGAGGTTGAGGGTACGTACGGACTCGTGGTCGTCTCAACGCATGAGCCGGACCGGATTATTGCAGCGCGCAAAGGGAGCCCGTTGATTCTCGGCATCGGTGACGGTGAGAATTTCGTGGCTTCCGATGCCTCCGCAATTATCGACCATACGCGACAGGTTGTATACCTCGAAGATGGTGAAGTGGCTGAGGTGACATGTTCGGGGTTCCGCACGATGACGATCGATGATGTTTCCACCCAGAAGGTCATCCAGGAGGTGACATTTGAGCTCTCCCAGATCGAACGGGGTGGCTATGATCATTTCATGCTGAAAGAGATTCATGAGCAGCCGGAGACCATCCACAACGCAATGCGTGGGCGTCTGCTCGTGGATGAAGGTAACGTGAAGCTCGGCGGACTGAGCGAAGTTATGGACAAGCTCCTGGGTGCACGGCGCATCATTATCACGGCCTGTGGAACGTCGTGGCATGCGGGGCTTGTTGGCGAGTATATGCTCGAGCAGATCGCGAAAGTGCCGACAGAGGTCGAATACGCATCGGAGTTTCGATATCGCAATCCTGTCATCGACCAGGATGACGTTGTCTTCCTCATCAGTCAGAGCGGCGAAACGGCGGATACCCTTGCCGCATTGCGAGAAGCAAAGTCAAAAGGCGCGACTGTCCTCGGGATTGTGAATGTTGTGGGGAGCAGTATTGCGCGTGAATCTCATGGTGGCGTCTATGTTCATGCGGGTCCCGAGATCGGGGTTGCCTCAACCAAGGCATTTACATCCCAGCTCACAGTTCTGGCACTGATTACCCTCATGCTCGCCCGAGCGAAAGGAATGTCCAGGGCTGACGGGCAGGTGCTTGCACGCGAGATAGCGACTCTCCCTTCCAAGGTCGCGCACATGCTCGAGGATACCGTGAGCGTTCAGGCGCTGGCCGAGGAATTCAAGAATTCAAAGAACTTCCTCTATCTTGGCCGGGGTGCCAATTTCCCGGTGGCATTGGAAGGTGCGCTCAAGTTGAAAGAGATTTCCTACATCCACGCTGAGGGGTATCCGGCTGCAGAAATGAAGCACGGTCCCATTGCCCTCATCGATGAAAATATGCCTGTCGTGGTTGTTGTCCCGAAGGACGGCATTTACGAAAAAGTTGTCAGCAATATCCAGGAAGTTCGTGCCCGCCGCGGACGCATCATTGCGGTAGCGAATGAAGATGACCACGAGATCGAATCGATGGCAGAGTTCGTTCTCCGTGTGCCAAGGACGTACGGGTTCTTCGGCCCAATACTCAACATTATTCCCCTCCAACTCCTTTCGTATTACATGGCAGTTGTCCGGGGAACGAACGTCGACCAGCCCCGGAATCTGGCAAAAAGCGTGACAGTGGAGTGACCTCTCTGCTTCCTCGAGCACGGGACATCTTTCCTTTTGTTTGTCTATCTGAAGGTGAATAGTGACCACAGATTTTCGGTTTGACCGGAGCCAGTGGGCATTGATCCTTGGCTCGTCAAGCGGGTTCGGCGCTGCGACTGCCCGGGAGCTCGCCCGTCACGGGATGAACGTTTTCGGTGTTCATTTCGACCGCGCTGCTACCATGCCCGCGGTCAACAAAACGATCAAGGATCTGGAAGGGCTTGGAGTCAAAGTACAGTACTTCAACGTCAATGCATCGGATCCGGACAAGAGAACCGAGGTGCTCGATGAGGTCAAGAGGCGCTTTGATGCCGAGGTGGGAAGCACGATCCGCGTATTGATGCACTCTCTTGCATTCGGCAGCCTGAAGCCCCTCGTCTCAGCGAGGCCCGAGCAATGTTTGACCCAGGCACAGGTGGAAATGACCATGGACGTGATGGCGAACTCCGTCGTGTACTGGACGCAGGGTGTTATACAACGCGGACTCATGAAGCAGGGAGGTCGTATCTTCGGGATGACGTCTTCAGGCGGACACGCCCAGTTGATGAACTATGGCGCAGTGTCGGCGGCCAAGGCTGCTCTCGAATCATATCTTCGCCAACTGGCGCTGGAACTCGGGCCGATTGGCATCACCGCCAACGCCGTGCTTGCAGGCGTCACTGATACCCCGGCCCTTCGAAAGATCCCCGGCTCCGAGGCAATGCTTGCCATAGCAAAAGCACGAAACCCGTCTCTCCGGAACGGATCACCCGAAGATGTGGCGAAGGCGATCACGCTTCTTACCCATGATAATGGGTACTACATTTCCGGGAACACCATCCATGTAGACGCGGGCGAGGATATTGTTGAGTATATCGGACAGAACTCTGCATTGGAAATGTAGGCTCCGGGATGTATTCCCGCTGGAAAACAGCTGTACTCGTTCTGATGTTGATCGTGTTGTCAAACTGCAACAACAAATCCAGCATGGCTGCAATCGCCGCCTCACAACATCCCGGAAATCCTTATTACTCCAGAACCGACACCACTGCGCTGAACCTTCCGGATTCCGCATGGAAGAATGTCCTGCCAGAGAGTGTGTATGCGGTTATCCGTGGAAAGGGAACAGAACAAGCATTTACAGGGAAGTACTGGGATTTTGAAGGTGTGGGAATGTACTATTGTGCCGCCTGTGGTAATGCCCTCTTTCGTTCTGACGCCAAGTTTGCAAGTACCTGCGGGTGGCCGAGCTTCTTTGAGACGCTTCGGAAGAATGGTGTCGTCTACCGTCCGGATACATCGTACGGGATGAACAGGACGGAAGTGCTGTGCGGACGATGCGGTGGGCATCTCGGGCATCTGTTTGATGATGGTCCACCACCGACGGGGAAGCGTTACTGCATGAACTCCATCGCACTCGAGTTCGAGCCTGATCCTTCCAACAATGCCCGATGAAAACCTCTCCAGAATGATTCACCTTGCGGAGGAGTTCTTCGCAACGAAGAATGATCCCGCCCAGATTTCCGTGACGGAGGAAGTCATGGAAAAACTCCGTCAAATCCACCCCGGCACTCTGACAGAGGAGAATGACGGAAACGGACCGATAGCATGGGTGATGGTCATTCCCACCACGGAAGGCATCATGGAGCAATTCCTTTCGAACAAGATAAGCGAGCGCGAACTCCTCGACGCTACGCCCCTGAAAGAGCGTTACGACGCGATCTACCTTTGTTCAGCCCTGGTTCTGCCCGAGCACAGGGGAAAAGGCCTTGCACGGCGTCTTGTCTCCGATGCCATTGCCTCCATTCAAAGGGATCATCCGATCCGGTACCTCTTCTATTGGGCATTCAGTGTTGAAGGCCGGAGGCTGGCCGAGTCGGCTGCAAAACACTTTGGTCTTCCCCTCCGAAGGAGAGTTGATCGGGAGTAGGCCCGCACTGTCGCGTTACTTTACCGGCTTGATGCTTACACCGGATTGTCCTATCTTCCGTAGGTACGATTCACTGACGTTACTTCCTATCGAGACACCATCAGGCAATTTTCAGGAGATTCTATGGCTGAGTATCAGAAACATCTCTACATGATCGTTTTCCCCATCAATGCCCTTGTCGCGTCGCAGTTGAAGCCGGAAGAGTTTGCACAACACTACACTATCGGCAGTGCAAAGCACTTCCGGGGGAAGGTCATCTTCGTCGAGGTCGATATCAAGTTCCGGAATTCCTACTTCGACATCGATCATTACCTTGACCTTACGGTTCACCAGGATGGTCGTCCGAAGAAGACGAAATTCATTTCCTCGTATGCCGTTCTGGAGCATATCGATTTCAAGGCGCTGAAGAACCTCTACCTTGTTACCACCAACGGGAAGTCATTGGAGATTGCCGCAAGGCCGTATACTGCAATCAACGAGCCAGGGCTCGTGCGCATCTACCAGGAAGTCACCCCACTTACGAATCTGGTTGCGTCCACGCTCGATCAGCGGGCGTTCGGGAAGTACATCACAGGCGAAACAAAGTCGAAGGGTGCGCCGAAAATCTGCTTCACCCAGTATGAGTTCAATGTTCCCGAATTCATCGAGAAGAACAAGAACCGCGAGATCATGTACTCGCCGATTCCGGAAACCAATCCGGCGCGCCTCTCCGAGTACCTGATGGAACTCAAGTCGCATCCGGACAAAAAGACGAAGACCATCAACCTGAGCACAACGCTTCTCGAGGCATCGTACGCGCTCATCAGGCACGGGTTCTGGTTTGCAGAGAAAGACACCCTCCTCTTCTATCCCATGCCACCGGCACAGGAGCTGCAGGACAACCATTATGATTGGTGGAAGTTTGTTCAGTAACGCCTTGCGATAGGAAGGCAACGTCACCGATTACCCTGATGCATGGCACTGATCCATCATCAGCTACTGAACAACACAATCTGCAGCCCGGAGGTGGTAATGAAGATACATCTCTACATGCTCTGCTATCGTTTCGAGGCCCTGGTAGCGTCACACCTTGAACCCGAGGCATTCGGGCGCTACATGGCCGTCGGAACACAGAAGAATACACGCGGGAACGTGCTCTTCTTTGAGATCGACCCTTCGCTGAACAGCAAATACTTCAAGCTCGACGATCTTGAACAGCGATGTGCGCCGCATGTCGATGGAAGCCCGAAGCGCAGCAAGTACATTTCCGTGTACCGCGTGCTCGAGCATCTGGATCTTTCGGTGTTCGGCAAGCTCTATCTGTGCACGGCGGATGGACGGGTTCTCGGACTCGATCCTTCGCCCTATGACCAATCGCAGGAAACACCCGGCCCCAACCTGTATGAGGAGCTTTGTCCGGTCTACCCGCTTGTGGTTTCTGCGCTTGCACCGGCGCGGTTTCTGAAATTCATGACCGACCCGGGCAACCCTGTCAACATCCCCCGCCTGTTCTTCGTGGATATGCTTCTCGACCGCGACCAGAGCGGCATGCTCGCGGGTTATCTGCCGTATCCGGATCCCCTCCATATTATTGATTGCATCAAGGATCTTGAGCGCGGCGGTGACAAGAAGACCAAGACCGTTGTGCGGGCCCCGCGCTTGCATGGCTTCTTCAGGACGATACGCCGTGGCTTCTTCCTTGGCGATCAAACGGGTCTGAAGTTTTACGCATTCCCCGATCGGCGCCTGCTTGAGGTTGAACACTCCAAATGGTGGAGATCGGCGTCCGAGAGTTTGATCTCCTAGTCGCTGAACGAGAGTGACTCTCGAGATATCCTGTGGCAGGAAGACCGTTCCAGCGACACGTACTGAATTCACACACACGATATCGGAATGGCATTGAACGAATGAGAACGCTAAGAAGATATTTCAGATCAGAAAAGGTCCGGCGCGCTTACCTGGTGCTGATGATGGCCGGTTTTGCTGCCGCGTACATCTGGCAGATCGGGTACAGCCGGGACGCAACACAAAGCGCTCCAGCGGTTGCGGAGTCAGGGCACTTTGCACCGTTCTCGGTATTCACGGATGCGAAGTACACACCGATGGAGACAGCGAGTCTGCTTTCTGTGCTCGGGGTTGCCCTTGCAGGACTTGCGTATGCCTTGTTGTTGGCCCGCCAAGTCTACAAGGCGGACCGCGGTACAGAGAAAATGCAGGAGGTTGCCGCTGCAGTCAGGGAGGGAGCCAACGCCTACCTCGGGGCGCAGTTCAAACGTATCGGTCCGCTTATCATCGTCATAACGGGACTTCTCTTCGTCACCTATACCGGCTCGGTCGATGCATTCCGGTGGGGGCGTGCCGGTGCGTTCCTTGTTGGTGCATTGTTCAGTTGGAGTGTCGGTTTTGTCGGGATGCGTCTTGCAACGACGGGGAATCTCCGGGTTGCCGCCGCAGCAATGCACGGCTATGGAAAGGCGATGCAGCTTGGATACCGGACCGGGACAGTCACGGGAATGCTGACCGACGGACTGGGTCTGCTCGGCGGGACGTTGATCTTCCTCATCTTCGGCGACCAGGCATATGAAGCCCTGTTGGGATTTGGCTTCGGAGGCACACTGCTCGCGTTGTTCATGCGCGTTGGTGGAGGCATCTATACCAAGGCGGCCGATGTCGGGGCCGACCTCGTGGGCAAGATTGAAAAGGATATTCCGGAAGATGACCCGCGCAACGCGGCAACCATTGCCGATAACGTCGGCGATAACGTTGGAGATTGCGCCGGCATGGCGGCGGATATTTTTGAAAGCTATGAGGTCACCATTGTCGCGGCAATGATCCTTGGGATGGCAAGCTTCGGACACAAGGGAGTGATCTTTCCGCTTCTTGTGCGTGGGATCGGGGTGTTGGGATCGATCATCAGTACCTATACCGTTCGCGCCGGTGCGCATGATTCCTCGGACAAGGCCCTGAAAAGCGTCCACCGTGGATTCTGGATCGGATCGGTGATTAGTGTTGCCGGCTTCTTCGGGCTTGGCTATTACTATCTTCATTTCGATGCGAGCTATCTGCTTGCGAACCCCATGGCGGCTGCCGGTTTCCCCGGCGGAGACCCGGGCCTTCTGCCGTCGTTTGCCAACTGGGGGATTGCCGGTTTGGATCTCCGTCCGGCTCTCACATGCCTTATTGGAGTATTTCTCGCAATCGCTCTGAATAAGGTCACGAGCTACTTCACGCACACCGGGCACGAGCCTGTGAAGAGTCTCGCCAAGGCTTGTACGACCGGACACGCGACAAATATCATCCAGGGATTTGCCATCGGGTATGAAAGCACGGTCGCAGCCATCATTGTCATTGCTTCGGCGATCATGATCTCGGTGCTGATCTACGCAGGGACCCCGCCACTGTTTGTCGCCTACGGCATTGCCATGACGGGGATCGGCATGCTTACGCTGACCGGCAATACGATTTCGATGGATGTGTTCGGTCCAGTGGCGGATAATGCAAACGGCATCGGTGAGATGGGATATGAGCCGCACGAGATGGAAAAGGCTGACCCGGGAAGCTACAAGCGTGCGCGGCAGATTCTCGCCGATCTCGACGCAGTTGGGAACACGACGAAAGCCGAAACAAAAGGCATTGCCATCGGCTCGGCCGTGATCGCTGCCGTGTCCCTGTTTGCAAGCTTCATCGCCATCATTGCCGTCGGCAGCGAAGATCGAATCCAGCAAATGACGACAGCACAGTACATGGCCGAGGCCGGAAAGTTGACTGTTGCCGATCCCGTCGTGTTCATCGGGTTTCTCATCGGTGGTGCTGTGCCGTTTCTTTTCAGCAGTATGTTGATACGTGCAGTTGGCCGGGCGGCGTTTTATATCGTGAGAGAATGCCGTGAACAGTTCCGTGACCCGGATATCTGGGAAGGCACAAAGAAACCGAACTACGGTCGCGTGGTGGATATCTGCACAAACACGGCGCAAAAGGAGCTCATCGGTCCGGGATTCCTTGCGATCATGACGCCGTTGCTTGTCGGCTTTCTGCTCGGGCCGTACGCGCTTGGCGGATTCCTGGCAGGAATGATTCTTGTAGGCCAGTTGCTTGCCGTGTTCATGTCGAATGCCGGTGGCGCATGGGACAATGCGAAGAAGATGATCGAGGATGGGATTTACGGTGGAAAAGGATCTGAAGCCCACAAGGCATCGGTCACCGGAGATACGGTCGGAGATCCGCTCAAAGACACTGCAGGTCCTGCGATCAACCCTCTGATCAAAGTCATGAACATGGTGAGTCTGCTTTCTCTCGGGCTCGTGTTGAGTTACAATGTCATGGCACCAAAAGGGGTTTCGCTCGAGTTACAGTGGGCAATGAAGACGATTGGCGGCCTTGCCGCAATTCTGTGTGCAGTGGCTGTTGCCTGGGCAATCTGGCAGAGCAAGAGGGAGGGAATAGAGGTCACACCGGTTGAAGGCAAAGTGAAACAGGCAAGGAAGAACAGGAAGTCGCGATAAGGAACAATCGGTCTCAGTCGGATTTGAGTGGAGAGGAGGGTTCTGAATGACATCGGCATCGTTCGCGGCAGGCATGCTTCTCTTGACTGCCGCAGGCTCTGCAGTGTCCGTTGCACAAACAAACGGCGTCGCTTCAATCCAAAGCGCGCACTCTGTGGCGGCCTCGATTGACCGGCTTGACTCGCTGGCTCGCTCCCGGGGAATGACCGTGTTTGCCCGGATTGACTTTGCCGCCGATGCGAAGAAGGCAGGACTCGAAATGCGTCCGGAGCAGCTGCTGATATTCGGCAATCCGAAAGCCGGTACTCCCCTGATGGAAGCCTCGCCGACCGCAGCTCTTGACTTGCCGCTGAAAGTCCTGGCATGGCAAGATCGAGAGGGGAAGGTCTGGCTCTCCTATACCACACCCGAATACATCAAGGAGCGGCACGGGCTGCCCGGGGCGCTCGTGAAAAACATTGGCGGCATAAGAGCTCTGGTTGCGAAAGCAGCGGAATAGGTGGGACGGTCTACCCGATTTCTCTTGTTTGCGGCATCGGATCGATCCCGGTGATTCGATTCCCTGACGATGATGTTCTCAAACGATTTCCTGGCCCGGCCCGCAGTTGACGTTGACTTTGTCCGGGTGCTTTGTTAGTTTGTATTCACTCCCCGGTACCGTTCACTCCCCCTGAGCGGATACCTTTCCCGTCTTTACAGATTTCACTTACTCGACAAACATTCAAGGGAGTAGCCTGCCGTGACAACCTTGCCGGGAGTGTTTACATTGAAGCGTCGCGTTCTGTTCATGGCATCAATTGCCCTGGTTATTGGGTGCGGGCCCTCTGCTGACAACCCATTGTGTCGGCGGTATGAAACCGGCAACCACGTTGAAGTGTCCGCCGGCGAGGTCCTTCTATCGTGGGAACAAAGTGTGGGAAATCCTCTGCACGCTCACGCCGTCAGCGTGACGCACGAACTGGTGTACGATGGAGTCGACAGCGCTGCCGTCGTGATCAATCACAACGCGTATGGCCCCGGCTACGAAAGGCCTGTATCGTACGGGAACCAGCGCTATGACATGGCAAAATCCAGAGACATTACCATCAGAGATGTGACCATCCGTGTCGAATACGCCGACCAAAGCAGGATTGTCTTCACGGTCATCCAGGACCCCCACCAATAGTCGAGTGTGGTCGGGAGGATTGATTGACCACCCTCAAAAAACAAGCCCTCAACCTCCCCGAAGGTCAAGGGTTGTGATCTTCAAACGCGATGCGGGAACGAGAATCGTGCGCCGATTATCTGGCTGTCTGTAACCCCTTCCTCAAGGCAAATTCAAAGTTCATTTCCAGCCGTCCATTTTCCGGTACGACAACGTCCTTTTCAAGCTGGTACGGTTGCTCGAAGGTATACTTCTTCGGCTTCCCGTTTTCCGTCTCAGTCGAGACAATCGAAACTCCTTCATGCCACATCTTGAGCTTGTAGGTCCCTGCCTGGATGTCGGTCAGCGTAAACCTGCCGTGCTTGTCTGTGACGGCGTAATACGGATGATCGACAACAAAGATGTAGCCGCTCATCCAGGGGTGACCTGCATCGCACGCCGTCTCGAGAATTCCGGTCTTTGGAAAGTATGCTGACTTGAGAGGTGTTTTCTGGCCCCGAATTGGCTGGGCGATGTTGAATATTGTTCCCGCGCCATTGTCGCATCCGTATGCGTGCACGTTGTGCAGTATCGGATCGCTATTGACTATTTCAAGCTGCTCCCCCTGCTGCAACACCAGAACGTGCGGCTGATACTCACAATGAGCTTGTGTGAAGATCTGCATCGTCTTCCTGTCCAGCTTCTTTCCCCTGTCAACGCCTTCAAGAAAGACCACGGCATTCTGAACGCACTCATTTGCATCGGTGACAAGCCTTGGCGTTACTTTCTTCCTGCCACACACAACATCGTCTTTGGTCACCGTCAGCTCATCGAGCGGCGAAAGTGCTCCGATAATCTTCACGACCCCGGACACACTTCCGCCATCGTGGACGCTGATTTCTTTGTACCTTGCCTGGGGATAGCCTCGCGTCCAACCACACACGAGGCACAGAACAACTCCCCACACTGTGATCCGACCTGGCACTTTCATTGCTTCCCCTCCTATTTACTTTTTGGCTTGCTCATGGTCGGCATCTTCTCACCCGTTGGCGAAATCGGGTCCGGGACTGCATTGGCGATGGGCGGCAACGATTTCAAGTACGCGAAGATCGCCTTGAGGTCCGCGTCGGTCATCTGGCCGAAATTCTGCCACGGCATTGGTGGGAGAATGTTCCTTCCTTCCCCCATGTCTTTTCCGGTACGCATTGCTTTGACAAAAACGTCAGGGGTCCAGCTTCCAAGTCCTGTCGCAACATCGGGGGTGAGGTTGCGGGTGAAACTTACTCCCCATGGACCGGCCCAGGCCGTAAAATCGTTGGATGTGAGGGCGCCCCATTGGTCGGGCGCAATTGTTCCTTGTGGGATCTTCGGCAGAGCGGAATTCGCCGGATGTCCGGAAAGCAACCGGGTGGTATCGGGCACCGGCCCCTGCGGCGTGAAGACTTTTGGAGAATGACAATCATTGCATCCCGACGCGAGCACAAGATACCTGCCTCGTTCGACCTGCGTCT
The DNA here is from genome assembly GCA_963734955.1 of uncultured Bacteroidota bacterium. Classification (GTDB taxonomy): domain Bacteria; phylum Bacteroidota; class Ignavibacteria; order UBA10030; family UBA6906; genus UBA11986. Next base: position 374,680 of record CAVTJO010000008.1, read on the forward strand.
GTTTCTTCTCTGTAGCCGAAGAATGCCCTTGCCATGCGAGGGTCATGGCCGTCGATGCAACTACCACTAGACCTGCAACTACGAGTTTGGATTTCACGGTACCTCCGGAATTGTTGGAATGATGGTTGATTATGGATGATGTGAACACATTGATTGATTGTTGTCAGATGAGTTGGTGGGCGGGTAAGGAACAACACTGCCGCGGGTGATGGCTGCATGAATATCCAACAGGTCTTTTGTGAGCTATGCGGGCGAAACGCGGAAACGGGAAGAGAAGAAGCAACCCTGTCTCTTTAAGACCGGGCATGCTTCCGGGAGAGCGGAACGACCAACAGGCAAGGCCAGACAAATCCGTCTGATTCCTTTTGGTTATACGCAAAGAACAGTGGTGAACTACGGGAAACGAGTGTCACATTATATCTGGAGAGACGATCAAAGTCAAGCTGTCTGTGAAAAAAAACCAGGGCGAAATTTCACATACAATGCCAAAAGGTTGCGCGACTTCGAAGCCCAATAGAGCAGCCGATATTCCGACTTCCATTGGTGTCGGAATTCCATTGTTCAAGAAGTGAAGATTGGAACAAAGGGTAAGACTTATCCGTTATATGGCATATCCTTCGGGACTCGTACAGCTCTGGTACGAGAGAGAATGAAGTACGTACACCTTTACAGAGGAGTCACACTATGGCAACTCTATCGGTACGGCGGTCGTTTGCGTTCTTCCATCTTGTTCTGGGAACGGTGATCTTTGTGGAGAGTGTTCGCACGGCCGTGTCCGCCATGCAAGGACATGCAGCCAATCCTCCCGGTGTGCACCTGGCAATACTTGCGGCGATCGAGGCCGCCGCCGCACTGATGTTTATGCTCCCCTGGACCCTGAGAGTTGGCAGTATCCTTCTTATTTGTATCTTCGTGTTTGCAATGGGGGTACACGGACTTCAGCACGAACTCAATCTCGTGGTCTACGCCGCGGGCGTGCTCTTTGTGAGCCTTCACGGGAGTGCATTCTCAATGGACCTGCTGCGGAACGTGAAGGCATAATGAACAAGCGTCCTCTCTCCGTCACTCTTGTTGGGTGGCTGTTCATCGCTGCAGGTATCGTCGGGATTGCGTACCACGCCACCGAATTCAACGCATCGGATCCGTTCGGGTACGATCTTCTCCTCGCCCTCGGGGTCCGCATTCTCGCAATCGTTGGTGGAGCGTTCGCACTCCGGGGCGCCAACTGGGCGCGTTGGCTCCTGCTCGTGTGGCTTGCGTACCATGTCAGTCCTCAGTGCCTTCCACACACTGCCTCAGTTGATAGTGCACGGTGCGCTCATGGCGGTGGTTACCTATGTTCTCTTTCGACCGCAGGCATCGGAGTATTTTCGGGGTGCGAAGGGAATATCCGGACAACCGACGGCCTGAGCCCTGCAAAGCACAGTCAGCACACATGGTCTCAAAGAGTATTAGTCGTTCTTCTTCTTGCGAGCGGTTCACTTCAGCAGGTCCACTCACAAGTTCCGGGTGTCCCCGACACGGTCAGTGTGCGTTCGGACAGCCTGACGCTGAAAGGATTGTTATGGCGCCCATCAGGTTCCGGTGTCTATCCGGCAATCATATTTTGTCATGGAAGCTATGGAGGGTCCGATACCGTGCACGATCCTCTCCAGCAGGCTTCACTTCTGGGTCCGGTGTTTGCGAGGCAGGGGTACATGTTCCTTGCTCTCTTTCGCCGCGGTGTTGGACTTTCGACGGGACAAGGTGTGAACAGCGCCGATCTGATGGAAAGGGTACTGAAGGAGAAAGGGAATGCGGAACGCAGCAGGGTGCAATTGCAGCAGCTTGAAGGACCTCAATTACACGATATGATTGCGGGACTTGCATACCTGCGGGGGAGGCACGATGTCGATACGGCTCGCATTGCAGTGGTCGGACATTCATTCGGGGGATCGCTTGCCATACTGCTTGCCGGCAGGGTCAGAGAGTTGCGAGCTGTGGTTGTTTTTGCAGCCGCGGGGTACAGCTGGGATCGGTCTCCGGAGCTTCGCACGCGTTTGCTGGACGCGCTCAGTTGCATTACCGCACCCGTCATGCTCATTCATGCGGCGAACGACTACTCCATACATCCCGGCCAGGCAATGGATAGTGTGATGACCCGACTCCGGAGGCCACATGCGCTGAAAATCTACCCTGCGATTGGAACATCCGTGAACGATGGACACAATCTCATCTTTGAGAGCATGGAAACGTGGAAGGCGGATGTGTTTGCGTTTCTCGATCAAGCACTTCGCCGGTGAGGGAGATTGGAGCTGGCCGACAGATGACATGGTTGCCATGAACAACCTACCAATCCTGCACGTGGAAGGAGTGGGGCCATTCAAGACAGAGTTCCTCAACCCTGCCGATGACCCGTTGAAGAAATGAGCTCCAATGCCGGTTGAAGCTTTCTCCTTCCGCGACAGTTCACAGGTAGTTCAAGGAAGAAATCCGCGCACTTGCCTTGACTTCCTGCGATCCGTTTAGTATCATCACGTTCACAGTAAGGACTCCTGAGCCTGTGCCGGCCCTCGATGAATGGCTCAGAGTCTGACCGTCCAGGCATTCTCCTGTTCTCTTTTCAATTCCTGCTCCACAGTGGATTCAACCCGGGCAGCCTGCCAGAGCGGCTGTCAAGTGCAATGACGCTTTCATGAGATTCTGTTGGCAATACAGAGACAGATTTGGCCGCAGGCGTATGTCTCTCCGGGAGGTTTTGCCGTTGAATCCCAAGGGAATTGAGAATGATCCATGAGGGATTCTCGAAGGATGGTCGAACGATGGTCGAGGGATTCTCGAAAGATGGTCGAAGGATCCTCGAAGGAATCTCGAAGGATGCAAGAGCGCAGTGCGAATGACGAGCGTACCCGGCGCTGACCTGCGAGATTCCAGACGATGATCGCCGTACAAAAGTTCAAATCAGCAATCAAGGGGTTGTATAATGGCAAAAGCAAAGTTCAATCCGTTGCTGGAGGCGCTTGTAGGAGCGTTGGGCGATGTCGTAGTCAAGCGCTACGGGAGGAAGTTTGTCATCGCAAAAAAGCCGGTGTTCACAGACAGGGTCTTCAGCGCCGCACAGAAACAAAACCAGGGGAGATTCAGGGAGGCCGCGAAATATGCCGTAACGGCGCTGAGCGATGGCGAAACATCCGAAGCATACCTTGAGGAGGCCAGGCGCTGTGGAACGACCGCCAGATCCGTTGCCGTGCGCGATTTCCTGAACATGCCACGGGTTGAAGACATTGATCTGCGTGCGTATGATGGACAGGCGCAAAAGAAGATTCTTGTGCGGGCGACTGACGACGTTGGCGTCACACGCCTGGATGTGACAATCTCGGACCAGCAGGGCAACATGCTGGAGCAAGGGTCGGGGGAACCTCTTGCGGGAAAAATTTGGAAGTACACCACCACCGTCCCGGTTTCCCGGGGCACCACCGTGAACGTTGGCGCCACAGCTTTCGACAGGCCGGGACATTCAGGAACAATGACAAAGAGCCTGCAAATACAATAGAGAACCAGCGATACAACGCATGATGAGCCCATCCGACTGAGGCGCCCTCGATGGGTATTGCCATCCTGTGAGTCCGGCCGGGATGTTGCTTTTCGACTTTGAGAAAAGTACATTATTTCAGTTGCCTTACCTGGTTGACCGCAACGATTCCCCAGACAAAAGCCCGGCCGCCCCTGCCTGTGGTCTCCTCTTTCCATCGATCTTTGAGTCAAATTTGACAGCGTATCGAGTAAGCGAGGCGGATACTCGCTATAGGCTCATTGATCCCCAGCTCAAACGAGCCGGATGCCCGTCCGCCGGAGTGCTCTCTACGCAGGTGGAGAATCTCTCCGACCACACAAATTCATGAGGTGGTGATGCCATTTGTGCGTGTCTGGATTCACCTGATATGGTCAACCAAGATCCGTGAACCGATGATCACCAGGGAGTTACGTTCACAGTTGCTTTCACATGTACGCGACAATGCGGCAAGTAAGGGCATCTGGCTTGACTCCCTGAATGCGGTGTCGGACCACGTGCATGCGTTGGTTTCTCTTGGAAGTGATAAGCCGGTTTCACGGGTTGCGCAATTGATGAAAGGTGAATCCTCACACTGGATCAACCATGAAAAGCTGACACCGTTCAAGTTTGAGTGGCAGGATGAGTATATTGCTCTTTCAGTCAGCGATTCTCTTGTGGACGTGGTGAGGGAGTACATCAAGAATCAAGAAGAACACCATAGGAAGAAATCATTTGCTGAAGAGTACGAGCAGTTCATGCAAGAGTATGGCTTTGAGGTTCTCCAAAAGGACAAGATGTGAATGGACCATCTATTGCCCCGATTGTTAGGTCGTGGCAATAGGATCATGGAAGGCTAATGGCCACGGCCTTCAGGCCGTGGATAAGAAAACAAAACCTGACAAATCCCATGCGGGGTTTTAACCCCATATCGGATTAGGTTAAAACCCTTGAGATTGTTATCTCGTTTTTTGTAAACCACGAGCTAAAGCTCGTGGCAATAGGTTCCGGGCACCACTGGTTGCCACGGCCTTCAGGCCGTGGATAATAAAATAAAACCCGACAGATTCCTTGCGGGGTTTTAACCCCATATCGATATGAGCAGAGTCAGCGAAGCTCAAACAAGATATTCCCTCATTGATCCCCAGCTCAAACGAGCCGGATGGAGCCTCTGCGAATAGTATGCCCGCACCCAACCAAAACGCCGAGCAAAAAGCCCGCGACAATATCGACAAGCAATTGACCGCTTGTGGTTGGGCTGTTCAGAAACGGTCGGAGATCAATCTCTCGGCCAGTGTTGGCGTTGCAGTGCGGGAGTATATCACAGATGTCGGGCCTGCCGATTACATCCTCTTCGTTGACAAGAAGCCTGTCGGTGTTATCGAAGCAAAGCGTGAGGAAGAGGGCGTAAAGATCACAATGCATGAGGAGCAATCTTCGGAGTATGCACAGAGTAAACTCAAGTATCCTCAAGAACGAGCCCCTTCCATTTGTCTACGAAAGCACCGGGGAACTTACCCGCTTTACAGACTATCGCGATCCAAAACCACGCTCGCGCCCCGTCTTCACATTCCACAAGCCGGAAACATTTCGTGAGTGGCTGAAGCAGCCCAAGTCTCTCCGCAGCCGGTTGCATGATCTGCCTGACCTGCAAATCCAGGGATTGCGGGATTGTCAAATCAAAGCCATCAACAGACTCGACGTCTCGTTCAAGGAGAACAGACCGAAGGCGTTGATGCAAATGGCAACGGGTTCGGGCAAGACCTATACGGCAATCACGTTCATCTATCGTCTGCTCAAGTTTGCGGGAGCGAAGCGTATTCTGTTTCTCGTGGATACGAAGAACCTCGGCGAGCAAGCCGAGCAGGAGTTCATGGCATACGTGCCAACCGATGACAACCGCAAGTTCACAGAGTTGTACAACGTGCAACGTCTCAAATCCAGTTACGTGGCGACGGATAGCCAGGTGTGCATCACCACGATACAACGGTTGTATTCGATACTGCAGGATGAAGAACTCGATGAAAGCGCCGAGCTGGAGAATCCCGCTGAAAGGAAATGGCAGCCCAAGAAACCCATGCCCGTTGTGTACAACGAGAAAATCCCGATTGAGTTCTTCGACTTCGTCATCATCGATGAATGCCATCGCAGCATCTACAATTTGTGGAAGCAGGTATTAGAATATTACGATGCCTTCCTCATCGGCCTCACCGCTACACCGGACAACCGCACGTTTGGTTTCTTCGATCAGAATGTCGTGAGCGAGTACTCGCACAAGCAGGCCGTCACGGACGGCGTCAATGTCGGGTTCAACACCTTCATCATCGAAACGGCAATCACGAAGAAAGGTGCGGCAATCTGGAAGGGTGAATATGTGGACTTCCGCGAAAAGCTGAGCCGGAAGAAGCGTTGGGAACAATTGGATGAGGCAAAGCAATACACGGGCAAGCAGCTTGATGTGGATGTTGTCAACCCGAGCCAGATCCGGACCATCATTACCACGTTCAAAGAGCATCTGCCCGAAATCTTTCCGGGCCGCAGCGAAGTCCCGAAGACACTGATATTTGCCAAGGACGACAGCCATGCCGACGACATCATACAGATCGTGCGGGATGTATTTGCCGAAGAGAACAAGTTCTGCAAGAAGCTCACCTATACTGCGGATGATCCGAAGTCAATACTTGCCCAGTTCCGGAATGATTACTATCCGCGCATTGCCGTTACGGTGGACATGATTGCAACCGGTACGGACGTGAGGCCGCTGGAATGTTTGATCTTCATGCGGGACGTGCGCAGCCGGAACTACTTCGAGCAAATGAAAGGCCGTGGCACCCGGATTATCGCACTGGATGATCTGAAGAAGGTCACTCCATCGGCACAATACACCAAGGACCATTTTGTCATTATCGATACGGTCGGCGTGACGAAGTCATTAAAGACGGACAGTTGTCCGCTTGAGCGCAAACCGACTGTACCGATGAAAGACCTGCTGGCGGCGATCGCCGTTGGAGCCAAAGATGAGGATTTGTTCCTGTCTGTGGCAAACAGGCTTGTGCGTTTGGAGAAGCAAATCACTCCCCAGGAGCGTGAGCAATTCAAAGGGAAGGCAAAAGGCAAGGGAATTATCCAAGTCGTGAAAGAACTGCTGAACGCCTACGACCCCGACACGCTGGAAGAGATACGATCAACCATTGAAAAGGAAAAACCCGGCGCTTCACCCGTGGAAATTGAGGAAGCGTTCAAAGCGCAGCATGAAACCCTGATTGACAGGGCAGCCTCAACATTCACCGGCGAGCTCAATACGTTCGTCGAGAATGTCCGGAAGGCACATGAGCAGATTATTGACAACATCAATATCGATACTGTTGAACGGGCCGTGTGGGACGCTGACGTAAAGGGGAGCGCCAATGAAGTGGTGCAGGAGTTCGGGGCGTGGATTGAAGCGCACAAGAACGAGATCACCGCACTGCAAATATTCTACAGCCAGCCCTACCGCAGACGGGAGCTTACCTATGCGATGATAAAGCAGTTGGCAGAGCTGCTACAAACCGATAAGCCCGCGCTTGCTCCGTTGCGTGTCTGGCAGGCGTATGAGCAATTGGAGAAAGTAACCGGCTCACCCAAGAATGAGTTGATAACGCTGGTCTCATTGGTGCGACGTGTGTGCGGTATTGATACCGTGCTCACCTCGTATGACAAGACCGTGGACAAGAATTTCCAGGCATGGGCGTTTAAGAAGCAGGCCGGAGCGTTGAAGTTCACCGAAGAGCAGATGAACTGGCTGCGGATGATCAAGGACTATGTTGCAGCGTCGTTCCATATTGAGAAGGATGATTTTGATCTCAGCCCGTTCAATGCCGAAGGTGGACTTGGTAAGCTGTGGCAACTCTTTGGCGAGCAGACTGACAAGATCATCCAGGAATTGAACGAAGCGTTGGCCGCCTAATACTGAACTCACCCCCATCCCCTCTCTTGGGAAGAGAGGGGAGTGGAATGGTAAGAGCTTATGAGTCTCACGAAGAACAAAGAGCTTGTTCTTATTGCGAAACAAGTATGCCGGGAGTTGCGCAAGCGTTCGACGTCTTCTGAGCAACTGTTCTGGGAGGAAGTGAGGGACAGGAGGTTTCTTGACCTCAAGTTCTATCGGCAGCACCCGTTGTTTGTTGATGTGAATGGGCGGGAGACGTTCTTTATTGCCGATTTCTATTGCCACGAACGCAAGCTGGTGATTGAATTGGATGGCAAGATACATGATTACAACAAGCTGCACGACAAAGCGAGAACCGAAGTCATGAATAGTCTGGGCGTCATTGTCGTGAGATTCAAGAACCAAGAGATTGAACACGATATGAAGAAGGTTCTTCAGGAGTTGAGGAGGATGCTCAAGTGAATGCTTGGTCGTTCGAACTCACCCTAAATCCCTCTCTTAGGAAGAGAGGGACTTTGGAAGCCAGCAAGCCACACACACCCCTTCTCTTGGCAAGAGAAGGGGCCGGGGATGAGTTCGGAACCTATGATCAAGGATTACGTTGCCGCGTCATTCCACGTAAGCAAAGACGACTTCGACCTCGCTCCGTTCAATGCAGTTGGCGGGTTGGGGAAATTTTATCAACTCTTCAAGGATGACTACGAGAAGATCCTTGACGAGCTGAACGAGGCTCTTGCAGCATGATGATTGAGGACGACTACGAGAAGATATTGGCCTGCCCGCCATCTGTGTGGCGGGATGAGTTGAACGAGGCGTTGGCGGCGTAATACCGAACTCACCCCTGACGCTCTTTCGGTTTGTTCATTCGGAACTCACCCTAAATCCCTCTCTTGGGAAGACAGGGACTTCACAAATCAGCGCGTAACACACCCCTTCTCTTGGTAAGAGAAGGGGACGGGGGATGAGTTCGCTACATCACCATGTTGCTGCGTCGTTCCATATTGAGAAGGATGATTTTGATCTCAGCCCGTTCAATGCCGTTGGCGGATTGGGGAAGATGTGGCAGCTTTTCGGTGAGCAGACAGACAAGATTATACAAGAACTGAACGAAGCACTTGCAGCGTAGATTGGGAGGTTCTACCTGCCTGCTGTCTTTCCTGACCGCCTATCTTTATGGCGGTGTGGCGGGCCAGTTGTTCAAGGATGACTATGAGAAGATATTGGATGAGTTGAACGAGGCGTTGGCGGCGTAGAAGCGAAGTGGATGCTGAACGATTAGCAAAACGGAGATAAAGATGCTGACACAGAGTGAAGCAGACACATTGATTGCAATGCAAAAGAAGAAGGCAAATGATGAAGTCACATCCTTTCCTCTCGGCGGAAGTCTATTAACGCTGCCAATTGTTTCGCTTGATGGACGCGAGGCTTTCCTTATTGACGTCAACAGGGGGAGGATTAGACTCTCAAAATGTTCTTATCAGGAACGATACCAATCAACGATTGTCTTGGTTCGTTTGGATATAGACGGGCCTCCGCATCCAAATCCTGATGTCGATACTGTTCCATTGCCCTTCTTGCAACCATACAACGGAGTTACGCTTCCAACTCCACATCTCCACCTATACACTGAAGGATTCATGGACAAGTGGGCCATTCCAGCACCACCAGATAAGTTTTCAAGCCTCAGCGATCTTTATGAGACGCTTGTACAGTTCTTTACTTTTTGCAATATTGTAGAGCCACCAACTGTCCAGAAAGATCTATTCACATGAACAACACCAACTGCGAAGATTTGGTTAAGCAGTACGTAGATTGGCTCAGACAACGAATGAGTGTACAGTCAGTTGGGGATGCCTGTGAGATCACGACGCCGTTTGTTGATCGGCATAATGACCAAATCCAGATTTATGTGCGTGGTGTAAACGGGCACTTCTTGCTTACAGATGATGGGTACACCGTTCGTGATCTCAAAATGAGTGGATGTGAATTCAATTCCGAGAAACGACGCCAACTTCTGAATGCCACGCTCAACGGGTTTGGCATAAAGATGCATGGAGATGAGTTGACGGTCGAAGCTAGGCCAGATAATTTTCCGCAGAAGAAACACAATCTGATGCAAGCAATGCTTGCTGTGAACGATATGTTTGCAATGGCGTCACCGATTGTGCAAAGTCTGTTCAGAGAGGACGTCGAACGGTATCTGCACAGTAAGGAAATCAGGTTCACGCCGTCAGTAAAGTTTACAGGTAAGTCCGGGTTTGATCACTTCTTCGATTTTGTTATTCCTGCATCTCGCTCCAAACCTGAGCGGATATTGAAGGCGATTAATCACCCAAACCGTCAAAATATCACGAGCCTCATCTTCTCATGGAATGACACCAGGGAGGTTCGGGCAGGTGACTCAACTGCGTATGCCGTTCTTAATGACGTGAATAACGGTACAAATCCGGATTTGTCCGGTGCTCTTGACCAATACGGAATTCGCGCTATGCGTTGGAGCCAAAGAGAGCAGCACGTTTTGGATCTTGCTGCCTGATCATCATTCTCATTGGATCGTTGTTCTCATCTTCTCGTCTCTTCTGTGCAAATTCAATCAAGATCATTTCAACATTACGCGCACCCTCTTCCCCCCGGCTGGACTTCCGCAAGGCTCGGTGAGGTCTGCTCTCCACCTCAGTATGGCTACACCACCAGCGGCGCAGAATCGGGTGATCTCAAGCTTCTCAGAACAACCGACATTACATCAGGACAAATCGAATGGGGTTCAGTCCCCTACTGCAAAGACAATCCGAAAGAGATTGATAAGTACATACTCAAGGACGGGGATATTGTCGTCTCACGGGCTGGCTCTGTGGGTGTTAGCATGTTGTTGGAAAAACCACAACGATCCGTGTTCGCCTCGTACTTGATTCGGTTCAAACCATTTGATACAGTTGTCTCTCGAAAGTTCTTCTACTTGTTTTTGAAGAGCCCTTTCTATTGGAACGAGATTACCGAAAAGAGTCTTGGGATTGCTCTACAAAATGTTAATGCGTCAAAGCTTAAGGAAATAAGGATCCCCCTTCCCCCACTCCCCGAGCAACACCGCATCGTCGAGAAAATCGAAGCCCTCTTCAGCGAGTTGGAGAACGGCATCGAGCAACTCAAAACCGCGCAACAGCAACTCAAAGTCTACCGCCAGTCCGTGCTCAAGTGGGCGTTTGAAGGGAAGCTGACCGCCGAATGGCGGAGAGAATGTCATTCTGAGCGAGAGCGAAGGGTGGAGCGAAGAATCTGCCACCAGGATGGCCGCCGAGCCGACGTGCGCGACTATGGTCTCACGGTGACATCACGATTCTTCGTCCCGTCAAGCATCGACGGGACTCAGAATGACAGAGTGCCCAGGAATTGTTGGAGCGCATCAAACAAGAGCGTGAAGCGCAAGCCAAAGCCAGCGGCAAAAAACTCAAGCCCATCGCTCCGCTCACCGAAAAGGAATTGGCTGAACTGCCGGAGTTGCCGGAGGGGTGGGCGTGGGTGAAGGTTGATGAATTGCTGAGTCTTGAGATGGCAGATCGACACCGATGAAGCAGAATGCGCATTCTACAGCGAGACTGTCGACCTTAGATACTGTTGGTAGATCTCGAAGCATGGCAGACGATATCTGACGATCCGACTGTCTGACATACATCGAGTTAGGCAAGATCGGAGCAAGATACGTCTGACAGCAGGTGACTCATACATGTTACGAACATGGCAGCTGACAATCTGGCGCGACTCGAAGTTCACTCGAGACAGATCGGATGCATTCAATCAGCAGACCATGGCATCGTTTCAGTCCAAGATGCTGTTGAATGCCGAAGTATCTTTACTTTCATTTTGTTGCACTAGCGCATGTTCAAGACAATCTCAGAGGAGTACTGCAAGCGGAACGACACACCGAATACTTAATCCACTGAGTTATCAGAGACTTAGTCATTCCGGTTTGCTCCGCTGCAGGAGCAACACCAAATCGTCCAGGAAATCGAAAGCCGTCTGAGTGTGTGCGACAAGTTGGAAGAAACCATCACCGCAAGTCTGCAACAATCCGAAGCCCTGCGCCAGAGCATTTTGAAGAAGGCGTTTGAGGGGAAGCTGGTGCAGCAAGATCCGAAGGATGAGCCGGCGTCGGAATTGCTTGAGAAGATAAGGGCGGGGAAGGCGGAGGAAGCGTCTGTTGGAACGTCCAAGACATCAAACCGTAGGGGCGTATCGCGATACGCCCCTACGAAGAACAAACATTGACAAGAATGCCGTACAATTCACAAGTCCATCATCGTCGTTCCACCCGGTTGCGGGATTGGGATTATGCATTGCCGTGGTGGTATTATGTGACAATATGTACGCATGAACGGCAATGCATCTTCGGCACCGTTGTCAACGATGAGATGCAATTGAACGACATCGGCAAGATTGTCCATGAAGAATGGACGAACACCCCGACGATCAGACCGGAGATTGAATTGGATGAATTTGTTGTCATGCCGAATCATGTGCACGGGATCGTAATCATTGGTGAATCCGTAGGGGCGACCGGTTCGGTCGCCCGTAAAGGGAAACAGGGATCGTCAATAATTAGGGCGACCCAGCGGGTCGCCCCTACGAAAACATTGGTTTCCGGTTCGCTGGGCGCGGTGATTGGTCAATTCAAATCCAAGGCGGCGAAAAGAATCAACGTTATTCGTGAGACTCAAGGTGTTTCCGTCTGGCAACGAAGCTTCCACGACCATATCATCCGCAACGATGCCGATTTACATCGCATTCGCACATATATTGCAAATAACCCGGTGCAATGGGCCATCGACGAAGAGAGACCCTGAGAATCAGAAATGAAGCAATCGAAAGAAATGGACAACAACAGCGCAAGTATCATTTCAAAAGTCTGGAGCTTCTGTAACACACTTCGCGATGATGGCGTAGGTTACGGCGACTATCTGGAACAGCTTACATATCTGCTCTTCCTCAAGATGGCAGACGAGTACTCCAAGCCGCCGTACAGCAGGAAGCTGCCCGTTCCCAAAGAATACAACTGGGAAAGCCTTGTCTCGAAACGTGGCGCTGATCTCGAATTGCATTACAGCATTTTGCTCAGAGAGTTAGGGCAGCAGAAGGGAATCCTCGGGCAGATTTTTACCAAGAGCCAGAACAAGATACAGGACCCGGCAAAGCTCTACAAACTGATCGACATGATCAACCTGGAAAGCTGGGTCGTGATGGGTGCCGATGTAAAGGGAGACATCTACGAAGGCCTGCTGGAGAAGAATGCCGAAGACACAAAGAGCGGTGCAGGACAATACTTCACGCCACGGGCGCTCATCAAGGCAATGGTGGAATGCATCCGTCCCGAGCCAAAGAAAACCATCGCCGACCCGGCATGCGGTACGGGCGGTTTCTTCCTTGCTGCATACGACCACATTGTAAAGAACAACGAACTGGATAAGGGACAGAAAGAGTTTCTCAAGTTCAAAACGTTCTACGGGAACGAGATCGTCGCAGGAACTCGTAGACTTGCACTGATGAACCTGTTCCTCCACAACATCGGCGATATCGACAGCGAGAATTTCATTTCACCTGCCGATGCGCTCGTTGCAGACTCCGGTGTGCGTGTGGATTATGTGCTGGCAAATCCGCCGTTTGGCAAGAAGAGCAGCATGACCTTCACGAACGAGGAAGGCGAGCAGGAAAAGGAAGACCTCACATACAACCGTCAGGATTTCTGGGCAACCACGGGAAACAAGCAGCTCAACTTTGTTCAGCACATCCGCACCATGCTCAAGACAACCGGGCAGGCAGCTGTTGTTGTTCCTGACAATGTGTTGTTCGAGGGTGGCGCAGGGGAAACCGTCCGGAAGAAACTGCTCGAAACCACCGACCTTCATACCATCCTGCGCTTGCCAACAGGGATCTTCTATGCGAATGGCGTGAAGGCAAACGTGATATTCTTTGATGCCAAACCCGCCTCCAAAGAACCGTGGACAAAAGAAATCTGGTACTACGACTACCGAACGAACGTCCACCACACGCAAAAGAAAAACCCGATGCGGCTGGACGATCTCAGGGATTTCATCGACTGCTATCATCCCGCCAACAGGCACAAGCGGAAAGAAACATTCAGCGCCGACAAGAACCCAGACGGTCGTTGGAGAAAATACGCCTACGATGAAATCATCAGCCGCGACAAAACCAGTCTTGATATTACCTGGCTGAAGGACAAGAGCCTCACCGATCTGGATTCGTTGCCCGACCCCGATGTTCTCGCAGGTGACATCATTGAGAATCTTGAGGCCGGGTTGGAGAGCTTCCGGCAGATTATGGCGGAAATCAATGGGAAAAAGCCGTAGCAGAAATACAAAAACCAAAGAAAGATAATACCATGCCCGCCAATCGTCCGAATGAACCGCATTGCGTAGCGTGCAACTGCACACAAGCGCAGGCACCGTTGATTACACTTGAATACCGCAATCAGAAATTCTGGATCTGTCCGCAGCATCTTCCCATGCTTATCCACGACCCCAAGACACTTACGGGGAAATTGCCCGGTGCTGAGGGTATGGAACCGGCCGAGCACCATGATTGAAAAAGAAACATTAAGACATGAAACTCAAATCCCTTTCCGCCTCTTTGTCGTTTGTCAAGGAATAATTCATGCTTCCAGAGATTTGGGCACAAAACCTGAGGGTAGTCTTTGTCGGAACCACCCTTGCAGAAATATCCGATCAACTCGGATTCTATTATCTGGGGCCGAATAACCAGTTCTGGTTTCTGCTTGAGTACGCGGGCATTATGCCCACATCCCTGGTTTCACCTCCCGAACGGAAGGTGCTGGTCAACGCACAGAAGGATGGAGTGCTTAACGATACCTACAAGCAACTCTTCTTCGAGAAGAAGGAGCGGGAATTACTGAAGCATCACATCGGTTTGACCGACCTCAACCGGCGCCGCGTTGTCAGCAAAGAGGACGATCCCGCTGCTGAACCCACCAAGGAGGATATTCTGAAGTTTGTCAGAAAGGTGGAGAAATACGAGCCCAAAATACTGGCATTCGTTACAGGTGTGGAGATCTTTGAGAAGTGTTTGAGGCCTCTGTATCCATCTGTCAATCGGCAGAGAGGAAAACAAGACTTCTTGATTGGAAATTCAGAGGTGTGGCTTTTGGGTAGTACCAGTGGTCGTGTCAAAGATACAGATGCGATGGAACAAGTGTTCGAGGATCTCGCAGAACGTTTGAAGGGTTTGAAGGAAGGGAGCGAATAAGGGAGTTGGTACTGTGAAACATCGAGGCACTGAAATTCAATGACCGCATCTCCGCCGAAATTGATCCCACTGCAGCGTGATCTCTTTGAGATCCCCGACGGGATCACGTTTCTCAACTGCGCCAATCTTGCACCGCAGCTACGCTCTGTCACGGTTGCGGGGCTCGAGTCCGTAAGAGCCAAAGCCTCGGCCTGGAAGATTACTCCCCCGGACTGGTTTACGGGATCTGAAACGCTTCGTGACCATGCTGCGCGGGTGCTCGACACCGATGCCGAATCCATAGCCCTTGTTCCTTCGGTCAGCTACGGCATTGCCATTGCAGCTGCAAACGTGCGTGTTGAGCGCGGCCAGGCGATAGTGCTTCTCCACGAGCAGTTCCCGTCCAATGTGTATGCCTGGAGAGAACTCGCGAAAAGGAGGGAAGCAACTGTGCGAACTGTTCAACGGGTAGCCGGACAAACGTGGACACAGTCGCTTCTCGAGACAATCGACGCAGGCACCGCTGTGGTTGCGATTCCGCAATGTCATTGGACCGATGGGAGTCTGGTGGATCTTGCAGCGGTTGGAAAGAAGGCCCGCTCTGTGGGGGCCGCGCTTGTTGTAGACGCCAGCCAATCCGCTGGTGCGTATCCGCTCGACCTTGCTTCGGTCCAGCCCGACTTTCTTGTCACCGTTGGCTACAAGTGGCTGCTCGGTCCGTATAGTCTTGGCTACATGTACGTCTCGCCGTCATGGAGAGCACATGGCAACCCGATTGAACATTCGTGGCTTGCGCGCAAAGGGAGCGACGACTTTGCAAGTCTTGCGTTGTATCAGGACGAGTTCAGATCGGGTGCGAGGCGGTTTGATTACGGCGAGTGCTCCAACTTCGTGCTTGTTCCAATGGCTATTGCTGCACTCAGGCAGGTGCTCGCCTGGGGTGTGATGAACATCCAGCATTCGCTCTCCGTTTTAACTGCCGTGATCGCCCGTGAAGCTGCAGCATTGGGATGCGTCGTTCCGTCTGAGCGCGTCGGTCATATGATCGGCGTGAGGTTTCCCGGTGGACTACCGGATCAGCTTGGCAGAAAGCTGGCGGATGAACGTATCTTCGTCAGCATCCGTGGCAATGCCATTCGTATTGCGCCGCATCTGTACAACGACGAAGCTGACATTGACCGGCTCTTCCGCGTTCTTCGCACGTTGCTTTGAGAGTGATTTGATGAACTTGATGCAAAGGGCCCGAGCCGCAAAAGCGTGCCGGGATCCCGTCCCGCCGGAGAGCACAAGGAGATTGAGTATGAGAAGCCGGATGTGATTATGAAGAGGGTGCTGGAGTTGGAAAAAGCGATAGCAAAGGACGTCGAAGAGATCAAGAGGGCGCTTTGAACGTTGCCTTCGACAGGGTTCGGCAAGCTCAGCCTTCAGCTCAGGCAACGGCCTGGATGGGGATTGAGCCGGTGGCTGAGCTTGTCGAAGCCACCGGATATTGATTCGACAAGCTCAATCGACTCTAAAGGATTGCATGAGAGGTTGGATGTACATACTCGAATGTGCCGACGGCAGCTACTACACCGGCAGCACGAATAATCTTGAGCTGCGCTTGGCTCAACATCAGAGTGGTGAAGGAGCAAACCACACGAAGTCACGTTTGCCTGTCACCCTTGTGTACTGCGAAGAGTACGCACGCATTGATGAAGCCTTTTACAGAGAGAAGCAAGTACAGGGTTGGAGCAGAAGGAAAAAGGAGGCGCTCATACAGGGGAACCCTGAACTCCTTCCAGAATTGACAAAGAACTACTCGCAATTCCCACGTACTCGACTCCGGCAATCCAAACATGACCCCGATGAGATGTCGCAGGTAGGCAGGACAATTTGAAAGGTACGTTGGAGCGATTCAGCACGGGTTGAAGGTCAACTATGGTCCGATGAAGGCCATAGGCTTCAGGTCGGGGGAAAAGAAGGAACAACCCCAAACATCTTGCGCGGGCTTTAGCCCAATGAACGAGGGAGTGAAGTCCCGGATTGTTCTTGTGGGGATTTGTTGTCCACGACCTGCTCGTCTCGCTCCGCTCGCGGGAGCGGAAAGGTCGTGGCAATTGAGTATCCGGGATTGCGAGGAGCGATCCTCCATTTGATCAGATTCTTCGCACTTGAGGGGTAGCCGCAGACTTTAGTCTGCGACTAAACCTTGTTGCGAATTATTGGGCAGCCTCAAGACAAGAAGGGTTTCGATTCGAGAAGGTTCCCGTTCGACTTTCCGGCAATGCCGGTTTAACCTCGGGATTCTCTTTCCCACTTCTTTCTGGAAAGAAGTGGGGAAGAAAGCTTTCGGAACTGCAACGCTCAATCGTTGATAGTCGGAGAATTTTGAGAGTGTAGTTGGTACGCCAACCGCACGCAGCTCTACGAGTCTTCGACTCGATGGAGTCGTAGACCTGCAGTTCCGGGATGCTGGTAAGAAGCCATTACTGGCTCGAACAAGGATGAGGATTCCCGAATCGGCGGCTGACCGCGATGGCAAGTCAATAAGGATTGCGATTTCATCGCTCACTGCTTCTTGGCCCGGTGATGAAATCGCATGAACCGATGAACTGAATGATCCACGCTGTGCGTTCCGATTCGGGAAAGTTCTCTTTCGTCCTGCCGGTTTCTCTTTAAAGAGAAAATAACCCCAAGGACAAAACACTGGTAGTGCCGACATTCTTGTCGGCACAACAAAGCACGGTGGGCAAGCAGGAAATGCTTGCCCCACCAGTGGTGACCAAAGAGAGTCATTGTATTAAGCGCAGATTGATTCTGCTTCGCCCACAGCTCTACGAGTCTTCGACTCGATAGAGTCGTAGACCTGCGATTGCGGAGGGCTCAGATTCTCCATTTGATCAGATTCTTCGCACTTGAGGAACACTTATAAAAAGGTCAAGAAGGCGCCGGACATGGACCGCAGGATCGCCTTGTATAAGAAGTACCATCAGGGATACGGAGAGATCCTGGTGCAGATGAACGTCGAGGACACCCGGCTGGGCGTCGCTGAATACATCATCGACAAGCACAAGCTCGATACCATCGAGCTCAAGTGGGGCCAGGGCGCCAAGGGCATCGGCGGCGAGATCCAGGTGAACTTTGGCTCGCGGAACGGGCCCTCGAACTGCAGAAGGCGCGGGGTATCTCGTCACGCCCGATCCCTCCATCCCGTGCGTCCAGGCGGGTTTTGGACGGCGGCCTTAAGGAATTCGAGACGCCACGCCGTATGGGGTTTGGCGATCACGACGGTTCTACGCAGAGGTGGTCAGGCTCGGCCAGCTCGGTTCGACGGTCACCCCGCCAAGACCGGCGCTATGGTTGCCCTGGGCGAGCTGGCGATGGCGATCAAGTGGGCTCGGGGTAGGCCAAGCCGACTTGTTGACCATCGACGCGCTCCGGGCGCAGGCATCCGGCGTGGCCACCTGCGAGATGGACCAGCAGGGCACGTCCCTCCCTTTATTTGCAGGCGTCTCACCCAGAGTTCGCGAGATGCTGACCGCCAGGGAGGCGCGTTCCGGATATCGCCATTGCCGGCGGTTTCAGTTCCTCGAGGACGGTGCTTTCAAGGCCCTGGCGCTGGGATCGCCCTTCACGAAGGCGATCTGCATGGGCCGGGCACTGATGATCCCGGGCATGGTCGGCAAGAACATCGCTCAGTGGATGAAGGACAATGATCTTCCGAAGACGGTGAGTGAGTTCGGCAACACGGTCGAGGAGATCTTCGTGAACTACGAAGACGTTAAAAAGCTGGTTGGGAACAAGGAGATCCAGCACATCCCGCTCGGCGCGATCGGCATTTACAGCTATTCACAGAAGATCAAGGTGGGGCTGCAGCAGCTCATGGCCGGCGCCCGGTGCTTCAACATCGATGCGATCACACGGAAAGAGCTGATGTCGCTCACCGACGAGTGCGCCAAGGTGACCGGGATCCCGTATCTCATGGATTCGTATCGCGACGAGGCGATGAAGATACTTAATTCGTAACCAGGATAGACGGAAAACCATTTTAGCCACAGAGGTCACGGAGAACACGGAGAGGATCAACAACGGAACTATAATGTTGCGTTAAGGTTTACTCTGTGCGCTCTGTGCTCT
>CAVTJO010000009.1:0-108511 GCA_963734955.1 uncultured Bacteroidota bacterium
CTCTAATGCATTATCTCAAGGAGTTGATATGGGAAGAAATCCGGGGAAAGACAGATTCTTCGTTGACGCTGACCCCAAACTCATTGATCAGGTCGAGAGCGCAACAGCTCAAAGGAAGTGGGTACCGGAAATTGGCAGCGCTGTTTTTCATTCTGGCGCAACAAAAAGCTTCAAGCATATCCAATTAGGTGAAGCCAATGTCCAGCTGACATTTCACGAAGGAAATAAGAAACGTGTGGGTGGAATCCAGTGCGTCAAGGTGGAGCCTGACATTGACTACTACAAGGACCTTGCGACCCATTCAATATTGGAAGGTAATTCCAAACACACTAACGGGACAGAAAAGCTATCCTCAGACAATATATATGCTTCTATGGATTGCAGGAAGGAATGCTGGGATACCGGAATTCGATCCGCCATATATAATAGTTTGAGGCAAAGATGATAATGTAAATGCTAAAAGGTATAAGATATGAAATGTCGTATCACCATATTTACTAACCCACATCTGGAGTAGATCATGAGCAAGTACATACTGAATAGTAACAAACAAGATTCCCAAAGCGGTAAAAATTATGAGCTTCACAATGAGAAAACTGTAATCGCTTGCCGTTACTTCTAAACAGACTGGATGTAGGATACTTTTCAAACTGTCAGGATGCCATGAGGGAGGCAAAGTCAAAGTATCCCTATAGGGCTTCTGATATCGACGGGTGCTATTACTGTTGTGCGGCGTGTCATAAAGAATAGAGATATCTGATTGATGAGAGTCTGGCTAGTACAACGTTTCCACAGAGATGAAACGCGGTTAAGTCAACGCTTTGCGCGTATGCTCGCCTTGTCGATAGCATAGGTGCAAAAGATCATCTGCGGCTAGCCGCACCGAATTGTCATCCTATTTTCGTTTTTCTTAACGATTTTCCTGATCAGCTTGGCTATATGCCGGCTTGCCGCGACGATGTCATTTAGAAAAAGCATAATCCCTTTTCTTAACGACTCATAATCTTTGAAAAATGAATAAACCAATCCCCCAACAACCACAAGGGTAAAATCTATATTTATCGAGCCCTCGCTAAGACTCCGGATCCTTATATCTAGACGAACCTGTTCAGAGATGCGAATATTCCTGAAGCTTTTTTTCGCAATTAGGCGAATACTCTCCTCAAGCATATTAACGAGTTGTGATTTCAGTTGCTTATCTAAATCATCAAGCTTGGGGATACCAGACACCGGCGCGGAAATGAGAAAACGTCCCGCAATTGAAGTATTTCTCGCGCTTTTTTCTGAAGGGAGTTTGTATCGCACCGTCCCTATAATTATATGGAGGACCAAAGCCGCATCGACAACCATCGTCATGATTCCATCCATTACACATATTTGTATCCTGTGATATATCCTAATGTATCGGCTTTTATACTACGGGCCAACAGACAATCTTTTTAGGTCTGCCGAATATAGCAATTGATACGATATATCTTTCAGCAGAAGCAGATCTAAATCTTGACAAAAGTCGTGTTGTCCTAGTTCTATTCAAGAACCTGTTTTGGAAAAGAGTGAGCTCCGGAGTGCAAGGAAAGGGTGATGTCTCTGGTCGGATCCTTGCATTATGCTATATTGCATAGATATGTATACCATCAACAAATCAGCCGCAATTGTCAGGCCTAAACAACCCTTTATGGACTGGGTCAACCGACTCCCTGATGCGGACACTGAGCGAGAAGTTACGCTTGCCGATTTCGGATCCGATTGTGCGGTTATCCTGATCCCGGAGTATGATTCAGAAAAGGAGGCCCGAAAATATATTGATAGGATAGCTCTGGAAATTCTAGAAAATGAGCTGTACGGATGGTGCACCCATGAACCATGGTGGCCAAAAAAACGGTCAAGAAAGATGTTTTTGGAATGGTTTGATGTCGAGCTTCATTCAGAGATCATAGATTTTTCCAATGAGGCAATAAAGAAAGAATCATTTTAAAATATGAACAGGATAAACGCTGTCATCCTTATATTGATTGTTGCACTGGGAGCGACAATCCATTATGCAAGAAGACAAAGAAAGCCGCCGAGCAAAAGAGCAAGAATCAAACCATGCAGGAATCCAAACAGGGCATATCCGGAACTGGCGCGATCCAGCCGCTCTCCGGATTGAAAGGAGCGTTCGAAGAATCCTTGCGACATTCTGCAATGGCAGATATTGCTGAGCTTGCCTGTTTTCCGACAAGTCGATTTGATTGT
The DNA here is from genome assembly GCA_963734955.1 of uncultured Bacteroidota bacterium. Taxonomy (GTDB): domain Bacteria; phylum Bacteroidota; class Ignavibacteria; order UBA10030; family UBA6906; genus UBA11986. Next base: position 2,236 of record CAVTJO010000009.1, read on the forward strand.
GATGCGGAAGCCTGCAAGCCGGCGGCACCAGGCGCATATTTCTTTGTGGATTATGGCACGGAAAGCGGAACTTATTTTAGATGCGATACAAAAGGATGCGATTCCTATCCGGTCACGGTCAAACAATCTGGTAGCTTCACGCAGTTCATTCCAGAGCAAGGCCAAGCCATGTTATTCAAGGTCTTACCACGCACGATACGTTTGGAAATAAAGGGGAGTTTGTTGATCTGGCAACGCTGGGACTGGGAACGCTTATATCCTACGGAAAATGCGTTTTAAATGATAAATGACTCCACCAGTAGAAGAAACATTCGAGGCGCACAGTTTAGATCGTTTCATTTTTAAAGCGAGCTGCCAATTGCGCGACTTATTATTTCATAATAGGAGTAGGATTCCAAATCCGCTATCGAACCATATTTAAGCTGCTTTTCTTGCATTATCCTTTGCAGTATGTAAACCCTTAATCATGGTGGAAAGCTTAGAAACTGTTCTCTAAAGCGGTTCCATACTTTCATCTCGTGAGGGGAACATGTTTGTGCGAGTTGGAACCGAACTCTTTACGTCTGCACTGATTGGAGTAAAATGAAGCCATAAAAATATGACTTACATTACTCCCGCCGTTGATAAGTATGGTGCAGCCCAAGCTGAAAGGAAGAAGTATGTCGACAAGATTCTCGGCTCTCCAGCGTCGAAGAAGGTTGTCGTAGCAGGCCCTGGTACTGGAAAGACTTACCTTTTCAAGCAAATCTTAAAAGGTAAGTCGAATACTCTAACACTTACCTTCGTTAACGCCCTGGTAGATGACCTATCGCTGGAGCTATGTGGCCTCTCCGAGGTAAGGACAGCTCCGACTCATTCACGGATCCTCCTGATGCAGCTGTGGAAAAAGGATGGAATAAATATATTTCCACGGCTTTCTGAAATCATTCGGGACGATGCTAATATCCTTGTGGGTCAAAATGTCGATTTTGATAAAATATTTCATTCCCGTGACGACAATAACCCCAATATTGAATTCTATAGATCAAGAAAACGGTACTATGACGAATCTTATGGTTACTCAGATATTATTTTTGCGGCAGTAAAGTATCTCGAAAAATACCGCGATAAAATTCCTGCATATGATCAGGTTGTCGTCGATGAATTCCAGGACTTCAACCCGCTTGAAGTTTCGCTTATCGAGCTATTAGCCGAAAAGAGCCCGATTCTTCTCGTTGGCGATGACGATCAGGCCTTATATGATTTCAAAAACGCTAGCCCTGAACACATTCGCCGCAAGCATAGCAATGCAAGCCCGAATTACGAGGCCTTCAATCTACCTTTCTGTTCTCGATGTCCTCGGGTCATTGTCGATGCGGCTAATGATATCGTCGCTAGCGCAAAGCTCAATGGCTTCCTTAAGCAACGGATCGAGAAACCGTAATCCCCTTATTTTGAAAATGAAGAAAAGAATACCATCAGCTACAATCGACTCATCACATTTAGCCAGCCATTCGCAAATCAGATTCCTTGGTTTGTTGAAAAAACAATTAAAGAAATAGCCGCAGATGTCCAGGATACGTTTTCGGTACTAATTATTTCTCCGACGAAAACTCAGTCTCGGATGATTACGACGGCTTTGAAGTCTAAAGGTTTCCAAAACATCGATACATCAGATAGGCGTGATGAGCCGATTCTTGTAAGTGGGCTAAAAATGTTGATCCAGAAAGAAAATAGCAATCTCGGCTGGCGAATTATTGCTGGTGTGCTCATGCCTAAAAATGAATTAGAGGCCCTACTAAAACAAACTGAGGGTACGGATGCAGGACCACTTCACGAGATGATTGATGCGAGTTACAAAATTAAGGCCGGGGCCATGATTAAGACTTTAAAACGCTTAAATGGTAACACAACGATCAATGAAGCATCCTTGGCATTATTAGAAGAAATTGGAGTGGCCCCGTATGAGCGGATCAAGGACATTCTTAAAAACGAACTCATGTCCGATATTCGCGGGGGAGCCTCAATTGTAAGAAAGATTCCGATTAAGGCAACGACTATTGAAAGTTCGAGGGGTCGGCTGATTATGTATTTATCACACATTTCGATGATCAGTACTTTATCGAACACGATAAAAAGATGGCAAAGATGGTGGATCGAGATATTTTCTCAATAAGTTCTTGGTCGCTCTGACCAGGGCAAAACAGAAAGTATTCCTGATTTCATCAAAAAAGAGAAGCCGACTTTTCTAAAATGGATTGACAATTCAAGAGTTGATATTGCTTAGTCAAGGGCTTATTGAAAACTGAACACCTTTAGGCAAATCAAAGGAACAATGATTCCTACATACAGAACCAGCTTAAAATACTTAAACACACCCTCCTGTGAGTAGGCTTCAAATTAGGACAAATGACTAAAGCCAAAGCACACGTGCGAAACCAATATCCAAACCATATTTAAGCTGCTTTCTTTGGAATCGCATCTTTTGCAATATTTTTTGCAGCATGTAAACCCTTAATCATGGTGGAAAGCTTGGAAAAATGATCACTAAAACCGGTTCCAAACTTTTGATCCGTGGTGCACATTCTTTTGTTTTTCATTCTGGAATTCATCAATAAACCTGAAAATTGGCGGCTTTTGAGCGGTTCCAATTCCTCCGACTTCAAGACCATCCGGAAAAAGGTTTTGTTGGAACCGCCTGCGAATATCCATGGGCATCCGGTTCAATCTTCCAGGCAAATTTGAAAGAAAGACGAGAATCTCTCCGACATTTTCCCGTTTTATGCTGGAAGGGATTTCGCTGTTGCCAATGGAAACAGCCAGAGAAGATATTTCTTGGTTAAGGCGGTCGCGAGCTTTGAGAAATTCCGCATCAGATATCAACTGCTTGCTGCGCATGGAGATTAATTCTCTTTTTTCTTTTTCCATTTGCTCCAACTTTTGTCTCTGTCTCAATGTCTGATTGCTCGTTTTGGCTTGATATCCGGCAAGGATGGCCATGATCCTTGTTTCGATAATGGGAATAGCTTTTGGTTTGGGAATCAGCTTTCCAAAGATACGCGCCGAACTCTGATTCAAGCTTATCCTTTGGTGTCCCCCGTCCAAACGCTGTACAGGAACGAAAATAACAATGATAGTAGGCATATCTCCGATGTCTTCCCTTTGACCAACTGCCGGTCACCGGGCGACGACAGGCCGGACAGCGCAGAAGAGATTTCAGAGGGAAATCCGGATTTAAAAATCTGTGGCTTTGGCAATTGCTTCGCCTGGATAGTATCTCCTGAGCCCGGTAAAACTCCTCAATAGTGATCATAGCGGAATGCTTGCCAGTACACTTCTTCCCTTCGTCCAGGGATTTGTCAGGATTCCGGCATAGAACCTATTGGCAAAAATCTTGTCAACTAACTGAGCGGTCACTGATCTGCCGCTTCGGGTAGTCAGGCCAGCTTTCTGAAGGTGTCTTAATATATCAGCTTTGGTGAAAAAGCCGGATAAGAGACGTTGCCAGGCGGCTTTGATTATCGAGAACCTTTCCTGATCAGGGATATCGGGTTGAGTCTTCTTTGACTTTGGGGAGGCGCACCTGTAGCCCAGAGGCGGCATCCAGGGAAAAATGCCTTCCTGAATTCTTCGTTCCATGCCACCGACCGACCGGAGAGCCCGGATGTCATTGTCAAATTGGGCGGCTCCAGCAAGCATTGTCTCCATGAATTTGCCTTCTGGCCTGGAATCAATCGGCTCCGTTACGGAGTGAATGGAGACACCGAAATTACTAAGGAGGCTCTTGATTTTGAAGTGATCAACGACATTTCTGGCAAACCTGTCTACTTTCCAAACAATCAAGGCCTGGACATGGTTTTTCCTGTCCTTGCAGAAATCGATAAGATTCAATAGCTGGGTCCGATCGGCAAACTTGGCAGATTCTCCCATCTCAATGAAAACTTTCGATATTTCTATATTTTTTCTGACCGCGTATTCCAGGCAAGCCTGTTTTTGCCATTCGAGGCTGGTGCCCTCGGTTTGCTCCTTGGTTGAGACACGGCAATATATGACTCCGTTCATTGTTTGTATTTAAGGCTCAATCTCAGAATTCTCCTGTTTCAGATTAGAAGCTGAAGACTGAGCATTTATCTTTTTTTCGTATATCCAATAGTCAACAAGGATTTCGGCCAAGTCTGTGATCTGGGCATCAAGACGCGCCAAGGCAACGTCAGTCGGTTCAATGCCGTCCTCACGAAGTATTTCGACGAGATCCTTTTCGATAATCCATGGATCCCAATCTATTGCTCCGGAAGGTTTTCAAAAAGGATGTGAATCTATCGAGAGGTTAAAAAATACTATCCATCCGATCGGGTAATCCGGGAATTCGTTCTGCCAGCTGGCAGCCGAACCATCGGAAACAACACATCCAATCCGATTCTGATCCTGCCTCGGGCGCGGATTGCTTTTCTCTAATGAAAGAGCAAGACAGATTCTTATCGCGCTGTCGCAGTCGATGCGGTTGACCACCTTCCGATTTTTTATGCGGCTGATCGCTCTCTCGCTGATACCGGTAATCCGGGCCAATTCCTTCTGGCTGAGATTGCGCTGGGCAAGCAGTTTCCCCAGACTTGATGTTATCACGAAATATTTCCTGTTTTTGAGCTTAGCTGTGGACATCTTGTGGATGAAGAATTGACCAATGGGTCAATTCCGCATATATTGAAATTAATATACTGGTCTTCGCTCTGCTTAAGGTGAGACACGGATTGACGGACAGATAATGCAGATAAACCGCGGATTATTCAAGAATAGCAGGGCCAAGACTCTGCTATTCTAGGAAATACATTTAGATTGTCAAGATTTGCAGAGCCGGATTCCCCGATACAAACTTTGCGAAAAGAAGAAAATACACTCCTGTTTAGGTAATGCTCCCTGATCTAAGATCGGTCAAGGTTGAGCATATTTCGCAATGATCGGGAGCAATCACAACAACTACATCCGCAGCTGCCGGAAAAACATGAATCTGACCCAATGTGAATTGGGATTTCTGGTCGGCCACAAGAACGGCAACCGGATCCATCGTCTGGAAACCGGCAAAGCCACACCCACGGCGGCAGAAATCATTGGCTCGAAGCACAGTTGAACAACACATCGGAGCAACAATGATTTGGCATGCCATTCTTGCTCACGTATGCTTTCTGTATTGAAGGGCAACGACTCCGGATTGAAAAGTCTTCGATCCAACAAAGTCCAGCCGAAGCCTGTTTTGGAGCATCACGGTTTCGAACAACCGCGGCCCTCTTCCAGCGACAACCGGATGAACCACGAACTGATACTCATCAATCAATCCGACCTCGGAAAGCTGGGACGCGATGCTCAGACTTCCGACGCAAATGTCCTTTCCAGGCTGCTGCTTCAGGGCGAGCACCTCTCCCGCAACGTTCGCACGGACGATTCTCGTGTTGTTTCCCTCAACGTGGTTCAATGTCGTGGAGAATACGACTTTATCGAGCGAGTCGAACACTCTGGCGAATTCATTGGTTGCGGCTGTCTCCGATTGCGTTTTGGCAACTTCCGGCCAATACGGGACCATTAGCTGGTACGTGGTCCGGCCGTAGAGGAGAAGGTCCGCATTGCGCAGCACCCCCGTGAAGTACTCGTGCAATTCTTCATCGGCAATCATGTCGGTATGGCTACAGTATCCGTCGGCGGTGATATTGATTGCAAACACGACCTTCCTCATAGCCCTCCTTACGTGACGTGACAAGTTCAAAGACCGCCTGATCGAATAACCAATCACCGAAAACGGCGGCGGGGCATGACGCTTAACGTGTGCCGCAACAACGCCGTGCCGCCCGACCAGCTTTCTATCAACTGACGGGCGGCATGGAGCGACCTCTATTGGGCTTTCACTGAGCTTTATCATCGCCATATTAATGAGGGAGCGCCGTTGTTGGGTGTGTTAACTGCTGTGCCCCATCAACGTTTCAACGAGAGAACAATGGTAGAGCTTCAATCACCGTCCATGAAGCACGCATCTGTTTTCATTGGAAAAATCTGACGTTATGCCAATTACGAACGCTTCCTTGCCGTCCGTCCACACCGATTGGAAGCGGACATTCTGCATGCGCAGTTGCGTGAACTCAAACCAATCGGACCCGTTATAGTGGTAGACACGGCCATTTGACTCATATCCCACTGCAAAAATGTTGTTCTCCGTGGAAGCACCCATCCCGACTGCCGCCAATTGAGACAGCACCGTATTCCACGTGGTACCACTTTGCCGCTGAATTCCTCCGGGGCCGTAGCGATATAATATACCCGAAGGGGATATGAAAAGACGAGCAAAGTCGTAGCTACTGTCACGCAGTACCCATTGCGACCCCAGTCGTTTATAGAAATAGAAGATCGGAAGAAAAGAGTGTATCAGGTGCGTTGCCCAAGACCAGATATGTGACAGAGGCATCTCCAATGATCTGTGTGATCTGAGGATTCTGCGTGGTATCGTTCTACAACGTGTACGAAACAGAGTCCCTATCGAATTGACTCCCGTTGTAGTGGGCAAGGTATCCCTCCATACCACCAATCCAAAAATCGGTGGGGATCGTCCCCAAAGCGACTGTAGTCCTCTTCCCCCCAAACATTGATTTCGCTCCATTGGGCTCCATCAAAGCGAGCTAGAAAAGGGGTATTCTCTATATCGACATAGCCGGCTGCGTAGACAGCCTGTTCAGAGAACCCGAGAATGCTTGAAAATGTCCCAACGCGGTAAAGAGGCCCTCCTTCGGTCACAAGCAACTTGACATTTGTCCACGATTGACCATTCCAATCGTAACATCTGTCAAGTCCCCGCTCATTGAATCCGCAAATGTAGATGTTGCTGACTTGAGGATCCCCAGCTGTACCTCATCAATGTCTGCAGACTTCCTGGATAGGCTAATGTGTCAATCGTCCAAGCATACTCACGTGGATTCCTCGGCGGAGGACAGACCAGTCGACTCGGTCTTGCAACCTAATATCAAGAGTGGTGCCATCGCAAGGGCCACCACCAACACCATCACAAGCGTCTTCAGTGTTTCCTCCGATCACTTCGCAAGGAGAAGCTTGATGGTCTTTGAGCCAGGGGTTTGCTGTTGCCTCGTGCAACATTCAGCCGGGCAAAGTACACTCCACTACTTGCAGGCAACCGAAAACCCGACTTTGCCATCCCAGGTTACACTGTGATATCCTGCTTCTCTGTTGCCTTCATGACCAATGCGATCTTCCCACCCTGAATAGAATCGTACAGAGCACGGGTCACACTGCCATCTTCCGGAAGCGAGTAAACAATGGCCGTGTTAGGATTGAAGGGGTTGGGGTAACTCCTTATGTCGTACGAAGTTGGTGTGCCATTCTCGAGACCAGGTTTCGGCAGCCTCATGCCATAGACATGGTACCACCATGGGAATGAAGTTGCACCATTAAGTGAAAATACGATTGCACATCGTAGCCAAGCAGATCGAATGGTATCCGTGGATCGGAGCATAATCATAATCATTGAACTCTGTTGTGCCTCGATTGACGGTGGCAATCAGTTGGGGCGGGCCGGGGTTTGGTCGTATGGCTCGACGGTACGCCAAATCTGATACTGCGTTACAGAAGAATGAGGATGCTCGCTCCAAGTGATATGGACATAATCTTCACCTCCGAGAGTGATGTTAGCAGGTGCCAGGGGTCGGGCATCGAAATGGGCCGTGTATGTTGCATGATCGCTTGGATAAAACGTCGCTGGGCTTGACCATACGGTATCACTTGCGAGCGTGTTAGTCCAGTAACTGAAGATGTACTCAATGCCACTAATAACCTGATAAAGAGCTTCACCCGTTACAGCGGGGTTTGTCTCCCGTATTTGTGCCACCTGCGGCGCACCGGAAGCTACGCCATTCACTTTGATCTGTCCGCCGCTCGCGCCAGCAAAGCTGTTTTGAAACGTGATGTCAAACTCACGAGAAAGATTAGCGGTGAATTCTGATATAGTGGTGAAGTTTAGCTGTAAAACGGGAAGTGAAGAAGTTACAGAGCCACTGCTGTATCCCCAATCACTTGACCAGTTGCTGAACCTTCTGATGTATCCCTGAAACTCTCTGCCGTCCATGACAGCCACACCAGCCACAGCGCTTTCCCAATGCAGATTGCTGACTGTGTAGCCTGAGGGATGCTCGGGCGGCGTCGGGCCAGTGCCAATTCCCACAGTACCTCCTGCGAAGGAATTTTGCAGCTTGATGCTCCAACGCGGTCGCTTGCGAAACATCATCGTAGGGTAGCCCCTCGGTCGGGCACCGCCAGTTCCATTGATGACGTTGGAGAGGGTGAGGTTTGGTTGCTCCGTTGTAGATCCTTCATTCTCGACTTGGGCGACGCGTATATTGCCCGGGTCCGGCCAGAACACAGCTGTTACATAGCAAACGTGGTCGGGTTGAGTCTGTGGGCCCCATCCAATGATGTCACCTGTCTGTACATCAGAAACGTAGAAAGTGAACCGCTCGAAGTGATCGAGGCTTATTGCGTTCACACCGTTGAATGTGGACGCGGACATCGCGAGTCGTTCCAAGTCCTTCCGTACGCGGTGAACGTCGCGTAACTCCAGCACGAAGAAGAGCCGCCGTGGCCGTACCCTCCACACTGTGGATGGTGTGGGTATCCTGGTTGTGCGTGCACACTGTCAAACGTAACGGTGAGCAAAGCAGTCATTAGAGCGACATGAGACAAGAAAGACAGGATTTGATTCATAGAATCACCTCTTGATAATTGTGACTGATTCATATGGATTGTGGGGCATTGCAGTTAACGTTCAGCAACAGCGCAACGCCACACTCTATGCTCTTTCTTTTCTGGCAGGAATGTGTGTGGCGTTGAACGAACTCAATTCACAAAGCCAGCACCTGAATCAACAGCGGCCTACCAAATGAGTGAGTGGCGCCGTTGCATTTGTTATGTGTTCGTTTGCGCCGCTGTTCGACATCTGACTTGACTCTATGTCGGATATGACATACATTGTTTCTGATGAAACAGACTGAGAAGCCACTCGTATGGCTACACGGTGAAGTAAAGACCCCGCCATTCTCCCACGCAGGGCGGGTTGAAGCTGGCTATCTGTTGCGCCAACTACAAATGGGAGAGAAGCTGTCGTTACCTCACTCACGTCCAATGTCCTCGATAGGCTCTCGATGCCATGAACTCCGGATCACTGACGAGAACAAGACATGGCGTATTGTGTACCGCATCGACGATGATGCCATCATTATTCTCGATGTGTTTGACAAGAAAACTCAAAAGACATCCAAAGAAGTTGTTGACAACTGCAAACGCCGAATTCGACTCTACGAATCAGCTTAGGAGGTGCATCTATGAACACAACAAAGCGAAAGCGTCTTGAAGCCAAGGGCTGGAAATTTGGCGACGCCTCTGACTTCCTCAATCTCTCTCCCGAAGAGGCTGCGTATGTCGAAGTGAAGCTTGCCTTGAGCAAACGCCTTCAAGAAACTCGTCGAGAGAAGAAACTCTCCCAAGAACAGTTGGCGCAACTCCTCAAGTCCAGCCAATCTCGCGTAGCCAAGATGGAGGCGGGAGACCCGACCGTGTCCCTTGATCTCCTTGTCCGCTCATTGTTAGCTCTTGGTGCCTCTCGAAGAGCCCTCTCCAGAATGCTGGCATGACCTTCTCTTTCCTCCGTTGGCTTTCTACTGGGCGGCGCAAATGACACATAACGTTTTAGGCACAAAGTAGTGCCGTGCACAATGCTGTTTGATGATAGATTCGTAGGACGCTTCATGACGGCAATGAACTTCAAAATCCATTTGGCATAAATGTGCACGGCATTGAGCGAACTCAACTTCATTGAGCCAACGTCTGCTTCACCCCGGCCTTACCAGATAACGTGAGCGTCTTTGTGCCGTTTGTTATATGCCGTTGCCGTGCCGTCCAGTTGACACTGTCTACTATTTGTGATACTTTGATACGTGGACATCATTTGGGACGACGACAAGAACAAAACCCTGCAAAAGGCACGTGCCATCTCCCTCGAAGAGATCGCACAGATCATTTTGCAGAAAAAGTATCTGGCAGTATTGGAGAACCCGTCTCGACCAGGCCAGATGATTTTCATTCTTGAGTACAAAGATTACACTCATGTCGTTCCGTTCGTGGTAGACAGCAACAACAATATCGTTTTGAAGACAGCATTTCCAAGTCGGAAGTTTCACAGACTTTTCGGAAGAGGGCCCAATGAAAACAAGACTTGACTCCTTTGAGCGAGAAATTGAAAAGAACGCATCCTCATTTCGTCCTGTTACTAAGAGGCGACTTCGCAAAGTTGAGTCAATCATCGAACGTGTGAGAAAGACCCGGAATGTCAACATCCGCCTTTCGGAAAACGTACTTGAACAACTCAAGCGACGATCTCAGCACGAGGGCCTTCCATACCAAACGCTGATAGCAAGCATCTTGCACAAGTATGTGACCGACAAGCTCATTGACGAAGATGCCATCCGAAAGTCGTGAAGCTGCTTCAAGCCTCCCGTTAAGTTCTCCCTTCAAATACTGCTACACGGCAATGGCAAATAACGTTTAGCAACAGCGCAACGCCACACTCTATGCCCTTTCTTTTTTGGCAAGAATGTGTGTGGCGTTGAACGAACACAATTCATACAGCGAACCTTGATTCAACATAGCCTTACCAAACGACGTGAGTGTCGCTGTTGCATTTGTTATGTGAAGCGGCAGTTGACTCTGTGTATTACATATGTTATAATGTAGCCACACTTGGAGAAACTACCATGCTTAAAACAGCCGTTCGTCGAGTAGGCAACAGCCTCGGCATCACACTGCCGAAAACAGTCATCGACAATTATCATCTCAACGAAGGTGATGAACTCCATCTCGTCGAGACTGAAGAAGGCGTTGTCCTCACACCGTTCAACCCTGAGTTTTCAGCTTGGGCCGAAGCATACGGAAGAACCAATAAGAAATTCCGCAACACACTGCATGCTCTCGGAAAGTAATGGCCACTCGCTTCATTCCCAATAGGATTGTTGCCACTATTCACTCCGACCTTCTGCAAAGGTACGGTGGACGTCCAGGCCTTCGTGATCCCAACCTGCTTGACTCTGCACTTGCTCAGCCCAAAGTTACTGTCGGGGGCAAGGTCGCCCACAAGACGCTCTTCGATAAAGCTGCGGCCTACGGATTTCATGTCTGCAGAAATCATCCCTTCGTTGATGGCAACAAACGCGTCGCTTTCGTCTTGATGGACATCTTCCTCCAAAAGAACGGATGGGAGATCATCTCCAACGAGGAGGATGCCTACTCGATGATGATGTCGCTCGCGTCCGGCAAACTCTCAAAGGCTCAACTCTCCAAGTGGGTCAAAGAACATTCCTCAAAGCTTTCACGCTAGACTGCCGTTTCACATAACGTATAGAGTGTTCACGCAGCGTCAGCGCATGAAGCGTAGCGGAATAAGCTGCCGTTGAGCGACATCTATCTAACACTATTACTGATGGAGCGCCGTGAACACGAATGTTATGCGTTCGTGGGTGAGGGGAACACTACCGTGTTGTTGCTGTTCATGTCCCTCAGACCGATCCTAAAGCTCTATGACCAAACAAGAATGTACGGAGCGAGTTCATCTCCGCTGTACCGAACGTGAGGTCTTCACTACTCAAAAAAAATTGGGGAACTACTTTCATGCTTTTCGTGTTGAGCAAAGCATCGTTCTGCTCTGAAGCTGCAACACAAACAATGATTACTAAACTTCACCGACAGTCCAGCTTCTCGCATCTCTCGCTTTGCTCAACTTACCGAACTCTGTACCTCCCCATCTTTTTTCCTATGAACCCCTAACTCGCTCCCGTGGCGCTGCAGCGCCACGACGTTCTTGTTCTCTAAGCTCCTCGTCTCTGTACACCCTCACCCATGACGCCATAACTACTTTAACATTGCACTTCGTAGTGCGTTATTGCACTGCCCGGGGTGGGCTAATTGCACCAAGGTGCGATTATTCGGATCCTGGTTTAAAGAGCCGTTCAATTGGGCTCTGTATTCGCTCGATCCTTTTCTGACTGACATGAGTGTAGATTTCCGTCGTCTTAATGCTCTCATGTCCCAACAGACTTTGGATATACCGCAAATCGGTTCCTTGTTCCAACATGTGCGTGGCAAACGCGTGACGCAGGCTGTGTATTGAAACATCTTTTCTGATTCTTGATTTCTCAATTGCCTGTTCAAAAACCTTTTCCGCGCTTCGCACCGCATACTGCGTACCGACCTTCTGCCCCTCAAACAGCCATTCCCGGGGTGTATACCTCTTCCAATATGCCCGAAGACTTTCAAGGACAACCGCGGAGAGCAACGTATACCGATCCTTCTTTCCTTTCCCGCCCCGGATGTGAATCATCATCCGGTCGGAGTCAATGTTTTCAATTCGCAATCGCACCACTTCGCCAACCCGAAGCCCAGCCGAGTAGACAAGCATGAGCATCACTCTGTGTTTCAGGTTGGTAAGTGAATCAAATATCCTCCTGACTTCCTCCTGACTGAGGACTACAGGGAGCTTACGCTCCTTCTTAGGTCGCGGCAAATCTCCCAGCCGCATCTGGCGTTTGTACAATTCGACGTAGAGAAAGCGCAGAGCATTGATAACCTGATTGATCGACGAGGCCGCATACATCTCCCGCTCGACAAGGTGAATCAGAAATGCCCGGATGTCCCTATCGGTTGCCTGCCTCGGATGCTTTCCACACAAATAGTGGACGTATGTCCTCAAGCAACTCACATACGCCTTGATTGTCTTGAGGCTGTAGTTCCTCAGCCGCATCTCTCGACGTACAGTCTCAAGCAAGCCGGCTTTCGCCAGATTGATTTCGGATGTCTCCACGTCCCTGCCAGAGGTTCAAAGGTAATCCCCCCACTATAAAGAACGAACTCAGGTAACAAGCCAAAGGACGGTAGACTCTTCTGCGAAGCCAGAAAGGGGAGAATCGTTGCGGTCAATCAGGTAAGGCAACAACAAGAATGTACTTTTCTCAATATCGAAAAGCAAGAAACTTACTGCGGTTCACTCCTTACCGTTCCTCGCAAACCGCAGCGTAAGAGCGGTTCCGGCATGGGCGGGACACGTCGGCCCGTATCCAGAGGGTGTTTCCATGTGGTGCCCCCTTCCGTCTTGTGGCATGCACTAGGTATTAGGGCTTACTGATCGTCGAGGATAAAGACGTGCCCGGGGAATCGCCCGAGACAGTGTTGGTTGCGAACGGACGGAGACTGGGGGGCGAATGACGGTCAGGAGACCATTTCGCGTTAGTCCTGGTCCTTTGTCCGGTAGAACTCACTCATGATCATGCCAAGCGCGATGGAGTAAAGCTTGGCGTCACGCTTGTCGGCCCGGGAGGGAATCAGAATGGGAACGCGGCCGCCGACAATAACATGAGCGAGAGGAAGATTCGCAAAATACGTCGTGCTCTTTGCCAGACTATTTGCCGATTCAATATTCGCCGCGACGAGGATCTCAGCCTGACCCGCCACCGGCGATTTGATGCCCTTCTCTGCAGCAGCCTCGGCAGACAAGGCATTATCCAGCGCAAGAGGCCCGTCGACCACGCAGCCTTTAATCTGACCCCGCTCGTTCATTTTTGCCAGGGCAGCAGCATCAAGTGTTGAAGGGAGATTCCAGACAACAAATTCAGTCGCGGAGAGAACCGCGACCTTGGGTTTCGAATTCCCGAGGGCGTGAGCGACCTCCACCGCATTGTTGATGAGCTCGACTTTGTTCTTCAGATCAGGAGCGAGTGTCATGCCGCCATCGGTGATCATGACGAATTTGTTTTCCTTGTGTTGCGGAAACTCCAGAATGAAGATATCACTCAGGAGTCTGCCAGTGCGTACGCCGGTATCATCCTTCAACACAGCTTTCATCATCGTTGATGTGTCCACCCCGCCCTTCATGAGAATATCCGCCCTACCCTCCTTTACCAATGCGATGCCTGCCACAAGTGCGTCGGCGACATTGTCGGATTGCGTTACCTCAACGCACGAAGGTGGAATCCCATACGAAAGGAGTGCTTCCCGTATCAAATCCCCATCACCACAGAGCAGAAATTTCGCCCTGAGTGATTTCTGTGCATCGGCAATCGCGCTGAACGTCTCCTCATTCTTCGGATATATCACGACGACACGCTTTTCGGGCAGTGCTGCTGCTGACTTCATCAACTCATCAAACGATGTGATCATACGTACTCCCTCGGTTGTTCTTCTCCACGTAACACACGTAACGCGCCGAGCGCCAATGCCTGGAGCTCATGCTCCCCCGGATAAACAAGGATCTGTGCAAGAAATCCAACACGATCACTGATCCAGTTCACAAGCATATCGGACGAAGCGAGTCCTCCGGTCAGGATGAGGGCATCGATCTTCCCTGCAGCTACCGTTGCCATTGCGCCGATTTCCTTCGCAATTTGATAGGCCATTGCCTCATAGACCTCTCGTGCATTGCGATCACCTTGAGCGATGCGCCGCTCAATTTCCATTGCGCTGTTTGTGCCGAGATACGCTGCAAGCCCTCCTCCACCCATGACAAGCGAACGGACTTGTTGCTCCGGATAGGGTCCGGAAAAACACAGCGTGATGAACTGTTGCAGCGGCAATCCACCTGTCCGCTCCGGCGAAAACGGTCCATCGCTTGCTGCATCATTGACGTCAATGATGCGACCGCCGCGGACAGGCGCAACCGAGATGCCTCCGCCAAGATGAGCCACGATGAACGATGAACTCACAAACGATTTCCCCAGTTCTTTCGCTGCACGGTGTGCCGCCGCATGGATGTTCAGCGCATGCGAGAGACTTCGCCGCACAAACATCGGGTGACCGCTATACCGCGCCAGCGGCTCGAATTCGTCCACTGACACGGGATCTACGATGAATGCCTTGCAGCCGTATTCGTTCGCAAACGTCGAAGCCATTGCACAACCAAGATTGGAAGCATGCTCGCCCTGGATGTTTGCCCGTGCATCGTCCAACATCCTGTCATTCACGACGTACGTTCCTCCCGGAACGGCTTTCAGCAACCCACCCAATCCGGCGACCGCGACCGGGCGCCGGGCGTGAATGCTGGCCCAGTGCCTTGCTTCCTGCATTCGGAAATGAAACTGCTCCCAAATCCCGTGATACGATCCCAATGTTGCTGCATCATGACGGATTACTCCGGTACTCTGCTCCTCCTCCCCCGCAAACACTCCCAACTTTGTCGATGTGGAGCCGGGATTGACCACCAGAATTTCTTCATTCGTTGTCACGGTCGTTCCCACGCTAACATATCCTCGGCAATTGTTCGCCCGAGATCATGTCTACCACGCGGTTGCCTCCGATCCTGCTTCTCATAACGACTGTCCCGGGATGATCCGCAACGACTTCTCCAATCATTGTGGCATCCCTGCCCAGTGGATGCCGCTGCATTGCCGCGAGAACCTCTTCGGCATTATCAGGAGATACAAAGGCAAGGAGCTTTCCCTCGTTCGCGACATACAGCGGATCGAGTCCGAGAATCTCGCATGCCCCCCGCACTTCCTCAGAGACCGGAATCCGTTGTTCCAGGATCCGGATGCCAACATTTGATGACGAAGCGATCTCGTTCAGCGAACTCGCAACTCCACCACGCGTCGGGTCGCGTAGCACATGGATGTGCTTGCTCACGTCCAGCATCGATTGTACAAGTCCGTTCAAGGCAGCCGTATCACTGTGAAGGGGAGTATCAAACTCCAACCCTTCCCTCACCGACATGATCGCGATGCCGTGCACCGCAATTGCACCGCTGAGGATAATCTTGTCGCCAACCTGTGCATTCTTTGGATTGACGTCAATATCATCCCCAACCACACCAACGCCGGAGGTATTGATGAAGATCTTGTCCCCCTTTCCGCGATCCACGACCTTCGTGTCTCCAGTGACCAGCATGACACCCGCCTTTGCTGCAGCATCCCGCATCGAAACAACAACCCGCCACAGATCGTCCATCGACAATCCTTCTTCAATAATAAATGCAGCGGAAAGGTACAGCGGCCTGGCACCACACATCGCGAGATCATTCACGGTTCCATTGACGGCAAGGTCGCCAATCGTCCCACCAGGAAAGAATATCGGATTCACGACATAGGAATCGGTCGAGAAGGCAAGGCGCACACCGTCTATCATGACAACTGCACCATCATGAAGCGGGTCGAGGTATTCGTTCCGGAATTGAGGCAGGAACATCTTCTCGATCATCTGCTTGGAAAGCTTGCCGCCACCACCATGCGCAAGAAGCACATGCTTGTAGTCGGTTATCGGGAGCGGACAGATGAGCGCATCAGGATCAATTGACTTTTCGTCGTTCATCGAATTCATTCCTCACTCACAGATATCTCACTTCGGCAACTTACCAAGCGTTTTCCAGACCCAGCGGTGCGCTTTGTGAGGAAATGACATCGGCCTGGCAAACATCATGATGCATTGGCCGTGAACAACTCCAATGCTGTGCTCCCTGCAAAATGCGATTGCCTCTTCCGACTCGGCACCTTGCTGCATCCACACCCTCGCTATTCCCGCTTCAGCAACATCGCGCAGAATCACTTCTGTTTGCGCCGGGGGAACGACAAACACCACTCCATCCACCTTCTCTGGCAGCACAAGCACATCGGGATAACAGAGGTCACCGTCGATGCTTGTGGTTTTCGGATTGACCGGATACACCGTGTAGCCTTTCGCTTTCAAGTCATTGTACACCGTATATCCGAACCCCCTGCGCTTGCTTGAGACTCCGACAACAGCGAGAGTCTTGCTTGACAGAAATTCTTCAACAACAGCTTCGGTCACCATATCAATGCCTGTGCAAGTCTTTGTGCATGATCTTTCGTGTCTCGTGGAGGCGGTCATCCGCCGGGAGATCCACAAGCTTCTGGTTCATATTTTCATCATTCTCCATCTGTAACATCCTGCCAACGTACTCGATGATACTGGGAGGAAACACTCCATCCCGTTCGTACAACTCTCTGTTCTTGATCAGAATCCGGGAGGACTCGACGCAACTCGTCGGCAATGCGGCCAGCGAGGCAAGGAGTGTACCGTCACTGAAGATATTACCTGAGACGTAGAGTCTCTCCGCGAGCTCAGTTGCGGCTGCGTTCGTCATCCCCCATTCCGCCGCCATTGTTATGCCCGCGAGGAGGAGGTGAACAAGAGCACTACCGTCCGGACTCCTCAGCTCAACCGTTTGCCGCCCCTCGGATTTTCCCAGGCTCTCCTTTTGCTGGGGATTCAGACGCTGCGCGAGGTTGCTCACCTTCGACCATCCGAGCGGGACACGGATCATCGCACTGCGATTCATATCGCTCCAGCAAATGCGCGTCGGTGCCTCCTGGTTCGGGACAAGCCGGAGATATGCCGACGAAACAGTATTGCCAAACGCAGTCAGTGAATCGGCGTACTTGCACAGACCTCCGATGATCTTCTTCGCGTTGACTGACAACTTGCCATCCTCGTCGGTCATCATGTTCCTGCAGTCCTTCATCAGCTCCATATGGACGTGCAGCCCGTTGCCGGCAACACCTTCCTCGAGTTTCGGCGTAAACGTTGCGACGCATCCGTGCCGATACGCCACATTTCTGATCAACCATCGCGCAAGAACAAGGTTGTCGGCGGCCTCTTCCACAGGAGTCGGCAGAAATTCGATCTCGAGTTGCTCCGCCTGCTTCTGCCTGATCTCCTCGAGGTCGCTGCGGACACTCTCAACGTATCCGACCTCACTATGAGCATACTTGACCGCCCCTGTTATCTGTGCAATGTACCGAACCATCTCATCCAGAATCAGCCCGCTCTTGACGAAAGGACCCGAGGCATGATACCCACGTTGCTTGGACGAAACATAAATGGGAGACTTCGGCTCGCTTAACAGAAAAAACTCCAGCTCTCCCATTGCGTGGAGCTGCATTCCGGTCCGCTTATTGAAAAGCTCACTCGCATTGTGCAGAATGGTATCCGGAGCGAATGAAGCCAGATCTCCGTCCTTTGTCAAATAGCGACAGGTGAAGTCGAGGCTCGACTCGTCGAACGGATTCAAAAAGGCCGTCTTGTACAACGGCATGACGTACAGATCCGAAAGGGCGGCATCCACCATCCCCTTGAACAACGACGACCCGTCAACCCGCTCTCCATCCGCAAGGATCCACTCCGCCTGCTTTCGACTGACGACCGGGATCTTGAGCTCCTTCAGTTTGCCGTCCAGGGCGGTATAGTGGAATGTGATCCGCTCGATGTGTTTCTCTTCGATGACGTGAATCAGGTCTTCACGCGTAAACTCATGCGGAGCTTTGTCAAGAAGAAGGGACAGCGGACTGGTGAGTGCATAACTGTTTTTCATTTCTTCAAACTCTCTACTTGTCAATAACCATGGTCATGATTTATTGGAGACTTGAGTTGTCGTCCACGTCTCGTTCTCACTCAATCTGTAAACCCGGCATCGAAGACTGATATGCAAACTTTCCGTAGTGGTAATACGCCGCACACGCACCTTCGGACGACACCATCGGGGCGCCGAGGGGATGCTCCGGCGTACATTGCGCACCAAACGCCGAACATTCATGGGGTCTTTTGAGCCCCCGCAATATCAATCCCGCAGAACACATCTGAGACTCTTCAACCTTCATGTCGCCAAGGTCAAATATTTTCTCTGCGTCATACAAAACGTACTTTTCCCTCAGCCGATAGCCGCTATGTGGAATCCTGCCGATGCCCCGCCACTTCCGATCGACAATCTCGAACACTTCGGCAATCAGTTTTTGTGCCGGAACATTCCCTTCCCTGCGGACAGCGCGGGCATACTGGTTTTCCACTTCATGTCGCCCTTCCTCGAGCTGCTTCACAGTCATATAGATGCCCTGAAGGATATCGATCGGCTCAAACCCGGTGACGACTATCGGAATCCTGTATTTTTCTGAGATCGGTATGTACTCTTCATATCCCATCACCGTGCACACGTGCCCGGCGGCAAGAAAGCCCTCCACGAGATTCGCTGGTGATGACAACAATGCTTCCATGGCGGACGGCACCAGCACATGCGAACAGAGAATGGAAAAGTTCTTGAGGCCGAGTTTGTTTGCCTGCCATACACTCATTGCATTTGCAGGAGCAGTTGTCTCGAACCCAACGGCGAAGAACACAACCTTCTTCCCGGGATTCTGTTGAGCAATTCTCACAGCATCAAGGGGAGAGTATACCATGCGCACACTGCCCCCTTCCGCCTTGACCGTCAGGAGATCCTTGTTTGAGCCGGGGACGCGGAGCATATCGCCAAACGACGTGAAGATAACGTCGGGCCGCGAAGCGATTGTAATTGCCTTCTCGATCATCTCCAGCGGGGTCACGCACACAGGACACCCCGGTCCGTGAACGAGCGTGATCTCCTTCGGCAACAGTGATTCAATCCCGAACTTCACGATGGTGTGAGTTTGACCACCACAGATCTCCATCAAGGTCCACGGACGGGTTGTCACTCCGCGGATCAGGTCGGCATACCTGCGTGCACTCGCGCCGTCGCGATATTCGTCGATGTATCGCATCTCACGTCTTCACTTCATATCAACGATCATTGCCGTCTGTCTCATCAGAACTTTCGCTCATGCTGTTCAGGAGGTCGAGCGTCTCCTTTGCCTCCGCCTCATCCATCTTGCTAATGGCGAACCCGACATGAACAATCACGTACTCCCCAATCGTAACATCCGGAACCCATTCAAGGCACACCTGCTTCTGAATACCGCCGAAGCTTACCATCCCCATGACGGGCTGGCTCCTGCGATCGATGTCCACTACTTTACCGGGAATCGCCAAACACATACGCAGTCTCCTCCCGAACAGTTGACTCCACCCGTGAAATCGCAACGCCTGAATCAATGAGTATCTCATCACCGACACGTGCGTCCATCAGCAATGTCATCACCACCCGGAACTGAGCTCCTCCAACACTGACCTTCGCTCTCGTCGTTCCTCCTTCGACATAGATTTCTGTAATCCGGCCGCTGATGAGATTCATCGTGTCGTTTCCTCTTCAAGATGGGTGTGTGGAAGTGCAAGAAGGTCAGAGTATCCATTCCCGGAACACGGCTGCTGCGCACCTGCGCTTCGCATAAACGCGTTGACCTGACCCAGGGCAATTCCTCCATCGTTCGGGGGAACCCGCTGATGCCAGTACGGGCTGAACCCTTCCTGTCGCAGGCGTTTGATCGTACGCTCGGTCAAATACTTGTTTTGGAAGCATCCGCCCGTGAGGACCACCCGGTGTTCACCCACTTTCTCTGCAATGTCAACAACGATCTCGCAAAGTGTGTTATGGAATTTGAGTGAGATGAACGAGACTGGCGTATTGGCATCAACATCATCCACCACGCCGCGGACAATATCCGTCCAGTCGACCACCATCGTCGGGCAGTGACTTGAAAAGAGTTCGCGCGAAGTGTCAGGAGCTACAATCCGATAGCAGTAGGTGTCGTCGCTCCGGTTCTCCCCAATGGAGAACTCCAACTCCATGGCTGACTGCCCCTCGAAATTCGTTCGCTGCCTGAGCCCGACGATTGAAGCGACAGCGTCAAACAGTCGCCCAACACTCGTCGTCAGCGGGGAATTCACATTGCCGGAGAGCATCTGTTGCAGCACGTGCAGTTCACCCGGGGAAAAAGAACCGACAGGATATAGACCATTCTTCGCGAACGCCGAATCTCCGAATGCTTCCTTGAGGACACCAATCGCCGCTCGCCGGGGTTCTTTGACGGCCTTCTCACCGCCGGGAAGTCTGAACGGTTTGATCGTTGCGGTCCGGGTGAACAACGAATCGTCGGTCAGCAAAAATTCCCCGCCCCAGATTGTTCCGTCGGGTCCATAACCCGTGCCATCCCAGGAAATTCCAAGGACACGGCCCTCAAGCTCGTTTTCCGCCATGCACGATGCAACGTGAAGGTAATGATGCTGGAATTGCATCATCGGAATACCAACACCGGCAGCATATTTGGTTGAGAGATAGTCCGGGTGCAAATCGGTGACAATAATTGCGGGGTGGACATCATAGAGGCGTTGAAGGTCCGCAGAACTCTTTTGAAATGCATCAAACGCCTCCGCCGTCTCGAGATCACCAATATGCTGGCTGATAAAGGCGTTATCGTTCACAGCCAGCGCAACGCTGTTCTTCAGGTGTGCACCAACGGCAAGCACGGGCTCGTCAGTTGATTGGCCGAGATGAATTGGTAACGGTGCGAACCCACGCGCACGCCGGAGAACCATCTCCCGTCCGGCCATGACCCGGACAATCGAATCATCAACATGACGGACGATCGGGCGGTCGTGCACAAGAAATGCGTCGGCAATGTTATGCAAACGGACACGTGCTTCTTGTTCGTCAATACATATCGGCTCATCACAGAGGTTGCCGCTTGTTGCAACAACAGGGAAGCCGAGCTCGCGCATCAGGATATGATGCAATGGAGTATACGGCAGCAGCACACCGAGGTATGGATTCCATGGGGCGACCGAGTCCGTTATGGAAGAGCCTGATGACGCCCGGCGCTCCAAAAGAACAATAGGCGATTCAGGAGACTCCAAAAGCCGTTGTTCCAGCTCCGTGACTGTGCAATCGGTCTTGACAGAATCAAGATCAGGATACATCAGCGCGAACGGTTTTTCTTCTCTTTGCTTTCGTTTTCTGAGGAGCCGTACCGCCTGCTCATTTCGTGCATCAACCATCAAATGGAAGCCGCCGATCCCTTTGACAGCCAATACCCCGCCCCTCCGAATAATTTCCGCTCCGATCAGAAGAGACATGTGGTTGTCCGCAAGAACACCGCCGTCACTCTCCCACAGCGCCAGGCGAGGTCCACAGCCCGGACACGCGTTCGGCTGCGCATGGAACCGCCGGTCATCCGGGTTCTCATACTCCCGATGACATTCGCCGCACATTGTGAAGACTTTCATCGTTGTGTTCGGTCGATCGTACGGAAGCGATTCAATGATGCTGTACCGGGGACCGCAATGTGTGCAGTTGGTAAATGGATACAAATATCTTCGGTTGGCCGGATCGAAAATCTCGCGCAAACATTCGGGGCAGGTTGCAGTATCGGGAAGGATCAGCGCCGTCTTTGCTCCGGAATGATTGCTCTCCCGGATGGTAAACCCATCAAACCCAATCGGATCCACTATCGAGTGCTCGAGGCTCTGGACGAACGAACGCTCCGGCCGTTCGCCGGTCAATCGAAGGAGGAATTGCCTCAATTGCTCCCCACCTCCTTCCACTTCGATGAACACGCCCTGAGTGTCATTCTTCACCCAACCGTACAAGCCCAGTTCAGTCGCAAGCCTGTACACAAACGGTCTGAATCCGACACCTTGAACAGCACCCCGGACTGTCAGCTTCATCCGGCGAGTACTTCCATCCTCATTCATCAAACGAGACCCCGCTCATTTACGGGCCGCTTGTTGTTGGAGCCACGCGCACCACTCCGGGATTCCAATTCCGGTCTTGCATGATGTTTCAAATACCGTCAGCAAAGGATTGATATGAAGGGCATTCTGCTTCAAGAGTGAAACGTCGCACTCAAGATGCGGAACAAGGTCGATCTTGTTAATGATCAGCACCGACGCGTTCCGAAACATGCCCGGATACTTCAACGGTTTGTCATCACCTTCGGTGGTGCTCGCGACGACAACCTTGACTGCTTCGCCGAGATCGTAGTTTGCCGGACAGACAAGGTTGCCAACATTTTCAATCACAAGCAATTCGACCCCGTCGAGGTCAAGCTGCTCAAGAACATCCGCGACGAGCTTTGCTTCAAGGTGACATCCGCCGTTGGTCACGATTTGAGCGACCGGAACATCGAATCGAGCCACGCGTCGCGCATCGAGATCGGTCTGCACATCACCTTCAATCACGGCAACGTTCAGCTTCCCCTTGAGTTGCGTCAGCATTCGTTCAAGCAGGCTCGTCTTGCCGGACCCTGGTGAGCTGACAAGGTTAATGACATAGGTATGACGGTCTGCGAACAACTCGCGGTTACGCCGGGCCACCTCGTCGTTCTTCTCCAGCACCTTTCGCTCTATGGTAATGACGCTCATGATTTCTCTGCAGTACTATTGAAAGCCTTCAGCGATAGACCAACGATTTCGCCCTCCAAGCGAGATCAAAAGTCGCGTCCTGATAAGATGAGAAAGCCTTTGCACGATCCAGGTTCATTGGAGGCACTCAGTTATTCTCCCTGAATCCGATGGGGTCGCTTGTTCATCTTCACTATCGACGAGGTCGATTTCCACAACCTGCAGTTCGGTTCCGGAAAGAACCTCAACGTCCATATCACCGCATGACGGACAAAGCACAATCCCCGATTCGCTCTGGAACGATGAGCCACACGTTTTGCACTTCAGTATAAACGGAACCCGTTCAATGGTCAGTGCCACACCTTCCAGAGGCGTACCCTGCGCAATCACACCGAAACAAAAATCAAGTGAATCGGGAACCACGCCGGACTGCTTTCCCACCCTGAGCTTTACCGACTTCACGGAGTGACTCTCGCGGGCAGGCAGGTGAGCCAGAACGATCTCAAGAATATTCTGTGCAATGGAAAGTTCGTGCATGCCGTTCTTTCATGAGGATAAGCCCCCATCCGGTATGCAGATAATCAACATCTATGCCTTGAAAATGAGCCTAAACTGAAGGATTTGAGGAAGGCGAAAGAGAGTGTTTGGCAGAAGTGAGAGTGTCCCCTCTCAATTCTGTGAGCAGAAACGTAATGTCAACGAACTGGTTGACTACTCTTGGAACCTGTGGACTGAGAACGGTGGAACAATGCGCAAATCCTGGAGATTCATCGCCCCGCAGATTGTTCAGGAGGCTTCCGATGGGAAACGATCGAACTTTGGATGCATCGGCTCATTCAAGGTAAGACATGCCGGGACGTCCGGGGCAAAACCCTTCGCTGAGAACGTTCCGCTCGCCGGGTTCAGGACATACTCTCCGCGATAATCCCCACGGACAATCCTCTTGAGCATCTCGATAAACAGATCCACATCTTCCTCGTTGCTATAACACCCGAGCGAGGCCCGGACCAGCCCGGGGATATCGGACTTGTCTCCGGAAATCATCGCCGCGGTCAGCCTGCGGTCTTCGTCGGGAGTAATTCGAAGAAGCCTCTTTACGTACGGATGCGCGCAAAAGCAACCGTTGCGTAACCCGATCCCACCTTCATTCCCAAAGATGGCTGCCGCCTTGGCGTGATGCATACCCGCAACATTGAAGGCAATCACTCCAACCTTCTTCTCAAGGTTGTCCGTCGGGCCATACACGTCAATTCCCGGGATTTGCCTGATTCGCGTGTACGCATATTTCAAAAGCTCGGTTTCATGCGCGGCGATCGCATCCATCCCGACCTCTTCAAGCATGGTTATCGACTTTGCCAGAGCAATCGCCCCAACGACGTTCGGGCTGCCTGCTTCATCCTTATCCGGCGGAACACTCCAATGAACTTCATCAAGAGATACGGCAGTGACCACGCCTCCCCCCACTGCATCGGGTTCCCCCTGCTCGAACACCGCTCGCGGTCCAATGAGCACGCCACTGCCGAACGGCGCATACATTTTGTGTGCTGAGAAGGCAATAAAGTCGATATGTGCCTTGTCGTCATTCGGAAGGATGTCGACGCTGCGGTGAGGGACAAGCTGAGCCGCGTCAACAAAGATCGCCGCACCAGCCTCGTGTGTCCACTCCGCAATCTCGTGGATGGGGTTGCAGATCCCCGTGATATTCGACGACCCGTTGATCGCTACGAGTTTCACCGTTCCCTTGTTCTGTTTGATAGCGGCCCGAAGGTCATCAAGTTTCAACTGACCATCATCTTCAACGTCTATGTGAACAACCCTGCAGTGTTTTCGCCATGGCAGATCATTGGAGTGATGTTCCATGATCGTGGTGATGACGAGATCATCATGGGAGAGACTCAATCGATTGGCAAGCTTGTTGATTGCCTCAGTCGAGTTCTTCACGAGAATGACCACATTCAGGTGAAGGTCAGCACCGACAAAGTCACCAACAATGTCGTGCGCATGATCGTACAGTTTGGTTGCGACGATGGACTTGATTCCCGTCCCACGGTGAACACCGGAGTACCAAGGCATGAACTCCTCGATGTACCTCAGAACGCTGCGGAATGTTGGGGTGCTTGCCGCATTGTCAAGAAAGATGTATCGGCGGTCGGTTCCATCCAGGCAAGGAACCATGGTATTGATCCCGACGATGTCATTTCGCAAACTGGCAACTGTCATTGGCGTCATGATATCAGACTCCATTGTGAGCTTCCTCCAGGTCAGAACGCATGTGTTTACCCACGAAGCACGCGCAACATTCATGCCCCGAAAAACAGCCGGAAAAACCATGGGAATTATGCTCCCAGTTCTCAGGTTTGCATGAAATGAGGATCGCCTCTATCAGTTTTGGAGAACTAAGTCGATTGGTCGGGAGTATGCTGCCGGAACAAGGAATGAGCGGTTCAGATCTTCGAGGCCGCCGTTTCTTCCCTGACCCGACGGTGGTGATCAATCCAATATCCCCATGGTACGAGAAGCCAGAGTAGCATCGCGGACCATCCAATGGCAGTTACATTGGGAGGCGGCGGACCAACCATATTGACGACCCAGACCAAGCCGAGAAAGCCTGCAAGAGTCCAGAAGGTGTACTTCCCCGCCTTGTCACTCGCAACAGTTGACCGGGCATAGATGGTCACACCCGCGAGAAACAACGCTCCCTCGACAATGACCGACCAGGAGACGGAATTCCAAAGCCCCAGTCCAAAATACTCCGTCGATCCGGGGCTGAACGGAAGATCGGGACGATGCGTGATGAAGTCCAGCACCCAGTGGCTGAAGACACCTGCACCAACTACCCATGCACCTCTTGGATATCTCTTCACGAGAAAATAGATGACTCCCAGCAATACGGACCAACCAAGAGAAGTCACCAGGCTGTGCGAGATGGGATAGTCATAGAAATCGAGTGGCGTGAATGCGGTATCACCGGGGTTGATCTTCACGTGTTCGATTCCAAGGAGGATGAGTATCGGCCAGATGAGATCGAGCAACTGGACGGAGAGGAACAGCGTGCCCAGCGAAACCTTCGGTGTAACTTTCTTTGCCGCGAAACCCAGGGCATAGTGACCGATGAACATCACGTCACCTTGGCAGTCATGTGAAGAAGGAATTCCTGTGAGCGCGCTCGAAGAGTCATGAGATCCATGTGCGTCTTCATTGTGTCACGGTCAATTCCAAGAAGGTTGCCCCCTCAATTGGATTGTAACGATAAGGGGGAATCTCTGCGAAACCCATTGACCCGTAGAGGGAGCGCGCCTGCTGCATGGTCGGCAATGTGTCAAGCCGCATACGCTTGTATCCACGCTTGCGCGCTTCCGTAACAATTGCCTCTGCAAGTGCCCTGCCAATCTTCAATCCTTGATATTGAGGACGAACAAACAGCCTCTTCATTTCACATAGTTCATCATCCAGTTTTCGCACTGCCACACATCCAGCAACTTGCCCATCCCACTTTGCAAGAAGCAGGCATCCGGACGGAGGAGAGTATTCACCGGGCAGCACATCCAGTTCGGTGGTGAAGTCCTGGAAGTCCAGGCTGAGTCCCAATGAAGAGGCGTATTCGCGAAAAAGGACACGCACATGGTGAAGATTATCGCCTTCATGAGCATTGAAGATCCGGGTCACATCTTGTCTCTTCGCAACGTCAATCGCAATACCCCACCATTCTGCTAACGGGAGGATTTTCGTTGGACAATGCTCGCCACCACTCTGGCATTGTTATGCTCTTCGTCCTTTGCGCCAAATAGCAGCGTAACCGTTGTGTTGCGAGACATCGCCCTTAGCCGGCCCAGGATGTCTTTCTTCTCCGTCGTGTTCAGTTCGATACGATATCGCGTCTGAAACTCCTCCCATTTGTCCGCCCTATGATCAAACCATTTGCGCAGCGTTGTCGATGGAGCAATGTCCTTCAACCATTCTTCGATCCGGGCCTGGTCCTTCGAAATGCCCCGCGGCCACAGTCGATCGACGAGAATCCGTATCCCATCGGATTTCTCTGCCTGAGCATACACCCGCTTGATCTTCAAAGACATGGAACGGCCTCCAGTTCACTTCCTGTACTTTGAGATGAACTCTTCCACTTCCGCGAGGCCGCCCTGAAAAATCAAGTAACCGTTGCTCGGTTCCCGTTCAGTGATCTCCCCGGCAATCGGTGTGAGCATGATCTTCTTCACTTCGTCGAGGTCACTGGTCTGCCCGAGCGCCCAGCCGAGTTTCACGTAAGCGACTTCCGGAAGCATATTGGCAGTCGGCACCACGCCAAGCTCCATCATGTCACGGCCGGTATCATAGACATACATTTGTACGTAGCCCCACAGCGTCTGAACGGTCATGTACACGGCGATATTCTTGTCACGCGCACGCTTCAATGCCGGATAGAGCGGCTTGTTCACATGACCGAGTCCCGTGCCGGCGATGATGATACCCTTGTACTCATTCTCGATGAGCGAATCAACGATGTCCGGTCGCATGTTCGGATAGTAATAGACAATGCTTACCTTCTCCTCAAACGCAGTGTTGATGATGACATCCTTGTCTGCGCGGCGGCGTTTGTAGTCCTGGCGTAGCGGCGTGATCTTCTCCCTGCTCACCATTCCGATGGGAATGTCGCCGATGGTTCGAAACGTCGAACGGTAGCTGGAGTGCATCTTGCGCACACGCGTGCCCCGGTGAAGCAGACCGTATTCATCCGACGTTGGACCGAACATGCACACCATGACTTCGGCAATGTCGCTCTCCGCCGCTGTCTTCACGCTGTGCATCAGATTCAGCGCGGCATCGGATGACGGGCGGTCGCTCGACCTCTGCGACCCGACCATGACAATGGGAACCGGCGGGTTCTGCACCATGAACGAGAGAATCGCCGCAGTGTGGTGCATGGTGTCCGTTCCATGTCCGATGACGATTCCCTGCACGCCTTTCTGAATTTCCCTGCCGATGGCTTCGGCGGTTCCCTTCCACTGTTCGGGACCCATATTCTCGCTGAAAACTCCGTAGAGCTTTTCAGTTTCCAGGTTGCAGATATCCGCGAGTTCTGGAACCGAGCCGTAGAGCTCACCGGGGGAGAACGCCGGAATCACGGCACCGGTTCGATAATCGAGACGGCTCGCAATGGTCCCACCTGTGCCGAACAGCTTCACCCTTGGTCGCTTTGGGTCATACGGAAATTCCTTTTCAGGAATCTTGTAGTGTGCTTCCTTCCTTCCCGTAATGGCAATCTGCTCGATGTTGCTTGCAGCGATGCCAATGTTATACCCGGAGCGCAGCTTGAGAACAACATGGTGAGGATCAGCGGTTTCGGAGCGGGGAAGAATGATCCCGGTATACTTCCCGCCACGGGTCTTTACCTCCACGTCACTCCAGATCTGTGCCCCAAAATTCTTAAGTGTATCCAGGGCATCACCCCGGTAACCCTTGTACGTATCTGCGTCAGCCATGGAGAAAAGTGATTACAAATTCTTGACTTTTGACTTTTGACTTTTGATTTCTGATTTTTTGTTTTCCCCCAACCCGATCATCCGAGCCACAGCCGCTCCATCAATCCTCCCCCTCAGTTTTCCCATCACCATACCCATTAACACCTCCGACTGCTTCCCCGGACGTCTCACTCCAACGGCCTTGATTTCTTCTTCAGTTGTCTTGATCACAAGTGTCAGTTCATGTTCTGAACACAAGGGCGGGAGAGTGTCAGAGGAAAGTTGTTTTGAGTCGGTCACCCGCAGCATAGCTGCAAACACACCCTCCCGTGGAATGACCCCGTTTTTGTAGGCAAGGAGGATATCTCTCATCGTCCGGATTGTTAATGAGGCGATGTTGTGTCGTTTTCTCCTGAGACGCTTCGTCCATTGGATAAGTGCAACCGACGCAAACGTTGGTCTGATGTTCCATAGCTTGACTGCTTCCTCGAAGAGCTGAGCGTAGGGTGAAACGGCGAGAGGCTGGACCACGTCGGCAGGAATACCGAGGGAGTTGTACCACGCTTCTCTCTCCCATACACGTTGCGGGAGTGTGACACGGATCCGTTGCAGCCGCTCAACGGTGATGCGCTTGGGAGGAAGGTCAGTATCCGGGTACATCCGATCGGGTCCCGGAAGAATTCGTTCAAAACCATTCGTCCCATCCCTCAAAGCCTGACGCGTTTCGGAAGGAATCCCGACAGTCGCTTCTTTCGCGCGGATAACAATCTCCCGAGCGCCTGACTCTGCATCCTGCTTGCTTCCCCATACAACGACAAGCGTATCCTCATCACCTCCACCAACAGACTTCCTGATTGCCTGCCATTCCGACGTTGAAATTGTTTCGCTTGTGCTGTCAGAATGGATGATGTTCGGTAGTGTGGTCAGGCAGGCAATGACCCTCACACGGTCGGAAATCTCACGGGAGAAGTAGGTATCAGTCTGTGTTTGCCAACGCAACAATCCACGGAACCCGCGCAAGAGAACGCACTCCACGACATAGCCCGACGCAACTGCATCGCTGACCGGCTGATAGCGTGTCTTCTTGAGAAGTCTGGTAATGTCTTCCGTCTTCGATTCAAATGACTCTGTCCTCACGCCTCGCCGGAGCAACTCCTCCCGCAGTCGAAGGAGGTTCCACTGACGCATGGCCTCATTGTACGTAAGCAGCGGAATCCTCGGCAATCGGGGAACCCCCTTGATTTCAATGCGCGTCCCGCCAGTGACGCTCACGTTCACATCCTGTCGCGCAGCGCCCATGCCTGTTCGTACACGTCCTGTGCTGCGGACAATTCGCCTCAACAACTCTCCCACTTCGGCGGCCTCCTGAGGGGTTCTCATATCCGGCCCGGTTACAGTCTCTATCAGCGGCATGCCGAGCCGATCAGTAACGTATGTTCGACGGTGACCGATGTCGCTTACCTCCCGGCAGGAGTCTTCCTCCAATCCCAGCTGAACAATATGGATCTGATGACCACGATACGGAACACTTCCATCAACTCCCACGATTGTTGTTCGCTGAAAACCGGTGGGAATACTTCCATCGAGATACTGTTTCCGCGCAATATGGATCTCGTCCACCATGCTGCAGTCATAGAGCATGCCGATGCCCAGTGCAATGTCCAGCGCCTCCTCGTTGAGCTCAAACGGCGGCGTATCGTCCATCTCGTACGTGCATACCGTCTCTCGATTGATCTGGTAGATGATTTCCTTCTTCGTCTTGAATTCCATCAAGGCGGTGCCATCATACTCTCCGAGTTCCGACAGCGTTGGCCTCATGTGACGGAGGATTTGTGCGTCGAATTGCGTGCTGTATTTCCCGGCGGGACATCTGCAGAAGAGTTTCTTCTGTGTCAGAAGTTGTTGATGAATTTCCAGACCTGACTTGAAACCAACTGCAGCATAGTCTGCTGCGGTCATTTCGTGGAAGGGCTTGAATGTAAATTCCTTCATGGTTCGGGGTTGTTTCGTGATTCTATGGAACAGTTTCGCCGGGCTCGGGCCATGG
This sequence comes from uncultured Bacteroidota bacterium, assembly GCA_963734955.1. GTDB lineage: Bacteria > Bacteroidota > Ignavibacteria > UBA10030 > UBA6906 > UBA11986. The sequence goes on from CAVTJO010000009.1 coordinate 32,836, forward strand.
CGATCGCGCCGCCGACAGGTCCCGCATCACGAACCATTGGAAAGCATTGAGAAGATCACTTCGCGTAATTGGTTTCGCGGGTTCAGGCAGAAGTATATTGAATAACCTACGGAATCAGGGGGTGAGAATCAATGCGAGAAGGACATGGACTTGCTTCTGGTCGTTGCAGCGTCAGGAAACGTCTACTTTCTTTCAAATGTCTGACCGTACATCTTCTTCGCGCACTCAGGACACATGCCGTGTGTGAAGGTGGCATCGGTTCGCTGCCCGATATACTGCTCAATGATGTGCCATTGATTATCAGGCGTACGGATTTTCTTGCACGATGCGCAGATGGGCAGCATCCCTTCGAGAGTCTTCACGTTGTCGAGGGCTCGTTCCAATCGACGGATATAAATCTCCAGAAGTCCGAGCAAGAGCGCCGTGACCGCAGCGATGATAGTTCCTATCACCACGTGTTCCGTATCGAAATAGGGAATATCAGGATGAAGGATACGATCCACGACCGCATCCAGATTGAACAGAACGAAAACAAATACAATGGCCAGAACGAATCGGAACAGTGGACTGACCCGGGGAGGCATGCGCGGTGATGTTAGATCCATAGTTGTAACTGGAGCCCGTTGTATTGAGATCTTGTACTTGCTCAAAAACTTGGCCCCGGTCCATCCGCATTCACAATGCTCTTTTACCCACCATGAAAAATCGATGGCATGGAATGGAAGCTTGACAATGGGGAAACCAACGACAGCGGGGATAGCCGATCGGAGGAATGACGGAGCAGTTTTTGAAAGAACGTAGACATAATCTACAAACTCCGGCGAGAAAAACAACCACATATCAAATACACCACACACCCAGACACGTCTTAACCCAATGACTGTCGCACCAACTCCAGGAAACTGCCGGGATCCAACGGCTTCTGCAGCACGGCAAGGGCCCCTTCCCGCATCAGCTCCGACTGGATTCTGGCATCGATATGCCCACTGACTATTATCACCTTGATTCCGGGTCGAGCCTTTTGTATTTCCAGAAGAAGGTGATAGCCATCCAATCCCGGCATACGGAGATCGCTGATCACTACTCCGATTTCATCCCGGAATTGTGCAAACAGGTTCATTGCTTCGGTGCCATCACCCGCTGCGATTACATCGTATCCCTCCGCCTCGAGAAAGTCTTTCATCAACTCTCTCTGAATTCTTTCGTCTTCAACGAGGAGAAGAGAGCCGACTTCCGTTCCCGGTTCACCATGTTGCACCGACATCGTATGTCAATCCTCTCTGAAACGCCTTGCTTCTTATGAATGGGCGCCACAACGAGCTTTGTATTTGATCTTTGGATCCGGATCGGCCTTGTGAGAACGCGACGTCTTCTCTTGTCACGGGCCGAGATCTTCCTGCAAGTCACATGCTTCAACCACACCGAGTGTTGGAACTTTGTCTATGGCATTCGCAGGGAAGGACTGCTGGTTGGCAATGAACGTTTGCTACGGCGCAAACTTTCGGGATCATCAAGAAGGGGAGCAAAACCGTGCTGATATGAATACTACCCAATATTCTGCAGACTGTCAAGGGTAAGAGATCCTCGGTAACAACAAAGTCCTGAAGGACTCGCATCGAATGGAGCACAGGGAAATGCCGCCGCGGATGAATCGACTGCTCCATGACCCATTGAAAGCAGTAGCGCTCCCTTGTCGAATAGTTCAACACCTGTTTCAGCCCCTTGGCATTCACTTGGAGAACCTGAAGGCTTGCATTTCTTGCGATGCGGTCGTATCATTGTAGTGAAATACAGGTTCATTGATACAAGCCTCTTGTGTCCGCCCGATGTGGGACGGATGGAAGAGGCTTTTCCTTTTCGTACTCACTGACCTACGTGTTCCAAGCAGGTTACACCTCACAGTGAATTGGTCGGCTCTACATAGGGTGGTCGCTCTTATTCTCGCAACGAATTACTTTGCCTTCCAGGTGGAGTTGTTCGAAGACGAGTACGAAGCCAATCACCCGAAGCAGTACGAGTCATGTTCCATTACCCAGCCCACACTTACCTGGGAATCGTTCGACAAACAAAATGCTCCCGAGGCGTTTGTATTCGATGCCGGTGTACAGATTCAATTTCTGTTCCTGCTTGAGGCTGAGCCGACCACTGTACACCTTCCACATATTCAGTATCAACCCATTCGGGACAAGTCGCCTCCGATAAACTGCTTTCACCAAGCTTGATCGATTGAACTTGTTCAGCCGCAAACGCCGGCCCAGACATTAGACGGCGGTCATGTTCGGCTGGCAAAGTCTTGATCACTTTACCACTGAGGAGAGCAGCCATGTCTAAGAGCATCGCCAAATACCTATTGGCACTGTCGGTACTTTGGATAGACCACGCATTTCCGCAATCTCCGGACACAGAATCCCCGCGGGCGGACTCCAGCAAGACGTACCGGATGGATGAAATTGTTATTACGGGCACGCGAACGTACCGGAAGATTGTTGATGTTCCGTATTCCGTTGAGCGTATTGATGTTTCGCAATTCAAGTTCGAGAGGAAGACATCGGTCGATGACGTGTTGGGGACAATTCCGGGAGTATTCTTCCAGAATCGCTACGGCAACCATGATGTGCGCATTTCCATCAGGGGATTCGGCAGCCGGTCGAACTCCGGCATCCGTGGGGTGAGAATATTGTTGGATAACATCCCTGAGTCCGAGCCTGATGGACAAACACGCATCGAGGCAATCGATTTCCAGTCGATTGGATCCATCGAGATTGTCAAGGGCAATGCATCGTCGCTGTACACGAACGCCCCCGGTGGAGTCATCAATTTCCTGAACGACATCAGCTTTTCTCGCCCCTTTGTGAGTAGTTTCAATGAGTTCGGCTCGTTCAATCTGCGCAACAACGGCATCAAGACCGCCGTTAAGGCTGAGAACTACAACTTCCTTCTGACGTACAACTACCACAACGCACAAGGATACAGGGCTCATAGTGAAGATTACTGGAACATCCTGAACACTGTGTTGGAAACAAATCCGGGAGACCGATCGCACCTCCGGCTCTTTGGATATTTTGTCGATGGACTCATCAAACTCCCCGGGTCACTCACAAAAAGTCAATTCGAGCAGGACGCTTTTCAGGCCAACAAAAGAGATGTCGCGCGGGATGCAAAGCGTGTCACGACAAAAGGGCGGCTGGGCGTGCAGTTCACAACCCTCTTCGGTACGGACAATAGTGACGAGATTGATCTGACAACCTACGCAACGATGAAATACTTCGAACGTACTGCCCGGACCTACCGGGTCATGAACAGGAATGGTCTTGGGGCAAGTGCGCGGTTTGTACACCGTCACTCCTTCCTTGGCATGCAGAATGAGATCTCGGCGGGCGGCGACCTCTTCTATCAGACCGGACCCGTTGAGGAGTACGACAACATCAACGGAAAAAAGGGGGAACCCGTCGACGCTTTGACGAACGAACGCATTGGCAACGCGGGGGGGTATCTCCAAAATTCTCTGACGCTCATCGACGAGAAGCTGGACCTTCTGCTCACCGGGAGATACGACAAGGTGGTGTTCGCCACCGACGACCAGAATCTCGAAGCCAGGAATGCCACACGGAGGTTTGAGGACTTCACACCAAAGGCTGCGCTCAACTTCAAGATCACGCCGACGGTCGCCGCGTACACATCGTACGGCCTCAGCTTTGACTCGCCGGCAGCAAACGAACTGGACAATTATCCCACAAGCACCAAGCCGACGTCGTCGCTCAACCCCGACCTGATGCCGCAACAGTGCCGGAGTTTTGAAATCGGACTCAAGGGAAACGTGCTGCTCGCAAATGCCGATCTCTTCAATATCCTCCAGTTTGACGCCACCTTCTTCCACACCATCATCAAAGACGAGATCGTTCCGTTCGAGGTGTTCGGTGACGTCTTCTACAGAAACTCCGCAAAGACCCGGAGAACCGGCGTTGAGCTTGGCACAACAATTCACGTGCTGAAGGGATTGATGTTCAAAGGTGCCTACACGTTGTCTGATTTCTCGTATGACACGTACGTTGCACGTTCTGAAAATATCGATACGACAGGAGCGACAGTAATCTCGAGCGACAGCTTCAATGGAAATGCCGTCCCCAGCGTTCCCAGGCACAACATCGGCCTGAGCATCTCGTACGAGCACAGCTTTACCGAGGATTTCACAGGGTTCGCGAAGACAGCATACACAAACATCAGCGGCATGTACACGGACGACGCCAACTCGGAGAAGACCAATGGATACCAGCTTGTCAATGTCTTGACTGGATTCGACTACGTGATGGGGCAATTCAACGTCCTCCTCTCATTGGGTGTGAACAACATCTCCAATCAGACGTATGCAGCATTCGTGAACATCAACTCGACGACGAAGGAGTTTTATGAAGCAGGGGAGCCGAGGAACTATTTTGGGAGCATTAATTTCGGGTTTACGTATTGACATCATCACAAGGAGGAGGCCTTCCTCGTGGGCGAGATGACCATTCGTGCCAGAACCGTGAAATTGGGTTACACCCTCTTCATGCAACTCGTCCTGTACACAGGTGCGAAGTCATTTGAGCCACACGTTGGCCAGGAGTACAGAATCTATCCGAGCAACTTTACTCAAACGGAGACGTTCATCACCCGTCATCCCACCAACCCCGATATCCTCTTCGCCAGTGCAAACACCATCAATCTTTCGACGGCGTTCATAAGTGAGGGAGTCTATGTCACCACCAATTTCGGGCGCACATGGTTCGGCAGCGATACGTGTTACGGCGCGCCGATCAGCTTCCATCGTGGTGATCCGGGAATCGCCATCGACAAAGAGGGTCGATGTATCCTGATTCGACTTGGGTTCTCCCCCGGGCTCTACTCCCACTATTCGACGAACTTTGGAATAACCTGGTCGTCTCAAAGGACCGTAGCCACCAATGATCAGGATCGGGCAACTCTCACATCGGATGGCAACCCGGCCAGCGCCTACTATGGAAGATCGTATGCGGTGTGGGTCAGGTTCGCCCCACCATATCCGGTTCTTTTCTCATACACTGACAATGGAGGGGGAACATGGAACGCTGTCGCCCAAATTAACAATCCATCGCAGCGGGGACAGGGCGGCGAGCTGGCCATGGGACCTGCAGGGCGCGTCTATGTCACGTGGGCAGGTGTCATCGGCACTTCACCTTTCACCGAAGATTTTGTCGGGGTAGCTTCCTCCACAAATGGAGGCACAACATGGGTAGTAACGGAAAACGCTTTTGATATGAACGGAATCGCAGGCACATTTCCCCAGAAAGGGAATATCCGTGTGAACGGCCTCCCGAGGATCGATGTCGACGTGAGCGGTGGAGTGAGAAATGGTTGGGTCTACGTCGTAACGACACAGCGAGGACTGTCCCCTGCAGGCAACGACCCTGACATCATTCTCAACAGATCGACTGACGGTGGAATCTCATGGTCGACGGGCATCAGGGTAAACCAAGATGCTTTGAACAATGGTAAGTACCAGTACTTCCCTGCCATACACGTCGATGATGCCGGAGGAGTGAATGTGTTGTACTACGATGACAGAGGAACCACTTCAGATTCGGCAACTGTCTATCTTTCCCGCTCGGTCGATGGTGGGATCACATGGCGGGATTTCCAGGTATCCGGACATAATTTCAAGCCGCAACCCATTGGCGGATTGGGCCAGGGATATCAAGGCGATAACATCGGGCTTACATCTTCGCGGGATACACTCTGGCCCGTATGGATGGACAACTCAACTGGAATCTATCAGCTCTGGACGAACCCGACCGGGCTTTCAGAACTTGTGGCAGTGAAGGATGATCGGGAGACTTCTCCCGAGACATTTCGCTTGAAACAGAACTACCCCAACCCTTTCAACCCCGGCACTACAATTGAGTACCAGCTGAAGCAAAGTGCGTTCGTGACGCTTGTCGTGTATGACATTTACGGACGGCAAGTGATGGTGCTTGCCAGGAAAGAGCAACAGCCGGGATCGTACCGGGTAACGCTCAACGCGGACAACTTAACCCTGGCGAGTGGAGTTTACTTGTATAGGTTGGTCGCGGGAAACATTTCCATCACAAGAAAGATGCTACTGTTAAGATAGAGTTATGACTTCTCAGAGCCAACGGTGGTACACATCCTGGCAATTGGAACGTCCTCAATCAGCTGAACGCAATGTTACACAAGCCTGGTCCGGCTTGAACCTTTTCCTTCGATGAAGTGGCTGGTCATACATAAGTTCGTCTCCCTCCTGCTTGCAACGAACTACTTCCTCTTTCAGATCGAGTTGTTCGAGGAAGAATACGAGGCGAATCATCCAAAGAAGTATGAAACAGCCTCCATCACACATCCAATTCTTACCTGGGAATCGTTCGACAAGGAGAATGCTCCCCAGGCGTTCGTGTTCGATGCGGGAATACAGATTCAGATTCTCTTCCTGCTTGAGCCAGAGCGCGTCACTGCACTCCACCCACATGTCCAGTATCAGCCCGTCCGGGACAAGTCGCCTCCTGAACGATAATCCAACAAGCCGGATCCACCCTACTTGCTGATAACGTCGTTCTTATTGAAGACGGTTCGACTTTCCTAATTTCAGGAGGACATCATGAAAGGAGTTCCTTTACTATTAGCATTGGCATGCCTCGTCGGCCAACTCGGGCTGGCTCAGGAATCCGCCACCAAAGATACAGCAATGTACAAGCTTCCAACTGAGATCATTATCACGGCACCACGAATGAATATGACCATCAAAGAAGCTCCATTCTCTACCAGTATCGTGGGGCATGATGTCATTCGCGAGCTTCCACGTTCGGTTGGCGTCGACGAAGCATTGAAACTTGTTCCGGGAGTCAAAATAGATAATCAGGCAAACGGCGAACGCGTCCACCTTTCCATCCGTGGACAAGGCATCCTGACCGAGCGGGGTATTCGCGGCATCAAGATCCTGATGGATGGGATCCCGATCAACGACCCGACGGGGTTCGCACCGGACTTCTTCGACGTGGATTTTTCCGCAGTCGACCACATTGAAGTGCTGCGCGGACCGGCCGCTTCACTGTATGGCGGAAGTGCGTCCGGGGGCATAATCAACATCATGACGGAGAATGCCGTCAACCAGCCATTGTATGGTGAAGGGCAGACATCGTACGGTTCCAACAACTTTTGGAAAGGGTTCGGACAATTCGGTGGGAGTGTGAACCAGGTCAACTACAACCTCTCGTTTTCGCGAACGATGGGTGACGGCTACCGGCAACACACGCACTTCTGGGGAAACAACTTCTACGGCAAGGCGATTTACTCCCCCACGGAGGATATTCAGTTGACTCCGATCTTCGGCTACACGCACATGTATCATGAAAACCCTGAAGGGATTAGTCTCGCGTACTACCAGCGCGATCCAACGTTGCCCAACGACGATGCAATCCCATTCAATGAGTATCTGGAAACCGAGCGGGTTACGCACGGTGCAAAAGGCCACTTCGCCATTTCCGACCGGCATGAAGTGGATGTCACAGCGTTCGTGAAGCGCACAGTCTTCACTGAAGCCAACAACCACACATTTAATCATCGGACAATTCTCACACCGGGAGTGTCTGCAGAATATGACTACAGGATGGGACAGGCAACTGACGATGTGCGCAACAGAATTGCCATTGGTGCGGATCTCCAGTGGCAGACCATCGATCAGCATGAATCCCCCAACGACCATGCCGTGGAGATCGACACCCTGCTTTCAAAAGAGCAAATCCGGCAACGCGGGGTCGGACCATTCCTCGTTGACCAACTCACGATTGGCAAGGATTGGAGCATCGTGGGAAGCCTGCGCTACGACAATATCCACAATGAGCTCAACGACCTGCTGACAACCGATAGCACCAGCGCTTCGGGAACGTGTGATTTCTCAAAAGCGACGGGTAGAATCGGCGTGACGTACTCGTTAATGCAGGAAGCAAACGTGTTCGCCAATTGGGGACAGGGATTCTTACCGCCGGCAACCGAGGAGCTTGCACTGAACCCTGACGCGTACGGCGGGTTCAATACGCATCTGACTTCCGCAACGTCACAGGGATTTGAGGTCGGCTCCCGTGGATCGTTCCAGCAGGAGCTCTCATACGATCTCACCCTCTTTTACCTGACAACCGACAACGATTTTGACAGGTATCGACTGCCTGACCGCGGTCAGACCACATTCTACAGAAACTCAGGTTCGACCCGACGATGGGTGCAGAGTTCTACGGACATTATTCACCCAATTCGCGAGCTTGATGTTCAGGTGGCGTATACCTATTCCAATTTCAAGTATGCGAGCGACTCGCCGAACCGCATCGTCATGGACGACACCACGATCGTGAAGTACATCAAGAACGGGAACTGGCTCCCCAATTCGCCGCAGCATCAGTTGTACCTCGACGTGCAGTATCAGGTGGTGCCGAGACTGACACTCGGCGCAGCGTTGAAGCCCTGAGCAAATCATACATTGACGGTGCAAACGTCGATGCTGAGGCGGTCGATGGATACGCGTTGTTCAATGCACGGATCGTCGTACAAGCTGCAACTCGGTGCCGTTATCGCAGAACTGAGTCTCAACGGGCGGAATCTCGGCGACACAAAGTACGTTGCGTTCAGCGAACCTGACCCCGGCGGCAATGCATATCAGCCGGGCGCCGGGAGGGAATTCTTCGGTGGGTTGAAGATTCAGTTGTAGCGGGATTTGCCCATCCCTCCTTCGAAGCGTGCGACATGTGCCTTCGAAGGAGGGATGGAGTACTGTTTCGCACCTTGATGCGTCATAACAAACAGGATATTCCATGCTGAAGAACTACTCTCTCAATCGATTGCTTGCTCTTCTCACCACACTGGGCTTTCTCTTTCTCATGGTTGATTCAATTCTCGAACACTGGTCAATCTTCACACAGGACCTCCCGGCTTTTATTCCTCTGGTGATAAGCGCCGCAGGACTGGTGATCGGCATGATTGCCGTTCGAGAATGGGAGGAGAAGTGGATTCGTCGCTTTCATGTTTTTCTCTTCGTGTCGGTTCTTGCGGGAGGAACAGGAATGTACTTCCACACCGCAGAAGAGGAAGATGGTGAACGACTTACGGTTGAACAACGGGAACATGAAGAAAAGGAAAAGGAAAAACCACTGCTCGCGCCCCTGTCGTTCGCGGGTCTTGCGGCCGTTGGCCTGCTTGGCACTTCACGCAAATGGCCGGCAGAGGTCGTTTAAGTTGCGACGCATCGGACGAAGGTTGGAAAGAATGAAGAACATATCATATGCGTAGCACGTGCACTCACTAAGAACCGAGGTTGGTACAACTCGTGCGTGTCGACGCGAGAATTTGGAGGCGATCGTCCCATTCGTGTTTGTTTTGCTTTCATGGTCGCTTCGGCTTATCTTTAGGTGTTGCCTCATGAAGCTCCCCGTTGTTCACTTCAGAAAGGCACCTGTTCTAAGAACCTGACAATCAAGACTAACGACAATGAATGCACTATCATGGTGTTGTTTGTTCGCTGCGGCAACGCAACTCTCATTCTCCCAGAAGCTGGAGCAGGATCGGGGGAAGCAAGACAGCGTACGATATCAGACAGATGAGGTTGTTGTAGTGGGAACGCGTTCAGACGAAAAGATCATCGACATCCCATACTCGGTCTTCACTGTGGACAAGAAAGAGCTTGCCTTTGGAAGGAAAATTTCCGCGAAGGACGTGCTCGCTGATGTGCCGGGGCTTTTCCTCCAGTCCCGCTACGGCAATCATGACCTGAGAATCTCATTACGAGGGTTTGGTACACGCTCCAACTCTGGTGTCCGCGGTGTGCGCGTGCTGCAGGAGGGCATTCCTCTCTCCGAACCTGACGGTGAGACGCTGACCGACGCCATTGATTTTACCTCGCTCGGCGGCGTGGAGGTGGTGAAGGGAAACCTCTCTTCGCTGTACGCAAATGCGCCAGGGGGTGTCGTCAACTTCCTCACAGACCTCAGCTTTCCGAGCAACTTCGCCGGCGTGAACAGCCAGACAGGCGGTAATGGGATGAACCAGAATGGCTTCAAGATCGGACTGGTGAACGACGACAACCGATTCTTCTTATCCTATCATTACCTCAATATCGATGGCTACCGGCCCCACAGCTCTGAGTTTCAGCATCTCGTGAACGCGGCCTATACCGCAAACATTGGTGAGCTTTCAAAGCTCACCATGCTTGCCTACTATGCTGACGGGCTGAACAAACTACCCGGCTCGCTCACTAGAGCAGAATTCGAAAGCGACCCGTTCCAGGCCTGGCCGATTGCTGTCTCACAGGACTTCAAGCGTCAGTCGCGCAAAGGCCAGGTCGGACTAAAGTATCGCACGAGATTCGGTGAAGGAAATAGCGATGAAGTAGAAGTGACTGCATACGGCGGATTGAAGGAACTGGAACAGACAGATCCCGACTTCTACACTTTTTCCACCCGCTATTCTCTCGGCTCACTTCTGCGATACACCAAACGCGACTTGATCGGCAATGATAGACGCAACTTGCTTACTGTAGGCATGGACTACGCGTACCAGTCCGGACCAATCACCCAGTTCGACAACCCAGAACGAATCTCAGTCCTGAACGAGTTCAAGGAAGGATTGAGCAACGTCGGATTGTATGTCCTTGATCGCATCGATATTATGCCGGAACGACTGGAGATGCTGGTGTCTGGAAGGTTCGACAGGTTCGCGTACACGCGCGACATTCGCATCCCCTACGGCTCAACCGACACAACGCGCGCATTCCAAAAGTTCACTCCAAGGGCGGGATTCACTTTCAAGATATCCCCGGTGGTAGCCATCTACACCTCGTATGGAGCGAGTTACGAGTACCCGGCACTCGCCGAGATGGGGAATAGCCCGTTGTCCTCGAATACGAGATACTCGATCAATCCCGATCTCGTTCCTCAGAGTTCGAAGAACTTCGAGCTCGGCATTAAAGGAAATCTCGTGGATCCCGATGCTGCCTTCATGCGGAAAATCTTCTTCGACATTACCTTCTTCGATTACATGATCAAGGATGAGATTGTTCCCTTCATCATCAACCAGAAAGCGTACTTTCGCAACGCAGCAAAAACGCACCGCCTCGGCATCGAAGCGGGCATCAGAACCCATCCGCTCGAAGGCGTTGAGATGACGGTAAACTATTCATACACTCACTTCAGGTACAATGATTATAGAGCAAAAGTGTACACTCCGTCGGGAACCGTGGAGGAAGATTACACCGGAAACATCGTCCCCTCGGTGCCCCGTCATATTTTCAACTTTATTCTTGCTCACGAGTTCGAGATCACGGAAGAGCTATCCGGCCTCGCTCTCTGGGATTGCGACTATATCTCTGAGATGCAGGTCGACGATGGCAATAGCGAGAAGTCGCCGCCATATTTCTATGGCAACATCATGATCGGGGCCAACGTTTCGTTGGGCAACTTCAGCGCAGTTATTTACGGTGGCGTCAACAACATCTTTGACAGAAGGTACGCCGGATTCATCAATATCAATGATTTCGCCGGTCGATACTACGAGACCGGGGAACCCAGAACCGGCTACGCGGGGGTGAAACTGAGAACGAACATATAAGTGGTTCCATGAGACTCTTTGGACATCTTGCCTGCATGGTTGGCACAATAGTACCATGCCTAGCACAACCAGACCCTCCGGTAAATTTCCGGATATTCCCCAGCACGGTCACACAGACCGAGCCGGTGGCTGTGGTTGATCCTGGAAACCCGACCATCATGTTTGCAAGCGCAGTGACAATCAACCCTACCAATGTGTTCAAGAGTGAAGGCGTCTACATCTCCACAAATGGAGGGCTGAATTGGTTCGGTTCAGACTCCTGCAGAGGTGAATCCATTCTGAATCACGGCGGCGATCCGGGAATCATGATTCACCCATCCGGCCGGATGATTCTGGCACACATAGGCTCCGTTTTCCCGGGCTGGTACAGTCACTATTCGACAGACATGGGCGCAACATGGTCCGGTGCGTACACCATCTCACCTCAACTTACTGAGGATAAAGGGAGTGTAACGATGGATGAGACCCCGGCAAGCCCCTATTATGGAAGGGCCTTCTTGGTATGGATTGCGCTCGTTCAGCCCTATCCGGCACTTTGTTCGTATTCGACCAATGCCGGAACATCCTGGACAACTGCCATAGCAATCAATTCACCTCCTCCAAGCCGTTGTTCAGGTGGATCAGTTACCACGGGGCGAGATGGCAAGGTGTACGCTACGTGGGCAGGGGTTACGTCGACCGCTCCATTCATCGAGGATTATGCCGGATTTGCCGTCTCCACAAATGGTGGAACCTCATGGAGTGTGACTCAAAATGCTTTTGACATGAACGGCATTGCCGGCACCTTGGCAACAAAGAACAACATCCGCGTGAACGGGTTGCCGCAGATTGAGATTGACCGCAGCGGAGGAATGCGTGACGGTTGGCTTTACATCGTGACTGCAGAAAAGGGGTTGCCTCCCGCAGGTACAGATCCGGATATTATTCTCCATCGTTCCACGAACGGTGGTCTGACCTGGTCAAGCGGGATCAGAGTGAACCAGGATCCGGTCAACGATGGCAAGATACAATATTTCCCTGCGCTCGCCATCGATCAGGAAGGTGGTCTCAACATCATCTACTATGATGATCGGAATACATCAGCCGATTCTTCAGAGATAGTGCTTGCGCAATCAACCGACGGTGGTACGACATGGACAGAACGAGTCATCAGCGATCATCGGTTCAGCCCAAAACCGATCTTGGGAGGATCATCGAACTACCAAGGAGACCACATCAGCCTTCTTGCGGTCGGCACAAATCTCCATGCGTTCTGGATGGATGATTTCTCAGGTCTGTACCAGGTGTGGTCAGCAATCATAAGTCTAATATCAGGCGTTTCTGATGAAAAGCGATCGAGGCAGCCGCGAGAGTTCCAATTGTCTCAGAATTATCCAAATCCCTTCAATCCATCCACAACAATAGAGTACACGGTCGAGAAAACAGCCTTCGTCACACTTCGGGTACTCGACGTCACTGGCAGAGAGGTCGTTCGACTTGTGAACGAACGCCAGTCACCCGGAACGCACCACGCGAGCTTCAACTCTGATAGGTTCAAGCTCTCAAGCGGCATCTACTTCTATCAGTTATCATCCGACGGTCGGCTGGAAACGAAAGCGATGGCACTGATAAAGTGAGACACGCTTCACGCGGGAAATATTCGTACATTCATGCATACGATTCCTTTACGCATGCGTTGCCTTGACGCTGTCCTGCAACTACTTCGCCTTCCAGGTCGAGTTGTTCGACGCAGAGTACGAGCAAAACCAGCCGCTGCCAACTGAATCAAACTCCCTCTACAATCCGACTCTCAACTGGGAGTCGTTCGATAAGGATCACGCCCAGCAACCGTTTGTCGTCGATGCGCTGCTCCGCTTTGAATGCCTTGTCGTTCTTCGTCCGATCTACGTGGTCCGGTTCTTGGACGAGCCTTCCTTCCATCCAACCCGTGATAAGTCCCCTCCGGCTGCCTCAGACAACTGGGATGCATTTCTCCCGACATAGATTTTGTCGTGTGGGTTGAGTGTTCGCAAGGCGGTGGCTCTTGCTCGCCGGCGAATTTATTTTCTCAAAGATAGGTCTCTCTCTTGGCCTGCGGCGACGACAGTGTCCAGCTTACGTCTATCTTTGACTTCACCAATCTGAGGATTGAAACCATGACAACGTATTTCAGACATCTCTTAATTTTAATTCTCTTCGTGTGTGCAGCCGAACCTCTTGTCCAGGCACAAACTCCCGAAGACACAATTAAATACCACTACCCTCCAATCACCACCATAGGAACACGTTATGCAGAGCCCTGGATTCAAGTGCCTCTTTCGCTGAGCTACATCCAGCAAAAGGACATGGCCCAAGGAAAGGGCTACGGGCTCGACGAAGCGCTTTCTGGAATCCCGGGCGTTCTTGCCCAGTCGCGTGCGGGCAGCACGGACATTCGTTTGACAATTCGCGGATTTGGTGCTCGCGGTGCCGGTCTCCGTTCCAATGCAGGCACATCACGCGGCGTCCGCATTCTCACCAACGGGTTCCCCGAAACCGAGCCGGACGGGCGGACCTCGTTTGACCTGATTGATGTTTCTGGCGCGGGCGCGATCGAGGTGATGCGGTCGAACGCATCATCGATCTATGGCAATGCATCAGGAGGAGTCGTTAATATCATCTCCAACACGATGTTCGAATCACCATTCGTTTCACACACTGAATCGTTTGGCAGCTTCGGATTCCGAAAGGAGTTGATCTCCGCTGGAGCAAATGTCGGTTCCGGCAAGATGTACTTTTCTCTTGGCAACACGACTAACGACGGCTGGCGCTACCATTCCCGCAGTTCGCAGCTTCTGTTGAACACGGGAATAGTGGCAAATCTTGACGAGAAAACCGTCCTCGGAGTTCATGTCTCCGGCACAAGCAATCTCTTCCGCATTCCCGGAGCGTTGACACAGGCCCAATATGATTCGCTCCCGCAGCAAGCCGATTCCACTTTGTTTATCAAGCGCGACGAACGAAGGTTCAACCGGCAGGGGAGAATCGGCATCACGGCAACACATGAATTGAACGACAACAACATGATCGCCGCAACGGCATTTGCTGAGCCGAAATACCTCGAGCGTTCAGAACGGAACCAGTATCGCCAGTTCAATCGCTATCACGTTGGCGGAAGCGCGATGTACCGCAATCTCGCATCCTTCAGCCCGAGTTTCCAGAACACACTCCTCCTGGGAACCGACGAGGCGTATCAGGATGGTGCAATCCTTTTTTACAACCGATACAATGTGAGTCCAAATGTGGAACTCGGAACCTTGCGGGACAACAAGCGCGAAGGCGCGAATAACTTCGGAGCCTTCCTGCAGGACGAGATGTCCATCGGCGAGAGATGGCTCGCCCTTCTTGGCTTCCGCTACGATAATATCACGTACTACTCCGAGAGCTTCTTTAACAGATTACCCCCGGCACAATCAAAATCGTTCGAACGTGTAACACCGAAAGCGGGTCTTACATACCGCATTTCCCCAACTCATAGTATCTATGCGAGCCTTGGTGGCGGCGTTGAAGTGCCGGCCGGGAACGAGACAGACCCGGCGACAACACTCGGACAGGACACATTGTACGCCATCAATCCGTTGCTTGAGCCCATTACCTCGACGACCATCGAAGTGGGGATGAAGCAACTCGCAACGTTGGGGGACAATGAACCATTTGCGCACCTGACATATGATGTTGCACTCTATTGGCTTCAAGTACGAAACGATATCATACCTTACAGCAATGGAACGTTATTCTTCACCGCAGGCAAGACCGAGCGAATGGGAATCGAAGTCGGAGGCGCGGTGCGGTTTACCATGGGCCTCTCGTTCAACGTCGCGTTCACCGCATCAAGTAACAAATACAAAACATATACGATTGATTCTGTTCACTATGATGAAGCGTTGGCGGGCCATCTTGCCAACTATGCAAACAACAAGGTAGTCGGTGTTCCAAATATTTTTTACACCATTGGAGCAACGTACGCGCCGGAAATGCTGAAGGGTGCATACGTTCGTTTCGGTGTCCAGAGTGTGGGCAAGTACTTTGCGGACGACGCAAACACAATCAGTGTTCCGGCATATACTATTCTCAATGCCGGCATCGGTATCGACCATTTCAACTTCGCAGACGATCGGCTGTTTGTCAACGTGTTTGCCGGACTGAACAATCTTGCCGACACAAAATACATCGGTTCTGCCTGGCTCAATCCCGACTACACCACTGTCAACGGCGTGAGGGTTCCATTCTTCATCGAGCCGGGGTTGCCACGAAATTTCGTTGGATCCATCGCGATTGGCATGAATATGTAGCTCGCTTCCATAAAGAAAAAACCAATGGGAGGCTTGAGAGCCCAAGACTCAAGCCTCTTTTCCCTTGCTACGCACAGGATGTTCCCTTAACCGGCATTGACTTTAACACGTCCACTGCGTATCTTGGCCGAGATTCTCCACGTCCTGCAACACCCTTACGATCGGCTTGGTGAGCAGTTCTTTCTATAGTCTTCGATATTCGCTCCTCAATTGCTGCATAGCTCTGGCGCTGGCATGCAACTATTTCGCATTCCAGGTCGAGTTGTTTGAGGATGAATATGAAGAGAACCATCCTCTCCCCTCGCAGACATCGTGCATCACCGGCATTTCCGCTAATTGGGAATCGTTTGACAAGAGCAATGCTCCTGAAGCGTTCTACTTCAATGCGGGCCTCCGCATCGATTGTCTTCTGGTACTTCAACCTCTTCACGTTTGTGAGTCCTTCACCGAACCTCCGTTCCAACCAATCCGGGATAAATCTCCTCCAAGTACATAAGAGCATCCAGCACAACCCAATGCAGATGTCATAATCTGCTGTCCACAACTCTTACTTGACAGGAGACAAACTCATGAAAGGGATTGCCTTACTCTTACTTGAAATTGCTGTTCTGGTACGTCCGCTCGCCGCGGTTGCGGGATCCGGTGGCATTCACGTTACAGTGACAAGCGCCGGGAATCCGGTTGCCGGGGCAACGGTCCGAATTCTCGACCTCGACCGCGCCAACCGCACTGACTCGAAAGGTGAGTTCCTTTTTTCCAACGTGCCAAACGGGGCACACAAAGTGTTTGTTCGCTGCATTGGCTTTGCTTCGGCGACAAACACCGTTCAAGTCGAGGACAACACCGCTGAGACGTCATTCACGTTGCGTGAATCGGCGATCGAGGCAGAAGAGATTGTTGTTTCTGCTTCACCATACGCTCGCACGGCTGATGACCAATATCAGTCCGCGGAGTCGAAGTCAATGGTTGAATTGCATCAGAGCTCGGGTTCGAGTTACGCCGACAAGATTTCGGACCTGCCCGGCGTTACCGTCCGCGGCAATGGACCCGCACCTTCCCGCCCCATCCTCCGCGGGCTCTCGGATAACCGGGTTTTGGTTTTGGAAAACGGTCTTCGTAACGGCGACATTGCCACGTATGACCCCGCACACGCCACTCCAATAGAGGCGGCAAGTATTGCGCAGATCGATGTAGTTCGGGGTCCTGCGAGCATTCTGTATGGCCCCAGCACTATTGGCGGTTTGGTCAACATCATCACCAACACGATTCCCAGCGCGTCCACGAATCCTTTTTCAGGGACTCTCTCGCTTTCGGGAAACTCTGTGAGCGATGAATACTCCGGGTACTTCAATGGTGTATACAGCAATGGCGGACATGCGTTCAGTATTTCAGGTGGCGGCCTCCATTCTCAGGACATTCGCACTCCGGAAGGAATCTACACCGACCCGGCGAGCGGTGCGAGCTTCGACCTGAGCCGTCTCCCCCAATCGTTCGATCATGCCTCCGAAGCTGGTGTAGGCTATTCCTATCAGGGAGACTTCGGGATGATCGGTGTGGGAGGCAAACATTATGAAATGAACTACGGCATTCCGGGCGTCCCACCCAATCCTGACTGGATGAATGTTCCCCCTGCAACATCCCGCATTGCGCAGAAAAGGAACTCGGTGGAACTGCGGAGTCTGCTTGTTGTTGACGGTTCACTTGTCAAGCAGGTGAAGTTCAACGCGAACTACGTGGACTACAACCATTCGGAGTTCCCCACAGCCCAGGATTCAACGGGGGTGTATGACTTTCTCGCAACACACTTTCACAAGCAGGAATTCAACGCGACCCTCCAATTCCAACACCAGCAGCTCGAGAAATTCCAGGGCACATTTGGCTTGTGGGCAAACACGGAGAATCTCACCCTCGATGGAGACCAGCCGTTAGGACCAAATTCACTCACCATCGGACTGGCGGCCTATCTGTTTGAAGAGTACCTTGTAAATGAGGCGACCCGTTTCCAGGTTGGACTTCGCTTTGATTACAACCGCATTCACACCAAACCGGATCCGACATCAACGGATTCTGTGTTTCAAACACTCGATCAGGCACGGACATCAAACGCTGTTACCGCTTCACTTGGGGCCATTCACAAATTCACAGATGAGCTCACGTTTTCTCTGAACCTTGCGCGCTCATTCCGTGCGCCGACGGTCCAGGAACTCTTCGCCGACGGGCTCGATGCTCCAAGCGGTACATACACAATTGGCACTGCGGACCTTTCACCAGAGACTGGCTTTGGGATTGATGCCTCGCTTAAAGGAAGCTTTACAAACGTATCCTTCGAACTCACACCGTACGTGAATCTTATTAACAAGTATATCTACGGCTTTCTCACCGGGGATACGCTCTTCGACTTCCCTGTTAGGAAATTTACTGCAACAAACGCCCGCTTGATGGGTTTTGAAGCGAGTTTCACGGTTCAGCCTGCACAGTATCTTGCGGTCAGAGCAAGCGCCGACTATGTCAACGCAGAAGATACCAAGAACAATGTACCCCTGCCCTTCACACCTCCGTTGCGTGGCCTGCTCAGAGTAAATTACCAGAGCGATGTGTACACCGGGGTAGTGGAGCTGCGTCTAACGGCAAAACAAACGCGACTGGGTGATGGTGATACGCCAACTGCTGGTTATGGTGTTGTAAACATTGGAGCGGGAATCCGATGGCCCCAGGGAGGACTCTTGCACAACATCAGCGTGCATTGCGACAATCTTCTCAATCAGGTGTATCGCGACAATCTGTCCGTCGTAAAGGACTTCGTGCCACAGCCAGCGCGGGGGGTCAGGCTTAACTATGATCTCCTGTTTTAAGATGTGGTGATGTTTCGTCCAAACAACCCACCTAAATAACAACGAAGGCTTGAGTGATCCTCAAGCCTTTGCTGTTACGATGCTTCGCATTGCTCGCACCCTGTCTTCAATCCAAAGCAGCCGGTGCCTCACAACAGCTATTTCAGCAATATCATCTTCCGCACTTGCGTGGTCCGATACTTCTCGTTGCTCGTAGTGATCTCGTAGAAATATGTTCCGGAGGCGAGAGGGGTGCCATCAAATTCCTGATGATGTATACCTGCAGGCTGATTGCCGCTGAACAACGTCGTGACTCGCCTTCCGGTTGCGTCGTAGATCTTCAGCGAGACAAAGCTTCCCTGAGCAAGCTCGTACGTTATGGTGGTCGTGGGATTGAATGGGTTGGGATAGTTCTGGAAGAGGTTGAACGCTGCAGGAAGTTGAGACGGAGTCAGATCAACTCCAACGATGGTTGGACTGTATTTCAGGATTGTTCCGTTTGCACCCACCATGAAACCATGTGTGGAGTCGGTGAACGTTATGTCGTACAGTGCAGTTGTATCGGGTGAGTAGAATGAATTCCAGGTCCGTCCCGTGTCGCCCGTAACCATGTACGTTCCCGTGAACCCGAGTGGCGCCCAGCCTTCTGCCGGAGTTCTGAAAGCAACCGCGCGGGCGTCACCCCATATCGCCAGATAGACATACTCCCAGCTCCTCCCACCGTCTTTTGTCTTTATCAAACCCGATCCATATTCAAAATCTCCGCCAACGGCAATAATTTTCAGGGAGTCGATGTAGTAGATCCCTCGCATCGGATCGCTTGACCAGCTTCCTGCAGCCCAGCGATCACCGCCGTTTGTCGTCCTCCATACCACACCGGCAAGATCATAATGGCCTCCGAGGGCAAAACCAAGATTGCGGGAGTAGAAGTCAAGCTCGCTGATAGGAAAACTCGAGGCTACAGAGGTGTCCACCAATGTTGGGACCCACGTGAGACCGCCATCGGTGGTCTTCCAGATCCTTCCTCCATCCCCTCCCCTGAAGCCGTTAAGTGAATCAAAGAAGAAAATCGCATGGAAAAACTCGTCGGGGTATTCCTGGCGTGTCCATACATCGCCGCCATTTGTGGTTTTCAGAATACTTGTGCCGTACCACGTGCTATCGTTCCGGTAATCCTTGATCGCAAGTGCATAGCCATACGATTGGTCCACGATCGAGAGGCTGACAATATTGTCGAAGAGCCCGGAGTTCTGTGCCACCCACGAGTCTCCGCTATTGGTGGTCATGAAAATCACGCCGCTGTCTCCGACCACCCATCCACGTAACGAATCGATAAACGCCACCTTGTTCAAACCATGCGTGGTCGGCCTGGCAAGTCTGAACCAATGGCTTTGAGCAGGGGCTAAGTTGACAAGCATCAGCATCATCGGGGCGATGCAAAGCCCTATCAGTTGTTTGCGCATGCTACACGAAGTGTGGTCTGAGGTTGCTCCAATATCGCGATATCAATTCAATGCTGCAAGAAGTTCGGGCAGGCTAAGATCCGATTGGCTTTCACCTGACACCCGGAGAGAGCACTTCATCACACGGCGAGTGCTTTTCACACCAAAAGGTTTGGAAACGCCGCCTGCACATTGTAGAATATGATAGAAAGAAGCAATTCACTCATTCATATCCAGATGCTGGAAGGAGCCGCCATGGAGAACGTTGCTCAGGGATCGATCCGGGACACACAGGTCGAGGAGATACTCAAGCGCTCTGCATCAAAGATGAAGCAGTGGGGAATTACAGTCACATATCTTTCGTCGCAGCTTGGCGTTTCCCGCCAGTACGCATGGCAGGTGATGTATCATCGAACGATGGTGTCACACTCAAAGGCCCTGCAGGTGGAATCTACCATTGATGCAATCATCACTCACCAGAGCCATGTCCGATCATTTGGCGACCGTTTGCGAGCTGCAAGGATCTCGAAGGGACTGACATTACGAGAAGTAGCGGACATCATCGGCTATTCCTGGGTTGGCGTGGAACGGTGGGAGAAAAATGTATGCCTCCCCAAACCTGGGGTGCTATGGCATCTTCAGACCCTGTACGGAGTGGACAAGAACTGGATGCCACCCGGAATGCCTCAAGATATGCCAAACCCGCCGTTGATAACACACTGGGAGACACAGCGCGACCAGCGACGGGTTGCATAAACCCCAAAAAGGGAAACGCCAGCTTCCCTTTTTTGTTTCCATCCTACCGACCTCCTCCGGAACCTGGCTCCAAGAGATTGCTGAGATGCCTGATCGATGGCTAATTAAAACAGACACCCAGGGCAACGAGCGAGGAGTCACCATCAGCTCCACACCCATCGCCTTCCGGGCATCTGTCAATTCCAATCCTACTTTGAGGATTCGAGAGCACCGCTAGAGCAGATCTCTCAGGTTCATCGGGACCTTGTCTCGATACTTTCTACTCAACGTGAGTCGTATTCCATCGACGAGGGTGATCTCGTATTCGCCACGCGGC
The DNA here is from genome assembly GCA_963734955.1 of uncultured Bacteroidota bacterium. Classification (GTDB taxonomy): domain Bacteria; phylum Bacteroidota; class Ignavibacteria; order UBA10030; family UBA6906; genus UBA11986. Next base: position 54,110 of record CAVTJO010000009.1, read on the forward strand.
AGAGGCCGGATTTCCTTGATGCGGTCAACGCTCACAATGGTTGACCGATGGATACGGATGAACCTGTGTGGGTCGAGAAACGCTTCCATGTCATTCATTGTCTGCCGGACGAGATACGATCCGCCACCTCTGTGCAGCCGGAGGTAATTGCCCAGTGCTTCAATCCAATCGATCTCTTGAACGCGGACAAAAGCCACGCGACCCCCGCTCTTTACCAGCAACCGGTGGGCGTACGTCCCATCAGCATATCCGTCACGGGAATCCATTCCCTGGTTCAGTCCGTTCGTCATTGCGCTCGCCATCGATTGTGGTCCAGCATCATTATACGGTTGAGGTGGATTATCCCAAAGGGGTTTGGGATGGGAATGGATTACGCGGGATGAAATGCTCTTGGTGTGGGATGAAATGAAAGGTCAGAGCGCTCCGTTGACGAGACCGGCGAGCTTCGGTCGATAGCTGCGGCTCATGGTCAACCGCGTGCCGTTCAAGAGTGTCACAACGTAATCGCCGTGAAACAGCGGGGATAGCTCCTTGATGCGCTCGATGTTGACGAGCGTGGAGCGGTGGATGCGAACGAATTTCCGCGGATCGAGATGGGTCTCAATCCCGTTCATGGTTTCTCGCAGAAGGTGTGTCTCGTTCGCGGCATGGATATTCACATAGTTGCCGGCCGCTTCGATCCAGTCGACCTCGTTGACTTTCATGAAGGACACTCGTCCGCTGGATTTCACCACCAGTCGTTCAAGATACTTCGGTCCGCCGTGCAAATCTCCAAGGAGGGCCAGCAGTTGTTCGCTGAGTCCTCCGTCCGTGTGCCTCCGGAGCTGGTCCTTTGCACGCTGGAGGGCTTCATTGAAGCGTTTCTGAGCAAATGGCTTGAGAAGATAGTCCAACGCATGGACTTCAAAAGCATGGATGGCGTGCTCGTCGTAGGCAGTCACAAACACAACGCCGGGACAACGCCCTGCCCCGACCTTCTCCAGAACTCCAAATCCATCCACACCAGGCATCTGGATATCAAGGAAGAGAAGATCCGGAGATTCCTTCTTGATTGTCTCGATGGCTTCATGTCCGTTGGCGCACTCTCCAATAATCTCAATCTCCCGATCCCCCGCGAGCAGCATGCGAATCTTGTCACACGCCAGAGGCTCATCATCAACGATGAGTGTCCGCAGCCTGGATGTTGAGCGGTGTTCCTGATTGCTTGTCGGCATGATCGAGTATACGAAGTGGGAGTTCAATGGTTACACATACTCCACCCTCTGCCCGGTTTGCGTAGGTGAAGCGCTGATGAGTTCCGTACAGTTGCTCCAGGCGGGCCCTTGTGTTTGAAAAGCCAACGCCTTCCTTTGATCGCTCCGGCAAGCCGGGGCCATCATCGCATACGACGATGCGGAGAGTGGTTGCCATCTGTTGCGCGGCAATTTCGATTTTCCCCCCGCTTCGCGTGGCGCAACACCGTAGCGTATAGCGTTCTCAACAATCGGCTGGAGAATGAGATTGGGAACCATCGCAGAAAGCAGTTCGGGCGGGACGTTTTTCCGTACGAGGAGGCGATCGGCAAGCCGTATGTGCTCGATCTCCAGATAATGATCCAGCATCTCGAGCTCCAAACCCAACTCCACCTCCTGGGCACCATTGCTCTCGAGCGTGTATCGCAGCAGATCGCCAAGACGCGCCATCATTTCATCGGCCGCATCCAGATCCTTGTGCATGAGAGAGGAGATTGCATGAAGTGTGTTGAAGAGGAAGTGTGGCTGAAGCTGCATCTTCAGAACCTGCAACTCAACCTGGGCAAGCTGCCCTTTCAAACGGGAAGCAATCTGTTCACGATCCTTGTACGTGCGGTAAAAGTGATAGCCAAGGGAACCGACGAGGGCAATCAAGAGCGCACAGAGAAGATAAAACCAGGCCGTCTGGTAAAAATGGGGAGCCAGATGAAACCGGAATGAGTCACCGGTGTGATTCCACACACCGTCGCTATTCGCGGCAATTACCCTGAAGGTATAGTCTCCAGGAGGAATGTTTGTGTAGTACGCCATTCGTCTGTTGCTCGCATCGATCCATTCCTTGTCGAATCCCTCGAGCCGGTATTTGAATCTCACATTCCCCGGTGCAACGAAACTCGGGGCAGTATACACGAACTCCAGCTCACCGTTCCCCGGCGCGGCATACCCTTCCCGTCGAGGGTCGATGCTGCCTTTGTCGATTGCAGCGTTCTCGATCACAACCGGAGGAGGCATGGCGTCGGTTTCGATGTTCCCCGGATCGATGATCGCAACTCCAAGCAGCGTGGAAAACCATAGCAACCCATCGGGAGACGTGCACCCCGATAACTGATACCCGCCATTACACTCGAACGTTTTCATCCCGTCGGCGGTACCGTACGAGGTGCAGGAAATGGAGCTGCGTTTCCCATCTGCAAACTCATTGAGCATCTGCTTGCCCACACGGAAAATACCGCGATTGCAGCTCATCCAGAGGTTGTGCGAGCTGTCTTCAAGAATGGAGAATACATTGTCGTCGAACAGACCATCCCCGCTCGTGTAGGAGGTGAACTTCCCGTCCTTGAAACGGTTGAGTCCACCCGCAAACGTCCCGAACCAAAGTGTTCCATCATTGTCTTCATATATCGCGCGAATGATATTTGTCGAGAGTCCGTCTTTCGTGGTGAACCGCGTCGCTTTCCATGTAGCACCTTCCACCGATACCCGGATGAGCCCTGAACTGACCGTAGAAACCCAGACATCGCCCGAATGCCTGCCGATGTGAAGACACCACATCGGTTCACGCAAAATACCTGTGCTGTCCCCATACGGGACGAACTTCGGCTCATGTTGCCCGGATATGGATGACGTAAGCAGCCCATTCCGTGTTGCAAGCCAGAGATTGCCATAGCGGTCCTCATCAATCCCATGGACTGCAGGCTTCGGCATTCCCTCCGACGTAAGGATCAGTCGGTACTTGCCATTCTTGATCTTCGCAAGTCCCTCAGACATCCCGATCCAAAGCGACCCGTCTCGAGAAACATGGAGGGCTCCTATTCCTTCGATCGGCATTCGATCGTTCGACAAACACGTGACAAACGAATCTCTCGAGAAAAGACTCAGACCTCCCATCGTTCCGATCCACATCCTCCCATCCTTGTCCGGACACAGGGCTCCAGCAAAATTATTCACCAGTCCATCATTCTCTGTGTACGTGATGAATTTCCCCTTCGATATCCGATGCAGCCCGCCACCGTTTCTCCCAACCCACAGATTACCCTCCCTGTCCTCGAGCATCGAGGTGATTGCTCCCCCATCATGTGAAAAGTACACAAGACTGTCCGGTTCACGAAATTGAGCGAGCGTCCCATCCTCAGCGCCAATCCAAATGACACCCTCATGGTCCACAAGGACTGCCGACACGGCGCCCCGGATTCCACGTAACGTGTACGCTCTCACACCGCTATCCCCGATGCGTGTCACTCCCCCTTTTTCCGCGCCAACCCACAGATCGCTTCTCCTGTCTTCAAACAACGCCATCACCACATTCCCACAGAGTCCCTCGTAAACCGGCAACACCGAAGCTTCGCCCCTCAAGCGACGGCTCAATCCTCCGCCACTGGTACCAATCCACAATGTCCCGTCACGATCGACGAGCAGCCTGTTGATCCAGGACCACTTCAGTCCCAGATCGGTGTTCGCAGGAGCAAGCTTACCATTCTTCAAACACCACACCCCGTCGCTGGTACCGAACCAGAGTGCTCTGTCACGATCCTCGACAATCGTGCGGACTGCAGTCTCCGATGTTCCCTCTTGTATTGGAATCGCGGTAAACAGGCCATCCTTCAACTTCACCACGCCGCGACCAGTTCCAATCCACAGCGTGCTATCTCTTGCCTCACATAGTGAGATGACATCATTATCCGTGATAGCCCGGGTATTCCGTTTGTCATAGACAGTAAACCTGACGCCGTCAAAGCGCACGAGTCCTTCCTCTGTTCCGAACCAGACATATCCATTTGCCGATTGGATTATGCAATTGACCGAGTTCTGAGGAAGACCTTCTTTCGTTTGCCACACTTCGTGAGAGTAGCGCGAGAAAGGGCTGATATGTTTCTGGGAGAACGCATTGCAGGGAGCGGTGAGGATCACCGCGCAGAGGATGAATCGGACTATGCGAGAGGATGGGAACAAGATTCTTTCAGACGGACGACGACAGGAACAGACGGTTGATAGTTCGTCATCATCTTAGAGATTTTTTATGGCGAAATCAACCACTGCGATGACGAGCAGGCTTCCACTCTGTATCGGTCAACAGAGCACCACAAAGATTTTTTTTGCAGACTATCGCGCATGTTTGTATGCCAGATCAGTGATCGCTTTCAGGCTCAACGGAGTTGGTAACTTCCGCAACAAGTGTCCATACATCTGCCGATGTTCGTTTCCAGACATGCAGATAGTAACCCTTTTCAACAATTGACTGGTCACCCGAGCGAGTCATGTATTCATAGCTCCCGTACGCATAGCCGAGATCCCCTGCCACAGACATCTCGCCCGCGACCGGGTGTCCAGATGGGAACGGAGGTCTCCGTGCTCAGATACAAACGAATCGCTTGAGTGCCAACAATTGGCATATGATTCGTGCGATGCAGCCTCGTGTCGTCGTCAACGTACACAAGGTAGCCATCAAGCACTCCTTTCGACTCGCACGACTTCGAGAACAAGTCTTCCAGATTCAAGACCATCGCATGCTTATCGGATCCGATTCCCCCTCCCGTCATGGCAATTGATCTGACCCGCGGCTCCTTGAATGGCATTCCAAGAGGAGTTGGCTCTCCGGGAGTCGCCACACCAATATCAACGGCGACCTTCCATTTGTCGTCTTGTTGTTTCTTCCATACAGAAAAGAACACCCCATAGCGCTTGGATTTCTCGGGTGATGCATCCTCACTTCGAACGGACGGGCCTGTGGTGTACCCAAGATCACCCGACGCGGCAACATCGCCAGTCTGCGGCTCCCACTCAAGTGACACGGCGAGCGGATCAACAGGCGGGGGGAGATTCTTCACAGCTTCTTTGTACTTGAGCGGCTCCGGAAAGAAGGCAACACCATCGTCTGCAAAGAACTCCAGAAAGGATGCACGGATTCCCTTTGCCTGACAGGTTCTCGCAAACGATCGTTCGGTCCGGACAAGTGACGATAACACCTTCGATCTCGAGGTTGTCTCGTCCATCTTGAAAGGCATCGCCAAAAGAATAAATCCAACAACGATATTCCGCATCGGTTGTCCCCTCGATATGGATTAGAATAGTAATGCCCGGGGCATCAACACGATGTCACCATCCACCACCGTGCTATCTGCATCCCCCACAAGCGGGAGTTCCGACTGTGAGAGTCACCGGGCATCATTTACATCTACGATGATGGGATCGATTTGTTACTTCAAAAGCAGCAGTCGTTTTGCCGCGCTATACTGACCTGCTGTGAGTCTGTAAATGTAAACACCCGATGCATGTCTTCCACCATCCCACGCGACCGAGTAATCTCCCGGTTGCTGGAAGCGATCAACAAGCTTCGCGACTTCACGACCAAGAACATCATATACTTTGAGAGACACTCTGGCGATCGTTGAAAGCCGATACGAGATGGTTGTTGTTGGATTGAAGGGGTTTGGGTAGTTCTGAGATAGTGCGAATTGCAGCGGCCCTTCTCCACCGTGCTGTTCACCAACAGACGTCACAATGCTCGCTATGGCTCCGCTCCACGGACCACCGTATGCGCCCATGTCATTTCTTCGCCCGCCAAGCGATGGCCATCGTGCACGCGCAGGATTGCCCGGATCCGGCGGATCATTGAACGCCGCACCCGTATCACCGGCGTCGATGCAAGGCGAACTCGCCTGAAGGTAGAAACTCGTGTCTGCGAACAGAGGCGGAAGGCTGATGTTTCCTGTCCCCGTGAATCCGTCCTCGATGTTACTGTACGAGACAAGCGCAGTTCCCGAAGCAGTTCCCACCTGACCTCCGGTGGTCTGTGTATTCCCCCACACGATATTGTTTCGAGCGTTGATCGTTGCGCCAAACGCGGCAAGCATGCCGCCACCCCGACCGTTTGCACCCGTGGAAACCGTGCCCGTTGATGAGTTCCCGAAGATGGTATTGTTCTCGACAATGTTCCCCGTAACAGTCCCATTGAACCACAACCCGCCACCCCCATATGTTGGTGATCCTACGATTGCCTGACTCACGTTGTTGAATGCAACGATATTGTTCCGGACGACCGGGGACGCAAAGTTTGAGACAATTCCCCCACCGTACATGCCTGCGTTGTCGATGACGATGTTATTCGTAATCCGCGGTGATCCATCACCCAGTCGGATACCTCCACCCCCGGTACTTCTCCCACCGGTTCGATTCACATCATTGTTGCGCACGATGTTGTATCGTACGGTCGGAGATGAGAGTGCGATGAAGACGCCGCCACCCTCCCAATAACGAAATGCGCCATGCTCGTCCTGCCACAAGGTGCCATGCCCTCCGGTCAGCGTGAAGCCCTGCAACACCGCAGAGGAGTCCTCTCCGTTCACGATGCGCACACAACTACCTGAATCCGGAAAGGTGGGGGTGCTGCCATCAACGATAGTAACTGGAATGAATGAGACGTCGCCGTTCAGGGCAAACCAACTTGTCACGACGATCTTCTTCCCACGGAATACAATGTTCTCCGGGTATGTCCCCGCCGCTACCAGAACCGTATCTCCGTCAACGGAAGCGTTGATGGCAGCCTGGATGGTGGAATACGTGGCTGGTACATTCCTTACGGTGGCGTGGGCTTCGATGGCAAGAATGACGAAGAGAGCAGCGAGGATGGCGCGCGAAGTCATAACAGATCTCCATCAATGGTGAAGAAACCTCCAAGTCCCTGCAAGCCAGTACTACAACCTACTGAACGAACGAGGAGAATTCCAGAGCTTTGACATGAACCGCAGGCACCGTGTGACGAACCGACGCGCTGATGGTACCAATGATGCCAATGCATTCATTGCAATTCAAAATCAAATTATGTAAGTTCCGACGAGCCAAATCGTAGCCCTTTCTTAACGTTCCCTACCGTGCCAACGCCGAAAACCCCCGACCCATCCGTGGAGTACTCACGCCAGGAGATGATCGACAGGTCGGTCGACCTGTTCAGGGGAACCTTCGGAACCAATCCAACGTGTGTTGCATCTGCACCGGGCCGGGTAAACCTCATCGGCGAACACACGGACTACAACAACGGTTATGTCTTGCCAATGGCGATCAACAGGCTTGTCACTGTTGCTGCCTCCTCCCGCCCCGACAAAACACTTCATATCTACTCACACAATCTGGAAATGTCGGTCAGGGTGGCTCTGGACGGGCTTCAACGCCTTACGAACAATGCCTGGGCCAACTATGTCGCAGGCGTGGCACACTTCTTCAAACGGGAAGGCATCGTAATACACGGTGCCAATATCTGCATCTCGGGGAATGTTCCCCGGGGGGCTGGATTGAGCTCCTCGGCAGCACTCGAACTCGCAACTGCAAATGCCCTGTCATGCCTTTTCAAGGGAAAATTCACGCCCATTGATTTGGCACAACTCTGTCAACGGGTAGAGAATGAATTCGTCGGTGTTCAGTGCGGAATCATGGACCAGTTCACCTCTGCGATGGGGAAGGCGCATCATGCAATCTTCCTCGATTGCCTGTCTCTACAGCACGAGTATGTCCCAATCCCTCAAGGTGTGCAGTTGCTTGTCTGCGATACTGGAGTGAAGCGCAGGCTGTCAAACTCCGATTACAATCGGCGCAGACAGGAATGCACCCAGGCAGTCCGCCAACTCTCTTCCACCTATCCGTCAATCACATCGTTGCGCGACGTTTCCCTGCAGGATTTCCTCAAGGCAGAGCATTCATTGGACCCCACACTGAGAAGGCGGGCAAGGCACGTTATCGGAGAAAACAGACGTGTTCTCGAGTCGGTTGCTGCTCTGAAAGAAGGCAACCCGGGCGAGTTCGGGAAGCTCATGTATCAATCGCATTTAAGTTTGAAGCTCGACTTCGAAGTCAGTTGCCCGGAGCTGGATACAATCGTTGACATCTGCGCCGAATCTGAAGGAGTATATGGTGCACGAATGACGGGCGCGGGATTCGGAGGCTCCGCAATCTGTCTTGTGGACGAGAACAACGTGAACGAGCTGAGAATCCGGCTCGAGAGAGAATATCCTGAGAAGACCGGTCGTTCACCCACAATCCATGAATGTGCAAGTGAAGACGGAGCAACAGTCCTAATGACCCGGACTTGAATGAAGATCCCCCTCCTGATAGCGGCTCTCATCATAGCATGCGCGCAACACTCCCCGGCTCAAGACCGTGTTACGCTCCGGCTTGTCGATTGGGCCGGCATCGAGGAGATACCTCTCGATGAACAAGCGATTGCGGCATTCAGGCAATTGCATCCCGGGATCGATGTCGAGTACGAGCCAAACCCGGGCCGACAGTACGAGGAAAAGATACTCTCTGCCCTCGCTGCCGATGATGCCCCCGATGTGTTTCTCCTGGACTCCAAGCTTGTCCCGACGTTCACCGAAAAGGGAATCCTCCTTGATCTTGTCCCGTACATTACATCGCTGGAAATCGACACAACGCAATGGTATCCCAATGTCCTTGCCATTGCGCGAAGAGGGAATTCACTCTACGCGTTTCCCAAAGGGTTCACACCGTTGATGATCTTCTATAATAAAAGATCGTTCCGTGAAGCAGGGATCTCCTCACCATCTGCCGATTGGACGTGGGATGATTACCTTCAGGCAGCCAAAAGCCTCACAAAGGACATCGACGGTGATGGAACTCCTGATCGGTACGGCGCCGCATTTACAAATTACTATTTCTATTGGATTCCCTGGATATGGTCGGGAGGTGGGGACGTTGTCGGCCCCAGTGGGGACAAGTCAACAGGATTCCTGAACTCGCCACGGACAGAATCTGCACTCCAGTTTCTTATCGACCTCAGGGTGAAATATCACGTCGCGCCGGATGTCGGAACGTGGGCACAATCCGAGAAAACAGGTGCCAACTACCAGCTTTTTTCAAACGGTAAGATCGGCATGATCGTCGACGGGCACTGGCGTCTGCCGAAGTTCCTGCAATACATGGAGTCGGGGGCACTTGATATCGGGGTCGCTCCCCTTCCCCGGCACCCGGGAGAGAAGAAGGTTAATGTGATGTACGAGTCCGGTTGGTGCATCCCGGCGAGCTCACGACATCAGCGTGAGGCGGTGATGCTTGCGGCATTCATGGCGGGAGAGACCGCGTGCAGAATCCGCGCCGCCAGGAGACTCGAGATTCCCTCAGTCATCACGGTCGCCAACGAGGTCGTTGCGGCCGATCCAACCGGAATGGAGGAAACCTTCGTGAAGGAAATCCCCTACTGCCGGCAACCGTGGGGCTCGGTCATCGAGCGGTTCAGCGAGATCGAGTGGACTCTTCAGGATGCTGTGGATGAAGTGATGGTCAACGGTCAGCCGTTGCATGAGACAATGACGAGGTATGCAGCCCGCGTCGACAACCAGCTTGCGAACATCCGGACGCACGGGACTGGTCAATTCAGTCCCATCAAGGCACATTCCGAAATCGGCAACTTTCTCGTCGGTGTCGCGGCGTTCGTCATCGCTGGATGCACGATTCTTTATGCGACCACGGCCCGAAACAAACGGTTGCCAACCCGGGCTGCGCTGACATTCCTTGCTCCATCCCTCCTCCATCTCGTCGTGTTCATCTTCACACCAATCGCGTTCGCTGCGTACCTCAGTGTCCACCGGTGGGACATCGTTGTCGCCGAACAGCCGTTCGTCGGTCTGGACAATTTCAAGGAGATGCTTGTCGACTCGAGCTTCTGGAATGCCCTCAAGAATACTTTTGTCTACACGCTCAATGTCCCCCTGGCGATGATCCTCTCGCTCACCATCGCACTGATGATGCACAGGCGCCTCAGGTGGATCGGGTTCCTCCGGACGATCTATTTCCTCCCGAGCGTCACGTCCCTTGTCGCTGTGGGACTCGTGTGGATGTGGATTTATCATCCGTCGTTCGGGATCGCAAACTTCCTCCTCGACCTGGTCGGCATTCCGCCGCTGCAATGGCTGAACTCCACCCAGACCGCGATGATTTCCGTCATGATCTTCAGCATCTGGCTGGGCCTGGGATACCAGATGGTAATTTTCCTTGCCGGACTGCAGGGCATTCCGGAGGAGTTCTACGAAGCAGCACGAATCGACGGGGCTTCCAACTGGCAACTGTTCCGACGCATCACCCTCCCGCTGCTGAAGCCAACAACGTTTTTCATACTCGTCACATCCCTCATCAGTTCATTCCAGGTGTTCACGTCAATCTACATTATGACAGCAGGCGGACCGGTCCAAAGCACCGATGTGATTGTGTACCATATCTATCAGGCTGCCTGGGAACAATTAAGGATGGGATATGCCTCCGCGATGTCGTGGGTGCTCTTTGTCATCGTCATGGTTGCCACGTGGATACAATTCAGATTCCTCGGACGTGAAGTGGAATATTCGTGAGATACCAGCACCAATTACATGGACCCAATATGAGACTGCTCAGAACCATATTCCTTTGTCTGATCGCACTTTCCATTGGCAGGGTTGATGCAATTGCAGGAGGGAAGGTTGGACTGTACGGTATCTACATGATTCCGTATGGCATCGACGCCAAGGAATACAGCCGCCCTGGTTGGGGCGGAGGCATCCACGTGGTGCTTCCTGTACCACAACTCTCAAATATCTTCGCCGGAGTTGCCGGCTTCGAAGCAATCAACTTGTTAAGTCAGACTACAAACTACCAGGATCGGGTCACCCTTTTGCGCGTCGAACAGCAAACCTCACAGAGCTATTACCGGCTGTATCTCGGGGGTCAGGTTGGTGGGCATGGCAATGCCTTCTTGCGTCCCCATGCCGGTGCCAACATCGCGGTGGTCTATTACAGGATCTCCACGGACGTGGTGATTCCCAATGACTACAATCGCGAGAACGAAATCCGGCAAAGTCTGCGCGACGAAGGCAGGTTTGCCTTCGGTTACGACTTCACATTCGGCCTTGATCTCAACTTCAACAACGCAATCGCTCTCGATATGGGAGTGAAGTACTTGAAGAGTTTCTCGGTCCCCGAACAATTGGGAGAAGGATCGGTGCGAATCCACCCACAGTATTTCCAGATCTATTTGGGGATCGGAGCATCGTTCGACATGTTGCAGGGCAAATGATTGCCTTCGACCTCGGGAATGGATCTCCCCTCCCCGTGGATTACAAAAGGAAAGGAATATGATAATGCGATCACTCCTGGTAGTTGCGCTCACTTGCTCTGTCGTTGCATTTTGTCAACCTTCCACAGCCCAGACCTTGATTGCTTCTCCTGACACCATCGCCACTGCGGAGAGCCTCGGCCCCGTCCCTGTTCCCATCCCCAGCTGAAAAGGCAATGGACTATTACCACAGCGGGAACATCCTGTGGATTGTCGATACACTCTGGGGCATCCTGATCCCGGCGCTGTTTCTGTTCACCGGCTTCTCTGCAAGGATTCGGAATTGGGCACAGAAGATCGGGAAGAAATGGTTCCTGGTTGTGGGAATCTACTTCATTCTCTTCGCGACCGCGATGTTCATTATCGGACTGCCCCTCAGCTATTACGAAGAGTTCGTCCGGCAGCATGCGTATGATCTCTCCAACCAGACGTTCGGGAAATGGCTCGGCGATTCATTCAAGTCCCTGATGGTCAGCTTCATCATCGGTTTTCTGTTCCTCTGGCTTCCGTATCTTGCACTCAAGAAGAGTCCGAAACGATGGTGGCTGTACGTCGGCATCGGGACGATCCCGTTTCTGTTCCTCGTCATCATCATTGCACCGATCTGGATCGCCCCGTTGTTCAACGACTTCGGGCCCATGAAAGACAAGGTGCTCGAACAGAAGATCCTCGCCCTCGCTGACAAGGCTGGCATTGAAGGAAGCCGCGTCTTTGAGGTGAACAAGAGCGTCGACACGAAACAGGTCAATGCGTACGTCACGGGCTTCATGAATACGAAACGCATCGTCTTGTGGGATACGATCATCGACAAGCTGAATGAAAAGGAACTCCTCTTTGTGATGGGACATGAGATGGGTCATTACGTTCTCGGTCACGTCTGGAAGACAGTTTTCTTTCTTTCGTTCCTGATCCTCTTATCGCTCTACGTTGCGTACCGCCTTGCCAAGCGGAGTGATCAGCAGACACAAAGAACAGTTCGGCTTCGATCACCTATCCGATGTCGCCTCTCTGCCGCTGATACTTCTCCTGATCAGTGTTTTCATGCTGGTCATAACTCCCATTGCCAACTGGTACTCACGTTCCCTGGAACACGAGGCGGATATTTTCGGCCTGGAGATCACACAGGACAACCACGATGCGGCGACCGCGTTCGTCAAGCTCCAGCAGGAGAACCTGAGCAATCCGCGTCCCGGGCTACTCTACAAATTGTGGCGGGCAGATCATCCGGTGCTCGGAGATAGAATCGATTTCTGCAACGAATACAAACCGTGGCTGACAGGTGGGAAGCTGGAATTTGAAGAGAACTTCAAGAAATAGATCGGAAAAGCGGAATTCAAATACACACACGGAGTAAGGTATGAAAGGATTCATCCGGGTGGCCACCGGGCTGATGGCAGTCTGCCTCCTCATTGCATCATGCAACAAGGGAGAGCAAAAGAGTTCGTCCAAAACGATCGGGGTAACGCTGCTGACCCGCGCCCATCTCTTTTATAGAGACCTCGAAGCCGGATTACGGCAGGAAGCTGATTCAAACAAGTATGAGCTGATCGTCACCGCCGCGGAGTTCGACCTCAGCAAACAGACATCGCAAATAGAGGACTTCGTTGCGCGCAAGGTCGATGCAATCGTGGTTTGTCCTGTAGACTCGAAGGGAATCGGCGCCGCGATCCGCAAGGCGAACGAGGCACACATCCCGGTGTTCACCGCTGACATCGCTGCTGAGGAGGGAGAAGTTGTCAGTCACATCGCCTCGGATAACATTGCAGGAGGCAGACTCGCAGGAGAGTACCTTGCGAAACTCCTTGGCGGAAAAGGCACGGTTGGGGTCATCAATCAACCGGCCATTACTTCGGTGCTCGATCGAGTAAAGGGATTCACTGAAGCCGTCGCGAAATATCCCGATATGAGAATCGTCGCAGATGTGAACGGTCAGGGCGTACGCGACAGGGCTCTTCAAGCGGCGTCAGACGTACTACAGGCACATCCGGACATCCAGGGCATCTTCGGCATCAACGATGACTCGGCCCTTGGCGCACTTGACGCAGCGCAGCAGTTCAAACGGATGAATGTCGCCATTATCGGGTACGATGCAACTCCTCCCGCTGTTGACGCAATCACCAAAGGCACCCAACTCAAGGCCGATGTTGTTCAGTATCCAAAGCTGATCGGTTCAACGACGATCCGTGAAATCAAACGATACTTTGAAGGACAGCAGATCCCGAAAGTGGTCCCTGTTGACGTAGGCATCGTGGACAGGGAAGCGTTGCTCAAGAGCCCTGCAAAGTGAAGATGAAACCGAGTGCAAACAACAGGCGGACTTCCATCCTCGGGTCACAAATTGGAATCGGGCTTGCGCTTCTGTGTGAAGTCATCCTGTTTGCGCTTCTGTCATCGCATTTTCTCACAGCGGACAACCTGCTTAACGTGTCGCTGCAGGTCTCCATCACTGCGATCATTGCCGTGGGTATGACGTTCGTGATCCTGACGAATGGTATCGACCTATCGGTCGGGTCTCTTGTGGCGTTTGTTGGTGTGATCACCACAAGCATGTTGACAATTCCACTCCCGTTGTCGTTCTCGCTGCCACTGGCGATCGCCGCGGGGTTGCTCGTCGGCACTCTTTCCGGGACGTTTGCCGGAGTGGTAATTACAAGATTTCACATTACACCATTCATTGTCACACTGGCAATCATGACGATTCTTCGCGGGCGCGGCATTCATTTATACCCAGGGGAGGCCAATCTGGGAACTGCCGGAGGAATTCAAAATCCTCGGAAGCGACCGCGTAGCGGGGCTTCCAATTCCGACGGTGATAATGATCGCAATGTATGCCGCTGCTCATCTCACCCTCACCCGGACGCGGTTTGGCAGACATGTCTACGCGGTTGGCGGGAATCCCGAGGCGGCCCGTCTTGCAGGAATCAGAACAGACCGTGTCCTTATTCAGGTATACACGCTCTGCGGTGCGCTTACTGCGGTAAGCGGGATCCTATTGGCATCGAGGTTGAACTCGGGCCAACCCAACGCTGGTATCATGTATGAGCTTGATGTTATCGCAGCGGTCGTTGTTGGTGGCACGAGTCTGAACGGCGGACGCGGATCTGTCATCGGTACATTCATCGGGTCACTGCTGATTGGCGTGCTGAGAAACGGTCTGAATCTGCTCGACGTCGAATCATACGTCCAACAGGTGGTGGTCGGAGTGGTGATACTGGTGGCAGTGATGGCGGATCAGTGGAAGAGACGTTAACAGCCAGTCCTGAAAGCTGGGATCACCGGTTAATGCACATGTTCGCGTACGCTAGACAGCACCAGCCCGACCCTTAAGGGTCGGGGACACATGAAACACAAGAAATACCGGCCAACGCCGTTCACGGCGTTTCGGCATGGGAGCCTGACATGTCGCACACATACTACAAAATCTGGATTCACTTTGTATGGGGAACCAAGAACCATCAACCCTATCTTCTCAAGGAGATACGAGCCCAAGTACTGGAACATATCAAATGGAAAGCGAAAGAGGTGGAATACAGCATCGACACAATTAGCTGTGTGGCAGACCATGTCCATTGCTTGATCTCCCTCCAGCCGAGATTCGCAATCAGTGAAGTAATGAACAAGCTTAAGGGCGAATCCGCTCACTGGATTAATGAAATGAATCTGACCAAGACGCACTTTGAATGGCAGGGAGGATTCGGAGCGTTTTCAGTGAGTGAGTTCAGATGCAGGTCGAGTGCGTCAGCATATCCTCGGCCAGGAAGAACACCATCGCAAGAAGCCCTTTAGTGAGGAGATTGAAGAGCTATTCAAGCAGCATAGTGCGATTCAATTGTCAAGGGTTTAAGGGCGTGAACGCCCTTGTACAATAGTATCCTCAGGGGTTTCAAACCCAACCCTGAAGGGTTGGGGTACACCAGACACATGAGGCTCAAACCCGATCCTTCAAGTTCACGCGCGTACAAGACACAATACATCGTCAGATCCTTAACTGTTTTCCCAAAGGAGAACACAATGACTAGACCATCAATTGTCCTCGTTACTGTCCTCATCTCGAAAATGGCACTCGCTCAAACCAACGTCGACAAACTCGTCGACCAGTTGGACCTCTTGAGCAGCGGCTCGATCAACAATTGGAAGTACAGCACCGACTTCTCAGGAGATCCCACACGTCCGGGCTTTGATGACTCCCAATGGAAGAACCTCAAACTCGATGAGCGTATCTATCCGGACTCGTGCTGGATCAGGAAAGAAGTGACACTACCGGAACGAATCCTTGGCCAAACCATCAGCGGCAAGATGAAGTTTCTTGTCTCGGTGGATGATTACGGCTACATGTGGATCGATGGACACAGCAAAGGATACTTCCCGTGGGACGGTGAGTTCATTCTCACGGAGAATGCCAGGCCAGGTCAGAAAGTCACGGTCGCGATCAAAGCCATCAACACCGGCGGGCCTCTTCGACTCATCCGGGCTCAGGTTCAATCCGAGGGTTCGGCAGACCTTCGTAAGATGATTGAGGACTTCTCGCTCAGTCTGAGGGTCGGCCAGAAGTTGCTCAGCTTCGACACCTATCAAACAAATGCCCGCGTCAAGGTAGACCCGGGTATCGACAAATCAACGATGGACAAGTCAGAAAAGAGGCGTTTGAACGACCTCCTGCAATCACTCGCAACCAAAGTCGACGCTGATGCTTTGAAGAACGGAGACGTGGAGAAGTTCAAATCATCAATCACCTCAATCCGCTCACAACTCAAGCCTGTCACCGACTACGCGAAGCGATTCACTCTCTACTTTGATTCAAACGCTCACATCGACGCGGCGTGGCTCTGGAGAGACAAGGAGACAATCGAAGTCTGCAAGAACACCTTCGCCTCGGTGTTCAACATGATGAACCAGCGTCCCGACTTCACCTACACGCAAAGTGCAGCCGCGTATTACGACTGGATGGAACAGCTCTATCCGGACATCTTCAAAAACATCCAACAGCGGGTGAAGGACGGTCGATGGGAAGTGGTCGGTGGCATGTGGGTTGAACCGGATTGCAACCTCCCGAGCGGAGAGTCATGGGCAAGACATCTGTTGTATGCGAAACGGTATTTCAAGCAGAAACTCGGGGTCGATGTGAAGATCGGCTGGAACCCCGACTCGTTTGGATATACCTGGAACATGCCGGAGTTTTACACCGAAGCGGGGATTGACGCGTTTATCACACAGAAGATCGGATGGAACGATACCAACGTCTTCCCGTATCGCGTCTTCTGGTGGGAATCACCGGACGGCTCGCGCATTCTCAGCTACTTCCCGTTCGACTACGTCAATACAATCGATGATCCGTACAGGCTCGTCGATTGGTCCCGACAGTTTGAGGCGAATACAGGCTTCACGAAGATGATGATTCTCTTCGGAGTTGGAGATCACGGAGGAGGTCCCTCCCTTGAGATGCTTGACAGAATCGATCGATTAAAAACCCTCGATATCTATCCGACAATCGAATACGGAAACACCACGACTTACCTCGACTGGTTGAAGAATCAAAACCTGTCGTCAATCCCGGTCTGGGATGACGAGTTGTACCTCGAGTATCATCAGGGAACCTACACGACACAGGCAAACACGAAGAGAGAAAACAGGGCCGCCGAAGTCCTGCTCACGAACGCGGAGAAGTTCTCATCCCTTGCAACTCGATTCGGAATGGCTTACAAGGGAAACGAGCTGGAACAAGCCTGGCGGGAGGTGCTTTTCAACCAGTTCCACGACATCCTTCCCGGATCCGGCATTCGTGAGAACTATATTGACGCGGCAGAAAAATATGATGACGCCCGGATGATTGGCAATCACGAACTCAACGATGCGTTGCAAGCGATCACAGGAAATATCAACACGACCGCATTGAAACACGGCAAACCTCTCGTGGTTATCAATCCGTTGAGCTGGGAACGCACTGATCTCGCCATCGTAACGCTCCCTTCGGATGGACCCTATGCGGTGTTCGATCAACAAGGACATGAGGTTCAAAGCCAGACTGTTTCTTCCGGGAGGTATGAGACTCAATTGATGTTCGTTGCCAAAGGCGTCCCCTCGGTTGGATACAAGGTCTATGAAGTGCGCACTGTGCGACCTAAAACTGGCGCGACGAGTCTCTCGGTGTCAGAAGCTGGAGTTGAGAACGCAATATACAAGATCTCCGTCGACCCCGGGACTGGCTGGATAAAGAGCATCGTGGACAAGCGAGCAGGCAAAGAGATATTGAGCGGGCCGGGCAACGAGCTGCAACTTCTGGAGGACAAACCGTCCGCATGGGATGCGTGGAACATCGGTCTCACCGGTGTGAAGTTTCCTTCAACCTTCCGGCGCGCAGAGGTCGTGGAGAAGGGACCGGTCAGGGTTGTGTTGCGTCTAGTTCGGGATTACCTGAAACCGGGAACGAAAAAAGACTTTCCGACTGAGGACTTCCCGTCCAGCTTCTTCACGCAAGACATCATTCTGTACGATGGGATCGACCGCATTGATTTCAAGACCGACGTTGACTGGTGGGAAGACAAGACAATGCTGAAGGTTGCCTTCCCTCTGACCGTGCAGGACACGGTGGCCGCGTATGAGATACCTTTCGGCACGATTCGTCGGTCAACACAGATGCGGGACAGCTGGGAAAAGGCAAAAGTGGAAGTCCCGGCTGAGAACTGGGCAGACGTCTCGTCCGGCGGGTACGGAGTCAGCCTGCTCAATAATTCCAAGTATGGCTACGACATCAAAGGCAACACCATGCGCCTGTCGTTGCTGCGCTCGCCAAAATGGCCGGACCCGATGGCCGATCGCGGGAAGCACTCCATCGCGTATGCACTGTATCCTCATGCGGGGACATGGCGAGATGCGAATACTGTCCGAAGGGGGTATGAATTCAACAATCCCTTGTTGGGGGTCTTCACGGAACGACACAAGGGATCGCTGCCCCCCTCAAGTTCATTTGTCACCCTATCACCATCCAATCTTGTATTGTCAACAATCAAGAAATGTGAGGATTCGGACGCGTGGATAATTCAGTGGTACGATGCAAGCGGCCAGCCGTCGGAAGCCCGGCTCACGCTGCCGGGGAAACCGAAGCGAGTGGTGAGGTCAAATTTCATGGAGGACGATGGCAGCGCACTTGAAGTTTCAGGCAGTACCGTGAACGTGTCGACAAAGCGGAATTCGGTGGTTACCATCAAGGTTTACTTTTAACGGATTGATTCCGTGAAGCGCGGCCTGCATATTCTGAATTACGTTCTCCTCCTTGCTCTCGCGGCGTCGATGCTCATCCCATTTCTGTGGATGATCAGCACCTCGCTGATGGGAGAGCTAGGGGTGTACCAATTTCCGCCAAAGATGTTGCCTTTGGAGCCTCGCTGGTCGAACTTCACCGAGGCCATGACGCTCCAGCCATTCTGGAGGTTCTTTCTAAACACGGCGATCGTTGCTACTGCATCAGTCATTGGACAGTTGTTGTTCTGCTCCATGGCAGCGTATGCCTTTGCCCGGATGCGGTTCAAGTGGCGGGATAGGATCTTTGGACTGTATCTTGCAACGATGATGATACCCGCCATCGTCACAATCATCCCGGCATTTCTCATCATCAACATTTTCGGTTGGATGAATACGTACTGGGCATTGTTCACGCCCACCGTTTCCAGCGTATGGGGAATTTTTCTCCTCCGGCAATTCTTCCAGACAATTCCGAAGAACCTTGAAGACGCCGCACGTGTCGACGGAGCCTCGGAATTCACCATCTTCTGGAGAGTGGTTCTTCCTCTTTCCAGGCCGGCGCTTGCGACACTCGCCATCTTCGCCTTCATGGGGAGCTGGAAGGATTTCCTGTGGCCCCTGATCGTCACCAGCCGGACAGACATGCGAACCCTTGAGCTTGGGATCGCCAATTTCAATACCATGTACACAACAGACTGGCCTCACCAGATGGCCGCTGCGGTTGTCGTCATGCTGCCGATTGTGATTGTGTTCTTCATTGCACAGAAGTATTTTGTACGTGGAATAACGATGACAGGAATGAAAGGATAAAAGAAAACCAAAATGCCGGATGGATCGCAAAGGAGATGGAGGAGATAGCGAACATCCGCGCCGCAAGCATCATCACTCTGAAATCAAGAAAATGAGCCTTCTAACCTTTGATTTTTGATCTTTGATTTTTGCTTTCTATTCTTCAAAGGAACACTATGAACCACCGTCTCGTTCTTCACTTCAGCCTGCTTTGGGTAACCTCTATGGCACTCTCCCAATCAGCATTTGTACCAAGCTTCGCCATCCATCCCAACGATCTCGAACTGACCCGCCCTGCCCAACCATTGCAGTACTTTGACAAGATCGGCACGCGGGCGGGCATCATGGGGTACGAAAGCGGGACGTTCGAAATGTGGGTGTGGCCGTGGAAGCCGCTTAGAAACTTCGAGCTCTCCTTTCTCCTCGGCACATCAACCCAACCCATACTGGCCAGGGATATTGTTCGCGCGATCTCTGTAACTCCCGAAGCAACGATTCTCACGTACACCTATGAATCCTTCACCGTCAAGGAGATTATCCTTGTTCCGCGGGATGAGCCTGGAGCCATTCTTCTGCTTGATGTTCATTCAACAACGCCGCTCACCATCGTCGCGGGATTTCTTCCTGTTATGCAGCCAATGTGGCCGGCAGGGATCGGTGGACAGTTCAGCTATTGGGATGATGATTCCCATGCCTACGTGATTTCCGAGGGACAGTGGCGTGCGATGTTTCTTTGCGGCTCGCCTCTCGCACAACAGATGGCTGCACCTCCCGCACACATGTTTGCAGACAACCCGCTCCAATTCAAGATCGATGTGAAGCCGGGCGACATCGACGGCAAGCTCATCCCAATTGTCATTGCAGGAAGCCCCGCAAAAACAAAAATGGATTCCGTGAGGGCTGTGTACAACAAGCTATGGAAGAATGCGGAATCTTACTATCAACAAAACTACAGCTATTATCAGAATCTGCGTGCCTCAACAATGCAGGTCATTACCCCCGACAAGGAATTCAATCTTGCGTACGAATGGGGAAAGGTGGCGCTTGACAATCTGATGGTCACGAATCCGAAGCTTGGGACGGGACTCGTTGCAGGCTTTGGACTTTCGGGAGGCGGTGAGCGTCCGGGTTTCGCGTGGTTCTTCGGGGGCGATGCATTCATCAACTCGCTTGCCATCAACAGCTACGGTGATTACTCGAAGGTGAAAGACGCCCTGGCCTTTACACAAAAGTGGCAGAGACAGGACAATTTCCCGATCCGAAAGAGGAACCCGAACGACCCAGCAACAGACGTTGGAAAGATGGCGCATGAACTCTCGCAAAGTGATGGCCTTTGCGATTGGTGGAATGACTATCATTATGGTTACAACCATGCCGACACGACTCCATGGTATCTCGTTGCGATGGGTGACTATGTGAGAACCAGCGGTGACGTGGAGTTTTTGAAACGAAGCTGGCCATCGGTGAAGCAGGCATACGAATGGTGCCTGAGCAAAGACAGTGATGGCGACGGACTGATGGACCTGAAAGGAGCCGGACTCGGAGCGCTTGAATTCGGAAAGCTCGTAGGGATTTATGCTGACGTGTACACCTGCGGCGTTTGGGTACAAGGAGTGAAGGAGATGAAGTACATGGCTGGACTTGTCGGGGACAGTGTGATGGAGAGACAGGCTGATGGACAATTCAGGAGGGCGCAGCAGCAGCTGGAGGCAAAATTCTGGCTGCACAAGGAAGGCTTCTACAGTTATGGCGCAACAGAGAAGGGTGAACAGGTGCACGAAAAGACCCCATGGTCGGGTGTCGCCATGATGTTCGGGCTTCTGGACGAAGATCGCACCGGACAAAGCATCGAGTCATTGAACGGCGCCGACATCTGCACCGATTGGGGTGTTCGTTCGCTCTCCAACAAATCAGAGTTGTTCGAGCCAACGAACTACAACTACGGAGCGGTGTGGCCTTTCATTGCATCCTTCTTCAACACAGCACAGTTCAAGCATCATTATAGTCTGCCGGCATACCGGGTTCTTCAATCAAACATCCATCACGCTTTCGACCATGCTCTCGGGGTGGTTCCGGAGGTATTTTCTGGAGACATGAATGAGAAACTCGGCGAAGCCTACCATCACCAGGGGTTCTCCACGACGGGCTATATGGTGCCACTTGTGCGGGGGTTGCTTGGACTGGAGGTCGATGCGATCAGCAGAACGATCAGCTTCAGCCCGTACCTGCCAGCAGGATGGGATAGCATACAGGTAAAGAACCTGACGATGGCTGGCGAGAAGTATGATTTTGTGATCATGAAGAGCGACACCTCGGTGTCTCTCAGGATGGGCACGGAGTCCCGCATGCCTACTCATGTCAAGATATCATTTGCGCATCCGATGGTCGCATGGTATACTCAATCGCTGCTGAACGGAACGGATGCGGGCCGTACATATTTCGGGCCGGGGGCCATGATCGAGGGGCCGAACCGGCCATACAATATTCCCTTCCCGAATGCACGGACATTTGATTTACGGAACGGTGACTACGTCGAATTCCGACTTCCCTATGCAACGGATCTCTCATTCCCCGAATCCGATATCGCGATCGGCCAGCCAAACTCGGGGCCGAAAGTCGTGTTTCAGGGATTGTACTTCGGGCATCCTGAGAAAGCCAGGCTCGTGCTTGAGGGACTGGGCGGCTCTGAAACCACGCTGAGGGTATCGCAACCCCGGCACATCCAATCGGTCAATGGAGCCGTCCTCGAGCATGATCTGCTCAAGGTGAGGTTTGACGTCGTGCCCGGACAAAAGTTCGTCCAGAAAGAAATCTCTCTCATCCTCAAATGAAAAGGTTCGATCCCCTCTTGTACCTGGAGCGTCCGGACAAGTGGTATCTCGGCGGAGGCAACCGCTTGCTCTGGGCTCCTCCCTTTCCAGTGTTTCTCGACCGTCCCGGGTTCTGGGACAAGGGGCAGTACTACAATATCGACGTTGAGCCATTTTTTACATGGACGCTGCTCGACGCGAACGGGAAGGAAGTTGTTCTGCAGAAAAAGAATCGAACGTGGAATCCCTCAGTCCTGACCCAGAGATTTATTGCATCGGAGCCAGGACTGGACGTGGAAGAACAGAAATCCATCCTCTCCAACGATGTTGCCCTCGCACGCATTTCAATTTCTAATCGCTCCGGCAAAGTCAGGAAACTTCATCTTGTCGTCTGGACCGCACAGGAGACGCATCCGTCAAAACACACAACCTGGCTGAGCGAAATTCAACGCCGGAACAACACACTTGAATACACCCGGGCTCTCAGGAACCCGGATCATCCGGAATTTCACTATGCGACAGCCTTTGGCCTGAACCGCAAGATCAAATCCTCCGCCATCAAACTCAGCGAAGGCCGAATACCTCCTCCGGAATGGAACCTGACCCCTTTCTTCGAAGAGTTCTCGGCTGGCAAACTTTCGAGTGCATCACAAACCACTGGCGTGACAAACGATGGCGTGCTCTTCATGGCATTGCACATTGAGCTTACGATCAAAGCGCGAACGCAGGAACACCTGTGCACAGCGCTCGCAGTCGCTTCTTCCGTCCCCGAAGCTCAACAGAATCTGAAAATCGCTCTGGGCGGAGGGAATCCGACAGATTTGAGTGAGATGAACTGGAACGATCACTTCAGCAGTGTGCCATACTTCGACTGCTCCGATGAACATCTCACCCGATACTATTGGTACCGCTGGTACGGGCTCAAGCTTAACACAATCACATCGGGTGAACACAACTACCAGCATCCGTTCGTTTGCGAAGGGATCGGATACTTCAGAGCACCCATCTCGTACAGCGCGATGTGTCACATGCTTGAAAACCGATGGATGCACACACCCGATCTTGCCCGGGGAAGTCTGCTGACATTTATCGACAACCAGCGCGACGATGGTGGGTTCCGGGGATATATCGACGTCAACTTCTACCGGCAGGAGATGTTCTACCACGCCAACTGGGGGAACTCCCTTCTTCAACTCCACTCCATCCATCCATCCACCGACTATCTTGCCCTGGTGTACGATGGATTGAAAAAGTACGCGTACTACTTCGACCGCGAACGGGATGAGGAAGTCAGCGGCTTGTACGACATCGACAACCACTATGAGACAGGACAGGAGTTCATGCACCGTTACACCGCCGTGAACGCAAATGCAGACAAGGACAACTGGGGAGAGGTCTTCAGGCTGAAGGGTGTCGACGTGACTGTGTACATCTATGAGCTCAAACGGGCGTTGGAATATGCAGCGAAGGAACTCGGCAAGGCCGATGAATCTGACCTCTGGAAAATGGAAGCGGCGAGAATCAAATCGACAGTCCTCGAGAAGATGTGGGACCCCGATGAGGAGATGTTCTTCGATGTCAACCCTGTCACCGGTCAGCAAACGAAGGTGAAGGCGGCCGTGTGTTTCTATCCATACTTCACAGATATCGTCTCGGAGGCACACCTCGCTGGATTGAAGCGACATCTCTTGAATCCGAAAGAGTTCTGGACGAATTTTCCTGTTCCTTCATCAAGTGCGGATGACGAGTTCTTCTCAGCCGCACCGGAATGGAAAGGCAAGCGCATGAACTGTCCGTGGAACGGCCGCGTGTGGCCCATGACGAACAGCCATATTGCAGAGGCACTTGCACAATCGGCAATACGATTCAACGATCGGAAACTGAGGAAGATCGCGGCAGAGTTTATCTCCAGATATGTGATGATGATGTTCTTTGATGGAGATCCCGCCAGACCAAACTGCTTCGAGCACTACAATCCATTCACGGGTCAACCAAGCACATACCGGGGTATCGACGACTACCAGCATTCCTGGGTGAACGATCTCATCATCAAATACGTTTGTGGTATTAGGCCGGAGGCCGGCAAGATGGTCATCGATCCACTCCCGTTCGGTCTGAAGCATTTTGTGCTTGAAGATGTATTAGTGCGAGGGAAAAGAATCCGGGTCGAACTCAAACGAGGTCAGTTCACGGTTTGGGTCGATGGATCGAAGAAGGCATCCAGCACATTGGGCAAAGCGATTGATATCCAAATGTAAGGCAGCGGTTTATCAGGTTGTTGAAATGGCTGATTCCAAAGGGTCGGCGTCAGGGTGAGCGAAGTCGAACCCTGTCAGGCGCCACAAATGACACGCTTCGACTTCGTTCAGCGTGATGGTGATTAGGTTTCTCAAACAATCTGCCAGAAGAACCATACAATCAACCTTGGCATGGCATCTCTGAAAGATCTCAGGAAATTCAGCGAAGGGCTCCATCTTGGCAAGGAGACCATGCCAATGCTGTTTGTCGGACATGGCAACCCGATGAATGCAATCGAAGACAATGAATTCTCCCGGGGCTGGCAGGTGATCGGAAGTGAACTGCCGAAGCCGCAGGCCGTTCTGTGCATCTCGGCGCACTGGGAAACCAAGGGCACGTATGTCACGGCGATGGAAAGACCGAAGACCATCCATGACTTCTCTGGGTTCCCCCCGGAATTGTTCGATGTGCGATACCCGGCACCCGGAAGTCCGCAACTGGCGGCGCAGACAAAGGAAGTCATCAAGAAAGCAGTCGTCGAGCTCGACCAGAGCTGGGGACTTGACCATGGTTGCTGGAGTGTTGTCAAGCATATGTACCCGAACGCCGATATGCCGATCATCGAAATGAGTCTTGACTATACCAAACCGGCACCCTGGCATTACGAGCTGGCACGAGAACTCTCATCGATGCGGACGAAGGGCGTACTCATCATCGGCAGTGGCAACATGGTTCACAACCTGAGGCTGGTGGACTGGCAGAATCCCGATGGGACATTTGAGTGGGCACAAGAGTCAAATGAGCGATTCAAACAGCTCATCGCCCGCAATGATCATCAGGGACTTATCAACTATCAACTTCTTGGAAGAGCAGCCGCACTATCCATTCCGAGCCCTGAGCACTACCTCCCAATGCTCTATGTCCTGGGGTTGAAAAGTGACAATGAGGAAATCAAGTTCTTCAACGACAGAACATTGCTGGGTTCGATCTCGATGACTTCGTTCACAGTCGGACATCCTTCAAAGATCGGCATGTAACTGCCTCATCCAATATCTCCGGGAACATGTTGGATCATGTTTTGCGGAAGACGCCTCTGCTCCACTACAAAGCGCATCCCTTACAGCGGTTGAAGTTGATGTCCAAATGCTTATCTTTCTCCATCACTTCAATGAATGAGGCCATGCCTCCCGGAGCTCCATGAAGTCCCTGGTGAGTCAAATTCCACTCGGCATTGCCGCGGTGTTGCTACTTCAAGTTACAAGCACGGGCAGCTCATGTTATCAGGACGCTGGCAAGAGCCACGAACTCCGAAATATGCAGCTCACACCGGCAATCGAGATGCGGGGGGATGAGGCAGGGCTCGGCGATCTTCGGGAAGCCGCAGTAAAGAACGGCGATATGGAGATCCGGATCTGGCGGGAACCGACAATCTCTGTCGATGTCGCTGAAGGGTATGTACTCCAACGGCTCTCGGGCTCGTGGTCTGGCAAACATCTCACACTGAATGAAAAGAAGCAGATCGTCGTCGTTGGTCAGGGAAACCTTGTTTCGATCACGCCTCCAAAGAAGAAAGAAGGTGTGGTTGTGGAAATTGAACCTCTCAACGGCTGGGATTTTCTCTGGACCAGTCTTGAAGGAGCCGGATTGCTTACCCTCCCGGACGAGAGCAGTCTGGACCTCAGAGCGACAGGCCCCATGAAGGATGGATTCATCTACGTTGTTGAGATCAAGACACGTGACACATACAGAGCCTATCGATACACGACACCGGAAAACTATGAGACACCGGAGACAAGATCGATGGTCAGAATAGTCCGGATCATCAACGAGGAGTTTTCGGAGGATCAGCAACAGTAGCATGAATCCTGCATCCCAAGGACTACTTTCCCCGGAAAGACTTACTCGCGCCCGCTCTCTTTTCCCCCATACGTTGCAGGGCAAGATCTACCTCAATCATGCCGGTACCAGCCCGATGTCAACTCGCGTACTTGATGCAGTCACCAGATATTACCGTGACCGTTCCGAGGGAAAGATCGACACGTACTGGGAAGACCTTCCCATGGTGGCTGAGGTGAGGTCGTTCGTCCAACAACTCATCAATGCCGAATCGACTGAACGAATTGCGCTGACTGCGAATACATCCGATGCGATCAACATTATTGCAGGCGGGATTGACTGGAAATCCGGCGACCGGATTCTTCTGAACGACATCGAATTTCCGGCCAATGTCTGGCCCTACCTCAACCTGAAACAGATTGGGGTGGAACTCGATGTGCTCAAAGCCCTGGATGGACGAGTTACACCGGACCAGATCGAAGAGTCAATAACATCACGAACGCGACTCGTGGCATTGAGTGCGGTGCAATTCCTATCCGGGTACCGGGCAGACCTGGCAACAATCGGGGAAATGTGCAGACAACGAGGTGCCATCTTCGCAGTCGACGGTATCCAGGCCGTCGGAGCGATCAAGCTGGATGTCCAGGCAATGAAGATTGATGCGCTTGCTGCCGGCGGCCAGAAGTGGCAGATGTCGCCACACGGGACCGGCTTCCTCTACTCACCGAAGAACTCCAGGCTCAGATACACCAGAAGAACCTCGGATGGCTGAGTGTTGCAGACCCGTGGGACTTCCACAATTACACACAGCCTCTGGATACAACCGCCCGGCGGTATGAAGGCGGCTCGCTCATCATGCCGAGTCTCTGGGGGATGCACG
Source organism: uncultured Bacteroidota bacterium (assembly GCA_963734955.1). Taxonomy (GTDB): domain Bacteria; phylum Bacteroidota; class Ignavibacteria; order UBA10030; family UBA6906; genus UBA11986. Next base: position 81,224 of record CAVTJO010000009.1, read on the forward strand.
CGGCTTTGCGAACGATTCTGGAGTTCAGCGAAGAAGCAATCGAGGCCCACATTCTTGCTCTCACACAAATCCTCATTGATGGTTTCCAGGATATCGATGGCATTGAGCTCTATTCGCCCGTCAATGCGCGGGAACGTGCGGGCATTACAACAATACGATTCGCACCTGCAGTTGATGCGAAGGCGATCTTCAAACGGTTGATGGAGAGAAAGATCACTACAGGTCTGAGGGAAGGACTGCTCCGCTATTCGCCCCATTTCTATTGCACCCCCGAAGAAATGCGCGCAACCGTCGACACCACCAAAGAATGCATCCATGACTAACCTGCCGACTGCTCATCCATGATCGAGCTCAAGCGTGCCCTCACCAGATTCGACCTCACGATGATCGCAATCGGCGGCACGATCGGCTCGGGGATCTTCCTCACTCCCTCACTCATTGCCAGAAATCTTGAATCCCCTCTGCTGATCCTCGGCGTGTGGGTCATCGGCGGCGTGATGGCGCTTGCGGGTTCACTCACCTTCGCCGAACTCTCTGGAATGATGCCTGGCGCCGGCGGTGTCTACGTCTATCTCTCACGAACGTACGGGAAGCTCTTCGGTTTCCTGTTTGGTTGGGCCTACCTCCTGGTCGTCAATACTGGAGGAATTGCCGCCCTCAGCATCGCGTTCTCGACGTACCTTGGGTTCTTCATTCCGCTCGGCCCGACGGGGATCAAAGTCGTCGCGATTCTCGGGCTCGTTTTTCTTACGGTGGTAAATGTCGGTGGAGTAAAGGCGGGAGGAATGTTCTCGGATGTTTTCACAGTGCTCAAGCTCATCGGCATTGCGGGCGTAATTGTCGTTGGATTTGTGTGGGGATCGGGCACGGTGACGATGTTCAACGCGACAGCCGGGACGGCACCTCCTGGCCTTGCGAGTGCTCTGGCCGCGGCGATGGTTGGCGTCTTGTGGTCGTACGGGGGCTGGCAACATGCCTCGTTCACAGCAGGTGAGGCAAAGGACCCGGAACGAAGTGTCCCGTTCGCGATGGTCATCGGTGCACTGACCGTTGCGGTCGTCTACGTCGCGATCAACATCGCGTACATGCTGCTGATGTCGCCGGAGTCAATTGGCAACTCACCCCGCGTTGCTGCGGACGCAGTCTCTGTCGTCTTTGGACCCATCGGGGGCAGTGTGATCGCCCTGGCGATCTTCATCTCCACATTCGGGACAGCGGGAATCTATACACTCACTGCCCCGAGGATCTACTATGCCATGGCGGCAGACGGAATCTTCTTCAGACAGATCGCGTCAGTCCACCCGCGTTTCAACACTCCGGCGAACGCCATTCTCCTGCAATCTGCATGGGCCATCACCCTGATCCTTTTCTGGGGGACATTCGAAAATCTCATTTCGTACGTGGTGTTTACCGATTGGATCTTCTTCGGGCTGGCGGCTGCATGTGTGCTCATTTTGCGCCGGCGGCTCCCGAACACACATCGGCCCTACAAAACTCTCGGATACCCTGTTACACCGCTGTTCTTTGTGCTGCTGGCCGCCTGGTTTGTGGTGAACACCCTCATCGAGAAGCCTGAACAGGCTTTCGCTGGAATTATCTTCCTTGCTTTGGGGGTGCCAGTGTATTATTATTGGAGTGCCCGAAACTCCCATTCACGCCATAATACGACAGGGACTCAATGAAACAAGGCTCAACCATCCTCGTCATTGATGATAACGAAGACTTCAGAAAACTTCTTTCGGAAACACTTACCATGTGGGGATACAACGCTGCCGAGGCGGTTGATGGGGAACAAGCGTTCTCGATTATCCAGCAGTTCTCGCCCGACCTCGTCATCGTCGATCTGGACATGCCGCATATGGACGGACTTGAATTCACCAAGCGCATCAAGGATATCAACCCGCATTTCCCGGTGATCATGGTAACGGCGTTTGCCCGGTTCTACACATCAGAGGAGATCACGGCTTCGCATCCCGACGCGTTTCTCCAGAAGCCTGTGCATATGGACAAGCTGCTCGAAGTCATCCAGCGCATGTAACGTACGCGATGGTGCTCTCCCTTCACACCTCACGTTGACGCGAGCACTCGTGGAACCGGCTCGCGCATTCTGGTTGTTGGCGACAATAATGACGTTCGCGTGATGCTGGCAACAGCGCCTGGAGGTCATGGCTTTCTGTAAGCCAGGCGGTAAACGGTGAAGAAGCATTGGCCGCGATGATGGATCCAATTCCCGGTCTCGCAATTCTCGATCTCGATATGCCAAAAATGAATAGCCTGGAATTCTCAAAGAAGGTGAAGGAAGCCGCCCCCGATTTCCCAATCATCATGGTGACGGGGTATGCCCAGTTCTATTCTGCCGCCGAGATCCTCTCCGTGGGCATCGACGCGTTTCTCCAGAAACCCGTCCCGATGGATAAACTGCTTGACGTCATCAACAAGGTTTGATTCCCGATGCCGAAACTCATCCTGTTGCTTCTCCTGGCGTTCCTTCCTCCCCCTGGATCGTCACAGACAACCTGGTTCTCCGACGATTTCAAGAGGATAGAACTCGGTCCCCGGTGGAAGTCGACATCAGGGTTATGGAAGATCGACAACGACAAACTGAAGATCTCGACAACTGACTACGATCAGATTCTTGCATCCCCATGCTACGTGTATGGGACTTCACGGTTCTTCATCGAGGTTAGGATGCGCGGCATCAGGGCTGGGGTGTACTTTAGTCTTGAGACGACCGGCTCCAAAGCCCTGTCACACATGATCCGCTTCGATGAGAAGAGCATTTTGACGGGATACATGAATGCGGCAGGCGAGTACACAGCAACCAATGTCTTTGACGTTGATTCGATGCCGGTCGATTGGACAGTGTTGAAGATCAGTGTCGATCCGGAGAAGAGACAGTACGCAATCTTCGTCAACGGCAAGTTGGTTGGGGTCGATGAGCATCTCGTCTTCGGCTCGGGATTCGTCGGGCTGCAGGCCTCCGACGGGACAAGTGAATTCGCATCAGTCCGGGTGGTGGGACAAGGAGAAAATACAGCACCGCCAAGACCCGCCAAAGGTTCGTTCGTGAAGCTCAGGCACGTCGGCTATGTGCAATCGGCAGGACAGAACCTCGCCATCTATAATCCGGAACAAGGCATGATGCAAACCGTCGACCCGAGTGGACGACTCGTCGAAGAGTCTGTGCTCAAGATGAAGCCTCTGCCGCGCCGTGAGGTGATCGCGGGAGAGCATCGCTACGTGATTTCTGAGAAGGCAATCCTTGTCGAAAATGAATCCGGAACTGTCATCGATTCAATCACCGAGCGGCTCGTTGCGCCTTCCTGTCTGCTGACTGACTATGCAACGTCGCGGCAAACCACTCCGACTCTCTTTGTTGCCGATCCCGGTGCCAACGCCGTCCACCAATTCGAGCTCAATGGCAGGTACCTCAGGTCATTTACTGCAACATCCATCGGCGGACTGATCGCGCCGCGATGCATCGATTTCCATGGAAATGATCAATTGGTTATTGCCGACTACAGCCGCCTTGTCTTCATCGACAAAAGCCTCGAAGATCCCCGGGTCGATGTTGATGCACTTTCATCCGACCGGGTCATCATCACCTGGCCCAGACAAAGTCCTGCCGGACCATCTCTCACATACTCATCTGATGGCACCGCATGGCACACCACCGCCGGCAAGGCCGTACATTGGTTGAACGCCGTGACCCTCGACGCACTCACACCTCTTACGCGATACTCATTCAGGCCTGCCCCGGTACTCAACGTGATTCCCGCCGAAGAGGTTGAACCAAAGGAATATCGATTTACCACTCCACCGGCAGACACCTCGATGATGGCGTATACCCGGCTACCGGTGTTGTGCATGGTGTACCGGACGATCAGCTATCGTGATGTGTATCCGAAGGACAAATACCCGCAAGTCCCGGATGGCCGCACCATCACTGCAGACGAATTGAATTATTTGAGAGAGGCATGCAAGTTCAACACCGAGTTCTACTACAGGAATTCGTCGTGCAAGGTTGTGCTGGATTTCGATTTCTTCGTCGTGGAAGATACCCTGTGGCTTCATGAACTGGGAGACAAGGACCCCTATTGGCTTTCATGCAACGAGCGGGTGACACGCGATTTTGAACGAGCTGTGAAGCACTTCGGCAGAACACCTGCATACTATGCCGGACTCGTGTGTCCCTATGCCTGGGTGAACTACCCTCTCCGACGCACAAGCGCTCTCAGAGACCCATCGAAGACGGATAGCATCAATATCCGGCAGGCTTACGGCGGCGGGACGAATGGTGTCCCTGCGCCCTGGAAATATGGCAAGACCACCGGCTATACCGGCAATCCATTCCAGGATAAATTCAGCAGACAGGATTGGCTCATCACTCATGAGTTCCACCATCAGATCGATGCACTGATGGAGGCAAGCGGTTATCCTGAGTACTACCACGCCGATCAGCCATGGAAAATGCCGGGACGGTTTGGCGAAGACTTCGATTTCAACGCGCACATCATTCGCAATGCTGAACCCCACCGGTGGCTGGACCTGAAATTCGGCACTCTCGCACAAACGCGAGACTTCGACCACGACGGATTGCCGGATGACGATCCATCACTTCCTTTTGATGAGAAACGGTTCGGCGGAGATCCGACAAAAAAGGATACTGATGGCGATGGGTTGAATGACCTGCAGGAAGTGATGGCAGGATCATCGCGAGGGATGCTCACTCAACGAACAAGGACACGGACGGCGATAGATTGAACGACGCGGTGGATCCGGAACCTCTGTATCCATTCAAACCCGAGATCAGGCGATTCGACGGCGACGGTGAGCTTGCCATCCGTGGGCCATATACATTTGCCACTGCCTCCGATGGCGAGCGAATCACGGCTCATTGGAATGACAGCGCGTTGGTGATGGGTTACACCTCAGCAACGCCTGAAAACATGCTCATACAGATCGATGCCAATGATGATGGATGGTTTCATGGCTTTGACAATTTTCAGATCCGCATTGCCTGCAACAAGGATACAGTCAAGACCGTCGATTACTACCTGAGAGACTGTTCAAGTTGGGTCGATCCTCCGAAGGACAGAAAGGATATCCTTAAACTCACGGACCTCAAGGTGGAAACCCGGCGCGTGGCACCGGAATCTGAAGACCGCCGGGCGATTGATCGTCTGCGTCCGCCGAACGTGGCTCCCAGCCAAAAGCCGCGATATGTCCTGAGCGTCAGAATTCCGCGCAATGATGCCTTCGGGCTTGATCTCCATCCGGGCAAGAAGATCGCTCTTCGGATCGGACTTCAGACTTCGGATGACCGTTGGGTATGGAATGAGCTCTTCGAACGGAACTACATGATGACGGTTGAGTTGAAGTGAAGCGCATTGGCTATCTCGTCGCCGACTCCAGACACTTGTCCGAAGAAGAGCTGGCGGGATGGATGTTCCTCAAGAAACAGAGGAGATTCCATTGCAGACGGGTTTCTCTTCGTCAACTCATCAAAACGCCAACCTCCCTCAGACAACTTTCCATCCTCTGGTGGCACTTCGATTCATCAATCGAGCTCCCTCCTGCTGTGCGTGATCCGTCCGTCGTTTCCTCAATAAGAGAGTTTGTCGACCGTGGCGGCTCTCTTTTTCTCACGTTGCTTGCGGCGCAGTGCGTTGTCGACCTCGGGTTCGAGGAAGTCAGACAGAACATCCTTGAGAAAGGCAAGTGGAACAGAACCTGCTGGGCCGAGAAGTATCCCGATATCCGGGGCTTGAGCAGCTTTCGGGGCCATCCAATTTTCAGTGGGTTGTATGGAGCTGTGTACACCTGGAGTCCGACCGCCGACCGAGACTTTGCAGCAGCCTTTTACGAAGCACCCGCTCTTCCAAAGAACGGCCACGTCGTAGCGGTGGAACGCGAATACATTAAGCTTGATGAAGATTGGCGAGTTGCAGTAGAATACAAATTCGGTAAGGGGAGAGTTCTGACTGTCGGGTCATTCATGTTCTTCGCCGATCAGCAGAACAGATTCAGGCCTCACCTCGAATTGTTCTCATCGAATTGTCTGGAGTACCTCGGTAGCTCTCCCAATCGAACAAGCAGAAGCTACTGGACATTCTCGCCACGCACGGTGAGATGGACTCAACGGCACTCACGACCTCCGGTCACCCACCCGGTCGAATGGCGTCCAGACTCGAGCGGTCTCTCCCTTTTGCGGGACAAGGCGACAAACAATTCCTTCGACGTCGGCGGAAGAAGAATCCTCATTATGGGGACTGAAGACAAAGGCATTGAAGAGGTATGGGCACACCCGGTCCGCATTGTCAAGGATGTCAAGATTGGATTCAGGATAGGCAATCGAGAAGCCGAATGGGCTGAGAGGCTGCAACCGAAAATCAATGTCAGACCTGAGTCAATTACACGCACGTTCGTCTTGCACGGAATGGAAATCGAGGAGACAACATTCTCCGACCTGAAATATCCCGCGGGAGTCCTCCATTTCAAGACGCATGGGAACCATCCGATCGAGATCATGTTGACGGCCACAATTGACCTTCGCATCATGTGGCCACTCTCGGACCAGGCAACCGGGTCACTCACCTATGGTTGGGATGATGGATTGCAAGCAGTTGTGGTACACGCGGAGTCGGCAAATGCAACATCCGTCATTGGTGGCTCCCAGCAACCGGCAGAATATGCTCTTGGACGTTACTCTGAAATCGAGGATCGCATGGGCAGATTTGCAGGGACGCCTGCCGGGGGTGTGCAAGTGGCAATTGGCCTCAGATACGTGCTCGCACCGGGAGAATTCGGTTGTACGATAGCGTTCGCAGGATCATCCGTCAGTGAGAGCGAAGCAATAAGAGCATACAGACGAATCTGCACGCATCCGTTGAGAAGTCTGAACGAGCAGGCAAGACACTTCAAATCGCTTCTTTCACGGTCACCAAACGTTCACACCTCCGACCCGACCCTGGATGAAAGCTACAGGTGGGCTGTTGCTGCAACGGATCGCTTCTTTGTTGAAACGCCCGGCCTTGGTACATCGCTCATGGCGGGATATGCAACCAGTCAATCGGGATGGGACGGCGGACACATCCTGAGCGGGCGACCGGGATATGCGTGGTATTTTGGGCGTGACTCGGTGTGGACAGCTCTTGCGATGTTGGCGTATGGCGACTTTGCCAAAGTGCGCAGTGTGCTGGAGTTCCTCGGCAATTATCAGGACATCACCGGCAAAATTGCCCATGAGATCACCACGAGCGGCCACGTGCACTACGACGCAGCAGATGCAACTCCCTTGTACATTCTGCTGATGGGCCGCTATCTGCGCGCGCGCGGTGACCGCGGATTCGTCAGGCACGAATTCCCACGTCTGCTGAAGGCCATCAATTTCTGTTTCTCCACCGACACAGACGGTGACCATCTGATCGAGAATACAAATATCGGTCATGGATGGATCGAAGGCGGACCTCTTTTCCCGGCGCACGCGGAACTCTACCTCAATGCTTGCTGGTGTGCCTCGCTTGAAGAGGCTGCGTACATTGCAGAGAAGCTGAAGAGGAACAAGGAGCAACACGCATGGCGCCGAGAGGCAAAGCACGTCCGGCGTATCATCAACGAGGAATTCTGGAATGAGTCCACGGGACTCTACAGCTTCGCGAAGAACGGAGACGGGACATTCAACACCCAGCAAACCATACTATCGACGGTTGGAGCATACCTCGGGGTGACGGACCATGAGAAGACGGCTCGATCCCTGCGAGCATTTGCCTCGGAACGATTCTCTACCGACTGGGGGGTCAGATTGATCGCAAGTGACAACCCGCTGTACACCCCTTCAGGCTATCACTGCGGAAGCGTCTGGCCGCTCTTCACCGGCTGGACAGCACTTGCAGAGTTGAGGCATGGACTGCGAGAGCCAGGACTTAGACACCTCACAAGCAATCTGATGCTCTTCAGGAAGTTCTCCCTTGGCTGCATCCCTGAAGTCCTGCATGGCGACCAATGCAAGCCCGCAGGAGTCTGCAACCACCAGGCATGGTCCGAGGCGCTTACCGTGCTGGGAATTCTCGAAGCGTATCGAGGTCAGAAGGAGACCCTGTCTGCTGGAGGGTCAGCTCTTCTTTGACGTAATCACGGTCGGACCTGAAATGTACTGGACCGTGTTCTTGCTTCCGCAACCGGGGCAGCCCGGTGACGGTGTCTTCTCGTGTTCGGTAATCGTCAGGAGAGCAGTGAATGTCTTCTGGCAGTCGTTGCAGTGGTATTCATAGGTCGGCATGCCTACCCATCCTTTCGGGATTCTCGCACATTGATCCGCATCCCCAAAAAGAAAACACCTCTCCATTCACACGTCGCTGGTTGGAGAGGTTTGTAGAGAACAATGTCCCCGCGGCAAATTTAAGGGGTTCGATCGAGAGAGTCAAGTCCTGATGTGCCGAATCCCTCGGCGCGCTCGTCCCCTGGATGTGCGTTGAGGGCGAGGACGGGCTATTTCCTCTGACCGAAGAATTTCATAGTTTGAAATAGAGACAGACAAAGGGTAAACGCAGCATGAACAACGAGACCACGAACTTCCAGACTGATGTCATCGAACGGAGCAACACAGTCCCCGTCCTTGTGGATTTCTGGGCCGAGTGGTGCGGCCCCTGCAAGGTGCTCGGACCAATCCTGGAACGTCTTGCAGCAAAGAACAACAACCGGTGGGTGCTTGCGAAAGTCGATACGGACAAACATCAGGACCTCGCATCCCAATACGGCATACGTGGAATCCCGAACGTGAAGCTGTTCGTTGATGGTAAGGTGGCGAACGAATTCACGGGCGCACTTCCGGAAACCGCTGTCGTCCAATGGCTCAGCAAGGTTCTCCCGAACAAGTTCCGCAAAGACATCGAGCGAGCCCAACAATTCTTGCAGGAACACAAGAGCGCAGAGGCTCAATCGTTGTTGGAGCGAATCATACGGGAGGACCCGGGCAATGAGCATGCGAGAGTGCTCCTCGGGGAGAGTCTTGTTTCAACGGATCCGGACAGGGCCGCAGAACTTGTAGCATACATTGAAGAGTACTCCGAGCACTTCCCGATGGTCGATGCCATCCGGACGTTCAGCGCGATCGCACCCAAGTTGCTCCACCAAGACTCACTTCCTGAGGACCCCGTGAAAAATGGCTACCTCGCCGCCCTCAAGGAGCTTGCTGCATTCAACTACGATGCAGCACTGGAGAAGTTCATCAACGTCATACGCACCAACCGGTACTACGACGACGATGGCGCACGGAAGGCGTGTATCGCCATCTTCAGGATTCTCGGTGATGATCACGGGGTAACACAGAGGCGAAGGCGGGAATTCAGCAGTGCGTTGTATTCGTGACGGCCCGGTCCTGTCTCATTCCTTCTCCAGCATCTCCCTTGCCTTCAGGAGACTCTTCTTTCTCTCCGCACTCACGTCAGGGTACCTGAGGTTCAATGAGTCGAGTTTAGCAACGATGATATCCGACACTGCCGCACGGGTGAACCATTTGTGATCGGCGGGGATGATGTACCACGGCGCCCAGTCCGTGCTCGTATGGGTGAACATTTCCTCGTAGGCCTTCATATATTCATCCCAGTGGCGGCGCTCTTCAACATCATCGGCGGAGAACTTCCAGTTCTTCTCGGGCGTGTCAATGCGATCGAGGAAGCGGCGTTTCTGTTCCTTCTTTGAGACATTCAGAAAGAACTTGAGGATGATCGTCCCGTTTCGGACGAGATGATGCTCAAGGGTGTTGATGTCCTCAAAGCGGTGCTTCCAAACCTCCCCGTCAAGCGCAGTCTTGGGAAGGTGCTCCTTTGCAAGAAACTCCGGATGCACACGCACAACAAGCACTTCCTCGTAGTACGAGCGATTGAAGATGCCGATGCGCCCCCGCTCGGGCAATGCTTTCGTGGTCCGCCAGAGATAATCGTGATTCAGTTCCTCAACGGATGGAGCCTTGAAACTAAACACCTGGCAACCCTGCGGATTCACCCCGGACATGACGTGCTTGATAACGCCGTCCTTGCCGGCAGCGTCCATCGCCTGGAAGACAAGAAGGAGCGCAAATGTATTCTGCGCATATAGAACATCCTGCAGCTTTGCCAGTGCCTCGATATCGTCGGCGAGTTTCTTTTGCGCCTCCATCTTATCCTTGAACTTGCCAGTGAACCCGGGGTCGTAGTCGTTGAGATGGGCCTTCTTGCCCGGTTTGAAGATGAAGACGTCGTGGTTCACACGAATCGTTGTTCTATTGTTTTGCATTCTCTCTCCCCCCGGCCTCGAGGTCTCTCATCATCATATGAATCCTCGATGCAACCATCTGGATCGCAACCGTGTTCTCCGCCCCTCTCGGAATGATGATATCCGCCCAAACCTTGCTCGGCTCCACGAATTCCAAATGCATCGGCTTGACGGTGTTGATGTACTGCTGCATGACGGATTCTATGGAACGGCCACGCTCAAGGATATCGCGCCTGATGCGGCGGAGAAGCCGTTCGTCGGCATCGGTATCCACGAAGAGCTTGATATCCATGAGGTCACGGAGACACTTATCCGTGAAGATGAGGATCCCGTCGATGATCACAATCTCACGCGGATCCACATGACGTGTCGCGTCCATTCTCTTGTGAGTGGTGAAATTGTAGATCGGAACATCGGTGCCATTGCCATTCTTCAGCTCCCGGATATGCCGGATGAGCAGATCGGTCTCGAGCGAACTCGGATGGTCGAAGTTGATTTCCTCCGGCCGTTTGCCGCCGTGGGCACTGATGTCCTTGTAGTACGAGTCATGCTGAATGACGTCGATTCGGGCTCTGTCGATATGCTCGAGAATCTTGTTGGTCACGGTGGTCTTGCCGGAACCGGTGCCTCCGGCGATTCCAATGACGAGCGATTGCATGGCAGGATGAATGATGAGTATGTGGGTTACGAAGCCGCAGAAATGTAACACTTCTCGTTGTGAAGTGCCAACGGCGCTCGTCACCAAGGGATTTCTATCCTGTGAAGGGGTTATGGATATCTCCCTTTCTGTTCTTAATTTCGGCGAACCTGGCGAGTGAAGGTCCACAAGAGGTTGAACTTTAGTTAAACAGTCAGTATGATGTGCTCACTTCTCTGACACTCACACTGTGCCCATGACGTTCTTTACAGCCCTTGCACGCGCAACTCAGGAGCCGTGTCCGGTTCGACCGGAACGAATTCTCGGGGGCGTTCGGCGATATCGGAACCGACCTGCCGCTCATCGTCGGGATGCTGCTCGTTTCCGGCATGGACAGCGCAAGCGTGTTGATTGCCTACGGCACACTCCAGATCTTCACCGCTCTTACGTACGGGATTCCCATGCCGGTCCAACCGCTCAAGGCTGTTGCCGCACTGGTCATAGCTCAACACATCGGAGGAAACGTGGTGTACGGTGCCGGACTCAGTATCGGCATTGTCATGCTGGTGATGACCCTGACCGGCACTCTTGACTGGCTTGCACGGGCAATTCCTCATTCGGTGGTGAGAGGAATCCAGTTTGGACTTGGACTGCAGCTGGCTTACGTCTCGTTGTTCAATTACATCCAGTCGAATGAAGTGGGTGGATATATACTTGCCGCACTCGCATTTGCGCTCACCATCAGTCTGTTGGGAAACCGGAGGTTCCCACCGGCAGTCCCCGTGATCGGCCTCGGAATCCTTTATATGATTTTTTTTCAGAAGCCCTGGCCGGCATTCACATCAGGTTTCGGCCTGGCAATACCCCTCATCCACCTCCCGACTCCATCCGATATCGTGGAAGGGTTTCTGTTGTTGGCGCTTCCACAGATCCCCCTCTCCCTTGGAAACTCCCTGCTTGCAACCGAGCGCATCACAAGGGATTTTTTCCCCGAACGGGCTGTGCCCTTGCGAAAACTTGGATTGACCTACTCGGTGATGAACCTGGTGGCACCGTTCGTGGGAGGTATTCCGGTGTGTCACGGCTCAGGAGGCATGGCAGGACACTATCTGTTCGGGGCACGGACCGGGGGATCGATCGTCATCTACGGATCACTCTATATTGCTCTCGGCGTGTTCTTCAGCCACGGGTTTGCACTGTTCACACGCGCCTTCCCGCTCCCGATTCTTGGAGTAATTCTTCTCTTCGAGAGCATTGCCCTCCTGAGACTTGTCCGGGATACAGCAGACTCCACCTCAGATATATCGATCGCTCTCATTGTCGGTCTCCTGTCTTTCGGCCTTCCATCGGGATACCTGGTCGGAATGATTGTTGGAGTGATCCTCAGTCTCGCAAAGGACCGATTGAACCTCGGGTAGGGGGAACCTGGACGTTGCCGGTCAGTTACTTCTGCGGTGGGATATAGATATTGAACTTCCTGATGCGATACATGAGGTTGGGTTCTGTCATGGAAAGCATGCGGGCGGTTTTCCGCTGGTCAAAGTTGTATCTGTTCAACGCCCGCTCGATGACGGATTTCTCCAGTGAAGCAAGGGATTCCTCAACTGCAAGGCGCTTCCCCGCCTGAATTGTCCGGAACATCTCCCACGCCGTATCGATCTCATCGGAGAATGGGGAGGGCAGTTCGACTGTTTCCTCGCGGGAATTCACGGCAGCCTGTTCGATCACGTATCTCAGCTCGGACACGTTCGCCCGCCATTGCCTCGCGTTGAGCTGGTCGAACGTCTCCTTCGTCACCCTCCAGAACTCAAACCCCTCCTTCGGGCTCACGGTACTCAGAAGAGTCTTGACGAGCGATGGAAGCTCGTCGCGGCGCTCACGGAGCGGCGGGATCTGGCAGATCTCGAAATGTTGCATGCTTCGTGCAAAGGATTCGATAAGGACTTTGTTCCGGAGCAGCTCACGCCATGGAGTCGTGGTCGAAACAACGACACAGGTGTTGACATACGCCGATCGTTGACTACCCTGCTGTTCGATGAGAAACCGGGATAACATGGTCTGGTGCATAATGCTGAAGTCGCCGACGCCATGCAGGTACAACATGGAATATCCTTCCAGCGTGGGGAGCGGCCTTCCGATTTTCCCCTCGAGCAGTCTCCGGTCTTCATTGAAGAGAACCGCCCTCAGCATCTCCTGTGACGTTTCGGAAGTTACCTCGACAAACTCCGCGCCGGCACCCTGTGTCCTCTGTTCATGAAGCAGCATGGCGTGGAACCTCTTTCCGGCACCCGGCTCTCCTTCCATCACAAGGTGTACGGGGAAACCGACGAAGCGCTTGATGCGCTCCAAAGCCCTGGTACTCCCCAGCGTAAGGTCAGCGTCGCCGACCCCTTCAAGAACAACAGGTGTCGAAGATTGTTGAGATTCTACCGTGTTTGAGGGTGGATACATGTAGTCGGGCTGTTACATTTTGGCAAATGCTGTCCGGATGCGCTCGAGAGCCGTCCGGATATTCTCCACTGAATTTGCGTACGAAAAACGAAGGTACCCTTCCCCGAAGGCACCGAAGGCGGTCCCCGACAGTCCCGCCACACCAGCCTCGTTTAACAGATACTCTGCAACGAACCTCGAAGGTTTCCCTGTCCCCATGATATTCGGAAACACATAAAACGCTCCAAGCGGCTTGTGGCAGCGAACGCCCGGAATGGCATTCAGCCCGTCCACAATCACATCTCTTCTGCGTTTGAACTCGGCAACCATTCCTTCTACAGCATCCTGTCGCCCGGCCAGCGCTTCCATGCCCGCAACCTGCGTGAAACTCGCAGTGCAGGACGTGGCATTGATCTGCAACTGGGCGACGTGCGGCGCCAGCCATTCCGGCATGACACCAAACCCTAGCCGCCAGCCCGTCATTGCATACGTCTTGGAGAACCCATCAAGAATGATCGTCCGTTCCGGCATCCCGGGAAACCGCGTAATGCTGGTATGGGTGAACCCATCGTAAATAATGCGTGAATAAATCTCGTCCGATAGCACGATAAGATCATGCTGCACGGCAAGCTCGGCGATCTGCTCGAGGTCGTCGCTTGTGAGGATGCCCCCCGTCGGGTTCTGTGGCGTATTGATGATCAGCATCCGCGTTCTCGGGGTAATCAGCCGCCGCAGTTCATTGATGTCGAACCGGAAGCCTTTCGATTCCTCCAGAGCGAGCGGCACGGGCGTGGCACCGACAAAGTTGATGACCGACTCGTAGATCGGGAATCCGGGGTTGGGATAGATCACCTCATCCCCCGGGTCAACGCATGCCATGATTGCAAAGAACATGATCGGCTTGCCGCCAGGCGTGACAACAACCTGGTTGGGAGTGAAGTGGACCCCCCGGTGCTTTGTCATGTACTCGGCTATGGTCTTGCGCAGTTCCGGAAGTCCGGGCGCAGGCCCATAGTGCGTGTAACCCTTGTCGAGGGCGACTTTTGCGGCGTCCCTGATATTCACCGGTGTGTCGAAGTCCGGTTCGCCGATTTCAAGATGAATGATGTGTTTGCCTTGAGCTTCGAGTGCCCGCGCCTTCACCAGAACTTCAAACGCGGTCTCGGTTCCGAGCGATTTCATCCGTTGTGCAATACGCATAAGGTGTATCCTTGCTCAAAGGTTGATGAAAATAATCCGGGAGGTTGATGTAGGAAACGCCAGGGTTCAACGATGTCACACACCAAGGTAGTAAAAATGCGTGAGATGGGCAAGTGGATGAACGGGTCTCCGGCTATTCTGATCCACGCATCTCAGCGGCGAGACGCCAAAAGCATCTCCCAAAGGGATCACTCGTGGCATTCGCGAGATTCTGATTCACCTTCGTTGTTCGGGGTCTTCGGTCTCTCCGTCGTTCAGATGTAGCCCAGGGTCGGTTCATGTGCGATCCTTCAGTCTTATCACGAGTTTCAATCCAGACCAGACCTCATCAATCGCGCACACCTTCACGTCCACGAGACCGTTCTCGAGGGCTATCTCCCGTATGATATTTTCATTCAAGTCCGTTTGCATCTTCGAGGCTTTCTTGGGCCACGAGATCCACAACGCACCATTTGATTCCATTTCCGTTTTCAGTTTCTTGATGTCGTTCACCAGCCGAGAAGCGTTCACCCCGAAATAGTGAATCACATCCTTCCGTGTCGCCGTGTCCTTGATGATCTTGACGCGGAGGGAAGATCCGTAAACAAGTTGAAATAGGTCTTGGGTTGATTGATGAGCTTGATCCTGGAATTTTCCACGATGCCGAGTTTCCTGGCCAGAGGTGTTCCGGAATATCCCGCCGGTTTGCTTTTTCCTATTGTCATTGGTGTTGTCCTAATTCAAAAGGGTCGCCATCGTGAGCAATGCAATCTCTTGTTGTTCAGATTGTCTCGTCGCTTGCCTTCGCGGGATTTTCTTCTCCCAAAAGATCACGCCCGTAGTTTCTTTGGCACGCTCAGGATAGATGATTTTCCGACGCCTACTCCTCTACAACTTCCGCGCTCATTTTCGTCTTGGGGATGTCAGCGGACAACTCCTGGGAGGACAGCCGGGAGGCTGGCTTCGACTGGTTCGTGATGATGAGAATCACTGCAAAAATGATGACCGTTGCAGCGAGCAGCATTTGAGCGTTGAACTCCTCCCCTGCAAGGCTCCATCCCAGGAAAATCGCAATCACCGGGTTGACATAGGCATACGTGGCTACGCGCGAGGCATGTGCAACGCGCAGGAGCCACACATACGCGGTGAACCCGATGATGGAACCGAATACGCTCAGGTATCCAACGGAAAGCCATGAGCGGGCCGAGACCATGGCCGGATCGAAGCCCTGAAACTCCCCGCTGAGCGCCGCGGTAAACAGCAACACGGCGCCCGCTGCCAGCATCTCCATTGACGTCGCCAGCGCGGGTGAGGATGGAAGCACTGCCTTCCGGGAATACAATGAACCCACAGCCCATGATACTGTTGCGATCAAGAGGACTCCGGTCCCTGCAAGGTCGATGCGGTTGTGGCCGAAAAGCTGGTCAGTACCGATGAGCATGAGCACTCCGACAAACCCAACAACCAGTCCGATCATGACACCCGGGCGGGGCCTTGCGGCACCATGCCACAGCCAATCAAGAAGGACGATCCAGATTGGAACAGTCCCAACAAGGAGGGCTGCAATCCCGGACGGAACCCGTTGTTCCGCCCAGGTCACGCCTCCATTACCAACAAAGAGGAGCAGCGCGCCGATGATTGCCGCCGATCTCCATTCAATCCGCGTCGGTGGTTGCGCACCGCGCAACCGGGCCCACGCGTACATCAGTGCGCCGGCGATAATGAATCTCATCGATGCCATCATGAACGGTGGAATACTCTCAACGCCAAACCGGATAGCAAGATACGTTGACCCCCACACGGTGTAAATTGCCGCGAACGCCGCAATCAATCGAACCTTCGATACTGCTCCTTCAACCACAGTAACCTCCTTGTGTAATACCGAGGGCACGTCACAGATGCTAAAGTGAAACTTCTCCAGATATGTAAAAAGCGGCCCGACCGCCTATTTCGACGCGCTCATCCACCAGACTGCACTTCAAGCAACCGCCGCGTTCTGAAACTTGTCGTGCGGTCAACTCCGTTTTGCCGAGTCGTCTGCTCCAGTATGGTGTCAGGGTCGTATGAGCAGAGCCCGTTACCGAATCTTCGTTGATGCCCACTGCAGGAGCGAAGAAACGGGAAATGAAGTCCGTGCCTCTCCCCTTGTGCAGTGACAATGATCCCCCGCTCCTTCAGCTTCACAATATTCGAGAAATTGGGGCTGATTGTTTCAACATCCCGCGGGCCGGAGAAGACGAGCATGAGATCGGTAAAACCTGGTTTTGCGATGCGCATGCTGCCAACTAGACATCATTGAGTTCGATCAACAGGTAGACACCGAAAAGTCTCAGTTTCCCCGCTCGTTTCTCACTTGCCCCCTGATGTCACCTTGACCTTTAGCGGAGATCGAAGCCTCATGGAGAATTCGGTCAGATACGTGCTCCAATCTTCGACACGCGAGAAATCACCGCTCCGTGTCCATCCGGCACCGGCGTGGTACGTCAGCGGATGGCCGCTCCTTGCCCGGCCGACGATAAGATACTGATCGTTGTCTTCAGCCATTCTCGTATATGAAGACTTCGGCATTACCACTCCGGTTCCGAGATACCCGTTGACGGAGTCCTCATTGGTCAATCCCCACAAACTGATCCAGCAATTCTTCTCGTCCTTATGCTCGGCAGTATTCGGCCGCTTCACCAAACCTGCAGCAATATCGATCTGTTCGCCTGGGTTCGGGCCTGTAAACGTCACCCGGATCACGTTCAGATTTTGTCCGGCATCGAGAGAAATACGACTCACTTCTCTGTAGATCATACCATCCACGTTAAGGCTATCATAGTACAACTCGAACATGGTGCGAATCGGACCATTGGCGATCGACCTGTACGATGAAAACACACCCGGCTGATATACCTTCTTGTTGTGCCAGATCGCCGAACCTCCGGCACCGAGTGTTCGGCCAACGTTGAAGAAATCCGCCCCTTCCCCGTGGTCGATGTGGTACGACACCCTTGCTGATCCCGTATCTTCATCTCCCTTGTACCATTTCCGGACGACAAGGTCGCGCACACGCTTCACCCAGACGTCAATTCCGTTGCTCACCTCTTTCGCCAACGCAGGTCCGTACATGCGAAACGCGATGCGGTCGTTTTCCCAGGCGTAATCCTCTCTGGGCTTCATGAACCTGCCGTCAACTTTACTGTGGAGTTCATGTTCCACCCGGGGTTCCGCGTTCAGTACGAATGTCTTCGTCTCATTAGCCTCCAGATCCGACTGGAAGAGGAGCTCGTCTCCCACACTTTGGGACAGTATCGTCGTTCCACTCTTCCGATCGATCACCGTGATATTGGCCGGTGATAAATCTGCAGCCTTCTTCTTGATGACTTCCCAACTCAGCGATATCGTTTCACTACGTCGAACAAATGCCGACGGATTCTCCACACTCACGAGCACTTGCCTTTCCCCTCCAAGAACAACATGCATCACAGATATAAGACAGAGTAACATCAGTAGAATTCGTTTCATAACAACACCTCACAGTAATTGGCCATTGGTGCCTCTGAAAGTCAGAACTTCCCGCTAAGGAACCGACTTAATGTATCTGAAGGGGTCGGCTTTGTCAAATGAAAAATCCGGGAAGCCGGCAAATGTCACTGGACGTTGTCTTTCAAGGACCAACGTGAGGAGGCTTTCTATCGATGAGAATGAAGGAGGGACTTTGAGAGGGAAAACAGGAACAGCTATTCTTCCACGCCGAATTCCCTTAGTTTCCGGGAATACAATGCCAGGACCTTGTCATGAAAATCTCCCCCATAGGCACGTGACTCCTGTTTTGTACACTTGAAGATTCTTTGACGCGTGGCAGCGTCGTGTCGCGGATATCGTTGAGCCCAAACATGCTTCATTTGCTCCATCAGGTATGTATCAATCCGGTCAAGGGGTAAGGGCATCAACAACCGCTCAAACAACTTCTGGAATTGACTCTGACGATTGTTGGCAACCACCCTGGGAAGCTCGTCACGACTGAAGTTTGGAAAGAAGAATCGGATCCATGCGTTCTCTTCCATGAACTTGTTGAAGAGCGCATCATTATACATCGGTTTCAGGTGTGCAACCTCGGCCGCCACGTAGACATTTCGCTCTTCCTGTGTCAGGTTGTCGATTGTTGCAAAGAAGTTCAGACAGAAGAATTTCTTCCTGTTCAACAGGAATATCTTCTTGAACAGAATGAGAAGGGTTCTGCAGATCCAGAGGCGTCCCGGCTCAGTAAGGATAAAGAAATCGACGTCGCTCCCCGGTCCCGTTGCATTCTTCGAAAGGTCACCCGAAACAAAGATGGCGCGGACAAACGGGAAGCGTTTGATCACGTGCGTAACCAGACGGGCAGCTCTCCACATCCAGCGAGCATGGCGTTCACGCGTCAGTCGACGGTCAACAAGTGCGCGCGTGTCCGGCCTGACCGAATAGTAACCGCCGTATTCCGTCACGGAGGTCTGTACTCCGGCAGATGCAAGCGCCGACACGAGTTCGCCTTGCTCCGGCAACCTGACCGGCAGAAAGATGTGAAGCTCTTCAAGCTTCATTGGATACTCCCAGATGTCGTAATAGAGCAGCGCATGCAGAATCCCGCGTCGAAGGTCCGGCGATATCGACTCGTCCGCGGAAACCACAGTCGCATAATCCCTGTCGATCTCTGATACGGCGGCTCCCGTTCGTCCCTTGATAGAGAAGCGGCCCATTTCGGTGCGGATCTGGTTGTTTATGCTCGGAGAGAGGAAGTTAAGTTTCTCAAACCCCGTTGCTACATCGGGGGCAAAGCACGTGCCGCTTCTGTCTCAATTCTCAAGGATCTCAAGGGGGAGATTTCGGTTTCGTTCGTTTGATTTGCAGGCTAAAAGAAGGCAGACGCCGGAAAGGATGACGGTGCTGTGGGAATATATCCACAGGGGCAATAATTACTGTGGAGATGATTCCCCGCTGGAACCGGATCCACCTCGATACTTGGAGACGTCCAAGCTGCTTTTGTCCATGATGCGGTAGATCGTTTTCCTGTCAACGCCCATGACCTGAGCGACGAGCGTTACGTTCCCATGGTATTGATCCAGCATTTTCCTCAGGTAGGTTGACTCTGCGCGCTGGGTTGCCATTGCCATATAATCCTTGAACGACATTTCGTCGCCCGAAGGGAGACTAACTCCTCCCTCAACGTTCCCTGAGGGAATGTCAATGGCGACGATTGTATCGCCCTCGGTCTTGATGATTGAGCGCTTTATCAGGTTTTCGAGCTCGCGAATATTCCCCTTCCACTCATATGTCATCATCGCAGGAAGAAGAGAAGGAGAAAGACTCTTGACACGAGAGTTCGAGAGATCGCTGTGTTTCTTTATAAGATGGTCCACGATCGACGGGAGATCATCCAGTCGTTCCCGCAGGGGCGGTAATTGGATCGGGAACACATTCAACCGGTAGAATAAGTCTTCCCTGAATCCGCCATGTTCAACCATGTCCGCGAGGTTGCGGTTTGTTGCGGCAATCAACCGGATATTGACCTTGATCTGGTTGTTGCCACCCACCCGTTGGATTTCTCTTTCCTGGAGCACCCGAAGGAGTTTTGTTTGAATCGGAAGAGGAAGCTCCCCAATCTCGTCCATGAAGACAGTCCCTTCATTCGCTTCTTCGAACCTGCCGATGCGCTGGCGGTGGGCGCCCGTGAACGCCCCCTTCTCGTGACCGAACAGCTCGCTTTCAAGCAGCGTCTCGGAAAGTGCAGAGCAATTGATGACCACAAACGGTTTGTTTCCGCGACCACTATTGTAGTGGATCGCCTTTGCAACCAGTTCCTTTCCTGTTCCCGTCTCCCCCTGGATCAGCACGCTAACATCCGAACCGGCCACCTGCTGTACGAGCGTGTATACCTGTTTCATCTTGTGGCTCTGACCGATGATGTTCCCAAAGGAATACATGCCGTGGACTTCCGTGCGCAGCCGGCCCAGTTCAAGATCACGGTCCTGTTCTTTCAAGACGCGTCGAATCTTGAGCAGGAGCTCGTCGTTGTCGGAAGGTTTGGTGATGTAATCGTGCGCTCCGAGCCTCATTGCCTCCACTGCCGTGCTGATCGAGCCAAAGCCGGTAATCATCATCACAGGAGTGGAAGGATACCGTTCCTTGATGTGCTGCAGCAGATCAATGCCATTGACCCCGGGCATGACGAGATCCGACAGCACAAGATCGAACTGCCGATCAGCGATCCGCTGTTTTGCCTCCTCGCCGTTCGCTGCCGTGCTGACTTCAAATCCGTTGTCTTCCAGCATCGCGACCGTTCCGATCCGGAAGGCACTGTCGTCGTCAACAACCAGTATCTTCTTCCTGTCAACTCCGGTCATGCCGACCTTCCATCCGTGAATGGCAGTGATACAGTAAACGTAGACCCCTTGCCCGGCATGCTCTTCACACTGATCTTTCCATCATGTTGACTGACAATCCCATGGCACACCGAAAGACCAAGGCCCACGCCGCTTACCTTTTCCTTCGTGGTGAAGAAGGCGTCGAAAATGCGATTAAGATTCTCCTGCGGAATCCCGACGCCGGTGTCGCTGATCGCAATATGGACAAACCCGCATTCCGCATACGCAGTAATGGTGAGCAGGCCGCCCTTGGGCATGGCATCGCGGGCATTCGCCGTGATATTAAGAAACACCTGCTTCAACTTGTCCTTTGACCCCTGAATGGATGGCAGTTGCGGCTCAATGTCCGTATTTATGGTGACCCCATTGTTGGCCATCTCCTCCCTCGTAACGGCAATCACTTCCTGCAACAGGTCATTCAAGTTCGTCGGTTGAAGTTGAATCTCCACGAAGGACGAGCGATAAATATCCAGCATCTGGCGGGTGAGCCTCGACATACGATCGACTTCATCGAAGGCAACAACAATGAGTTCTCGTCCATGGGCCTCGTTCGGCAGCCGGTTGAGTGCTGTCTTGAGAAGACTTTGAATATTGTGGATCGGATTGTTGATTTCGTGAGCCAACTGAGCGGTCAACTTCCCTGTTGCCGCCAGGCGCTCGTTTCTGACCAGTTCCTGCTGTGCATCCCGCAGTTTCTTCAGTGTTTCGTCAAGATCGGCATTCCTGCCAATGAGGTCAATATTGAGCCGGGCAAGCTCGGCAATCTTCTCCTTCAACGATTGGCTCATCTCCATGAACTTCCTGCCAAGAAGACCTACCTCGTCTCTCCCGTGCACATGAATCATGTAATCATAGTTCCCCTGACCGACCTCGTTTGTTCCCTTGACCAGCTCCGTGATGGGTCGCGTTATCCCCCGGGAGATGACAATGCCAATGAGAGTGGTGAGCAGGAGGAAACCGAGTGCAACAAATCCAAATGTGTTCAGGACCGATTCCATCGATTGGCGCACTTCCACGCTGACCGGCTTCACGATCAGATAATTGATCCGCGAACCATCTTCATTCGTCGAGTGGTTGAGGCGGACGAGGGTCCCGAGATATGTATCAGCACCAGCCGGTATGCCAAACACAGAACACGAGGAATCGGTAAGCGTGTTTGCCCTTCTTTGTTCAATGGCCACAGCGTTCACAAGCATCCCGGTGGTGAGGGTGTCGAGCGTTGTCAGGAGGGTGGAGTTGTTAAGCAGAAGAACAATGCTGCTATTGGTGGCCTGCCTGAGCGTGGTGATGTCATCCATCGAAATCCGGAACCCAATCGTGAGCATTCCTATCAACTCTCTGTCGAGCAGGATCGGGGCGGAAACGACCCGGTAGGCTCTCCCGTCGAATGTCCAGATATCAGACGTCGCAACCCTCTCCGTTGCCCTCCGTATGGACTCTCTGTCCCCAACAAACGTCTGAAGACTCTTTCCTTCGAGAATCTGCGCAAGTGGTTCTCCATGCCGACCTGTCAGCACGAACAGACTGCTCAGGGAATTCTGAGCCAGCTCCCGTGAGAGCTCGTACGCCGTTCCGGGATCTCCCAACTCTGCTACTGCGCGCAAGCGCGGCGATTCGGCGATAATGAGACAACTCCGTTCAAGCATCTCTGCCTGCAACCTGGTGAGTACTTGAATTGTCGCGAAACTGGCGCGGAGCTCATTGGTAAATGTATTCTCGACTCTGCTGCGCGTCCAATAGTTGATAATGAAGAACGTGATGACAAGCAGACTCAGCACCACGCCCCAAATGGAGAGGAGGATCTTGTTTCTGAATGACATACTTTCAGAAGGCTGCGGCCAGTTGAAGAACCGTTAGGTTATCCTTCGGTTTCGATCCGCCGTATGTCCGGGTCTCCCGGCGAATAAGTTTCAGCACAACGTTGCGTTCGACAAAATATCCTATTCCTCCCTCCCACTCGGTAACATTGTAGTCCCAACGCTGTTGCACACCGTTCAATTCCACCTTATCGAAACTCAGCGCGCTGGTCCGCAGCGCGGCATACAGGCGAGGCATGATGGTGTACTTGCCCTCAAGGTAATACCCGAAAACGCCTAGGCTCTCTTCCCGATTTTCAAACGGAACCGCCCACGTACTGGAAACACCCTCACCGTAAAACACAAAATGACCGCGACTGAAGGAGACATCAACCTCAGCCGTCTTCTGTTGGTATTGACTCAGAGCTTCGTTTCCGGATGCGTATTGACCTTGGTCGTACAGATATCCCCCCCATCCGTAGGCGCCCCCGATGGTAAGGCCGGTCATCGGTACAACTGCGAGCCGGAGTATCTTCCCGAAATCGCTGTTGTTGTTCTGGGCGCCGTAGGATGCCTCGCTCACCGTTCCGTTCGATACCGCAACTGCAAATGTCACGATATCGAAACCTCCGTAGACCATGGCGCCAATATCATAGATCCCCCCATCCAATACGCGCAGCCCCGTTCCCATTCCCCGTTGCCTGAGGATTTCGCTTTCCGATGTGACTTTGTTCTGTATGGATGTACTGTATTCATATATCAAAGGAAGCCCGTAGAAGAAGTTGTCTCTGGGATATCTTCTGTCTCCAAGGTTGCCAAATGGCATGTCGAATTTCCCTGCTTGAACATTCAAATGGAGTGGAGTCAGATCGGTCAGACGGACAGCGAGATAGTCGACATACAGGTACTCCTGGGCGGTCGCTCTAACGTTCGACAAGACGGCAACATTCTCGGAAACCGGAGCGTCCAGGAAAAGATCGGTCTCCCATCCAAACGTCGCCCGGCCACCATTCACGACGCGCGGAGACTCGGTGGATGCACTCTTGAGAAAGTCAGCCGCCGCCTGACCATTCCAGTTTACCTGCGCTTGAGATATCGCGCAGATGCCCACCACAAGCATCGAGAACAATAGTGTTTTCATACTCTTCAGTAGACAAGATTGACCGATGTCGTGTCAGACGCCTTCACCACGATTGAACGGTGAAGAACAAGGTCCCGGGCATACCAGAGATTGAGGGTATACCTGCCTTCCGGAACGTTCGAGATCACGAATGCACCATTGTCGTCTGGAACGGCAAAATAAGGATTGTCCAGAACGAGGATTGTCGCACTCATGTCTGTATGGATATCACAATATACCCTCACAATTCCCGGTCGATCAAATACGACAGATCGCGAATCTCCCATGGGGTATCTACCGAGATCAAACTCCCTGGTTTGCGAATAGGAGAACACATTATGAAACAGATTGTCTTCGTTGGGAAAATCAACCGTTGCGCCGGCGAGGATCGGAAGAACTTGGGGGTGAAACTTCAAACCCTTCTGGTCGAGGATGCTGTGCGTTGCCGGGCTTGGATAATGCTCTTGTGAGAGTTCATCACCCACAAGATACACCACAGAGGCCTCGGAGATTTTGTACGGTCGTGACTCTCGTCGAACGACACCGACCCCTGCCGCAGCCGGATCAGTTGCGTATCGATCAAGAACGACATGCCCCCCGTGACGCTCGCCGGAATCTTCATTCCTGGTTATCGTTACGGTGCCCTTGATTTCCCCGCGTGATTGCCCGAGCCCGGAGGGCATTCCGACACAATAAGGAATGAGAAGGAGGAGAGCGCTTACTCGATGGTGAGCGTTGTATCTCATGGATATCATCGCTTGAATCCTGAACAATCTAACGTTTCGGCTTCAACAACTCAAGTAGGAAATGCGCCCCACCTGATACGCGACGGGTACTCCGCCAGACTCCCGGAGCGTTTCAATGAAACGCGGTCTCAGATCGAGACGCGCTGCAGTCACACGTTGTTCGAAGTCCATCACACTCACGCATGTGCTCACCGACTTGCACCGGCGGAAGGTCGGACGTCCGGAAGGTAGTCTTGAGCTGACGCTCCTTGACGTGCGTAAGAACGCAAATTGACAGCACAACATCAATAGAGTTGTGAAGAGACTGACCCTCGTTCCTTCGCGGGAGAACGCTGCATTCCGCTCGTGAGGGGCAGGTGAAAGACCATCGCGTCTTCCACAGTCGACGGGTAGAGACGACGGGTAATGGTACAAACTGTACCATTTACCAGACGACGGATAAGATCGCTCAGGAACCCGGACTGACCGCCAGCAAACGGTGTCGGGACTTTCCCGCAAGATGCATCCGGAATGTCTGACGACCGCTTGTCAGGAGAGACGCATGGGATTGAAACATGGAACTTTACCTGCGAACGCCGACGCGAACCTGTAATGCGGACGATGCGGAATGGATTGTCTCTGCAGAATGAATCAGGAAACCACAACATCTTGACGCAGCACCGTTCTGATCGCTGCGATCAGCTCTTCGATTTCGAACGGTTTTGACACAAAATCGGCAGCCCCGTGGTCCATGCTCTCGACGGCATCACGTCTGCACGCACCCGTCATTGTTATTGCCTTGCAGGACGTCATGCTTGAAGAGATAAACTTAAGGATATCGACACCCGAGCCACCGGGTAAGTGAAGATCGACTAACGCGACGTCATAGCTGTGCTGATTGAGTTTCTCGAATGCCTGGTCGAAGTTTGCAGCCTCATCCATGCTGAACCCTTCAGCCGCGAGTTCATCCATCATGATCGCTCTTAGAGTCGAATCATCGTCAACGATGAGTACGCTGGGATTTGATGTCATAAAAACTGCCTGCCGTTTTCGGTGTGAAGAATAACAAATAGCAGCCCGTAAAGATGTGAACTCAGGCACATCGGGGAACAAGAATGGTACCTGTCACTGGGAATCTGTCACGTTTCTCATCAAAAGGTCGGTAAACAATGGGATTTGGACGATGAAATGCACAAAGTGCGCAGTTCCTCGAAAGATGTTCCCTTCCCACGAACATCATCAGAACAATATCCATCCTCAGCGAGCACTTCAGGAATGCGAGGAATTTGCCGATAATACATGTAGCGACTTCTGCATACCTTTGCGAGAGACGAAGTGATGAACATACTGGTTGTTGACAATGAAGAGGGACAGCGAGTCATGGTGAAGAACATTCTTTTCGCCGCAGGGATGGGATGTGTTCCTGGCGGAGAACGGTGAAGAGGCTCTCAAAACAATGGAACCGCGCAAACAAACTTGCTGATCTCTCTCGATCCCACTCGCCCTTAGGTTTGCCGGCTCTTGACGGTTGCATTACAAGTAATAGGGTCTTCCATTGACGCACAAATCTCTCGCCGAGCAACCGTGTTGCATCTCAAAGTCCCCCGGATTGCATTACGCTTCACGATGGCAACTGTAGCACGCAGGGCTTGCGTAGGAGTATCGAGTTACATGCAAGTGGCGGGCATTCGTGTCACCTTCCCCATGGCAACCCAGGCATGAATATGCAGTGAAGTTTGCCGGGTATTGATGACAGTCGGAACAGGCAGACCACAAGTTTCGATGCCGACCAATGAAGATCCTGAAATTCTGTTGATCGTGCGTGAACACCGATGGCCTCCACGCAGTCGTTGAGTGGCAAGGGCTACAATCTCGCGGAAAGTTTGCCATGACATGATTTGGGTTCACCGATTGCCTGAACTGCGTTTGATGACACCGGTAGCAGTCGATGTACTGAAGCTTGTAGTCGGAATTCACGTGACAGGATTGGCACGGTGCTCCTACGTGGGCACCTGTCATCGAGAAATGCGTCGCGCTGTGGTCGAATGCAACTGAACGCCACATCTTAGTTGAATGGCACAAGGTGCAATCCCGATTGAAGCCAGCGCTGATATGATCCGGGTTTATCGAATTTTGGTATTTCTCTTGATGACATTGGTAGCACCCCGTGAACACTAGCTTGAAATTCCCATCGATGTGGCAAACTCGGCACGGGACAGCTTCGTGAGCTCCCGTCAGTAGCAAGCGACCCTTTTCGTGCCCGCGCATCATGTGGGGACCGAGCCAGGCCTGGGTGGTATGGCACTGTGCGCAATTGTCGCCATGCTCACCCGCATGAACATCTGCATGGCATGGAGAACAACCGGGCGTCCGTGAGGAAAACTGCAGAGACTCATGGCAGGCAGTGCACTTGATGCTCCTGTGCTGGTCGGTCAAAACGAAGCCCGTCGATGAGTGGTCAAACACACTATCAGTCCTCATCTCTCGCAACCCCACTGGATGGCACACCCCGCAATCAAACTTGATCAGACCGTGCGGGGATCCCTGTGCAAATGACATTGTCCCGAAAACGATGCAGCATGCGAGTGGAATGATTCGTGCGGGCATCCTTCCTCTTTTCTACACAATTGTTCCATGGTGATAACAAGAAAGCCTCCTTGTCCGGATGGCTTCAGACTTAAGAGGCTCTATGGGAAGAAACGAATGGGATGAATGTAACATTTCCCGGATCGAACTTCAACAACGTGATCCGGTATTTCCG
>CAVTJO010000010.1:0-98041 GCA_963734955.1 uncultured Bacteroidota bacterium
GCATTCCAAAGATGCTCCAGATCGCGATGGAAAGTGTATAGCCGATCCTCGTCCCGAGGCGGTCTATGATTGCTCCCATCATCAACATTCCAATCGCGTATGCTGTTTTGAATGCAATGTTGATTGTTGCATAATCCTGATCGGACCAGAGGAAAACCTTGTATTGAAGAGTCGGCGCAAGCACACCGAGAACGCTCCGGTCCATGTAGTTGATCGTGGTCGCGGCAAAGAGGAGGGCGCAGATTGTCCAACGATAGCGTCCCCGCCTGGGATGAGCGCTGTTGATCACTGATGCGTTGTCGGTTTGCATTATGCGCTATGTGTTTTGTGAGGGTGGTGAATTCGGACGCACCGCCCGTGTCTCTCGTAGCTCACGTGCCGCTATGAGGCTGTCCCTGTACCCGAAACCACGATCTTCAGGCCACCCTGGCCGTTGGGCAATTGACCGAGAAACAGCGGCTGGATATGTCTGTTGAATATATTGTTCGTGACGTTGGGTTCGATGGTGCTGCGACACCGCTCAAGCAGGCCGGTGAAACGCCCGTTCATCTCAGCCGCAATCTTGTATCCAACGTGGATGAGCTGACGGAAATGAATATTGAATTGTTGACTGGATTGATTGTGCCGGATTGCCTCAACGTATTGTACCGATGTCCACTGACTCACCCTGGCCGGCTCCGGAAGCTGTCCCCGATCTATGTCGATGACACTTGCGTACGGCTTGCACAGTTCGTCATAGCGTTTGAACGACTCTGAATAGACTTCTTTTGCCAGGCGAAGACCATCACCATCTGATGCTGCAAGGCCGATCACCTCCTCGAGCCAGGTCGTACCTGCAGTTTTCAGGTGAAGTCCGGCATCGAATTTCTTGATCGCCCGGTAGATGATCGGATACAATGAAAACTTGTCGCTACCGGAGTGGACACTCAGTTTCAGATTGGTCGGGAGATTGAATGTCTTGACCGCGAAGGCTATTACTGCGAGATCGTCTTCAAATTCCTTTGTAAACTGTGGAATATTCCCAACGTAGTCGATGCCTTTGAGGAATGAACCGGTGAACTTTGGCGCAATGGTTTGGACGGGAATCTTTTCCCGGGCGATCGCTGCAAGGATGAAGAAGAGCTCGGCCGGCGTCTGTGGACTGTTGGCCTCATCCACGGAGACTTCGGTGACAAAACCATCGCCACCCTTCTTCTCGGCAAGGTGACGGTACACTTTACCGGCTTCCTGTATTGCATAAAGATACTTCTTTGCCACATCCATCAGAAGCCCGTCACTGACGACAACGGGCGAAGGCATATTCGGAATGTGCAGCGTTCCTTTGAAGGGTGCCATTGCATTGAGAAACGTTTCGATGCTCCCCGTACTCGCTGGCTTGCCAATGTAATCGGCAACGTCAATGGTGAAAAAGTCGCTTGATGTCAGGAACCTATCAACCGTCGAAAGCCCGATATGGTCGGCGTCAACATAGTACGAGCCTGTCCACTTGCATGTCTTTACGGCATCGTCGGCCTCATGGCGCGTGTCGCCGGGCGAGGTACCGATAATCGTGTGCTCACGGTTTGATTTATTCCACACAGGCACGATGTGTACTCCGAGCGTCTCTGCTTTCTGCAACGCCCGCAATTGCGCAGCGCCTTCGAAACCGAATCGATCGCCAAGTCCCATCGAATACTTCTCGAGTTCCATCTAGGTATCCAATCAGTTGTTCATAAGAATGTCTTCAATCCCCTGCCCGGGGTCAACTACCGCAAATCCTTCATACCCACGGGGTCCATATCCGAAAACTCCTGATTCTCACCCCCCATAGCCCAGATGAAGGAGTAGTTCTGTGTTGCAGCACCACAGTGTATCGACCAGCTTGGAGAAACCACGGCCTCCCGATTCCGCAGCACCAGACTCCGGGTCTCATCGGGCTTTCCCATGAGATGAACAACGACAGACTCCGGACTGAGAGCAAAATACAGATAGATCTCCATTCGTCGCATATGTGTGTGGGGAGGCATTGTATTCCACACACTGCCGACCTCCAGATCAGTGAGGCCCATTACCAACTGACAGCTTTTTACGCCGCCAGCGTGAATGTATTTGTTGATCGTCCGCTTGTTTGCGCCCTCGGTCGAACCGAGCTGAGCCTTCTCGGTATTCGCAGCCCGGGCAACCGTAACCGGATAGGTGGAGTGGGCCGGATACGACACAAGGAAGAACATTGCCGGCTGAGCAGATCGAGTGCTGGAAAATTCTATCGTTTTCACTCCACGCCCGATGTACAGCATATCCTTGTACGAAAGTACGTGATCCAGTCCGTCCGTATGCACTCTTCCCTCACCTCCGATATTCACGATGCCAACCTCGCGCCGCTCGGTGAAGAACTCCGCCGCCATTTCCTTCTTTGTTGGAGCAAGTTTCAGGGGCGAATCAGAGGGAACCGCGCCACCGACAATTGCCCGATCTGTATCGCAGTACACAGTATTGACTATGCCCGGAACAAACAGATGGTCGAAGACAAACGCCTTCCGTATTTCATCGGTGGTCATGCGCTGGTAAGAATCGCTATTGGGCAAGTATCGAACTTCCATGTCTCCGCCCTGCAGTTTAGGTTAATTGATAAGACTTAGCGCGCCAGCCATCCTCCGTCAACGACGAGTACGTGACCGTTCACGTAATCGGATGCTCGCGACGCGAGAAACACGACCGCTCCCGCGAGGTCATCGGGCAACCCCCAGCGGCCCGCGGGAATCCGGTCGAGAATTGCCTTGGATCTTGCTGCATTTTCGCGTAGCGCCTTCGTGTTATTTGTAGCCATATAGCCGGGGGCAATGGCGTTCACGGCAATACCCAGCTGAGCCCATTCGTTTGCCAGGGCTTTGGTCACCTGTGCAACCGCGCCCTTGCTCGCCGAGTATGATGGCACAATGATACCCCCCTGGAACGCGAGCAGCGAAGCAATATTAATGATTTTCCCGTACTTCCGCTTCACCATGTCGCGGGCAGCAGCCTGGGCGAGGAAGAACGCCGTCTTCGCATTCAGTGTCATGACATCGTCCCAGTCCTTCTCGGAGAAATCGATCGCGGGGGTGCGACGAATGATGCCTGCGTTGTTGACGAGAATATCGATCTTGCCAAATTCCGCCAGAGCAGTATCAACGACTTTCACGATGGAACCCATCTCCATGAGGTCCGCTACAACAGTTGCAGACCGGCGCCCAATATCGCGCACGTTGGCCGCGACACCATCGCAGGAGACATGGTCAACGAGGAGAATGTCGGCGCCGGCATTGGCAAGAGCCAATGTCATACCCATTCCAAGTCCAGTGCTCGCTCCCGTGACAACAGCAGATTTGCCGGTGAGGTCAAAGAGACTATTCATCGCACCTTCTCCGATCTGGCTGGCATCGACTTCGCAGAACCATTTTCCACCACATCCATTGGAAAGTTGAAATATCGTTTCGCGTTGAAGTAACAGATGTCCCTGATCATCGCTCCCACCAGCTTCATGTCGTGCGGTACCAGCCCCCCCACCATTTCATTCCCGAGGGTATTGCAGAGAAGCCGCCGAAAGTACTCATGTCGTGGATATGAAAGAAAACTTCGCGAATCAGTCAGCATACCGATGAACTGGCTGAGAAGCCCCATGTTCGACAATGCATCGATCTGCTTTGTCATACCGTCAATCTGGTCAAGGAACCACCACGCCGAGCCGTATTGTATTTTCCCGGCGACCGATCCATCCTGGAAATTCCCGATCATAGTTGCAATCAGTTCGTTATCGCGAGGGTTGAGATTATAGAGGATCGTCTTGGCAAGCTTATTCTCCTTGTCCAGCCTGTCCAGAAATTTCGCAAGGGGTCGCGCCATCTCGAAATCGCCGATCGAATCGAATCCGGTATCGGGGCCAAGTGTGCGCATCATCCTGGTATTGTTGTTTCTCAGGGCACCGAGATGGAATTGCTGCACCCATCCCGTTGACCAGTCCAGAACTGCGAGTTCATAGAGAATCGCCGTCTTGAATTTCAGCGTCTCCAAACCATCGAGAGGTCGTCCTCGCATGAGCCTTGCAAAGGAGGATGTGATCTCCTTCTCCGTGTATTCTTCAGCATAGACTGTTTCCAGACCGTGATCAGAAAGGCGTGAGCCGGCATTATGGAAATACTCATGACGTTTGCCGAGCGCGGAAAGAAAATCCCGATAACCAGCGATGTGCGTGTCCGCCGCGGCACCCAGAGTCTTCACATAACTGACAAACATCTTCGGATCTTCAACTGCCATTGCCTTGTCGGCACGGAATGCCGGATAGACTTTTACCCTGAAGCTATTATCAGCCGAAAGAATCTTATGGTATTCCAGAGAGTCAACGGGATCGTCGGTTGTGCAGACAACCTCGACATTCATCCTCCTCTGAATGCCTCTCGTAGAAAATTCGGGAGTGGCGAGCTTCGCATTGCATTCTTCCCAGATGCTTTTCGCTGTTGTCGGATTCAACAACCTGTCACCGATCCCGAACGGCCTTTTTAACTCAAGATGCGTCCAATGATGGAGTGGATTGCGGATCGTTTTCGGAACTGTTGCCGACCATTGTTCAAACTTCTCCCAGTCAGAAGCGTTGCCGGTAATGAAGCGCTCATCAACGCCACACGTTCTCATTGCGCGCCACTTGTAATGATCACCGTACAGCCACACCTGCGTAAGATTTGCAAACTGTCTATTGTCAGCGATGTCTTTGGGAGACAAGTGACAATGATAGTCAATTATGGGGAGAGACTCGGCAAAGGAATGGTAGAGTTCCCGTGCCTCTTTGCTCTCTAATAGAAAATCGTCGTGAATGAATGTTTTTTTCATTATTAGGCTTACTCGTCAGTCAAGGTACGAACGACTCAATCCCACACAATGCAGGGCCACGATGATCGCCCTAGTCTTGAGTTCTGAAACTCCACAACTCTCCAAGAATCTCGCCCTCTTCAGTCACCTCATCGACCCGCCAGAAATATATCGTGCGTGGTTCAAGTTTTCCGGGGGTGAATGATGAAGTCGATGACGCGCCTTTGTATTCGAGAGGCACGTGCGTTCCGAAGTACACCTTATGCGATTCGGCATTCCTTCCACTGGTCCATGCAAGCTTGATACTGTTGGCATTCACGCCGGAAGCATTGTTGCGCGGAGCCGGCAGGAACGCAAAGGGAAGAACAGAAGGCATTGTTGCTTCGGGATCCCACTGGCCATCGAACGCCCATTTCGCAGTAATATCGGACGGGCCGGGTGAGCCATCAGCCATCTCAAGATTGTCCTTGAACCATTCGAAATCGCCGCCGTCCCGATGACAGTTATGGTAGTAATGGCGCGCTCCCCACTGCCAGGCTGTCTTGCTCGACGCAGGGTGATAGATCGGACGGTCCGCCATTCGCTCTGAAAACCTGCAGTTAACCAGAAAGATTTGTCCGTCACGATGATTACGACCAAGCGAAAACCCTGGCACCCCATCGAAGTACGAATCACAGATCACAAACTTCTGGCGTTTGTCGAAGTCACCGTCATGCCAGATACTCGCACTCAGGTTGTGTCCGAAGAACCGTGAGTTGGTAATGAAACACCATCCACGGGGACAAACATAATCCACCCAACCCTCAAAATAACAATCCGCATGATAGTACATCCCATCCTGCTTGTCCCAGAGGCTTACCGCATCTCCGCCATCGGATTTCACCTTGCAGTGAAGCAACATGATGCGTGTCCCGGCTCCCCTGATGGCAAACTGATGTTTATTGAACACATCGTTCTGCCAGCCGTAGTTGTTATACACCGTCAGGTTTGCCAGAGTGATATCCGTGACACCCGTGTCAATGTTGGCCACAGCAGATCCCCAATCGCTGCCGTTATGATCCTTGTTCCAGTTCTCGCGCAACTCAGCATACACTATGCGCGTGCTATCCTCATCTTCGCCCACAAGCGTCACGTGGCTTTTCTGGATGAACACTTTCTCATTGTAGATGCCATTCCGAATGAGAATGATGATAGGTTTTTGTTGATTTGGTCCAATCGAGTTGATAGCATCCTGAATCGACCGGAAATCTCCCTGGCCATTCGCAGCTACAATGATGTTGGCATGCTCGGCTGCATTGGCAAGGCCCCACCACGAGGCAATCGAGAAAAATATGTGAAAAGAAGTCTTCACATCGCACCAAAGCGTCACTCACGCTTGACAGCATCGGATCTGACATTTTCTCCCAGATCGATTTCCTTTTGCGCGTTTTTCAGATCCACTCCGACGATACGAATTCCTCCGGATTTTTCCCCTGCTACTTTCATAAACACATCCGGTATTCGGGGGAACGATCCCCCCTCCACGGTAACATCCCAGCTCTGGATCATTGTCATCACAGGTCCGGTTTCTGGCACGAGCCTGCATCCTTTAAACTGGATTCCCTCAGCATCAGCGCAAAACACACCTCGCTTCGATGACACTGAGACATTTTCGAACACGACGTTCTTCACCGGCATCTCCGGGAGACCGTTGATCACGACTGCACGGTCGGCCCCATTGCACACGACATTCTTGACCGAAAGATTTTGAAATCGGGGTGTACGGTCCGTGACAGATTCTGCCTTCCGTACAGTGATGTCTTTCGCTGCTTCCACATCGGGAGCATCGCCGGAGTAATACATATCGAACAGAACAGCATCTGTCCCAATCTCCCGCATCTGTATCCCATCCATGAAAACGTCTTCCACCACACCACCGTTGCCGCGAAACGATTTAAAGCGGATTCCCACGTCCGTACCCATAAACACGCAATTCCGGACCGACACATTGTGTACCCCACCATAGGTCTCGCTGCCGATCACAAACCCTCCGTGAGCGTGATAGACGATGCAGTCTGCAATAACAATATTCTCGCATGCAGGCCCCGGCTTCTGCCTGCTTGCTATTGTCCCCGGCTTCAGACAGATGCCATCGTCGCCAACATCCACCGTGGAGTTATAGATGATCACATTACGACTTGAAGTCGGATCAATGCCGTCGGTATTCTGACCGTACCATGGTGCACGAACATTCACATTCCGGATGATTACATTCTCGGACTGTATCGGGCGGACATGAAACTTGGGGGAATTCTGAAATGTTGTCCCGTCAAGGAGGATCCCTTCACATTGAACCAGGTCAACAAGATCCGGACGGAGCAACTCGCGTGTCTTCGCGTAGTCCCCGGCCGTGAGTGTCTTTCCCGACTTCTCGATCTGTTCAAGATACTCCTTCCCGTCCATCGCCTCTTTGGACGGCCACCATTCCTTCCCGTCATCCGACACAACTCCTCCTGATGCCACCTGATCCTTCCATTGTCGCGCAGTGAGTTTATCCTTCTTCACGTAACGCCACGCTTCCCCGGCGCCGTCGATGATACCCTCACCGGTTATTGCAATATTCTTTCCCCTGTATGCGTGGATCAATGGCGTGATCATGTACTTCTTTGACTTCCCGTCAAATCCGGCTATGAAGGGATAGTCGTTGATATTGCTGCTGAACTGAATGACCGCACCACGTTCAAGATGAAGATTGATATTACTTTCGAGTTTGATCGGCCCCGTAAGCCACGTACCCGGTGGAACAACGACTGATCCCCCCCCTGCTTCTGCACAAGCACGAATTGCATCGGCAAATGCGTTTGTGTTGAGCGTGAAACCATCGGAGATCGCATGATGGTCAACGATGCTCACCTTCCGATCCGGAAAAACAGGAACATCGATCCCTGGCATTTCAAAGGGGAGTCCAGCGCAATGCCCCTTGATTTCCTCTGCGATTTGTTCGCGTGTCTGACCAAATCCCAACGGACCGAACATCGCCGCCAGAAGAACCAGTTCCAACAACTTCGCTCTACGATTCGAGTTCACAGCAACTCTCCATTCAAGAAGTCAATATCAGCAATGAGACACTTCTTATGTTCATCTCATTAGAACAAGTTTCTTCGTCACGCTTTCCATCCCGCTTTGTAGTCGATAACAATAGACCCCGCTTGACAGATGCCCTGCGTCAAACTGAACATGATAGCTCACCCCGGCATCCGCCACGCCGTCAAACAGCGTGGCAACCAATTGCCCGAGCATATCAAACACCTCAAGGCTGGTTCTCTGCGTTGTTTCGACGGAGAACCTGATTTCTGTTTGAGGATTGAACGGATTGGGATAATTTTGATCGAGCCTGAACTCCCTTGGTTTTCCACTCTCTATGGTAACAGAATTCGGATAGTTTGATTCAAAACAGCCGAGATCAGGCGCGTTGCCATAAAACGGGAGGCCGACATTCGTGCCGGAATCAATAAGATCACTGCCTTCAGCAAGATGCATGAATGCAATCGTTGGCAGACTTCCATCGGGATTGCGCGGCCCGCGGACGCCAGTCGTGTCGATGCTGACGAAGTCCGCATTTGTCACCACGAAGGGAGGCATCCAGCTGTTCGTTCTCTGAATAACATACGAGCCGAGCGATCCATACGAGCCCAGTGCAACGCAGTTCTTCACCACAACCGATTCTGCGGAGGCAATTGCGCCAGAGATGCTGTAGTTCGTTCCGTTGCGGTACGCTGTACAGTTCAACAGGACCATCGAACCCCTGTTATTGTTTTGATCGTATCCCTTCACCCTGTTGTCGAATGAGAGACAGTTCTTCAGTGTCATGTCGTGTCTCAAGCTGTCGGCGTTGCTGAGATCTCCGCCTCCCATTTTGTAGCCGTTGCCGTTGCCACTGCTCGGGAGCCCGGTCTTCAGGTACCCGTTCATGAAACACCAGCAGTTCTCGAGTGTGGTTCTGACGTTGTTGGAGGGTCTTAAGTAGCCATCCCATCCATCGTCGGAGTTCTGCCACGAGCGGCAGCCGTAGAAATAGTTATCCGTTCCTACATCGAGTTTCGGCGAAAACCCGTCAGCGTTCCCCTGGGTTGTATCTCTATTGAAGTATGAATCGCAATTGATGATCCGGTTATTGGATGCACCCCCGCCAAGTTGCAGACCAGTATCGTAGTTCTCGCTGAAGCTGCAGAATTCGATGATGTTGTTGGACCCCGACATGTTCATCCCATTATCCCCCGCCCGCAGGATATCGAATCCCTTGATGTACCAGTAGCTTCCCGAGACTCTGATCCCGCGGCTCCCATAAGGTTCGGTAGAGAAGTTGAGCAGCGGCCGTTCACCCGGGTACACGAGCAGATAGTATTTGCTTGCGTTGGTGCCACTTCTTGAGATGTTGATCGTACTAGGTGGGAAGTATGTACCTCCACGGACATAGATGGACTCGCCGGGAACGGTCGCAACTGAAATAGCCTTGGGTATCGTCGCGAACGGATGTTCGAATGAGCCGTCACTGGTATCGCTCCCGGTGGTAGCCACGTAGAAGGTTTGTGAATTAAGCTCATATGCACAGACGACCAGAGCTGCGACGACAAAACAAAGGACTTTCACGTTCTCTCCACTATTCATGAAACAAGACAACTACATACGTCATTTACCTTGGACTTCAACTGCTATTTCCAGATTCAACGCTCGATCGATTCATTCCCGTCATTTCAACAACATAAACTTCTTCAAATCGCTCCTATCCTTTTGAGCTGAGGAGGGTTACATCTCCATAGATCTCAGGTCCATCGTTGAAATTCGGGCCGCCATTGGCACCGCTGTTTGTACCATTCCGCACCAAATTACAGAGCGTTTGGTTCCTCAGGTTGGTGGGCGTGGTTCCGGTGGTGCTGTCGATCCGACAAGTCGAACCAGTGCGCCACACGTATGGCGGCATTGCAATATCCGCTCCCGCCGGCACGCTATAAATGAAGAATCCACCATTCTCAATGCTTATTCTCCCTGCGGCTGAAACAGTACCGAATTGATTCAGCGTGCCGTTCACGACCATGTCAACACTGTCGGCGCCATCTGCAACAGTCAGGGTGATCGTCGGCCTTACCGTCACGGTACCGTTCGAGTCAATGACAATCTGATCGGCAGAGAGATTTGAATCAATCGAGACGGTATGTCCACCAAGGATGCTGATGACACCATCGGACAACGTTGGTGCGGCCGGTGCAGGCGTTATCCAGGTCGCACCATTGAATCGCTCCCAGGAAGCAACATCGCTCCAGTTGCCTGTTTGATGAGTTCTGTAATCTCCGAGGGTCTGGGCATTAACAGGACCAACGATCCAGAACGCGGCAACCCAGGCCGCCAATAATTTTTTTATAGTCTACTCCTCAACCAACACGGGTAACGGACCTGTTGTCATGATTTGTTTCCTCATCTGGTTTGATGAGTACTACAATCGTGTCGATATCGCCATGGGAAGAAGCCATCGAAAAAGATTGCCTGCACCCACAGCATTGTCATATCCTCCCGGTAACCTCCATGTGCCCATGTATTCATTGTAGAGCCAGGGATCACCAACAGCAAAAACTGCTCCTTTGCCAACGCGGGCGAAGGCCATGATGACGTCGCCCGTATCGGTTAAAATCGCTTGCGCAGGACCCTGCAACCGTAGCGTGCTCAATTCCTTGATGAATATCCGTCGCACGTCCTTGAAGATTGGATGGTCGGGTAACCTGTCAAAGGTCCCGGTCTCGAATGCCGCCCCCTGCACCTTGTTTCTACTGTCTCCGTTGAAATGAATCCCGAATTGGCTGGCAAGGTCGTTCAGATGTTCGAACTCAGCGTTGCCTTTGTCGTTCCCCATCAACATCAGCACACCGCCTTCTTTCACCCATCGAGTGATCGCATCAATATCGCGCTGAGATATGTAGTTGGGTGAGTCGGTTTCCTGGGGGGTATCCGGATCAACGATCATGTAGATGCTCGCGTGCTTGAGCACGTCAGAGGTCGGTGCATGGTTCAGGGTGTCCATCGTACAGCCAAGGCGGAAGAGGATTGTCGCGAGCGTGGAAAAGCCGGAGTTAGCGGTATCGTTCCACACATAATGATAGCGGATGAGCTTCCCCTCCGCGTCTTTCTTCCATTCATTATTATAGTAGCAATCAAGGAGCACATTCTTTCCCGTACCGACAAATTCAGGTGGCTCATCCGCGATCAGGAGGCCTTCCAATGGAAGATGAAGTTCCCGAATCTGATCAACAACGAGCCTGGCCACAACTGAGGCACCATACCAGCAAAAATGGGTATCGTCACGTTTGCCGCCTGGCATCGCTGAAAACTCTCCGGCGCCAACGTGGAGGAATAGCTTTTTCGATTCTTCTTCGCCGAGTCGTTCCAGGAGATTCATGCTTTTGCGGTGCAGGTCAACTACAGGTACATTCTCCGCGGATCCAACTTCACGGACAACTCCCGGGTAGTCGCCATGGACATCATAGAATATACCCGTGGTGTCGAACCGCCTCCGCACAACTGGAGTGATAAGCACGGGATGCGCTCCCTTTGCTTCTGTCTCGCGGACAAATCTCAACAGATTCGATTTGAAGTCTGTGTGGGCATCAGCAAACCGCGTCGAATCGTCCTTCTTCTCATCGTTGTGACCAAACTGAATCAGCACATAGTCGCCTGATTTCAACTTATTGCGTACTTCCTCCCATCGCCCCTCCTTGATGAAGCTCTTTGTACTGCGTCCATTCCTTGCATCGTTTTCGATGTGAATCTCTGGACGAACATAAAGCGCAAACACCTGACCCCACCCACGCTCAGGGCTGCCGGTAAGCGGCTTGTCTGCCATTGTTGAGTCGCCAATGAGATAAATCGCAGGACCAGATTGACCAAGCCATCCCCATGTAAGAATTGCAGCAACAACAAGTCCAGTACGGACGATGCAATTCCCGGACAATCTCGTCATCCTTTGGGCTCCTCGGCCACCTTCTGATCGACTGGAACAGCCCCATTACCATTCCCTTTGGAAGGCACGATCACATTCTTGCCCGTGCAGGTTTCACGCAGAACCAGCTCAGTCGGAATGACGAGGTTCTGTTCTACCATCGACTCGGGATACGCGAGTGTCTTCAGCATTAACTCCACCGCTTTTGACCCTAACTCGTACGACGGTTGAGCGACACAACTCAATGAAGGGGAAATCACCCTGCTCACATCACTGTCCCCGAAACAGATGATATCAACATCGTCAGGGATGTGAAGCCCGAGCTCCTTCGTCGCCTCATACACACCAAGGGCAATCGGGTAGGTCATCGCAAAAATGAACTCGGGGATATGCCCGCTGCTATGGAAGTGCATGAAGCCGTCATAGCCGACGTTCTTGCCAAAGCCGCCGGTAACAATCCAATCCTTCCGGACAGGGACCGAATGCTGGTTCATGGCTTGTTCGAACCCCAGCATCCGGTTCTTACCGATGTTAATGTGCGTGTTGCCCCCGATGCAGGCGATTTTCCTGTAGCCCACTTTGATTGCCTGTTCAACGGCCTTGAAGGCGCCGCCTTTGTCATCCACAACCACGCTGCTGAAACCGGGCAACGCCGGCTCCGGACGGCGGTCGAGAAACATGACGGGGATTCCCATCTTGCGGATTCTGGTAAACACCTCAAGATCCTTCGTAGCCTGTGAAATGGAAACGATAATTCCATCAACACGCATCGAGGCGAGGGTTTGAAGATGCTTGCGCTCACGATCGGGGTTCTCCTGCGAGACGGTCAGGATCGTTTCATAGTTGTTTGCAAAGGCCATGTCATACACACCTTCGATCACCGATCCGAAGAAGAAATGCGCAATCTTGGGGACCACGAGCCCAATCATGCTGGACCGGCGGGATGAAAGGCTCCGTGCAATGATATTGGGGCTGTATCCAAGATCATTCGCGATCTTGCGAACGCGTTTCGTTGTTTCGACTGAGATATCCGGGTGCCCACGCAAAGCTTTCGATACCGTTACGCGTGATACATCCAGCTTCCTGGCAATGTCGTCAAGTGTTATGTGCGAGCGTCGTTTCATACGATTCTTTCAGCATTATGCGAGTGTGTACAACCCGGCGTTGTCCGCTCGCTGACTTCAATGTTTTCCCTGCTCGAGCTCGATGGCTGCAAGGAGGAATGGACCGATACCCTTCATGTCGTTCGTCGTTTGTTGCTCGCTGATGTAGTACTCAAAGCTGCCGTCCCGATACGGTACATTTCCAAGGCCCGCCCCTTTGCACGTGTTGTGCAGATCCACAAGCCCATCCGGATTGATCGTAACAAAGTTCTTGATGACGTCTTCAAAAGATTCTTCTGCGATACGGAGAAATGACTTGTCCAAATAACCTTTGCCCGCGCCTTTCGCAAAGGTGTACACGAACATGCATGACGCAGAGGACTCCAGATAATTTCCCTTTCGCGCACCCTGGTCCACGACCTGATACCAGAGGTGGGACTCCCGATCACGATACTTCATTAGGGCATCACACAGTCCTCGCAGAATTGCGATGAGCTCATTCCGCCCGGGATGATCGGCCGGAAAGTAGTCGAGCACATCGACAAGCCCCATGGCATACCATCCCATGGCCCTTCCCCAGAAGCTTGGGGAACATCCTGTTTCAGGATTCGCCCAGCGTTCTTTCCGGCTTTCGTCCCAGCCATGATAGTATAGACCCGTCACTGTATCGCGAGTATGGTGCGCAATCCAGATGAACTGATTCGCGATATCATCAAATGCTTCGCTGTCATCAAACATCCTGGAATACAGCGCGTAAAACGGCTCCGCCATGTACAAACCATCCAGCCACATCTGGTACGGATAGATCTTCTTGTGCCAGAATCCACCTTCTTGAGTACGCGGCTGTTCCCGAAGTTGACGTCGCAAGGTATCAGCGGCGGCACGAAACTTCTCTCGATGTGTCGCCTCGTATGCTGCGAGAAGGGCTCTCCCGGGGTTCACAAGGTCCAGATTGTAATCGGAGAGCTTGTACGTCCGAATAGCGCCGCTTTCCTCAATGTACTGGTCAAGGTTCTTCCGGACAAAATCAAAATACTTCTTTTCACCGGAGTTGGTCGACATCTTGCCGAGCGCCAAAAGCATGAGCCCTTGTTCGTAGGTCCATCTACGATCAGGCATACCGGTGTCATAGGTAACCGCGTCGGGGTGACGAGAGAGAAAAGTGTCAGCAATCCTGGCAGACCATGGCTTACCTGAGATGATGGTCGAATCACCTTCCGCCGCATCACATACAAGCGGGCCAACCATCATGGCAACAACTGCGGAAAGAAGAGCGCTCATGCCATCCCCACGAAGAACCAATCCCACCAAACATCGTTGAGGCGGAAATTTGAATATTCCCCTGATTGTGGATTCATTCCGTTATCTTGACTGCCCCCGGGGCAACGTCGGCACCGAGCAACAGCACCATCTTTGCCTTCGTGGTGTCCATGCCGGCGATCTTGATTCCATTTGCATTCGGTCCATTCACTTTCACCAGTGGATCAGCCCCAGGAGGTGCATTCACGCCGTCAAACACAATCCCTTCACCATCAGTGATGGAAATTGCCGGCCATGTTCCTGGGTTGATCCGAATATCCGAGAACCGGACACCCTTGACATCGGTACACGCGATCCCTTTTGCTGCGTTCATCGCAAGGTGATCGAACGTGATATCTTTGATGGGCATTTCAGGCAGCCCCAACATTTCCACAGCAAAGCTCTTTCCGGAAGTGCATGATATGCTGTCGAAGTGAATCTCCTGCATTCGAGGGGTCGCATCGGTGACCGCCTGGGCTGGAAAACGCGTACCGGTATAGAGCATGTTAAGATGGATTGCCTCGAGCGCGATCTCGTCCCCTTGCAGGCTACGGAACCACATATTCTCCAGCACCCCACCGCGGCCTCTCGTTGTCTTAAGACGAACAATGCGATCGGTGCCGGTGAATGAACAGTCGTGGGCGAAGATGTTCCTGATGCCCCCCGAAGTCTCACTCCCGATGACGATGCCACCGTGTCCTCTTAGACCGCGGCAATAGCGAACCACAACGTTTTCGGTAGGCAACCCAACCCGCAAGCCATCCCTATCCCGCCCCGCCTTGATGGCAATACAATCGTCGCCGGTGTCAAACTCGCAGTATTCTATAAGAACATTTTTGCAGGAAGAAGGATCGACCCCATCACCGTTCGGCGTATGTCCATAGGATCCTTCCGTCTCGATCCGCACATTCCGGACAATCACATTCTCACAGTAGGTCGGGGTAATCGTCCAAAATGCACCATACAAGAACGTGACACCTTCGACAAGGATGTTCTTACATCGCATAGGTTGAAAAAACGCCGGGCGGAGGTGGTTGTTGTTCTTCCCGTCGAACACCCGTTGATCGA
Organism: uncultured Bacteroidota bacterium; assembly: GCA_963734955.1. Classification (GTDB taxonomy): domain Bacteria; phylum Bacteroidota; class Ignavibacteria; order UBA10030; family UBA6906; genus UBA11986. The sequence continues at coordinate 15,256 of CAVTJO010000010.1, forward strand.
CCGGGACATCGTTATTCCCCATCTCAACCAGACGAGTCTCAGAGTCTTTATTCTGTTCCTTCAGTCGCCACCACGGCTTCCCTTGTCCACTAAGGATTCCTTCCCCCGTGACTGCAATGTTGGTTTTACCATTTGCGTAGATGAACGCCGAGTATTTATAGCATTCCGTGTCTTCGTGCCGGGAGAACACGACGGGGAGATAGTCATCGAAGTCTTGACTGAAGAGAAGCTCGGCTCCCGCTGTTAAATGAAGGTTGATGTTGTTGTCAAGATGAATTGCACCTGTTAACCACTTGCCTTTGGGAATGATAATGGTTCCACCGCCAGCCTTCGTGGCAGCCTTGATAGCGTCACGGATCGCACTGGTATTCTTGACCTGGCCTCCCTCGACTGCGCCAAAATCACGGATGTCGAAGCTCCAGTCAGGGAAGACCGGCCTCGACATCTGCGGCATCGCAAACGGAGCGCCAAGAGGTGCAATATCCTGGGGCACGGGTCTGCCCAAGCCGCGCTGTGCGATCGCCGGGTGGATGCAGAGATCACCCACCAAAACAAGCGTGGCGAAAACCAACTTCTGACTATAGGATATCGAAGTCATGCCAGGTCAAGAAAATGTAATTGTGAATTGATCTATTTGTCAAACTATTCGAATCGTCCCAGCACACGGCTGTCTATTTTATCAGGATCATACGTTTGGTATCGACGGTTGTGCCTGCTTGAACACGAAGGAGATAGACGCCCGTGCTCTGGTTCGATGCATCAAACCGCAGCTCATGAACTCCCGCAGCCAGTCGGCCTGAGAACAACGTGGCTATCTCCTGTCCCAACAGATTGTAGACTCGAGCTGTGACAGCCATTTCCTGAGGTAATCCGAATTTGATGTTCGTACTCGGATTGAACGGATTGGGATAGTTCTGATCGACAAAAAAGGACTGTGGAACATTCGCGTCGGGCGTTGTCACTTGGGTCAGGGCTCCTCCCTCCTGGGAGACATGTCCGTTGGGCCCGAGTGTGTATCCCGTACCGCGACCAATATCAAACTGCCCTGCCCTCAGATGCAGTGTGTCGTTAATGAGAATATGTTTCGATAGAAAGACAGTTGTGGGATTGTTTATGATAACATCTGCAAGTGTATCAGGGAGGAAGAGTCCGGTTTGTTGTACGACTGAACCGTTGAAGCCGTAGTTTGCACCTATGGAAAAGAAGTTGCCGCCACCCTGAGCACCGGTGGATGTAATGTTTCCGTTGAGACCATTAGGATGTCCGGAATAGACTGTTCCACCTCCGAGCACTCTGAAACTCCCGGTACTTGAGTTCGGAGCCGTGCCGAGATCAGAAGTACCAAGATTGAGAATCGAGCCACTTGCAACATCGTAGTTTACAGGAGAACCTGATCCGGATCCGTAGGTCACGTTCGTCAACGTAAGCGTCTGAACGCCTTGTCGCGAAAACACAAATCGTCCACCACTGGGGTTCGAGTTTTGGGATGTGCAATTGGACAACGACATGTCCCCATACTGATACCATGTCGTCGTTCCAGTTCCTCCCTGACTGCCTCTGCTCACCGCAAAATTGCCGCCGGTGACGACGACATTCCCATAACAAAATACCGTGTCATTTGTCGCCGTGCCTGTGCCATTCGTGCCGAAATTTCCTGCCTGCATGATCATATTGCCCATGATCGTGACCGAGCCACTGCTGCTCGCCATAAAATAGAAACGACCGGTGTTGGAAGTCACCAGTGTGACATCGCCGCGGAATGTCGCCCCATATGCACCAAGAGAAGTGTTCCCTGTCTGATTCGGGCAATTCCACACCAAGTTATAGAAATTCTGACTGCCGCCACCGGGAATAGAGGTGACTCCCAACGTTCCCGTCACCGTGCACGTCGACCCCGTGCTCCAAGTGGCCGCCGGTATCACACCGCCATTCTGTGCGTGTTCATATGTTCCTCCACTGGCAACCGTCAGGTTCGTGGGTGATCCAGGTCCCAATGACCCCTGGTTGACCAGGCTTCCCGTGATATTCACCGCAACATTGACGTAGATCGAGTCGCCGGCCAGGATGGTGATTACGTGCGACCCGTCAGGCGGAGTCGGCGCCAGTGTCCAGGCGCTTCCGTTCCACCGTTCCCAATAACCGGCGGTGTTCCATACTCCTCCTGTCGGCAACGGGGCAACACTCCGGTAATCACCTACCGCTTGTGCAGACACACTCGCGAATGAGGCAAGCGTCAGCAGAAGAACGGCCAAAACCCAAGAGAAAGATTTCATGTTGCACCTCCTTAAATGAATTGACAGAACAACCATTGTAAATAACTTTCATAAAGCACTTCTGTTACCGCTATTCTCCCGACCAAGGCAACTCATACGCAATGTCTGCGACAATTGTATGGCGTGAGTCTTTGTTGAGACTGATGGCACTAGCCCAGATGTCCTGGTATTTCATCTGCGCATATTCATACGTGATGTTCAAACGGGCCGGACCAAACAGAAGTCCGCACCCGGTGGAGAAGATCGAATAGCTCACCGGTTCGCCCGCTATGGGATTCCCTTCCGGCTCAAACACTTCAGCTTGCCCGCGGATTCCAGCACGCACTATGAGCCACGAAGCAGGAGTGTACTGAGCCCCGACGTGAAAGAGATCCGATGAGAGCCATGGATTGGAGGCCACACCGCTTGCATCGGTGTACTTTGCCTGGGCATAGGATCTGATCTCGTATTCAAATCCGAGTTGCAGGTTCTCGCGCACCGCAATCGACAAACCAACGGTCCCCCGCCAAGGCAGTCGCATCTTGTCCTGACCGACGTCTGAAGTCACTGTCGGTGTTCCCATCGTGTCGACTGATATCCGAGCCGAGTACTTCCTCGTGATCGTCATCGGGTGGTTTTGCCGCAATACCGAGGGTTACGTACTTCCCGCGATAGATGGCACTGAACGTGAACTCGTTGCCATTGTAATCTGATGTCCCGATCTCACCGTATGACTGTACACAGAATCGAGCCTGAAGTAATTTGCATAAAATGTAAGATTGCCGCGGCCTGTGCGTTGCTCAAAATCATCCGTGCTTCCTTTCAACACCATCCCGCTAACGCCAAGGGAGATCTCTTCCGTCACCGCGCCAGAAAGCGCTCCACCATAGCCGTGGATTATTCCGTCACGCGATCGGGTGTACTGGAACCAACGGGCATCGAGGGTCGACACGTTCGATGGCAGGGGAAAAGGGGATGGACGTACAGACAGAATCGCTGGGGAGAGCACATTGTTGTTCTGATAGAAGAGCCTCAAATCGGCATACTCAACAGCTCCCGCTCCGACAGCGAACTTCATGTCCCCAACGGAAAACGGTACTCCGACGAGTGCTTGAACAAATTCGCCCTGTATTCTTCGAGTGCGACCAGTTGGGACCAATGGTATCATGCGGTCTTTGTACAGTGTCTCCAGGATTTCTCCCGGGAATGGATGTGTCCGGATTGGGAATGTATCCTGTCAACCCCTCCATGAGGAGGCTGAAGTTCGAATAATACTTGAGCGGACCATATTGTTGCACCTGGGTGGTCTTGGCGTACTGTTGTACTCCGCCGAAAGACACTTGAATTGCCTTGAGACTTTGGAGCAATGCCGGGTTGGAGAACATCAGTCCCACGTCATTCTGAATCCCAATTGTCACGCCGCCGGCAGCTCTCGATGCCGCCGACTGCAACGTGGTACGGTCAAGGCCCTGGATGGTCAACGGGTCGCCATACCCCTGAGCAAGGACAACCTGTGCAAAAAAGATACAGCAGGCCGCTGTGCTGACAAGAGACAGTGTTCGAAATGGTTGCTTCATTGTAGTGTCGCTCCCAAACTAATTCGCTGAACATGTCCCAGATAGGTTCCGATTGAACCGTAGCTGTAGTCGAGTGATACGTTCACCGATCCAAGCGTGTGCTTGATGCCGCCCCCAAGAGTCAATCCTTCGGAATCATAGTGAAATTTGTACCCTGCGCGCAACGCAAAGACGCCCGCGTATTCATACTCCATTCCAACATGTTCCTGTTGGTCATAGTCATTTGGTTGAAAGAGATCGAACGCGAGGCTCACTCGATTGTCTTCATCGGACACAAGCAGAGGGTCCTTTCCAATCAGGTCCGCAGCGGTACCGAATCTGAAGAGTAGCGGAGCGAGACTGGATTGCTTCGCGTACGTGATCTCTGCTCCAAAGCTCTGCACTGCCGCGGCGATTTGAATCGAACGAAACCCGGTGTTGTACCGAATGCCGAAGTCAAACAGCAGGCCACTTCCCCAAGTCTTCACACTCTCAAACACGCCTTTTCTCACCATGGCTGTGACCATTTCGCCATTAAAAAGCGATTCGTGAGCATACTTTACCGTCAGCCCGGTGGAGAATTTGTCTGTGAGACTGCGGGCGTACGTGAGGCCAACAAGGTATCCGAATGGACGAAATGTTCTTCCGGTCATGCCGGGTTCAGCGGCATTCTGCATATACTGTGCAAGGAGACTCGTCTCCTCGAATTCACCATAATCAACGTATTGGATCTGCACCCCCAGGGCACCGATACTTCCGAGGCTTGCAGCATAGGAAAGTGCACCCTGCCGGGCATCGAAGATCCAGTCGATGTATGTCGAGGAGAATTCCTGATTCTGGACAAGAGCGACTCCACTCGGATTCCAGAAGACCGCCTCAGCACCAGAAGCCCAAGCGCTATACGCGTCGCCCAACGCCGTTGCGCGGGCACACGGCATAACCTTCAGAAATTGCATCGATGTCGTGCCCACTTTTTGAGCAAGTGCGGCTTGCGAACACACCATGACCAAGAGGGGCAACCAAGCAACTCTAGCAATGTTGTTCACTTTGGCAGACTCCCTTCTTCAATGAATAATGACAAATTTCCCGTGCGACTGTGCCCCGCCGACATCCTCGACGACAAAGTAGTAAACCCCTGAAGCCAGCAATTGATTGTTCCTTGAGATCTGGAACCATGGATTGTTGAAACCGCCATCATGCACGAGCGTCTGGATAAGCTGACCACTATAAGAAAATATCCTGATTGTACAATGTGCCGTCAGGCCAAAGAACTGAAGCCTGTCGGTCACCTCTCCGTTGGGGTCAGATGCATTGCCACGACCGTTCGTAACAATGAGAGGGTTCGGGACCACATAGACTTTGCCGAGCGTTGGAACTGGTGGAGCTTGAGTCACGTGAGTGGCCATATTGGTCATCCCGCTCCTCCCGTTCAAAGAATCCACCGAGATAACAGCGTAGTAATAGTAGTCGCCAAGAATGCTCGCTGTGTCGAGCATAACGTAAACCGAATCCTTGAAGTAGCGAGGGTCCCTCGGCCTCACACTGTCCATCACGGCCCACGGACCCAAGGGGCTTGGGGAACGCATTGCAAGATACTGTTTGAACGGTGCATGAAGGCGGCCACCAGCCTGCGCGTTAGTGAACTCCTCAACCTGGGGCCCCCATACAATCTTGTTGAAAGCCGAGCGTGTGTCCTCGACTCTTATCACAGGCGCGGGGAAGGGAATAGGGATTGTATTGTACATACCAAACCCATTTGGCGCCGAGTTTACAGGTTCATATTGCAGCGTATCATGCTTCACCAGGGGGCGTCCGGTATACATCTGGATGGCCCGGTCTGCAACGTCGCGAATGGACACAACCCCCGGAGTGACGTACCAGGGCAACGGATGATTCTGAAGGTATCGGCTCCCGATGTACGATTTGCTTCCGAGATAGGGATACTGTAGGGTATCATACCAACTCGGCACAGGATTAAAATAGATGTTTCCATTATCAATGCCTGCCCGAATGTTTCCTCCGAGATCCGTGTACACTGTGTCACCTGCCACACCCGGACCATATCCAACAACCTCCGCAACGGCGAATCGTAGTGTTACACCGGGGGGTAGAACATATGGGTAAAAGCCATACGCCCGAACCACCGGCTGATACCACGAGAGATTGGGAGAGCCTCTTGTTCGTCCCCTCCAGTAATACCAGTTGTTAATGTCCGAGGGGAGAAACTGTGTGACCAATCTCGCAGAATCACCACTCCCAAAGATTCCGGTCTTCCGTTGGCTTCTGGGGTCGAGCCAGGCTTGAGTTTTGGTCTGGGGAATATTGCCATTCTCAAATCGCAGGAGAAATGGCTGCTTCACCTTGCCATTGGCGTCCCACATTCCGGTGCTGTCACCTGCAACCGGCCAGATCTGTTGAGTTTGCGTCCGTGTAGCGATGTGGTCGTAATCATAGTACAGCATCATGAGCCCTGCCGCTTGCGGCGAGTTCAGCCCACCCCTGTCGCCAGGCTGGGACCATAAATCGAAGTACGCCGTGTCGGGTCTCCCCTCGCGATCATGATTGTACGTCATCCATCGCTTGAGGTCGAACCTGCCGAATTGGTTTCCCTCTCCATTTTGCCCGCGATAGTCGCCCTCTCCCCACCTATTGTATGTCCGCTGATAGCCAAACATCGACGGCCCAATGCCGTACGTCCAGACAACATCAAGATCCTTGATCGTATCGGCGGTCGTATTGAACAATTCGTATTCATAAATGATGAAACCATCATACCCGGGGAAACTCCAGGCTCGACTTGTTCGAGTGACCGTCACACCAAGTTGCGAGGTTGCCCATTTTGCCACGATCCTCTCCTCGGCCTCGTTTGGGTCGTACGCGGAATTCAGATCACCATTGGCAAGCACGGGATAGTTCTCAATCCGGTCAATGGAAATCGGTACAACACCTTGAGTGGGGACGGGGTTTCCACTTGCATCCGAAATGGCACCACAGTAGATGTATTGTCGACCTGCGGGAAGGTACCGACCAGCTGTATCAGGCCTGGTGCCGGCAAGCCACAGCCCACCCCCAAATGAATTCTGCTGTCCGGCATACTGTGTTCGATCGATAATCTGGGATGAATTTGGAGGCCATTCCATAGAGGGGAACCCTTCCAACACACCGCCCACTCCGTTGTCATATCCTCTTCCAATTTCACCCGTATTATACTCGGTCTCGTGCAACATTCCCCGCTGATGGACTCGGTACTCTCGAGTCTGTGAAAAAGCCGTCACAAAAGTCGTGGTCAGAAGGATTGAACCAAGAATGCATTTCATGTCGTTAGTCCTGCGCATGGTGACTCCGCAGCTACAATTGAATCGAGACACCGAAGTCGAAGGACCTCGGAGGATTGGAGTAGATAAGAAACGACTGGTCCACAGCAAAGGGGCCTTGCAGCGCAGTATCCCACCAATACCTGATACCATTTCTGGGATCGTCGATGGAATAATTCTCATATGCCGCGATCCGGGGGTTCGGTTGCGAGAGTGTGCCAGTTGCAAACACGTAGTCATAGTTGAGAATCTTATTGTCAAAGAGATTGAACACTTCAAGATAGACCAATGCCTCGGTCCCGAAGAAGTTCCGGATTCTTCTCGTGAGTTTCACGTTTGTGTTGTATTCCGCAGGAGCGCGTGAGCCGTTGATAAGCGTGGGGTTCCTCGGAGACGTGTATGGCCGGCCACTTCGCGCGAATGAGCTCGCCGATAGCGTGGCATCGGCAAAAGGCTGGATACCCAGGATAGTCGGCCCCCAATCCTGATCCGTAACGTACGCGAGGTTGACAATGACGTTGTGGGTCCGGTCAAAATCCAGGATGATGTCCCGAATCGGCACATTGACCGTGCTGGAAGTGACGGTTCCGTTTGGCTGGAGTGTGAAGGACACCGGGGCATTTGTCGCTGTGGCACTCTTACCTGTGGCCACAGAGTATTGATAGTTGATGGAGCCAGTGAGAGCTCCGCTTCGTTTGGTCAACGCGAGACGGAATCCTCGAATATCGGCATAATCCCTATTGAAAAATGTTGAATAGGACGAGTTCCCCGCCACAAATACTGCAGAGTCGATAAGATTCTTAACGTCTTTGTAGTAACCGCTGACATCGAGAGTGAACCCCGCCCCGAGCCCCTGTGTAACGCCAATGTCGTAACTGTTCGTCGTCTCCGGTTCAAGCCTCGGGTTTCCCAAAACCACTGGTCTCTGATACGCCTGGGTGACCCGGCTGGTAACGACGTACTTAAACGGGGGCCTTTGCATGAACGAGCCATAGTTCAGGTGAAACACCGTGTTAAGGGAAACAGGAAACGACACCCCAATTCTCGGTTGCAGTCTTACAAGAACGGGAGCTTTCTTTCGGGGAGCCAATTCCGGATGATAAAAACCAAGAGTGTCTTGTACAAGGTATGGGTGGAACTGATCGGTATAGTAGTCACTTGAAGAGCTCCACAGATCGGCCCGGACGCCGACGTTAGCGATCATCCCTTCAAATTCCATCTTATCCTGTGCATACAACGCACCCTCAAATGGCTTGGACGTGTATCGTTCAACGGGTGTGGAAAGGCCATTGAACACGCCAAGATCGTTTGATATGTCAATAAGATACGCGTTCGCCTGAACGCCCATGTTCAGTAGATGCGAAGTGGTTACCTGGCTGGTGATGGATCCTTCGATTGAAATCGTGCGTGTAAGCTCATCCCTGAAAACGTCATCCCCGTTCATGTAGTCCAGTTTATCGGGAGAGTTGCCGTAAAGAACAGGAAGTATGAAGCTCCAGTTTAGTCTATTGGCAAGAATGACTGAATCGGGCAGCGAACTTGGCGTTGGAGTCGATCCAACTTTTCGCTTCGTCCACAGGGAGTTCAACTTCAGCTCAACAAAGGTACTCGGACTGAACGCGTGGGTGAAGCGCGTTCCCAATTGAAGGTTTGTCCTCTTTTGATAATCAATGGCGGTGATCCTGTCCCACAGCCAGTTTTGATATCCCGTGTAGTTGTTGACGCTCGGGAATATATTGGTGCTTTCCTCAGAGTAACCACCACTCAAGCGAAGCGTCGAACTCCCTCCAACGTCGATCGCGGCGTTCCCCATCACTTGCCTCTCGGTATTGGGCTGCTCGGTCGGGAAGACCGGCCATTCAACACTTGATCGTAAGGCTACGAATGCGCGCATGAATTCAGAGACCGGTCCGCCTGTGGCCACTTCCGCCGAGTAATCCATATCCTTTCCGTAGTTGAGGTTCAGATCCCTCCGCGTTTGCATCTGCCATAGGGTTCGTGCGATGGCAAGTTGAACGGCGGTGTCGCGTCCATACTGGCCGCTCAGTCCGGAACCCATGGAACCGATATACGATCCGCCGCTTCCGGAGTTCGGATCTCCCTGCAGCCAGACGTTTCCATTGAGAAGCAGCGCTAGATAGGGATTTGCGTTGGGGTCGTATGCGCTGGGCCCAAAATGTTTCCGACCGGGAGCACGCATCCTCGTTTCCACTGTCGTCCTCCACATGTCGGGTTTCCCTTCCTTCATGGAGATGTTGACAACACCCGATTGTGCATTGCCATACTGGGCGCCGAAACCACTGGTGATCACCTCAACCTCTTCAACGGCACTCATGATCGGCAGAAACGCACTGGTGTTGTTCAATGGATTGACAATCCCCATTCCCTGCAGAGTGTAGTATTCTTCGTTTTCCCGACCACCTCTGAAGTGTCCGTCCGTTACGTCCGCTGCGAGATTCAACACATCGCCAACGTCACGAATTCCTGCAAGCGACTGCACGTCCTCCGAACGGACAATCGCACTCGTGGATGTTTTTTCCCGCTCGACGTCTGGCCGGGTCGCCTGAACGACCACTTCCTCCATGAGCACCGCCGACGCTTTGAGTTTGAAGTCCACTGTAGTCGTCCGTCCAACATCAATAATAACTCCACGCATGAGGGTCTTTTGATACCCGAGCATGGATGCCTGAACGTCGTACTTACCCGGTGGGATGTTGAGGATAAAGAACTCGCCATCCATGTTCGTGGAGGCGCCCAAGGTTGTCCCCATGACTGCGACATTGCAGCCGATGAGTGGATCACCTGTTTCGGCGTCGATAGCCTTGCCGGAGATCTTTCCAACGCTCTGAGCAGAAAGGATACTGGCGCCCAGCAATAATAGCAGTGTCAAGTAAAGAAGGGACACCCACGCCTTTTGAAGGGGGCGCAATGTTGCATCTGCCCGACGCGGTAACCCAACGTGCCTGGTATTCTCCATCGTGACGGTACCCTTGTCTGTCATTAGGGACTCCTTATTTCTGGACGACAGCAACTGCATCATGGTGTGAACTTCGCGTACTCCATCTTCGCGCGAAATCGCTGCCCGACAACATAGCCACAACTCTCGACCGCATCAATCCGGTTAGCTAATTTCATAATTTTCTACTCATCAATTCTCACCGCTCCTCCTGCTGACAGACGAAGAACACCAGAGGCACCCGGCTGCCCTGTCACGCGATCAATCAAGAGCAGAGAATGGAGCGGCGCACTCTTGACCTGAAAGGCTGATTCAAGTTGGCCCATGCGAGCAGATCAGGATGAGCAAAGAACTTCGGGGCTACTATCAGCAAGCGATGTCGAAGCTATCGGCTGTTGTGCGGATTTCGAGAAAAAGGGGCGGTGAAATATCGCTTACTTTATCGATTACTTTATCGCTACGCAAGTATAGCATAATGAACTGTCTTTGTCAAGTCATTTGTTGCGCGCGGAAAAGATTGTGGGAATCTCTATCCGCCCCGATTACACCGATGGATGGCTGCAGCGCCTTGGGGCAACAATAGCAGATGTGAGGAGTTCGTGAGCTGAACGCCATTCACATTGAAGAGCTTTTTCTTAGACTGATAGCGAGACAGACGACAATAGGCGGTCTGGACGAATGGGTTGCGGGAGCATTGGTCATTAGTCGGAGAGCCTGGAAATCCTGCCTTAGTACACACTCCATTGGATGACACATTGGGGAAATTCTCGTCAGGATCGTAATGGTGGCTGCCGGAATTTCTTACACCAGAGACGAAAAATCGACCGAGTCAGACGGAGCCGTAAGCAGATTTGCCGCCTATGCCCCATTATCCGGTGTGGAACGCAAATTGCGTGAATTGGCTTGAGACCACACTGAAGTTCAGCGCGGGTACTCGGAAAATCAGAAAAAATACAATCTGGACGTCTGGACAATGAGCTCTCCAGAGACAAGAAGTGAACCCAAACGAAAAACGCCAGCCCCACGGGGGAATGCGAAGCGACTACCAACAAACATGACGAGCGCACGAGCAAAAGAGAAAAGAGATCAGAATCCTCAACCTTCACGCCATCAGACCTCAAGCTCGTCAAAAGGATCCCCAGTACTCTATATTATGGCAATCGGGGCGTGCGTCCTTCTCGGTGGATCGTACGCAATGTACCTGTCGACATCGGCTCACGAAACATGGTATGCCGCCCCGTCGACAGATGTGTCATTCGAACCAACGCCGGTATCGCTAACGCAGCCAAAACCAGCACCGGTGAAAGAAGTGCCATCGAATAGTGCGCCGCTCACATCAAGTGGGACAGCCAGGCAACCCGTCAGACCAAACGCCGTGATCGACGTACCTCATGTGGGTTTGAGGAACGTACCTGACATTCACATGAAAGCTTCGCCCGCAGGCCTCAAGCGCGGAGAGCGTGTGGAAGTGCTCAAGAAAATCTCAGGTAAGGGCCCGGCGTGGGTCAAGATCCGGACGAAGGGGGGCAAAGTAGGCTGGGTAATTGCATCAGTCGTTAGCCCAAAGAAGGCTGGGTAGATCTCTTCTCGAACATCTTGCCCGACCGCTCGCATCTTCGCGTATGCGAGCGGTTTGGTAAGCGAACAAGAATCGCAACAGGGTGGCAGATCATTCCCTGCGCAATGATGTCGCTGGCAGATAGATCCCGCGATATTTCCTGTACCAGTATGCACCTGTCTTGTTTCTCTCAGCTGCGTTTGTGAAGCGATAGTCATACACCAAGGCTCTCACATACCGCGGTGGCATCCCGTGAAAAGGGTCCTGCGCAAGCAACGCAACCACATCGGGAGACCCCTGAAGAATACGCACCATGAAATTCATGAACCACCGATTTTCCCGAGCCTCTCCAAGTGCTGCAAACCACATTTGCCAGTCAAGACGAGGTTGATGCGGTGCAACCCAAGGCGGCGCACGCAACGTGTCTCCCGGTTTGTATGTAAATTCATAGGCGAACCAATGTCCGCCATCATTACTCCCCTCGACAATGATTTCCGGGCGCGACGTGGTCATCACGCGAAAGAGCCCGTAACTGTTGACGATGTTGTACATCGAGGACCAGCGGATCAATGCGGCAGCCGTGTCCGGCATCTGTCCGGGTCTGATGAACAATCCCGCAAGGTGTGCCACGTTGAAGACAACCATCACCGCAGCAAATGAGTCACGAATGCACCTTAGGACCATCGGGCGATTCACTCTCTCGCTTGAAGTCACACGTGCCTGCCCTCTTCGTATAACGCGACGAATCGAGGCATCATCAAAGAGGGCCAGGCAAAGAACAATCGTGAGATAATTGAAGAACGCGTAATTGCCGGTGAGGATAATAAGCAATTGAAATGCGATGAGGAACCAAGCGCCGAGCATCCGCAGCCGTCGTGGCATGAAAATAAGGAAAGGAATCACAAGCTCGACGGCAAACATGACCGCCACGGCAAACTGTTGAAACCATAACGGCATGAGATGCGCGTACCACGCGACGGGAGTCGGAATGCACTGGGTTTCAAAATGAAAAGTCAGTGCTGTCAGATTGGACCAGGATGGGTCGCCGCTCGTCAGCTTCACGACCCCCGACTGAAACATCAGTCGAAATAGGAGCAGTCTGGGAAGCCATAGGAGCATTCTCGATGGAGGCCGCGGAGGCGAGCGACCGGGCAGAATCCCAAACGGAGCAAGGATGACGGTAAGAAAGCCAGCCTCAAGCAGCAAAATATCCCATTGAAACGAAAGGAAGTCCTGGCCAACGGCGTAAAGTGAAAAGTAAAATGCCCATAGAAGGAATGCGGCGGGCTTCTGGAATAAGCCGATAAGAAACAGCACCGAGAGAACCACGCCACCGATACAAAGGAATGACAGGAAGCCGTCCCCTGAATCAAGCCAAACAAGTGTCGGAATCAGTCGATAGGCTCTGGAACCGAGCTGCTGATGAACAGCATCGAGAAACTGGTGCGCAGGGAGAATTCCTTGAGCCCCAACGAGTCCCAGGATTTGGGTCGAGAGTGAAAGGAAAGCGACAAGGTAAACGAGACCCATCCCGCGCAGGAATAACCATTGTGCCAGGTGATACTCCGGTATGCGGATGTTACTCCCCCACAAGAGACGCGTGAGTCTAAAAAACGCATTCCTCCGCTTGGCAACAAATCGGTAGTAGCATTCAGAAAGCAATGCAACGCCGGGCACACAACGATACATCCAGAGCAGCCATCTCGTGCCTCGTGTCAGAGACAACATCGTGAACACAGCCTGTGCGCCACCAACAACATTTCCTTGCGGATCGATGAGTTGAAGGGATTTCTTGAAATCCTCCAACGGAAGGCGAGGGAACTCGTGAGCGACGTCCTGAAATGCAACAAACTCAATGCCGCTGAGGTCAGCAGATTTCCATCGGTCAATCCACAATCGGCAGAAATTGCAGTCAGCGTCGAAAACAAGGAGAGGCTTGTCGCGGGAGGGTTGGCTCATAAGAGCACGGCAATCTACCTTATTCTGCAGTGGGCGCGGCATCGCGCCCACGCAGAGTTCACTCACAACAAACAATCAATAGTAGGTTTCAATCGCTGAAGGGTCGTCGGAAGCCGCGCTTGTTGTGTCATCCGGTATCTTGTGGGACACAGCCTTCAGATGCCGGAGGTAGACGAGCACAGCATGGCGATCTTCCTCTGTCCAATTGGAATAGGCAGCCCACGGCATGTCCCGATAGTGGGCGACCCTTCCTTCGGGCAGCAGGCCGCTTCGCAGCACGCGTTTCACCTCGTCGTCGGTCCGACGTGCAAGACCGGTCTGTCTATCCGGTGTGAGGTTTCTTGTTACGAATGTGCCGTACCCCCGAAATGCTGTTTTATTACCACCGGCGAGGTATTGGTCCCACTCCGGACCCTCGTCGCCGTTCCGGGTATGACAACCGCTGCAATCCGAAACCGTGACGATATACTTTCCCCGCTCCGCCATCGCGCGTTCCGCCGGATCGGTGATATCATTGAGCGAGGGGGCTGCCGCCGCAGTTGGCCTGCTGAATTCATCAGGAGCCACCAAAGTAAACGGTGGAATGAAATAGAGAAATCCCAAGAAACCCAATCACCAGGATAATTCCGAGGACGATACCCACCCACTTAAATCGCCTTCTTCATTGATGTACCTCATTCGCTATAAGATGAGAGGGAATGAGATTCATCGAGACTGGTTTTCCGCTTGTTGACCCGGCATTGCCGGCATAGACATGGAGCGGGAGGTTCTTCTTGAGGATGAGGGCCTGAAACTTGCCCCAGAGATATGAGAGAATGTTTGGAGACTTCGGCTCGGGAATCCTGTTATACACCGGTGCCACCGTCCGGAGATATGCCACGATGGCGTTGAGATCATCCTCCTTCAGGCTCGCGAATGCCGGCCATGGCATGGGATACGGAATCATCCGGGTTCCATTGCGACGAATGCCCTTGGTAAGGAAGGTTTTTATCTGATCGTCGGTCCAGTTTCCCAACCCTGTCTCCTTGTCCGACGTCAGGTTATAGGAGACGACGTCATCAAACGGGTAAAGATTCCATCGTTGGCCGCCGGCAAGTCGAAGTTCCTCGATGACACTCCCATCCTCCCGGACCGGTGAATGACAGAATCCGCACCCGATTGTGTTGACGAGATATCGTCCTCTCTCGACAGGATGGTGCTTTGCGAATTCGTCCACTGTCGCGTAGAACGTCTTAATCTCCTGGCCATTCATCGCCCAAACCGGTTTTCTCGCCAGTGATGCAACATAGTTGGCGAGGTCCCACATCTCATGGTCACTCGCTGAGCCCGCAAATGACGGCATCGGCGAACCGTCAATACCCGTCCTGAAGCGGAGATAAATGTCCTTTGGCGTGGAACCGCCACGGAATGTCCATGGCTCGGTCAAGTTAGTGGCATTGATGGGATATCCCCAATCATCCTGGAAGTCGGTGGCAATCGCGTTCATCCCCCGGCCATCCGTTCCATGACAACTGGTGCACTCAAGTTTCTCAAATACCTTTTTCCCTGCTGCAATACTCGCAGGAGTGGATGCAATGGGTCGCCCCGTGCTTACCACTTTCGGCGCTTCCTTCTGAAAGCGGGGAGAAAATGATTTCACATATGCGACCACTGCCCTTAAGGTGTCTCCATGAAGGAATGAGCCCCAATCAGGCATTGCCGTGCCGTGAAGCCCTTTCATAATTGAACTCATGAGATCATCGTCAGTGGGGATAGTCCCCGATTCGGTGGAGCGAAATTTGAACTTTCCGGCCGTGAAGTCCCTCGGCCGCGGGTTGAGAATTGCAGCAGCAACTCCGCGACCTTTCCCCTCTTTGTCGTGGCATTGCACGCACTTCATTTCATAGATCGATTTGCCGAGGGGATCATCCGGCTTGTCGGTCGGACCAGTGACAGCAAGCGCAGCAGACCCGTGCAGAAGGATGATCGCTCCGGCAGGCCAAGCCGCATACCGCGAGAAAGCATTCCCCATAGAGACTCCTTGAGTTGATGTATGATATGTGAATGAACAGATGTAACAGCAATGTGGTGGAACGATTTCAAATCAATTGCCTACTCGGAAATCAAGGGTTCCGGGCAGGTCGTTTTGATTGGCCAGTGACACGCGCACTGATGGATGGAATCAGCCACGCTGCGTAGCCATCCTTCTGCTTCGCACAGTCAATCATGTCATTAAAGCGATTGCGCACATCCTGAAGCGGCTTGCCGGAGTTCATGCTGATCCACTCCTCGAATCCGTCCCGCCAGTGGACAAAGATCTCCGCCAGCAAATTTCGATCCACGCGCAACGTATCGACGCAGAGATAGTTCATTTCGATTTGGTCACATTTCAGGGACGCAAGTATTGCAGGCATCTTTCTCCCTTGTCGAAGATCCGAGCCTGCCCTGACGGAAGCTTTGCCTCCATAGACTCCGAAGAATTCATCCATGTCATATCTTGTTGGATGAAAGAATAGCATCCCGTAATCTTCGGCGAGATAGTACAGCCATCCGCCGGGTTTAACAACACGAATCATCTCCCTGATGACACCCTCAGAATCAGGAATCGCCTGCAGCATGTGTCGGCACAGACTGACGTCGAACCGATCACTTTCAAAGGGGAGCGCATGTGCATCCCCATGTTCGAATGTGAACCCCGGGTTGCTCCCGACCCGCTCCTTTGCACGTCGGATATGCGTCTCCGCCAGGTCAATGCCTGTTATGTGTCCGGGCGAAAACTCTCTCATGATTCGCACGGCAATCTCTCCCGTGCCGCAACCAACATCGAGTACATCGAGACCCGGTCGCGTGAAGATACGCTTGACGATGTTCCGCTCCTGGGGCCAGATAGCGCGGGCCTGGGCATCAAGAGTGCGCGCCATTGCCTCGTTTTCCATCGGAGCCTTTTGGCCGTAGTCATGATCAGACATTCAGGTGTCTTCCCTTGTTATTGCAAACACCAAGGCACGGTCATCTTAGAAACAAGAATCGTTTCACGTCGGAAAACTCTCCGCTGGTCAACCGACAGAAATATGTCCCGCTCGCGAGGCCGCTTGCATTAAACGGGACCGTGTATCGTCCAGGCGCCAGACCTCGTTCACAAGGGTGGCGAATTCCTGTCCCAACAAGAGCCCCCGCCCGCGAACGAGGGTGGGGCAAAATGGAATCAACAATCCCTTTGGCTCTTGCAACGCCAAAAATTTGCCGATTCTTGTTTTAGTCAACAGGAGTTCCCGGGATGCATTAGCAAAATCTTCCTAAAACGTCGAGACAATAATCCGCATTACTTAGACCTTAAATCATTTTAATTCGGCACTTTCCTGTTGTTTCTTTTCCCGTATGAGTTTTTCTTGAACTGGAGCGCTTGCTCTGTTTAACAACAGATAAGGAGGGAAGGCATGAAGCACACGATCGCATTGTTGAGCATTGTTTCTGTAATTTCCATCATGTGCCCCCGGGTTGCAGACGCTCAGGGCCGTTTTGGAATCGGCTTCATCGTTGGAGACCCAACAGGATTCTCCATGAAGTACAAAATCAACAACGTGAATTCCCTGGACGGCGCGCTGGGGTTTTCTCCTTTTGACAGGTTTCGCATCCACGCGGACTATCTATGGATCACCAGACCGTTCAGCGATCAGCAGTTCTCTCTTACATACGGTTCAGGGTTTGCCATCGGGTTTGGCAGCTCCGACTACCTTGTCAGCAGAGGAAGATATGTATACTTCTCGCGAGACGTTCCCACCGGTTTCGGAGTGAGAGTCCCTGTAGGTCTTAGTTTCATGATCCCTCGAAGTCCCGTTGAACTGACACTGGAGCTTGCACCCATGGTCATATTCGCTCCCGACGGGGGAGTTGGGATTGATGGCGGTCTGGCCGTCCGGTTCTACCCGTAAATGCGGCTACGCATTCCCACAAGTACAGGCGATCGGGCAATCCCCGATCGTCTTTGTTTTGACCAAGCCGTCGGGTGCATAGATGTCGGGAATGATACGCTCCGCAAGCACAATCATTTTCCGGCAGACACTAAGAGACTTCGAAGAAGGGGTCGAACAGGCGACGAACGTCCAGCAACGATTGCTCAATCAATATGTCGACGGTCTTTGCGTAGATATCAAGAACCGCCACTGCGTTGACCATCGAATCGGTTTCAGTTGCGGTGCGAAGCCGTTCGATGATCGCGGAGTTTACAATCTCCATGTTGCGATAGATACGCTGCAGGCCCTCCAGAGTGAAATCGGCACCACGACCGTCTCTCTTCAAGAAATACTGGGCCAGCAAATACATCGAGGTTGCACGGTACACCGTCTCTTCTCTTCCAGCAAAGGGCAAATGAAAGCGCGCCATCGGCTTGAAGACGGCAGTGTGAGGGCATCCGCTGGTGGCAATCACGAGCCCTATCAGCGAACCAATCCCTCGCTGGGCACTCGTGACTGAGGAAATGCGTCGTTCCTTTGTAACAACTTCCAGGTGGATCTTATCATATGAGAGCAGGCCATCGAAGCGGTCAACGATACTCACGAGTCGTGCTGCAACGGGGCAATGAGGGTTGGTCCTGGCTTTGAGGGGGCAGTGGGAACATTGGTGAAATTTCAGCCTGGTCCAGGAAGGCAGACGCTTCGGGAGGGGATTGCACGGAGAAAGAGTTCGGGAGTCCAATTCCACATCAAAAACCTCCTGCGATGCATCGGCAAGAGTGAAACTGTACTGAATGCTGATACGCGCCATTGAATGGACCAAGCCCCGGTGATCAAACCACTGACAAAACCTTGCGTCGAATTAATCTGAAATTGGTGTCAATTTCAACTGAAGTATTCCGATATGTTTGTGGTTCACATCATGAGCGCAAATAACTACGCAGGCACCCTCCGGCGCTGGCGACATGTTCCGAATGAGCAATCGGCACTTGACAGCGGCAATTGTGAGGGGCTTCTCGAGCCGGAACTTATCGTCCGAGAAGACGTTTGACGCCATCCAATACTGATGATGGCCCCTGAACGTGAACAACTTGAACAGTAATATTGTCCTGTCCCCCACGCTCGTTTGCGAGGTCAACCATGGCCTTGCATGCAGCCGGGGGTGGATGCGACAATACCAGTTTCTGCATTTCTTCATCATCCACATTGTTGTACAATCCATCACTACACAGGAGGTAGTATTCATCCGCACGCAACGTGAGATTCGAGACAATGTCAACCTCCACGTCCGATCCCACGCCGAGCGCCCGATAGAGAATGGACCGCTGCGGATGTTTCTTCGCTTGCTCCCTCGACAACTCCCGACGGCGAACCATCTCTGCAACCTGTGAATGATCCTTGGTCAACTGCTTGACGCTCAACCGGGTTATCCGGTACACGCGACTATCGCCGACATGCGCAACGAATGCCTTATGCTCCAAGATGACTAAAGTACTACATGTCGTCCCCATGGCGGCAAGCAGGGGATTGCTGCGCCCGTATCGGTATATCGCCTCATTCGCTTTTAGAAATGCCTTGCGCAGACTCTCTTCCGTTGAATCTGAAGCATCGGCAAAATACGCATTCTGGATAGTCTCAACGGCAAGAGCGCTTGCCTCCTTTCCACCTCTGTGTCCACCCATGCCGTCGGCAACGATAAACACGTGACCTTTGGGAGCTGCGGGGTCGAGAGTATCAGCGGGAAATTTCCCAAATGCATCCTGGTTTTCCGACCGAACAAGACCGATGTCGGTGCAATTTCCGTACGATATTCTGAGTTCAATATCCGACAAACCGACGATTGCCTCTACGTGGTTATGGGTGAGGGTGGATTGCGGGTATCGACACTCGGCACGCAGGTTTCATCTGGACCCGCTGTCGACTGAATCGGCATGAGCTACATTGAGCGGATTATCAAAGTCAAACCCGAACAATCTGGGGTTCTCGCCGATCACTGCTGCGGACACAATATAAAAAACATAGTCGAAGGTTTCCTGGGGAAACTTGTTCTCACTCAACATTTTCCAGAAATTTCGCTGCCGGGGGTCTTCAGGCATGCGGCTCAACATCTCACGAACTTTGTTCTCGTTCCAATTGTAACAGGCCATCACCAGGAGCCCCGATGCCTGGGCCTCTGTTTGATAAAGATCTCTCAGATAGTGCGCCGCCGCCCCGGTTGCCTTGTCGACGTTTTGCCGTTCGTCGAGCGGATCGGGTTTTCGCAAATCGACAAGTGGACCCGTTTGAAGACCGTACTTTAACGCTGTCTGCGGGATGAACTGCCACATCCCTTTTGCGATGCCAGCATACGTCTGGGGCCCGCACCGTTGCGTGTCGAAGTCACTCTCCTGGAGGGCAAGATAGAAGAACTGCGGCGGCATGTCATTCGCAAGCAACGCACGTACGATTCTCGGGGCGTAGCGATCCGCCTTCGCTCTCTGGATCGCCTCACGGAAACGGGGAGTTGCCTGCCAGTATCGAATGTACTGCTTCACTGTTTCTACAAACCCCTTTGGCATGCTCACATCACACTCACCGAACAGGCGCGCCACCTTGTAAATGAGCCACTCTTCATCTGTGAGCTTGCCCTTTGAAATGCCCAGCTCGTCAAGAAAATCCTCGTACCTCGCCTGAAGGCCCTGCTGTTCTTTCAGCTTCTCCTGAAACTGTTTCCTTATCTCAGGGTCAGCCGTTTGGTCGACAGTCGATTGCAATTTCGCCACCTGCAACTCGAGTGATTTCGTCGCATAGAAGACGTTTTCAGCGGTGGCATGCAGCAATTCCAGTTTCCTCACACGCTGCTGATAGTACAGAATTGCGGCAACGGCACATATCAACAACACAGAAATGATTCCGATGACGAGCCTGTAACGCTTCGAGTGTTTCTGCTTTACTTTCTGATACGCCTGAAATATCAAGCGGGTCCGTTCGCCCGCAGTGCCGGATTCCGCGCCCTCGAAGTATCGCTGAACGACCTGCGTCAGGCCCCGGGGGTCATCGGTAATGTTCCTTCCCGGTCTTTGTGTTTGATCCTCAATTTCAAAAAAGAGAACAGGGCCGTCAAGGGCCAGGCTTACCTTGACTCCCACAGGAAGAAGAACCTTGTCAAGGATACGCTCACCGTTAACGTAGGTTCCATTCTTGCTGCCCACATCCCTGAGCCACCAAGTACCGTTTTCCCAAAACACCGCGGCATGGCGCGAGCTTACGTTCTTGTCAGCAAGCTGGATGTCATTCTCATCGCCCCGGCCAATATTGAAGCCAAATGCAAGGCGTTCCGGACCCTTGAGCACCTTCCCTTTTTTTACCTGGACACGAACCGGAGGTGCGGCAAAGACCTGGGTCTTGTCGAGTGAGCTCATCTAAACGTATACTTGAATCTTCAAAGCCACAATCAATTTCTATGAGGAGTCCCGGGATGGCCGGACGCGATCGTTGAACGAAATCCCGGCTACTTCAACGTCAACTCATATCCCATGACAATGCTGACTTCCCGCCCAAGTATCTCCGGCGGAGTTGTCACGCGAATCTTTAGTGGTATTCGATTTGTAGGTCCAGCGCGTTCTGTGATCTCCACTTCGATTCCCTTGTACGGTAATCGCGCTTCGGTCGCCTTCAGCAGGTCGCCCAATACCTCCACTACCTTCCCTTTCACAGCAGACGTCGAAAGGTGTGGGGGGAGATCACGCTCGAATCGCAAAAGATGTTGAAGAATGCGAGATGTCATCAATTGACACGCCAACGTGGCATGCGTGCGCGCATCCTCATTCGCCTCTTCGTTGTCGTACTTCCCGGGGAGATGAATCGTGGGAGCAAATGCGACACATACAGAATCGTCATTCGGTCGGCAGGATAATACCGTGAACCCCATCTCCGAGAGTTCTACTTGCTTGTCTTCAGGAATGTTTACATCCAACGGTATGCGCACCTGCGTGCCCGAACTGGAGGGGAACCACAACGGCAAATCGTCAACTCTCCCGCCACTTTGAGGACCTGTGAAATGCGTCGGCCAACCGCTTTCAGCGAAGCTGCGCGCCATCGTTATCGCAACTGCAACCGCCGGGCTGCCCCACAAAAAGAGAGTTGGGTCTATAGGCCCGCCCCTCAGGGTAGTACTGCCTGGTGACTCGACGAATTGAAACTCTTTCACGGGATTATCCGGCCCGTAAGGAAACCGCAGGAGAAATCCCGGCAGAGCGAGTGCCACGTAGGCTGATATATCCCGGCTCCGCAACGAATTCCAGGCTACATATTCCGGTCTCTCGAAATGTTGCCAGAGAACCGCCAGTTCCGCAATGTCTGAAGGACCTTTCCGTCCGAAGAACGAAGGGCCAACGGCGGCAACAAATGGCACTTGTGCACTTGCCATTGTCTCTGCAATATCGCGAAGATGGTCCACCTCACGTGGAGAAATGCCGAATTCAACATCCGTTATAACCACCGAAGCAGGAGCCTCTTCAAATTGCTTTCGCGTCTCATCGGAAGGGTTCAACAATTGATTATGGAGGGCCGCATTGAGATGCTCTTTATGTGTCGCCAGCACACTGAAGCGAATATTCTTCCGGAAATCAATCCTGTCGACTAAAAACTTCAGTTCGCGCCAGGAAGCCTCAAGCCTCTGGAAACGAGGATCATGCAGAATCGCGTTTACCTGATCACTCAGCATTTGATCAAGTTCCGCAGTCAACATTGTCGCAACGCGCCCTTCAACACCAGCAACTCCCTGAGCAGACGTGGAGACACCCGAGCCGGCACCGTTTCCGGTAATTGCGGTGAGGAATGCATTCATGGAGTCAGGTTTCTTTCCTGCGACCCCGCCGGGAGTGAGGTCAACCATTCGGAGTAACGAACCCAGCTTGCCTTCCTCCTGTGAGGCACTACGTTGAATCTCAGGAGTCGCTGGAGGAAGGGGTTGGGTAGATACGTCCGGGGCAGCAAGCACTTCCTGAAACCGTTGGGCCAGATCCGGATCGAGGCCTGCCGCCTCCGCGTGTGTTTTGAAATCGGCAAGCGGCAATTCTCCCTTCCTCACTTTCTCCACAAGCATTCGCACCTTACGCAGCCGCGACAATGCCGGAACTTGCGCCGAGATGCTTTCAGGGCGAAATGCCTTCAGGTCATGAAATTGTAAATTGACCTCCACCGCCCTGGTCCCTCTCCCAATGAGATCGGGGACGTCAATACTCAGCCGGGGTGCAAGCCTCTGCATCAGTTGGGAGAATGATTCCTTGTTCACCTCCTCAACGATGAGCGATCCAGGCCCGTCCGCCGGACCCTGTGGGTTGAGATCACCCAGAAATAGAATGTGAAATGGAAGCTGGGTGGACTTTACCTTCGCTTGAACCTGTAGGTGCGATTGAATGGTGATCCCTACAGGTCCTTTTGTTCGTTTCGCCATGTTCGATTCCTATTTTCGTTCTGCCGCATTCCGCGCATAACGCGGATGGACAATACTTCGCTCCCCTACTTTGACCTTCCCGGAGTGAAACTCAGCATCATACGCTCGACTTGCGGGCCCAGTGTCTTACGCGTCTTCTTGTTGAAGGTGGCCGTGAGTTTGTATGCGGTTCTTTCAGCAAGAACAAAAATCTGCTCCTGATACACTTTGACTGTATCAGTGGGATGCCAACTGAAGATAGCTTTATAGGCTGGCACTCCATTGGCAAGCGTGATGCTGCCTTTCTTCAGAAGTCGACACGCTTTGAGTTCCTGCTCAAGTGCCCCAATTTGCCATTCGGCATACTCTCGAACCGTTTCAAAGTCCGAATTCTGTTCCAATGTAATCACGACGTTGTGCTGGATGGCATCTTCGACGGGACCGGTGAGAGTATAGATCGTCTTGTCCTGCCAGTCGTCGGGGAAAGAAAGCTCAAAGGTATTCGCGAGAAAGCTCCGGTGAAGGGCTCTTCCCTCTTCGTTTTTCTTCCCGCTGGTTTGTGGCTTCGGTTGAGTCATCCGGTTTCTTGCCGTTGTGAATCCGAAAACTTACTGGCGAGTGTCTGGCATGGCCTCGGCTTGCTCGGTAAGAGCCACCCAGGTCTTAGATTTTTGTAGCCGAGCAATCTCGCTGTCACGTTCTGCTTCGTTCATGGAATACAGAAATATACGTGCATTGACCATATCTGATTCTTCGTCTTCCATTGAGAGCAGTCGACGCATCATCAGGTAGGCCTCGTCGCACACGCGGCGGTTCGGGCTTTTCTCTTCAGTAAAAGGTCCCTGCTCTCGAGGAGTAAGCCAACGCTTATCCCCAAGTAGTTGATTCAACTGCTTGACAATTCTCGCCTGGTCTTCCCTGTGGAAACCAACAACTGACTGCAAAGCCCAGACGAGTTTGTCCGGCGAACCAGCGTCAAGCGAATCAAGAAGAGGGGTCAGTGCGACATCTCCTAGCGATAGGATAACAAGCCGCGCATTCTGTACTGCTTGTTCCTCAGGGTCTTTTCTGTTCGTCATGTCGACGACCTGACGCGTTTGCTCCCACGCCCGACCCCGGATCGTCCCGACCAAAGAATCCACTTTCTTGTTGTCGTTTGGATTCAACGATTCAATTGCAGCATTGAGAGAAGTATCCATGGATTTTGCTCCCATCAGTTGCTTGTGTTGTTCATTCCTTGAGCATGTCGCACCACTGAGCACCGCTAGCATTGCGTACGTAAGAGTCGTCCACCGGATTTCCTGTCTTATCATCCTACGCATAGCTCGACCGTCCTTGCCCAGTCAAAAGAGTTGAAAGCCTGCCGACTCAGCCGAAAGCCTCTGGTTTGCCCGCCTCACTGCATATTCGTGGCTGTCGAAGAAGTGTGAATCATTGTTGGGCTTGTTGTAGCTCAGTAGATAGAATAACCAATACACTGTTCTCCAGTCTGATGTGGCAGTCGTAAAATATGCAAGCTGCTCTGTCGGAGGTTTGGGCCGAGCCCATCCCTTGTATTCCAACCGACGAAGCAGCTGCCAAAGATGGATCTTGGAGCTACAACCAAAGTGGCAGAACGTCCTGCACCCGAGGTTCACGTCATTCAAATTGTGGATGCTCCGCGCCGCACCATCCCAGCCAGCGTTCAGAACGATCGTGGCGCCATACCCCCAATAGCTGTCGGAAGGGGAAGTGAAACCGGCCTTTACCTGGCCGGCGAGTTCTGGTTTGATCTTTATTGGCAGTAGTGTTCTTCGTGCTTCCGGATGGCGACTCATGGGGTGCTGAGCTTCATTCGGGGGTTTCGGCAACTCGACGGGGATCGGCCTGCAGGTATATTTGTGGTGTTCCAGGTCCTCAATCTCAACCGGCACAAACGGATACCCCATGCGAAAGATGCCGTTGTCCTTGTGGGTCCCCTCTTCCCACTGTTCGCCAGTCATGTTACACTCCTTAGCGTACTGGTCGAAGCATGGACCGCGTCCATATCGTGCATGACCGCTATATACAACAATAAGCTCCGGCGTCTCCAGTGCTTTCTTATAGTCCGAAAGCGAATACACAAGCCGGAACTTATAATGTACTCCCTGATCATAATTGATGTACTCCGCCGCCTTTCGATCCCCGGAGACTTTGAAGTCCGGAGAAAGTTTCTCTTCGAGAAACAAGATATCAGAGTATTGTTTCGCGCGCGCTATCCTGTTCTTTATCTGCTGTGCCCTCTGCGCATCAGTGCCCCATGTGTTCTTGGCAAGGGACTTAAGCACCGGATCGGTTTTGTAGGCAGCAGGATCCGCATCCAGTTTGTCCGAATATGCCTGTAGCATGTTATTATGCGCGGCAATGTCGGATTCATGGAACTGCACACCTTCAGCAATGACGATCTCCCTCACTTCCAAGGTGGAAACAAAACTGAACGGAGATCCGGTCGAGCCGCTGTTTGGTTCGCCGCTCATGCTTTCCCTGCTTCTCCAACCAGTGGACCAGCACCTTCAACTTCAATAACGTAGGCACCCGGTGGCGCAGAGTGGACTCTGGCGTGTCCATCCGCATCTAACTTTCCATTTTCCTTTCGTCCATCAGCGAACGTAATGGTGAAGTTACGATCCGCAATCGGATTGTGCTTTGAGTCTTTCACCGTAAATTCCACCCAGTCCCTGAACTCCAGCAGCCCCGATTCACCTGTCACTTCTCCCACTCTTACGCGGAAGAAATACTCGGGTGGGCTGTACTTCTTGCCCGCAGGCTGCAACTCAGCATGCGTCGGGATGTCGTCCGTGTCCTCGTGATACTCATACTCCCACTCGGCTTCGACCTTCTTGTTTTTCACCTGGACCGGAAATTTAGTGACAAAGTCATGCGCGCCATCTGCATCGTGTTCCCAGATTTCGATCATCGTTTCAACCCCATCCGGAACTCCCTTCACATCGGCGGTGAGCTTGAGGATGTCTCCTCGTTGGGCTTCCTTCTTGTCCCACTTAGCATTGGTAATCTGCACCGGGGGAAGAACGATAAGTGGTCCGGACTTCTGGCTCAGGCCGTGTTTGGAGAGCTTCACTGTCGCGTAGAGTTCCTCCTTCGCATCTGCCGGGACCATCACTGGCGCCCAAAAATGATTGCCGTGAATTTTGTCTGAGAAGGTGCCATGATTCTTTCCGGATTTGTTCGTCAACTCGATCTTCAGATCGGAGTTGTTGCCGACGTAGTGGGTGAACACTTCCAAACCGACACTCCCTCCCGGTGCAGCAGCACGACGCGTCCAGTACACCTGTTGGATGCTGGATTCAAGCTTGACCTTCTTTACTTCACCGGTTTTACCTGAATGCTCGGCCATCGTTTAATCAGGATAAGTGTCTGGGTATTATTCGATTTTGATGAGTGAATCCTCTGTGGCAACAACGATCTTCCCTTCCGGGGTTGCAATGGGAGGAGCGGACACGGGCTTTCCCAGAGCAACCTCGAACACCGGCTGCCCGGCGGAGTCGATGAGAACGACCGTCCCCCCACCGCTCGCAATCAGGAAGCCATTTCCCAGAGCGGTTGCATACGTGAAGTCTACTCCGGCACGATCAAAGGTCCACACGATTTTCCCTTCCCGCACTGCAATAATGTGTGACGCTACCACATACACGAACGACATTCCCACGATGGGAGGGAACCTGCCGGTTTGAAGTCGATGGAGACTCAACCCGGGAAGCCTGAGGCGCGATTGAACCTTACCCCCTGGTTCGAGAACGGAAAGTTCAGGCTCGTCCTCGTTTGTGCCAAGAACATAAATGTCTCCACCCGGGTCTGCGCTTGCGACAAGAGGGTTATCCATCGGGATCGGGATCCTCTTCACTTCAGCCCCTGAGTTGGCACCAATCATAATAGCCTCCTGCTTGAACACGGCGAGCAGATCCTTCTCCTTGATGAACAGTGGCGTCATCTTCTGAATGCCATCATACTCAAGCTCCCAGGTTGACAGGCCGCTTCCATATTCGGTGCCGAGAACAAACACCTGTGGCGGGGGCTCGTGTACTCCCCCAAGAGCCTGAACGACCGCAGTGAAGCCCCTGGGTTGCGGGACCAAAAGGGAGACGGGAAACTGGTTGTCCGGCACCTCAGGGATATAGTCATTAAGAGTCTTTTCCTTCCCTTCCATCGTGATGGTGTTGAGTTGGTACTTAACCGTAATGTAGTAGGCGTATGACTCGTTGATGCTTACCGGCAAACCATTGGCTTTTTCCCGTTGCCAGATCAGATTCCCCTTGTCGGAATACAGGGCAATGCCGGATGCCGTCTCGACCAACACGTTGTCACCCCACGGCATCAAGAACATGGGGCGTGACTTGAGCTTGAGCGGACGTGCCCAGGCGACGTGACCTTGAGCTGTCGCGACGACCGGACAAAACGAACTCTGTCGGAAATCAGCGAATCGGGTGAAATACGGTGATTGCGCCATTGTGTTTTCTCTATTAGAATTTTCCCGTGGCTCACGGTCGGGTGCACAGACCGACAGACACACAAGCAACATCAACATCGCACGTTCCATCGGCAGCCATGAGCTAAATATTGTGAAATGTAAATGTGCCGTTTGCAACCGCCGGTCCCTGCACCCATGTTTTGATCACACCGAGATCAGCAGAGGTCAGACCCGCCAGTGTCGCATCCTTCCCAAAAAAATATCTGATGATCTTCCTGTTATCACAATTGTTCCCAACGTTCACGGTCTTGCCACTTGTGCTGAAGCCGGATGAATTATCCTTCGTGACAACAACCCTGAAGTGATGCGCAGCGCTCGAGGCACCTGTTACCACCTCGCCATGTGGCATGAAACGGATGTAGATGTTTGCAAAGTCATTTTTGGGATCCGAGCATTCCAGACGGTATTTTGCATCCAGCATTTGCCGGAAGTCCCTGTCAAGACGTTGGAACCACTGACGTTTCTGGGCAGCTGTCCAATTGGATGCACCGTCGACAAAAACAGCAGAAATGTTGGTCCGCACAACCAGCAAACCTTTGTATGTTTGTCCCGCAGTAATTGCATGGGCAAATTCATCGTCGCCGAGCTTATAGAGAAGCAGATCATCGGTCGACCCGCCTCCGAAGGAGTGGTTAATCTCCTGAGCCGCAGGTTTGTAGATATTCCTGTATCGTGCCGGAATGAGGGAGAACTTCAGATCCTTAAGCGATGACGCCAAATTCCGTCCCCTTGAGGAAAGGGTGGAGTGCCTTTCCGGCTTTGCCGAAGTCATTCAGCCAGTTGACCCGACCCCACATGTGACGCATCCGGGTTGCGTGATTCCCCGTCATCAATGCGAGGTTGTCGATCGAATACGGCATGCCGGGATAGTACTGAGTGAACTTCGGGACGGGTGAAAAGCCGCTGACGCTGGAAACATATTCGTCATCGAGACCGGATGCATGCCCCAGTTCGTGGGCCACGGTCAACCTCTTTGTTGTGCTGCCATCATAGTCTGCAACCGTATTGAGTGGATCATCCGGGTCGCCGGGACTGCTGCCGAACGGTTTGCTCTCGTCTGCATATCCGCTCGTACGAAACTGCGCCGTGTTAATTGCCATCCAGCTTCCCTGAGCATCGCTCACCAGCGTCACAAGGCACTTGTGTTTTCCTCCGCGCTGGATGGTACCTCCCGCTGCAACGCTGATGTCCTGTTTTGCCTCAAAAAGAGAAAAGGGTCTTATCAGAATTTCTTCACTGCCGTTGACTTTTTCAACCTGATAATCCTTGGCCGCATGCCGCTCCATGGCATTTTGAAATCCCTTGGTTTCGTAATGGACTCGATCTGTCGCAGTTCCACCGTTGCCCGCATCAACCTTAAACCGACCTGACCAATACAGCACAAGGGCGCTGACAATCTTCTTGTCGGAGAGCCCGCATCCGTGGAGGTAATACAGATCAAAATTGCCGCAATCCTTGGCTACATAGTCGCTCGTGACATCGGCACTCCCCGTACTGCCAATAATGGCTTTGGATCCACTTACATCAGCATCATTGATTCTGGCAGCACGGGCACCAAGAATATGATCCTTGGAGAAATCGAACCCAGCAACATTCTCGGTCCGACGCTTGCTAATGTGATAGAAGTCGGAGCAAAACACCACAGCACAGCTCGCACCATGCAAATCGCTGATGAGATTTTCCTTGAACGCCACGTCGGAGTGATACGCACCGTCCGCCTTCGCTTTGTGAACTTTGACCTTAAATTTGTCGTCGGGGTCCAGGAAGAGAATACATACGCGAGAGTTTTCCGAAAGCGCAACCGGATTGTCACTGCCATCCTTATCCTGAATGGCCTGCTTCCCGGTCGCATCGACGAGGACGACATCATCGAGGGAGAAGAGCAGCGGTTTGTCCGGCGTTGTTATTGCACCTCCGAATGGCTTCAGTTTCTTGTCGTCCTTGACCACCTTCTCGAAGCGGTTTCCCGTACCCATGTTTCCGTCATAGCGGGTCCAGTAGTTCTGTGATGACCAATGTGGCGGCAGATCGTAGTACTTGAATCGCTCGGTAAACGGCAGCACCTTTATATTGTCGGATGTTTCCTTCTTAAAAACCGGCGTCGCACTCTTATCCTTCGTGTACAGCCATGTTTGATCCGCCTTGAACTCGAAGTGAACGGTTTTCCGCGCAGAATCATTCAAGGGGGTCTCGTACTGCACTTTGAGACTGTAGACACCGTTTTTCCATTTCGCCTCGGTCTTAAGTTCCTTCGTCCCATTCTCGAACGCCTGTATCTGCAGGCCATCGGGAACATCCATCCATTTGTTCGTCACGCGATTAAAATACTTGAACCCAATGTGATAAACCACGGCATACAAATCAGCCGGGTCGATATAGAGGGGAACAAAATGAAACGGATGGTAGATGGGGCATTCGCTTGCCTTGTGAACCTTCTCAATCTGCGCCGGACAATTCAGAACCGGGACCTCATCCTTGTCGAAGAACAGTATCTCCACCCTTCGGTTTTGTTGAGAGCGGTAATTGTCCTTCTCGGCCGACTGTATCGGGAACGACTCCCCGCATCCGACAAAGCGTTTTTCGTCTGAAACAAAATTCAATCCATGCCGGAGACTTTCAAGATCATCAGCGGATACACTCAGCGTATTGGCGATATCCTCGCTGTAGATGTCGTAGACTGCTTCCAACATCTCCCTGGTCCATCGTTTCCTGGCATCATTGCGAACGGCAGTACTCGCCGTTCCAGGAATCCTTGCACGCGCATGTTTGTCGGCAAACTCCGAGTTGTAATATTGGATGAAGTTGTTCGTCGCCTTCTCGGTATCGTCTCCCCAGTTGTTGTCGACCTTGACCGGATTGCAGGGCCATTTCCGGCTCTTGAACACATACATCAGGATTTGCTGGTAATCTTCAATCCTGTGCCTGTTGTGACTTACAGTTGCCCAGTCCTCTCGCTCGCCGGTTAACAGATACAGGATATTCTTCGCCCTCAGATCGGAAAGCTCGAAGTTATATTTTGCCTGGCCGGAGGTGTCGGTGTGGCCTGCGACGAGAATTCGCTTGTCCGGATCGAATTCCACCTGTTTGAACACCAACGCAAGCGCTTTTACGCCGGTTATCCTATCCTGCAACTCCTTGATTCCTGTTTGGGGTCCCGATGCACCGTCCGTCGACGATTTTCCCGACGGACGCTCCGGCATCATGACCGAACTGTCGAGATGAAAAAGGACATCCTCCATCTCAAGGACGTGAACGTCGATCTTCTTCAGAATCAACTCCACGGTCCGGTGCGAAAACGTTGACGATTTCCCCAGGATCTCGCGGAAGATGACGCTTTGTTCGACTGTAGGATCCATGCCGCGGGCCTTATAGCCGTGGGTCAATCTTGATCAGTATCCTGCCGGGGGGAACCTTTTCCAGTTTTGCCTTCCCACTCCCGTCAAACGTTCCCTGACGCACTTCGCCGCTGCTGAGAAACGCAGTATACTTCTTGTTCCCAATTGATTTTCCGTCGTTATCTTTGAGATGAATCTCTGCCCAATCCCCGCATGAAAGCAACCCGGAGCGAGCTTTCACATTCTGGACGAGGGCCTCGAAATAGTAGGTAGGGTAAGAGTATTGCGTAATCTCAGTGTCCTCCTGCTTTCCACCTGTCTCCGGCACCGGGTATTCCCATTCAGCTTCGAGCTTGTTTCCTCGAACTGTCACACTGATTTCAGTGACCATTGTATCCGGTCCCTGGATGTCGCGCTTGAAAATCATCAGCGAAGCCTGGCTTCCGTCCTTGAATCCCTCCGTCTGAGCTTGAAGCTTGATCTTCTCCCCCACGGGAACGTAGTCCTTCGCCCACTTCGCATCATATACGCCCATCAGCTCGACCTTGCAGTTCCCTTTGTTCATGGCATCCCGCCCAACGCGACCATCAGGACGGAGGATGCTGAAGGACTCCTTGCCGTCCGAGTCTGTAAACTTGTACGGCATTCCACTGACAGGCTTCCCGGCCTTGTCGGTGAACTGAAATTCCACCCAATGTTCGATCTTCTTGAAGGACTCCACATTTTCGGTGGCCGCAGTCGCCGCACTCGCCGCAGCCGCAGCAGCAGCACTGCTCCCGGCTCCCCCCCCGCTTGCACTACCTGAACCGCCTTCTCCAATGAGGACTGTCGGACATCCCATCAGAATCGTTGCCGGTGGTCCAACACAGGTCGCCATATCACCCATACGCGCAGCAGGCTGCCCACCGATGAGAACCATCGGACTCCCGAGGATGATCGGTCCACCGACATGCGGGATTGGCGGCACAGCCGGTGTCATCATCGGACACATGTGCATGTCGCCCAGACGTGCGGCGGGCATGCCTCCAATGAGAACCATTGGGAACCCCAATGTGATCACACCGCCATGGGCAGTTGGATCGCCCAGACGCGCTGCAGGCTTACCCATGATTGTCCAGGATTTGGTGCTCGGAATTCAACAGACAACCTCGAATTCTTTTGACATGTTTCAATTGATCATAACCGGCATTCCCTTGATCGTGTTGGGTCCGGTCGATTGCACCGTCACCAGGGAACCTTTAACCTGAAGATTGACGCCAGCCTCGACAGTGGTGTTGAGTCCCTTGATCTCATGCGTCGTGGAGGCCTCGGTTTTCA
The DNA here is from genome assembly GCA_963734955.1 of uncultured Bacteroidota bacterium. Taxonomy (GTDB): domain Bacteria; phylum Bacteroidota; class Ignavibacteria; order UBA10030; family UBA6906; genus UBA11986. The sequence continues at coordinate 47,355 of CAVTJO010000010.1, forward strand.
CCGTCATTCCCTTCGACTCACACGCCATCTTTGCCTCCTGCTTGATATTCGACGCATTGACCTTGTAGTCGGTTTTTGCCTCCGACTGGATATTCGCCGCCTTGATCTTCGTGTCACCGTCGGTCTCAATGTTCAGTGTTGTTGCCTTGATGTCAATGGTTCCCTTGGGAGCATGGAAATCAATGCTTCCTTCGTCTGTCTTGATCACAAGCTTCTTGTTTGTAATGTCGATGATGAATGTATTCTTCTTTTCTTTATCCGAAAGCGTAATCATCTCGCTTCCGGATGCGTCGTTGATGGTGACGAAGTGGCCGTTCTTGCTCTGGATTGTGATCTTCGTATTCTTGTCATCCATGATGATCTGATGACCGTCGGTCGTCTTGACTGAGATGTTCTGATTCTTATCATCCATTGTCACCACATGTTTCTTTGTTGTAACGATATCGATCTTGTCATCCTTATCGTCGAGCAACAGAGTATGGGCGTCAGTCGTCTTGAGAGAAATGTGTGTCTCATCCTTCAGATCGTCCATCACCATCTCATTGCCGGCAGCGGTGCGAATCACGTTATGGGATTTGTTCTGGGCAACGACCGGCGAATTCTGCGAGGGGTTCGGCACAGACGAAAGCCCAAGGGGACGATCGACATTTCCGTCGATGCATGCCCACACGAGCTCGGCACCGGCGTGAACCGGAAAGTGCATTCCGTAGCCCGCGCCGGTGTACGGTTGCGCAAGCCTGATTGCCCTGGAAGCTTTCCCTTGTCCCGCGCTGCCCATGTCGAACGGCATCTTTACTCTGTAACGACCGTCTTCATCGAGATAGGCGTACTCACCACCGGCGGACTCCACCTTTGCCGTCATGATCCCCGGGATGCGCGGCTCGGGCGTGATTCGAGGCGGACGATATTGCACATCAGCGGGAATGCAGGTAAACTGGTTCTTGTACGATGGACTGGTGCCACCCGCTCCTCCCGCCGAACCAATCCCGCCACCCTGCGACGCCGTATGTGTCACCTGGGTAATGAGGTAATCACCGTTCAACGCACTGCGGTAGTGCCGGCTCAATGTGAATTTGTATCCGGCGTGAAACCCCCGGCAGTCTCCGCCTCCCACCACTACCCGCCGGGCAGCCTCGATCTCTTCGTTGCGAATTTTGGCAAGCACCTTCCCTTCGCTTGCGGTCTTGAAGTGCTCGCCATACTCGTAGTACATGCCGGGACTTTTACTGTCCATCTGGGACTCGGCGGAGAGGCTCGTTTCCGGTGTGCGATAGTTATAATCTTTCAGCACCACCTTCCCTGTCACGACACGCTCATGCCAGGAGAGTTCGCGAACGGTTTCCTCATCCACATCCGTCCCCTCACCGACATACGACTCGATATCATCCGGGGCTTCGATCTTCGGATCGTTCGCATTGTCATCCACAATCACCAGCACATCTTTCCCATTGGAGTGGTCGAAGAAGTAGTACATACCTTCGTACTCCATCAGGCGGCTGATGAAATTGAGATCGGTTTCGCGGTACTGCGCACAATATTCGCGGGGTTGATATGTCCGCTTTGTCTTGAGGGAGAAATCGTCGTTCGCCAGCCCTGCATCTTTCAGAACGTCCTTGATGATATCCGGCACCGATTTGTTTTGGAAGATTCGGCTCTGATAAAAGAGTGAGAGCTTCCACAACCGCGGGACGAGCACCGCATGGTACTGTGCAAAATCCTTGCTCCGACCCGTTTCTTCCAGCTCGGAGAGAATTCCATGAAGCTCCTTCTTCTCATCATCCCGCCGGATGACAAGCTTCGCCGGCTTGTTCAGGAAGTCCGGGAGATTGAGATCGGAGTCGATGGGTGCGATCAGTTTGACCTCGAATCGGGACAGTTGCGAAATCGATTCGGCACCATAGAACTCTGTGAGTTGAAATGTGCTTTCCGGTTCACCGCCGACTTCGAACCAGAATTGGGCCTCGGATGCGGCATACTCGGGCATGGCGTTCTCTCTTGGTTGGTAGTATCACTGAGCAATAATTCCGGCTCTCGATAATCGAGATCCAATCGCTACATTCTGTCTCGCCACTTAGGCGGATGGTCGTCTCATTTGTCCATGAGCGGCAGGACGCGATTTACTTCCTCCATTCCGCCCCAGTCGTTGAAGAGTGTCTCACCCTTCTGCTTAATTTCCTCAAGCGTGGGAATCCGGTATCTGCCCTGACCGGAATGTGGATAGATAATGTAGAGCATTTTCGCCTCGACAATACCAGCTGCGTGCACCCGTTGGGCCAGCGCGGGTGAACCTTCTCCGAAATGAGGATCGTCGCCTCCTCCCATATCGGCAAATACTGCATGACAGTATCTGTGTGCGTCATCGGCGTCAGGGTTCACCACGGTGAGGAAGTCACCAATCTCTCCGGTCGGCCCTTGTGTGACTTGCGTAAACCGGGAACCGCTCGCGGCGTACACCTGTCCAGGGAAAGCGATGTAGGGAATCCTGCGTGCATCAACATAGCGGTTCGGATCGTTGCGATGCTTCGTCTGATCAACAAGGCTTGTGGAGGACACATAGAATCCCGGGCAGGGATCATGTTGCCCTTGTATGATGGGAGTTCCCGTCTTCTCACCGGTGTCCGTCACAACGCCGAACCAATTCCCCGGATGCCCACCGTTGCTCTTCTTGTCAAGGGCACCCCTATATGACATTAAGTCAACAGTCAGATATTCCGCCTGATTAAGAACGTTCAGATCCTCGGGGTGATAGCAGTTTGGGGCGCCATCCACGTCAACCTGAAGCCGACCCTTGATCAGGTATGCAGAAGACTTCCCTTTCACTTTGTACGCGGCATACGTATGGTCCCGGGCCGCAGAACTCTCGCCGACACTGCCCTTGAACTTGAAGAAGACCTCCAAAGAATCATCGACAGGCTTAGCCTCGGCAGGCGCAGTGCCTGTTCCAAGCCGCGCTCCTTCAGGATACGTCAGCGATGTGACAGAAATAAGTTTGCTGAGCAGATCGCTCAGAAATTGCCCTGAGATAAGATTGTAACTCCTTCCATCTGCCTCCTGGCCGGGTGCTTTGCCCCCTGGCCATTGACCCAGTGATGGCATTCGCACCCTGTCCTTATCCATCGTCCCATCGACGTATCCATCTTTGTCCTTCCAGTTGGCGATCTCCGCGGTGCCCCCGTTGTGCGCCTGAAAGAGCACACCTCCGGGATCAACGAGCAGGAGACCTCCGCCGACGATGCCATGAGCCAGCACGAAGTGTCCTGCCGGCGCACCAATACCGACGATGACCGGTCCCGTTTTAAGCATGTCCCGGATCAAGCCCAGCCATCCACCGGCCGGTTCCTTGCTCACATAGCGCGCGGTAACGCCGGAAGGTTCAACCACATCACCTTTGTGCTCGCCTTTTTCTGCCCGTTGAATCTCCCCCGTCTTCAAGTAGTGTGCGGCCACTTTGTAGATTGTGAGAAAGTCTATCGTTCCTCTGCCTGTCAACGCCACTTTCCCCGGTGGATCGGCGTTGGGCCAGAACGATTCAGCCATGCGAAGACCGTACCAGCTCTGGTCAATACTTCCACCCGGCTTGGTCGGGAATGGAATCTTCCCCGCCTTACAATCCTCCGCAAACCATCGAAGTGTCATCGCGGCAGTGGATGCATTGCAGCCGTTGTTGATCCAGTCGATCAACCTGCCGGTTTTCGGGCCGGCGATCCGCGCGCGCTTCCAGCGATTATCGTACTGCGGGAGCAAACGCACCGGCGGGTCGAGATACACATCGTCACCCTTCACAATGGCAATCGGACCGGTCGACTTCTCCCGAATCTGAAGGGGAGCCGATGTTGTGGCCTCCAACTCTCCCTCGTCAGAAAGTGCCGCAGTGACACGTGCTTTCAGCAGTGTACCAACACTGAAATCCGCAGGGATCGGAACAGTCATTTCGACTTCCGCCTTGTCGACTTTCATGTTCGCCGACGCTTCAATTTCTTTCCCTCCTGCCTCATCAATCAGAAGGATGGGGCACTCCTGACCGATTACCAGATCACGAGAGTGCAGACGCAATTTCGCCGAACCGCCGGGGGCCACTGTATTGCCGACCCAGTAGAGATGATGCAGACCTGGTTCAAGTCCGGGTTTCTCCGTTGTAGCTGCGTGGCCCCGACATACATCCATGATCTTGGCCAGCGTGTCCGCATCAGGCAGACCAGTCACATCCAGCCCGTTGGACTTCTGGAATTCTTCTACCGCCGCGAGCGTTTCATCATTATTGATCCCGTCAGGCGGACCGGGGTCATGAGTCAGCTTTTTTCCGCGACATAGATTCCCGAGAAGAAGTTGAGCAGTCACCTGATGCAGTGAGGCGGGAAGTTGCCTGGCGATAGCTCCACGTGTTTCGGGGCCTGCTATACCATCGACCTTTTTGAGATGGAATTTTGTCTGAAACTCCTTGAGCGCTTCCTGTGTCTTTGCATCATTGATGTCGTCTGAATTCCCGGGGTCTGACTTGATCCACTTCGCCCGGTAAAACTGTTGTAATGCCTGCTCGACATCATGCTGCATAGTGAGCGGCTTTCCCTTTTCCTGAGTGGCAGGTTTGGGGGTGGCTTTCCCCGGAGCTTGCGCGTCCCGTTTCACGTTCCGGCCTTTCACCACGGTAACTGCAGCATCGAGGTGGCCGGGCACATCGGACTCATTGGTCGGTGCAGCACCATCCTTCATGCAGTAGGGCTTGGGAGGCTCCCCCTTGTAGTGGAGACGAGCGCATTTGAGTGATGCCACCGAATGGGCGTCCGTACCGGGATATACGACCCTCATGGGTTTCTTGCGAAACGATTTCATATCGATTTTCTTGACTCCAGGGAGCACGAGCCAGACCCCCGCCTCGACAATAGCATCTTCGTCAACGAAGATTTTATCCTTGCCTTTGCACTTGGACAAATTGCCTGGTTTCTCAATCCACCATTCCGTTTCCTTCTTCTTCTTTCCGGGGTGTTTCTTATCATCCTTCTCCACAATCTTGCTTTTTACTACGGCGTTCTTTCCGGTAATCCACGGATCTCCCCAACATCCATAAATACTCACACCGGGGAAGTTTCCGTTGGAGCCGATGATCTGAAAGCAGTCGACTTTTGCATCGGGGCCGGGTCCATCAAGATGTACATCCCAGCAGAAAACAGAGTGGCCGATGGTGTTTTGCCATCCAATTTCCACCAGGTCCCCGCGCCGCATCTGCGTTGGATCGATCTTATGGCCAAGGTTGTACTTCTCGATGGCGTCGACGCCGTGACTGTTGTTATTGAGGTTGTAAAAATCATGAAATGGGAGCGGGTCTTTGCCACCGTTGACCATGGGAACATAGGGATTCCTGGCATCGACTTTTCTTGGATAGTCCCCGGTGTCAAACGCAACGCCAATCACCGTTCCGGTAAACGGCGAGCATGTCGTCCCTTTGCGGACTGGAATCGTACAACCGCTTACATAGGTCAGTACTCCGCCGCAGCCCGGGACATAGCCATCCTCATTCAGCACGCGCAGGTCCTCACAGATCTGGATGATACTGTCAACGCCTTGTGGAAGATCTGTCTGTGTGTACTGAACAGGCTCACTCATGGGTCGCCTTCCTCTTCTCCGGCCAGGTCAACATACTCCGTCAACCGTGAGCTGGCCTCCGCGCCTTCGTCCTGCGAATCCGCCGTCCCGACGATGAATCGATACACATTCTCTTCATCTTCCCGGTCCTTCCAAAGTAGTGGATGCGCCGTGAATGTTTCCCCGCGTACCTCCACATCATATGCTGCAAGCAGAGCCGGGGCCTCGATCCTGCCGTCCGCATCCGTGATGACATCGAATCGGTCATCCCCCGAACTTACTTCGACCTGTTCGTTCGTAATCGGATTCCCCGCCTCATCAACAAAATGGCAGATGAGAACTCCCTGGGGATAGTCTGCCGGGAGCGGTGGCGGTGATTGCGGGATGGCATCTTCATCGAGAATTTCAATGCGATAATTCTTGTTCTCCGGAACAACGGCGCGAACAACACCGTTTTCATCTGTCATCTTTGGGCTGCCGACCGCCTTGCCGGTGTCTGGATCGATGATCCGGACCTTGTGGTTCGCAAGAACGGTATCACCGATGGTGCGAACCTCTGTCGCGATCACGTAGATCTCCTCTTCTCTTGCGGGCTGAATCTCCGCGACAGCTCCTTCCGGCTCTGCTACCGTCTCAGGCTTCCTCGCTGCAACAGGGACATTGCCAACGTGAGGCGCGCGCATGATGACGAGATCACCGCGTTGGAACGCTTCGACGAGCCGGGATTTGATGCGACCATGCAGATCGTACCCACGCGTCCATCTTCCAACGACCACGGGGATTCCGCTGATGCTCTCGTAGATCTCCACCATATTCTGCCGCGTATGGGGATCCGCAAGCCAACGGTCGATGTAGAGCCATGCAAGGTGAGGATTCACCTGTGCATCCACCGCGGCAGGAATGTCATGCCTCCTCGCTATCTGATATGACTCGGAGATCCCGTGCAGGCGCCAGGTTCTTTGCATGTTCCCGATATTTCAATGGACAGAGGACAACATTACGAACTCTCCAACAACACAATCCCGCGGGGGACCGTCATCGATTGACTTTCAGGATCCATCACCCGAAGAAGTCAACGTCAATCCCGGAGTGGACTACCTACGCAAATACATACGTAAAATTCCCGGCGTCATCCATGCCGAGTGTGAGCTTTGACGGCACCTTCTCATCCGCCATCTTTGTGATCATCGCCTTCGAGACCTCAGGCAACAACGTACGGTCAATAATGAAGTCGATGTTCCGTGCACCGGTGTCGATCTGGGTGCAACGCTCGGCAACACGGTCGATAACAACCGGGTTATAATCGAACGCCATCCCGTGAGCATCATTGAGGCGCTTTCCGATCTGGCCAAGCTTCAACTTCACAATACCTTTCATCGTTTCTTTTCGCAAAGGATAGAACGGAACCACCTTCATGCGCGCAAGGAGAGCGGCCTGAAAATGATTCACCAATTGGGGGTGAATGACCTCCCGAAGTTGATCAGGTGTGGGATGTTCATCTTCAGTGCAGACCTGCATGAAAATGTCAGACCCAAGGTTCGAGGTCATCATAATGATGGTATTCTTGAAGTCGATCTCACGGCCTTCTCCATCCCGCATGAATCCCTTGTCAAACACCTGGTAGAAGAGGTTCAGCACGTCACGGTGCGCCTTCTCTACTTCGTCCAGCAGCACCACAGAGTATGGCCGCTGTCGCACCGCTTCAGTGAGAACGCCTCCTTCACCATACCCAACATATCCTGGGGGCGAGCCTTTGAGTTGCGAAACGGTGTGCGATTCCTGGTACTCAGACATGTTAATGGTAATGACGAACCTCTCCCCGCCAAAAAGGAGATCGGCAACAACGCGGGCACACTCCGTTTTACCCACACCGCTCGGGCCGACAAACAGGAACACACCAATCGGTGCTTCGGGATTTCGCATGCCTGCCTTGGCCGTGCGAATCGTATCGGCAACATCCGTGATTGCCTCTTCCTGGCCAAGTATTCGAGTCTTCAGCTTGTCTTCAAAACTCAGCAGAACCTGTGCTTCGTCTTTCATCATGTTGCCGACGGGAATCCCCGTCCAATCTGCGACAACTTCTGCCGCTATGCTTCCGTCCACCTCAACGTGGACGAGTGGTTCTTCGGTTTGTATCGCCTCCAAATCCTTCTTGAGCTGATCGATTTCCTTCTTGATCTTCTCAGGGTCGTTCCTCTTGCTTTTGCCATCCCCATCCGGCTTCCCGGTGAGCTGCGCCCTCAGCGCAGTGATTTTCTTGACGAATTCGTTTTCTTTTTTCCACCGCTCCTCGATTGCAGCCCTGTCTTCATCAACCTGTTTTCGCTCGTCGTTCAACGTCGTCACGGCCAGTCCGTCGTTGAGAACGCCTGTATCAAGGTCTCGCTTCACGGCGGCTATTTTGATATCGAGGTTTTGCAGTCGGCGTTCAACGTCATCAAGCGCCGCAGGTTTCGATGTCTGCCCCATGCGCACTCGTGCCGCCGATGTGTCCAGCAGATCGACAGCTTTATCCGGAAGCTGCCGGCCGGAGATGAACCGCTCCGCAAGCTTGACGGCCGTGCTTATGGCTTCATCCGAGATCTGGATGTTGTGATGTTTTTCGTACTTCGATTTGATTCCCCTCATCATGCTTGTCGCCACTTCAACAGATGGCTCATCGACCTTCACCATCTGGAACCGCCGCTCAAGCGCAGCATCTTTCTCAAAGTACTTCTTGTATTCCGACCATGTCGTCGCAGCAACAGTCCGTAGTTCCCCGCGTGCGAGAGCGGGCTTCAGCAGATTCGCAGCATCGCTCGTTCCGGCGGCGCCGCCTGCCCCAATCAGTGTATGTGCCTCGTCGATAAACAGGATAATCGGCTTTGCGGATTCCTTTGTTTCCTTGATTACCGACTTCAATCGATTTTCAAATTCCCCTTTCACCCCGGCACCTGCCTGCAAGAGCCCCAGATCGAGGCCGCGGATTTCAACTTCAGCAAGACTCGATGGCACATCACCCTGCGTGATGCGCAACGCAAGACCTTCAACGACAGCGGTCTTGCCGACGCCGGCTTCTCCAACGAGGATGGGATTGTTCTTGCGGCGACGGCTGAGAATGTCGATCATCTGCCGGATCTCCTTGTCGCGTCCGAACACCGGGTCGACTTTGCCGGCGCGAGCGTTACCGGTCATGTCGGTTGTGTACAGGTCAAGTGCCGTCTCTCCTTCACGTCTGCTCTTTTCCGCCTCGGACCTGGCCACCGAAAGCTTTGCCGGCGCATCCTCCACAGACCCATCAACGATCTTGAAGAAATTCTGGCGCAACTCATCGGCGCGGATAAGAGAAAGAACATCAGCGTAACTTGCCGACAGTCCTTCGTTGTCGACGAGCGCTTCAAGCATGCTGCCGGAACGGATCTCCGGAAAGCCATGATGAATCGAGCCGGTGACCCATGCCGATTCGACGAATTGCAGAAGGATGGGAGACATTGTCGGGCGACCGGTGTTGCCTGACCGGAAACTCTCCAGACGCTTCAACATCGCATCCCAGAATTTTCCTGCGTCGGCGTTGAAGTGCGCGAATATCCTCGGGATATCCCCCGTCCCGTCCTCCAGGAGCTTGAGAAGGAGATGTTCGATCGATACCTCGTAATGGCCTCGTCCTATGCAAAACCCTGCTGCCGCTTCGAGACCACGTGTTGTATGGTCGTTCAGCTTTTCCAGCAGTTTCTTGAGGTCTTTCGTGATCATATGGTTCCCGCGATGAGTTGTGTTAGTGATATACGACGGTTCGTGAAGTCGTCTCGGTCAGCGGCTTTCCCAGCCACGTGGTCAGTCCGAGTTTCATGGTCCTGTCACCCAGCCGATATATCGGGATCTCGAATGTTATGAGTTTCAACTCGACATCATACGCAAGCGTGTCTCGCACGTACAGCCGCACAAGAAACTGCAGAAGCCGGGCGCTTGCACCTCCGGGCAGAAGCGCGAGATATTGCAGCAACGACAACGGCCCCACGACGATGCAGAACTTGCCCGAGACATCGTGCACCTGTTCACCTATACACGCGGTCTGGCCTAACACCGCTGGAACGGCATTCTTCCTGCCAATACTTCCCCTCCGGGGAATCGTCACCCAGCGGGAGACGTTCTCAAGCACAGAAACCTGGACTCCTCCAAGGAACGCGGCCACAAATGTCTGCAGCCCTTCAGCGTTATGCACTCTCATGGAAAGCGATCCGGCAAAGGAAGCAAGCCGAATCGGCTCGATCACAGAATCATCGATGGCTTTCTTTGTGCCAAGACCCGCAAGGGACATGGCACGCACGACAAGCTTCTCTCTGCTCGACGGGTTCCGGTAGTGAAGAGCCAGGCGGTATTTCTTCCAGCTTCTATAAAAGAGAGAATAGAGCCTGTGGTTGAACATGTCGAGGAAATCGCGCAGAGAGGTGGATTCCTCGGTTTCAGTTGCCACTGAATCGTAAAAGTACACGGGCAATGGTGAGTCAATACCATACAAACCCATGAATGTTGCGGTGATCCGCGCGCACTGTGGCGGTCCCTTGAGCAGTTCGACGCTCCTCACATCCGTCGCAGGGAAGACCAAACCGTTGTGCGGGCGAAAACGTATTTGCTCCCCGGCAACATCAACTGCCTCACCGGGAATCCTCCCTTCCGGGAAAAAGCCCTCCAGCAGACGCACGGACTGGAAAAAATCAAACATATAGCCCTCGCGGAACAGCCGTGCGATGACTCCGACGGGCGCGCGAGGTTCAACCGATGTCATGGCAACCACTCAGTTCCATGCAGAATGCGTTCATCAAATAATGGGGAGACTGCCCTTTAAAGGCTGCCACCGATAATGATGCTCAGACGGCTTCGTGACGATGCTGAGATGAACAAATGAGTTTATCGTGGCATACATCGAGAAGAACTCACTCAGGACCATGACCGAACAAGCACAGGTCGCCTTCATCGGCAAAGTGCCCGTCCTGTATTTCCACCGTCACTTCAACGCCGCGGATCACGGCACTTCGATGGATAATCTCCTTCGGCGCGGATGAGACGTTTCGCAATCCCGCGAGACGTCGTCGGTTCGCATCGGTCCCCGTCCAGTCGTACAGCTCGAGCACACTCCGCAGGGAGTCGAGAGTTGCGACGGAGACAAAATTCAGGGAGAGATGTGAGATCATTCTCCAGAGGAAATTCTCTTCTCGTTTCGTCGAGCGAATCGACTCGAAACCCTTGGGGTGCAAATCGAGGGTTGGCTGGGTTATGTTCTCGAACGTCACGATTCCCGGGAAATCCGGCGCAGGCTGGGTAATGGTGCGCTCCTGCAGCTTCTCGCGGGGGAGACTGCCGTTCGTGCAGACGATCCCCGCTGACAATGTTTCCACCGGGAGATTTCCATCCTCAGCCGCGAAACCTTCCAGAGCAATGAATGTCTGATAGCTGTCCGACGGTCCTACGCGGGTCGATGTGGTAAAGTACCGGTTCCCTCCGCCGAGCCCGCTCTTGAACGAGAAGAACGGATGGTACTGATGCTGCTTCCCCGTTCCTTCTTCGGTGCCGATCACCGTATCGACAGAATATACCTCGTTGCTTTTGGGATGGTGAATGTCAGGGATGATGCGATATTCCGAGTTCAGATGATCCACCCGGATTGGTTCGGCGTCCGTTCGAAATACATTGGCGATCGGCGAACAATACAGCCGGATGTTTTCGGCTTTGAACTTCTTCTCTTCTGGAAACGCCTTGTCAAAATGGATTCTGACCTGGAATTCCTGGGTCTTCTCAGGTGGAGCAAACCGGTCAAACCCATACACATCAGCGAACCAGAATTTGCGCCGGAAGCTCAGATACTCCTGCAGCAGGAGAAATCCTCTGAACGAATGCTCTGAATACGGAAGCAATCCTTCGTTCGCCGCCATCCCGACCGGACGAATTGCCTGTTGCCCGCTCAGTTCACGCGTGACCTCCCCTGCCGAAAAGACCACCCTGCTGACATTGCGGGTGAAAAACAAATGCATCATCGATGCAACCGCATCCTCGGCGTGAAAATACAGCCTGAGGGGATTCAGGCGTAACTTCTGATACTCGATTCCCTTTTCGAGAGCGAAGCGGAGAGTAAGTATTGTCGTTCCATCCGGTGGCCAGTTGAGCACGGCGTCCTCAAGTTTCATTGGATGGACCCTGTACCTCCTGTGTCGTTCGAAAGCGACATATCGTTGCATCATCGCCAACCGGTACCGAGTTGCACTTCGGTTCCTGGAGGAAATGCGGCCGTCTGCTGCACGAGGCCGGGACGAGGCTTGAATTCCAGTATGGAAAGCGAAGGAATGGGCTTGAGAAAATGAGGCCAGAGCATGTTGCACAACGATTCGGTCAACTCCGGCAATTCATCATCAAGGCGTTCCCGGATCCGTCCGGTAAGAAATGCAAAGCCTTCAAACAATCGCTCGACATACGGATCGCGATCGTCCTTACTCTCGCTGTCGATATGCAAATACCGCGCTATGTCGGGATGAGTCCTGGCAAACTCCTTGCCTGCCTGATACAAATAGCGAAGCTCATCTTCATAGTAATAACGGATCATGAGTCTATCTTCAGCAATGTTCGGGAACGCTCATCATGACGGCTTGCGCCATGGTGTTACCTGGGCAAGATCATTGGAAGCAAAGATGGTCTGGAACTGCACTCGCTGGCCTTTCAAAAGCTCGCCAGTCACAATAAACGAGACGCGCATATCAAACTGCTCGTCTGCTGATTTCTCATGTTTCTCAACCCGGACTCTGCGGAGCCGGGGTTCATATTTCTCCACAACATCCTTGATGGCAGTCCGGAGTCCATCCACGGAGTACGGCAGATCACGATACACCTGCGTAATATCCGGAAGCCCGTAATCCGGAAGATGAGCGAGAGAACCGCGTCGTGTATTGAAGAGTCGATTCAAATTGTCGATGATGCTCAGGATACGCTGTTGCCCGCGGTCATCGTCAACAACCCGTTGACCGTTTGAAAAACTTCCCAGCAACACGTCAATGATTGCAGCTTCCATGAGGTACCTGATCATTCAGACATCATGCCGTGGCCATTCCTCACCACGATGGAGCAGCCACGGCATGTTTGACTGCGTTCACATTGATGTCACACATTTCAATGTGGTGTTACTTTTGCGCGGTCCACTCGTCGACGTACTCGACATTACCATCAACAAACACCCACGAGATTTTCCCATACACCAGAGATACTTCTTCGAGATGCACGTATCGTTCCTTGTCAATGTCCTTTGTGTTCGGCATGAACGCCTTCATCGCTGCCACTTTCACATGCTCCAGTTTGTGGATGAAGTACACCTTCTCCGTCCCACTTTCATCGATCGTGTACCATTTGATGGTTACTTCGTTCAGCGTCTGCCCCTCGCAACATGCCTTATAGAGAAACGGTGAAGAATGATCAAACGCCTTGATCATGACGGCTGGACTGTGCATACGTACACCCGTTAACCTTCCCGTGTGGGGATCTGTCGGGATATGAAGGTTGTGGTGGAATTCCATTATTTCAATGCTTCCCTCCCTGTCCGCAATCTCGACGGAGCCCTTGATATCGGCACCGGTGTTGTCCTTTATCCAGGCATACGATGGGGTTGGCATAGATGTACTCCTTTCATAACGATATGATAGAATCGTTCCCCCGGGGACGATGCCCGAGGGATGTGAGTTCATTGTTCAACTATTTTGCCTTGGGCATCTTTCCCACGAGCGAGAGGCTGATATCCATTCCTTCGATCTGGAAGTGAGGCATGATCATCATCTCGACACGGTAGAACCCGGGATTCTCCTCGATGTCATAGACCTTCACCTGTGCATCCCGCAGAGGATATTTCGCGATCTGCTGTTCGGAAGGATCTTTGATGCCTATGACAAGACTCTTGATCCATGTATTGAGTTCCTTCTCAATCTTGGCCCGGTCTTTCGTGGTCCCGATATTCTCTCTCTGCAACACCTTCAGATAGTGTGCAATGCGCGATGAGAGAAAAATATACGGCAACCTGGCATTGATGCGGCTGTTCGCGGTCGCCTCCTTCTGGTCATACTCTGCCGGTTTTTGTGCGGAACTGGCTGAGAAGAAACAGGCAAAGTCGCGGCCCTGATAGTGACTGAATGGAATAAATCCAAGGTTCGCAGCCGTGAATTCCGTGGTCTCATCGATGGGGACTTCCGTGGGGATCTTCATTTGTTTCCCCCTGCCTGCGTCGTACAGATGGACGGGCAGGTTCTCGACGGTTCCGCCCGCCTGCGGCCCTCGAATCTGGACGCACCATCCATCGCTTGCAAATGCGCGGACCATATTACTTGCAAATGCGAAGCTTGCGTTACCCCACAGATATTTTTCATGGTCGGGGCCCTTGACATTCTCAACGTAATTGAAACCCTTGACCGGAACAGAATCGGGGCCGTACGGCAAGCGCACCATGAAACGCGGCATTACAAGTCCGACATACCTCGAGTCTTCCGACTCGCGGAATGCGCGCCACTTTGTATACTCCGCAGTTTCCATCCATGCTTTCAGATCCGGGATCTTCTTCCATTCCTCCATCGATTTTTTCCCGAAGAACTTCGGACCCACAGAGCCGATAAACGGGCAATGTGCTGATGAAGCCACTTTCGACACTTCTTGCAGGAGCGAGATGTCCTGGGCAGAGTTGTCGAATTCATAATTGGAGATCATCGCACCATAGGGATCTGCACCGGGTTGATCATACGCGCCGCTATATACCTGTTTGTACAATGCGGACTGGATCAATTCGGGTGCATCTTCAAACGATTCACGGAGTGCATCCTTTGAAACATCAATCATTTCGATGCGGACGTTCTTGCGGAAGTCCGTCTTGTCGATCAGGAACTTCAACCCGCGCCACGCGGATTCAAGCTGCTGGAATTTTTGCGCGTGCATAATTTCATCCAGCTGCTCGCTCAGCTTGGCGTCCAGCTTCGAAATCAAACCATCAAGAAGATTCTTGTCAATCCTCTCGAGGGGTGCTTCCAACTGGCCTATTGCGTCGACGAACACCCGGAGAGCCGCGGTGACTACTGCGCTTTTGTCACTCTCCGAGATGTGATCGAGAGCGACGGTTCCCGTTGGCAGAGCAACATTCACCTTTTCCAGCAGGATGCTCAGCCTGCCCTCTTTCGATTCAGTCGTTTGTGCAGCAGCTTGAGGGGTCGCTGCTTCTTTCTTTTCAGGCATTGTCAATCTCCTTATGATGGACAGCTGTGAGGTAGATGGGTCAAGTCCGTTACTTCTGCTCCGGCTCACTGGCCGGCACGATTTTTTCCAGTTCGCCTTTGAGCTGGGCCAGCGCACTCTTGTCCTTCACGACGCGTTCAAGTTCCTTGCGGAATTCATTCGTGCTGATCGCGCGGTTGCGCAGATCCTGCAGCAGCGTTCGTGTCGACAGAAGTTTTGCAAGCTGGGGAACCTGCTTCGCCACTTCTTCCGGCTCAAATGATTTCAAGTCGTCGAACTTCAGATCCACTTTTGACTCCGCCTCTCCACCTTTGAGACGGTCCGGAACTGTCAGATCCAGCTTGAGGCCCATCGACTTCATCACCTGCTGGAAATTGTCCTTGTTGATATTGATTTTCTCGCGTTCAGCGAGCGGGACGTTAGAGCCTGATTGGGAGTAGTCGCCCAGGGCAAGCAATCGCAGGGGTAACTCCATTTTCTTTTTCGCATCACCCTTGAGCACCTCGAGGAAGAGGTTGATTCTCGCCGGTGGCTTTTCTTTTTGAAAACTCTCTGCCATGATACATCTCCTTATGATTGTGGGTGTGATTTAGTAGACTTTCTCGTTTCCGATTGTTTGGAAGGGTCATGCTTTGCATCGTCTTTGGCAGGCACCTTGGCGTCCGGTTTTGTTTCGGCTTGCTGGGGCGGAGCCTGCGGTTTCGTTTTCGGTTTTGCACCTGTGGTTGCCAGGGCATACCCTACATCAAGACGACAAATCCTCTCGAAGACTTTCTCTTCGAGTTGCTGCACAGCTTGTTTTGCCGGAGAGGCTGGCCCGCTCGCAAGTGTTTCGTAGCACTTATGGAGGTTTGTCCAGACATCGAGGGTGATCGCCGGCTCCCACTCATCAATCGAGAACCTGTCAATTTCGTCACACAACTCTTCGAGCAACGTTCTCGCAATTGACGGCTGGTTCCCGCGCATACAGAGTGCTGCCATGGCGAGCTTCCGGCGAAAAGCAGATCTGCGGGAATTGTCCTTTGGCGCATTGGACTGAAGCAGCAGGATTGCACCAGGCAGGTCGCCCGCATCGAGGGTTTTCTTTGCATCGGCAATTTCCGTATCGAGTTCGCTGTCAAGAAAGCGTGCCCCGGGTCCAGGTCCGGTTGCACCCGCCTGTCCCAAAGCAGCGTTCACCGTTTCTTCAATCCAATCACAAGTGGCAGGGTCGGCGAAACCGGTGCCATCAGTGAATGTCAAGGATGTGAGGGCCGGAACGCGCCGCAGAAGGACTACAAGTTCCGTGACGATGGCGGTCCGAACCACCTGGAATTCACTCCCCAGTCCATCGAGTGCTGCAACGGCCAATCGCTGCAGATCAAGCCAGAAATGGAATCCGGGATTGCCAAAGCTGAGTTCACACTCATCGAGCAACTTGCTCCAGTCGGATGCATCGCGCAGCCCGATGAGGAAATTCCGTCGCGGTAATGGCGGCGCCTCAAATTTCGTTTTCCCGCTCTCGTTTGGCGGAGTGGCACCCACACCATCCCACTTCAGACTGCGCACAAGTCGGTACGGCACGGGGTTTTTTCGATTCTGGTCACGGAAGAACTTCGCTGCCTTCTTCACCAGATCGACGGCATCCTGATTGGTACGAAGCTCCCCGATCACTGCGGGCTGTGGGCCCGCCGACCCCGCCAGCGGTTGTCCCGGGGCGGAAGAAGCAGTAGAACCCGGAGCCGCCGGGACTGATGGAGGTGAAGGTTTGGGGACTTTGCTCAAACACTTCTCTACTGCCTGGACCATGCCCAGAATGGATGGAGGACTGTCCGGGATCTTCTCCGTGAAACCCTTTTGCAGACTTGCAAGAACCTCTTTCGCGCGGCGCAGTGGCTCGGCATCGTCCACCTTTACCTGTGTATACTCCACCACTTCGCCGAGTTTGGAAGTCAGAAATTCGACTGCATTTTTCCGGGCACCGAGCCGGGCCTTGGGTGGATACAGACCTTCCCAAAAGCCACGCACAAGAATATCAATTGCCGACAATCCTTCCGCGAGTCCGGGGAACATCTGCGTATGCCATAAGGCGAAGCAAAGATAGCTTGCAACACGAATGTCCTTTGACTTTTCAGACAGGATTTTGAGCGAGAGGTCCTTGATGAGTCCATAGTCCGGACCACCGCTCTGTTCCACAACACTGGCCCGCTGTTCGAGCTGCTTCTCGGCCTCTGCCCGTTCTGCTTTCTTGAGAGTGTCCCGTGTGGCGTCCATCATCTGACGTAATTCGGAGGCGCGCTCCTGATCAACGCGACCACTCACGGTTCCCATCTTGTCGATTTCGGCCTTGATCCTCAGATAGTCTTCATCGTACGAAACATCCACGCCACAGGGATCACTACCCGGAATAGGACGGCCAACGGCCTCGAGGAGAGGTGATAATTCGGCTTTTGCAGGCGAAATGTCCGGTGTCCCACTCTCTGGTGTTGAGGGACTGCCCGAATTCTCGACTACCGGTGTTGTCTGTTCATCAGCCATGTACGTTGATCAGATCATGAGACGATGATGGGTTCCTAAAGGGTCACGTTCCCGATGTCGTGAAGAAATTGTCCCAGTGTGCGATTACCCGCGTCCAATAAAGAACGCAGGCTTGCCGAAAGAGTCTGCGAACTCGTCGCAACCCTGTCATTCCCATCCTGATCCACAACGCATATCGTTTCACTCTCGGCGTCGGGTTTCAGGATCTGCAAGTAGCTCCTCGCAGAAGGCTGGCGAAAGAAGAGAAACATGTGACCTGCCTTCCCGGGCTGTGGCGGCGCCCAAAAAAGTATCGGCGTAAACAGTGAGGAGCCGAGCAATGCGAGACATGTATGCACCCAGAAACAGACCTCGTAGCTCGTTGTACTGGCATCGGTGGAAAGCGGAAACCGCAAGCCAAGGTTGAGGCGAAGGAGACTGCGGCTTCTGAAGGGTTGGAGCACATCGACAAGGTTCTTAAACAAAAGATATTTGCGCGGATCGTCAAACCGATCAAAGAGCCGGGCGATGAGTTTCTCAAGGGTGACGGTATCCAGAAACTCGGCCTTGTAGGGCGACGTCGAGGCAAGATGACCAAGGTCGGTGACATTCAGCGCCTGGGTTTGATCTGCAATTTCCCGCGCTTCAATACCATTCATGGCGCGTTCGACGAACCGTCGTCCACCCTCAAAAAAACCGGCAAGCGCTACAGGAAGAAGATACGCCTCACCATTGGAAAATCGTCGACGATCAATGAGGAGGGAGATCAAGAAGGGGTATCGCCGGAGACTCTTGTCATGACTTGCCTGCATCACACCTGCCAGGAAACGCTCTGCGTTTTCAGGAACAAAGAGGAAGTGATACTGTGGAGCAGCAGCAAATGTCACATCCCATTTCGGTCCGAGTTGCGTGCGGGCGAAGTACAGTCCCTGATGGAGCCACTCATCGAACGCCAGCACTTCCCGGCTGGTGGCATTGTGCCGGACGAAGTCGCCGAACGAAGGCAACTTCCCAAAACAGACGGCAGGGAAAAGAACATCCGACATGAACGCCTCACATCAGTGGTTGAAACAACGTTGATTGCTCATGCTGGAAATACGATGCAGAGAGCAGTCAGTTCAGCTTGTCGGGCAAATTCAGGCTGAACGATCGTGACAACGGGTTATTGAAGCCTTTATCTGTTCGAATTGCACATGTCACAGATGTGCCATCTTTGAACGTCCATTTGCAGCGATAGTCCGCTCTGCTGCTGGACGGAACTTTTGCTGCTGATCCAACAAGTTTAAAGAGGGCCCATCCTCCATCAAAGCTCTTTTCCTCGATCACCTCGTCACTGGAGGAACCGAAGAGTCCGAGGGTTTTCCCGTGTTCCTGCACAAGCCTCAGGCTCGCTCCTCCCTCACCGGGCCAGTCAAATGAAAAAGTTGCAGGTTTCTTATCCTCCAGTATCATGCACTTCATTTGTCCGCCAATCACCATGCAAATCTTGTCGAAGCTCTTCCCGCTCTCCGGACGATAGGGGAGTTCCATGCGAACGTCGACCTTCATACCGGCGTCGGCACCACGGAACAACGAGCCTCTGACCAGCCTTGCCTGAAGCAGCGCAGTTTTCGTTGCCGGAGACAACTCAACTCCTTCTCCTTCCCACTTTGTGGCATCCCACTGGTTTGTTTCATCGGCGAATGGCCTCAGGTTCTTGTCCACAAAGGTCCACAGCGTGCCATTGTCAGAGAAAATCTCCGCCACCTCGCTCAGGGGGGCGTCATGCTGGCCGCTTGCATCAAAGGGATAATAACTGGAAAGCTGTCGATATGGTGTAATCACTTCCTGGGACCATTGATCATTCAGGTATTGCGTCACCCGCGACAAAACCGCCCTCCATGAATAGCGGATGGGTTGCTCGAACACTCCAGACAGTGAGCGGCGCGTTTTCTCATCTTTCGACTTCAGAATTCCGAGGATTCCTTTCAGTGCCTGCGGCATCGCCCCATTGTTGTTGTACACACCCTGGGCAAGAGTCATGGCATCCTTCGGCGATTGATTATTGAGAGCATCCATCTCATCCGCGACCTGTCCCAGTTGCGCTATGACGCCGTCAAGATCGGCAGGTTTGTCGGGAGTGTTGCCCACAAAAGCGTGAAGATCTCTGAAGTCCCTATCGACCGGATTGATGCTCACAACGTTGCCAACGATCTTTCCCACCTTTTCCTTGAGACCTGCTGACGACTTGCTCTCGAACTGCGTGTTGCGGACAATATCCCCAAACACCCTCTTGAGTGGGGAATTTCGCGTGTCAGATAATTGCCTCATACGATTTGCAGCATCAGAGAGGTTGTCGAACGGAATAATCTCGAATCCATCGAGGAAATTCCACCACTCGTTTGCATACTCACGATAATAGACGCTTCTCAATGAGTCGCTGATTTCTGATTGATTCTGGATTGCACCTGACATCTGGGCGTTCTGGGTGCCCAGAACCCACTTTGCTTCATCGCCGAGGTTGGTGAACTCTCCATTTTCGATCAGCTGGCCGAGTTGGGCAGCACCCTCCATGGTGTAGACTCCCCTGACTGTGTTCTTGGACCTGAACAATGGGTCTGAGAGTGAATACGGCTGGAGATTCCCGAGCTGTCGTTTGAGGTTTTCATAGATGACCCCGACGTCCAGATGACCCGCATTGAAGCGTGCGACCGAGATAGCCCGCGCATCGCCGGGAAACGGCTGAGCAAGACTATCGCCCACCACTTCGCCAAACCATTGGGAGAAATAGTCAATGTGTGGCGCCATCGTCGAGGCAGTTCGCTGATCCAGCATTTTTGACAGATGCGTAAACAGAAACTTCTTATTCTCGGGATTGTCACGCAGCCGGTCCGTTTCCTTCGTGAGAAGCAGATAGGCCTTCAAATCATCGTACGCGTCGCTACGCGCCCCGCCCCCGGAAAGACGACCCTGCAGTGGCTGGAGGAACGAGGTTTGTATTAACGGATAGAGTTGCCGGAAGTAGACCTTTCTCATCGGTCCAAGAAGCGATTTGCTCCGATCCATGCCGAACACAAAAAACGGTGGATCCTCCAGCACTTTGATCCGGTTCAAGAGAAGATCCAATTTTTGATTGGGGGACATTGCAGAACCAGCCGGGAGTCTTCAATAACTCCACTGCAGTTCCGGTCTCCACCACGAGGGATTTGCTCCTGAAGTACGCCTGCGTTACCCCAAGAACGAACAACAACAGCCCTACGGCGGCAGCCGATATGATGCCCACTTTCAACAGTCGCTTGCTTCGTGCGGCCCGGGAGTTGAGTCGAACCAGCCGCTCATCGGGAATAATAATCTCCGTGAAGACGTCTTTGATAAAATAGCTTTTGGTTTGCATTTCCGGATTGAACTGCTGGACAGTCTCAGCCGTCAGACCAAAGGCATTGGCAAGAGTCTGCAGTACCCTGTCAATCGGGACTCCTTCCTGAGTACCACTGGTGAAGTAGAACCCGCGGAACAGCGGGCTTTCCTGGTACGGGTTTGGTTGAAATACCTTGCCGATAAGGTAGGAGAGATTCTCTTTAGCCGACAGAAACTCCATCGGGAAGGCAAAAATGAGCCCGCGCTGCTCACGCTTGATTCCCGGCGAAAGCTTCGCGAACCGAATTTGGATCAATGAGTCGTAAAGCGCCTGGTACTCTTTCTCAAATAGCGCCTTGGGATTTGTATCATCAAGCTGATCCTTGCTGAATGTGCAACCCCAGATGGCCTCACGCTGGGTCCGACTGAACTCCTCAAAGAATTCCACAAACCCGTTGAGCAAATCGGATTTGGTGAAAACCAAGTAGACGGGAAATCGAAGCCCGAGACGTTGTGTCAACTCATCCATCCGCTTGCGAATTGTCTTGGCGTGCCACTCCAGCTCTTCCAGATTTGCGTTCAACAATTCCGCAATGCTGATACAAATGAGAACACCATTGATCGGTTGGCGGCGACGATTCTTCTTGAGCGTGTCAAGGAATGCAAGCCATTCTTCCTGGTCCTGATCCTCAGTCGTGTACCTCCCGGCGGTATCCAGAATAATGGCAGAATTCGAAAACCACCAATCGCAATTGCGCGTTCCTCCAACGCCCTGAATCTCATGATCGGTGCCGAACGGGAATTCCAATCCTGAGTTCTTGATTGCCGTGGTTTTTCCCGCAGCTGGAGGGCCGATGATCATGTACCAGGGAAGAGCATAAAGCGCAGCAGTGCCTCTTTTGCCGTGACCCAGTTTCGACTTTTTGAGTTTCTGAATCGAGGCCGAGAGCTGCTGGCGCAAGAGCTCGACTTCCTCGCGCTTCTCGGGCCGCACTCCCATCTTCTGTTCTTCGCTCTGTTCCCAAATGGAACGTTCCAGTTGGTCCGAGCGTTTTGCCGCGGTCGATTGTTCCCAGAATAGATACAGGATAAGAAACAGCAGGACCACACATGTTGCGATCAGGCATATCGTCGCCCCAAAATCGAGGAGCCAGCCAAGTATCACCCAGATCAGAACAATGAGGGACAAAAAACCGACTGTGATGACGAACCTTCGGGACTTGAAGAGGCCGAATACTTTGCGCATGTGTAGTTTATCCTACACTCTCAATGATGTTTTTCACGGTGTCCGCTGAACCGGTCATGAGCCATGACATTATCAGAAAGAACAGGACGCACAGCGCCGCCGCGGAAGCACCGATTACCCAGGTCGGTATATCCCGGTACACGACGTCTGCAAGTCTGTCCTCCGGCTTCCCGTGCGGCGAAAGCAGCAGCCCTGTTCGCCCGCCATCCTTCACACGGCGGAGATCAGCCTTTGTATCGTCCACCAATCCTCGCAAGGCCGCCGTCTCCTGGTAGGCATACTTGCCCTTATACCCCAGCATCAAACACAGGCTGAACACTTCAAGCACCTGCGCGTGAACCTGAGGACGCTGACGCAATTCGTTCAGCCGACGGAAAAACTCTTCCCCGGCATCATAGCGGCCGAACAATTCCATCTGGAGCGGATTCGCCAACCACGCGTCTTTCTCGTTGAAGTTGACCCCTGTTATGGCCTCATCGATGAATGCAACAAGGGCAAACCTGGAGTTTTCAATATCCTCGCGCTCAAAGCCTGCATCTTTGGCTGCCCGGTCAAGTCGTTCGAGCACTGCTTTCGTTCGCTCTCTCAGCTGGACGGGATCGTCGATGGTCTTTGCCGAGCGAAGCTGAAGAATCAGCATGAGACATTCACTGCTGAGATCAGCCAGGGTTTGTTTTCCGCTTGATCTGGATGATGCTGGAGCCATGAGATTATCCTCAACTTTCCTTGATGGCGAAAAGCTCAAACTTCACACTCTTGAAGTCTGCCGGAACGAAGAGCGCAAGAGTATTGGTTTTCAGAACTGCGTCCCACAGGCGTCCGGTCTTCTCCAGTCGAAAGTATTGCAGTCCCGCCCGGGCAGGAAGGCCGACAGGGGGACGTGCAGCAAACGTAATCGGAAGACCGGGAAGGGCGGCAGCAACAAGTGTGTGCACGTCATCCGGACCGCCAATCTTGACTTTGTGTGGCAACTCATCCACGATCTTGCGCTCAGGAAGTTCTCCACTCACTGCGAAGAAGAACTGGGCGCTGATAAGCAGGTTGTTGTCGGGGATGCTTCCAACCCATTGATTCTCGCTCTGCTTCTCCAGCGAGACCCGTATGAAATTGCTCGACATGACAATCTCAAGCAGTCTCGCGATGCGAGCCTCAAGTCCACCAAAACACTCAGCGGCAGTTGCGTGATCATACGGTGGGAGATCAGCCGGACGCATGTCCTGATCGGGCGAAAACGTCATGAGCTGACCTGCAAGAGTTATCAGCAGAGAATAGACTCCCTCCGGATGACAATTGCCCACACTGTGGTAATATTTTAGCTGGGGAATGGAGCTGTTGATGGTCTGCAGCACGCCGAGGAGTGTCACATCCGACGTGGTGAATTCGATTTGCCCCGACGGTTGTTGCCGTCGACGGTCAGAGAGAGCATTGCTTTTTGCGACCAGGAGTTCCAGCAGATTGCGCGTGGTCTTCATCAGGTTCGCGGAGGCCGAGATTGACAAACACGGTGGCATAAACCTCTCGCTGATCGCATATGTGCCGTCAGCGGCGCGCACCACATCGGCAATCTGCAGCACGCTGAACTCCTCGCGCGGTTCATCGCCGAAGAGAAGGCGAAAGTTTGTCCGGATAACGCCGATGTCGCGTTC
The DNA here is from genome assembly GCA_963734955.1 of uncultured Bacteroidota bacterium. Lineage (GTDB taxonomy): Bacteria > Bacteroidota > Ignavibacteria > UBA10030 > UBA6906 > UBA11986. Next base: position 70,887 of record CAVTJO010000010.1, read on the forward strand.
GTTCGTTCCGGTGTTGTCGTCCGAGATCGAAACAGTCTCGAGCGAAAATCGTGTTTCGCGATCCTGAACTGAGCTATCCAACTGGCAATTACCGCCGCGCGATCGTTCTGCGGGCAGGGCAAGATAGACGCTGACTTTCTGTTCGGAGGGAGGGAAGTGCTCTTTAATGGACTGAGCCTGCGGAAGAGGTCCATTCGCCGGCAAATCAAACACGAGGCCATCTGCCATGACGCCGCTGCAGCCTCGCAGAGTAAACAGCCCATTCGTGAGGCTCTCCCGGTCGACGTCGAGAGTTACAAATCCCCAATCATTCGGGTGAATCGACCGGAAACGCTTGTTCACGACGTACCTGTTGTATCGGTCCCACTGCTGGAAGTGGTGCGGATCGAGAGTCATCCCCTCGTACCATACTGGTCGCTGATGGTTGGGCACGGTTGCAGTCGAATATTATTGTAGTATGAACGTTCTCGGTGTGTACCGCCCCGAGCGGCTTACCAAAACCTGGAGTGAATGACAGGCTTACTTTTCCCGGGCGTCACGTTGCGTTCCCCGGAGTGACGCAATGCATTTCTCATAACCGTGAATGAACCCGGTCCGGAAGTACCGTTTCTCCAACACGCCCCGATCCTCCCGCAACAACTCCTGGTGCATCTGGTTCGACATTTGTGTCGCCTTCCATTGCAGCAGGAACGGAATCAACCGATACGGAATCTCCATCGGACCGAGCCTGAGCTTCGATTGGGCCAACTGGTTCCGAAAGATATCGGCGTTCGTCTTCTGAAGGAGCTTCTGCACCCCATCATCAACGCTGGTGCGGTACCCGTCAAGCAATGCCACGACATGCACAATGAACTCATCGAGTTCCCTCTGCAGGGCGGCACTCTGGGCGGCAAATTCCTCTTCCGATGTCGATCCTTCCAGCAATGACTCAATTGCGGTTTCAGGAGAGAGAAGCGCCGATAATTCCCCATTCACTATCATCGTGGCACCGAGAAACTCGTTGCGGAACGACGAGCGCCCGCGTAGAAGCTTTGAAAATGCTTCGAGCAAACGTTTCGTCGTGTCAATCAGCCGCAATGTGGAAACTGCTGCGGACTGTGCTGCCGGCTGCGGCTCTCGATGTTGTTGCTCCTGCTGTTGCCGGGAGGAGAGGCTTTCAAGAGACTCGTGCAACCTCCGGTTTTCTTCCTTCAAACGATCACGCTCGGCCTCAACCTCCCGCAAATTCGCTGCCAGGCCCTCTATATCGGAAGATTCGAGGCGCCCAATGATATCGGCGAGTGCCTGTTTGAGTTGTGCACGCTTTTGAACGTAAGCTGGATTCGCATACTCCTCGGTAACCCGTGCGAGTTGCGCTTCCACGTCGTGCGAAACAACGGGTGCCGCAACGCTCGCCTTTACAGGCTCATGTTTCGCGGGCTTGTGTCCAAAGCCAAGTATCTCAAGAACATACTCTCCAATCCGCACGCGATCACCCAGATGGATATCGTGTGGATGCTCCGGGAGAAGTTTCTCATCGTTCAGAAACGTGGAATTCGTGCTTCGGAGATCCACAATACGATACGACTTCCCGTCTCCCTCGATCCTGGCATGCATCTTCGAGACAAGTGTCCCTTGGAGGTGCAGCGTGTTGCCTGCTTCCCTTCCAATTGATACAACCTCATCATCAAGAACAACGTCTCGTTCAGGTTTTGAGCTGTTGCCTTTCGTCAATCGTATCCGTACCGACATTCGAACTGCATCCCTTCGTCAGGTTTGGAGGCGGAAATTATTTGAGCAGTGTGAGCTTGCGTACCTGGGTGAAGCCTCCCGCCTGCAGACGATAGAAATATGTCCCACTACTGAACGAATTCCCTCCTGCACCCGTTGGGGGGAACTGCGCCGTTTTGTATCCCCGGCCCTGTATCTCATCCACAAGTGTCGCAACTTCCTGCCCGAGGATATTGTACACCTTCAGAGTTACATGAGATTGCGCCGGTATCCCGTAACGGATGGTCGTCGAGGGATTGAACGGATTGGGAAAATTCTGAGAGAGTTCGTATGAGTCGGGAATGAGACCCCCCAGCGACATCTGTTGTTGGATGAATTCCGGCTTGCCCACAATAAGTTTGAAACGCGTTGGTGCGTCGCTCTGCTTCGCTGGAACAATGTATGTGTTTCTCTCGCGCACGTCCTGCACCGACTTGAGAACCTCATCGACGAGCATGACACCAAATTCGGAAGGTACTCCTGATCCATTATCAAATGAAAGCACCACCGGTTTGTCGATATTTGTTCGCACTTCAAACGGCCATACTTCACCTTCTGCGGGAATGGGCTTCACATCCACGCATAATTTTGCCGTTTGATTGTCAGGCAGCCGGTGCGGGAAATACACGGAAACGAATTCACCGATCACCGGGGGTTCCGCCCAATCGAGATTGTCGAGTTCCTGTTGCGCATTGCCGCTTACAGCAGCGAGGTTGTCCACATCCCGGGCCTCATCGCACCGAGCCTTGATTCCAATAGCCCATGAAATGTTTGACATTGCCGCTCCACCCGGTTTCTCAAGTCCGATTGTGGACAGGTCAGGATTCATGGATAATGATGTGGCGGTATTTGCAAATATCGCGTACCCTGTGAACGGCTGCAGCGAATTCACAGCCTGAGTCGTGTCATTCCATGCACCGGCATAACTTCGCAAGCGAACAAGTTGTCCCGACGAGAGGCTCAACTTGGACACAGGGAGCGCAAAGGCGAACGGATCGCCGATAAAATTCCACCCCTGATTAAGAGCGATCGTGAACGGTGTATTGGTGACTGTGGATTTCGCGGGACCCGTATCAATGATCTTGCCCGCGTCTTTCACAATCAGCCAGTACGCCTTTCCACGTGCCATTGTTGTAACTGTCGGATACTCATTGTACGACTGGTTCGCCGCAAGTTCGTAGAAGCGCCATTGCGTGTTATCGTAGGCACCAAGGTCGTCAAAGAGTACAGACTGAACGGTATTGTCCGTAATTTCCATCGGCACTGACAGCAGCCGGTAAGCCGTTTGCGCATTCCCACCGGGTTGAGCTGCACTGCTTGCCACACCTTGACCGCCAACGATCACCTGAACCGATAGAACTCCGCTGGCCGGCATCCGCGCCAAATTTCCAACAAGGTCGGTCGCCGTAATATAGTACTCGACACCATTCGCAGTCACGCTTCCTGCCGGGATGGTTCCCTGATACGCGCCACCGCTAAGAGACATCGGAGAGCTGCTGAAGGTAGGATCTCCACCTTTTCGGTAGTACAATGTTGCACTTCGCCACACCACCGATATCGGTGATGGTGGCACTTATTGGCAGTGCCTGACCGACGTTTTGTGATAACACCGGTGTGTGCTGAATTGTTGGCGGAGTAACATCGCTCCCCAACGTGAACTCGAACCCCGAGCCGAGCGCTATGCCCGACGCATTTCCTCCACCAATCGGCGAGGGTTGTCCGGCAGTAGCGCTCATGGTGAGCCCGCCTCCCTGCGCCTTCCCGGCCAGGCCACTCTGGACCGATGACACAATCGACTGGCTGTGCGTACAGATTCGAGAAACTCAAGTAGCAACACCGGGCTGAGAAGAAGAAACCGATTTGCAGATATTCGTTCCACAGCTTGATCCTCCGTTAACGTTGTTCGATCAAACTATTGATTCCCCTTCTTATCGGGATGTGCACTCTGATAATCGACGCCCATACTCTCGGGTAAGCCCTGCTCAACCGGATACAAGTACTTTCCGCGTTCAGAAGGTGGTTTTTCCACTTCCACAGGAATGCGATGAGCATTGGCAAACGGGTCCTTGCGAATGCCTGTCACCTGCCACGAAACTTTCATGCCCGGGCTGCCGCCGGCAATTCTGAAGGTATTGTTCACAACCTCCTGGGCGACGTACAACCCCGGGGCCGGTGCTCCAATTGCCGTAAGTTGATAACGGAAATCCCTATTCAGGACATCGAACCATGCCGGTAACTGAATGGTAGTTCCACCATCCGGATCGAGAATCACAACGCCGTCGTAGACGTTCTTCATGTCCGGACTCTCGACGAATGAGTGATAGAGGTACTTGTTGGCTGGATCAATCGGATCGTCGATCTTGAACGACCCCCCTCCTTTGCTCAACGTTCCGGTAACATTAACGTTGCCTGCAAAGTACCCTGCGTAATTCGTTCCCGCGCCACCGGCAAATCCATAAACTCCATAACCACTGGCTCCGGTAACGCTCGTTGCACTCCCGTAAACACCAAAACTTCCTCCGGTTCCATTCGAGCCAACTCCATAAAGACCGTACCGGCTGCCTGTCCCGGTTGTATCTGCTATTCCGAAGGCTCCAATGAACCCCCCCTGGAAGTAGCCGCCATACCCCCAGAAGGGTGCAGCAACGCTTCTTCCGTACACTGCCTTGACATCCGCGGTGCCAGCGCCTGAAAATTGTGAGTACAGGATGTAAGTCGATGAACTCAGATTGTCGGACAGAAAGGTCCCGCTGTTAAGACCATTCGAGGAAACGGTGAGTTGTGAGCATGTGATGGCTCCACCGGAGGCAACAGTTCCAGCTTGTATCGCATATGCAACGCTCGTAAATCGGAATCGAGGCACCATTTCGGAACCGGAACCAACTGTAACTCCGAGGTAGCGGTCACCGGTCCCGTCCAAACAGTCCGGCAGGAAACGCTGTCGGGCTCCCCAAGAGCACGCTGAACACGCCATTTGAAATCGTCACGGGAAGGTTTAATTCAGTCCACAGTGTGGTTGTACCCGCCGAATCACTGTAGATCTTGAACGTCATCGATCGTGTACCATTGATGGGAATATTACTCGAGTCCAACCGACCCTGGTAGTTGATCAGTTGCGGTACGCCGGTTTGGGAGTATACCTCCGAGGAAAGCAGCAAACACAGTGTTGCCAGCGAAAACACAAGGACGGAAAGCTGTCTTCTGACCATTGTTGTGGCTCCTCTAAGTTGTTATGTTAAGAACTCGTGAACAGTCATTTCTTCAAGGCGTCGAAGGCGGACCGGGCAAAGGTTCGGCAGCCGGGGCTGCATTACTGCTACTGCTTCCCTTAAGAACAAGCGCAAGCACGACTCCGGTAACCACCGCTCCACCTGCTATCCAGTGCCAGGTTTTCGGAAAGGTGCTTTCTTCAGCAGGTGGTGTTTGCTGGGCCACCGGTGGTTCAACAGGCTTTTGCTCCTCGCTCATCTCCTTCTTGACCTTGGCAACTTCAGCCACCAGATCGGGCGAATCCGCGGGAGGAACATAGTTCGGAACGAGCGCCAGGAGTTTCTTGATGGCACCTCTGGCCTCCGAGAGGTAACTCTTGGCAAGATAATTCTGTGCAAGCAGTTCGTACGCATCCTTCTCTTTCGACACGGGGAAATCCGACTTCGACAGACAATCCTTTATCAGAACAACGGATTTGTCAAAGTCTCCGTTGTAGAACAACTGTTCCGCCTCCTTCAGTTTCGCAGTACAGTCGTCCTGGATCTGCGCCAGCGCAGGAACACATGGCTGAAGAAGGAACAGATATGTCAACACCCAGGTTACGGTTACGGTCGCACGATGCTGCATAAGGTGTGTGATTCCCATGGATCCCTCTAGGAATGTGACAAATGAATGACTACCTGCAGTGAGCCGGTGTGCTCAGCGAGAAATGACTCCTCATGCAAATGAGGATTGTGAAATGGATATTTCAAAGTCCGATGCCTTCTCTGACGGCAAGCTCCGTCCATCTCCGGGCTTGGAACTATGGGTGCACCATCGATTGATCCGAAATGGGCTTCGGCAAAGATAGCGGCGAATTTGTCTCGATGAAGCAGCGAGACATCATCGATCACCGTTGAATATACTCTCTGTGTGCGCGAATGTCAACACTCCAATTCAACTCGAACCCCATTCGTGCTCTGCAACACAAGCAGTTTTCTGATTCTCAGGGTTTCTTTTTCAGGGTAAACTTCAGTTTCATGTCCTCTTCAAACGTGTCCGTCATGGGAGTCGACTCGCCATATTCAGGATGTTTTACCGTGATGGTGTGGCGGCCAAATGTCAGGAAAACAAGTTTCGGGGTGCTGGACGCAACCTTGATACCATCAACGATGACACTGCATCCGGGAATGGCCTTTCTCAGGTTGGGGTTCCCCGACGCATCAGGCTCGTACACAAGAACGGTTATGCGCAATTGTTTCGTGAAGTCCAACGAGATCCGCACGTCTTTGCCGGGCCTGGCTCGTACTCCCTTTTCCCACACCTGGTCACCCGCTACGACCCGGATCGTGTGTCTCCCCGGTTCGATTTTGAAGGGCGATCTGGTTTTCTGAGGAACCCTGTCGATGAAGATATCTGCATCCGAGGGCTTTGATGTGAGATAGAGAAGCGCTGACGCGGGGGGCGGAGGAGGAGTGCCCTTGTGCACATCGCTCGGATGCTCATCGCTTGTTGTAGTTAGTGTTACCGGTTTCTGGACAACCGTATCACGTTTGGTGATTGCTGGAATTCCCTTCAGTGACAAGATTATGCCGAGCGAATCGCCTGCACCCAGAACAAAGGCAGTGTCCTTGTCTTCATAGTTGGCCTTTTGAAGGCGAAGGGTCACCTCACCCGGGGATGCTGGAAGGCGGATAAGCGGAGTCTGACCTATGTCCTTCCCGTTCAACACAACCCGGGCATTGGGGGGATTTGACCTGATGGTAAGTGTTGAGGAGGCAGGGAAGAGAAGCGAGTAAGCAAGGTATGCCACCAGCAAAACAAGGACTGCGGCCCCTGCGGGAATCAAATATCGCCGGTAGTCACTGCGTGAAGCGGATTTCTTCGACTCCCCCACCCTCGAGTGTTCACCCTCGACCTTCTCGAGCGCGACTCTCATCTCCGCCGCACTCTGGAATCGTCGCGCAGGATCCCGTTCGATCGCTTTCAACACAACTGCGTTCAGTCCGTCGGAGATTTTCGGGTTGCGTTTCTTCGGAGGGGGTATCCTTCCCTTTACGATCTTCTCTCGAATGCCAAAGTCTGATTCTGTCTTCTCAAAGGGGACGGCACCAGTCAGACATTCGTAGAGCGTCATTCCAATGGAATAAAGATCTCCACGATGGTCAACTTTTCCAAGTCCCTCAAGTTGCTCGGGGGGCATGTAAAAAATTGTGCCGCCGGTAAGCTGCGTTACAGTGGTCGAGGTGTGTTCCTGGATTTTGGCAAGCCCGAAGTCAGTGACCTTGACTTCATCATGATCCGTGATGAGAATATTTCCCGGCTTGATGTCCCGGTGGATGACATTTGCCCCGTGGGCATGTTCGATCGCCAGGAGGATCTGCTTGAAGATGTGAAACATGCGACGCTCGTCCAGCGGTCCCGTGGAATTCTTGAGGACCTCCGCGAGCGTCTGCCCTTTCACATATTCCATGATGAGACACGTGCCGATCTCCGTCTCACAGAGATCATGGACTGTCACGATGTACGGACTTCGCAACCTGGCAAGGGATCGCGCCTCAGACTGGAAGCGCTTCATGAACAACTCATCCCGGGCGATATACGGATCCATTACCTTCAAAGCGCGGTACTGATCCAGCACGACGTGATGGGCTTTGTACACCAGACCCATGCCGCCCTGACCGATCAACTCGGTGACTTCACAGCCTGCGATTATCTTGCCAATGATCTCTGCGGCCATTTGATCTGATGAGATGCGTCATACCCCTTCCTCCCCTCAACATCCACGCTCAGTACGCCTGATCGGAGTAGTTGAGGGATGGGAAAACGAGACTCAAGGAGAGAAAATATCCGAGTCGTCCGAGGCCAATGGTACGCCGGTTCAAAGGTAAGGGAAGAACTATGGAGAATCAAGAGCACGCCATGCCCGTAGTTACCGAATCAACGTGAATTCCCGGCTTTGCGAAAGTGGCCGAAAACATGCATCTCTCCTCCGAAAACCGCTGCACGTGTTTCAATTCCTCATAACAACAAAAGAGGGCACCGAATTCCAGACACTCGACTTCGCCGCAACTTGAGTGGCAACGCCACCACCCAAATGAAACAAGACCGGTTCATCAGGGGGTCATCGACGGCGTGTCGCAAAACTCAACACCACCAAGAACCAATGGGCAGCATCCATCTAGAAATTGACGCTGAATCCCACCGTGGGGCTACTGATGATCGCAAGCCGCCACCATTTAACGGAACAAGAACATTGATCAGCAGTATTACGCTCACAGACGGCGCATACTTAAAACCGGTCGAGATACTATACGTGTTATCGTTGTTCCTGTTCCGGAATATTGCTCAAGGACACCTGGCAGAAGTTTTGCCCAATCACGGTTCCATTCTCAACCACCTGATCCACAGCAGCCCTCGTCCCCGGAAAGAGCTTTATCGCTTTGTCCGTGTTGATATCGATCGTTCCCAGCATGTCCAAAGCAAGCGTCCGTTCAACTTCAAGGCAACGTCGCGTTCAAGTTGAATATCGTCGCCTTGTAAACAGATCCCATTGCCCCCTTGCCGAGGAGATCCGTTACGCGGAATCCAGCCAACGTTTTGCCCACGACATCAGAATTCATTACATCCTAGAGGATTGCTGCACTCGACAGTTAAGAAATCACCGGCCTTCACAGATAGGAGGAAACGTGAAATCCAAGAAACGTCTTTGTCTAAAGAGGAGAATGCTGCGCGTTAAGGAATGAGGAATCCATCTGACGGCTAAATGTAAGTTATCCTTCAGGTAGAGTCAAGGGTTGACCACCCACCGGATTGGAGTGACCGATTGATGTCCTCATCGGAGCCTGAGAACAGCGGAGATGAGTGGATTTGTCAGACAGACAACCGGAAGAGATGAGTACTTACTGCACCTCGGTGTAATTCGTTCCTCCCGATCCACCTGCTAACCCCGGTTTTGACCCGATTCCAGGGCACATGATTCATTGGCAGACCTTTTGGTACACTCCAATATGTATTCCCCACTGAATACCATTGAAGGAGGAATCATGTTCAAAGCTACAATTGAGATTGCAGAAGAGATAGCGCACGACTTGAATGTGCGACGAGAGTTCGTGTGGGAGATCATCAAGGGCATGTACTACAACTCCATCGAGGAGCTGGAGATCAAGGTCTGCAAAGCCATCGTCGGACGTTGATACTGCAAATGTGCTCGACGGATTTTGCTTTGGGGGCGTGGAAATCGAACGAACGGCGTTTCGGCACCTCACGTCAGGCCCGGCAGCCCGGTATGATCACATCCAGAAGTTCCTGCTCCAGCTTCAGAAGTTCTCCACGCATCTGTTCGCGATACTGCACCGCTTCATCGGAAAGAGCTGGAACCAACGACTTGTAGTAGGCGATGCCGTCCAGCATGTTCGCCTTGAATTCGGTGAAGTGCTTCTGCTCCTTCGCTGTGAACGAATCAATCTTCTTCTTGATTTCCCTTTTGAGATAGTCTGTGTACAACCGCAGCTCGCTGATGAACATGTTCGGCCGATCCGGAGAAGAGAGCAGCTGTGTGCGACCGTAAATGTGCCCCACCATCGCCTCCAGCGAGGAGATCTTTGAGAAGTATGCGAGGTTCGGCCCCGGACACACTGCAACCGAGGGAGGTAGAGTTTTCCCATTTGTCTGACATGTGGTTGACGCTGAGGCCGCAAGGTCCTCACACAAGCACGCCTTGACTGTAACGGCGTCCACCTTTTTCTCCAACTCTTCAGGAGAAAAGGTCAGGCTTTCAAGTTGTTTGATCTTCAGTGTCTGGTACTGTCGCGAAGCGGTGCAGATCGGATGTTCAGTGAACTCGGTGTTGGACACAAGGTATTTCTTTGTGCACGGACTCCCGGGTTTTCCGGATTCGACGCGGGAGCGCACCTGCTTCTCGCTCGCACTTCCCCTGAGATTGTTGAACGGAATGCCAAGTGGAGATGCATCGCTGAGATAGAAATCAAGCGGCCTGGCGTTGGCAAGCCTCTGTCGGGTCTCATCGTCAAGATTCGTGGCTTCCGGGACGAGAAGGAACGGCGATCCCCATCCCGTTCCATCAACATGATAATGCTCCCGGAGAAATCTATCTTCGCTGGCTGTGCCAATTCCCCCTTGAACCGTGACCAGGGCGGGGAATGGCTTCTCCGGTGGCTTCAATCCTCTTTCCTGAAGCGCCACGGAATACATATCATGCAGTTCGGCAACAAGATCCCGCCTCTTCGATCTGAATTCTTCCAGGATTGGCCCGAGCAACAAGCCGTTGGTGGCGAACGCATGTCCGCCACAATTCAAACCAGACTCGATCCGGTATTCCGAAATCCATATCCCCCTCTTTGCCAGGAATTTTCCCTGGACCAATGCCGAGCGATGATCACTGACCTTGAGGATTACCTTTTTCAGGAGCCTGCCCTGTGTGTCCGGCAAGAACTCCTTGCACTCGCCGAGATAGCTGTACAGCCGGGGATTCAACCCCGCCGAAAGGACCACCGAGGTGTTGAGCGTGCTCCTCGCAAACCCCCGGAGTGCAGCCAACGCGTCAGAGTACTCAGGCGGAAGTTCAGCACCTTTTCCCCCCGTGTTGGACTTGTTCAGCTTGGTCATGATATTGACGTCGATGGAACCGGCAACAATTCTCGCGCGCAGCTCTCTCTGAAGTCTTGCCTTGGACTTTCCGTCGGTTGTTTCCAGCATACCGTGGTACAGCGTTTTCAGGACAGAACGCTCCGGCAGCATTTCGAAGTACTTCACAATATCGCTCCCCACCTCAAACGTCGACGCCCTGAGCTTCTCCATTTGGCAGTGAACAATCCGCTGGACCAGATTCAGATACTCGGTGATTCTTCGTGCCCGATGATCATCATCGCTGGGTGTGATTGGCGTATACGGCTCGCCGTGCTGCTGGCAGTAGTGCTTTCGCATTTGTTCAATCAGCATGTCATCCACAATGGAGATGACTGATGAAATCCCGTACCGTGCAACACGGATTGGCGTGTCGATGGAGAATGCCAGGCCCAGAACCGGAATGTGAAATGTGTGGCCGCTTGAAGTCTGCATGTGCTATGTCGTCAATCTGAATGCCATGATTTAACCTTTAATATGGCCATTTGCGACGACGAATCAAAGGAATGTTTCTCGGAATGTGATGTGTGATGAGCCGCCCAGTACCCGTGTGGGGTTATGACAGGGCGACGGGTTCGATCGGGGTATCATAGCCCCGCGACTGTAAACCCGCTCCGTAGGAGCGGTACTGTTTGAAGAAACATAATCAACCAACAGAACACATTACAGCCCCGTCAGGGGCGGACTGTTTTCTTGGGAGCGTTACTGCTTCGCGTCCTCAGCTTCCACCGGCTTCACAATCACCGCTGGAATCTCAAGCGATTTCACGAGCTGGTTGAAGCTGACCAAATCCTTGTCGACGAGTCCTTTGAATTTCGCAAGCTGCGTATCAAGCTTGTCGCTCAATTCATTGTAGACATCGTACGACTGCTTCGTCGGCCTTGTATCCGCACTTGAGACAACGCCGGAAAGCGTCGCAATCTTGTCGTTGAGCTTGATGGGATAATTGAGGGCATCCTGTCCGCTCTTGATCTTCACTTGAATGATCTCTTCTTCAACCTTCTTCAACTCCTCGTTCAGCTTTTTGGAAACACTGCCAATCGTGTCCTTGCTCGGGTGTTTCTCAAGCCGCGCAACAAGCTCCTCGGTTTGCTTCCGGATGTCGCGGATCGTGAGAACGGCGCGGTGCGCCTCGGAGACCTTGTCCCGAATCTTGATCAGGAAATCGAATTGCTCCTTGAATTCCTCCTGCGTTGTCTTGACACGAGGGTCTTTCCGGATTTCAAACGGCTGTGTCCAGCTCTTGTCGCCGATCTTCAGTCTGACCTGGTATTTCCCCGGCACCGCTTCGGGCCCCTCCACGTAGCCACTCCACATGATTGCTCCCGGAACCTTGACCGCATCCGGATACCGGCGATCCCACACAAACCGATTCATTCCAGAATCGACCGGCGCTGTTGTCTGGCCATCCTCATCATCCCTTCCGTGACCGCCACTCTTCTTCTCCATCTTGCCATGAAACGATTTGATGAGCTTGCCGTCCGACTCGAGGAATTCGAGCTTGAGCGTATCCTTCTCCTTCGGTTTCGCCTTCATATAATAGTAGACGACCACACCGTTGGGTGGGTTCTTGCCAAGCGCAATGCCGGGACGATCGAACGTGAACCCGCCTGTCCGATAGTTCTCCCGCGGCTGATAGAGAATTACATCGGACTTTGCGAGCTGATCATTCAGTTGATACAGCGGCGTCAAGTCATCCAGAACCCAGAACGACCGGCCATGCGTCGCCACAACGAGATCTTTCTCCCTTGCCTGAATGGCGATGTCATGGATGGGCGTCACCGGAAGATTGTTCTGCAGCGGCTGCCAGTTCTCTCCATCGTTGAACGACACGTAGATGCCTCTCTCGGTCCCTGCATACAACAAGCCTTTGCGGTTTGGATCTTCCCGGATGACATGCGTGAACTCGTTCTCGGGAATCCCCTTCACAATCTTTCTCCACGACTTCCCGAAGTCAGTCGTCTTGAAGAGATACGGTTTGAAATCATCGAGCTTGTAGTGGTTTGCCGCAACGTACGCAGTTCCCACCGTGTGGGGCGACGCATCGACGATGCTCATCATACTCCATGCAGGAATATCCTTCGGCGTAACATTCTGCCACGACTTCCCTCCGTCCTGAGTAATATGCAGAAGCCCATCGTCTGAACCGGCCCAGAGCACATCTTTGTTCAATGGCGATTCGGCAAACGCGAAGATCGTACAGTAGTACTCTACGCTCGTATTGTCTTTAGTGATCGGACCACCGGATGATGCAAGCTTGGTCGTGTCATTGGTGGTAAGATCGGGACTGATGATCTCCCAGCTCATTCCTTCGTTCGTGCTCTTGAAGACTTTGTTTGCAGTGACGTAGAGTGTGCGTGAATCGAACTTCGAGACAAGAATCGGATACGTCCATTGGAAACGGTACTTCGCGGTATTGGCCCCACCTCCCATCGGGTTGTCGGGCCAGGGGGAGATGTCCTGCACTTGCTTCGTGCGATTGTCGTAGCGTGTGAGGTAGCCGTCATAGTTTCCTGCGTAGACGATATCCGGATCATCCGGCTTTGGCGTGACGTAGCCGCTTTCTCCACCTCCAACATAGAACCAGTCGGGACGGTCAATGCCGAAGCCCATCGTGCGGCTTGCGATGCGGATGGTGCTGTTGTCCTGTTGCGCACCATAGATGTTGTACGGGAAATCATTATCGAGCACAACGTGATAGAACTGTGCCGTCGGCATATCTTCCAGCGTCCAGGTTTGTCCGCCGTTTTCGGTCACGTTCGCACCACCGTCATTCCCCTCGATCATCCGCATCGGGATCATTCGGATCGATCCAGAGGTCATGGTTGTCCCCGTGCGGCACGCGGATGTTCGTGAGTGTCTTGCCGCCATCGATGGATTTGAACATCTGCACGTTGAGGATGTAGATGCCGTCAGGGTTTTTCGGATCGGCATAGATGTGCGAATAGTACCACGCCCGCTGCCGGATGCGCCGGTCGTCGGTCATGCGTGTCCAGTTTTTCCCGCCATCATCCGAGCGGAAGAGTCCGCCATCATCGGCTTCAACACTCGCCCACACGCGGCCGGACTTTGCCGGAGAGACTGCGATGCCGATCTTGCCGAGCACTCCTTTGGGCAGGCCTTCGTTATGCGAGATGTCCTTCCAGGTGTCTCCGCCATCCACGGACATCCACAACCCGCTCCCTTTCCCTCCGCTCGACAGGCTCCACGGATTGCGATACGCCTGCCAGAGTGCAGCATACATGATGCGCGGGTTGAGGGGATCGATGGCGAGGTCAACGGCGCCGGTGCTGTCGTTCTTGAAGAGAATCTTCTCCCATGACTTGCCGCCATCCTTCGAGCGATACACGCCCCGTTCCTTGTTTGCCCCGAAGACATGCCCGAGCGCGGCAACATACACAAGGTCTTCGTTCTTCGGATGCACCCGCACCTTGCTGATGGTCTGCGCGTCCTTCAGACCGATGGACTTCCATGTCTTGCCTGCGTCATCGGACTTGTACATTCCTTCGCCCGGCATGGCGTTGCCGCGGATGCACGCCTCGCCCGTGCCGGCATAGATCACGTTCGGATCGGACTCCGCAACAGCAAGCGCCCCGACGATGCCAACCTTCAGGTATCCATCGGAGATGTTGAGCCACGTGTTGCCGGCATCCTCGGTTTTCCAGATGCCCCCTCCGGTTGCGCCGAAGTAGAATGTTGAGGGCTGGTCTTTATGTCCCGCCACTGCAACCGACCTGCCGCCACGGAACGGACCAATCTCGCGCCACTGCATCTTGTTGTAGAGAAGGGTGTCGTACTGCAGTTGGGCGGAGGAGGAGTGAAGAGGAAACAGGAGGATCATTGAAAGTATCATGTTAGATCCGATGCGATAGAGCATGACAGGGTTCCTTCTTGTCTTGTTGAGAGGGAAGATAATGCCTGAAAGGGTCCGACTCATTTATCCATAATGGTATTCATCGCCAATGTTTAGTGCGTCAAACCAGACACTCTCCTGTTCACTGAATCTTGAGTTCAAGACGAGACCAAAATCAGCCCGCTTTCTCTTTCCGCGAAGCGTCGTTATTTCATCGAAGAATGTAAAGTCGTGGTCATTGCCAATCGCCTGATCATTTAGGCAGAATTCCATCATTCGCCTGGCTCTTTTGTCGCACCTTTCGATCCACTTACTTGGCGGATGGACCAGGCTCGTCAGAGCCAAAACGGCCAAACTATCCACTTGATACGAAGATGGTACAAAGTCCCAATCCATCTTCAGATCTCTTTGGGGATCTACAAGAGATGAGAAGGAGGACATCACAGAGCCAGGCATGTCAACGATGTCACGAATATCTCGTTCGAGAAGGCTGCGCAACAACGTTTTATGCTCAAAGAGGTCCTGATCTTCCTCAATCGATTCTAGCAGCGATTGGTAATCGGATTCAGGTACCAAGTATATTAGTCTATTGAAAATATACTTCTTTTTTTGAATGTGCCATTTTCTTGTGGTGACCCTTGACGGTAGAGGCCTAGAAGTTGCCTCGGCAAATTGGTTCTTAAGTTTGTCTCGCAGTGCTGAGCAAGCGCTCAACAACGATTCTTCAGTGTCAAAGAGGGCTTTTGAAACATCCAGTTCGTTACGATTGAAAAGAACATGCAGGTAACGCCTCATTCGTCCATAGGAAGATTCGACAAGCATTCGTTGTATGGGAAGCTTGAGACCATTCTCGATGATAGCTGATCTTAGTGTCTCATATTTCTCTGGTCTGATTGCAAGATAGGATGTGAGTCTTAATCTAAGTTCCTCAAAACTTCCGGGCCTCGGTCTAACCGGAATTGATGGAACGTTCTCGATCCATTCTTCGGAACTCAGGGTGTCAGATTTCTCAGGGTGGGTCGATAATCCTTCTCCTTGAAGAATTGATTCAATAAGTTTCTTGGCATCCTTCTCTTCTTCCCTGTCGACTACAAGAACAATGTCATCCACATATCGGGTATAACGATCCCCATAGACTTTGAGCATTTGCGCATCAACGTTTTCAAGTGCGAGATTGCCGAACACGTGACTCAAAGGAGGGCCAACGGGAATACCTACTTCAGTCGCTCTTAAGAATGACGAACCCAACCTTATTAGCACGTCTTTCTCTTGCCCAGTGAGAACTGTTTTGTCGACTCTTTTCTTGTATCGATCCATAACAGATTTCTTTTCCACACTAGGATAGAACTGTCGAATATCCGTGACAACTGCTACCGAATTTTGATTGTCGCTCAAAAGCCGCGAGATTCTTTCATTTCGGCTTTGATACCCCAGTGAATAGTATTCGAAGCTGCGCGAAGCAGACTTGTACCTAGGCCAATGGTAGCTGTAAACACATGTCGGAAGTCGGAATTCCTTCTGCAATGAAAGTTTTGCGAGAGCCCATGCTTCCGCAAGTGCAGTGCTAGGACTTGATGCTTGAAAGTCACGGTATTCCAGGTTTCCTTCAGCATTCAAACCCTTAACCTGCTGAAATCTCGTGTAGCGAGGATCAAGTCGCGTAGAAAATTTCCAAGACACGAATGCTCCTAACCAATGAGACTCCTTGCCCAAAGTTGAATCTAGAAGAAA
Organism: uncultured Bacteroidota bacterium; assembly: GCA_963734955.1. Lineage (GTDB taxonomy): Bacteria > Bacteroidota > Ignavibacteria > UBA10030 > UBA6906 > UBA11986. Next base: position 87,055 of record CAVTJO010000010.1, read on the forward strand.
CCGCAAACCCAAATAGGTCGGACTGAACAAAGGTCTCCAATGATTGAGGCTCCTTACTGCAAACAGAAGATCCGTTTCATTGTGCTTCATGCGTTTAAGCTCTCTGGTAACTTTGAACGCTCAAACCCGTAGGATGTATCTGCGAATTGACGGGATGCCTCATCATATAATCGCACGTCGTGAAGGAGCCTCCGGAAGACTTGAGCCATGGAAGCGCATCTCTAATCCAGGCTACAAGCGATGACAAGAACTCCAAAGCTGAATTTGAACTGGGCTCAATCCAGAGGAGGGTATTGCGTTTGTTGTACAAGCGACCTGAGATTTCGCGTATCGATGGCATCAGTGCCGAGAATGATTTGCTTCTTGAAGCTGCCCCGCTGAAGTTACTAACCAAGACAAAGAACTCTTCAGTAAGAGGCTGCATCGTAAACCATTTGTCCACCATCTCTGCGGTCTTGTCGGATCGTGCTGCATCCCATAGAAACGTCTGCCAAACCAATCTAATACCCATAGAGTTCGTAAACGGAGAAATGTGGTCGATCATGCGACCAAACATTTCAAGAGCTTTGGGCGAGTGGTCCCCTCCCAAAACATTTATTTCTAGCGGTAGAGAAGGCAGAATATTCTTTTCCCGCAATGTGGCAATCGTCGTAACCAACGAAGTGATCCCAGCCCCACACCCACAAGGGATGTCAAGCATTGAGATTCTCCCGTCAGTAAATGAAGTCTGAAGATCGATGGAGATTTGACCGAACTTTGACCGCGGATCCAAAAGCAAAAACGCTGGCCTTCCCGCGCATACTCCGAATCGATGAGTAAAATGCAACATTGTTTCCTTATCTGTCTTCCCTCCATGGATGTTCTTTTCCTTTGACCCAGTCTTCGCCTCTTGTAGGCAACCTACAGTGTGGAGCAGATCAGTGTATGCCTCCCTGAGACTCACTGGAAGGTTCAACGCATTCATTTCCCACAACTCCAAAGTAATGCTTGAAGGTAGTATTAGACCCATGGTTTTTGTTTGATTTGGGCTTGGGCAATCACTGAACTCTTGTGGTAAACAGATGGAGCTCACTCACCACGGAAGAAAACCTTGGCAGGCACGCAGTAAAGTAGGGGATATTTCGCTGAAGCGCAACGTGGGATTGTTTGCCCTTTCTCTTTGGAAGAGAAAGGGCGAAAGAGAATTTTCGGAACTGCAAACCCTGCAGTTGTTAATAGTCGGAACATTTAGAGCGTGTAGTCGGTATTCCGACGGCACCATCCTGCAGTTCCGAATGCTCAGCCCTATGGTTCATCCTCCAAATCGTGGTTTCCCGAATCGACGGCAGTGAGCGCAGGCAAACACATCCGGTTTGCGATTTCATCGCCTACTGCTTTTGTGCATGGTGATGAAATCGCATGAACCAACGGAAGGAACTCTCCAAGCCGCGGGATTCGATTCGGGATAGATTTCTTTGGCTACTTTCTTTCTCGGAAAGAAAGTGGCGACCTGCAGCAGGGAGCTTTGTCACACTTCTTTCTGGAAAGAAGTGGGCAAGTTCGCTTCCTCAGAATCCCGCCCAAGCGGAATCCTGGAAAGCGGAAAAGCTTTCAGAACTGCAAACCCTGCAGTTGTTAGTAGGTCGAGAATTGGAAGAGTGTAGTTGGTATGCTCACCGCACCAGCCTGCAGTTCCGGGTCCTCAGCGCGCTGGTTGACCACAATCACAACGGTCTGCTTTGGTTTCAGCCACACACGGCTCTACGAGTCTTCGACTCGATAGAGTCGTGGACCGACGGTTTCGGGCACCTCGGATTTGTGTTGCGCTGCGAGCAAACCCAAACCCTACCCCTCCCGAATCGATGGCTTTGTGGGTTGGAAAACCAATACGGTTTGCGGTTTCAGCGTTTACTGCTTCTTGATACTGTGCTGAAACCGCATGAACCAAAGGATAGAATTATCGACGCCGTGGGTTTCAATTCGGGAGAAGACTTCTTTGGTTACTTTCTTCCTCGGGAAGAAAGTGACAATAAAACCCAAGGTCATCTGCCTCTCAACCGCAACAGAACAAGCACGCCCGTCAACCCGATTGCGATGATCCCCGTCAGAATCACCGCCCAGATGTTCGTCACCCTTGATTCCACCCACATCGGATAGTCACGGAGCAAGAACTGGTCGGCGGAGAAGTTCCACGACACCGTGGTTCCTTTGACCTCGCCGGCATTTGTGTCCAGAATCATCCCCGGCATGACAACGGTGTTGGTATAATCAGCGTTCGCCCTCTGTGCTCGTTTCATCATGTCTTCAGCCGCATCCCAGGCGGTCCGCAACTCCGGACGCAACTTCAGAACGGCGTTCGAGCGGAAGAAGCGGGCAACCAGTACAAGAGTTCGATCGAAATCATCTTTCGTAGTTGTGTCAGTCTGAAGTACCTGCAGGAGTTCCTCTTTTCGCACTGCGACGGAGTCGGGCAAAAAAGTGGGATCGCCAAGCCGACGCGCGCCATCCAATAAGGCAAGATGAAACCCTTCGTACATGTTGCGCAACCGCCACTCATCGAGTTTCTTCTTCAGACTGTCGCTCTTTTCGCCAGCGCTGATCCGCCGGATTTCATCTTCAGACAATATTCTCGAAGCGGGAATACGTGTGAACGGGCAAAACACAGGGTAGGTTTCTTTGTACGTGAGATATGTGAAGAACCATCGAAAGCGTTTCTCGATCACGGGACTGATACGCAGCTTCGCGGAATCAACCGCAATGCTGGAGAATTCTCGCGCAAGGGCCTCCGGGCTCTCGAATCTCTTGGTTGCGGTGTAGAGGTAGTCCTTCTCCTTGTTGTCACGCTTCGTCCAGCCGGTTTTCCAGGTGGAGTCCGTCGGTATCGGGAACGCGGTACCCGGCAGTTCCGGCGCACCGGCAGTGACAGTCTCAACCCGCTCACACGACCCATCGCGGTGTACCGTTGTTTTGACTTTGACTTCGAGGCATCCGGATGTCACCATCGCGAGAAGAATGACAAGAACTGCCTTCGGCCAATACCTTTTACTTTGCATTGTCTTTTCCTCCGGTCCGTACGATTGATTCAAGTTCCTTCAGAAACGCCACACCTTCCGTTGCGAGTATTGCACGCTCCCGCTCATCGATCCCATCATCAAGGTTAATGGAAGCGAGGCCGGGATAATTCCTGGCAATGTGGTCCATCAGCGTGCGTTGACTGCCCCGGTTCGATTGGTCAAACATTTGAAGGAGGCGCAGAAGGTCGGGAACATTCGGGACCTCAGCCAGGAGTCGTTCGGGTACCACTCCTGCGCTTACAGCCTGAGCCTTGCCTTCGCCACGCAGCCGTTGTTCAAGTGCATAGACTTTTCTCGCGTCTGAATACGTTTGAGCAACGGCGACAACTACAATGAACAGGAGTGCCACACTGCAGGCCAGTTGAATTCGCCAGACCTTTGCCGAAGGCATGTGTACTCGTCGTTGGGCTGACCATACACGTTGCCTGTGCCAATTCCACATCGCGCATGATGCTGGCGGTGAGGCCCTCGGGATCATCAAGTACCGGCTCACGTTCGCGCAGCGCAGCCACCATCTGGTCAGTCCTGCGGGCCGCCGTTGCTTCTGCTGCACACGCCGGACAACGCCCGAGGTGTTTTTTCAATCGAGACATCTCTGCCTGAGACAGTTCACCGGGTTTGTACAGAAAGATCATTCTTCTTGCTGTTCTGCAAAACATTGCTATTCCTCCCTCACGTGATCAAGTTGTTCCATATATTTTCGGATCGTCTGTCGCGCATAGCTCAGGTTTGCTTTCACGGACCCACCTGACATACCAAGCGTCTCGGCTGTTTCCTGCACCGAGAGGTCGTTCAGATCACGTAACACAAACACCAGTCGTTGCTTCAGTGGAAGTCTCGCCGCCACCGATCTGATTTTCTCGGCCAAATCTCTGTTGACAAAACCTTGTTCAGCCCCATTGTTGTCCAACGCAGACCTCTCATCCAATTCTCGTTCATTCTCAATCACTCGCTTTCTTCTCTTATCCATCTTCAGTTGATCGAAGGAGAGATTCACAACTATGCGGTAGAGCCAGGTTGTAAACTTGACTGCCGGATCGTATTCCTGCAGGTGTTTCCAGATTCGAATGAAGCTCTCCTGCACGACGTCCTTGGCGGCTTCCTCGTCGCACACTAGTCTGAATGCAAGAGCGAACGCGTAGCCTTGGTGACGTTCCACGAGGTGGCGGAAAGCATCGCTCTCGCCACGCCGGGAGCGCTCAATGAGTTCGTCGAGAAGGTCCTGTGTCACGAAGCCTCTTGGATTGATCCGCCCTGACCACACGAATCTGCTGCCCGGGGCGCAATAATGGTACGACGCAGAGGAACAGAGGTTAAATCAGCAATGTGGCGGATGGTCCTGTGAAATTGCCGGAAGTCGTCTACACGCAGTTGGGGTCCGGTAAAGAACGGTGGAGGCGGAACGCGCTTGCGAAAAGGTAGAGGAAAAGGGAAGGAATTGCAACGAACGCAGTTCGGGGCTCTCCAAAAAGGAATGCCTGGGTAGCCGCAGACTTCAGCTGCGAATGCAAGCTGGAACCGCAATCTATCCGAAGGATCCCTTCGGGAAAGATTCCGACTACAAGCTCCCCTGTCCGAGGCTGACGGAGTGGTGATGGGCAACGCAGGAGAGAGGAATTGCTGCTTTCGTTTCGTGCCTGATGCCCCGGTTATAGTCTCTTTCTCAGCACCAGGGCATTTGCATTCATACACACGTGTCACCTCTTATCTCGCAACCTGAACAGGAATGGGTAAGACACCCAAACCCCAACGGGCTTGTTGTGTAGGTATGCCGGAGTAAACAGAAATTGTTTTGCAGCCTCAATCGCCGGCTTGTTGAAGATTTCGGCGTCACTCTTCAACACGACAACCTCCTTGACCTTTCCGTCCGTGTCAACCCACATCTTCACGACAACTCTTCCCTCAAGGCCGGCACGCATTGCAGATTCCGGGTACTTGGGCTCGACCTGTCGTACGATCTGAGGTTCCTTGTCATATGGAATGAAGTCAGCATCCTCGCTATGCTTCGGAATCAGCTTAAATCCTGCAGTGTCTTTCTCGTGGTCGTATCTGGGAAGGAGTTTGAACGTCTTGTCCTTCCCGGAGGGATTCGTGGGGCTTGGTCTGGACTTGAGCGTATCGTTCAAGGAGTCCCGCTGAAGTTGACTGCTTGACGCTGCCTGCACTTGCACAAAAAGCGAAACACAAATGCTGATTGGAAGTAATACCAAAATGCGGGTAAAGGTCTTCATGGTGCCTCCGACGATTGTCTCGTTGTTGCGCTGCTCGCAAAGAGCGCCATCATCTGAATTCACCAGATCTCTTCACCGTGGCATTGTGCAATTCAACATCTCACGATCACCCCATGTGCATCGCTTTCAACACCCTCATTGCTTTCTGCCGGTCTTCTGCATGCACCATAATGTCAACACCACGTATAACCTCATCAAGGGGACCCATGACTGTGCTATCAAGTCTTCTCACGACGGAGTCGATAGATTGAGACGCCAGCAGCCCTCTCGCAAGTTCTGCCTGGATCTCATCCGGAAAGTTTCGCAAGACGATCAACTCTTCGGCCATATTGTCATTCCTTTTCTAAAATTTGAATTGGCCTGGATGTGAAGCACATCCTCTCTCCTGACTTTACTTTCGCATTGCGAGATACATGCCGCCCAAATAGGGAACCAACCATATCAACCAGACGAGGAGGGAATATTTGTGGAATCCTTTCCTCTCTTCATCACTTCCTTTTGAGGCCACACGAGTCGCCCATATTGCGTGAACCAACATGAGCCAGAGCGCAATCTGTCCGGTAAGCGTATGAGGTTTGCTCAGGTCGAAAGGTCCTTCTGCCATTCGGTGCATCATGAATGTTCCGAATCCATCAAAACAGAAGCCAATCCAGAACGCAGTCACATGCCACGTCTTCAAATAGGAACTGATTCGTTCCGACCACACTCCAACCGAGTAGAAGACCAAGGCGGTGGTGATCAAAACGACTGCAACGATGAACTGCACAGGCCTTGTCTCCTACTTCATCAGTTGGAATTGACTGTTAGAATCTTGCGCGCTCTGTGGATAATCCGCGGTTTCGCATCCATATCAGCGGAAGGTGAATTGCTGAGGGGCACCGCCGGAGCCTTACCTGTCGGCTGGATTCCTGTCATGCGGGGGTCGCTGCTCCACTTTCGTGGGTCTGACGCTTCATGACCAACACACACGCTGCCAAGAATTGTACCGAGAAAAACACAACACACGGCAAGTTTGTTCCGAGACATGACAGCTCCTGAAGTTGCGGGATGATCCTTGAACGGTTTGATGAATGACTTCCAGACGGGTGTCAAGTGTGAGGGTCTAACACTCTGGAATGAAATGAACAGGATACAGCAATAGCGTTGACCTGGTGCGAACCTCGTTCGCCAGAACGTTAACGTCTGGGTGAGTGTTTGCTTAAATGGTTCGCTTGATTCGTTCTAAGGACCAGCAAGCCATCCTGCTCGATTTTCACCCAATAGCATCGTGACGGAACAAGTGTTGTCACGGGAGTATACGAACCATTATACCAGAAGAACTGTGATAAAACGATCCCCGGGGGACTCTGTTGAATTGTATTTACGGGGACAGAGTCAGAAATTGTCCCCACAAGATTCCATCCAGCTGCAACCGTAACGGTGTCGGCAGTCTTCGCATTTCCAGAAATCACCACCGATTGGTTTGAGCCGAACTTGAGCCAATACCCGTCCACGAGTCGCAACGTATCCCGTTGAACATAGCCTTGCGGCGGTGAACCACCCACGTAGGCAAACGCAGGTGATATGGCTGTTGGAAACAAGACTGTCTTTGCATAGTTGCTTACTGCAAGAGGGACAGAGACAAGATTCCATCCGGAGGACATTGCATAACTTCTCACTAATGGTCCGGATGTGAAATGCAGCGTATCGGCTGCGGTCCAACGTGACACGCTCTGTATGCCGTTCACCGTTAAAGTCCCGGCTGCGGTATCGACCACACCTCCCCGCGGCTGCCATGATGCACCGGCGTCACTCGACTCCCACAGCCGCAGTAGTGAGGCGTTGTTCGTGTTAAGCTCCGAAGGGTCAAAGTGGAACCCGATTGTCGCATTGAGGTTTGTGTTATTGGTCGGAGAAATTTCAAAGTAGCGAAGGATCGAGTTCCCTCCCGAGGTCGATGCCACTCCCGTTATCCGGACAACACCGGTTGCACCGGGGGATGAACCAGAGGGGGTCATCTCCAACCCCAAGCCGCCAAATATGTTTGTGATTCCCTGGGTGACTGTTCTCGATGTTCTGACTCTTCCCGCGACCGGGTATCCCCGAGCCTCGACAAGCGTCGCATCAGGTCCGAGGACAATCGTGTTTGATCCCGTCGTCACTGCACATTCGCCCACAGTCAGCGAGCTGTTCACTTCAATATCGCCTGTAATCACAATACCTGTCGGGCTCGACAACGTGAGATTCGAGAAGGCGTTCGATCCCGTGAAACTCCCCGAAATGGTGTCTGGTTCCACATGAGGTGGAGCAAGCACCGATACAGCGCGCTGGCCCGAAATGAGCGAACCGTTCGATCGTGCGATGCTCCCATTCACCGTGAGGTCGAACCCCGGTGGAAATGAGCCCGACATCCTGAGCGCCCCGCTTTCAAGCTTCAACGCGGAGGCCACAATGGGTGATGCCATACTGATGTCTCTCCCTGCTGTTCCTCCGGTCCTCACAACCAACGATGCCAACGGCACTGATGATTCGATGACAAAACCAGTATCGCTCCCCGCAACAGTACTCACGCCATCGCCAAGAGAAATCACACCACCTGAGAACAGCTTCGCTCCTGTTCCCGAACTGATCTTGATTTCCCGCCCTGTCTGGGATGCAATTTTCGGGTCCACGATCGCCAATATCCCTCCGACCATGGAGACGGAAGCAGCAGGGGCCGCTTCAAACACGTTGGATGTTGGAACAAGGCTTGTCGCTCCCCGCGGGTCAATGTTGATTGACCCTCCCTGAATCGTCGTTGCACCGGCAGTCAGGGTCAACCGCCCCCCAATGTTGGTCACCCCACCACTGAAGGTCGCAACACCACCGCCAAGCACCTCCACGCGGTTATTCCCGTTCCCGACAGTCAGTGTGCCGCCAAGAATATTCAGCGCGCCGCGCACAATCAGGGATGCACTCCCGGTGGAAAACGCTCCCGCACCACTGATCGTAAGGACGGCATTGGTATCAACGGTGATATTCACATTCGGTGTCACGGTCTGACCGGAGTTCTGCACCCATGTTCCTCGCGTAAGTGTCAACGCGTTCGTCGAGCCAAGAAATGCGAGATTGAGAAGTGGTGTGAGTGTCGTCGTCGTCGACGTCATGTTCATCGTTAGAATATTGAAGCTTGTCGGATTCGTCGATCCGGAGATCACCGCCGGGAGGGCTCCATTGAACATCACATTAGCAACTCGAGTACCTGATGAACTGCCAGTGACTCTTGGTGAGAACGTACCGTTGTTCATAAAGCTTCTTCCGATGACAACCGACTGCGTTGTTGAACCAGTAGAATACGCATCGCTTGCGCGAACCACCCCGCCACTCGCAATCGTGAGACTCTTGGAGGTGGTCAGACTCCTGCCATCTGTCGCGTCGAATTGCAGAACCCCGGAAACGACCAGGGACTCTGCGACGACTGCGTCATCGATGGTCACAACATGTCCGCTGTTCACCAGAACCGAGTTGGAATCCGCCGGGACGTTGCCGCCGCTCCATGTGGCAGGTGCACTCCAATTTCCTGAATTGACGCTGACGATTTGATGGCCCTGAGGCGATGTGCCAAACACATATCTGGCAAAGACTGTCAGGTGGTCGGAAGCGTAGTGCAGACCGTTGGCAACGCTGTCGGGTACGGCAGTATTGGGGAGCCTGTTGATGCTGTCATTGAAATGATTGCCGTCGTTTCCATAGGAGGTGTACGAGGAGGGGATGATGTGCTGATCCATGGGATATGAAATCAGCATCAGGTCGAACCGGTCATCCATACCCCCGGTCGCGCCGCCGCCGAACGCGCGGACGCGCGGGGACTGGGTGTGAATCGACTTAAACGAAATGTTATTATGCCAGTTCCCGACAGAGTTGAGGGGATCTTTGCACCGGCCATTGTTGTTTGGTTCGCTTTCGAGGAGCTTCACCAATGCCGGTTCGCTGCTATAATATGTGTTGAAGTCGCCAACAACGATGAACTCGGACCCCGATGGAAGACCATTCAGGTAGGTCCTCAATATCGTGGCCTCGTTCAGCCGGGCAACAGTATCGGTCTGATTCGCTTTGAGGTGCACCGAATATACGCGGACCGTATCCGGAGAATTGATCGGCCTGAACCTGTACTCCGCAATATCCCGCAAGGGAGTGGGGATGTACGTGGCGCCAAGGAAGACCACCTTGGAGGATTTGAAAAAGAAGCTGTTGTCTGTGTCCGGGCCGTCATTGAATGGTACCGAAGAAAACAAACCCGGCTGGGAAGCGTTGAGGACATTGCCTCTGAACGTATCAACGCCGGCCTGGCTCGTCATTTCCTGAACCACGAGGACATCGGGCTTCATGGAATTCAGCACGGTCCTGAAATACGGATTCCGCGTCGATGCGTCCGATCCTGGATAGCCAAGAAGGTTGTATGTTGCGATCTTTAGTGTGTCCTGCGCTTTGACTGGTGCACCCGGCAAACACGCCAGGGCAACAAGAACCAGCAAAGCACTCAACATTGAAGCCCGACTCCGGCATCTCAACGGACTGCTCATCAGCTTTTTCTCCTGCAAGTCTCCAGATATGGAATTCAATTCAACCCTCGAGGATGAGCTTTGAACCACCCTGGCAAAGAAATATCTTTCGTCCCTCCGCGACCAATCCACTTGCGCTCAGGCAGACATTCTCACCTGCAATATACGGTGTTGGCGACATTATTGGCAATCCGAAAGCGACCCCGTGTCAATATCCGAAACCACGGGACGAATCTTATTGTTTCATGGTCGTCAATTGCGCCAAAGTCATCTCGCAGTATGTGGGATACACCTCGCAGATGTTGACGGCCTGCTTGAGACCGCGTGCTCTTATCAATGAACGGCGACGACAGTACCTCAACCATCATGCTCCCCCCCAGCCAAAGCCTCAATTCGTATCCCCCCAATGGAAATCTCGATTTATTTCTGAAGACGAGGGTTTTTTCTCACCGCTCTGTTCGCGGCTTGCTGCAGCACCAACTTTCCGTTCTGGCTCACCTTGATCCAGTAGCCTCTCATCGGGTCAATGGTTGTAGCCGGGTTGTACATGCCTCCGGTGTATCCAAAATATTGCGACGCCACTATGCCCGTCGGAATCTGCACAATACTCCCCACCGGCACCGACGTGCTGATCGACCCGATCATGTTCCATCCCTGGACTACATCAATCGTGTCCACCGTGATCAGCCCTCCCGTCAATGATAATGCCTGTGTCGCCGGAAACTTCAACCAGTACCCCACCCCATACTCCAGTGTGTCCCTGTTCGCATACCCCGTCGGCGTATACGCAAACGCTCCCGAGATCGATGTCGGAAACACCACCGCCTTCCGTCGATCTCCCACCGTCACAGGCAACGATACCATGTTCCACCCTCCCTGCACACTGCTACTCACTCCATTGCCTACATCGTACACAATCTGAAAGAGATTGATCCCCTCGTTGCTGATCACCAGCGAGTCCTGTTGCTTCATGTCCACCGTGAACACCAACCCACCGTACCCATCCCGTAGCGTGAACCTCCCGACAGGCAACTCCACTCTGTTCCACTTCAGCACGAACGGGTATCCTCCTCCTCCCGGCTGGATCTTTCCCGTGTAGATAATCTCTTGTCGTGTTCCACCCAGTGTGTCCCTGATATCACGTCTCGTCCCTTCCGTCCCTGCGATCTGCCACCGCACATCA
>CAVTJO010000011.1:0-525401 GCA_963734955.1 uncultured Bacteroidota bacterium
TGCTGACTGAGATGTACCCACAGAATCACACGTCTGTTCACAGCACTCATGCCACCCCAATGGTGAATCACCTTCGCCGCGGGAACAAACCATACTTCGCGTCCAGCCTTCTTTGCCCTCAGGCAAAAATCAGTTTCCTCTGTATACATATAGAATTGCTCATCCAACGGTCCCAATTCTTGTATATACTTGAACGACGTATCATCAAATCAGCGGCAGCCCATAAACCTGTCTCTGAACCGAATAGTCAAAATCGCAAAAGCTCTCGGCGGGGGACAAACCTCTCGTTTTGGGCATCAACAAATAAAGAAAGCTCGCTTCAAGAAAAGCGTTCAGAGCACACGGGAAAGCACCCACCGAACGCTGGAGACGACCATCAGGGAAGAGCAGTTTGCAGCCAACCACGGCCACGTTCCAGGTGGTTAGGTAAAAGGTGATCGTCTTTTCAATTGCGCCGTCAAGAATTGTCGTGTCCGGATTCAAAAGAAGAATGTATTCTCCCTTCGAAGCTTTGATTCCTTGGTTGTTTGCGGCTGCAAAACCAATATTCTCCTGATTGACAATCACTCTTGCTGAAGGAAACTCAATAGCCACCATTTCGCAGCTTCCGTCGGTTGACACGTTGTCTACAACTATGACCTCAAAGTCAATCCGTTCGGTCTTCTCAAATACAGATCGTAGGCACGGACGTAGAAAACGAATCGAGTTCATGGTGACAACAACAATTGAGAGCTTCATGGCTAACATTTGGATGAACTCTGACTACGAGTCCGACTCGCCGAGACACACGAATGTCTCGTGTGATCTCCCACCTACCGCCCAGGCCTTGAAGTACAAACTGCAACGACATATTCGCGCCAAATAGCCACTCCAAGCATGCCAGGAGAGGAACTACAGACGCGATACTCCACGAAATCCTCAAACGTTTTAGGATGAAGAAGTCGAGCCGTGCTTCTCCAGAACGTTCTGCTGTACGGGAACCACATCTTCCTAAAACCAAATTGGAACGACAACTTTACGTCGCCGAAATACCGACTCAACAACATATTAAACTCTGAGCTATTCCATTCCCTGAGGTGAAACGGGTTTGTTGGTTTGTCACCAAGCCGGCCAACTTGGCGAATGGGTGTCGAGATCACGAGAACACCATTGTCCCTGAGTATTCGACGCAGTTCATTGAGAAACTTCTCAGGATTGTGCAGATGCTCGATTGTTTCGAAGGACACGAGTCAACCGGTTCAAGCGAAGACAAGTCCTCACCATTTCCAGTAATGAATATAATGCCACCTGCGCCATGATGCTCCTTTGCATACTTCACGCACTCATCAGAAATATCCATTCCAATGGTGGATGCTGCGCCAGATTCAGCGAGTATAGCAGTGCCGTAGCCAGAGCCGCAAGCCACATCCAGAACTCTCTTGTTACGAACAAGTGTAGAAGCAAACTCATATCGGGCGAGGTGTTGTTTCCGCAAGACAAGGTCTGGTTCCGATTCTATGAAACGCGTTCCGGCAACGTCACGTACCCCGTTTGAATACAGTTTTGAGAATAGATTTGTCTCTTCGCGTCCACGCAAAAATGCCACACTGCAACTGAGTAGCAGGCAACTGCGGCACAAAGAATAGTAACTGTGCTCAGGATATCGGAAAAGTATAGTCTTGAAGCCAACAGCACTGCCAGCAGAGCAACATTCACAACAGCACCTCGCACCAGGAAGCCATAAGCCGTGCCCCCAGATCTCTTCAGTATTAGTTTGTGAGTGACGTACATTAACGCTGGGACAATAATCAAGAGGCGGATCAACCAAGCCAAGGCCGCACCATCAATACCGTATTGGGGAATCAATGTCATGCAGAGCAAAAAGTACAATGGTATCTCTCCGAGATAGAATTTGGTGGCAATATCAGGTTTGCCAATTGCTTGCAGAGCAGTCACTGGGACATACCCAGGGCTTGAACAAAAACCGCTGCTGCAAGAATCGTTAACACGCTGCTCTATGAGCCGGGAAATCGCCACCTAGCCACAATTCAAGGATCTGGTGGCTGAAAACTCCGAGGACTATGCTTACCGGTAGCAACACGATCACCACGAGGTTCAGCCCCCGTTCATACAAGATGTGCACTGTTCCGCCTCTCTCCTCAGACACAGCATCTCTCTCAGACATCGCAGGAAGCAATGTCGTTGACAAGCTTAGCGGAATCACCTGCAACCGACCGACCGCTTCATATGGGACCGAATAGAAGGTGAACATCCGCATTGACTGGTACGATGCAACAAAAAGACGATCCAAATATTGAGCAATTGGACTAACTGCCTGCGATACGGTTAGCCATCCTCCAAACCTAATCAGCTGCTTGACTGTGTCCTTTGCAAAGGAGACCCGCCGAATCGACAAATTCGGGAAAAGGCTGGTTGCAACAGCGTACGATAAAATCGCACCTGCAAATCGAATGCCGACAGTGAGCATCACTACTTCAAAAAGCCCGTGTCCAGTCACAATCAGAGCGAGTGACCCTCCCCACTGCAAAAGTCCACTCGTCCCCTGAACCAAATTGAGGAGGTCGAAACGTTGCAGCGCCATTGGAACCACGCGAAGCGCACCTTGCACCATTATGAACGGTATGGCAAGAGTAATCCATTGAAGGGAAGACAACGCCACAGGATACAATGACACTGGAACCTCAAAGACATGGTCAAGAAAAAGCGGTACCATCAACAGCATGAAGCACGAAGCCAGTAGGCCAAGTCCGAAACTCACCGAGAACGGAAACCCCCACAATGGAATTGGCCTTCTCAATATCCCCGCGCCCAATTTGTTCGGCCAAGTACTTCACGCTTGCCTGCCCTACACCGAAATCGAGCACACTAAGGTACCCCACAACCATCCAAATCAAAGTCAACAATCCAAAAGCTTCCTCTCCCATCCTTCGCACAATGAATGGGATGCTAACAAACGCAATAAAACTCACGGCTACTTGAGTGAGGAAGTTGTAAAGAGAGTTAGCACAACAACAACTCCACTGCTTCTTACCATAAGAGCCCTCTATCCCCTCGTGCATGCAGAAAGATGCAGAGCCGAACGAGCCATCTGCAAAGGTCAATGAATGGTTGCTTCAACGCCTAACCTCACAAGCCTCCCTTCGCCACCAATAAGCTCAGGAATCAGAAAAGTGGAGGTGTTCGTCTGGCCGTCTATTTTGACCGGCTGTTGCCGATATTTCAACTGGGTTGTATCTGTAAAGCCAACGACCCTTGGAGAAAAGAAAGACCCTCGAGACCTGACCCTTCAGGTGAATTTTCACCGAACTGATTGTTGACAAACTTTTGTTCACGACTAGGAGATATCGGTTGCTCGGATTGGCAAATACCCCAACCATGACGTGCTCATCGTCCGCAAACAGAACTCTAGTAGAATCTTCGCCAATTTCGTCTGAAATATATAGCTGGTTTTGTGGGTACAGCAGCATGATAGGTCATCACGTTGGGTAATCGCATGACGACGGGCTTCAGAATCCGGCGAACGTAGAGGTTCAATCGCCTGATGAGGAAGTATCTTCGAGTTGGTTCGCCATTTGCGTCGATAAGAGACTCCCGATAGTTTTTATTATCGCTGGGCGTCCAAAAGCAAAAATCAATCAGCCCCTTTGCCCCGTAAGCAATAGGACAGAAGTACATGAAGTTTAGTTGCGCCTCGCTGGGATCTGAATAGGCCAAGTGCCCAACCGTCATGGGATAGGCCCAGAAAGGCCTCTGGCCTGCCTGAGTCGGATTACGGAAAGATTGTAATAGTAATCCCGCCGAATTGTTCCCATCGGCAAAGAATGGGTAGTGATCAAAAGATATCACTGTGGGACGAAGACTGTCGACGTACAGTGAAAGGTATGATTCATATTCGTCCCTCTCATTGGCATCAAGCACTCGATCCTCATTGCCACCGCGGAATCCCCCCCAATTATAACTGGGCGCGTAAGAACTTGCCAGATTCAAGTAAACGAGTTTGCTTGGGTCAGAGGTCTCGATAAGCCATTTCCATTGGGAAATCGACTTGAAGTGATCTTGCTCAAAATATGGCTCATCACAGGGGTTGTACCCAAACATAGCCGACCTCAGACTCTCGGGCAATTTCTGGTGCATCGACCAATTCTTTTGCCTTGGATTTATCAAAGATGCAGCCATACGCAGGATAGAAGCGCTTATCAGTAACAAGGTACTGCAAACCTGTTTGCCCCGCGAGCTTTAGAGCACATTTCATCCCCTCAAAACTGCGATCTATGTTCGGCTCGATTTGGGTACCAGTCAAGAGATTGAAGCCCGCATCCCTTGCCAATCGAAATCCCCTTAAATCTGAATCAAGGTACCTTGGGTCAATGTGAACAGGTGGGTCCAGAATGTCCCCAAAATGAATTCTGATTGTCTCCACCTGTTTTGACAACTCACAATTGAGGGACACAGCACCAAGGTCAGGATCCCGAAAGAATAGATGATTCTTTTGAGAGTTGAAGGTTTCGCAACAAAATGCGTTAAGAAACCAAAACGGGAATGCACAGGTTGAGAATTCAAGAGATTGAGGGAGATATTCCAATTTCATCGTTCTGCAGGCGAATGATACAAGCAAGCAAGCTAACTTCCAACGTCATGATTGCGAAGACTTCATGATGGGGAGTAATGACCCAGAAAAGGCCACCAATCGCAAAAACCAGCAGGCCCGCAAACAGACCCAGAGCCGCTGCGTGCAGATCAGAATTTGCAGTCAGGGTGGAGGGCTTTTCGTCCGATTCCAATCGCCGCCAAAAGATATAGGATCCATGAAACCGCCGATGATCCCAGTTTCGGCAAATGCCTGTATGTACTGACTGTCCACATAGCCGGAATACTCGCTTGGTTTTGCCAAGTGCCCGGTAATATAATCATCAAACCTGAGGTTGCCTATTCCAATTCCAAAAAGAGGATTTTGCAGAAAGTACTTCGCGGCTTGCCACCAAACGTTCAATCGCAACAGTAACGAGATATCTACTTGAGAATCAAGTCCAGCCACGGTCTCGTATCGAAACGCCTTCTCTGCGGCAGTCTCAAGAAATGTTCCTTGAGCCAAGCCAAAACCTCCAGTGTAAACTGCCAACCCTATCGTGATAACGGCACCAAGAACCGCGAAGGCCGTGACAATCCTTCGTCAGCGTTTTCACAAGCATCACCAGCAGCACGATCCCAACGCCCCAATCCAAGCCCGAGTTTGAGATACAAGGAGGGCCAGCCCAGCAACGGGAATAGTAATAAGCGCAAGGGCCTTCCAAATCCTCTCCTTCCCGTGGAACAGCAAGCTGATTCCCATCAGGAACGTAGAGGCGATGACCGCGCCATAGCCACCGCCCAGCATTCCCGACACTCTTCGAGAAGCCCCTGCCGCTGCGGATTCCTGCAAGAACTGCGCAACTCCCATAACCGAAGCAAACAGCCCTGCAACAAGAAAAGAATACCCTATCCGTTTGATACTGGCCTCACTTCTGCAACTGCTCAAGATCACGAGGGGTAGAAAAATCAGAACCTCGAGGTACCCGGACCACCTGAAGAAAGCCCGGGAAAAAGTATCGTGCACTGACCAACGAAGTCAAAGCTTTCCAATCATCGCTAACGATGCATATAGAAGAAACCGGGGGAAGTGATACTGTTCGTGATCAGCAAGCTGACGAATTAGCCAACCTACAAACACCAGTAAGCAGGATGAACTCGGAGATGATCAAGTTCGTCCCGCTCTCCTTCAAGCCATAAGGATTGGCCAGTGCAAGGGGGACAAACATCAAGGCAAGATCCGTTCTTACTACCGCAAGAGCGAAAACGATCAATCCCAGGCATAGATTAAAAAAAAGGAACTGTACCTCCAAGAGAATGCTCGCCACATAGCAACCCAAGGTCAAAGTCACCACCAGATAGGGAACCAAGGTGTACGAAGACAGAACGGACCTTTCCAGGGCCGTACTCCTAGTCAGCGAAAACAAGACGACTCCATTGATTATCTTCTCGTTCGCTTCTTGAATGCAAGGTCCGATTTGATCGACCCGAAAGATTCGAGGCGGATGCATAGATTGGTGACTGACGCCCTTTTTCGACCCTCCAACGCTCTGCCACGGCTACGTATCCCAGCGATGCAACAATTCCAACCAACATTCCACCCAAGATGATCATCAGCCTCTTTGGTCTGGATTTCCGTTCCGCCGGCGATGCACGGTCTAAGACTATCACAGATGGGGTCTCACGGCGCTCTTCCACTTTTGCCTGTTCATACAGCGGAGTCAAGAACTGCAGAATCTTGTATTCGATCTCGGTATCTCGAAACCTGCGGAGATACTCGGTAGCGAGATCGGGAATACGTTTGAATGGGACAAACACGCCATCGTTCTCGCCAAGTCCGTTTCCGCCAGCACTCATTTTCCCCAATTTCTTCCGAATCTCACTTATTTCCAACTGCGTTGTAACAACGGACGGATTGTCCAATGCCTGCGTCTTCCTAAGGATGCCGAGTTGAATCTCCTTAGCTGCAAGTTGAGCCTCTAATTCAACACCTATTTTGAGTGAGGCTTCTGCTTGTTGGGGCATTGCAACAACGCCATACCTCTTCTGGAATGCTCTGAGCGAGTCTTCGGCAGCAGTGAGGTCGGAAAGATTCTTATCATAGCGCTCTCCAATGAACTTTCGGTTACCTCTAGCATTTTGGGATTGAAGATCACTATTTGTACGATTCAGCAACTCAACAAAAAAATTGGCCATGTCCGCTGCACGTTGAGGGTCTTCGTCATACACGGTAATAGTGAGATTTCCCTCCGGTTCTGCAACGAACTCAACATTCGAGAGCAATTTGTTTACCGTTCTCTCATTTCGAAATGTTGCTGATTGGAAGCCATATATATCTGTGAGATTGAATTCCTTGACCACTTCACCCAGAACCTTCCCACTTTTGAGTATCGCCATATATCTGTCCACTTCAGGGTTGCCCCCAAGGTTGGAAAGACTTCGGGGGGAGAATGATCTGACAAGAGATGACACACCCTCCAACGCACCAAACAAGTCTGCTTTCTCCGCGGCAAAAACCGAAGCCGTAGACTTGAATTGAGGCTTTAATGAGAAGGCAACAATCGTGCATACGACGAGACCCAACATGATGCAACTGAAGACAAAACGTCGCCATCGACTCAACAAATCAAGTATGGCTGAGATTGTTGAAGTGGAGCTGGAGGAAGTTGAAGTTGCTTCTTTCGAGTCTTGCATACTATATGGGGAAAGAGTCCTTTGAGGTACAATACTTCGGGACACAACGATCTTTCTTCGACACAACAGCAAAAAAGCCTATTTGAACTCCCTAGATTGGTGAATCCAAATTGCCCTCGTTCTAGACCCCGCTATGAGAAAAAAATCCCCTACTTCTTCGATTGTATGACCAACAATACTATGCTCACCCCCACACTGACAATCGCCGCCGTCTGTCCAATGATGTTCATGTAGTACGAGAACGACCGTTCGATTTCCTTCGGCACCCAGATGTAGTCCCCTTCTTCAACTGCTGTTTCGTTGGGAGAAAGCCACTGCTTGTTTTTTGCCTTCACAACTTTCACATCACCATCCCTTGCTCTATCAGTGTAGCCACCTGCCTTTCGTACATAGTACTCAACGTTTTCCCCCGTAACATATGGGATATGACCGGGCGAAACCACCTGCCCAAAAACGTATACAGTCCTTCGAGATGAAGGAACTGAAATGTAGTCCCCATTCTGGAGAGTTGCGTCCTGTGTAGAATCGCCCTGAACAAACAGTCGCTCAAAGTCAACACTGACGATCTCCTTTTGGAGTCTAAGATTGGTCTCCAGATAGTAATACGAGGTATCTTCAGAAGGTACCCCCCCATGGAGGCTTTCAAGGTGTTCCAATTGAATCTGGTTCGGTTGGACTGAATGCCGGGAAAGGTCGGCATTCTTCAGCGACGCGAACTCCGTAAAACCTCCCGCTCTTCTGATCACTTCGGAAAGACGGGTGGACTGTTTTGAAATAGGATACACACCCGGATACTTTACTTCTCCCCCAACAGTGACAACGTAGTCAGCACGTTGATCGGGCTTTGCCCTGACAACTATTCGATCGCCTGGTTGAAGGGCAACATCCTGAGATTTGCGTTCAAGGATATCAAGCCCGTTCACAATGGAAGAAGTGATTCCGACTCCGTCCGAGTTGAACCTCGTAAACTCGACGCTGTCGGTGAGTGCGTATCTCGTAAAACCATACGCTACATTCACCGCATCCTTTATGCTATCTCCTTCAGCGAATTCGAATCGGCCCGGCACATTGACTTCCCCATAAACACCGATAACATTCTTTGTAAAGTTATTCTGAGGAACAATGATCAGGTCGCCTTCACGCAAGTATGGATTCCACCGATCCTCCTTTGAAGCAAGGAATTTGGGAATGTCCACGTGAGATACGCTGCCATCCTTGTGCCTCACCGAAATGTTCCGCCTCGACATCCTCCACAGAATGTCCTGCAGGTCAGTTTGCGTTTGAGTTCGCTGAGGGGTGTTCGCTTCCTCAATCGCCTTGTCCGCACGGTAGTACGATGCAAGAACGTAAGACCCCGGATTCAGTACATTGCCCGTCACGAGAACCACGATCGGTCTCGGGGTCATCAACGTCACTGTCACTGTGCCAAAAATGTATTTCTTCTTAACTTCTTCCAACAGTTTTCGTTTGGCCTCGAGGAGAGTCAGGTCGGCCACTCGAATTTCGCCGACTGTCGGGACTATGAGCGTGCCTTCGGGAGTAACAGTAAGAACGAAATTGGCGGGAGGGCTGATCCAAATATTGACAGAAAAGACATCTGACGGACCAACGAAGTATGAGGATGGATCAATTGTCGATTCGAGGGCTAACCCTTTGGGTTGGATCACCGTGAGCGCGGCAGCCGATTTATCCACGTCGCCAAAGATATCCTGCCTCGATCCTGAAGTGCCTGACTGAGCCACTGCAAAATTGACAACAAGAATGCTCATCGCCGCGAGAATAAGAAACCTATCGGGTTTCATACACCAGGCTATAGTATTGTTGATATTCCCCTGTCATCACACGTTGACTCCATGATTGATGATCAAGATACCACTGGATCGTGGCGACGATGCCCTCTTCAAACCTGTGTTCCGGCCGCCACCCCAGCTCCCGACTGATCTTGCTTGCATCAATAGCATACCGGCGATCGTGGCCGAGCCGATCCTTGACGAAACTGATCAGACTCTCGGGCTTGCCGAGGTTCTTCAGAATGAGTTTCACAATATCAATGTTCTTCCACTCGTTGTTCCCGCCGATATTGTAGACCTCGCCAGTTTTTCCCTTCCTGAGAACCACATCGATTGCAGAGCAATGATCATCAACGTAGAGCCAATCGCGGACGTTCAAGCCGTCGCCGTAAACGGGCAAGGGCTTGTTGCTGAGAGCGTTGACAATCATCAGCGGTATCAGCTTTTCCGGGAACTGATAAGGTCCATAGTTGTTGGAGCATCGGGTCACAACAACCGGGACACCGTGAGTATGCTGGTAGGCCAGAGCAATAAGATCAGAGCTTGCCTTGCTCGCTGCATACGGACTGTTGGGATGCAGTGGCGTTGTTTCTACAAACTTGCCTGTCGACCCGAGGGAACCGTAGACCTCATCCGTGGAAACATGCAGGAACCGCTCGACGCCCAGTTCTTTGGCAACCTCCAGAAGCACAGTTGTGCCCAGCACATTCGTCTGGATGAAGATCGTGGCACCGAGTATACTCCTGTCGACATGGGATTCAGCGGCAAAATGCACCACCGTGTCGATATCATGCTCCTTGAACGCTGCCTCTACCTCACCCCGATTACAGATATCCCCACGGACGAAATTGTACCTCGGCTCTTCTGCGACATCCGTCAGGTTTTCAAGATTGCCGGCATACGTCAGCTTGTCAAAGTTCACTACTTTGACGTCTGGATGAGCCCGGAGGAAGAACCGCACAAAATTGCTCCCTATAAACCCTGCGCCACCGGTTACGAGAACGTTCCGCATCGCTCAATCCAGCTGATAGATAGTGTTGGGATCATCCTCGTGGCGGATCTCGTCAATCCGATCCTTCTTTCCCTTCCCGGCGAAGAGTCTATTGGGAAAATTCACCACCATTCCCTGTTTGCCGCCAACGTTCTTGTATGCGTGTACAACGCCGGGAGGTATCACCATTGACTTCGGCGAATCTTCTCCGGCAAAGACCACCTGTCTCGTCATAAATGTCGGCGACCCCTTCCGGTTGTCCCACAGGTAGATCTTGAAGTTCGATGGACCGATGAATCCAAAACTGTCTGTCTGATCCACGTGTTCGTGCGGTCCCCGTGCAACATCAGGTTGAGTCATTGAGATGTAACCCATGACCGGCAGATTTTCACGCGCAACTTCATCTTCACGAAACACCTCGGCCAGCCAACCCCGATCATCAACATACTTCACGATTTCCTTGATCAGAACGCCGTCGATTTTCCCTTTCTTGAACATCCTTGTCCTGATTCTTTTTTGAGTAACCGCCGCCTCTTTCAAGCAGAAACCACTCCAATCCCGAGGAAAGGGAGGATGCGCTGCAAAGCTGATCTAGTGAAAGAGAAAGAGGGATGTAGAACTTATATTCTCAAGTCGTAACAAGTGAGGCGAGAGGAGATCCTTTCAAACGCATCATTATACTTCAGTTCAACCCTGCAACAAAGCCACTCAAAGGTACTGATTCCCGCCACGAAAGTCAACGCACTTTTTGGCCACAGGGCTCGTTACATCTGCTCTGGAGCCGAAATACCGAACACGGCGAGTCCATTTTTCAAAACAACGCGGGTTGCTTCACACAACCCAAGCCTTGCTGACGTCAGCCGGGGATCATCCCCCAACACCCTGTGCTGATGATAGAAACGGTGAAACAGTCCGGCAACGTCATGAAGATACTCTGCAAGACGATGCGGCTCGTAGGTCACTGCACACGACTCAACGACCTCGGGCAAGAGCAATAACGATTTGATCAGGCCAATCTCTTCAGACGATTTCAACAGTTCAAACGTTGTTTCGTTTGATCCAACTGTAAGCCCATCCTTTTCACCGTTACGCAGAATACCTGCTATACGGGCATGAGCATATTGGAGATAGTATACCGGATTTTCGTCTGACTGCGACTTGGCCAGGTTAATATCAAAATTCAGATGGCTGGTGATGCTACGCATGACAAAGAAGTAACGCACGACATCGGCACCGACCTCATCGATCAGTTCATCAAGAGTGATGTAGTTCGCCTTCCTGGTGGACATCTTCACGACTTCGCCATCCTGAAGAATGGTGACGAACTGGTGGATCAGCACCTGCACCTTTCCGCTGTCATACCCAAGGGCTTTGAGTCCGGCAAGCACATCAGGATATGTTGCAACATGATCCGAACCGAAGATGTCGATCATCAGATCGTAGCCCCGGCGGAATTTTTCAACGTGGTAAGCGATGTCAGGCAAACGGTACGTCGGCTCGCCGCTGCTCTTCACAATCACTTTGTCCTTCTCTCCACCGAGATCCTCTGCCTTGAGCCACAGAGCCCCCTCCTTCTCGTACACGAGATTCTTTTCCCGCAACTCCTCAATCACCTGTTTGATCTTCCCCGTCTCGTACAATGAGTTTTCATTGAAATATGACTGGAACTCGATTCCGAGCCTCTTTAGTGTACTCTTGATATCATTGAAAATCTCGCTCTCGGCCTGCTGCTTGAATCTCCCTTCAGCAGGTTCACCCTTGAGGGCATCACCGTGTTGCTCAAACAGGTGACGGGCGATTTCCTTGATGTATGCTCCCTGGTAGTAGTCTTCCGGAAATGGTGCGCTCTCACCCAACAACTCGAGATACCGCAACCGCACGGAATCACCAAGCACACGCATTTGCCTTCCGGCATTGTTGAAGTAATACTCACGAGTCACTTCATGGCCCGTCCACTCCAGCAAATTGGCAATGGTATCTCCAAAGACTGCGTTTCTTCCGTGTCCCACCGTGAGTGGACCCGTTGGGTTTGCGCTGACGAACTCAACGAGCGTCTTCTTTCCTGTCCCAATTGTCGACCGACCGAATGACCCCGCATGTGCGAGGACGTTTCCGAGCTCGCGGCGGTAGAAGCGGTCAGTGAACCTGAAGTTGATAAACCCGGGACCGGCGACCTCGGGCCTGTCGATGAGTGCATCATCAATATCCAGATGCTTGACGATCTCGGCTGCCAATTGGCGAGGGTTCTTCTTGAGGCTCTTCGCAAGAACCATCGCGACATTAGTCGTCAGGTCGCCATGCTCTGGTTGACGGGGTTTCTCGAAGGTGACATCTGATGCAATACCGAGGGAACGCAGGGAGGAAACAACTTTCTCTCGAAGATACTCTTTCATGAAGCCTTTCGCTTGACGGTAGTGCGGGGCTTCCGTACCCGTGACGGCCTGACGGCACGTTTTGCAGACCGGGCTGCATCATCACTCAGCCGTTTAATTGCAGCGTCGCCCCACAACTTTTCAAGACTGTAATACGATCTCGTGTTTTTGTGAAACACATGAAGCACGACATCAACATAATCCAGCACGAACCAGTTCATGCTGCCCGCTTCCCGATGCCAGGGACTCACTCCCCGTAGTTCCAAACCTTCCTCAACTGCATCAGCAATTGCTCTGACCTGAACATCGGAGTCTCCCGAACAGATGACGAAAAAATCCGCCACGGACGAGAGCTTCCGCAAGTCCATCACGACAACATCATGCGCCTTTTTGGTCATAGTCAACCTGGCTATCGCTGTTGCAAGTTGCGATGATTTCAAATGGCACTCCTTTCTTTAGTGAGAAGGTTTGAGTGAAGCGAAATCCTTGCCAATCACAATCGAGACATCAACATAATAGTCATGATTGAGCTGCTGGACAATGTTCTTCTTTTTGATGCCGAGCGCGTACGCGACCCTTTCCGCATTCTTCATATCACCGATCCGGTCGATCACCAGTGACTCCTCGACATCGGACGTTTTGTAGTTGCGTGACTCAACAACGTCGAAGCCGCGGGCGCGAAGATATGAGGTACACGAGCCGGCAGCACCCTGCAATCCCGAGCCGTTCAACACATCGACCTGGATAATTTCGCCGGGTACAACACCGGCTTTCCCGGCATCCACCGGAGGCTGCAGAATCTGCCTGCTCAGAAGAGAGTACGTCAAATAGCCGACCACGAGCAGCAGGAAACCGATGAAAACATTCAGAAGCAGGGTACGAGAGTCGTTTCGGGAAGTGCCGGTGTGAGCAGGCGTGTTGTGTTCGTTCATGAAGAGCGATGGGAGTAAAACAAAAAACCGAGCGCAGTTCCTCTCATGGTGAGGATGGCCACTCGGCGAGAACTCGGAAAATCAACGTCGCTACCGTACGATGTGGTTCGGATCAGAATCCGTTCTCCCTATACCAGGGGTTGTAGAATGGTGAATAGTAGCTTCCAAGAGGAAGACTTTGGTATTGGAACTGGACCATCACATTGTCCCACGGTCTGTAATCCAACTGGGCACGACTGAGATAGACCGAGCTCAAATCGTTTTTCTTTCCGTTGAGGGTCGGCAATGTGTTGTACGGAGAATAGCTCATGCTGACATCGGCACGCGCCATCAGGTTGCTGGCAACTTCATAGGTCATACTGTTTGTATATGTTCCCAGCGACAAGGCCTGCCCACCCATGCTCGTGAACGACAGATCAAACGAATGCCTCATGTGGAACTTGTCGGGGTTAAACCATCCAAGGAGCAGCTGAGGGGCCGATTGATGAATCAAACCATCAGAGACGCGACTCTCCTGTTCGATCTGGGACTTGAACTGAGCGTGCCCGAGAGTGGACGCCAACATCAGACACGCTGCCACAAATGGCAAACACACATTCTTCATTCTTTCCTCCTTCAAGCTCTCCGTTCCTGCTGAATGATAACCAAATCACTTAATTTTGTCAACTCTTCACCCGATGTTCCGGTCCATTTTCGAGCGGATGTCTTCAAGCTGTTGCACAGTATTTATCCCCTGAACCTCCTGAGGATCTTCTGCCGCCACGGCACATACCTTGAGGTTGTTTCTCCAGAAATACTCAAAAACATCGGTCAGATAGTACTCTTTCTGCGCATTGTCCGGGGTGATCGACCGGAGCCCCTCAAACAGCCTTGCCCGTTCGAAAACGTAAATGCCCGAGTTAATCTCTGTGATCATATGTTGTTCAGGTGTGGCATCCTTGTGTTCGACAATCGCCGTCACATTCCCGTCTTCGTCTCTTACAACGCGACCGTATCCTGTTGCATCGGCAAGCACGGAAGTCAGTACCGTTGCCGCCGCCGCGTGCTGATGATGGAACTCAAGCAACCCGCGCACGGTAACAAGGGCCAACATGGGAACATCACCGGAAAGAACAAGCACATCACCATCGAACTTCCTCAACGCGCGTTCCGCCTGCATCACAGCGTGGCCGGTACCAAGCTGGGGTGACTGCTCGACAAACGTCACTCTCTTTGCGGCGGATTTGAAATGATCAATGACGGATTCTTTCTGCCATCCTACTACAACAACGATGATTTGGGAACAAAGCTCGAGTGCGAGGTCGACGACATGCTCGATCATCGGCTTGCCATTAACCTTGAACATGACCTTTGCCATGTCGGGGTTCTTCATGCGCGTCCCCTTGCCAGCAGCCATGATGATAACAGCAAGCGGCCTATCCATGCGCTTCCTGCAGTTCCAGCATTATGTTGTCGATCAGACGCGTAGTGCCAAACCTCGCAGCCAGTGAGAGGAGCATGCTTCCTTTGCACTCCACCAGTTCTTCCAGCGTCGCCGCGTCCGCAATCGATACGTAGTCAATTACCGCGGAGGAATTCCCGGTGATCATGTCTTTCACTTGCTGAATGATGGTCCTTGCTTCTCTCTCACCCTGAAGGATCAACTTCTCAGCGAGCTTCAACGACGTGTGGAGTACCGGAGCCTGCGCTCTCTCCACTTCGGAAAGATATGTATTGCGTGAGCTCATTGCCAACCCATCAGGCTCGCGTACAATGGGACAGACGAGCAACCTAATGTCGAAGTTCAGATCACGGATCATTTGCCGGATGACAGCAACCTGCTGGGCATCCTTTTGACCGAACACTGCAACATGAGGTTTAGTGATATTGAAAAGTTTTGCAACAATGGTCGCCACACCCCGAAAGTGGCCCGGGCGCAGCTTGCCTTCCAACACTGCGGTGATTTTCTCTATCTCAACAAACGAGTGATAGTTTTGGGGATAGACGGCGTCAGTTCCAGGAGCAAACACATAGTCCGTCCCTGCCCGGGATGCGAGCTGCGTATCACGATCAAGGTTGCGGGGATACCGGGTGAAATCTTCAGATGGTCCAAACTGAGTGGGATTTACGAAAATTGTGGTGATAACAACGTCGGAGTGTTTCTTCCCCATCCGAATGAGAGTGAGATGCCCCTCATGAAGAAATCCCATCGTCGGAACAACCCCCACCCGTTTGCCGAGACATCGCAAGCGCTCAGCCTCCCTCTGCATCTCCTCAACATCCCTGATAACCATGGCCGTTTCACTCAAAGGATTTTCTTCCCGAACGCCGAGGTGACCAACTCCACGGCAAACTCCGCCGAGGCATTCTTTGAATCAAGGATGGGATTCACTTCGACGATTTCGAGAGAGGTCATGATTTTGCTCTCGGAGATCAGCTCCATAATGAGATGTGCTTCGCGGTAGTCCAATCCTCCTTTCACCGGTGTTCCCACACCCGATGCGACCGTTGGATCAACCGCATCAAGATCAAAACTCACATGGACGTAGTCCGTTCCGTGCGTGACCCTCGCGAGCGCTTTCTTCATCACCCGGTGAATCCCCTGACGGTCGATGTCTGTCATGGTATATACATTGATCCCCAATTTTGCGAGGAGCTTCTTCTCGCCCTCGTCCAGACTGCGAACTCCGACCAGGGCAACATTTGAGGGATCAACCTTGGCCAGCGTTCCTCCGATGGTTGTCAATTCGCGTGGACCGAAACCCATGACCGCTGCCAGCGGCATGCCGTGGACATTCCCCGACGGAGATGTTGCGGGCGTGTTGATATCCCCATGGGCGTCGATCCAAAGAAGACCCAGCTTCTTTCGCTTTTGCCTGCAGTATGATGACACACCGGAGATTGTTCCGACCGCAATGGAATGGTCACCGCCGAGCACGAGCGGAAAACCGCGATGAACCATGATCGTTTCGACCTTCCTTGCGAGAACTTTGAGCGCCCGGGTAATCTCCCTGAGGTACCGCGCCTTCAGCTCTCCAACATGCAACTCCTCAACGTTCTTTATGTCAAGATCGCCTTCGTCAAGAACCTTGTGGCCGAGCTCCCTGAGTTTGTCATTGATGCCGGCAATACGAATTGCAGACGGTCCCATATCAACTCCGCGTCTGCCGGAACCAAGATCCATCGGGACGCCGAGTAAATGCACATTCATACGATCAACAACAGTGTTATGCGAGAAGGGAAATGATCTGTGAAACCGCGTTCTTCAACTCTTTGCGGTGAATGATTTGATCGACAAAGCCATGGTCAAGCAGGAACTCAGACCGTTGGAATCCGGGTGGAAGGTCCTTGCCGATCGTCTGTTTGATGACCCGCGGTCCTGCGAAACCGATCAACGCTCCGGGTTCGGCAATATGGAAGTCCCCGAGCATCGAATAGCTTGCCGTGACCCCCCCCGTTGTGGGATCGGTGAGAATGGAAATATACGGAACTGATGCATCGGCGAGCCGCGCAAGCTTTGCGCTGGTCTTTGCCATTTGCATAAGTGAGAGCGCTCCCTCCATCATGCGTGCGCCGCCACTCGATGATACGATGATCAAGGGGTGCTTTGACTTCCAGGCCCGGTCAATGGCCCGACCGACTTTCTCACCCACCACGGAACCCATACTGCCCCCGATGAATCCAAAGTCCATGGCAGCAAGCACTACGGGATGTTTGTTCACGCTCCCCGTTCCCCATCGTACAGCGTCAAACAGGCCGGTCTTCTTGATCGCTTCCGGAATCCTGTCGCGATAGCGTTTCGTATCCTTGAACTTCAGTGGGTCGACGGACCGCATCCTTCGATCATGCTCCTTGAAGGACCCGGCATCAAGAATAATCTCGATGTACTCCTTGCTCCCGATCCGGAAATGATGGTTGCACTTATTGCATGTGTAGAGATTCTGTTCAAGTTCTTTCTTGTGAATGATCTCACCACACTCGTCACATTTCACCCACATGCCGTCCGGCATTTCCTTTTTCTGGGTGTCTGCCGCTATCTTTTCCTTGGAACGCTTGAACCAGGCCATTGTCGTCCTGCCTATGATGGTTGCCTGAAGAAGAATTCCTTGATGTACCGGGGTTCCAATGTTCGGACGTCTGCGGATTCCCCACGATCCAGGAGCGCTTCTCCAATTCTCCCAACCGAACCCGCGCTGCACTCTGCCACGTTGTCCGGGACCGTACTCCAGTGGATCATCGGCTTTTGGCTCACCGCATTCTGTAACTTCGGAAGAGCGTCGCCGGTCATGACCACCCTTTCCGTAGGACAAGCGTCGAACACCCGATCAACCTGCATGTCGCACTCGACCGAAACGGCGTTCGCATCGCCGGCGATGTCCTTGAACCATTGGCAGTAGACCTCGTTTCGTCTCGCATCGAGCGCGGCAAGAATAGAAACATATTCCTCAACAAGACCCTCATCAATAGCGCGCTGTGCAAGAGCTTGCAGCGTTGACACCGCGACCAGAGGTTTCCCACTCGCGAACGCCAGTCCCTTTGCCACGCTCAAGCCAATGCGGAGTCCCGTAAATGAACCCGGCCCAATCGATACCGCAATGCCGTCAAGCTGACCAAGAGTAATGGCAGCCTGCCTGAGCACGCCGTCAATCAGCGTCATGAGTTTTTCTGCATGAACATATTTCTCGCGGAGCGAAGCCTCTGCCAGAATCCTGCCACCGCTTACAACTGCAGCAGCACATACTGTGGTCGCGGTTTCAATCGCCAATACACTCACACTGCAATTCCACCCACTCTCTCGACTTTCCTGTCTGCATCCTCGATGACGATCATCCGGTCAGTGTCTCCTTCGCCATAGGCAAGATTCACGTGAATACAGCACGGCGGAAGAAATTCACTCATCCGCTCGCCCCATTCTATCATGCAGATATGCTGTTCATCGAAGTACTCTTCAACACCCAGCTCTTGTATCTCCCGCCGGGTCGCAATGCGGTACAGATCAATATGAACGACAGTACAGTGATCGCCTTGATATTCATTTATGATCGTGAAGGTGGGGCTTGCAACATGAGCACGCACCCCGAGAGAGTCACAAACACCTGCAATGAAATGTGTCTTGCCCGTGCCGAGATCACCCGAGAGCAAAACAATGTCTCCACGCTTCAGTGTTTTGGCAAACGTTCTACCGATCCGGATGGTCTCATCAGTGGAATGAGAATGAAACGACTTCATCCCTTGGGCTCAAGTTTGACAACGGGAAGGATCATCTCTTCCATGGAGACACCGCCGTGCTGAAAACTGTCGCGATACTGATTCAGGTACTTATGATAGTCGGTCGGATACACAAAATAGAAGTCTTCCTTGGCGATAATGTAGTTTCCAGCCACACCGCGCTTTGGCAGTCTGAAATCGGCCGGGTTCTTCACGAAGATCGCAGCCTTATCCTCACACTTCAGGTTCCTGCCATATTTGTAGCGGAGGTTTGTGGATGCTTCACGGTCACCCAGAACCTTCGATCCCCTGAGGCTCCGGATGCTTCCATGGTCCGTGGTGAGCACCACGGTAACATTCTTGTTCTTTGCGAGCGTCCTCAGCATGCCGAAAAGCGATGAATGGACAAACCACGATCTCGTAAGTGAACGGTACGCTGACTCATCAGGCGCTATTTCCTTGAGCAGCGATGAATCCGACCGTCCATGTGCCAGCATATCGACAAAATTCACCACGATGGAGGTAAGCTTTGTCTGGGCATAAGAATTGATGTTCCCCTCAATGCTGCGACCAAACTCTGCGTCGAGGATCTTCACGTACTTTGGCTCAGGCTTCACGATGATCTTGCGGCGCTCAAGCAGCTTGTCGAGAAATTGCCGCTCATACCGGTTCCGACTGCTCTCGTCATCTTCACTCTTTTCCCAGAGTTCCGGATGCCGGAGCTCAACATCGCTCGGATAGGAGCCGCTGAAGATCGCGTTGCGGGAATACGGCGTGGCTGTTGGAAGTATGCTGAAGTAGAACTCCTTGGAGATATCAAAGTAGTCACGGAGCAGACCTTCCATCATCAGCCATTGATCCAAACGCAGACAATCGATGACAAAGAAGATGACTGACTTGTCATTTCCCAATTCAGGGATCAGGTACCTGTCGACGACTTCCGGCGAGAGCACCGGACGGTTATCAGACCGCTCAAGCCAATCCCTGTAGTTTCTTTCGACATACTTGCCGAACGCGAGGTTGCACTCCCGAAACTGGTCAAGCATTGTCTGCTTCAGTCCAAGTTCTGGATGGTCGTCAAGCTCGAGAGACCACGACACCAGCCTGGTGTAAATGTCAACCCATTGGGTATGGTCCATGTCGTTCATGAGCGCCACGGAGATCTGGTTGAACTCCTGGATGTAGTCCTTGGACACCGCAGCACCAGTGATCTTCCTTCCCTCCAGAAACTTCTTGCAGGCCATCAGCACCTGACTCGGGTTGACGGGTTTGATCAGGTAGTCGCTGATCTTCACGCCGATCGCTTCCTCCATCAGCGATTCTTCTTCGTTCTTCGTGATCATGACGACCGGCAGCGAGGGACGCATGTCTTTGATTTCCGCCAGTGTTCGCAATCCCCCCATTCCTGCCATCATTTCATCGAGGAACACGAGATCGAACCCGGTTTGCTTCACCATTGCAATTGCATCTTCGCCGTTCGTTGCCGTGTCGACTGCATATCCCTTTTCCGTGAGGAAACGAATATGCGAACGCAGGAGATCGATTTCGTCATCCACCCAGAGTATTTTCCCTCTCGTCTCTTCCATACACCCCTTCAATGATGAAAAATGATAACGATTTGACCCTTGAGAATCAAACACCGACGGCACGCAGTACGTGGTGCTGCTTATTGGATGGCAATATGGATATCGAGGCCCGCCTCGTTCACGGTACTCCCGGGAATCCGCGAGCCCGACGCGTCGGGTTCGATCTTCGTATAGCGATAGTACACCGACGCAGTAACGCGTGAGCTGAGGACATACTTGATGCGCGGCTCAAGGACCGTCCGGGTCGATCCATCCTGCGGCTCGCCGGTGGTATTCACATCAAGCTTGGCAATGTCGTAGTTTGTCCGCGAGTTCTTTGTGAGTGAGTATGACGCGCTGATATCCAGATCATTGTTCAGCGAAAGACCAAAGAACGGGATCTCGAACCCCCGCCTGCTGTAATTCGCCGTGATCGAAATTTCCTGGGACAACTGTTCCACGATGTTTTCCGAGGAAGTCGCGAGATCGTAGGATGTGTTGGAATTGTACCGGAGGTTCGCCCCGAAGCTCCCCTTCAGGAGCTCCTTGAACGTGAGGTTGAGTCCGACCAGCGGTGCGAAGCCGTACGTCACGCGCTGACCGGTTGTTCGCTCACTGGTTTCTCCGGGACGATTTTCAAACTGTCTGTTATAGGTGGATGTGTAGGCATGTTCAAGCGACACGCGCGTGGCGAAACCGGCAAACATCGGGAATTTCTCAAGGCCGTCCCATCGCAAGGACCAGTTCACGCGAGGGTAGTACTGGCCAAATATCTTGTTCAGGAAGGGGAGGGCTTCAAATCCTTGTTCAAATGCCTGCGCCAGTTTCTGATCGTTACTGACTGTTGAATCCCTGTTGTGCTTCAGGTCTGAGTACAGCTTGCTCACATCCTTCAGGCTGCTCTTGAAAATCCCGAGGAAGAAAACATCAGGGAACGAAAGATACGATCGCTCCACGCTACCCGCGGTGGCGACGTTAGTAATCGTGGGAATCCCGAGTGAATCGGTGGTCAGGTTTTGTGTGCGGCTGTACGCCCATCCGATGCTCCAGTTCAAATCAACTCTCGCCCCTTCCCAGAGATTGCGTGACGACTTGAGAGCAATTCGATTCTGCTGACGGAATGTGTTTTGCAGATTGCTGCCGGGACCCCGGGCCCGGAGACCCGGCTGCGTCTCCCCCCATCCGAAAAACGGAAACGCCGGCCGAAAACCGAATTTCCCGAGCCTTCCACTCGGATCAGAAATGAGCCCGAGCTGGTACATACGCGATGGGCCCGCATTGATATCGGGGTCCTGGAAGAACGGAGCCCGCCCCCAGAAATTCACGAAGCCTGTCCGGCCGACCACTCCGCTGTTGGCAGTATTGTTCGTCTGGGTGAAGGTGACGTTGATGTTCTCATAATCAAGAAATGGAATTTTGATCAGTAACTTCGCGAGGTTCTTCAACTGGTCAAGGGTGCGGTTACGAGCGGGAGGTCCGGTTTTTGCGGTCGTATCCGCAGGTTGCTCGACCTGTTTGGGGGGCCCACCACCATCGCCAGGTTCGCCCTCGCGCTCGCCACGCCCGCGTCCGCGGGATTCTCCGCCACGTGGAGGCTCTGTTGGTTGTCCGGGCCGGGAGCTCTCCTCAAACAGCGGGTCAAACAACTGTTTGAGCTTGAAGTTCGTCGTCAGGCTGATGTTGTTGTTCCATCCCGCGGATTTCCCCAGGTCACCCTGGACCAATGTGTTTTGCCACGCGTAATCCACGCTGTAGGACATCGAGAGATCAAGATATTTCTTGATGTTGAAAATGTTCGGGATATTCGGCCGACTGGAAAACTGGTTCTGTTGTGAGTATCGGGTATCGGTCCCGAAGTTGATCAACTTGTCGCCGAAGAAAATATCATCGAGGATCTTCGAGAAAGGCCGCTGCCCAAACCTGTCGGTTTCGAGATCGAGGAGGCTCGATTCAATCGAAAGGTTGTATGTCCCGCTGAGGTTGCTGAGTCCGCCCTCGGTCAGTTTCCAGCCAAATCCAAATTGACGTGATGCCGTGAAGTTGCGTGTGATGGTTTGCTGGGCATTCTGAACACGTTGCAGCGTGTTGTCCCGTGACCGCACCACACTCAACGACCACGAGAAATTGCTCGGAGTGTAGTAGATCTTGACATCCTTGTATTCGTCGAGGAACCAGACACCGGCAAAAAGGTCCTTGAAGGGCTGGACGTAATAGTCAGTGGAGAGGTTCAGCGCATAGCTGATCTTGGCGTTCCACGACCATGAGATTCTACTCACGGTGGCGGGACTACGCTCCGATGACCGGGTGAAGTTGAAACCGAATGCGAGCTTGTTGAATGTGTCACGAATATACCAGGCTTGCGACGGCAACCCGATCTTGAAATTCGGCGCCGCGTACGTGTCTGTGACACGATATGTTTCAGACTCTGTTCTTATGGCATTCGCTTCGTCAGGCGTTTGAGCAAGTGCGGCCGCCTCATCCACCAGCACATCGGAATTCGGAAGATACTTCGGCTGGATGAGGTTGACGCTTCGTGAATATGAGAATGGGAGTGACGTGCCAACCCAACTGGTTGGAAAGAATTTCTCAAACGACATCGAAGCATTCAGCGCCCAATTTATTCCGGTCTGACGTGAGCCGAAACGTTGTTCGAGAGTATGGAAGTTCGGGTCAACCTTGGAATAGTTGAACGACACCATCCCGAGGTCAGCGAGCTTGAGTTGCGTATCAACCCGGTATGCCCACCCCGGCGAATCGTCAACGTCGGTCAAGCGCAATTCGTTGAACCAGACCTGTCCGCTCAGTGGCCGGCCATGCTCGACATTCCCCCGCACAATCGGCGGTTCCCGATTCGTCACACCAAGCGCGAGGTAGCGTACCTGTGTAAGAGAAGGATTGCCGACAACACGATACCAAACCGTATCGGTTCCTTCCACCCGGACCACTTTGCTGACACTCTGATTTATTGAATCCCGGAGCTGCTTGATAGCAGTCAGCTCCTGGAAGTTGATGTTGATTTCGTTCCGGGAATCCCAGCCTGGATAGATGGGCCCGCGATACTCATAGTAGTTCAGCGAATCGTATCCGAATCTGAAGAACGACTGCGGCGGCACCGGCAGCGTTCCAAATGAAACGTCTCCATGGACGAACATCTTCATCTGGCGATAACTGAACACATCGAGTGGTTTATAGATGTAGAATTTAACCGCCTGCCGGGATTGCCCTGCGGGAACACCATTCAGCAGAAGAGACAGGGACTGCTCGTTGGCAAGAATCTCCTGGTCAGGTTGTGTCTTGTCCCGCTCACGAACGACGCCTGGAGGACTCGTGTAGTCAGGATTGTCTTCAACGCTTACGACACTCACGGCAAAGTTGGTAGTGTCCGTTGCCGGAACTTGCCATTGGTTCCCGACGAGCCCCATGTCGGCAATGCGAACATGGATTTCACCTGATGCATTCAAGAAGGAGATGCGAACGCTTTCGACATTCTCCAGATTGGGCACCGTTGTTCCGACAAGGCGGGTATATTCTCTGATGGGGATCCTGAACTGAAACCACTTCTTTTCATTGAACCCACCGCCAACAATCAGCGGGTTTGTCGCACGATTCGTGTCAAGGGGAATATCATACTCCATGTACTGGTTGATCCGATCAGTCTGACCATTCGAGTTCAGGTCCTCGGTGTCAGGAATCAATCCGCTCGGACTGTTTCTGCTGTTTTCTGTCCCATTGATATGTGCAAAATCCTGGGGGGTCTGATTCCTGGTGTTGTCAAAGGAGTAATCGTCTCCACTCGGATCACCTGCATCGAACCCATCATGGTTGCCGTATCGTTGGTCAACGTATGCCAATTCCTCCGCATCAGCCATCATGTCGAGACCAATATCCTCTCCTTCCTGCAATGTCCCATTGGGGCTTTGCCCGTGAACAAGATCCTCCGAATTCAAGTGCCCATCCCACGTCTTGTGCGAGTCCGGGATGGCATCCTCGCTGATCGTTCCCATATCAATTCGCATCTTCGGAATCGAACCGTCACTGTTTCTTGGAGCATTGTTTATTTGCATCCATATCTCAATGTAATTCATGTTCTCATTGATCAGGTTCGTGGCGGAGATCGAGATGGGTTTCATGATGCCACCCCAGTTCTTTGTCGCCGTCAGCGTATTCGCGAGGTGGCCGCCGAGATTGTACATGCCGCGGGTCAACGGCGAGTAGTCAATATCCAACACGGTTGCCTGATTATTGGAGGCATTACCCGGCTTCTTGTTGGGGTAGATTTCCGTCAACGTCACGTTCGTCGGGAGGATGTTATACCATATCGTCTTCCCTTTCGAGAACATCTTGGTCGTATCCTCAGCGCTAATCGTTGAATTTGCGATGTCATCGGCCGGAGGACTTGCCTGGTACCACTGAGCGTAGCTTATGCCAAACGGAATTGTGCGCCGCGCGCCCTCAAAGTCGTCGATGTATGCAATGCTTGCACCGTTGTCGCTCGGAATCGTCGATTTCATTGTATTGGGGTCGGGAATCATGTACGCCGCTTCCCCTGAAATTTTGATGCTTGATGGCTCGCGGGTCTCGAGAAGCGGCAAGGCATCGATCGCACTGCTGAGGAATGGAAGATCGAATTGTGTCTGGCCATCAAAACCGAGGATGGTGTTCTTGTTCGGCTCTTCACCGAGTCGCACCTTGTCACTCAGCGTTTGCTGGTTCAGGTTCATAATGGTGAAACCGACATTCGTATTCTGTGAGACTGCAAGATCGCCACGCGCACCGAGGAGAGTCTTTGATGCAAGCTGGAAGAGGTCGTTTTGCTCGTACTTGATCTGCATGTTTGCACCGGGAACAAGTGCGCGGTCATTCCTGATCACCACTTCACCGACGATGTAATCTACCGTGTAATCGACATTCGGCGTAAGTTGTCGGCCATCGAGGAGAACCTGAACACTGCCCTCGACGATGTTAAATCCGAGGTTGAACTTCGACGTTGCTTCACCAGTCGCCTTGCCCTGGATGACATACTTGTTCGATGTACTCTGCTGGGCAAATGTTTTCGTCGTATCATAGATCTGAGGGAACAACAAGCTGTCCGGTATTGGCTTGTTGACTGACGGTGATGCAAAATACTCTCTCATGCCAACATCAAATGGACGCAACGATGGAAAGATAACTTCAGCGCGGGCTTGATTTATCGTCCGCCCGGGACGAAAGTCGAAAAGATTGTCACCATTCGGAGCGGGTGTCCCGTCAGGACTGAACCTATCCAACCCAAAAACCCTGAGCAGTCGCTCGCCCATCAACGTGTTCTGGCCCTGCTGTGCCGCATCCTGCCTGACTATGTCGAGTACAAACCCCTCCTGCTTGATGTTCCGGCCGCCGAGGGAATAAATGTTCTTGAGCATCTGATTCCACGCGACTGGATAGCCCCGCCCGACAGACTGAAGGTTTCGAGGTTTGAGCATCTTCAGTATCAGTGACCCGGTTGTATCTCGCGCAAACTCTCCAAACTGCTGAGGGGGAACACCGCTGCCTCCCGCTGTCCTGTACGCGACTCCGATAACAAGATTATCCTGCATATTTGTGTTCAGCGCAATCACACCGATGTAGCCGTCTCCGACAACCTCGTACTGTGAACGGTCAAGCTTCACGAATCCGGAAAACTCAACTGACCCGGGCGACTCCAATTTGTTTCTGATGGAATCGGGATACCCGGATCCACGAGGGCCCAGGTTGATGATTGCCCTTCCTTGACGCTCATTGGGATCGGGAATATTCCCTTGTCTTTGCACCCATACTTCTTCATCAACAAGTTGAACCTCCGGCGTGACGCGGGGAGGCTCATTGTTGTAGTATGGTTCGTAATACTGCCGATAGGTTGTATCGACGAAGTAGTAGTTGGTGGCATAGTCGTACGGCTGGATCCCCTGACCCCCGGGGCCAAAAGGAAGATCCTGAGCACCGCCGGAGACAGAGACCTCTTTGATTTGCCCCTTCTTCTGCGAGGCAAGCGTCGTCAGTGTTAATGGGCCTGTCTGAAATCTTGCCTTGATCCCAAACAGTGCCTGGCTGCTGCCGATGAATGACGATGGGGTTGTCAGCGAAACGTTGCCAGCCTCAACACTCTGCACAATCTCGTCGTCGTAACCGGTGTACTTGATCTTGAGCTGGTTCTCATATTCGAACGTGCGCTGTGTGTTCCAGTCCGCGAGGATGCTCAGTTTGTCTCCGATCATGCCGTTAACGTTTACCTGAACCTCCTGCTGGAAGTCAGGCTCATTCCTGCTTTGATCAAGGCTGGAAATCTGCGTCTGATCGGACTTCGTATTTCTGAAGCCAGCCTTGATATCCACGGCGCCGCTGATATTCAGGCTGATGAGGTCCTTCCCAAAAATACTGAAGAGAGGATTGTGCGGAACCGGGATGGTGATCTTCGTGATGTTGCTGAGGAGTTCGCCAAGGTCGTTTCGTTCGCCGGCGGCAATCGGTTTCCTTGCTTCTTCTGCCAGCATTTTGCGTAACTCCGCCTTCCGCCGCGCGGAAATGTACTCATCAAACGATAGCGTGAGCGGAATCTTGACGTGACCACCACCGACAGTCTCGCTGAACAGGAACTCATTTCCTGATGAATCGAGGGTCGCCTGTCGTTGGAAACCCGCTGGCCTTCCGGCGGCAAACAGCGGGTACGTGCGCTCGGGGAAGAATGCAACCTCCGGTTGGTCCTTCCGAACATACGTGAACTGCTCCAGTCGTGCTGAGGAGTCGAGACACACAACGTACGTGGAGTCGATCACCTTTTTCTTCTGACTGAAGCCGGCTGAATCCTTGCGTGTGGTATCTGTTTGGCCGAAGAGTCTGGTCGAATCTGATTGATTGAAGAATTTGTTTGGATTGAACTGTCCACTGCCTGGTACTCCTGCACCATTGCCCGGAGGTTGACCGGGAGGTGTCAGCGTAGTGTCGCCCATGGGGAACAACACCGGGTATGCTGGTTCCGGCTGTGAAGGGTTGGAGCCAACGACCAATCGGGGGTAGAGGATGAAGAGGAGAGCCAGGAAGCACACGCCGACGACATACAGCGTGTCGAAAACATGATTGAGGAAATGCAACCGCATGCTGCGCAGCAAGGAGACCAATTCGATTCTCAGTTTATATTACCATCACCGCCGGGAGCCATGCCGCTGACCCGCCCCGACGCTGAACGCACCTGTTACCCGTGACGCGACCCTGACCTCAGGTGCCTGTCTCTACAAGCAATAGCAAACCTGATCGATATGGTAACTCCCATGACTGTGAGAAACTGAGTCCCCTTGCTCAGCTACGGAGAACATACCCAAAAGCGATACAAATATCAAGCATCTTGTTTCACAAAACATCGTTTTCGGAGACGCCCATCTCATTCACGAATTGGAAAAGAGTCACCTGACGGCTATATTAGGGACATGAAACAAGGATTGTTCGGTCATCGGATGCTCGCCTACCGCTACCTGTTGCGCGCGCACATCGGTCCCTTCGTATTCTCCCTCTGCACGCTGATGTTCCTGTTCCTTCTCCAGTTCGTGATGAAGTTCATCGATCAACTCATCGGGAAGGGGCTCTCGGCCTGGGTTATTATCGAGCTGATTGCCCTTAGTCTCGCGTGGATGGTAGTGCTTGCCGTCCCGATGGCGGTGCTTGTCGCCACACTCATGGCGTTTGGCGAGCTTTCCTCGAAGAACGAGATCACTGCCATGAAAGCGAGCGGCATGAGCATCTACCGGATGATCGCCCCCATCGGCGTGGCGGCAACCATTGTCGCAGTCGCACTTGTGTGGTTCAATAACTACGTACTCCCCGAGGCGAACCACAAAGCCAAGACACTGATGATCGATATCCGCAAGACGAAACCGACGCTCAATCTCGTTCCGGGGCTCTTCTCGCAGGATATTTCCGGCTACAGCATCCTTGTTCGCAAAACCTTTGAACGATCAAGCGATCTCGAAGGAATCACCATCTACGACTACACCAATCCAAACAACAGTGTCGTGATCACGGCCGAACGCGGCAAGATCTCCTTTTCCCCCGACTATCGAAGGATAATCATGGATCTTGAGGATGGGGAAATCCACGAGCTGGACCTTTTGCGGATGACGTCGTATCGCAAGCTCAGATTCCGGAACCATCGAATTGTCATGAACGCGGAAGGATTCGAGTTTGAGCGCTCTTCCGAAGGGGCGTTCTCACGCGGCGACCGGGAACTCAGCGCTCAAGCCATGGGTGCGATCGTCGACAGTCTCCTCAAGACAAAGTCGGAACTGGAAGAGAAAATGCACGTGACAATCGCGAACGACATCGATCATCAGATCAAAGGGACTCCCAACCCTGTTCCCAGCATTCGGCATGCCACCCATATCCCAGTCGCCGACCGCAGCTGCCCTGTTCAAGGCGCGGTCAATGAGCGCGTACGTCGCGAACGAGTTGTCGCGTATCGAGTTCCTCGACAAACAGATCGACCAATACCTCGTTGAGATTTACAAGAAGTATTCAATACCAGCAGCCTGCATGGTCTTCGTGCTCATCGGCGTACCGCTTGGCATCATGTCCCGCCGGGGTGGATTCGGAGCCGCGGCAACACTGAGTCTGGGGTTCTTCCTCATCTACTGGGCATTCCTCATCGGCGGAGAAAAACTCGCAGACAGGGATATTGTGGAACCATTCGTGGGCATGTGGTCAGCCAATATCCTGCTCGGTCTGCTCGGCATCTATCTTACCATCCGGATTGGCAAGGAAACCGTCGTCATCGATTGGAGTTTCCTCAAACGGCTGGTGCCAAAGCGATGGCGTTCCGGACTCGGAGATGAGCAAGAAGCGTTCACCTGACATGCATGAAGCTCATTGACCGCTATATTGTGCGACAGTTTCTCGTGACGGCGTTCTTCTCGCTGATTGCCGTGACGATCATCTTTGTTGTGATTGATGCACTCGAGCACCTCGACGACTTCATCGACAAGCAGGCAACCGCAACCGTTGTCGGCCTGCTATTACATCTACTTCATTCCGGAGATCATCAAGCTTATCATGCCCGTGGCGCTATTGCTGGCAAGTCTCTTCGTTACCGCGCGCATGTCGACACAGTTCGAACTCACGGCAATGAAATCCAGCGGCATCAGCCTGTACAGAATCATCGCTCCTTATGTAATTGTTTCGCTCGTCATCAGCGCAGCGTCCGTCTATTTCAACGGCTGGATTGTACCTCTGGCAAACAAGAAGAAGCTCAACATCGAACGCGTATACCTTCTGAAAGACCAGATCTCATCATACAGTGCAAACATTTACTTCCAGGACAGCCCGACGCGGATTCTCTCGATCGGTTACTTCGATGAATCACGAAACATGGCGACACGAGTCAGCATTCAGGATTTCAATGACACGGATCGGACAGTGCTCGTGAGCCGGGTCGATGCCATCAGCATGGTGTGGGATACAACGGCGAGGTCATGGGTGCTGATGCAGGGCGTCCGGCGTTGGTTTGGCAAGGGGAAGGAACGGCTTGAGGAGTTCACCTCATCGCCGGCAGGCCGCCTTCACTTCAACCCGGATGACCTGAGGAAGAAACAGGAAAAACCTGATGAGATGGACTACTATTCGCTGAAGGATTTTATTGAGAACCAACAACGGGCAGGGCAGGATGTGGCGCGCTGGCAGGTTGATTTCTACAGCAAGGTTTCATTTCCATTTGCCTCGGTGATCGTCGTCCTGTTCGGCGTTCCTTTCTCATCAATCAGGAGGCGCGGGGGTGTCGGCGTGCAACTCGGTATCAGCCTGCTCATCTGCTTCATCTATCTCATCTTTATGAAGGTGAGTCAGGTGTTCGGATACAACGGCGACATTAATCCACTTCTTACGGCGTGGATCGCGAACATCGGTTTCTTTGCTGCGGCAGTTTATGTGATGTTGCGCGTTCCAAAGTAGGTGAAGCTACGGGGCTTGCGATCCGGTACGAAGCCAATTCAACTCTCAACGTTAAAGACCAACGGCAGTCACGCTGGCCCTCCGTGATCTGACTCTTCTTGCAACCCGCTAGAAATCAAATCGCATCTTCATTACCGGGACCGCCGCAAACCCAGGTCCATAGGGCACCATCTGCATTCCCACCTCCGCGTGAGCAGAGTTGTACCAACCTGCACTCAAGGCTGCGTAGGCGGCGTTCAGAATATGATTCACGATTGCCGCTGTAACAAGGGCAGAGGCAGTGTAGTAGTAGCTGTTCGCTTTCCCCCGTTGGGAGGAGTAATAGGAGAAATGCGGTGTGACGGGGTCGAGATAATTGTACGATCCCGGCGTTGAACTCGCATCATCCCAGCCAGGGTCAAACTGTCCGTACTTGCCAATCAATTCATAGTACTGCTGGTCTCCATGGATCGGGAGGTTGTGGGAATAATAACTGCCGGCCGCAGGGCTTCCTTGTGCATTAGCACTGATAGCACTCTCCATACGGTTCAACTCCGCCCAGTCCACTCTCTGCCAAGGGGCGAACGACGGGTTGTTGAAATTTGAATTCCGCCAATTAAATGTGGGATGGCCGGGAATCTGTGATGCGTATGTCGCCTCCGCGTAGATTGCGTACTTCACCGCACTCCAATTCGCGTCGGCATAATTCTGGAAGAAATCTGTCTGCACATCACCCTTGTGGTCGTAGTGGTATGCAAGAAGCCAGGCCGCAACATCCGCGGCAAAGAAGGCAGCTGCCTCCCAGTAATGCTCAGTATAGAACTGCCCGGCACCCGGCACCGCAAGCGACAACCCCGCTGCAAGAAACGGTGACTTACGATGATAACCGGATGGTTCGTCTGGTGGAATGATATTCGGTGCGCCCGCAAGACCGGGTTGATCGAACAGATCAATGCGGAGATTCCCCGTTATCGGCCGATCGGAGGCCTCAATCATCATAACTGAGCGAGTCGGTCCGTCTCCTGCAAATACCCATTGCGCCTGCACCAGAAGGACAAGCAAAACAGTGATTTTCATGAAAGGCTCCTGAGTCTGGATGTTATCACGAGGCCTGCATGCATTGACTCTTGATTAACCAGAACAACTAATCGAAATCAAACCCGAACAGCATGCCAAAGTAGAATCGCCATTCCTTGCCATACGTTACTGTCTGGTTCCTGCTGCTTACAGGTCTATCGAACTTGTCTAAGCCGTACGCGGCACTGAAGAAAATACGCGTCGGGTATGAGTAAAACGAGAATGACTCAAGTCTCAGTTCAGCTCCGACATCCTTCTTGAATTGCCGCAGCTTCGTTGCGTTTCCCGTCCAAGCATCGCCAATATCAGCAAATGCTGCTGCATACAACTTGTCGAAGTACAGCTGGAAGAGTCGCAGGTCGATATTACTGATGAGTGGAAAACGGTACGTGAGGCCGGCGTAAGCCATTTCGTTTCCGCCGAGAGAATAGAATGGGTAACCTTTCATCCCCACCAATCCTCCGGCGTAGAAGTCGAAGAACTCATCGACTTCGGGGCCCAGAATCGAGCCACCCCGTGCAGAAAGGGTCAGTGTATGTTTTTTGAAGAGAGGGATGTGCTCGATCCAATTCCCTTCCACCCGCGTGAAGTTGATTGTGCTGTACTTCGGCTCAAGAGTACCGTTGCTTGAGATCTCGTAGTCGCCAGTCCCGTTAAACTTGTTTAGCTCACGATCAATGCGAAGCGAGACCTTTCTGCCGACCGGGTTGATTTCACTTGTCGTCGAGCGCGCAATCGCATCCAGCTTGAAGTTCATCGAGAACGCATTCGAGATGAGGTAAAGGTCATTCGAGCCCGTTACCAGTGTCGGCACACCTCCCGTTGGAATAAAGACAAAGTTCTCAATGGTTGCGGTGTACCGGCTGTGAATATACCGGAACTCGGCATCGAGCAGCTCGGAAAACAGGCGCTGGTCAAGAACAAAGTCGAACTCAAGAAGGTTATACGTGAGGTCAACAGGAACAACGTCGGCGCCGAGGGTGAGTACGTTGTTCGTCTTTCGTGTTACATTGTACACCTCTGCTGCCACTGCCGGATCAAGTCCAAGTTGAAACAGACCCGGTACCTTACCGCGATAGTTGAATTGGAAGAACAGATCCCGTTCGAGTTTTCTGTTTAACGCCGCCCCCGCAAAGAAGCCGACGCGATCGAGAACGTCATTGGAGAAGAAATACGCCCCCGGCTTGATGACGTCAAGCGCATCGCTCTTCGTGTTGTAGTTGTCGACGCGGAGGAATGGAACGATGGTGAGGCTCGTAAAGACACTCTTATATGCCCGGGAATCCGGGACCGGAACGTTTGTGTCGTCGTATGTCCGCAGTGAACGCCAGTCAAATTGCGGCGTGGTACTTGCGCCTGATGCCATCGCGAGCGGCCCGCTCGAGCCAATGT
Organism: uncultured Bacteroidota bacterium; assembly: GCA_963734955.1. Lineage (GTDB taxonomy): Bacteria > Bacteroidota > Ignavibacteria > UBA10030 > UBA6906 > UBA11986. The sequence goes on from CAVTJO010000011.1 coordinate 32,494, forward strand.
CTTCAGGGTTTGAAGGAGGAAGATAGTGATAGTTTCCATCCGGCATCGGTTGTACACGATCAAGAGTGTATAACCTGTAGCCGTGAGACGTATAGGCAGAGAAGACAACCTCTCCTTTGGCATTGACGGCGGGCAGGAACGCGCCACCGAGGACATTCGTGACCTGTTCGATCTTCTTTGTCTGAAGGTCGTACGTGTAGAGGTTGGAGATTCCTGTTCTGTCGGACGAAAACAGCAAGCACTTCCCATCCGGCGTAAACACGGCCGAGCGCGAGTCATCAGATCCTGTGACCAGGAATTCAATGGCCGAACCGTCGGGACGAACCCACGCTATGTCCCTTCCATCCTTGATGGAGTAGTCAAACACAATCCTGTCCCCGGTCGGGCTCCACTCCGGATCGTACACCTGTTCACCTTGAGCATACGTGGTGATTTGCCTGTACTCCGAGCCGTCCGTCTTCATTGTCGCGAGGTTTGTTGTGCCGTCGTTATTCACAACGAACGCCAGTGTCGTCCCATCCGGCGAAAGAGAGGGACTCATCGCCCGCTTTCCGAAAGTGATGCGGGTTTCCTTTTCCTGATCCACATCGTAGACGTACAGATCATTCTGAAAGGACCAATGAGGATTGTTGAACGTCGAGCGTGCATAGTACAGCTTCTTGCTATCCGGCGACCAGCACACTCCCGTCCCGACTCCCGGCTGAACCGGCTTTGCCACGCGGGTTTGCAAATCGGCAACGTAGAGCGATGACTGGCTTAAGTAGTCGGCACTTCCGGTACTCACAAACGCCAGTTTTTTGCCATCGGGTGAGAATTTCGGATGGAGGTTGGCAAAGCCGGTCTCTGCCAGTGCCCTGCAACACGGTTGCATCCGGGGGGTGACCGGCAGATTCCCTGGAGAGAACGAGCGTTGTTCCGCCCCCGATTGCTGAAAATGGAAGGGGTTGTCGTCCTCATCCACAAAAATGATCGGTGTGCCTTCGCGGAGGTTCGTGCGAACCGGTGCAACACGCTCCACATAGGTCTTCGCAAGATCAGCTTTCCAATCCTCGTACACATCTGCCCCACTCTTCCCCACGGCCCGTTCTATAGCGCCACCGATCGTGACCTCTCCAAGCGAGGCAAGGTCCCGCGAGATCAGGCGCAGCTTATCCTCACCGTACTTCTGTGCGATATAGTGAACAAACGCAAACCCGGCGTTATACGATGACTCATTGCCAAGGCTGTTCTTTCCGAAGACGGCCATTTGTTCCCATGTCAGCATTGAATCGGCGAGCACATAGGAACGCAGGATCATGTCGCGGTGGGTATCCCAGAAATCATAGCGCAATTCTTTCCGGTTGTACTGGGCAACACCTTCAGCAAACCATGCGGGAACCACGAAGCCGGAGAGTGGATATGAGACGATGACGTTGGGGTATCCGTACAATACATCGGGTCGGCGCTCGGATTCGTACCCGAGCCACTGCAGATAAAAAGAAGGAATCTTCCTGCCAAACTTCATCGCGGTTTGAATCTGCACGATGTGCGTAAATTCATGTGTCACTACATTCCGCAGCCAGTTGTGTGTCCCCCGGAAAACAAAGTCCATGCTTGGCGCGTAGATCTCGATCTTGTTGTCATAGAAATACGCACCCCCGTTTGAGATATCATCGACATCCCAGAGAACGAAGCTGACCTTTTGGTCGGGCACGTGATCGTAGAGCGAAGTCACCGGCCCGTAAACCTCTTCGGCAATCTTCGCAACGGTCCGGCCGGTCCGCTCCTCCCCATCATGAAAATGGACGAGGAAATGCGCAGTCTCGATTGTCTGCCAGGAAAGTTCCGGATGGTAGTGATCAAGGTCGGCTTGCGCGTGTACGTACGCAGGCAGGGCGAACGCTAGGAACGAGGAAAGCAACAGGAACCTTGTGCGGTGTGCACAAATCACTGCCAACGTGCGATCGATGGAACGTCCCATCATTTCACAACCGCTATCTTGATCACAGCAACGCCGCTGCCGCCACCGCCATTCGCTTCGATGCGCGCAAAGTATATTCCGCTCTGGACGCTGCCCACGTTCCATTCCACTTCATTATCGACGCCACCAATCCCGGGAGGGTTGGGAATCGTTGTTACGAGATCTCCTGCGAGATCAAACACTTTGATGTTGACGGTGGCATTGTCCTTCACAAAATATCGGATAAACGTCTTCCCCTCATACACAGGGTTGGGCCAATTATATGCACGCTCCTTGGGGAAGAACTGTGAGCTGATCGGAGAGCCGGTCAGCGATTCGATTGTGAGACCCGTGTGTTGTGCATCGTGCTGGTACTGGGGCCATGGCAACAATGGCGTTCTGTTTCCTCCGAGGCTTCCGGTCTGCCATGCCACAACAGAGCCATCCTCGGACGATGCAACCGCGAGCCCGATGCCAGTCACCGAAAGTGGTGGCAAGGATATGGGAAACGCTGCAACTGTTTGATTCCCGATCCCCGCTTGAAGGGGAAATCCGTTTGCCATCGCTCCGGCCTTGTCATAGGCGACAACAAGTCCATCAGCCGTCACTGCCACAATATCGACGTCACCGTCGCCGTCAACGTCTGCGACGATAGGGTTTGACGTGATGGGTTGTGACGATCGGACTGGCTGGGGAAAATTATCGAGCGAAGCACCCGCATGATTGTACACATAGATTTTGTTGTCACAGAATGCTATGATGTCGCGATAGCCATCGTCGTCCACGTCGGCAATTGCAAGAGACGTCGTGATGCGCTCACCGAGATGCACAGGGAACCCGGGTTTTACATTCAGTTGAGTGTCCAGCACATACAGGTATCCGTCGCTTGATGCAAACGCAATGACGACCTCCCCCTGGGCTGCAACCTGTCCCGACACCGCCGGACTTGCGATCGCCCTTCCAAACTTCCGTGTGAGATTTGCCTGCGGTCTGGATGGGTAAACCACGGCAATAGTGCCATCAGCAGCCACAATAACAAACGAGGTTTCGCCGCTTTGAGAGTAAGCCCGCGAGACGCCAACAATTGAAGAATCCGTTGAAATCTTGACGCTGTCAATAAGGCCGCTGCGGATATCGAAAAGATACAGCGTGCCCCCTGTCCCACCCACAGCAGCAACTATGCTCGTGTCCCCGCGCCATAGTGTTGGCGAGGTGGTAAACTGTCCTCCAACGCTCCGGTTATACACAAGGCTGTCATAGGCAAAAGCACGAATCGAAGAAGGCACTCCTCGGGCCACTTCTCCTGCAACAATCTCGTTAAGGCGGTTCAAGTTGGTATCTTCAACCGCGACCGAACCCACAAACGATCCGTTGGGAATGCCAACTGCCGCCACTACTCCATCAGCTCTATACGCCCCACTTCCGTCTGTCTTCCAGGCATAAATCTTCGAGGTATCTGTGATGGCAGGTCCGCGTTGAGGTGTTGTGGCACCCTCGTTCGATGTCGAGACAAAAATCCCCAGATCAGTCCCATTGGTGAGCGGCCCTATCGTGAGTGAAACAGGATTCACCTTATTGGGCAGCGATTTTGGGAATCCCTGCAGTAGAGCAATCTGTGCGTCTCCCACCTTGACTGTTGCCATCATGTGGGGACCGCGATCACTGAAGTTGTTAATAGTGATGTGACTGTTTGCCCCGCTATTGCTGCGGCTGTCAGGGTGAGTGGTGGACGAGAACTCATTCGTATTGACCGGTGAACCGTTGCCATGGTACCAGAAATCCAGCGCAGTTCCCTCCTCGGTACCGGACCCGGCAGAGAGAAATGCGTACTGCTGACCGATATCCTGCGGACCATCTGCCTCTTCCAGATCAACTCCACGACGCTCGGGATTTCCATTGACACCATTGGTTGAAAGCCCGCGGGCAATCACCGCTTCATCAATATGCCAGATGAGCGTGCCGCCATCAAAAAACGTCCCGTGCTCGTCAACACCGCCGGGCAAACTCCAATCAAAATCTTCGACATCAGTCACAACTCCCGCCAGGGCAGAGATATCAGATGATTCGAAACCAGTTGTGTCCCTCGCGAAGGTGCGAACCAATGTCTGGCCGTTGAATGTGGATGTAACGGTTTGACCATTTCGCAGTGGATCACGATTCCTGTTCTCGATAAGAAAATACTCCTGAGCGCTGATCGGGACGCGATATACTGTATCCTGAATGGAGTAATTACCATTTGCCGTCGCGATTCCAACTGCAGGCAACGCCACGGTTTGTTCGCGGGACTGCACTGTGATGGGCTCGATCCATCCTAGCCAGTATTTCTCCCACGCGGAGGGCTCCGGCGGAAACAAACCTGCAAAGCTGAAGATCGCCTGGCCATCCATCAGACCGAATCGACCAATCCCGGATGCTCCCGTATTCGTATCGAACAAATCGGGCAGACCAAGATAGTTGCCGACCGATGCACAAAGCAGTCCGTTGGTGCTCAGCTCAAGCAGCGCGGTGCCTGTCACCGTCGGAAGGAGACGGTTCTCTGTTTCCGGTATGATAATGGAGTTGGTAATGTGAAATGACCCCCCGTTGACAGGAATACCCTCGTAGCCACTCCCGTAATACTGTCGGAAGCCGTTGAGTCCAATGTAGAGTGAAGGGATATCATACGGTGTGGGATCGTAACCGAGAAGGCTGACAAGATCTATGTCTCTTCCTGTGCCCGCATGCAGTATCACAAAGCATTGATAGTTGGAGAAATCAGGCACCAGGCCGGACGAATCCACCTTTTGCCACGTCTCACGAGCGAGATTCCCCACTGCAATTGTAGAACCGGATTGTGGCGGACTGTAGTCCTGCATTGTTCCTGGCAATACGAAAACAGGGTCAAGAACAGTATCGCGGATAATGACCTTCCCCTTTGAGACCTTTCTATAATAGTTGGAGAGAAATGTGAGATGGTCGACAAAGTACTGCCGGTTGTGAGGCGGCGCATCCATGATCGAGTCCGTCCCCTGCGAAAGATCGAAGCGTCCGTCGCCGGTCGTAAGGGGTGTGTTATCCTGCTGGAACTGGACCATCACGGCAAGTACGTTAATGGTGACGACCGTTGTTCTGAACGGGACGAGGTGTTGAAAACGCATCATCGTGTGAGACCATCACGGGATGATTCAACTGCTGCGCGAATATCGAGGCTGAAAAAAGAAAAGGTAGAAGGAAGTATCGTGCCGGCGTCATGTCTTCTGAACTTGTCGATGTAGAAAAAATTTGGAAGCGGGATCGTAGCAAGCGGGATGAGGGCAACGCTCCTGCCGGTGCAGTCCTATCCAACGCAGCCCCGACTGCAATCGGGACCGCGCCGGACAACCTGTATCAATTGATGCTGCCTCCCCAACCTATCAGAAGTGAGAAGCGAATCGTGTCGGAGAGAGGGTGGTTCTCCGCGGCCGAGATGTAGCTGAAGTCGAATCCATAAATATCATACCTGATCCCGGCACCAAATGTCCAGAAGTTACGATTCCCGAAACTCGGATCCTCGAAGAAATGTCCGAACCGCAGTGCAATCAACCGCGGACTTCCATACCAATACTCAATTCCCATTGAAGTGTTAACCTTTCGCAATCCGCTCCCATCGCCCCATGCCGTAAACAGGGCTTTGTAGAATGGATCCGACGTCCCATCTGCACGTCGTCGGACGAGCAGCCTGCTGAAATCCAATGAGTACGTCATCTCATTGAACTCATCCTCCAGGAGTTTGAAGCCAAATCCAACGCGAAGATCCGTGGGAAGTGGATCGGCTTGCGCCTTGTCTATGTACGTTACCTTGGGGCCAAGATTACTGAGGTTAACACCTGCACTGAATTTCTTTCCGATCTCTCCAATCAGTGGCACATCAAGTTCCGTTGGCCGGTACATGGCAGCAAGGTCAACACTGACGGTACGTGCTATGCCGGTACCGGGTTCCTGGTCAGTGCCGGTTGGAGAGAGAGCACTGTGGATATAGCGGAGGTTCAAGCCAAGGCCAAAATCATCAAACACCTTGGTGGCATAGCCGACCGTGACAGCAAACTCAAATGCTTTGAAGCGTCCAATCTCCTCGGGGCCGCCGGGACCGGTCCGGATAAACTCTCCGAGGTTCAGATAGGTGATGCTGGCGCCGACCGTCCCCCCGATATCCTCGATGTCCTGGCGATAGTTGAGGTAATCGTAGAAGAGATCGGATTGATGGAACTGCGGCAGCCAGTTCGCGTGCGTGATGCTGACTTCCTGTCCTTTCAAAAACGCGAGGCCGGCAGGATTCCAGAAAATCGCCGAGGCATCATCGGCCGTCCCGGTCCCTGCTTCCCCAATCCCGCTCGAACGTGAGTTCGGAGAGATGAGCAAAAAGGGAACCGCAGACTCTCCCTGAGCATGCGAGGTCTGAGCCATGACGAGAACAAACGACGCAACTGTCGTCAGCCCCAATGCTATGCGCTGCATGTGTGTTTTCATGAACGTACCGCCTCCTAAATGAACTGAATTCTTCTCACGACTACATTTCCGTAAAAGATGACCACACTATCCATGCCAGTCATTTCAATACCGATAACTTGCCCAGAACCTCACTGCCAAAGCGGCCATCGGTCGATCTTACTACAACCTTATAAAGATACACACCATTTGCGAGAATGTCACCATCCCTGTCCCGTCCATCCCATGGAATCTTTACAAAGGGTTCTCCGGACGAAAACGCGTCAATGGACTGGATCAACCTTCCGGCGACAGTATAGACCTTGACTGTAACATTCAGCGGTGTGGAGAGGTTCTGCTTAAACGTAAATGCCGTCCCGTTTGCAAAGGGGTTCGGATAATTGAACACGTCGGAGATCCGCAACTGGTCGGTAGTGCTGACCTCGAAGAATGTCTCCTTCGAGCTTGCATTGTTGAACGTATCCCACGCGCGCACGCGGAGAGTGTTTCGTCCCTGCGGGAGGCCGGTCAGGGAATATTGTACTGTCCCCTTCTGATAGTCATCAAGCTGACTGGTATAGTACTCTGTGATGTCTTTGCTTTGCGAGCTGCCGTTGACCCACGCCTCAATGCGATGTCCGATTCCTGAGACAGATGTGTTGATACCGTTCGAGTCCACGAGATCGACAATCAACGTCGGCGTTTCACCAACAACGTCGCCGGGACGAAAACTACGGCTGCCGAGGTACAAGGTCATCGATGGGCCCGCGGTGTCCGGAGGGACATCGGCAGTGCCGCCGACACGCACATTATTCGTGAAGCCAGCCCCTTGAATTGAATGAACCGGGTCAACGAAGTACGCCACGAGACGACCTTTACTCGTCGAATCTGCGTACAAAATATCCTTCGGAACCACAAACGTCGCGTTGAACCTGCCTCCGGTAACGGAATTCTGCCCGCGATAAATAGTCCCTCCGGAACCAACATAGCTCCATGGCAGGCCGGGAGCAAAATTGGGAATAACGATCGTGCGGGATGCATCGTTGACGTTAAGGAGAACCATGCCTGAAGCTGTCGCATCAAGTTGATTCCCTGCGTCACGGACCGCCCCCTGTACCGAAATCCTATCGAGCGCCTTAAGCTGGATAGGCGTCGATCTTGGTATCCCGGCTACGGAGTCGACCGGCTCGTGGTTAATGCTGTCGATCGAGCAGTATCCATCGGGATATTGAAGCCTCATCGTCGGGTCGCCCATGAAGAAAAACTTCTGCTCGTTGATCTCATTTCTCGTTGTCTTGAAGAGTCTGATTGCGGTAGCCGGTCGTTCCACGATCAACCGGTCAAAGGAATCGCGGTGAAACATGTTGGCAAACGTTCCCTGGTGGAAGACCGCGTTGTCGAACGAGTAGACCTTGCGTGTTGCAGAGACGGCTCCAATGGCACCGCCATCCGGCTTGTCGATCAACAACTCGCTTCCCGAATAGCGCTTTGGATCGTCGAATTCCGAGAAATTACATGTGGCAAGGAAGAACACTGCAAGTCTGTTGGCATTCGTCAGCGCCGGAATGGACGCGTCCACCGTAAAAATTGATTCATGGGCCCACAGAGTCGGGTTGCCATGGCCGGTGTAGTTCACGACCAGCATACCCTCGTTGATGCGATCAATGATATCCTGAAATGCCCCGGGCTTCCTCCGACCCTGCGCCGTCTGCACAGTGGGATACTCGGCAATGTAGATTTTTCTTTTCTCAAACTCATCGGGAGTGTAGTTCGTCGCCAGCTCTTCCGCCTGGCCACTGTGGATTGTTCCCTCACACTCACCGCAATCGCTGGTCCAACCATCATCGCCAACATACAGCATTCTCATCTTCCACGCATCCCGTGCCGATTCATTTTCGTATTGTATAAGCTTCGTCACAAAGGCATCGGCCTCATTCACAATGGGGTTCCCACGCGCATTCACCCTGCCGGTCACAAGGAAGGGCGTGGTGCTGTCAGTAAAGCGCACGAAGAAGTCATCGCTTGCGTAGCTATCGACTCCATCCAGGGATTCGCTGCTCTGCCATGTCGGGACATAGCTGGAGCGCGACCCGTAAATTCCCTTGTAGTCGTATGATCCCTGTCCCATGAAAAGCACAAACTGAGGAGGCCGGACCCAGTTGTAATATGCGTACTTCAGGAAGTCACGAATTGCAGTAACGTCCACCAATCCACCGCTAAACTCGTTATAGATCTGGTTCACGTCGGCGACAACTGCGGCAAGCCCGCCATGCTGTGGTTGTTCGCGATATGTCTTCAACCTGTCGGCAGCGGCGCGAAACTCCGGGCTTGTGATGATGACGAAGTCAGCACTCGGGTCATCGCCGTGCAGATTCTGATTGGCGATCCTGACTGCACCTGCGGGCTGCCGGAATGCCCCGGGCGATGCCGCACAATACTCAGAGACATGCCCCGGCGTTTCCGCCGCGCGAAATGTGTATGTGCCAACGGCACCTGTAATGCGTACCACACTGTCCGGGCGCGTCACGTCAAATATAAACGGTGAACCTGTAAACTGGCCAAGCGTGTACTCTGCAACACCATTGACATTGTCGGGAGATCGGAACCGAAGGTAGTTGCCGTTCAGCGCCTGCAGCGCTCTCGGGTACTGAATCTCAATCCAATCATTCCAGCCGGTGGCAGAAACGCTGCCACTGAACGTGAAACTGAGCTGGCTTGTGTTGTTGCTCAAATTCGACGTGGCCGTCGCAGTCACAACTCGGTCGGACGCGTATGTGTTTGCGCTCTCGTAGACAACTGCACCAAGAGAGTACGTTCCCAGAAACGTTCCATTCACACCTGTCCCATTCTCCCTCACGGTAAACGAAGGAGTCACATCCGATCGGGCAATCAAACGGAACCTGTATGTGATCACGTCATCAGGGACGAGTCCTGGGAGGAGGTTGACATAGGTGTAGGAAGCACCCGGACTATAAGCCTGCCCGAACCAATCCTTGCCGGAGCTAAGCAGGTTCACCTGGTCGTTCTCAACGAGCGCCATGTCCAAAAACTTTGTTGGTGTCGCAACCGGGTTATCGTTCAGGGATTGCTGAACCGCCATGCGTCTTCCTGCGGTCCCACCGACCGTCAACCAGTAGAAATTCTGGTCGGAATAGTGGCTGATATAATGGGAGAGAAGATGCACCGTGGGGTCGTAATCCCAGTTGCGCACGGACTTCCCGAAGAAAAGCACATAATCCCCTTCGTCAAATCTCCCGTCACCCTCTCCTTCAACATAGATCGCGTCTTCAATGAGATCCGATGCACGCGGCGCAAGGTTGCTTTCGGGGACTTCCCGTCCGCCGTTCCCATAGATTTTGATTGTTCGCGGATCGATCGATCCGGGGTTTATGCCGAGAGCCCGCAGGTATGCGGCCGTGATAACGTAAACGCCCTCATCGACCACCGTGAGTCGGTACCAGTCTCCGCTTGCGAGGACACTCGGGGCCAGAGTTGCTTTTCGCAGTCCCCGCTGGTCAGAAAACTTCCAATTCCGTGCAACAATATAATTGAGCAACACTCCATCGAAGACCCGGTCGTCCTGGTTTTGCGCCCGCACCATACCGGGAGAACCGTAGACAACTTCGACGACCATCCGGGAGTATTTCCTCACGGTATGTGTCGAAGGATTGTATTGCACCGGGAACAGCCTCACGCTCCCAACCCACATCGATCGAGCGCGATTGGGAACGGGAAGTTCCACAGGCTGCAGGGGAACAAACGATGGCGAGTTGTATTTTTCAGGACTGATCCTGTAACCCGCAATGTCGATCATCCCATTGCTGACGCGTGTCGTCGGAACAGGAGCAAGCGTGACACCGGAAACGTCCTCATAGTCTGAAGCTACGAGTTGTGCTGCATTCCCAATATCAGCCGGGAACCCGAGTGGAATCGCCTTAAACCGAGTATCCGGTGCCCCCGTGGTGGTGCTTGTGAACGTCGGAACCGAGCCGACGAAATCAAAGAGTTTCATCTCCATGCTGCCATCGCGGACCACTCGCTCAGGCAAATATCTGGGCCGGTATTCAAACACGAGGGAATGCTCATCTGAGCTGACAATCGTTACGTCGCCGCCACGCCATTGTGATATGGCTGAGCTGAGCACCACCAAACTGAGACACGTCGCTATCAGGAACGTTTTCATCAGTTTTCCAGGTTCTGTCGGTGTCACATCCATAAAGCAAAAAGCCGAACAGCATCATTCGGCGGAAAAAAAATTGGAGTTACCGCCATTCACTATTCGCCGTTAAAGGGTTATCGGTGCCACTTCATTACATCATGAACAAGAGGCAACACCTCTCGTCACAATCAAAACCTTTAAGCGAATAACTCTATAGGGTGAACTCCATTTCGTTGTGAAATCCGTACTCAATATAGATACTGACCTCTTCATTGTCAAGGAGTTTCTGACGCGTGCGCGTCGCCTGCGGTCATACGCGTCTCTATGGTTCCATCACATCGTCACGTAACGCGTCGGTTGATTGTCAGGCCCAAATTTATTAGATTTCATGCGCTTATGATGATCTCTCCTCCTGTTGCATAGCCGGTATCGCATGGCACACCAGTTAAACGTGTTGCTCCTCTCCAGTGAAGTTGAACCATTTGCCAAAACCGGGGGTCTCGCCGACGTTTCCAGCGCCCTTCCGAAATCAATAAAATCCCTTGATCACGAGGTCAGGATCATGATGCCCCGGTACGGCAGCATCAATGAGCGCAAATGCAAACTTCATGAGATGATCAGGCTGAGGGATATTCCGATACCCCTCGGAAAGAAACAGATCCTTGCAAGTGTGAGATCCTCATTCCTTGCGAACAGCCATTCAAAAGTCCAGGTCTATTTCCTCGATAACCTCGCTCTCTTCGGGAGGTCCGGATTATACATCCATCCGGATACAAAAAAGGATTATGAAGACAACGACGCCAGGTTCATTTTCTTCGCACGCGGAGTGCTGGAGGTTCTCAAGCGCCTTGGCTGGCAGCCTGATATTATCCACTGCAATGATTGGCAGACCGGCCTTGTCCCTGCATATCTCAAAACGATCTATAGAGAAGATGCGTTTTATAAAGATACCAGGACTGTTTTCACAATTCATAACATGGCGTACCAGGGAGTTTTTCCAAGGAGTTCATTCGCGAAGACGGGTTTGCCTGAATCTGTAATGGGGGAACATGGAATCGAGTCAAACGGGAAGATGAACCTGCTGAAGGCGGGGCTGGTATATGCCGATGCCATCACCACAGTGAGCGAAGGATACGCCAGAGAGATACAGGGCTCCGAGGAATATGGCTGTGGGCTGCAGGACATTGTGAAAGGAAGGCACAACGATTTGACCGGAATTCTGAATGGCATTGACTATGCTGAATGGAACCCGGCTACTGATGCGGCCATCCCACACCGTTACGATTTCAAAACCCTTGATCTGAAGCTCGAGAACAAAAAGGCACTGCTTCAGAAAATTGGCCTGCCCTTTGATGAATCCATTCCCCTCATCGGCATGGTTTCCCGGCTGGCAGAACAGAAGGGTTTTGATATCATCATGGAAGTATTTGATGCGTTGATGCAAGTCCCGCTTCAGATTGTGCTTCTTGGAGTTGGCGAAAAGCGCTACCACGACTTCTTCATGAAGGCGCAGAAGAAATATCCGGAGAAAGTCGCTGCGTACCTGACGTTCGATGGTGACCTCGCACACTTCATCGAGGCAGGCAGCGACATGTTCCTCATGGCTTCCCGGTATGAACCATGCGGGCTCAATCAGATGTACAGTCTGAAATACGGCACCGTGCCCATCGTTCGGGCAACGGGAGGGCTCGACGATACCGTGGAGGATTTCGACCCGGCAACAGGCAACGGGACGGGATTCAAATTCTCTGCCTACAGAGGAGATGAATTGCTGAAGACCGTAAAGCGAGCGCTGCAAACATTTGCCGATCACGCGGCGTGGAGAAAGATCATCAGGAACGGGATGGCCAAGGACTTTTCGTGGGAAGCCTCGGCGAAGAAGTACCTTCAACTGTACCGCAACCTGGCGAAGACGTGAGCAGCAGTCGTATTGGTGTGTTCGTTGACCGCGACGGAACGCTGAACCACGAGGTGGATTATGTTCGCACACCGGACGAACTGCAGCTTATCGCCGGCGCGGGCGAGGCAGTACAAAAATTGAACGAGCGCGGGTTTGCGACATGCGTGATATCGAACCAATCCGGTATCGCGCGAGGCTATCTCAGCGAAGAGGATCTTATCCCGATCCATGAGAAGCTGGAGCGGGAGCTTGCGCGAGACGGCGGAAAGGTCGATCGAATCTACTATTGCCCGCATCATCCCACGGAAGGCGTTCCGCCCTACAACGTTGTGTGCGATTGCCGGAAGCCGAAATCCGGCATGCTGCGGAAAGGATCGAGAGAGCTTGGGATTGATCTCGCCAGTTCCTTTGTTGTAGGTGATAGCGTTGTTGATATTGAAGCGGGACATGCTGTGAACGCGCATACAATTCTTGTGCTGACCGGTTACGGAAGAGCCACATTTGAACACTATGTGTCCCGCGGGATCCATGTTGAATTTGTTGCACCAACAATCGTTGAAGCGGTAAATTATATTCTGAACAGAGTGGATGGAGAGCGTGAAAGCAACGTATAGTTTCGCAGAGATGACATACCGGATAGCCGTCGCGATCATGGTGATGTTGGGAGCGATCGCGCTTCCAGGTTGCGCAGATGAACCATCCGCGATCAATTCCGTAGGCAACCAGCTTCTCCTCAGCCACCTTTCCGTCCGAACAGATACGCTATCAGCCGTGGGCAGTTCGACATTCAAGAAATACGTCCCCATGGACGGACAGGTGAATCTCGTCGGACGCTCGGGTGGATATACTGCCTACACGTTAATCCAGTTCTTTTCATACTACATACCTGAACGTGATACGGTGTCCGTGGATTCTGCGAAACTTGAGTTCCTTGCCGAAACCTGGTTCGGAGATTCCGCCGGTTCATTGGGTTTCAACGTGTACCAAATCAATCGCAGTTGGGCACAATCGACACTCGAATGGGACAGTGTCAGTACCGATCCGGGGTTTTTCGACGTCGGGACGGCTCGAGGCACGTACACCGGTACTGTCTCAGCGGACTCGGAGTGGGTGAGCGTAAAGCTGGACACGGCAATGGTGCGACGCTGGATACAACCTCTCATTTACACTGACAACTACGGAATCATTCTTATCCCGACGCAAAATTGCAGTGTGGTGCGCGGCCTGCATGCATTCGGGTTCGGCGCCGACTCGCTCTTCGCGCATCTCACCGTTTTCGCAAGAAACAGGGCCGGTACCGTGACAGACACGACAACATACCGGGTCGGACAAGATACATTTCTCGGAAACATTGACAACCTCAACACAAACCCTTCCTTGATGTATGTTCAATCTGGCGTCACCTATCGAAGCACGCTCAAGTTCGATGTTGGCGCGATTCCGAGGGGTGCGATAATTAACCGGGCGCTGCTCACCTTGAGATATGATCCGGGATCTTCACGACTGAACAAATTCGTAAGCGATACCGCCATTGCCGCACATGCATTGCTCGATCCCTTGGATTACTCCAAGTTTGAGCTCACGGGATCGAGAGGAACGGGGGCGATTGCGTCATCAGATAGTTTCAGGTTCGACCTCCGGCATCAAGTCCAATACTGGTTGAGCAATCCCAGCCGCAATAATGGATTGCTGCTGCGTGCGACAAGCGTCAACGAGTTCAGCACGTTCGGGCTGTTCACATTCTACAACGAAACGGCACAGGACCCGTCAAAGCGGCCACAACTCATTGTAACATACACTGTGCAATCGAACTAGGAGAGACGTGAGAACGATTCTTGTATCAGTGATTCTCCTTGCTGCAGCAACCGCGAACGCCCAAACAGGTGGCTCCAGTTATTCTGTGTTCGGGATCGGTGACATACGCTATCTGCCGAGCACCCGCAGTGCAGGCATGGGATACACCGGTCTCGGGATGCCGAGCGCGAATTACATCAACAGCATCCAACCGGCAGCCTGGTCGCGCATCAACAGGGTCCGTTTGGAAGCGGGAATCTTGTACGAAGGGTTCAAGTCGACAGATGGCACCAGGTCACTGTATCTCGCAAACAGCGACTTCAGCGGCGCACTCCTCGCCATCCCGATTTCACCGGCCCACGGCATCGTTGCCGCCCTTGGGTTTACGCCGTACAGTAATGTCAATTATAATCTCTTCGCCCACGGGGACCAGGGGGGAATCGATTATCAGATCAACCACACGGGAAGCGGTGGCATAAGTCGGGGCCTCATAGGACTTTCGTATGCGCCCCTTCAGGATCTCGCCCTCGGAGCATCATTCAACTATTTGTTTGGTTCCATCGACAACGCCACAACATTCAGCCCGACAAATCCTCAATACGCTGGAGGAGTTTCAACGTTGACAACGACGTTGCGCGGAATAACAGTCGGCTTCGGCGCCCAGTACAGCGGCTTTGGAGCGATTGCCGAACCGCTCAAAGCGTTCTCGTTCGGATTTGTTGTTACGACACGCGGGAATCTGAAGACTACAAGGGAGACGACCTATAGTTTCCTTACCGAGCAGGATACAATCCCCCAGTCGAATGATCGAGTGACTCTGCCTCTTGCCTATGGAGTCGGACTTGCGTATCAAGCAAGCGATCGTTACCTGTTGGCCGCGGATTACTATTCCCAACCGTGGGGTGATGCAACATTTAACGGCGTGAATTTGACTGAGATCCGCAACTCCACCCGGTTCGGGATTGGCGGAGAACTGTTACCCGAGCACGATGCAACAGGCTGGTTTGCGCGACTCGTGTACCGTCTTGGCTTCTACTATCATGCCACATACTACAACATCAACGGCCAGCCAATCAATGAGTGGGGAGCCACCGGAGGACTCGCCATTCCACTCTTTGGCGACGCCCGACTGAACACATCCTTCGAGTACGGCAGCCGGGGGACAACCAACAACGGCCTCGTGAAGGACAAAGTATTCAGAGTGTCGTTTTCAGTGTCACTCAGTGAACCCTGGTTCCAGCGGTACGAGGAAGAGTAACAACCGGCAACGATCCGCGCCGGTGTGACAGAGGTTCCTTATCAAGTACAATCGCGTCTACTCCCATGAACCATCTCAGACAGTCCGATCCTGAAGTCTTTGCAGCCATCAAAAAGGAAATCCACCGGCAGAACACGAAGCTGGAGTTGATCGCATCGGAGAACTTCGTCAGCCTGGCTGTACTCGAGGCAGTTGGCTCGCCCTTGACCAATAAGTATGCAGAAGGATATCCGGGAAAACGCTATTACGGCGGATGTGAGTTTGTTGACGTCGCAGAGGACCTTGCGCGCGACCGGGTAAAGACACTGTTCGGGGCGGAGTATGCAAACGTGCAGCCTCATTCCGGATCGCAGGCGAACATGGCGGTATATTTCACACTCGTCAAGCCCGGTGACAAGCTGATGGGAATGAACCTCTCCCACGGTGGACACCTGACACACGGGTCGCCGGTAAATTTCTCAGGACAGTTCTACAACTTCGTTGCGTACGGAGTGGGCAGGGAGACGGGCTGTATTGACTACAACGAAGTTGAAGACATTGCAACCCGGGAAAAACCCAAAATGATCACTGTCGGCGCAAGCGCGTATTCAAGGAACATCGACTACAAGGCATTCCGCCAGATTGCCGATAAGATCGGGGCGTTTCTGTTTGCCGATATTGCCCATCCCGCAGGATTGATTGCCCGGAAACTTCTCAATGACCCCATCCCCCATTGTCATGTTGTAACGTCAACGACGCATAAGACGCTTCGCGGTCCGCGTGGTGGCCTCATTCTCATGGGAAAGGACTTCGACAATCCCTTCGGAATCGTCGCACCGAAGTCGGGCCGAACGAAAAGAATGTCCGAGCTCATCGATTCGATGGTCATTCCCGGTATCCAGGGCGGACCATTGATGCACGTCATCGCCGGAAAGGCCGTCGCTTTCAAGGAGGCCTTGCAGCCGGAGTTCGAAGTGTACGGGAAGCAGGTGATCAGGAACGCCCAGGCGCTGGCAAGAACGCTCGTCGGCCTTGGCTACTATATTATCTCCAAAGGAACGGACAACCATCTGATGCTCGTGGATATGAGGAGCAAGAAGGTAACAGGCAAGGAAGCGCAGGAAGCTCTTGATGAATCCGGGATAACGGTGAACAAGAACGCCGTCCCATTCGACGACAAGAGCCCTCTCATTACCAGTGGAATCCGAATTGGAACACCGGCACTGACCACCCGTGGAATGAAGGAGCGTGAAATGGAGTATATCGGCGAGCTTATCAATGAAGTAGTGGCAAACATGGGGAAGAAAGATGTGTACGCTTCAGTGGCGAAAAGAGTGGAAGAGTTGTGCAACAAGTTCCCACTGTATTCAGAACTCCGATCAGTGTAAACAACCAAAGGAGTACCTCCGGCAATATTGCTAACGTGGTTACTGTTCTTCCGGACGCAGATCGCTGCGTCTGCCACCAGTCAATTACGCTATGCAGCTAGGAGGCCATATGAGCAACAAGGATCATCGTCGTATCGCCGGAGTATCAACTGCTTTCTGTCTCTCCGCAATTATGTGCACCATGATCTATAGCGACGCCTGGGGACAACACACAAGCCTTGAAATGTCAGTTGATCCTCGGACGATGGCAATGGGTGAGTCGTTTGTTGCTGTTCCGGCTTACGTGGGAGCAATGACGAGCAACCCGGCCGGACTTGCTGGCATCAAGGGGATTTCTCTTTCGTACGGTCAGATCAATGAGAACGAGGAAAACATACGTTCGAGTGGATACCGCTCATTCAGGGGAGCCATACATACCGCCTTCGTGGAAATTGGGCTGCTGTACACTCGCCACAATTACGGTGCGTTTCGGTTTACAGCAGAACAATCCCCGGACGGGCCCGTCCAGGAATTCAACCCGTACGAGTATACCGTTGGCATCAGCATCGGCAAAAAGATTGCTGACTTCTCTGTTGGAGTAGGAGCCAAACGATATGACCGGTCAGGGGCTTACATCCCCGGCTCGATATACAAAACGACGGTTACAAAACCATTGTTGTTTGATTTTGGAGTGCAATACACTTTCCGCTTTTCTTCAAACGATGATCCTCCAAACCAGCAGGTAAGCATCGGAATATGCTACCAGAATATTGGAGAAGATATTAAGACTGAGACCATTGATGTGTTCTCCCAGCAAACCTCGTCGAGGTTCACCACGACCATTGCCGTTCCACAGTACTTGAGCATCGGGCTTGCATACCATTTCCAGACTCACGCTGAAGTCGATGAACGGTTAATGCCATTCCACTTCATGATAACTGGCGAATATCGCAACCGAACAAATGCACACCAGGATACACGAAGAGACAATTGGGGGGTTGGTGTCGAAGGGATTGTGTATGAGATTGTTTCGTTCAGGATTGGCGGTTACGGGTATCATGAAGAATCATTCGTTCGCCTCGGAGCGGGGCTTTGTGCTCCTCTTGCGAAGCTAGGGCTCGATCTTCCCGTGTCTGTCAGATTCGAGTATGCAGCAATGCTGGATGACCCAACCGTCAATGGAGTCCATCTGTTCTCGTTGGGCCTCCAATACAATCAAGATGTATTATAGAAACCGGGGACGAAGGAAAAGTGGCTGCGAATTCCACATCGGCAACTGAGGCGGGTCCCGAGCAGACCGAGAAGGAAATGTCGTTCCTCGACCACCTCGAAGAGCTCCGCTGGCGCATCATCAAGGCGGCACTCGGAGTCGTTCTCGGGACAATTATTTGCTGGGTGTTCATTGATTGGATCATGGACGCGGTGATGCTCGGACCGGTCGTTCGCCTCAACAGCAGCCTCTCGCCGGGGCAGCAACCAATCCATCTTCAGAATCTGAAACCATTCGGGCAATTGTTTTTGTACATGCAGGTGGCAATCATTGGCGGCATTATCCTTAGCGTGCCGAACATTCTGTATCAGCTCTGGGCGTTCATCGCGCCGGGGTTGCTTCCGAAGGAGCGCCGGTACATCAAGTGGATCGTCTTCTTTTCGTCATTCTGTTTCCTTGCGGGGATTGCATTTTCATATTTTGTCATGCTGCCTGCAGCACTTACATTCTTTGCTGGGTTCGGGTCAACGCAGATCGCGAATAACATCGCGATCGGCGAGTATATGAGCTTTATCATCAGCGTGATGTTGGCTGCAGGCGTGGTGTTCGAATTGCCCATGGTGTCGTGGTTCCTTTCGCAGCTTGGCATTCTCACGCCCGCATTCATGCGACACTACCGACGTCATGCCATAGTTGTGATCTTCGTTCTCGCAGCTTTTCTGACTCCGGGAACCGACCCGGTAAGCCAGGTACTGCTTGCCGTGCCGCTGTTCGTGTTGTATGAAATCAGCATTGGTATCTCCGCACTCGCCTGGCGGGGGAAACGAAAGGAAACCACCCCAACATAAACGTCAGATAGAGTGCCCACCGATCGACGGACGCACTCACGGCATCACATAATTCCGTCATTCCCACACGATATTTCAGGTTCATTTTTGGATCTCAAGGAAATCGCCCGACCGATTGAGGGTCACATGGAGACGTTTGAAAAAGTCTTCTCCCAATCGATCAAGTCAAAGATCAGTCTCGTCGACCTCGTCACAAAATACATCGTCCGCCAGAAGGGGAAGAAAGTCCGGCCAATCCTTGTGCTCCTCTCCGCGGAGCTCTGTGGTGGCGTGAACGCAAAGACTCACCGCGGCGCGGCGCTCGTCGAAATCCTGCACACCGCAACGCTCATTCATGACGACGTGGTCGATGATGCGGATACACGGCGTGGCATCGCCTCAATCAATGCCGTGTGGAAGAACAAGATTGCCGTACTGATGGGAGACTACCTGCTCGCCAAGGGGCTTCTCCTCTCGCTCGATCACGACGACTTCAGGTTCCTTAAGATCACCTCCACGTCTGTGAGGAGAATGAGCGAGGGAGAGATTCATCAGATTCAAAAAAGTCGCCAGCTTGACATGGATGAACAAACCTATCTCACGATAATAGGTGACAAGACAGCATCCCTCCTTTCCACCTGCTGTGAAATCGGGGCAACCAGCTCGTCTGACGATCCGGAGAAGCACCGGATGCTGCGCGACTACGGGGAGAATGTCGGGATGGCATTCCAGATTCGGGATGACCTCCTTGATTATGTTGGAAGGAAGAGCATCACCGGCAAGCCAACCGGACTCGACCTCAGCGAAAAGAAGCTCACCTTGCCGCTGATTCACGCCATCACCAAAGCGCCAAAGAAAGCCGGGAGGGAAATCCTCTCGATGATCAAGTCGGGCGGACGGAAGATGAAAGTGAACGAGATTGTGGAGTTCGTGACGAGATTCGGCGGACTCGAGTACGCGGCAAGCCGGGCAGTACACTATTCCGCCCAGGCAAAGGAAAATATCTCCACCTTTTCCGACTCACCATCAAAACGCTCGCTCGTTGCATTTGCGGATTTCGTGGTGGAGAGGGAGAAATAGACATCCGTTTCCTTCGCCTCCGGGCAGCTGGTATCAATCACCTACTGAGCTGTTAGCTCGGGGCTCAACGTGCAGTCCCTTAACCGTCGAGCGGCAATGAAAGAGTGATTGCTTCTCGCGTGGAATCTGTGTATGTTGTGACAAGTTCATTTACCCTTTCACGTTCATTGGAACCCATCGATTGCCCTCGACCAGCGCTGTGCGCCAGCCCGCGACCCTTCCCTCCAAGCTTGAAGTCCTCTCAGATCTTGAACCAATAGTAAGAGAATTCATTGACAAGCATCAGGCAAAGCGGGAACTGTGGTTCCCTTCAGAGTTTCTGCCAGCCGGCGAAAAGGATTTGGACGACAGGATCACCACCGAGCTGCGTGCCCGAGCCCGCGGCATCCCCGACAGCATTCGCGTCGCAATCACAATCAACATCGTTACAGAGGAGGGGCTCCCGTATTTTCATCGCCTGATTGCCGAGCATCTTGGCACCACCACATTCTGGAGCCGGTGGAACAAACTCTGGACTGCCGAAGAGGACCGGCACGGGAACATCCTGCGCGATTACATCCGTGACTCGCGCTTGTTGAACTTCGAAGCGCTCGAAGGCATTCAGTTCGATTATCTGCGCGCAGGATTCCATCCGCAGTGGACCGGCGATCCCTACAAACTCTTCATCTATACCTCCTGTCAGGAGAAGGCCACCCAGATATCACATGGCAATACCGGGAAGTTGGTCGCCGCATCCGAGCCACTGCTTCATGCAATCACGCAGAAGATCGCGCAGGATGAATCCAGGCACTATGCCTTCTACATGAACATCTTCAGGGAGATTCTCGCCCGGGACCCGAACAACGCTCTTGCCGCCGCGTCAGCAATCATGCCAAGCATCGACATGCCGGGAATTTCCATTGCCAACTTCAACGACTATGCCGATGTCATCCGCCGTGCTGGAATTTACGGGCTGCGAGACTACAAGAGGATTGTCGAGCAGTTGATCGCCCTCTGGAAGATCGACGTGATGACGTATCTGAATGAGGTCGGAAGGAAGGCGCAGGAGAAGATCATGTCCATACCGGCAAGAATTGAATCCGTCGCCGAATATATCGAATCCCGCAGCAAGGCGAAGAGCTTCAGTTTCGACGTTGTATACGGACGAATCCTCGATATGGCGTAAGGGATTTCCCGACTGGAATGCTGGCAGCTTCATTCAGGTGCCGAAACGCAAACGAGGGACATCCAAGTGGACGTCCCTCGTGCGTTGAGAGGAGCCCTCAATTCTATTCCTGCGGCCTCACGGTGAGCACCGGACATTTCGCCAGCCGCACAATCCTCATCGCAGTACTGCCGAAGAGAATCTGCTCAACTCCCGTGTGCCCGTGGGAGGCAACGACAATCAGGTCGACATGTTGTTCCTCGGCCTCCCGAAGAATCTCCTGATGTGGCTTCCCTGTACGCACAACCGAGGTGGCTTTCGCACGGGTCCCGATCTCCCGTTCAATGAGAGCCTTCAATTCTCCGAACCCGCGATCGCGCAACTCCTCCTCCACTTCGGGTAGTACCACCTGGCCAAACCCGAGGTCCGAAGGATAGATGGTTGGCTCCACAACATAGATGAGATGAAGAGACGCCCCGAACTGTTCCGCCAGCAACAAGGAGTAGCGAAGAGCATTCTTTGAGTGGACGGAAAAATCTATCGGGACAAGTATACTCTGGATCGGAGCAGAGAGCGGAGTCACCGTGAGGACCGGTTCACCACGATGGCGAGATGCGGTGCGTGCGCGCTTCCGTGGAGTTCTGGTTGCACGTTTGACCGGGCGGCGCTGAGGTTTCTTCATGGGACACCTCCTGGAGAGAACATGAAGAGGTGCTGCCGGGCAACACCTCTACGGAAGATCAGTCATTGTACACAAACTTCAACCAGTTGTGTGTATCCTTGCCGTTCTTCACCACATCAAAGAACAGCTTCTGGAGTTTCAGCGTCACGGGACCGGGCTTGCCATTGCCCACAAGTACTTTGTCAACCGAGCGGATCGGCGTGACTTCGGCTGCGGTGCCTGTGAAGAACAACTCGTCCGCAACGTAGACCATCTCACGGGGTATGCTTGTTTCGCGCACATCGTGGCCGGTTTCCTTGGCGATCTGCATGATGGACGCCCGCGTCACACCGGGCAACAGCGACGAGGATAACGGAGGTGTGTAGAGTCACATCGTCCTTCACGGCGAACAGATTTTCTCCGCTCCCTTCACTCAGGTTACCGCTCACGTCAAGAGCTATTGCTTCTGCAAATCCTCCTTTGATCGCCTCTATCTTCATCAACTGCGAGAGGGCATAGTTCCCACCGGCCTTCGCCATTTGCGGAAGCGTATTGGGGGCAGGACGCTGCCATGTCGAGATGCACACGTCGATGCCATTGTTGAGGGCCTCTGCTCCGAGGTAGCTTCCCCACTCCCACACGGCAATCGTCACATCCACGGGACACCCAAGCGGATTGACGCCAACATCTCCATACCCGCGGTACACCACCGGCCTGATGTAGCAGGCTCGCATTTTGTTGGCACGGATGGTCGTCAGGATCGCATCCTCGATCTGCGGTTCCGTATACGGGATGTCAGTGCGGTAGATTTTCGTCGAGTCGAACAGCCTCCGGATATGTTTGTCGAGCCGGAACACCGCCGTCCCCTTTGCCGTTTCATAGCACCGGATTCCTTCGAACCAGCTCGAGCCGTAGTGAATGACATGCGAGAGCACGTGAATCTTCGCATCATCCCAGTTCACGAGTTTTCCATTCATCCATATCTTATCAACTTTCTTGACGGGCATAGTCTACCTCGCGTTCTTGAGTGAGTATCATGACACGTCGAAGGTGTTCATTCGACGACCAGCATGGAGCTACAACTGCATTTCATAGACCCGGTAGGTCTTGGTCCGTTCGCCGCGCAGCAACTCCGCCCCGCGGTTCATCATCACATTGTCTTCAACCACCCAGCTTGCTTCACCGTGGGGATAGCCCTGTGCCACGGAGCGACGTGCCGTCTCATAAAACAGTACGCCACCGATCCCCGAGTTCAGGTATTCGGGAACGACACCGAGGATTACAATCCGGACGAAATCGATCTTCTTTTTGAATAACAGAAATCGTATGAGAAACGGTACCAGGTACCCATTCCTGTTATCCTTCATGACCACATTCAGATCCGGCAACGACATCGCAAAACCCACGGGCGTTCCGTTCACTTCGGCGATAATCACCAGTTCCGGGTTCACAATTGCCTTCAGGTCTTTCGCAACGTACTGGAACTCCTCTTCCGTCATGGGCACTTCACCCCAATTGTGTTGCCATCCTCTATTATAAAGATCCCGAATCCTCATCACTTCGTTGTCGAAGTCCTTCATGTTGAGTGATCGGAAGACAATCCCCTGCCGCTTCTTCACCAACTCCGACACGCGGGTCATCTTCTCCGTAAACACCTTGTCCTTGTGCACATAGTACGCGTACAGATCCTTCGCCTTTGTGAAGCCATAGCCTTCAACGAGGCGCTGATAGTATGCCGGGTTGTAGACCATGAGCACTGCCGGCGACTTGTCAAACCCTTCGACGAGAAGTCCATACTCATCGTTCACCGAAGGGCTTGCCGGTCCGCGCATGGCGGTCACCTTCTTTTGCCTCAGCCAGCTCTTCGCAGCGTCGAACAGTGCATTGGCAACGGCCTGATCATCGATACATTCAAAGAACCCGAAGAATCCGATATTCTCGTTATGTTCCTTGTTGTGGTTGTGGTTGATGATAGCCGCGATTCGCCCCACGGTTTCTCCGTCCTTCTCCGCAAGGAACATCTCCATTTCAGCGTGCTTGTAGAACGGATTGTTCTTTCTGTCAATAAGCTTCCGCCTGTCCATGAGGAGCGGAGGCACCCAGTAAGAATTGCCGTCGTAGACTTTCCATTGAAACTTTATGAAAGCCTTTTCATCTCGTTTGGTAAGAACAGGACGAACAGAAATTGGTGTCATGCGAATCCCTGCAGAACCCTCTGTGCCGGCAACTTATCGCATCGCCGGGAGATTTGAACACATTGCACTACACCGCGAACACTTGAGGAAAGAACTACCGGAATACTCTAGTTGATGACGCCAAGCTCCCTGCCGATCGTGCCGAAGGTTTCGAGGATCTTGTTGAGATGATGATCTTCGTGCGTCGCCATGTAACTCGTGCGCATCATCTGCATGCCGTTGGGTACGCCCGGGCTGATGAATGCATTGACGAACACGCCGGCATCGAACAAGTGCGCGCCAGAATTTGAATGTATTCGGATCATCTCCGATGATGACCGGAACGATGGCCGTCTCGCCGTCGATCACGTTGAACCCCATCTGCTTGAAGCCTTTTCGCATCTTGTCCGCGTTTGAAATGAGACGTGTGATCCGCTCGGGTTCCTTCTCAAGAATCTCCAGGGCTGCAAGAGCGGCGGCAACGGAAGCCGCAGTGGGGCTCGCGCTGAAGATCAGGGCCGGCGACGTGTGCTTGATATAATTGATGACCGCCCTCTCGCCAACAACAAAACCCCCAAGCGACGCGAACGTCTTGCTGAAGGTCCCCATCGTCATATCGACCTGATCATCCAGCCCGAAGTAACTTGCCGTTCCTCTGCCACCCTTCCCGATGACACCCACCGAATGCGCATCATCGATCAGGAGCCGTGCGCCATGCTCGTGTGCCACTGCAACCAGACTCGGGACGTTTGCAATAGTCCCCGTTGTACTGAACACACCATCCGACACAAGCAGTTTTCCCGCGTTGGCCGGGAGTTTCGACATTACGCGCTTGAGGTCGTTCATATCATTGTGCTTGAAGCGTACGAACTCGCCAAACGCTCCCTTGGCCATCAGGTTGCCGGCCACGATACAGGCATGGTTATCACGGTCCGAGATGACGTAATCACCCTTTTGTACCAGCGTGGGAATGATGCCTTGTGCCGTTTGATATCCCGTACTGAACAACAGGCAGGCTTCCTTCTTGAAGAACTGCGCCAGGCGTTCTTCCAGCTCAACGTGGAGATTGAGTGTCCCGGTAAGGTAGCGGGAGCCGGAGCATCCCGTCCCGTATTTCTCGACGGCCTTCATTGCCGCAGCCTTCACTCGGGGATCGGCGGTAAGCCCAAGGTAGTTGTTTGAACCTGCCATGATGACTTTCCGCCCCTCAATAACGACTACCGGTCCTTCATTCTCCTCGATTGGTCGGAAGTAGGGGTAATATCCTGCTGCTTTGATTTCATCTGCGCGTGTGAAAGAACGACACTTTTCAAATAGATCTGCGGATTTCTTTTGTCCGGTCACAGTGTATGTACCTCGTTTGCTGTTCAGTATTCCGATTGCATGTCGGTAGGCCAGAAAATGCGCGCCTGCATGCTTCAGCCCGCATTGATTCTCAAATTCGTTTTCAATATACTTGAACGTACCTACAAAGTCAATCGAATTTCCCTATCTGTCATTCAGACAGGACTCACCTCACAGCCAGCGGCGAATGAAAGTATTGGTAACCGGAGGGAACGGATTCATCGGAAGCCATCTGGTTGAACTCCTGTTGTCGCGACACTATGCTGTCCGCTGTCTGGTGCGGAAGACAAGCGATCTTACATGGGTGAAGGGGCTTGATATCGAGTTCATCCAGGGAGACCTCTTCGATCCGGATGCGTTGCGAAATGCAGTTGAGGGAGTTGATTATGTGTATCATTCTGCAGGCGTGACAAAAGCAAAGACAAGGGCGGAATATTATCGGGGGAATGCAGCTGGAACGCAAAAACCTGCTCGATGCCACGACAAAACATAACCCGTCCCTCAAACGGTTCGTGCACATCAGCAGTCAGGCTGCCGTCGGACCCAGCCCGTCAAGAATTCCCATCACCGAAGAAACCGCTCCGCACCCGATCACGTCCTACGGGAAGAGCAAATGGCAGGCTGAAGAAGAATGTCTGAAAGCTTCCAGCGACCTCGCCATTACCATTGTCCGCCCACCTGTCGTGTACGGACCGCGGGACAAGGATGTCTTTGAGTTCTTCAGTACAGTGAACAAAGGCCTGCAGCCAACCGTCGGGTTTGGCGAGAAACTTGTCAGCATGATCCATGTGCAGGACCTGGTGCGCGGGTTTGTGATGGCGGCCGAAAGCGCCGCTGCAATCGGCCGGACGTATTTTATCTCCAGCAAAAGCGTCTACGGATGGAAGGAGATCGGACGAGGCCGCCCAGAAGGCTTTGAATCGAAAGGCGTTTCGAGTTCGCCTGCCTGAACCCGCGGTGTTCGTTGTAGCGACATTTGCGGAGCTGTTTGCGTTGTTCAGCTCAAAGCCCGCATTGATCAATTTCGAAAAGGCCCGCGATATGGTTCAGGATTACTGGACGTGCGATGCATCAAGGGCAGCAAGGGATTTTGGGTTCGAACAGGCAGATACCTCTGGCGGATGGAATACAGAATACCGTTGCGTGGTACAGAGACAATGGTTGGTTATGAACAAGGATCATACACCTCGGGAAAGGAGCGACATGAAGGCCATTATTTCACTCGTCTTCACAATGGTCATTGCATCGGGGATGCTTGCAGAGGCCCGGGAGCAGAAGGAGAAGAAATCCGAACCGGACTTTCCGCTTAAGGAGATGGCTGTGTTCCACCACATACTCCATCCGCTTGTCCATGATGCACTGCCAAAAGGGGATTTCGCCGCCATCAGGGCCAGGCTTGATACACTCCTTGCCGAGGCGAACGCAATCCACAAAGCGAAGCTCCCGAAGAAATTTGCCGGACGAAAACAGGAGTTCGACAACGGGAGCAAAGAACTTGTATCCCAACTCACCGACATGGTCGCAATGAAAGATATCGTCGATGAGGCCACGATGGAGAAGTTGTTCAACGACATGCACGAATCATTTGAAAGTCTTGCAGAGTTGTTGCGGTAGTCATCGAAGAACGGCAGGCGACAATCCGTGGTTCGACCTTCTGTGAAGTTTGTAGAGCGGTTCAAGCCCGGCATTCCCAGGCGCGCGCTCTTCTTCGTCGCCGCCTCAGTCTGGGGAATTGCCGGGGGAATATTGTGCACACGGGGCTGGACTGCGCTGGTGCCGACTTCATCAGCCGCTCTGCCATTCGCCGATGGGGCTGCCGGTGCCCTCTTCTACTACCTCATGTTTGCGCGTATTCCGAAGAAGCACATCCAGCGAATTGCATCGATCACGCACCCGTTTCCCTGTGCCTTTTCATTTCTTGATTGGAGGGGGTACATCGTGATGGCAACAATGATCACGCTCGGTATCTCGCTGCGGCTCTCCGGTCTCCTTTCGCCCCGGATTCTCGGGACAGTGTATATCGTGATGGGGGTTGCCCTTCTGTTGGCTGCGATCCGTTTCGCGGCTGCCGGCATGAAGGTATCAGGCCTTTGGGAATGAGCCTGGGGTCAACTTCCCTTCATAACTTGACATACGGTCGATCATTTCGTATCTTGTACACACGATCGCGGGGTGGAGCCCGTCAAGAAGATGGCGGATTTCGTGGCAGAAATGAGCTGCCACTCAACGATTGGGTTGGCTCGCGGCAATTGAAATACATGATCGCGGGGTGGAGCAATTGGTAGCTCGTCGGGCTCATAACCCGAAGGTTGCAGGTTCAAGTCCTGTCCCCGCTACAAAAAACGAGAAAGCCTCTTATCTACTTGGTAAGGGGCTGATTCGTTTTCACCAGAGCGGAGGCCGGGCCGTATGACAAAGAAGCTCACAGCTGTTGTGACAAGAGAAGAAAACTGGTTCGTTGCGCAATGTGTCGAGGTTGATGTGGCGAGGCAGGGGGAGACTGAGGATGAAGCGCTCAAAAACCTCAAGGAAGCATTGGAACTCCATTTTGATGAACCATCTGCAACTCGGACGTCTTCATTGCCGTCACCATAGTCATGGTCATTTCCCAGCCCCGTCGATGTTTCTCAGATGCCTCTTCACCGTGTCTACCAAATCCTGAAGTTGCTTGATACGTTGCGGTAATGCAAGCTTGCGGCGATATTCCCTCTGCTTCACTGAAACGTGCGCGGTTCCCTTATATGGGTTCTCAATCTCTCCAAGTGTTTCTTGAGCCAGCACATTCAACTGTCTCTCCATCTCATTGACGAGGTCGATTCCGGCCCGGGACTTGGAGGGTTCCACATAGCCGCCAAAACATGTGAAGAAGAAATCGAAGTCATAATTCTCTGGATCGCCCAACCTGTTGCGAGACTGTGAATGGATCGGATTGAATGAGAGATGGTTCCCTGCCCGCGAGATTATTGGATTGCATCCTTCCCGGTTGTCGCCGGTCTTTCCTACATACAAGCGTATCTTCTTGCTTATTCTATGGGCTGCAACGATTATGTAGACGGCGTACTCTCTTCGCGCAGCCTCAGCTGGCACATGAAAATGGTGAACACCCATGACTACCCTTCGTTCAAAAGCCAAAGATAATCTTCACAAGCACTCCAACACCGATGGCTGCGATCATGCTTCCTGATGTGCCAAGGAGATAGTACTCAGCA
Source organism: uncultured Bacteroidota bacterium (assembly GCA_963734955.1). GTDB lineage: Bacteria > Bacteroidota > Ignavibacteria > UBA10030 > UBA6906 > UBA11986. The sequence goes on from CAVTJO010000011.1 coordinate 60,982, forward strand.
AAGTCTTTGTTCCCAAGCTCATTAAAACGAGCTATTGACTTGGCTGTAAGAACAAAGGCAATTGCTGTGAAGCTGCCTGTGAGAACGAATGTCAGTGCAATCAAGCGTTCAAGAATCCCTATCCATTCCCCAACGTTCTCTTCACTCTCGGTCGGTGTTTCTTTGTTATTGCCCTCCTCGTTGAGCGCCTTCAGCACCTTCTGATAGAGGACAGGGAATTTTCCCACAATGCCTTTGACAATTCTTGTCCCGCCGTCGATCATGAATATGTAGGAAGCGACGATGCTCAGAACTAGGGCAAACCTGTCTCGCAGCACATCAGCCTTTTCTCCAAACCCGGCGAGCACAACACCTTCACACTGTGCGTACCAGTCATGGACCGTTATGGGTAGAGCAATGCGCCAGAGAATGTACAATAGTATTCCCATGAACGCCTGTTTGCAGAGAAAGTTTTCGAGGGCGAGTTTTTCGTTTGAATACTTTCTGCTGAACAACGTGTAGCAGGAATATGCTACCACAACAAGGACGGAACCAATCGTTAGCGTTACGGAAGAGAACCCTGATGTTCCAATGAGTAGCGTGAACAAGAGAACAACTGCCTGTATCGTAGCCACCCTGCCTGTGTGCTCACCCGACGGCTTCCACAGTGTGCGCTTCAGGAAGAATTCAAAGAACGAGTACAAGCATACAAGCACTGCAAAGTACGTCAGACTATGTTCCATCATGCCGGGACTCAACCAAGTAGTGTTGATATTCTGTAATCAACCTTTTAAGGTTGATTCATGAAAAACAACCCTTTAAGGTTGTTTGAGCTTTTGCAGGAATTGCCGGAGCGCATCGGCGGCCTCCTCCAGCTCGACCATCGCCGCAGATTTCCTGGTCTTGGAGATCGCCTGCGTGGAGATGCGAAGCCGGCGGGCAACATCCTTGGGACTTTGGTCCTTCAGAAGTTGAGCAATCCGTTTCTGTCTGGCCGTGAGCCGCTGCCATTGCTTGTCCATCAGGGCGATGAGAGCGTTGACAAGCACTTCAGCTTCGGAGTCGAACGAGTAATACACCGTTCGCTTCCTTCGCTTTGCTTCCTTGAGTGCCGTGCGGGCGCGATGGAATGCTTCGCCATCCATGCCGAGAGCTTTGTCCTTCCTGAGCGGCGTTGAGAGTGCGCCGATGCCAACCCCGAACGCAAATGGCACCGGCTCCATCAGGTCCTCAAACCGGCGCACCAGATCGTAGCTTACCTCCGGCGTGATGAGCAACCCCTGGAACTCGTCTCCCAGCGTGACAAGGAACTTCGAGGCAATCGAGGTTTTGAATTCCTTGTTGATGGTTTCAACTGCCGCGGCAAACTTTTGCTGCACTTTCCCACGACCTTCAAGCGACCGGGAACGGTTGATGTCACCGATGATTGCACAATATGCTTTTTGTTTCATGCTGGCTCTTCCAATGATTCTGTGATTGCCTCATGACTACTTTCCCGATGGTACTTTTCACATTGCCCTGCTGACATGTCATGCCCGCGTGTGTTTGGCGGGCATCCAACATATTGCTCTTCTCTGGATTCCCGATTGAGGCGTTCGGGAATGACCAGCTTCTTTCTGTGTCATTCCCACTCGTTGTCGGTGGGAATCCAGGCCTTGCACATTATCGGGATGCCCGACAAAAACATTCGGGATGACAGAATGATGCGACTGTTCACACACGATACCGATTTTACTCCCCCTCTGTTAACGACGGCCTGCCCGCCGATGGTCATGCACCATACCGACTAAACTCCTCCTCACTTAAGGCGGGGTCGATCACTTTCGCCTCCGTGTACGTGAGATTGTAGAGATGAAATGCAATGGTATCGAGTTTTCTCACTAACAGTGCATTTGTACGCGAATCAGTTGCGATAATCTGTGTGACAATCTCCTGAATGACCGCCTGATTGCCACGATGGACAATGGGTAGGTTGTCCAGATCATAGTTTTTTATTTGGGGGGTACTATCCTCATTCGTCACAAGTTGGTTCAGGTAATACCATGTTAGCAACTTAGAGTTTAGTAATGCAAGTAGATACTCAGGCGAAATTCCTGCAATGAGATCATATATGAAATAGAGAGACTGCTCAGGGTACAGCCCCTCGACATCTACGGCAGCGATTATTCTGTTACCTGTTTTTCTCACAAGAACCTTGTTCTTCTTGCCCAACTTGCGAGTATCTTTGGTCCCACCTTTGATATTGGCCTCCCTAAAATCATAGTACAGTTTGTAATCGACCCTATAGTTCGAAATGCACTCTCCCTTTAGAATCTCAATCTGATTCTTGTTCTGCCGTTTTTCACTAATCAGAGAAGATACCCCAATGAATCCAGTTCCAGTCGTAGCAAACTCAAGAAGCGGTCTCGAGCTAGACCTTATTTTGTTGACCAAGTTGCGCGTAAACTCTTTATCGTAGCTCTTGAAAATGAAATTGGGATTCAAAAGATATTCGTGCTTTGCAATCAGAAGGGCATCCTCTAATGGTCTATTCTTCACTCTAATGAGATAGTTGTCCTGTTCAACATTTCTCAACAACAAGGTCATCGTGTCAGCAATTACTGTTTCAAATTTCCACTTGTAGACTATCTCAACGATGCGCTGATTACTCAGAAGGGAGTTTCTTAGGTATCCCAGATACGAATTGTATCCCAGTCTGTCAGGGATTATGAAACAGAAAACACAATTCTTTTGAACCAATGTCAATGCCTTGATAACAAAGAACTCGAATAGATTCGGTCTGTATGTGCTGACAGTGTAGAATTGTTGAAGCACCTCAAAGTTGTTACGTTTTGATTCCTCTATTCCAAACTTTCCCTTCATAGAGACCCAAGGCGGATTTCCAATCACAATATCAAACCCCTCACGTTCCGCGATGGCGCTATTCAGTATCTCCGGGAAGTCAAGCTTCCAGTCAAAGAACTGCAGGGGCTTGTTGGGGTGTTTCTGCAAATGTTCAAGATGCTTCAGCGTCTTGTCAAATCCGGCGAGCTTGAGCATCACCTCTGCTTTCTTTTGCTTCTCCTGTTTGTCTTTTTTTCCGCCGCCAAACATATCCTGCGTTGTAACGCTCACCTCGGAGTACTTTATCTTGTCTAAGTGCAACTGTGTGGTCAGAATTGAAATCTTCAAGTCACGTATGGTTTGCTTCAGCGTGTTCTTGTGTTTGTCGGTTCTTGCTGAGAAATACTTGCGCTGGTCATCAACGAGTTGATTCAGGTTTGCTCTTGAGCTTTTCTATCAACTGCTTGTTATCGTCAACAAATCGGTAGGTTTTGTCCAGAATGTTCCAGTCAATATCAACAATCTCTTCCTCGTCGTTCACACGTAGCTTGGGCAGCAGGCTGTCTCCTACTACAATCTTAAAGTCCAGGTTGGGGAGCGGCCTCGGTAGTTCCTCATCCACAATCAGCGACAGCCAGACGCGGAGCCGGGCAATATCCACGGCGCCTTTTTCAATGTCAACGCCGTAAATCGAGTCCTGGATGATGCGCTCTTTTATTTCAGCGTCCTTTGCCTTGTCGAGTTCAGGTATCTCGGCTCCGCCTTCGGCGGACTCCTTGAGCACCTGCTTGGCGTGGAAGATCTCCTGCAGCAGCCCCATCGGGAATGCACCTGAGCCAATCGCCGGGTCGCAAATCTTCACATCATCCAAATGCTTGTTGATATCCTTGGCGTTGGCGATAATCTGCGATGTGGTTTCTTTGTTCTTAATGAACCGTTCAACATCCTGTCGTGTAATGCCGGGCGAGGGTGTCTTGTGTTCATTCAACAGATCGAACTGATCCTTCTTCACTTCGTTGCCGAACATCTGTGTTTGGTCTGTGCCCAATTTCTGGTAGCCCAAGCGCTCCGGTATGTCCAGCTTCGTAGCAAGGTACTCGATCAGGCTTTCCTGGCACATGTAATGAACGATCTCTTTGGGAGTGTAGTACGCCCCCTTGTCCTTGTTATCTTCCAGCAGGTTCTCGAAGATGTGGCCCAACATTTCGGGGTCAACGGCCACGGTGTGGTCGTCGGGACTGTCTTCGTAGATGGTGAAGTTGTACTGGTTGAAGAAGTCGAACAGGTCCTCAAACAAGCGGGGAGGAAACGTCAGCACGCCTTTCGGGTCGTCATCCTCGAATAATCCGCCGTTGAGGTACGGAACCATGACGGTTTTGCCGTCCGGGAGTTTGAAGTCGTTGTGCTTTCGCTCCGGGTTGTTGAGAGAATCATAGAACAGCGTCCGGAGCCAGAGGGGATAGAAGGTATCCCTCTTGCCAGAAGTGAGGAACAGATCCTGAATGAAATTCCTGTTGCCGTCCTGCCATCGATCGTTCGTGGCCCCGAGCCAGCCCTTCTTTTGCACGAAGTGAAGGAAGACGATTCTGCCGAGCAGTTTCTTGGCAAAATCACGGACAGCTTTCTCGTCGCCATTGAACACCGAAGCTTTCGTCGCTCGTTTGTTCAGGTGGTCAACAAACTGCCTGATAGTGCTCCTTGTATTCATCAAAGAACTTCTTGGAGAGCTTCTCAACCGAGAATGCGTCTTCAAATGCCTTGACTGTGAACTCCGATTGTGTGGAGAGCTTGCTGAAACGCTCGCCCGCGGTTCTGCAGCTTTCGTTCGGTCCGAGGATGTACGTGTAGCGCTTCGGGTTTGTCTCGACCCTCTTTACGTCATCGCCTTCGAGTATCTGGTCTTTGGCGATGAACGAGAAGCGCCAGCTTCGCCCGGGGTCATCCGGATAATAGAAGTTCGCCAACACAGCGTTGTTTCCGGCAATGAGCTTCTTTACTACAGCGCCGATGCTCACCTTGTTCCGCTCGACAACAACGCTTTCGGAAAGTGCGACCTCGTACAAGTCCACCTGCTTGTAATCGGTGACTTTGATCTCACCGTACTTCTTGATCGAGGTTGCCACTTTCTTCTCCGATGGATTGAGCACCATCAGAAGCGACGAGGTATAGACAGTCAGGTGATCCCCGAATATGGGGCCGAGAACATACTGCCTGAAATACGGGAGGCTATACGGTTGGGTAAGCGCTTGCTGGATGGATTTGTCGGTTGCCATAAGGTTGAGTTCTTCTTAATATGTCATTCCCACACGCTTTTGGTGGGAATCCAGACCTTACACATTTTCTGGATTCCCGACAGCAAGCGTTCGGGAATGACCAGCGTTTACATTTGTCATGCCCGCATGTTTCTAGCGGGCATCCAGAACTTGACTATTCGAACGGTAGTGGAAGAATAACACCGTCCTGATACAAGTCAAGCCATTGAGGATTATGCTTCTCGATCAGGCGCAGCTTCCACTTTCGATTCCACTTCTTCAGTTGTTTCTCTCTTTGAATTCCCATACGTGGAGATTCATGAATTTCGTAATACACCAACGAGGACACATCGTAGCGCTGCGTGAATCCAGCAACAAGTTTCTCCTTGTGCTCAAAAACCCGCCTCGTAAGATCACCAGTAAAGCCAATGTACAATGTGCCATTTCGCTTGCTTGCGAGAATATAAGCGAAGTATTGTCTTGCCATTACATGCCGCATTTCTGGATTCCCGACTAAAGCATTCGGGAATGACCAGCGTTCACATCGTCATGCCCGCACGTTTTCAGCGGGCATCCAGACTTTTGCTGGTTCTGGATTCCCAACAGAAGCATACGGAATGACCAGGCGTTCATCACTCTGAAAACGACTCAGAGAGAACGATGTAAGGTCTTTGAACGATACGTTTGGGAGACTCGTTCTGCGAGTCGGTTCGTATTTTGTAACGATCAAGGACTTCCCGAAAGAGCTTGTCCAGAAACACTGGCAGGTCCCTGAGCAGGGTCTGGTTGGACTTGAAAAAATCGTTGACGTCCTTTGCAAGCCCACGGATGCCGCCTGCTTTGATTAATTCGATACACGCTGCAAGGACTGCCTTCTTTTGTGCGGTGTGCGCTGAACCGATCACCATCTGGATGTTGGAGATTGCCTTGTTCTCTGCCGGGTTAAGCGATTTACGCGTGATACTCTCGACGGCCTGCACCTGTACGTCTTCTGTGAAATACTCAAGCGATTGCTGAACGTGTGTGTGATGTTTTGAATGAAGCGGCATTGCCTTTTCATCCTCTGTGCATCGAAAGATGCGCACTGCTTCAATGAAAGAAAGCTCATCGAGTACATCCTCCCTACTGACGTAATAGAAGACGCCTGGATGGTTCTTGCTTTTCAGATATGCGATTGTCGAACCGGGAATGGGATACTCGTCCTGGACAACGTTTGTCTTGTTCCTACCCACTCTTGCTCTGAATGGCAAGGTTTGGATCTTCTTGTATTCCTTCGGATGTGCTTTTCTGAACTCTCGAAGCTCAACGAGATACTTCTGCACTTCGCTTTCCTCCTCGACGATCTTACTACCGTAGAGCGCACCCTCCCCCACCTCCTCCAAAAGCGAGTAGATCTGGTTATCCTCCCCAAATGCCGTGTGGAATGCCTGGAGTTTCTTTATTGCAATGTCCGAGAGGTGAATTTGATTCTCTGCGTTGTCTGTTGGGTAGAAGTTATATACGTAGATGTGCTTTGCTTCGGTACCGATACGGTTAACGCGTACCGATGCGCTGCATCAGCTTTGTCGAGTTCCACGGCACGTCGTAGTTCAGGATGACGTTGGAGCGATGCAGGTTGATGCCCTCGGCCAGGACTTCCGTCGTGATGATGATATCAAAGTCATCCTTGTGTTCACCCTCATAGTTGGCATCGAAGTTCTCTGCTATTGTCTTCTGCATTGTCTTTCGATTGGAAGCGTCGATGCACATGACCTTCTTGAACTTCTTCTTTCCAAGGTTCTCTTGGACGTATGATGCAGTCTCCTTTGACTCAGTAAAGACAACAAGCTTTCCGGTTCGGTTCTTTTTCGGGTCGAGGAAAGTCGTTTTCATTCCATCGAGGAACTTGTCCATCTTGGGGTCTTCATCGCCAACCCTGTCCCAGCGCCGTACAAGTTCATCAATGAATGCCTTGTCTTTCTTCAGCTTCGGCAGAAACTCATCAGTGAAATCCCTTGCCTTGAACATTCGGTTCGTGCCACCCTTTTCGTTCATTCGGGCTTCCAGCTCTTCCATTGAATGTTCTTCGAGGAAATCGTTGGCATTGAAATCCGGGGCAATTGGAATCCTGTCATCGTCGAACCACGCTATCATGTTGTCCGTGGCCTTCTTGAACCGCTTGAGGGACTGCCGGAACACGAAGAAGCTGCTCTCAAGCCTCTTGACCATGAACGTCTTCATGATCGCCGCCAATCGATCAGCTATCGATTTCACGTCCCCGTACTCTTTCTTGTCCTTTTCGTTGGCGAGAAACTCAATCGCCCTGTACCGATAGTACTCGATGCCTTCTGCTTCTCTCTCTTGATCATCGAGTTTGGTCAGGTATGTGATGGTATCGTAAAACAGCCTGCTCAATTCACCGTCGAATTGGTACCGAACCTCAATCGGTGGTCTTACCTGTGGGAACGCGATCTTTTGTGCTTTCAGGTCATCAAGATAGTCCTGATTGTTTTCTATGTCCCTTCTCGTCCGCCGAATAACCAGTGGTTCGACGACACCGTCCCGGATTCTCTCAAATATTCTCTTGACCTTCTTCACGTCGATCTTCTCTTCCCGGCTCAAGCGTTTATACTCATCAATCAAAGGCTTGAAGAACTGTTGGAGATTCTTGATATCGAGAGTTGAATTGCGGGGATCCTGGAAGAGATAAACTTGGTTCTCAATGTCCTCGGGAGTATTGTTCAAAGGCGTAGCTGAGACGAGTATGATCTTCTTCTTGTCATCTCCTGTTTCCGATGGAGTACTGCGTCGTGTTTTGCATATCTGTTGCAGGAGCACGAAACGCTCAGTGAAGTCATTGCGGAACTTGTGCGACTCGTCCACAATTACCATGTCATACTGGTCTGAGGATGGGTACTCGTAGTGATATCTCTCCGGGTCGAGGACCTTATGAAGACTACCATTTGCAACAAACTTGATATGGTTGTCAATCTGAAAATCATTGGCTGTCTTCTTCCAGCTGGACTCCATTGCCGGAGGATAGACGACGAGGATCCTCGTATGTGTCCCGTTTTCGTAAATGAACTTCTTTGCAACGAGCAGAGCAACAATGGTTTTGCCGAGACCCACAACATCTGCCAGAATAAAACCATTGTGCTTCATCATCATGGCATAGCCCTGGTTTGCAGCGTCGCTCTGATACTTGAGACGCTTGAACTTGTCGGGAAGGAGCAGATCAATGTTATACGGGTCATAATCGACCCTCTTGCCGAAATACTCCATCAGCATTCTCGTATAGATTTGGAATGGGGTGAACTCATCGGAAAGATATGACCTACTGCGAAGAGCCTCGGCTTCCGCCTTGAGGATCGAGTGAGATTCAACCCAGAGTCTTTCAAACTCGTCGGTGGCAAACTTCACATCATCGTAGTCTCGAAGGCTAACGTTGAACTCGTAGTTAGAATCGGTATATGAGCCGAGGCCGGAATCCGTGAGATTTGAAGAGCCCGTAATCACTTCGCACGGCGCGTGTTCGTTGAACACCTCAGGTCGGAAGATGTAGACTTTGGCGTGGAGCTTCTTGTCTGGATGCGCCCGCAGTTCAATCTTGCCAGCAATCAGGTCATCAATGAACTGGAGTATTCCTTTCTCGGTAGCTTCATCGTAGTCGGACTCCTGGATGTTTTCCAGCATGTCGTCCACGAATTGCTCCTTGGTCTTATTTTGATTCGACAGGAAGAGCTGACCCTTGGCGTTGTACTCTTGGGTCAATCGATCAACGTTAATCCCAACGAGAATCCGGATCTTCTCGATTCGATCCAGAAACGGTCTGACCTTGAAGTACCCCGATGCACGGAAGTAGCCTACGAGAGCATCAAAGAACTTGATGCTTTGCATGTAGGTAAACACGCCTTCGAACTTATTTAGAAGGCTATTGCCGGCTTGGTTTGTGAAGAATTTGGTAGACATGAGATTTCGGTGCTAATCTTCAGGGAAGAAAAAGAAAGAACCCGCAGGTAGGCTTGCTGACGACCGCCATTGGCGGTTTTTCCCTGCGGGTCCATCATCCATTCCGTCGAATGGAGTTACACTCATTTCTCGTTGTCAGTGCCTACGAAAAAGGTAGCGGAAAAAGGAAAGACATGCAATTCAGCAAACTCCGATGCTCTCAAATAGGACAATCAGAACCGAATGCGCAAAAAAATCCCTGCCATGTTTGTGGCAGGGATTCGGTTCGAGGAACGACAACGTCCAGAGGAGGCCGGGTAAAATTGGTGGAACGGGCTAAATGCTTGTGGATAGCTGGCCTATCCGAATTATCATTTTATCCTTGTTCCCATAATGGGAACTTTGTATATTGCGACGTGAGAATAATAGCCATCAAAACACTAAGAGAGTTTTGGACTAGAAACAGGGGTGCGGAGCAGCCATTACGAGCATGGTACCATGAAGCCAAGAAGGCAAAATGGACAAGCCCAACCCAGATCAAGGCCCACTATCGAAGCGCGAGTATCCTGAAGAACAATAGGGTTGTCTTCAACATGGCGGGAAACAAGTATCGACTAGTTGTCAGGATGCATTATCAGATTGGGATTGTCTACATTCGGTTTATTGGTACTCATGTGGAGTACGACCAAATACATGCGGAGGAGATATGAAACCAAAGTACACGAAGTATGTGAAACCGATTCGCACGAAGAAGGATTATGAAGCTACCCTTTTGGTAATTGATGGACTCTTCGATGCAAAGAAGGATAGCCCAGAGGGTACTCTGCTTGAGGTCTTATCGGTACTTGTCGAACGATACGAACAGGAACATTTCCCAATAGAAGCTCCCAATCCGGTTGAGGCAATTAAGTTCAGAATGGAGCAACTTGGTTGGACCAGTAAAGAGCTTATACCTATTCTCGGAAGCAAGAGCCGTGTTTCGGAGATATTCAGCCGGAAGCGCAATCTCTCATTGGAGATGATTAGGGCGCTCCACAGACAAATGGGTGTTCCAGCGGAATCGTTAATAGGAACTTAGCCCCGGGTCGGACTCAGCCGGTAATTCTAGCTCGACAAAAGTTGTGCGCATTAAAAAGTTGGGCTGTCTGCGCCCGCAGAAACCCCGAACGAAAGCGTGCGCGACCTAACGGCCATGCTCAGTCAGGGCTCAGCGGCGGTCCGAGGAGAGTCATATCATATTTCGCAAAAAGCGGGCCGAGTACCTTGGGATCAGGTGGGCCACTTCTGGCCGCCGGCCCGAACTCTTCATAAAACCTGTGTCCGCCCCCGGGGGTATAGACTACAATTATCTCGCCCGGCTCATCTGTCAAATTGAGGAACGTGTGCGGAACTTTGGACGGAAGATAAGCAAAGCCACCTTCCGTCAAGTGAAAAATCTCTTCGCCAATCCTGATTTTGTACTGGCCTTTCAAAACCTGGATCGTTTCCTCCTGCCTGTGGTGGACATGCAATGGAGGACCTCCTTTCGGTGCCACCTCAACGATGAAGTAGTCGAAGGCTCCCCCCGTATCTTGGCCCGTCACCTTGAAGACAAGATCCCGGCCAGGGCCGGAAAAGAGTCTCAGTCCTTCGCCTGGACCTAACACCTTGTAAGCTGGGTGTTTGGCATGCACCGGAGTTTCCGGATCCTGCAGAAGTGTATCCATGGTGTCCTCCTCTTGTTCTGGTGATGGTGAAAATATACACCAATGAGGATGAGCGACGCCTTGACGTTGGTTAGGATTTTCTGGGTTTCTCGGTGAGGCGTTTTCTCAGGCGGCTGAGTGATTCAGGCTCGATACTGAGGTAGGAAGCAATATAATGAAGTGGAACGCGTTGAAAAAGCTGTGGTTGATCCTTCATGAGGAGAACATACTTCTCCTCGGGTGTCCCCAGCTTTGCCATAGAAAGCCGTTTCAATGTGGCGAAGTGGTTTCGCTGGACTTTCTCGTCATGGAAGGCCTTGTATTTCGGCAACTCCTCGCACACCCGCAGGAAATTCTCTCGTGACAGGAGCAACAACTCGCTGTCTTCGAGAGCCTGGATGTAGAATATCGAAGGCTTTTCGAGGTGGAAGCTCTCCAGGTCGCCAATCCACCAATCCTCCAAAGCAAACTGGATGATGATCTCCTTTTCATTGTCGGCAATAATATATTGTCTGAGGCAACCGCTGTTCACGTATGCGGTTGCCCGCGAGATATCGCCTGCCTGAAGATAATGTTCTTTCTTCTTGATAATCCTCTTCTTCAGAAGACTACAATAGATTTCATACTCATCGGGGCTAAATCCAGCCTGACTCGTGAGAACGTTTCTTAGCCCGGGTCGTATGTGGTCTTCAGTTGCCAACAGGTAAACTGGGAATTGCGAGTGATATTCGTAGCAATGTATTACGGCAGAACTACCAAGTCAAGCATCGGGTAGTGCCAAATACTCTTTCGTGGATTGTTGTGACTGGAGCGATGTTCCGGCCCTGTCACCACGCATTTACGAACCCCGACTAACACCCACCGTACAACTCAAGAAATTGCCGATTCTAGATCGATTTCGTGAATTTCCTCCAGAGTTGTGCGCGCAAAAAAGGTCGGGTCGAGGCGACGCTACAAATCACAACTCTGAAAGTTCGGGGTCGGACACCAGCAGTAAATCTATCTCGACAGAAGTTGTGCGCGTCCAAAAGTTTGGGTCGCTGGCACCCTACGATTAAGGACCCCGACCTTTACCCCGGTACAACTCTGCCGATTCTAAACCGATTTCGTAAACTTCCTCCTGGGTTTTACGCGGCAGAAGTTCGGGTCGCCTACGCTACCTCCTACAACAACTTCACCATGCGGACTCCAACGGGGTCCCGCCCCTTTCAGGCTGGAGTACAATCAGGTTCTCACAAGGAGTATCTTGGCTCGCTCCAACAAAAGCTCATTGTACTTCCTCTTCGCCTTATCAGACAGGAAGCTCACTTTGATGATCGGGCCCCATGCATCAATGGCACCTCTTAGGCTTGTCATTACATCATCAACGACAGGCGTCGGCAAGCCGAGTCGTTCACGGCCAAAGTAGTCAATGAGGGTTGAACGGGAGAGATTTCGCTTCCTGCCGTCGATGGGGAGCGCGATCTCCTCTGAAACGTTTCCCATCGCAATGGTTGTGTTCAGAAGATCGTATCCAGGAGAAAGCTCATGTTTGCCCTCCCGCGCAATGAGGGAGAAGTTCTTGAGGTGCATATCCTCATTGCCGATGAGGTAGTTGAAGAGGGTGAGTCGGAAGAGTTTCACTTTTTCAACCAGCGGAAAGGTGCAGTACCGGTCGATAACGGATATCACCTGCTCCATACTGGAATCGTATTTCGTGTCTCGGCTCTTGCTCGCAAGCTGGGCAAAGTCCTCAACAAGAATCCTCCTTCGACCTTCCCGATCAAACCGTTTAATGAAGTATGTGAGAGATTTGTCCTTAGAGTAAAGCAACCCATGAAGCGGTATCTCGATCCCGATCGATGCTGCAAGCCGCATCGACAGATCTTCATTCTGCGGAACTTCTGGATAGTTGCTTTGAGGCTTCAGTATGTATTCTCCGCCTACATCCACAATCTCAAAGGTACCTTGCTGCACATTGAGCCGGCAACTCAACTTTGGCTGCAATCCCTGAATCGACATCTTTGAGGCCCTGGCGACGGCCTCCTGCTGTTGCTCCTCGGCTGAATAGGGGAGTACCTCAAGGTCTTTCAGGCGTGGCGACAGAGACCGTAGCCCTCTCGCTGAGTAGTGGGACCCCTCGGGGATTTCTTCGTAGGTTATCAGACAGCGATTCATGGCATTTCTTTGACGGTAACTGCACCGACAAGGTCATCACCTACAGCAAGGAGCTGACCAAAGAAATCATCCTTATCGAGCTTCTTCTGGCGCAAGAGACCGTCCAACATCACTCCTTCCGGAAGAACACCTTCAAAGAAGGGTGGGAAGTGCTCGAATCTGAAATTATTTTGGGCGACGGGCATTGTCAACGAGACCGGGTCGCCATGGTAGCCATGAAAATACTTGAACGCATACTCTGATCCGCGCTTGAGTTCCTCAAGCACTCCTGCCTCGACTCCGTTAACGAATACCTTAGCTCGTCTCACCGGGCACCTGCTTCATATATTCTTCCATTAAAGGGCTTTCAATCTTGATCGTGATGTTCAGTGCGTGAAGTATCTTTCCCAGTGTGTCAAGTTGGATTGATTTCTTCCCTTTCTCAAGATCGAAGACTGCTGTTTTGCCGATACCGGCCAACCTTGCCAGTTCTTGTTGGGTCAGGCCTGCTTTCTTTCTATGGTACCTGACTATTTCGCCTATCGCTCTGATCGAGTCCATTATTTTTACTGGTTTAGCGGTATCCAGGAAACAATTCAATCCAATAATACTGCTTTGGCGGTATTTTGTCAAGCATAATCTTGGTATAGCGGTAATCTGAGTCGGTTGCGTTGATTTTTACTGCTATGGCAGGAAAATAAATGGCCGCAAACTACGAACTATACCCACCGTACAACTCACGTAATTGTCGATTCTAAATCGATTTCGTAAATCTCCTCCAGAGTTGTGCGCGCAAAAAAGTTCGGGTCCCCGCTACCAGCAAAAGAGGGTAAACTGCTTTGAGAGAAGCGCATACCCTTCTTCTTTTCTGGGAGTTGGTACAAAATAGATACAAACTATTTGGACTACCCGGAATTCCGTAATCACGCTGCATCCCGTTCCTTTCTCCGGTCCCACGCAGCTCATGCAACATACATCTTGATCGCTGTGAGCGAGATTCGGGGGCGTGTCTTCTTGCAGATCTCAACGAGCTTGCTGTTCGGCTCCTTAATCCTTGACGCGGATTGTTTCTCGCACGTTCGTGTATGCACCTTTTACCAATTGTAGTGCCCTCCTGGGTATAGTATCAGGCTGTTAGTTAGTTGGTTTCACGAATTTCTTCTTGAGCTCTCCCAAGTCACCCGTTGGCTGTATTGCCAGATCTTTGCATCGGCGCCTCGGGTGAGTCTGACTGTTGCTGATTGTCTGAAAATAGGAGATCTGAAGGAGTGGACAAACCAAACCGACGTACAACAGCGAAGTCAACAGTCATGCTATCCCACAAAATTGTGCAAGAGGCCATAGGGCGACCCTCCAACGATCCTATGTAACCCCGAAGTTCCTTTTCACCCGAAGTTTAATCCGTTGGGTTGGTTCTGGCTGCCTACTGTATTGAGAGTTCGAACCGTTGGGATCGAACGATAGGGAGCGGTTTCCCACGTACATTTGTCGAAGGTTGTATTGTCAAAATCACACAGAGAGGACACCATGAAATCACGCAACAAGATCTTCGTTTTGGCGGCTCTTTTTGCCGCTATCGTTCGTTCTTCGCCCGGGCAGGAGCCGGGTCCGACAGGGACGATCAACGGCATCATAACAGACTCGGAGTCCCGGCAACCCCTGCCGGGTGCAAACGTGATTCTGAAGGGAACACGGCTGGGCTCCACTTCCAATGCCGCCGGGAGATATGAAATCACCAAAGTCCCGGTGGGTACCCATACGGTTGTCTTCAGCTCCCTCGGCTATGAAAAGCTGTCGAAGACGGACGTCATCGTGAGCTCCGATCGAACTTCCAGTGTCAATGGAGATCTGAGACCATCACCAGTCGTCATTGACAGCGTTGTCGTCACAGCCGGCTATTTCTCGCGCATCGATGCCCAGCCGGTCAGCGCTGCCACGTTTTCCGCAGAAGAAATCCGTCGTCAGGCCGGCTCGGCCGGGGATATCAGTAGGGTCCTGTTCGGCCTGCCATCCCTGGCAAGGATCAATGACTCGAGAAACAGTCTCATTGTCCGTGGCGGAAGTCCCATGGAGAATGGTTTCTACCTGGACAACATCGAAATCCCTAACATCAATCATTTCCCTGTGCAGGGTTCATCGGACGGTCCCATCGGACTGGTCAACGTGGAATTCGTCCGTGACGTGAATTTCTATTCGGGTGGATTTTCCCCCATGTATGGCGACAGGCTCTCCTCCGTCATGGAAATGGCGTTTCGGGAAGGCAACCGCGACAGATTCCAGATGCAGATGGAGATGAGCATGCAGGGGCTGGGAACGGTGTTGGAAGGGCCTGTCGATAACGGGAAGGGTTCCTGGTTCCTTTCTGCACGACGCAGCTATCTTGACCTGATCTTTCATTCCATTGACTTCAACGGTCCCATCCCCGTCTACGGCGACCTCCAGGGCAAGTTTATCTATGATCTCTCAGACAAACACAAGCTCTCCATCGTCAGCCTCATGGCAACCGACAATATCTCACAGACCAGGGAAGATGCCCTCAAGCAGAAGAACAGTATCTACCCGGACTACAGCTTGTTAAACAGCACAGTAGGAATGAACTGGCAATATCTCTGGAGTGAGAAAGGATATTCTGAGTTCTCATTAGCGCACACGATGATGAAGTCCGACGGAGACTACCACGAAACACTGACCGGATTCCATCTCCTGGATAACCAGTCGAATGAGCAGGAATACAAATTCCGGAACAACAACCACATCCGCTTTAACTCTTCACACGCGACTGACTTCGGAATGGATGCGAAATACCTGTCCACCACAGACACGCAGCTGTTTTCCGAATACACAGATCGACTGGGGAATCTCACCCCTCCCATGAAGGTGGATGCACGCATCAGGGCGGTGAAGGCAGGTGCGTTCCTGAGACACAACTGGAGGATTCTGGATGATCTCACGCTGGCCCCCGGCGCAAGGTTTGACTATTTCGAACTCAACAACCGCAGTCATGTTTCCCCACGTCTTTCTGCGACGTACGATCTCAGTGGTGTCACGTCGCTCACTGCCTCGGTCGGGCTCTTCTATCAGAACCTGCCCATCGTGCTTCTTGACCAGAAGGAAGAATTCCGACAGCTCCGCGATCCCCGTGCGTATCACTATGTGCTCGGTCTCAGCCATCTTCTTACGGCGGACACCCGGCTCACGGCGGAAGTGTACGACAAGGAATACCGGGATTGTCCCATGGATCCCACCCAGGCCGAGCTCTTTGTTCTGGACGAATCGGTGGATGCAGGACTTTTCATGAACCATGAGCGTCTGACAGACAACGGCCGGGCATTCAGCCGGGGGGTCGAGGTGATGGTTCAGAAGAAGCTGGCGGAGAATTTTTATGGCGTCGTTTCGGGCTCATACTTCCGATCGAGGTACCGGGATCTGAACGGCACCTGGAGAGACCGGTTGTACGACAACAAAATCACCGCGACCATCGAGGGGGGCTACATACCGAACGCAGATTGGGAGTTCAGTGCCCGGTGGCTCTTTGCCGGTGGAGCCCCATACACACCCTTTAACGAAGAGGCTTCCGCCAAACTCCACAGAGGTGTGTACGAGAGGACGAGTGTCAATGAGAGCCGTCTCCCGAACTACCATTCCTTGAACGTTCGCGCAGACCGGAGGTTCCATTTCAGTACCTCCACACTCATTGTCTACCTCAGCGTCTGGAACGCGTACGGCAGACAGAATGTCTCGAAGTACACCTGGAATGAGATCGATAACAAGAGAGAACCGGAAAAAATGTGGGGCACCTTCCCCGTGTTCGGGATCGAGTACAAATTCTAACCTATCACCGCGATGAAGGAGAAGATCGCCTGGCTCATCAGCGGGTTTGCCGTGGCGCTGACTATTCTGTTCCTTCTTGCCGCGCTGCGCCTGTTGTAGAACTGCCGGATGCCGGAGTGTGAGACTCTGTGAACCGGGAAGGAGTCATCCCGCTGTGTTTCTTGAAGATCGTGTTGAATGACGTTTTGGAGGTGAACCCGGAATCGAACGCAATGGAGAGGAGGCTGTATTTCGCGGCATCGCCGGCCTGCAGCCTTCGCTTCACCTCGTTCACGCGGTAGGAGTTCACGAAGTCATAGAAGCTCTGCTTCAGCCGGGTGTTCATGGTTTCCGAGAGATTGTGGGGCGACACGGAGATCGATTCCGCCAGCCCGGCCAGGGTGAGATCTCCGCTCAGATATGGTTTGTCCTTCCCCATGCGTTCCTGCAGCCTGGTGAGGATCTCGTCGGCCGAAGAGTCACTGAGACCCGATTTCTCGTACTGGGGCTCTTTGGCCGTTTCTCTCCCCGTTT
This sequence comes from uncultured Bacteroidota bacterium, assembly GCA_963734955.1. Lineage (GTDB taxonomy): Bacteria > Bacteroidota > Ignavibacteria > UBA10030 > UBA6906 > UBA11986. The sequence goes on from CAVTJO010000011.1 coordinate 78,128, forward strand.
CCGTCACATCATCGCCTTTCGACTGTCGGAACACCTCCGGCTGATTCAGCCCCATATAGCCTATCGTATAGATCAGGAGTGAAACACAGAAGTAGACTGCCGTGTTGAATCCCTGGGTCTGGAGATGAAGCACGCCGGAAACCAAGGCACCTATGATCACAATGGACCAGATGATGGCAACGCCGATCGTGAGTGATCGGAGCCAGAGGAGGTTAATCCGGTCGATGTTTGAAAACACATCCCGTATGCGCCTGTTGTGCCGGGCAAGCATGCGAATGGTGAGAACGGTGTAGAGGAGGCCGTACAGAGGCAGGAGTTTTTCGATAACACTGAAACCCGGCGGCGGGTCCGTGTTCATTTGGCGGATGAACTCGATCTTTTCCGGTCCGGTAAGGAAGTAGACCCAGGATGAATACACCAGAATGACAAGGGCCGGAAGGAAATGGAGAGCGTCCTTCCGCTTCAGCTTCCGCCTTACGGTCGTCAACAGGAGAACATACAGGTAGAATAGAGGGCCATAAAGGAATGGGAAGACAAAGGTGATTCCCATCAGGTGGGGATATTCATAGTACAGAGTGTTGATATAGTAGACTGCCTGGAGGAGGTCCAGGGAAAGTGTGCCAACGAGCATGCAAAGAACGGCGTTCGCTGCGTGGTTCTGCTTCCGGATGAACAGCAGAATCGCCAGAAGAAATCCCTGGACTGATGCCAGGAGGAAGATATGTGTGAAGACTGAGTTCATTGTACGATGGTAGTAAACTGATCCACGAAATCACGACACCAAATGCAGGTGGCGAGGAAAAGGGTTAAGAAAGTGTTGACACAGCGACACTTCGCGTGGTTCTTCCCCCAATCCAACATTGACAGTCGCTTGCGTAATGAAGGAAAAGACAAATTCACATGCTGCAGCATTCATTCCGTCGCTCGCACCATCCATCAATACTGTCCTTGTGGGTCGGCGGGCGGTGGAGCCGTGATAGTGTCCACTGTCCCCGAAGGATACGTCCAAGGCCCGTCAGCCCACGTTGTCGAGGTAAAGAGTTGATACCTGGTTGGATCGGGCCCAAGGTCGGAAGCGGGTTCCCATTGGAATCGGAATGTCGTGCCAATTCGAAGCGTGTCGCCATCGCGTGGAGACAGCAACTGAAACGCATGAATCGCTCGGCCACCACCGCTTGCGGTGAAGAAGATAGCACCCGAATCTCCAACTGCGAAGCCGCAAGAGGTTATACACCATCAACGTCACGTGACCTTGCCGAACAATGACGAATGAAATCGTTGTACGCGGATTAAACGGATTCGGACGGTTCTGGTACAGTGAAAACTCCTTCGGCAACTGACCGTCTCACCGGGGAGGTAGTTGTGTCTACCCCCTCTCCCTTTCCTTGTGCTACTCTAGGACAGGCTTAAGAAGTTGATCGAGCGTACGCTTCACCAGCACCGCCACCATACGCTTGCGATACGCCGCGGTTCCACCGATATTCGGCACAGGCTTCACGCTTGATGCTGCTTCCTCCGCAGCTTGCTCGATCAAAAGAGGCGTGACGTCCTTGCCTTCAAGAAGAGATTCTGCGCTCATGATTCTTACGGGTGCACTTTGTGTTGCACCAACATATATCCTCAGGTGTGTGAAGACCCGACCGTCTTCAACAACTCCCGCAATCCCTACATTCGCCAGAGGAAAATCCACCGATTGACGCGTTCGAATCTTGTCATGCGAGGAACGCAAGCCTTGTCGTGGTGCGGGAAGAATAATCCGGGTGAGAAGTTCGCCTGGAGCAAGATTCAGAAACCTTATTCCATCGTTCGCGTAAAACTCCGGCAGCGGCACAATTCGCTTGCCCTTCACGCTCTGTATTTCAACGGATGCATCAAGTGCCAGCAGTAACGGTGCCGAGTCGGATGAAGAGACCGCAGAGCATACTGCATTCCCGGGCGCAGCATTGCAGATACCGCCATCATCGTCCGTGGGGACGTTCAGTTTGAGACAGCCGCCAAGCGAACCACGCCAGAACTCGGACTCGTTATAGAAGTAGCATCGCGTGTCGAGGCAGAGATTGCCACCAATTGTCGCCCTGTTACGGATGGCTGGGGTGGCTATCGAAAGGAGGGCTTTCGAAAGTGAAGGGTACGCGGCTTTCAGGACGTCAGACGATGCAACATCACTCAATGTCGCCATTGCTCCGATGCTGATCTCGCCACTAGGCAGAACGCTGATGTGTCGGAGTCCATCAACTCTGCCCGGCCAAACCAGTCTGCGGCCGATGTAAACCCCCTGTTTCATGTTCACAAGCAGGTCTGTACCACCCGCCATGATCTTCACGCCAAAACCGTTCGGACGAAGACTATCCAGAAGCTCCGGCATCGTCCTGGGCATGGCAACATCGAATGAGGGGAGTCGCATCATTTTGCCGCCCCCTCCACCGATTCAAGGATCCCTTTTTTAGATCGGGTTTGCTCACGCAGGGCGGTCAATACTTTCTCTGGGGTAAACGGCACCGATGAAAGACGGACCCCGACAGCATCGTAAATTGCGTTCGCTATTGCAGGTGGAACTGCAAGCAGTGGTCCTTCACCTGCTTCCTTGGCGCCCATCGGACCTTCCGGGTCGTTGGTCTCTACAATGGTTACTTCGATTGGAGGAGTATCAAGCGCCGTCGGTATCTTGTAATCCAGCAGGGAAATCGCTTTTAACAGCCCGCCCGGTGTGCCCTTCGTTGTACGCGTATAGGTCATCTCCTCTGTGAGGGCCTCGCCAATTCCCATATGCACAGATCCCTCGATCTGCCCCTCCACGAGAGTCTTGTTCAGCGCCTTTCCACAATCATGCGCCGACCACACCTTGCATACTTTCACATGGCCAGTTTCTTCGTCCACCTCCACCTCTGCAACATGGGCAGTGAAACTGTAGGATGGCGAGGGTCCGGCACCAGCGCCTTTATAGGTTCCACCAAGTTGCGGAGGAGCGTACCAGCCTACTGCGGAGAGCGTACCGAATTTAGCCTCTGTAAGTCGCGCTGCTTCAATGAAACCGAGACGCTTTGTCGAATCATCATGAACAAGAATCTCACCCGATCTGACGACGAGATTCTCCTTCACAGTCTGCAACTTCTCTGCTGCAGCCTCAAGGAGCTTGCTCTTAAGATCCTCTGTTGCGCGAAGCACCGCATTCCCCGCCATGAATGTCACTCTACTGGAATAACTCCCGAGGTCCACGGGAGTAAGATCGGTGTCGGCTTCATACACTCGAACATGGCCGATGTCGATGCCGAGGGTTTGTGCGGTGAGCTGTGCGAGCACAGTGCTTGAGCCCTGCCCGATGTCTGATGAACCGCAAAACACAGTTACACCTCCCCCTCGATCAATCTTCACGACGGCCCCCGAGTGTGGCAACCCCAACCAGTTGATCTCCTTCCCCGCCCCACTGATATATGCACTGACTGCAAGACCGATGCCCCTGCCCCGCGGAAGTTTACCCCGCTTCTCATACCAGCCGGATGCCTTCACAACAGTTTCAATACAATCCTTTACACCACAACTTGTAATGCGGAGTGAGTTGATGGTCATCGAGTTTGGTTCGACGAGATTCCTCAGTCGTATCTCTGCCGGGTCAATTCCCAGATGCTCCGCAATGCGATCCAAATGAGCTTCGAATGCAAACCGTGGCTGTACCGCACCGTGGCCTCGCTTTGGACCAGCAGGGGGTTTATTCGTATAGAAGCGCGTGCTCTCAAACTTGTACCGGGGTACCTTGTACGGCAACGTAAGAAGCTGCCCCGAATAGTAGGTGGTGACGAGCCCATAGCTGCCATACGCACCGCCGTCAAGCATGCCTTTGTACTGGATGGCTGTTATCGATCCGTCTTTCTTCACTCCGGTCTTGAGGAACATCTTCGTTGCATGACGACCGCGATGTGAATAGAACACTTCTTCACGAGTGTATGTGATCTTCACCGGACGACCGGACTTGATCGAAAGCCAGGCTGCACAGAACTCCAACGCAAACGGTTCGGACTTTCCACCAAAGCCCCCCCCAAGATGAGGCTTGATGACCCGGATATGACTGGCTGGCATCTCCAGCACTTTGGCAAGCGTCCGATGGACGTAGTGCGGCGCCTGGGTGGCTGACCAGACGGTCAAATGTCCATCCTTGTAGCTTTCCGATTGATTCGGTGGCTCAAATGATGCCAGTGCCGAATGTGGTTCAAGCATCGCATGCGTGCTGGCCCCGTAATAGAACTCATCCTCCCTTATGTAATCGGCCTCAGCAAAACCTTCTTCGACATTCCCGAACTCAAGCTCAACGTGCTTTGCCGCGTTGTTCTCGTACTTGGTCTCAATATGGATCTTTGGAAGATCAGTCCGTACGGCATCTTCCATCGAGAGAACAGAAGGCAATAACTCATAGCGAACTTTGATGAGCTTCAGCGCCTCCTGTGCTGTGTGTTCGTCCACTGCGGCAACTGCGGCCACGCCATCACCGATAAACCTCACCTTGTCGATGCAGAGTGCAGTTTCATCCTGACTCGCCGGAAGGACACCGTACTTCGTCTGCAGTTCAGATCCAATCATCACAGCAACAACACCGGGAAGAGCCTCTGCCTTTGAGGTATCAATCGAAACAATCTTCGCATGTGGGTGTGGGCTCCGGAGAATCTTCCCATAAAGCATTCTCGGCAATGTCATGTCATCGGTGTATTTCGCTCCACCAGTTACCTGACCGATGGCATCCACTTTAATTGGTGAAAACAGAGGTTCATTCAATCCCTGGCTAACACTCTGGACGGCCTCAACGATCTTTGTGTAGCCGGTACAGCGACACATGTTCCCCGATAGCTGTTCGCGTATCGCCTCCTCCGATGGTGAGTCGTTGGAGCCAAGCATCGCTTTTGAGGTGAGGATCATTCCGGGGGTGCAGAAACCGCATTGAGATGCACCATGATGAAGGAAGGATTTTTGGAGAGGATGAAGAACACCGTTGTGGGCCAAACCCTCGATGGTCTCGATTGAGCTGCCATCTACGGTCACTGCAAGGATCAAACAGGAAACAACCGGCTTGCCATCAATGAGCACAGTGCATGCGCCACAATCCCCCGCGTCGCAGCCAATTTTCACTCCTGTCAACCCCAACTGCTCACGCAATACTTCGGCAAGTGTCCAGTGAGATTCTACAGCAAGCTCCCTGGGCTCTTGGTTCACCGTGAGTGTAATTAACTGTCTTGCCATTCCTGTCTCAGCCAAACATCGTCGTTATGACGAGAGAATGCTGGAGGTGGAGAGTTCTTTTCCCCGCCTGAACGCCCGGCGGTTCAGTTCGAGAATCTTGGGATTGAGCGACTCCCTCATGATTGCCTCCCAATGCTCATCGGCAATACCGGTATGTTCAGCCATCGCGCCCATGAGCACAATATTCGCCGCGCGATAGTTGCCCAACTCAGTCGCACTTGAATTGGCATCGATACATACGACCCGGTACTCCTTGGCAGTAAGAAACTCGACGACGTTCTCCGGATATTGGACGGGCTTGTCCGTGAGGCGGGCTGGAACACGAACTTCATCGTTGAGGATGATGAGTCCACCTTCTCTTACGAAGTGAGCCCAGCGGAGACCCTCAAGTTTTTCCAACGAAAGAAGTATGTCAACCTCCCCGGCTGGCGAAAGCGGAGAATACACCTTTGGCCCAAAGCGCACATGACTGACCACGCTCCCGCCCCGTTGCGCTGCGCCGTGAACTTCCGTCTTCTTTGCATCAAAGCCAGCACGAATCGCTGCGCGGGCCGCAAGTTCAGAGACCAACAGGATACCCTGTCCACCAACACCAGCGAAGAGAAGATTTTTTCCCGAATGGTTTACGTATATCGGATTCCGGGATATCATAGTCCACCTTGAGATTTCATCATGAGACTGCTTCTTGTCCAATGGGTCTGATCGCATCAAATGCGCAGAGCTTTGCACAAAGGTCGCAGCCGATGCAGCGTTCTTTTGATATGGAGGGCACGGCGTCCAATCCACCAATGGCCGGGCAACCAATCTTGAGGCAAAGGTCACATTCCTCGCACAACTCTTCGATCACCTCATAGGGCTGGTGAGGCTTTGCTCTCTCATCTTCGAGCAATACGCAAGGGCGGCGTGAGATAACGACGGCAGGTTCCTCGAGTGCCATCGCTTCTTTGATCGTCTTCTCCGTTACCTCAATATCATACGGATCGACGACGCGAATGTGTTTCACACCGATGGCACGAATCAGTTCCTCATACTTGATTGCATACGTGTCACGGTTTTTGACAGTCTTCCCCATACCTGGATGTTGCTGATGACCCGTCATTCCAGTTGTGGAATTATCCATCAGGATAACCGTGGTAACGCCCTGGTTGAAAACAACGTCAATCAATGGCGCAATGCCGCTGTGGAGAAACGTCGAATCGCCGATGACTGCAACGAGCTTTTTGCCCATTGTGCCGCGATGCACCTTTTCCATGCCGAACGCGTTGCCAACTCCGGCACCCATGCAAAACGTCGTGTCGAGTGCGTTGAATGGATGGAGCGCACCTAACGTGTAGCATCCGATGTCACCCGTAACAACTGCCTTGAGCTTGTGGAGCACGTAGTACACTCCGCTGTGAGGGCAACCGGGACACATCACCGGTGGACGCATGGGGACCGAAATTTCCGATTCAAAAGATTTCCGCCCATCCCCTCCAAACAAAGACTTGCGCAGGATATCCGGGGAGAGTTCAAACATCTTCGGAACAACATCCTTGCCAATGATTGCGCTCTCTCCGCGCGAGTTCCTGACACCGATGATCTTAAGATGCTCCTCAATAAACGGTTCAAGTTCTTCGATAACGTAGATCTTCTCTACCTGACTGCAGAAGTCGAGCAGCATCTTCTTCGGCATCGGATAGACCATACCAAGTTTCAGGATCGAGACATTGCCGAATATCTCCTTTGCGTACTGATAGCTGATGCCGCTGGTGATGACTCCGATCTCTTTCGAACGCCACTCAATCGTGTTAAGCGGGAATGTCTCGCTAAACTCCTCCAATTTCTTCAACCGGTCATCGACGTTCTGACGCAAGCGCTTGCCATGGATGGGAACAACATGCTTGGCTGGGTCCTGCTTGTATTTCTTCGGCAGCATCCGATCAGCTTCGCCCATGTCTACCACCGACTTTGAATGCGATGTACGAGTCGTCGTTCGCAGGAATACGGGAACGTCGAACTGTTCGCTCATGTCGAAGGCGGCTTTGACATATTCTTTCGCCTCCTGGCTGTCTGAAGGCTCGAGCATCGGGATCTTCGCGAATTTTGCGAGGTAACGGTTGTCCTGCTCATTCTGCGAAGAATGCATGCCCGGATCATCGGCCGTAATCACAACAAAACCGCCGTGCACACCGGCAAAGGGTGTCACCATCACGGAGTCGAGGGCGACGTTCACACCAACGTGCTTCATCGACACAAGCGACCTGCCACCCGCAAGCGAGGCACCGTAGGCAACATCGAACGCCACCTTTTCGTTGGTGGACCATTCGACATCGATGTCTTCGTAACGGGCGAGATTCTCAATAATTTCGGTGCTCGGCGTGCCGGGGTAGCCTGCAGCAACATGCACTCCGGCTTCCCATGCGCCGCGTGCGATTGCTTCGTTGCCGGAGAGAAACTGTTTGGTTGGCATCAGTACGAACCCTTCTTTATCAAATCACGCGCAATGACAAGGTGCTGGATCTCGTTTGTCCCCTCAAAGATGCGGTTGACGCGGGCATCACGATAGAATCTCTCGATCGGATAATCACGCATGTACCCCATCCCGCCGTGAATTTGCATTGCCCGGTCTGCAACAGAACAAACCATCTCGGTGGCGGCAAGCTTGCACATTGCCGATTCCCGACTGAACGATTGACTGCCACGACCATGGTTGGACAGCGCCTCATCGACCATCATGGCTGTTCGGTACACAATGCTCTCGATCTGGAAGATCTCCGTCGCCATATCAGCCATCATAAGCTGCACTGCCTGCTGTTCTGCAATTGGTTTGCCGAACTGTACGCGCTGGCTCGCGTGCTTGATGCTGAGGCCGAGCATTTCCTTCGCCGCACCAAGACATTGCGAAGAGAGGCTGACCCTGGCAACATCGAGTGTTTGCATTGCCACCTTGAATCCATTCCCGACACCGCCAAGAATATTGTCCGGCGGAACCTGAACATTTTCAAAAAACAAATCGGTTGTGTGTGATCCACGGATGCCCATTTTCCGTTCCGGCTTGCCGGCACGGAACCCGGGCCACTCTTTCTCGATGATGAAGGCCGTGACGCCTCCGTGCATTCGCTTCTCCGAATCAGTCACAGCAAATACAACGAGCACATCCGCAATGGAGCCGTTAGTAATGAACGTCTTGCTGCCATTCAGCGTATAGCAATTACCGCGTTGCTGCGCGCTCGTTTTCATTGCACCGGCGTCTGAGCCAGCCCCCGGCTCGGTGAGTGCGAATGTCGCAAGTTTCTTCCCTTCGGTGAGTTGGTGGAGATACCTTTGCTTTTGCTCCTCGGTACCTGCCAGGTAGATTGCCATTGAACCGAGACTCTGGTGACCGCCGATAACAACTGCCGTTGAATTACATCCGCGAGCAATCTCTTCCAGCATCATACAATACCCTGTCTCCCCAAATCCACCGCCTCCGTATTCAGGCGGGAACACAACTCCGAGGAATCCAAGCTCAGCCGCCTTCTTTATGAGATCGAGAGGAACTTCTTCTTTCTCATCGATCTCCGCGGCGCGGGGACGAACTTCGTTGTTGGTGAAACGTCGGGCCACATCGCGAAGCATTTCCTGTTCAGGTGTAAATGTAAAGTCGATCATCCTCTCACTTATGGTACAACGATTGACCGGAGAGCGTTCTCATCATGCTTGCGCAACAAATCGAACGCGTCGTTAATTTGTTCCAGCTTGAACTTCTGCGTTACCAGCTCTTTTACTTTGATCTTTCCGATACGACAGAGTTCTATGAGCTTCGGATAATCCACAGGACGGCAGCCCAGTGAACCCCGCACCTCCATCTCGAAGTACATGATCTTCGCAGCGCTCAGCTTGATGTCTTCGTTCGTGTAGCCAACCACAACGAGTCTGCCGCCCTTACGAAGCGTGTTGAATGCAATCTCAATCGTCTGTGCTCTGCCAATCGCTTCGATGGCAATATCGGCACCACCACCGGTAAGTTTCTTGACTTCCTTACCGAGGTTCTCAACCTTCGTTGAATTGATGGTATACGTCGCTCCCAACTTCTTCGCCCACTCAAGCTTCTTGTCAGAGACGTCAACGGCAATAACGATACCTCCGCATGCAGCAGCGACCTGGACAACGTTCACACCCACTCCTCCACATCCCAACACCACCACACTGTCGCCCGCCCTGACTTCCGCACGGTTCTTCACCGCGTGGTACGGCGTCGAGATTGCATCGGCAATGATCGAACCCTCTTCGAGCGGGATTTCGTTGGGGAGATGGAAAGCGTCTTTGGCCGGAACGACGACATACTCCGCATAAGCTCCATCGATATTGTTGCCGAACATTGTCATCGTCTGACAGATATTCTCGCGGCCGGTCCGACAGAATTCGCATGAGCCACAGGTGAGAACTGCCGGTAATAGCACGCGATCACTCTCTTTGAAGTTCTTCACTTCCTTGCCGACCTGAGCCACGATGCCAGAGGGTTCATGTCCCAGGATGAGTGGTGGTTTCTTGAACGTCTGCACGCCGTGATCGAGATAATGAAGATCGGTGTGGCATACGCCGCAAGCCGCAACCTTCACCAACACTTCGTGCGCATTGATGGTCGGCGTTGGGACTTCTTCAATCTTGAGCGGCTGATTGGGTCCGTGGTAGACTGCTGCTTTCATTTGGTCGCTAGGGATTTAACTGCTGTTGCCCGTTACTTTAGCAAAACAAGTTTCTTACTTTCGGAAAATGACCCTGCCTGCAAACGATAGAAGTAAATTCCAGATGGCATTCCAATAGCGTTCCACTGCCATGAGTGGTTTCCTGCTGTCAGTTCTGCAGAGATGAGTGTTGCCACTTCTCCTCCCAAAACATCAAACACCTTCAATGTTACAAACGTTTTCGATGGCAGATCAAATGAAATGGATGTTAACGGGTTAAATGGATTGGGATAGTTCTGCTCGAGTGCGAATGTTGTCGGTAGAGAGCGGTCGTTCTCATGTACGCCAGTTACACCTCCCAACGTTCCATCGGCACGGAGCCGCTGGGCATAAATATCATGTCTCTGTCCACTCAGATCGCTTCTCAAATCAGGCCAGGCGATGATCATGCCATTGATACCATCATTTAGGACAGTGGGAAATGATTGAACAAAAGTAGCCGTACTCACAGCAACCCCATCGTTGGTCCATAAAGAAGAACCACTGGAATTTATTCTCTGAGCATATACATCTTGTATGTTATTAGTCCTTGCATCCTGCCATGTAATAACAGCGCCACCATTTCCATCAGAGGTTAATTGCGGAAATCCCTGTCCGCCAGCGGCCAGGCAAACACCCACGCCATTTACTGCCCATTGGGCTGTTCCGCTCGCGTTTACACGTTGTGCATAGATATTCGGATCAGGGATGCCGGTACCCAGTTCGTTCCAGGTAATAATCGCTCCCCCGTTTCCATCAGATGTTAATTGGGGGGAGTCTTGATTGCTGGCTGCCGCGCAAATAGGCACACCATTTACAGCCCATTGTACCACCCCACCTGCGCTGACTTTCTGAGCATAAATATCCCAGCCGGTCGTTCCACTTCGTCTATCCACCCAGCAAATGATGGCCGCACCAGCATCACTTATCAATTGAGGATATAGACTTCCCCCCGTAACAGAATTTACAAGTACACCGGTCGTATCCCATAGCCTAGCCCCGGATGCATTAAGTTTCTGGGTATAAATTTCAACCGTTGTTCCGCTACGTTGGTCCTCCCATGCAATGATAGCTCCACCACTGCCATCGCTTGCTATTTGCATTGATCCCCCTTGAAATCCGGATGCATGTATAACTGCCTTGCCGCTTGCAACCCATTGAACTGCACCGGCGGCATTGACCCGCTGGGCATACAGATCTTCATTATTGTTACCGCCATTTCTGGCGTCACCCCATACAATGATTGCCCCTCCATTGCCATCGCTTGCAATTCTAGGGACTATCTGTTGTGATAGAGTTGTGGAACAGATGACAACGCCGCTTGAATCCCACATAGGTATCCCGCTTGCATCAATGTGCTGAACACGCAGACTATTTGAATCGACAACATCTTGCCAGGAAATAAATGCACCGCCATTTCCATCACTGCACATCGAATATGTATAACTCCATACATTTGCCGGAGTAACCTTAATGCCGTTGGTAGTCCATAGAATATTTCCATTGGAGCCTATTCGCTGAGCATACACCTCATCATTGTATGTTCCATTTCGGCCATTGCGTCTGTCATTCCAGCAAACAATTGCACCGCCACCTCCGTCACTTATGATTTGCGGTTGGTTCTGATCATAGTAATTTGTGCAGAGGGCATTATTAACTGCCGGGTTGGTAGACCACTGGGCAAGCGCCTCTGTGGCAAAAAGCTGCCAACATAGGATGAGTACTGCGAAAGGTGGAAGATGTAAATGGAAATGTTTCATGACTAATTCTCCTTCTGCCACTAGTTGAAATGGCGATTGCACCTACCACGGTACGTACGCAACTCGTATCCCTGCCACCTACACACCCGCCATCACCTTCTGCTCTTCAAGTTTTTTCAATCGTCTCTTCACTAACAAACACGCCCCGATGGAGCCCGCATATTCCGAGTCGGGAGAGACATTCAAGTGTTTTCCGATTTTTTTCTCAAGCGCTTTCACCATGCCGGCGTTCTTCGTGATACCGCCCGTAAGGGTTACCTCTCCGTCAATCGCAACCTGACGCAACATGGCAACGATCCGATCGGAGATTGAAAGTTGGGCCCCCATCAGGATGTCCTCAACCGGGTAGCCGCTTGTGACAAGGTTGATGACCTCGGATTCTGCAAGCACTGCGCAGATGGAGCTGATGGCCTGCGGATCCTTCGAACGTAATGAGAGTGCGCCAATCTCTTCCAAGTCAAGCTCGAGTCCCTTCGCTACACGTTCGAGGAATCTGCCCGCCCCCGATGCACACTTATCGTTCATCTTGAACTTCGCGACCCGACCATGTTCATCAATACGCATAGCCTTGGCATTCTGCGCACCAACATCAAGGATGCTAACCGTGTTGGGGAACAGATACTTCGCCCCCATGGCATGACATGAAATGTCGGTGATCTGGATCTGTCGCATCGGGACCTGGTAACGGCCATAGCCCGTTGAAGCAACATAGAACACGTCCGATGTCTTCAGTCCGGACCGATTGCATGCTTCCTCGAGCGCCTTCTCCGAAGCAAGACCAAGGTTATGGCCCGTGAGTAGCGTTGCGCGGCCAGCGACAGTGTTCCCCGCAACATCAAATACCGCACACTTCGTCATCCGCGTGCCAACATCAATACCGGCGATGAAACGGCCATTCATGCTCTGTGCAACTGTCATGGTCGGGCTTCCTCTTTGGCTGTCACGGCTTCGCCGTCATGACGTGCCTTGGCGCGTTCAAGCGCAAACAACGCCGCGCCCAACGCACCGATGAACTGCGAATCCTCATTCACGTTAATCGGCATACCCAGTTTTTCCTCGAGAGCGCGCACCATCCCCTTGTTCTTTGAGACGCCACCGGTAAATGTAATCTCTGGATCAATCCCAACCCGGCGAATGAGGCTTACGGACCGCGCCGCAATTGACTGATGAACACCGGCGAGGATGTCTTCTCCTTTCTTTCCCTTGGAAAGATGATTCATAATTTCGGTTTCCACAAACACTGTGCAGACGTTCGTGATGCGGAGCGCGCTGGTCGATCGCATGGACACCTCACCAAGTTCATCGAGAGAAATCCCCATCACTTCTGCCGCCGCCGCAAGAAACCGACCCGTCCCCGCGGCACATTTGTCGTTCATGCAAAAATCGACCACTTCGCCTTTGTCGTTGATGCGGATCCCTTTGGTGTCTTGCCCGCCAATATCAAGGATCGTCCGCGTCTTCGGGAAAAGGAAGTTGGCGCCGCGCGCATGACAGGAGATTTCGGTAATCTGTGTGTCGCCAAATAGCACCTTGTACCGTCCGTAACCTGTACCGACCGTGTAGGCAACGTCCCACTCCTCCAGCCTTGCTGACTTCCTGGCTTCGTTGAACGCTTTTTCTGCCGCCTTTACCACGTTTGCACCCGTGTTCACAATGCCGCGCGCCATGATCTCGGCGTTCTCGTTCAGGATGATCGCCTTGGTCTGTGTCGAGCCTACGTCAACACCTGCTACTAGCATGATTGCTTCTCCAACGATAGTTCCTCGAACGAGGGCAACAGATTCCTCAAACACTCACCAATCGTTTATGCTCAAGTGATTCAAAGAACGCATCAATGCGATTACGAAGCTGGGCCACCTGAAAATACCTCGGATCGGCAAGGTCACTCTCGATAAGCAGCGTTGGGATATCCCACTTGCGGATGAATTGCTCACGCATATCCGCTTGGCCAACGGAGAACGACCGACAGGACTTGACCGAGTGGATGACAATGGCATTGGCACTGTATTCCTCCGCATACGAATGCAGCAGATCCGTACGCATGGGGAGGTTAAGGTTGGTGTAGCATGTCAGGCAGTAATCAGCAATACTCTCGAGCGGCTTTGTGGGATCGTGGCGGAACCCGTGATCCCAGAACCCGCCAACTTTCGAGTAGCTTGACGCCACTGCACAAACACCCCACTTCTTCAGCAACTCCCAGAACGAACGGAAGTGTGGCCATGGCGGGGGGCCCTCAATTACAACGCGGAACTTCTCGTCGGGGATCGGTCCAATCCCGTGTTCAATTCTCTCCTGGATCTCCATGAGAGCCTGACGATAATAATTGGTGCACTCGGGCAAACCTCTCAACACATAGATCGGCGCCATGAAGAAGACGGCCTCGAAGTACGAATCAAACGGCGATGGTCTGTGTTTAGCCGAATGGAGAATCTGCACCCAGAGGTCTTCAGCCTCAGCAGAATTTCGGGTGATCTCGACGAGCTTATCATGATCATACTTCTTACCTGTGATCTTCTCGCAGATCACGGCCAGCTCTTTGAGTTGGGAGACGATGTACTGCCTGTCATCTTCCTCAATCTTGTCGGAACGAAGATAAGGCACATCGAGCATCACGAGGGGCACATCATAGTAATGCGCAAGTGCTTCAAACCACTTTATAAATGTTGTACAGCCGCAATATGTGCAGAGCAAAAGGTCGGGCTTCGGCAACTGGGTCCCGGATGGGCTGATGTTTCCAGCAAGCATCATACCGATATCGTTCTTCACATAACCACAGACATCAGGAGAGTAGCCGACATCCTCGGCTTTCAGAATAAGGTCGCCTGAAGTTTTTCGTACTCCACATTGCAGAGCATTCACTTCGGGAAACACAAGCTCGAAATCGAACACACGGAGGAACTCTGCAATGTTGCCGGGGACGAACAGATACGCAACTTTGCGCCCATCGTCCTTCGCAGACTGCAGGCGCTCATACCATGCAGTGAGAAGCTGCTTCTGGTACTCACGTCCGGCGCCCTGGTACTTGAATTTATCCTCGCTCATGAAAACCTCAGTAATGATTCTGCTCCAGGATCATGTCACGAGAAGAACATGACCGACTCCACAAATGTTTCCACTTGAGTGCGGATGGATTCGAATACGCCCATCTTCTCTTCGTACTCGAATGCGAGATAGGCGATACCCTGTTTCTCCAGTTCATCCTTCAACACGACATAGTCAAGCAGCGCGGGCTCACAGAACTTCGGTGCACTGAAGATTACGCCATCAATCTTGCCTGCACGAATCTTTCGGACGAACTGTTCCTTCCGTGGCTTGTTGCCGTAGTGTCTGACCGATGAGTAGCGGCTCTGGTTAATGTAACTCTCCGCCAGACCAAGCAACGGGTCACCGTTAGTCACGACATCGCCATGGAACCATCGTGTATGCATCAGCAAATCGTCATCAACGATGTAGCAACCAGCTTCTTCAATCACCTGGATCAACTCAAGCGGCGGCTGCTCACAAAAACTACCCTCGATCATCACCCGCACGTAGTCACGGGGTTTCCTATCGCGTGCGGCAATCATCGGCAGAACTTCCTGGATGATATTCGTATGCTCCTCAACAGGGATCATGGTGGCAAGGCGCAGCAAGACATAAGCTTCGTACGTGGAGAGAAGCCACGGTGTGTCTCGCTTAATCGCATACAGTCTTTCGCACAGTGCCCGGTTCTGATTGTACACCTGGATGCTGGAAACGAGTGCGACGTCGGTGGCCTTCTTGCCGCCAAGCTCTTCAAGATTTGAGAGCAGGCGACGCAGTTCGGTTCGGTAGTGTGTGACGGCAGCAGGCGAGGTCATGTTCTGAGGAAAATGTATGTAGGATACCTGCTGGTTTGGGAAGTTCGAGCTCCAAACGCCCGACAGATTCCGTGCAACATCACAGATGGACGGGAACCAGAGGGCGTCAAAGTCCTTTGTCATATCACGGAGGCCAAGCTCAAGAGTCGAACGTGCGATTGAGCAAACGAACGACTGAATCCGCGAGTCAGCATGATCAATCTCCACTCGCCCACCCGCTCCGTAAAGACCGACCGGGAGTATTCCCACCGCATGAGGCAGCTCAAGCGGAGTGTATACAGGAAACATGCCGATGACCTTTCCTCCCGCATGCTTGCTCTTCCACTCCTTAACCGTTGGGAATGAGACATCGTCGATAATGCCCCGGTATTGTTCGATCCGTTCTTCAAACGACTTCGAGTCCATCATCGGTTCTTCCATTGAGGCTGACGTTTCTCCATGAATGCCTCCAGTCCTTCGTTGGCATCTTCCGTCTTCATCATCTCATTCATATACAACTCTTCAGCGCGGGTGATTGCTTCCATGCAAGGCCGATAGAGTCCTGTGTCCACCGCCCGCTTGGTCATTTCAAGAATGACTTTGCTTTGCGTCGTGAACTTTGACAGGAAGGCGGCAACATGCTGCTCAAATCCTTCGACAGGAAGCACTCGGTTGACCAATCCGATTCGTTCTGCCTCCGTCGCCGAAATTGTCTCCCCGCTCATGAGCAACTCCAGTGTTCGGTTCCGTCCAACCAGGCGTGGGAACATCGCTGCCGCAATTGGCGGGAATACTCCAACTTTGACCTCCGGCTGACCGAATTTTCCGCGCTCCGATGCTATCACGATATCGCAGTAGGTCGCCAACTCGCATCCTCCGCCAAGCGCTGCTCCATCCACAACTGCAATCGAGGGAATCCTGAAGCTGTGCAGTAGCTCGAACGTCCGATGAAACTCCCTCATCATCCCTTCCACTTTGTCGGATGTATGGTCAGCAATGTCCACACCAGCAGAGAACGCTTTCCCTTCAGCTTTGATAACAAGGACCTTCGCCGCAGGGTCCGCCCGAAGAATTTCAAGCCCTCCGTTGATTTCCGTCATCATGGCGATGTTCATGACGTTGAGTGGCGGGCGGTTTAGAACCAGTGTTGCCACACTACCACCCGTCGAAAGTCTGATATGCTCGTAAGTACTCATGAGAGATATTCCGTAGTTAGGGCTTTTAGGATGCTTTGCATGTGCGCATGTCTTCCCTCGCCAATTTCCTCATCATCAACACGGCCAAATGCTGCAAGCAACTCCATTTTCTTTCGCTCCGGAAGATGTTCCTCCGCCATCGGGAAAAGGACTCCGTTCTCCTTCTCGATATGTGCGTTCAGCAACTCGATATACTTTCGTGCGCTGCTCACCAAGGCAGCAACAGCAGTGCGCTCACCATGACCGTACCCCTCAATCGCTTCCCCGAGCTCTTTCACATATTGCCGACCCTTCGTGTGCTCTACAAGCATGACTCCGATCGGACCACCGTCACGTGGGATGCCAACTTTTTCCATGGCAGGGAAAAGAAATTCTTCTTCCTTCCCATGGTGGCACTGATCGGCAAACACTTTGATGAACTCAAGTATCTGTTCAAGATGTCTTTGGGAGACCTTTTCCCCGGCATCGAGCTTGGTACATACCCGTTCCAGAACATCCAACATGAGTTGAATTGAGACATGCTCCTTCACAAGCTGATCGGTGGGCGTCATGGACGACATTCTCCTCCGTTGACTCCTCCTGACTCGGTGGAGTTCTCAGCATCGTCTTTGAACGGCAGACAAGAGTTCTTCAGAACCGGTTTGACCTGGGCGATGAACTCCTCATCCGTCAGCTTGCGGTCACGCCATTCCTCATCCTGACGACTGAATCCGAGCAATACGTTGGCACTCAGGCGCACTGCTTCCATTGTCAGGTCGACCATGTGGGTGCAGCCTTCCGCACGACCAACGGCGTCGACCAACCTGCCATGAATGCCCCGCTCG
This sequence comes from uncultured Bacteroidota bacterium, assembly GCA_963734955.1. Taxonomy (GTDB): domain Bacteria; phylum Bacteroidota; class Ignavibacteria; order UBA10030; family UBA6906; genus UBA11986. The sequence continues at coordinate 95,637 of CAVTJO010000011.1, forward strand.
ATCTTCAAACCGACGACATTCTGCATCTTGTTGAGCGTGAGCTGACATATTTTGAACGGCGACTTCACCATCACGCGCTTTTGCTTCCCGGATTGTCTTCGTCGGTACATGCACAGTCAGCTCTACACGGATGTTATGGTTAAGATCAAGAAGGGATGCCTTTGTCAGGATCAACTCCTCATTGATCCTGGAGACCGAAACATTGATGTTCCGTTCATAAATCTCAGACACCGCTCACCTCAATTTCTCCAATCTGCAATTCGACATCATCATCTGAAATCTCAGATGTATTGACCGCCATCCACCTTCATGATCTCTCCGGTGATATGGCGTGCTTTCTCGGATACGAGGAACGCGACCGCCTCGGCAATGTCCTCCGGCTGACCAAACCTCCCCAACACAATTTCCGACACTGACTGTTGCTTTACCTCCTCGGAGAGGGATTGCGTCATGTCGGTCTCGATCATTCCCGGAGCGATCGCGTTCACATTGACATTGTACTTGCCGAGCTCTCTCGCCACCGTCTTCGTGAGACCGATAATTCCGGCTTTCGACGCCGCATAGTTTGCCTGGCCGAATTTCCCGCGCATACCGTTGATCGATGCGATATTGACGATCTTCCCAAAGCGTTGCTCACGAAAGATCGGACTGGCTGCCCGGATGTAGTTAAAGCAGCCTTTCAGGTTCACCCCAAGAACCAGGTCCCATTGTTCTTCATCCATCTTCCAAATCACTCCGTCACGCGTTATCCCGGCGTTGTTCACGAGAATATGCAAACCACCAAGCTCAGCTGACGAACCCGACGAACTACACGTTCTGCAGCTTCTCTGAACTTCGACACATCGGATTCGATAGCAAGACATCGTCGGCCGAGCGACCGGACTTCTTTCACAACATCCTCATGCTCGCCGGCCTTCACTCCGAAATCCAAGGAAGGTGAATGCTACATCCGCTCCCTCACGTGCAAGAGCAAGGACGATTGAACGACCAATGCCGAGCGAACCGCCGGTGACAAGGGCAACTTTCTCTGAAAGATTTGTGGGCACCATTACCTTGTTCACTTCGATCCGACTTTGACCGGTTTGGGCAGAACTTCCTCCATCCTCTCACGATCCATCTCCCGCCCCTCACCAAGAATCTGACGATATCGTACGAAATCAATCACGTCTTTCCCGGTCACCTTCCGGGTGTTAAATGCCGTAAAGCCGAGGAACCCTTCGACCGCCATGTTCGCGGCAAGCCAATGACGGTTCGGAAGCTTCGTCTGGTCCCAGAAGAACTTCTTTTTCGCCCTAATACCGTCTATGGACTTGATCAGACAGCCTGGCATGAGGTTCGTCAGTCGCCAGATGATGTCGTTGATTTCCTTGTCGAGAAGTGTGAAGTCGATGGTGGCCTTCTCCATTTCCTCTCGAGCACGCTTTGCTTCTTCTCCCTGCACGAACTCACCATACACAATCTCACCATCACGCACGTATGTGTCGGTAACGACGAGGGGATTCCGTTTGAAGCCAGTCGCAGTTTTGATAACCGGAACGACCTTGCTGACGAGACCGAGTCGCTTCATTTTATAGCTGCTCCAGACTTCGCAGGAGATGCAACTCCACATTGCATCTTCAATGTTGAGAAACAGGGGAAGGAAATCCGTCGAGCCACCATCGGGAGCCGAGCCATGTCTCGGACCTGCCTGTCCGAACACGGCGGTATCCGCCGTGATGGTTATATCCGTCGCCATTCCGATCTCCTGTCCACCGGCAACTCGCATCCCATTTACACGGCAAATGGTCGGCTTCTTGCAATTGAGGATTGCATCAACCATAGCGTTGAACAAATCCATGTACGCGCCATACTCGCTTGGCCTTTTCGCATAGTACTCTGCGTACTCCTTCGTATTACCCCCTGTGCAAAACGACCTGTCGCCTGCACCAGTGAGGACCACAGCAACCACTCGCCGATCCATGGACGCTTTGTGAAATCCAGCAATCAAGCCCTTCACCATCTGCGTGGTGTAGGAGTTGTACTGCTTCGGATTGTTGAGTGTGATCCACGCCGAGAAGAGGTTCTCCACCGGCACACCTTTGTTGTTCAGCACGGGACGGAGTTGATACAATGTACAGGGAGGTTCAGTTCCGAAGAACTGTTCATCCCACAGTTCGTGGTTTTTCAGATCAGTATCTCGAGGAAGCCAGTCAAGGCTCATGGTTCACCTTTTACGTTCACCTTTCACAAGTTCAGTTTCGATGAATGTCTCAATCTCATCGTCAGAGAGAATCCGGCTTGAGTGCTTGGCGTAGTCGAAGATGTGCTGGGCGAGACCGTTGTATCGTTCGAACCCATGTTCCTTCAGCCAGAACATGACGTTGGAAACGCCGGAAAGCGGTCCGACCTCAATCCTCTGTCTCCGACCAACCATGTGTGCGGGTACACCTGAATACACCATATCGGCCAGACAATCATCTCCAGTATTGATTGCTTTGATAACCGCTGCTGCATGAACGCCCGTTGCCGTACGGAACGCGTCAGGACCGATCACGGGATAGTTGACAGGGATCGGAACGTGTGTGGCTTCTGAGACCAGCTTGCAATACTCGTGGAGTTTGGTGAGGTCGTTATCGATAATGCCCCACATTTTCAGATTGACAAGCATGAGATCCATCGAGGTATTGCCGCAACGCTCTCCAATGCCGAGTGCACACCCATGAACCCGGTCGACACCAGCGCGGATGGCAGCTAGTGCAGCAGCCAGAGCAAATCCACGATCATTGTGTCCGTGCCAGTCGATCTTCACATCCTGACCGGTATTTTCAATAACATCCTTGACAAAGCGGACGAGATTGAGGGCACCGGTTCGCGTGCAATGTCCAACTGTATCGGCAACAACAACACGCTTGGCACCACAATTGATAGCAGCGGTATACAGTCGCTCGATGTCATCAGGGTGTGAACGGGTGGTATCTTCCGTGACATACATGCTGGGAAGGTTATGCGCGACCACGTACTCGACCGCGTTTTCGCTGAGTTCAAGGACTTTGTCGATGGTCCAGCCTTCAACGTATTGTCGGATTGGGCTTGAACCGACGAACGTGGCAACCTCAATTGGGATTCCAACTTTTTGGGAAATGTCGATGACAGGGTCGATGTCTGCAATAACCGTCCGAGCTGCGCAGTTCGGCATGATCTTCATGTCGCAGCCAGCGATCTCTTTGGCAAGTTCCAGTGTATCATTGTATGCGCGGGGACCGGCACCAGGCAACCCGATGTTGGCCGACTGGATGCCAATGTCTTCCATGAGATGGAGAATCTTGATCTTCTGATCAATCGTTGGGTCGGTGACCGATGGCGACTGAAGCCCGTCGCGTAGAGTTTCGTCATCAAACTGGATATGGACGACTCCCTTGAGGTCGGCAATCCCGCCCTTGTTCCAGTCGTAGATGAGTTCCTGTTGCGTCTCGATCATAGCGCACTCCTTTCAGTTATTCACCGGCGTAAGTCACACCTTGGCTTGTGCCTTCTTTTGAGCGATCCGTTGGCGGGCAAATCCGACCATACCTCCTGCACGAATGATTTCCTGGATGATCTCCGGGAACGGGGAGGTTTGATAGGTCTTCTTTCTTGTAACGTTTGTGATTGTCCCGGTCGCAAGATCGACCTGGATTTCATCATTGGTTACTACGTCATCGACCGCCGCGTCGGATTCAAGAATCGGGAAACCAATGTTGATGGAGTTCCGGTAAAAAATCCGCGCAAACGACCTTGCAATCACACACGAGACGCCTGCCCCCTTGATGGCAATGGGTGCGTTCTCACGAGAACTCCCACAGCCAAAATTCCTGCCAGCCACGATGATGTCGCCCTTCTTCACCTTCTTCACGAAGTCCGCATCGAGATCCTCAAGACAGTGTGGGGCAAGCAGCTCTTCGGTGAATGCTGTACAATAGCGGGCGGGAATGATGACGTCGGTGTCGACGTTGTCGCCGTATTTGTGAACTCGTCCCTTAATCATGGTTCTTCCATGGTTTGTTGATTAGAACGGATATCGTCTCCTGAATTGAACTGCCTTCCCCCTCACGACACCCTCGAGACCGATTAGGGCATCGGGATGTTCGAATACCTGTCGGAGATGATGGCCAAGCTCGAACGATGCAAGAGCGTCATTATCGACGCCTTTGAGGAAACCTTCAAAGCCTCTGGAGATAAGGTAGTTTGCGACCCACACTGCATTGGGCGAGTTGTTCGCCATGCGGCGGCTTGCCCGATCCGCAATCGCGCGCATGTCACCTGTATATGTAGACTGAAGATATCCGCGCGCGTTTGCGTAAATCGCTGGCAATGCGTCCGGCTGACAGAAGAGATCGCAGGCGACCTGCAACTCTCTCTTATCGTCAAACGAAAGCCGCGCATCCAACCGCTCGAAGTCCAGTGTTTCAAGGCTCGCCGGGGAGATCATTCGTCCGCCATTTCCTATGATCGCTGATGCAATAACATCTGCTGCATCATCTCTCCGGTGCATTGGTACCAGCGCATCTGCGAAGCCGAGATAGTGAAGAACTTGCGGAGATGAAGTGACGGTGCCACCGGCAAGTGTGTAGTATCGGGAAAGTGCAACTGCGAGTTCTGGATCACCGGTCTTGTGATAGATGACCTGTGGAAAGGTCAACGTTCCACGCAACCCGGGATAGATTCCCAGCCGCGTCTCAGGCAATGAGAACGAAGTGCGGTTCGTTGCAATGACGATGGCATTCGGATCGAGCGCAAACGCGGCCGCCACTTCCACCCCACCACCCAACGCCTGACCATCAACGATGGCAATCTTGGGTTTGGATGTTCCCGTCATAACATGAAAGATCACTCGTTGCCATTCTTCAGTGTCACGCTTGATTACATCAAACTCATTCGCCCTGATCCTCTCAATGAATGTTGGGATATGGGCACCGGCGATAAAGGTCTTGATTGGAGCGGTATCAAAGATGATGACCTTGCACGCGTCGTCGGCATTTGCCTCGGCAAACTGTCGTTCCAAATCGGCAAACACGTCGTTGCTCATCGCGTTCGCGGCCTTCGGATTTGAGAGCGTGATCCGGCGAATGGCCCCACCTCGTTCCTTTTCAGTGAACACCGGAGCAAGGTGGAATTGCCACGGCGTCTCCTTCCCCATTTCCTTCTTGAGTAACTGACAGATGGGGAAATCCTGATTCAACGATTGCGCGAGTTCGGCACGCCTCTGGACCACCTCCCTCACCCTCTTCTTGCCCAGTGCGTTCATAAGCGTGAACGGTCCCTGACGCCAGAGGAATGCATTCTGGGTAAGGAATTCCAGGTTTTCTATTGTAATAAGTCCTGCGTCCACGGTCTCTGCAGCAGTGAGGAAGCCGACGGCAAGGAAGCGATCGGCCAGCGCAGCGACAACGGGTTGGTCCGGCACTAAGCCAACAACACCGTTTTTCTTCACCCAATGTACTGTTGACTTATCCGATGTCTTCTGATACTGATCCATCAACGCAACATAGTTCTGTCGGGGAGTGAAGAAATTGCCATAAACTTTGTGGAGCTGATCGTTTGGATTTGAATTGTCGGAGAATGAACGCATCGCGTGCAGACCGACAGGGAGTCCGGTTGCATCCATGAGTTCGAGAAACCCGATCGGGATGCCATATGCCTTTTTGCCTGCCGCTTCGATCGCCATGATATCACAGCCTTCCTCAAGCATCCTCGTGGCCTCGAGCAGCAGTGCAACAAAGATCACGTCAGCGACTCCGCCTTTGCGGCTGCCGCGGACGTACGAAGGGATCTTCCCTCCGAGCTTCAAATACTTCCGGGCTATTCCCCTGCTTTCCTCGGATGCAGTGTCGGTGCCTGCATACTCTGCCGCCCGGTTCTTATGTGGCAAATAGAAATAATGCATCCAGACAACCCTGGTCCGGTCGCTTCGTTACTGCCGCAAGGACGTTTATATCGAGGGACGACGAGTTTGAAGCGAGGACGACATGAGGGGCAGTAAGACTATCGAGGCACTTAAAAATGTCCTTCTTGATGTCGATGCGTTCCGTTGCAGCCTCAATCACGAGTTTGAGCTTCCTGCCTTTGCATGCTTCAGGATAATCCGTTGTGCCGAGTATGCGTTCACGAATCGCCAGAATTTCCTTTGGCGTGAAGATTTTCCCCTTCGCTCCATCCAACTCGCGTTCGACTGTCTGCAGTCCTTGCTGTACAATCTCGTCGGATACGTCGAGCAGTCCAACTGCGAAGCCGCTCTGAGCGTACGTTTGCGCCAAGCTTGCGCCCATCGTTCCTGCCCCGACGATCAGGAGCTCTATGTCATCCCAGGTTGGTTTCATCAGTCCGGCCATCCTTCAACGATAAGTGCACCACCCTGTCCACCACCAATGCAAGCACTCGCCAATCCGAGGCCACCGAGCTTCAGCAACGAAGTGGTCATACGGGCCCCGGTGGCGCCGAGAGGATGACCGAGTGCAATCGCTCCTCCATTCACATTCACTTTGGTACGATCGAGGTCCAATTCACGCTCAACAGCAAGGTATTGCCCTGCGAAGGCCTCGTTGATCTCAATGTACTTGAGGTCCTTTAACGTCATGCCTGCCCTTCGCAGCGCCATTAGTGAGGCGGGGACGGGGCCAATGCCCATGTAATGCGGATCCACACCCGCAACCCCCCACGAGATGAGCTCTCCGATTGGCTTCACGCCCAGCTCGCGAGCCTTGCCAGCTGTTGTCATGACCAGGGCTGCTGCCCCATCAACAATACCGGATGAGTTGCCGCCAGTGTGAACGCCATCCGGCTTGACGGCAGGAATTCTTGCTAGGTCCTGAAGCGTCGTGGTCGGTCGTGGGTTTTCATCAGCGGAAAACATTCTCTCCTTCTTCCCCTCCCGAATCGTCAACGGAGTGATCTCCTTACTCAGTCTGCATTTTTCTTGTGCGTCCTTCGCCTTCACCTGCGATGAAAGCGCAAATTCGTCCACCTCCTCACGCGTAATGCCGTAAAGACGCACAAGATTTTCGGCCGTCCCCATCATGTCAGTGTTGATGAAAGAGTCGTTGAGTCCCTCCTTGAAAAGGAACATCGTCCGTGGACCGCCCATGTACGGGAACCCGAACGCGGCGCCATACATGACCAAAGGAGATTGAGACGTGCTCTCGTATCCGCCAACCAGCACCACATCCGCCTCACCACTCAACAGCTCCTTGGCTCCCTGAACAATCGCTTCACCACCTGACCAGCAAATACGGTTGACGGTCAACGCGGTGGAGAATGGGGAAAGACCTGCTTTCAGAGCAACATGTCGGGCACCGTAATGCGAGTCGATGCTTGTGTGCATCCCATTGCCGAAGATCGCGGCATCGATGACCCCGGCTTGATCTGCAAGCCCTGCCTGCTGGATCGCAGCGCGCGCGGCAATGGCCCCCAAGTCAATCGGCGTGAAGTCCTTGAGACTCCCACCCACGGTGCCGAAGGGTGTGCGCGTAGCCGAGAGGAAAACAATGTGTTTGTCCTTCTCTCGAATCGACCAGGGACCTTTGGCGCCGGTATCATCCCGAAGGCAGTATGTGGTTCTGTCAATCAGCTTTCTCATTCATCGTCTGCCAAATAATGTTCAGCATGGAAATCAATCCCTGCTCCTGCCTCGGAGAGAACTTGTCCATCGCCTCGTGATTGATCACCTCGGCGATATCGCAGGTTCTGTGAGCGAGTTCCTTTCCCTTTGCCGTGAGGAACACGTTGATGACGCGGCGGTCATTGGCAATGCGTCGACGCTCCACTAACCCATCGCGCTCCATCCGGTCCACAATACCTGTGATTGTGGGGTTGTCAAAGTAGAGTTTCCGGCCCAGAAGGGAGAGTGACACCCCGTCGCGTTCACGAAGAACCTCCAGCACGACGTACTGAGTTGCAGTGATATTATGTTCTGAGAGGCGGCCCTCTAGTGCACGCTTAAGACTGCGGGCAGTGCGCGCAAGAAGAAAGCCCACGCTCCCGCTGAGAGCATTCATAGTGGTCAGAACGAGCTTGGGAATATGCGCCCTGAGATTGGACGATCTCGGAATGGATCAGATCAGGGCAAAAGAACGGGTAGATTACTTCGTACGTAAGATGTTCGTACGCTAACTATATTGCTAAAAAACCTCACTACCGATCCCCATCGAAAGAAGCCTTCAGTTCAAGCTTCGGGGATCAGAGATAACTCCTGCGATAGCCGAGGCCGCAGCAACAGCCGGACTTGCCAGGAACACCATGCTTGATGGATGGCCATTGCGTCCTTTGAAGTTGCGGTTTGTAGTGTACAGCCCGACTTCGTTCTCTGCAAGGACCCCCATGTGGCCGCCGATGCACGGTCCGCAGGTGGGCGGACTAATTGCCGCTCCTGATTCGACGAACGTCTTCAACAGTCCCTCGTCGATCATCTGCAAATAGATGTTCTGAGTGGCTGGAATGACAATCAGCCTCACGCCGGCAGCAACTTCATGGCCCTTGAGCAACTCAGCTGCGATTCGGAAATCTTCAATTCTTCCGTTTGTGCATGAGCCCAGCACGACCTGATCGATCTTGATTCGCTCCACTTGAGAGATTGGCTTGACGTTGCTTGGCAGATACGGAAGCGCGATCTGCGGCTCCAGGTCGGTCACATCAATCTCGATGATTTCTGCGTAGACGGCATTGGAGTCGGATTTGTGCATTACATGCCGTCTGTCGCTGCGACCATCCAGGAATGCGAGCACCTTATCATCCGGTTCTGTGATGCCGCCCTTGGCACCTGCCTCAATCGCCATGTTGCAAAGCGTGAACCTGTCAGCAAGTGGCAGTCGCTCAACAATGTCACCCGTAAATTCCAATGAGGCGTAAATGGCTCCTTCGACGCCAAGTATGCCGATCGTGTGAAGTATGAGATCCTTTCCACCAACCATCTCCGGTAGCCGGCCTTTGTAAATGATTTTGATGGAAGGAGGAACCCTGAACCAGTTTTCTCCCAGCGCCCACGACGCTGCCATGTCCGTACTGCCAACCCCCGTCGCAAACGCACCGAGGGCGCCATACGTGCAGGTGTGTGAATCAGCGCCAATGACGAGATCGCCCGGCATTACAAGTCCGCTCTCGGGAACAATGCAATGGCACAGTCCCGAACGCCCGACTTCAAAGTAGCTCTTGATATGATATTTGCTGGCAAATTCCCGCATCGTTTTGGACAAGCCTGCGGCCTGAATATCTTTCGCGGGAACAAAGTGGTCGTTCACCAACGCAATTTTTGTGTTGTCAAAAACTTCTTCCGCACCGATACGATTGAACACGTCAACCGCCAAGGGTACGGTAACGTCCGTACCCATCACCAGATCAATTGATGCGTAGATCAACTCACCCGGACTAACCACATCGCGGCCTGCGTGAGCAGCAAAGATCTTTTCTGTAATTGTCATGCCCATAGTTCAGTTCCGATCGCTCACACTTAGTCGCTTGCCAGAAGACGGTGGAGCAGCGTGCACACTGCGTCACCTGATTCCTTCGTGCCGAGTTTCCCACCGAGATCAGTTGTCGTCTTGTCCTCATACACAGCCTGACGAACGGCTTGCTCAATCAGCGTTGCTTCTTTGGTAAAGCCGAGATGTTCCAGCATGAGCCCGACTGTGAGGATCGCTCCGAACGGATTGGCAACATTCTTCCCCGCATACTTCGGAGCAGAACCATGCACTGGCTCAAACATGCAAACGCCATTCGGATTGATATTGCCCGATGCAGCCATCCCCAGACCACCCTGCAACTGTGCACCAACGTCGGTGATGATGTCACCAAACATGTTATTGGTAACGATGACTTGGAACTGTTCCGGACGTTTAATCAGTTGCATTGTCAGTGCATCGACGAACCAGTGTTCCTTCTCAATTGTCGGATATTCATCACCAACCTCTTTGAAGACCCGCTGCCATAGATCGCCTTCAAAGCGTAAGGCATTGTTCTTGTCACTCATAGTCACCTTGGTGTGCCCGTGTGCCTTGGCAAATTCGAACGCATAACGAATGATGCGCTCCACACCTTTGTAGGTGTTGATGCTCTCCTGAATCGCAACTTCGTCCTTCGTTCCTTTCTTGAAGAAGCCGCCAGTACCAACGTAGAGGCCCTCTGTATTCTCGCGGAACACGACGAAGTCGACGTCCTTCGTGCTTTTCCCTTTCAACGGACACAGCTTCTCATTGAAGAGCTTCACGGGTCGGAGATTTACGTACAGATCCAGACCAAAGCGCATTCCGAACAGGATATCCCGGGCGTGCGCCATATCGGGTATACGTGGATCGCCCAAAGCTCCGAGAAAGATCGCCGCGTAGTTGTCACGGAAGTCCTGAAGCTGTTCATTCGGGAGAGAGATCCCCGTTGAGAGATACTTGTCTGCACCATAGTCAAGATGCACCAATTCAAGGTCGAGCGAGCACTGTTTGTTAACAAGTTCAAGAACCCTGACCGCTTCCCTCGTCACGTCCACCCCGATACCATCTCCGGGGATAACAGCAACCCTCAGTCCATGGTTAAGGGATCGACTCATCTGTTTTGATATTGGTCTTGGTTCATTTACTTCTGCTCATCGATGGCAATGGGACTCACCGTTTGCATGCATCTCTTCACACAATAGGATGCATTACTCTGCAATGCACTTTGGATTACCCGGGTGCGACAGGACTACCGCTCCGACCAGAAATCACGAACGACAAGAGATTCTAATGGGGACGAAAAGAGAATGGAGCTGTAGAGGTGTGTGAAAAGAACAGTAGAATAAATAATCAGACTTCCCTGTCCGAAAGGTACGTTTTGTAAGTCTCGTTGTCAAGTGTTTTCTTTTGCAACATAAGTCCGCTACTCATTGCATTTGGGGAACCGAAAACAATAGACGAGGATTGAGAAATGACTACGGAGAATTTTGGTGTCCTCAGGATACGCAGAAATATCATTAACCGGGATTCCTACCTCGGGACCATGGTTCGTGTACAATCCGGTACTCAACACCAATCGGCAGCGTTTCGGGTTCTCACTCCCTCTGGAAGGCAACAGTGTCGCGGTCCTGAAACTCGTCTACACGTTCGTACCAATTTGACCTCCAGAGGTGGCGGACTTGCGAAATGAATGCCTCCACTTCGCCAACACTCTTGCCTCGATCAGGGGTCCCCATTCTCGTCTTGCCTGACTCATTGCATGGATCATCGCCCCTCGCACACCATCGGAAACAAAAAGTCCCGACGCGTAGTCGGGACTCTAAAGCGATAAAGATGACAAGGCTGCTATTTCAACAGCAGGAGCTTCTTTACGCTCGTAAATTGACCTGCAACGAGTCGGTAGAAGTACACTCCGCTCGCCAACCCGTCTCCACGTAAAACAACCTCGCGATATCCTGCTTGCTGCTGCTCGTTTACAAGTCGAGCTACTTGCTGGCCGAGTGCATTATAGACCGTAAGTGTGACGAACGAATTGTGTGGTATACCGTAGCGAATGGTTGTGGATGGGTTCCATGGATTTGGATAATTTTGCGCAAGCGAGAACACTGATGGAATCTCTTGCTCCTTCACGCCGGTAGGCAGGTTCACACGCACTCCATCGTAGTAGTGAATTGCCCCATCAAGATCCATCTGTTTCAATCTGTAGTACCATGCGCCAACGGTTGCTCCTGAGTCGATGAAGCTGTAGTGTTGGGGTTCAGTCGTTGTACCATGGCCGAGTATAAAGACGTTAGGAATTGACTGATAGTGCTGCTGTGTTGTGTCCGACTTTTGGACTTCAAAGCCGTAGTTGTTTGTCTCAGTCAAAGTTGACCAATCCAGTCGAACTCGAGTTGGCGAGATGACTGACACCGTGAACGACACGAGTTGGATTGGAAGCACGATGGATTCAAACACACGCAATTCCGCAACAGAAATGAACGTGGCACTCCCCCCCGGCACACCGGCAATACGAATCCCGTCGCCCGTCATTGGCGTAAAGGATAACTCATAGGTTTCATAACTAAGGCCATTGCCTCCCGCGTAAGGAGGAATACTCTGCAGGTTTTGAACATCCACCCACTGTCCCCCCATTCGCACCTGCACCCCTAACGAGGTAAACCAACCACCATCTGAGAAGTGCATGCCCTCTTGAAAATATACACTCGAGAACGTGTGTTGTGTTGGAAACTGATATCCTATCCAGTCAAAAGTTCTCGTCTGAGTTTGAGCAAGACTGCTAACCACCGACAGAAGTACAATCAACCGTTTCATAGATCCTCCCCCATGTGATGTACCGGCGTGTCATCCGAATGAATGCAGCATATTGGGGGGACCCGCCAGTCCATTTCAGGAGGTCCAACCGTGGTGTGGTATGTGAACTGTTGTCCGTATTGTTGGCCCACCAAACACAGGCTTGCTTCCCCCGCCGGTCGTAGGATTGCATTCACTGAAGTGTGCGCACAGACGCGTGAGTCTATCCGTGGCAACCCAAGCTTGACCAAAACTCGTGCCATGCATCACAATCAAGCGATCCGACCTGAGGCTGCAGGAAAATCCGTGCATCTGTAAAACGGAGGCAGGTGAAACTGTCAAATTCTACATTCTTCAGAGCATAAGGAAATGGCTACTGGAACGGTGACGGATACCTGTGGCACTATTTCCCGGTTGGCGCCAAATGAAAAAGCCCCATCCGATGTTTGGTCAGGGCTGGATGGTGATTGATCGTGTGAAACCGTCACTTCAACAGCAGTAACTTCTTCACGCTCGTGAAGCTGCCAGCATTGAGACGGTAGAAGTACACGCCGCTCGCCTCGTCCTACGTGAGCCTCAAAGTGCTCGACATGGAGCCCCTTTGGGATGGCAGAACAACATTCATCCCGGCAGCGTTGACCGACTCAAGGGTTTCAAAGTGCCCACTGTACGTCCACAGTGCGAGCCGACTTATCCCGAGGCGCGTGCTGGTAGAGCAACAAACCAATTGCCTACTCGGCACCCTGAACAAAACGACAACTCACAGTCATCCCTTCGGGCAATTTCCGTCAAGTCCCCTCCTACCCAAGCCAAGTGTACGGTGCAACCATATCGAAAACAACACGTATACTGTTCACATATCCCGGGCACAATCGGGTATATGTTGTTTGGTCACACCACAATCCTCGACCGTCATAGCTACGCACAGCTGTTGGGTTTCGTTGTAGCCGATTGGCTTGCAGGTTCTTTCACATAATGAGGTCCGTCGATGACCGTTGCGAAGAGAAGAATGGCCTCCACAATCTTCACGGTAGTGTTCAACTTCATTCTGGTTGATGCGGCAGAGCGCGGTGCACTTCCCACTATCGATGGGAAGATCGAAGAGGGCGAATGGGCAGGGGCAAAGATCCTCACGGATTTCTACACCATTGTCCCGAAGACAGCGGCGAAGCCCTCTGATAGTACGGTGGTCTACATCAAACAATCTTCGGACGCGTTGTATTTTGCGTTCCGCTTCTTTCCGCTGAGCAAGGTCATCAGACAATCTCTCATCCGCGATGTCAGCTCCGATGAAGAGAATGAGTTCTTTATACTCCTCGATCTGGAGAACAAGAACGAGAACGGGTACATCTTCATCTTCAACTTCATGGGCAACCAACGGGACGCGGCGATCTACAACCAGCGAAACCTTGTGCCGGAATGGGATTGGGTGTGGCAGAGCAAATCCACCGTGTACCGCGATGCCGAGTATGGGCGACCGGGATACATCGAGACCGAAGTGAGGATTCCCGTCGATAAGATCCAGAACAAGAATCCCCACCAGATCGGGATCGATCTGCAAATGTTTGCATACAAAGCGGATGGCTCATCGTACTTCTACGCGCTCACTCCTGAAAGCGAAGTCCTCACCATCAAGAGTACCTACAAACTCGATATCGAGCCATTTGCGGAGAGCTACACTCCGGAAGTGACTGCAATCCCGTTTGTTGTCGGTCAGAAAGTGTCAACCGCATCAACAACTGGCACGGGGGGCGGCGACCTTAACCTCTCACTTGACCGTCACAAGCTGAAGGCCACATACAGGACCGACGAGTCAACGCTTGAAGCTGACCCATTTCAGTTCTCCCTCTACGGCCAGTCGATCTTCCTTCAGGAAAAGAGACCGTTCCTGAGCAAGGACCTCGACATCTATCGGACCCCGATTAACCTCGTTTATACACGCGCGATCCAGAACATCCAATGGGGTGCAAATTACACATTCCGCAGTGATGCCCTCAAGTCAGGTCTGATTGCAGTGGAAGACGAACCCGCGGATGGAGTGAACACGGACAAGCGGCACCTTGTCATCGGTCGCTCGAAATGGGAAAATAACGTGGTGAGCTTCGGGACAACATTGTTGTACGGCAACAACGTTTCGACCCGGTCTGTTGAGCGAGTTGCGGGCTTTGATGCCCTTGTGAACCTGCCTCTGGGACTGCGTCTCTCACCGCAGTGGGCGACAAATACAGTTGGATCCACGTATCAAGTGCAACTCGCGTTGCCTCGTGACTGGGCGGGGGGAATGTATGCAAGCACGTTGTACCGTCGCTTTGGCGATGGGTTTAACGTATCGACACTGTTCAATGATTACGGTACCAATTACGATGAGATCGGATTGGAAGCCGGATACAGAAGTGTGAGCCTGCGGCCGCTCTTTTCCCAAATGGAGTATGTGGCAGACTACTATCGGGCAAGGACTCTCCAAAATGGATTTACGTACCAGGAGTATGGCAGTGTGAGCTTCTATACCCTTGCGATCGAGCATCTCAACCTTTCGCATCGGGTGGAGGTGAACCGTCCTGACGAAGATACCCCTGCGGGTGTTGTGCGGCGTCATAACTTTTTACAGGATCATAGCGCCAAGGTTGTCCTCGGCCCTCAGGCATTTACTGTCGGGTATAACTTCGGACCGTACTTCGGATCATATTTGAAGAGCCCGTACGCTGAAGTGAAAGTCATTTTCTGGGACAGGCTCGCCTGGGATTTCACTCTCAACCGGCGCAGCTATGCCGACGTACATCAGACCATTGTGCGGGTCAAGATCGATGTGCGACTGTTGGATCGGCTTTACCTGAGGTCCTTCGCTCAGAAAGATGACTATGCGGGGCTCGGGCTCTGGAATACTATGCTTCAGTATGAATTCTTTGCCGGCAGCAACATCTACCTTGTGTTGAATCAGGAGGGGGAACATTTCGAGAACAGTGGCAAGTTCTTTAAGGTTGGGTACGAAGTGAATTTCTAACACAACCATTCGCAGTCTCTAATTGGCGAGATACGAAAAGCCGCTCCAGCAAGACTGAAATGACACCGGGGAAACGGATTCACTTTCCAAGGGAACGCCAAAGCTGTAGTAAGAAGTCCAGCATAAACTCGACGGAAAGGAGACAGCACATGCAGTGTTCGATGAGCACAGTTTCGCCGGTGACCCGTTCGAGGTCTCCACTTGATCAGCGCCGCGACTCTCCCTTGGGGCGGGGCCCCTTGAAGCAAATGTTCCGTGGTATGGCGTATCGCGTGCTCTGTCTTCTGCTCATCACTGCGGGGAATTTCTTGGCAACCTCGGAAGCACAAACCAAGCACTACGTCTGTGTCCCCTGCGGCCTGCCGTGCGACTCGAAAGTATATGACAGGCCCGGAAAGTGTCCGGCGTGCGGGATGGCGCTGGTTGATGAGGAGGAAGCACGGGCAGCAGCCGCATCGGCCGGGTCGAGAAAGAAAGTCGCCATCCTGATCTTTGACGGCGTGCAGATCATCGACTACACCGGACCGTACGAGGTGTTCGGCTCAGCTAATTTTGACGTGTACACCGTCGCCGAACAGAAGAAGCCGGTCACCACAGCCATGGGAATGACTGTCGTTCCGAAATATTCCTTTTCCGATGCCCCTCGACCGGACGTACTCGTAGTACCCGGAGGGGGAGTGAACGCGGCACAAAGGAACGAGACTATCCTGAAGTGGATAAGGGATGAGACCGCTCACACAGAACATACGATGTCGGTCTGCAATGGCGCGTTCATTCTGGCAAGCGCTGGTTTGCTTGACGGCCTTAGTGCGACAACCACCAGCGGCAACATCGAGCGGTTGAAGTCGACCTACCCGAAGATTAACGTCATTGACGATCAGCGCTTCGTCGATAATGGAAAGATCATTACCACAGGAGGGCTTACTGCGGGCATCGACGGTGCCCTGCATGTTGTCTCCGTGATGATGGGTGAAGGATACGCACAGCAGGTCGCTCTGGGGGAGGAGTATGACTGGCATCCCCGAGGGGACTTCGCCCGCCCTGCTCTCGCGGATAGGCTCTACCTCTCATACGTTGATCCCGCTCTTGATGCCATCGGCAAGTGGAGTGTTGTCAGCACCCAAGGCGGGACTGACCGATGGGAGATCAACGTCCGGGGAACGTCCACCATCAGTGCGCCCGAGGTGATGGACCGCCTGAGTCAGGCTTTCACAGACAAGGGACAATGGACCAAAATCACAGACGCCGCACCCGGTTCGTCTCAAACGAGTCACTGGAATTTCAGCGGCCGCGATGGCAAACCTTGGACGGGAACCCTGACGGTTCAGCCGGGGACAGGTGACGGTCACGAGCTCACCATAAAGCTGAGCATTTCGCGTGCAGGGTAAGACAGAAGGAGTAACAGAATCTCATGCGGCTCGCTTCCTCCCGCGTCACGTGTTGTTCAAGAAGGCAGACCGGACTACCCAACTGATATTTCAAACAAACAGTAAACCAAGCACGTCACACTTGATGGAAGGGCCATGTATGGCAGCGCAGTACAGCTACGTCACTCGCCTCGATGTGAAGTTCAAACATTTCGACCTCATTGACATTCCCACAATAGTCGGGGAATGCAAGGATCAGTGGTTCAATCAAACACTGACAAGAGTCAATGACAGCGTCGTGAGAATTGGAATCGTCCAGGGCGAATATCATTGGCATAAGCATGACAATGACGATGAATTCTTCTTTGTCCTTCAAGGAAAACTGCTCATCGACTTGGAGGGGAAAACAATCGAGCTGAACCCAAACCAGGGTGTGACAATATCACGAGGGGTTAAGCATCGGCCAAGAGCTCCACAGAAGACCATCATGCTCATGGTGGAAACCAGCGCGATACAGCCCGCCGGTGATTGATGCGACTCTTGTGATCGATCGAGATGATTCTGACGACTGTGTTTCTCAAGTGATCGTGCTTATTTTGTGTCCTGGGAATTGGAAGCCTCAAGACGATACTCAGGCACTTGTTTCCCGCGCCCACCGGGGCGCTCTGAAATTTCCCCAATCAGTGGCTTCGTCAGTCGCTCGAAATCCGCAAACTTCATCCGAACTGTTTCGGTGTGCGTGCAGGCGTTGAACGCAATCTCACCACGCTCGGCCAACGATCGATCCACAATGACCGGAAAGCCATAGAGATTACCGAACGGGGGCATCGAGCCAACCTCGCAGCCAGCGAAGAGGGCCTCAAGGTCCTCTTCCGTTGCGAGGTGGACGTGGTGCACTTCAAGTACGCTCTTGAGCAGGCGTTCGCTCAGCCGATGATCCGCAGGGAGAACCGCCATCCAAAATTGCTGCCCCGCGCGTACGACAAGTGTCTTAGCCAATTCACTATCCGGCACATGGGTTGCCAGCGCCGTGTTGTGCGAAGTGTACGCAGGAATGTGGCTGATAATCTGGTACTCGACATGCCTCTGGTTCAGGTAGTTCATCACGTCAACGAGCGTTGCCATTGTCGTTCTCCTTTGTTGAAAGTCAAAGAATGCCGCTACTCTTTCGTTTCGCGAATGCCATCCTCTTGATGGTTCCAACAGCATCGCGAAACATGCTGAGAACAGAAACATGATCATGATCGAGCACAAGCCACTTTTTTGTCGTAACGTGCGCAACCCCGGCGTTCTCCCGCAATCAAACACTCGTTCGATGTACCCATCCGTCCCGCCTTCCTTTTGAAAGATCACGGGTTAGCGCTAATTGATCCGCCTTAGGTCACGCTATTTCTTGAACACGCTGAACAGCTTGTCCAGCGCTGGCTTATCAAGCTTTGCGAGAACATCTATTTCTCCGGCATCAAGCCATACGCCGTCGCATGAGAAGCATTTGTCAACGTTGATCCCCCTGTAATCGATCTCCTTCAGTACCATTCCGCATTTCGGACACCGCATATAGTGGAGATCACGGTGCCTTCTCTTTTCTTCTTCAGCGAGGGTTTTCAGCCGTTCTGTTTCCAGCTTTTTCCTCTTTTCCAATTCCACCCTTGCAAAGTACTCCTCCTCTTTGGGACTGGGTTGCACAGGCATAGCCTTACCTCCTTACATTTAGTGAACTTTCGTCAAGGTTCTTCGATGGCACCGCATTTCGAGCTGAATCGATCAGTCTCAGCGATCAGATCCAATTGTACCCTCCTACTTTGTGTCAAGAATTATCGGCAAACCGTCTTTTCCCGCTCCGACGATGACCACTTTGGTGTTGGGTGAGTTTGCAATTTTCTCTGTAGCTTCAATACCTTTCCAGCGCAGCAATTGTTCGCTGATGCCCGCCGCCACGATCGTCTGGAAGTCAGCGATCCCCTTTGCTTCAATCCGCTTCCTGTCGGCCTCCTGTTTTTCCTTCGTGAGAATGAACTCCATGCGCTGGCTTTCCTGATCGGCACGCTGCTTCTGTTCTATGGCTTCGGTGAGTTGTGTCGGGAGAGCGACGTTGCGAATTGGGGTGCTCTCAATGGTAACACCTCGGGGGGAGACTGTCTTGGCAAGCTCCCCCTGGATCGATGTACCGAGCCGTTCCCGTTCGGTTGAATACAGGGCGCTCGCCTGGAAACTCGCCGTGACTGCACGGCAGATGGATCGGAATTGCGGGATAAGGATGATGGTTTGGTAGTCGCCCCCGGCAACAGTTTTGTACACGCGGGCTGCAGAATCGGGGTTGAGTCTGAAGAGAGCACTGACCTCGAGTCCGATGGTGAGCCCTTCGCGCGAGAGCACCTGCATTGCTTCTTTATGTTCCTGAGTCTGGATGGAATACCTGATTACGTTTGCCAGCGGATTCACCGGATTGATTCCGGCACGCAACGTCTCATCCGAGACAACACCGAAGAAATCGACCACGCCAACGTGCCCGGCAGGGATTTGCGTGAAACACTGGAGCACGGCAAGAACTCCAAACACGCCTGCAGCCAGAAGGCTCCCTTTTGCAACGGGGCGGAATGCAATGTTATTTTGCCGTACGTGTTTCGTGGCATTTCGCCATACGAAGAATGCCACAATGGTTATGACAGCTGACAAAATAAATAACATGAGTAACTCCTTTTCTTAGGAAGTGTGTACGAATGGCTTCTTTGGCGGAGACTGTAAGCCCATCCTGACGTTCAGCCCCTTCATGCAAACCTCCCTGGCGTCCGCATTGCCTGGTTCTGTGTTATCATTGGTTTGACTTTGACATGTTACCGATTTGGTGAAGAAGGCTTTCCAATGTCTGTTGTGCAACCGGAGGATCGACCCCTATCCAGTACAGCACGGCGTCGCGAGAGAAGAAATAGTGAATCTGTCCCATGCCAATGCATTCGGATATCGCTTGCCCTGCGACACTTATGTCCTTGATGTCCCGGAAGACCGGATTTCCTGTCCGGATGCGCTGACCCATCTTCCTGTCGACGTCTGTCGCTTCCGATGCGTTCGCATACACCGAAACATACAGAGTTGCTTGCGCCCCGTTGTCTTCATAGAACCCGATAAAGCTCTCCAGAGGCGTTACGGCCTTGCCATGCAAATGATCGATCATTCCTTGCGCTGCTTCGCCGCCGAGGTGTCGGGCGAGCTTCATCTCTCCGAGCTTTACGGGAAGGAAAGGATCTTTGTCGCCCTTTCCCACGTAGAGAAAGAGCACGACAGCCAGAGTACCCAGAATGGCCACCGCGAATCCCGACACCCATGGACTCAGAGTTTTCACATTAGTGACTCCTTCTATCCCGGGAGCGCATCATGATCTCTTTCGTTGCCGCACGCCTGCTGTTGCACTTCCTTGCGTCTCACCATCTCCGCGTCAGTGATAAGAATAACCTCCTCGGCGATGCTCGTGGCAAGATCTGCAATTCGTTCAAGATTCGTGCTCACGCTAAGCAGATGGGCGGCCCGAAAGAAGTTCTCGGGATGCATTCGAATGATATCGTCGAGGATATCCTGAACCCGATTATGAAGATCATCCATCTCCTCATCTCTCTGCCTTACTGCCATCGCCATGCTGGAGTCCCGATACACGAAGCTATCAATGGCACCTTGCAGCATTTCCCGCGCAATCTCCGACATGAGCGGGATGTTGATCAACGGCTTGATGTGCGGCGCGTCAGAAAGCGCAATGGCGGCCTCTGCAATTTTCACTGCGTGATCGGCAATCCTTTCCAGGTCGTTATTGACCTTCTGGGCGGTGAGGATAAACCGAAGATCGCCTCCCGTGGGCTGGTGAAGTGCGAGAAAGTTGAAAATATATTGATCGATCTCCACCTCCATCCCGTCGACCTCGTCGTCCTTCATCACAACGGACTTCGCCCGGTTCACGTTTTGCTCCCTGAGTGCATCGAGCGCTTTCACAACCATCTCTTCCGAAAATGATGCCATTTTGAGCAGCAATCGGTTCAGTTCTTCCAGTTGTGGGAAATATGTTATGTTCATGGTTGTCCCATTTGTCAGATTTGTTCACTCGTCGGGTGCCACGTCCTACCCCTTCTCGGACCTTAATCATTGGCCACCGGAGTGTTTTCAAACAATGACGTTATCCTCCGGGGAGTGTCTGCTGCTTGAACCTTCATTTGTCGGGACCACGAGCGTCATGCCTTCCGCCTATGCGTGATGCATGGAATGACCGTTGACCCAATTCGAAAGAAGCGAACAGAACGATGAAGCGTACTAGGCCGGAGGTGCCTTGTTGCAGAGCGACGAGAAGTAGAACGAGGAACCGAGGAGGGGTGGACGTAAGCCAACAACAAGGAAGAACTGCGAATCACAGCCGGCGGATATCACCGCCCACGGATACACGGACGAAGAGTAGAGTTGCTTCACCCGCCAGGTATGGCGCCACTGAGTACAAGATTCCTTGCTGGCATTCTTCGAGTGGCTGAAGCTTGCACCTATCACCAGCTGTTTCAGCGGCAATTTCACAAGCACCGTCTCGGAGACGCGTGCTGCCCTTGCCCCTGTTACAACGAGTGCTGCGAGCAGAATCACCGCTATGTTTCTTGCATCCCGAAGCATTTGAGTTTTCTTATGAGTGCTGCTACAGCAATATAGCCACCGAAGTCAGGCGGGGTCAAGCGAGAGTGATGATCCTGATGACCGGGACCTCAAAGACCCCGCTGGTTCATGTTGCAGAAAAGGCGGAGACACCCGACCGAAAATTCATGGTCTTTCAAAGCACGTTCCCCGTTATCTCCGCCATCCTGCCTTGGCACAAACACATCACTGAATCGTAATGAATCGCTCTTTCGGCGTCATGCAGATACCGCAGCGGGCGGCAGCTTCGGTGTCATAGGTGTTGCCGCATGTTGTGCAAACAAAATACTGTCCGGGCAGCGAATCGACTTTCTTATCGTTCAGCGCAGCGAGGGCCTTGAGATAGAGCTCTTTGTGTTTCTGCTCGGTCTTGAATGCGTAATTGAATGAAAGCATGGCCGTGTTGGATTTGCTTGTGCTTGCCAGCTTAATGAACTGCGGGTACATCGTTGCAACCTCGTATGACTCACCCTTGATTGCGTCTTCGAGATTCTCCTTTGTGGACTTTACCACAAACGTCGGCGTCACGGTTTCCATTGTCGATCCCATTTGGTCGACGACCGCACGATGGTTGCCTGCATGGATCGCTTCTGCCTTCGAAGCAGCCTCGAACAGCAGGGCTATTTTTGTGTAGCCTTCTTCCTGTGCCTTCTTCGCATAGGCAGCGTACTTGGCACTTGCCGTTGTCTCACCGGTGATTGCGGCCTTCAAATTTTCAATCGTCTTTGTTACGGCGACCTTGTCGACGGCAAACGCCGATACCGAGGTGAGGACGAATGTTGCTGCAAGCAACAGAATACTGAACTTCTTCATTGGTGTTCTCCTATTGAGTATGAGTATGGAATGTTTAGACAGCGAATACCCTTAATATATGAGAGTGTCGCTAAGGCCCCTCTTAGGATAACCTTAAAGTTTGCTTAGAGGCGAATGCCGCAAGGTCTCCGGATGAACCTCGTCGTGCCCGGCTGAAGGCTCAAGATGGCTGATAATGCGCGCAGGCCTCTGCAATGACCTCCCGAGCACGGCTTCGATCTCTGTGGCGATGTCGTGCGCTTCCTGGAGAGGGACTTCTTTGGGAAAGAGGATGTGATACTCGACCCAGATGGAATTGCCACTTTCCCGACATCGCAATTCGTGATACTGCAATCCATGCCTGGTGGTTTCCACATCCAGCACAACTCGGATGGATTGTTCAAGTTCCGGATCGGCCTCGTCCATCAGACCGCCGACCGCCTGGCGAACGAGCTTGCCTCCCGTCCAGACAATATTCAAAGCCACAGCCATGGCAATAATCGGATCGAACGGAAGCCAGCCGGTAAACAACACGAGAACCAATCCGAACACAACCCCGAAACTTGTCCAGGAATCCGTGAGCACATGCTTGCCGTTTGCAACGAGAATCAGGGACTTGCCCTTCTTCCCCTGCCAGACAAGATATCCGCCAAGCCCGAGATTAATCACCGAAGCGCCAAACACCACATACGTTCCGATGTCGAGATTTGTCAGCTCGACGCCATGAATCAGCTTCTTGACCGATTCAAAAATGATGAACATCGCGGCAAGAATGATCAGGAATCCCTCGACACCTGCCGAGAAGTAACTGATCTTGTCATGACCGTACGGATGACTGTCATCCGGCGGCCGGTACATAAGCCAAACGCTGAACGCGGCAAAGGCGACCGCGATAATATGCACAACCGATTCCGCCGCGTCGGAGAGAATGGCTGCGGAGTTCGTAATCGAATATGCATACCACTTGCCTGCCAGCATGATGGCACCGACTGCAAGCGACAACCTGATCGCAAACATCTGAGTCTTGCGCGCTTTCTGGTCCATAATGACTAACCCGCACCAGCCATTGGAAAGATGATAGAGACGGACGTCCCTTTGTTCAGCTCACTTTTGACAACCAACGAAAGCCCCTGCAAATCGGCGAGGCGTTTGACGATCGCAAGACCAAGTCCTGCGCCCTGCACCTCAGAGTTTCTCGATTCATCAACACGATAGAACCTGTCGAAAATCCTCGGAACCTGCTCCTTGCTCATACCGATGCCGTGATCGGTGATTGTACATTCCACCGAATTGCCGACGTGTCCAACAGAAATATCAAGAGCGGAGTCCTTGCGTGAATACTTGACGGCATTTGAGATGACGTTCTCCAGAATCATATCCACCATCACCGGATCCGCCTTCACCAGTGTGTCGTCAGTGCCAGGGAATCCGACCTTCAAATGTTCTGCAACAAGAAGCGGCCCCATCCGCTCAACAAGGGATTCTACTCTCTTCCGGAGGTGAACCTCCTGAAGAGCCGGCCTCATGCTTCCGCTGTCGTAGCGCGCAAGAAGCAACAATTGCTCGACGAGGCTGGAAAGCCTGTCGACTTCGTTCACACAATATGTGATTTTCTCGACATAATGCTCTTGACTGCGCGGTTTTCGGATGAGCACCTCGAGCGTACCCTTCAACGCGGCAAGTGGCGTACGCAACTCGTGCGAGGCATCGGCGGTAAACTGCCGCTCTCGAAGCAACGCCTCCTGCAGCCTGTTGAGCAGTCCGTTGATGGTGGAAGCGAGCCGGTATAGTTCGTCCCGCGTTGTCGGCAGCTCAATCCGATCGTCGAGATTGCGGGATGTAATAAGCTCGGCGGTTGCAGTAACTCTCTCGATGGGGGCAATGCTGCGTCCTGCAATGAACCTGCTGACGACAAAGACAATCACCAGCACCATGGGAAATGCGGTGAAAAGGACGGTGCGAAGATTGGAAAGAATGATCTCCGCCTCCTGGCGCGGCATTGCCACAATGATATAACCAAGAGTACGCCCCGACGGGTTCGGTATGGGCAACTGAACCTGCCGGACAGGTGACTCAAGAAGCCTCGTATCAAAAAATGACTTTGCCTTTCGTGAGGGGTCGAATGCGAGCCGTGTTTCCCGGAGGTTGGGGGTCTTCCGCAACAGGTGTCCGGACGCATCAACAACCTGCAAAAAAATCGGGTTGACATCCACCTGCCCGTGTTCTTTTTCCGACCACTCTGCCTTGTTGGCAAACACAATCTCATCGCTCAGCACCACGATTCCGTGGAACACTTCGAGAGACTCCGCATCAAGGTCGTCGTTCATGTGGCCGTACACAGTGCGGTACATGACGACATACAACACAAGGAAGACCACTGCCGCGAGCAAGCCGGTCGCCAGAACATAGTAGAGCGCGATCCTGTTTCGCAGGCTCACGATGACGCCTCTTCGCGCACCACATAGCCAACACCACGCACCGTCTGGATGCAGCTCCTCGCGCCTCCGGTGTCGAGTTTCTTGCGGAGATAATTCACGTACACGTCAATCACAGATGTATCGGCGTCAAAGTGTGCGTCCCACACATGCTCGATGATACGCGTGCGCGTGCAGACTTTCCCTTTGTTGCGCATGAGGAATTCGAGCAAGGAGAACTCCTTTGGGGTGAGAATGACTTCACTCGCATTCCTGAAGACCTGGTGTGTTTCCGGATTGAGCTCGATGGCGCCAAGGCGAAGTACCGATTCTCCCCCGGATTTGTTGCGAAGTTGCACACGGATGCGGGCAAGCAGTTCATCGAACTGCAGAGGTTTCTTTATGTAGTCATTCGCGCCGATCTCCAGACCGAACACCGTATCCTGCACGGTGTCCTTTGCTGTAAGAAAAATAACCGGCACCGAAGTATTCTCCTTCCTCAACCTCCGGCACACTTCGATGCCACTGATACCGGGCAGCATCCAATCAAGCAGTATCACATCATACTCGTTGGAGAGAGCCATCTCCAGGCCTGTGGTCCCATCACGCGCCACATCGACGGCAAACCCTTCTTCCTCCAGTCCATCATGAATAAAATTTGCAATGCCCTTTTCGTCTTCAACAACAAGAATTCGCATTCGTACTTAGATAGTTGGTCTTAACAGACTGTGGTCCGTGTAAGTGAAGCCCGGAAGAGGCAAGCGAAGCCAATCTCTCTTGTGATCAGATTGCTCGTCACGAAGAACGTTCCTCGTAACAACGCGCCGATTTCAGGGCGGTACCCGGCGTGGGGCGATTTGGTCTTTCAACAGCTGCTAATCATTCTGCGCATCCTCCGGTTGTTGTGCACTTGTGCCGGCGCCAAGCGTATCACCGAGTGTCAACTGCACACCTGCGGCGTGCTTGAACACAAGCTCCCCGCCATAGTACCCTGTTCTCGCAATCGAGAGGACACCGACAAGAAACATCACGACCGGAATCCAACGCAACGCGCCGGTGAACCTCTTCATCGCAACCATGACAATGCGAACCAGTGCGGCTGCACCCATGAGCCAGAGCGAGACGATCGCAGCGTCCTCATGCGTTTCGAGCGCTTGCTTCAACGCGCCACCTTCGGCAAGACCGTCGCCTGCAAGGTTCCCCGAGAAATATGCCGCAATCGCCCCGAGCGTCCCAAGAATTAACAAAGAAAAACCGACTTTTGAAAAGAACTCACGATTGAAAATCACGCCCATGAAATCCGCAAGGAGCCCGACAATAAGCAGGGCAATGGGAAAATGGACAATCATCGGGTGCAGAAGCGTCAGGTCAAACATAGATCCTCCATGAATGAATATTGTGGGAACAAGATAACGGGAGAGGACTTAGCGGTTGGTAAGTTGATTCTTAGAAGTGGATTAGAAGCCCCCACTGTCGATTTGATCCTACTCCTACTTACAATATTACCCACCACGAGGTGGAATTTATTCCTCGGAGTATTCCTCGCTCCAGCAACCTGTGAAGTTCTTCCTTTCGGAGCCTCCTTTTCCAAACTTTCACATAACCGATGTCTTTATCCGAATTGGTACGAGCTTTGCTCAAACTGCATGGAGTTCACGGTTACAGCAATCGGGGTGCTCGCTTATTGATTGTGAGAATGCGGCTTGCAAAGCTCCAGCCCTTCTGCTGATCCGGGATCTCAACACCCTCATTCACAATGCCATTGTATGGCTCGGGAGGCGCATGAAACCCCGACGCACAGTCTGCCATTCACCCGTTCGCGGACTGGTGGTTCTCCTTGCAGCAGCCCTCCTCGTGTCTGCACAGCTTCCAGAAGCCAGGAGCGCAAGCCGGACACCGCAGTCAAAACCCCCGGTGCCGGGAATCCTGCATAACAAGCAGGCCCGTTTACTCACACCGAATCACGTTCAGCAACAGCAGCCGGATAATCCTGCAACACAAGGCTTTGTTGTCGATACGGCAGTGGTCCGCAGCTCGATTGATACAACGCGGCATACCTACTCGTTCGACGCACATGGCAGAATGAGTCTGGACCAGACGCAGACGTTCGCCCAGGGCGGGTGGACAAACACCTTGCTGATCACGAGAAGTTCCGATGACTCCGGGTATGTGACGATGGAGCTTGACCAGGATTGGCAGCTCGGGGAAGCTGGCAAAACGTCCTTCGAGAAAACCATGGCCCTTACATTCACGGTCAATCAAGTGCCAATCGTTTTGAAGAATGGATGAATGGACAGTGGAACCTGACATATCAGGACTCGTCCACGTTTGGTCCGGGGTTCAGACTGGCTTCCACTGTTTCGGCGTGGTACCTGCCGGGATCGCAATCAGTTATCCAGCGGACATCGAACAGCTACGATGGCAACGGCTTCCTCATTTCCACTCTCGTGGAACAAATGGATAGCGGGTCGTGGAGACCCCGGCAACGGGCGACATTCATGATCGACCTCCGCGGATACGATACTCTCTACACATCGGAGACATGGGTGGACACCCAATGGGTATACCAGAACCGGACGTCATTTGTGAACGATAGTACCGGCAGAGTGCTTCAGGCAATCGACTGCACATGGCAAAGCAATCAGTGGGTGAACCAGCGCCGCCAAACACTTTCCTATCCCCCCGACAGGTCATTCCATTACCTGTCCGAGGATTGGCTTGGAGGCGCCTGGGTTCCCACGTTGCGCGAAGTGGAACAATATGATGTCAACGGCAATCTCACTTCGGAAGTGTATGAGTACTACGTCTCGGGAGCGTGGGTTCTTCGTTCAAGTCTTGTCAATACCTACAATACGGCCGCACTGTTGATCCATGGAGAGTGCCAGGGCGAGGATGGCAGTTTTTATGCCCGGGATGGATTCGACAACAAGTACTACTTTTCGGGAAGGTCCATTGATATTGCATACCGGACACTCATAACGGGCGTTGAACAGACGTCCGGCAGCGCTCCATCGTCATATCAACTGCTGCAGAACTATCCCAATCCATTCAACCCGACAACAACAATTCGATACAGCCTGCCAAAGGAATCATTCGTCACGCTGATAGTCTACAACACGCTCGGTCAACAGGTGGCTGAACCGGTGAGTGAGCAACAACAAGCCGGGTATCACAATGTGGAGTTCCGTGCCGAC
Organism: uncultured Bacteroidota bacterium; assembly: GCA_963734955.1. Classification (GTDB taxonomy): domain Bacteria; phylum Bacteroidota; class Ignavibacteria; order UBA10030; family UBA6906; genus UBA11986. The sequence continues at coordinate 123,285 of CAVTJO010000011.1, forward strand.
GGACTTGCAAGTGGAGTCTATTTCTACAGACTGCAAACCGGAGACTTTGTCCAGACGAAGAGACTGCTGCTATTGAAGTGATCGGTTGGTTTCCGCTGCCAGGTTGACAGGCTCAATCTAATGGATACCAGGCATTCAAGTACATGTTTTGATCTGTTGTTGGGGACCTACTAATCGTACGTAATGGCAAAGACTGTGTCTGTCAGCCATCTTCTGAAGGAATCATTGTCGCTGAATTGCTTGAACAGTTCCGTATCGTCCTTCAGAAGGGCTGTCATGACACGGATGAGAGCCTTGTCGTGTTCAACTCTCGCGTTCTGCCGGTCCGAATTCTGTTTGGCATTCTGGTACGCTTGATCCGCAGAGACTCTCGTAGGGATATCTTTGGTTATCAACTGTCGAACGCGATCGGCATCTGTCCAAGGGATATTCCCAAAGTGATCGTTGAAAGTCTGGAGGATGTTGCTTAGCCTGCCAAGTTCAGGCTGGGCCTTTCTTCCACCACCGCTCGTCGGGACAGGTTCAATTTCCGCGTCAGCATCCGGCAATGCTATTTTCATTGCTGCTTTCTTTTCAGCCCGGTAGCTATCCATGTCGATTGCTTCGAGTATACCCTTGGAGAGGTCTTCTTCCTTCGGCGCTGGTAGCTTCGGAATAAGAAACGTCAGGAAAATGGAAAGCTTCTCCCAGCCTGGATTATTGTATGGCAGGATCGAGGACAGGAAATCATACGTGCGTGTGAACGCTTTGGCCTTGCCCTTGAAGTCCACCTGTGCATCCTCGCCGAGATGTTCCTTGTAAGACGCGACAGCAGCATCAAGTATCGGGTCAAGCTTGTCACGGTCAGAACCGGAGAGATACAGGTTCACGAGTTCGTCGACCTGCTCCGGCGAATAGACTTGATGACTATCCATCGCTGCTTTCAAGTCGTGCAGCTTGTTCGGATCGGTCTCTTCGCTGAGAATTGTCGTCCGGTAGTAGTCGGAAAAGGCCTCCTCAATGGTCTTTGTGTTATTCATGAAATCAAGCACGAAGACGTCGTGCTTCTGAGGATGTGCGCGATTAAGGCGCGACAGGGTCTGTACGGCCTTTATGCCAGCCAGGGGTTTGTCAACATACATCGTGTGGAGAAGCGGTTCGTCGTAGCCGGTTTGAAACTTCTCCGCACAGATAAGAAACCGGTAGGGATCTTCTTGAATCCAATCAGCTATCTGATCACTCGGGAATCCATTCAATGATGATTCAGAAACCTGCGCGCCACCATACTCATGTTCACCCGAAAAGGCTACAATCGGTTGATAAGGACTTTTCCGTTCGGCCAGGTAGTCACGGAACGCATGGAAATACTGCAGCGCCCGCTCGATGCTTCCCGTTACCACCATTGCCCCATTGAAGAAGCCGAGATCACAGGCATTTTGAACCAGTAAACACTAACAAACACTAACAGACTTGACAAATTCATGTAAAAGCCGCACATTACCCGGGCGGAAAAGAGGCACAATCCCACCAAGAAAAAGGAGTCTCACATGACAAACGAAAGCGTTCGTTTCTCCAGGCTTCTACCGAGCTTCCAAAACAAGGACGAGTTCTTCGAGCTGATCGCCAGCGAGGAATCGCTTGGTCCACGGCTGTGGCAATCGAGCATCTTGCTCACCGGTCTGCTGTTCTTCTATGGTCTCATCATGGGCTCGTATACCGGCATCCTGCAGGCTCTCACAGCCGGTATCAAGGTTCCGGTCTTGTTCTTCCTGTCACTGCTCATCTGCTTCCCGGCATTCTTCCTTCTGCAATTCATCCTCGGCTCCAAGATGAAGCTGTCCCAGATGACGGCTATCATCCTGTCCGGGTTTGTGCAAACGGCGGCGATCATGGTATCGTTCACTCCGATCGTTGTCTTCTTCGTGCTCACCGGCGGGAACTATCATTTTCTCCAGCTCCTGCACGTTGCGATCTTCCTGTTGTCGGGGTTCTTCGGCATGAAGACCATCCTCGATGCTCTCAAATTCTCGTGCGAGAAGAAGAACGTGTATCCGCAAACCGGCGTCGTGGTGTTCCGGTTCTGGGTGGTGATCCTTGCATTCGTCGGCATTCAACTGGCGTGGAACCTGCGGCCTTTCCTCGCGGAACAGGACAAGCCGTATGCGTTGTTCAGAAAGTATGAAGGGAATTTCTATACCGCGGTGATCTATTCGTTCCAGCAACTCTCACAGCCGGAGGAGCCCACCAGGCACACTCCCGTTCCAACCCGGCAGCCGTTTCCCACTGTACCCCGACACAACGAAAGGGAAGAAGTAACGTGGAAGAGAACGAGATCATGACGCTCGAGGAAGTCGCCGCATATCTGAAGCTGACACCTCAGACGATTTACACGTGGGCCCAGGAGAAGCGAATCCCGGCGGCCAAGTTGGGGAAGGAATGGCGTTTCAAGAGATCCATCATCGATGCGTGGTTCAATCAACACATCGACGAGAAATTCAATCACATTGTCAGTAATGCCACCGGACCAAAGAAGGAATGAGCATAACACCGGGAGATCAAGGACGGCGACGGGCGTTACCAGACTACGGCGTGGATGGATGGAAAGTTGGATATGCTTCTGTACTTCCGCTCAACCTATGCGCGCTCGTCCATCAGACGAAGACGGTCGACCAGCACTTTCATCACTTCAAGTGCGAAGCCCGGATTCTGGTGCACAAGTGCGAGGAACCTCTCCTCATCGATCGGAACCAGCTGACAATCGGTTTTCGCACGGGCAGTGGCACTGCGCGGCTTTTTGTCAATGAGCACCATCTCGCCAATAATGCCGCCTTTCCCAACAGCAGTGATGGCCTTTCCGCGAACGGACAACTCCACCTCCCCGTCTTTCACGACATACATCTTGTCGCCAAATTCACCTTCCTGAAAGATGTTCTGGCCGGAGGCGAATCGTTCAGGTCTTAGTGGTTGCATCCCTTCTTCTCCTCGATGTATCCTGAGCGGGTCATATTCTCACACATATCTTCGTTCGTTCCTATCCTGCTCCTGGTGGGAAGTAGTTTGATCTTTCCATCAGGCAGTCACGACCCTTCCCGTTTGGTGCGGATGGGTTTCGAGAACCTCAATACCGTTGATTCCCTGTTTGCCCATGGCCCCGCCGGTGCATGCCAGGGCGAGCTGGTTCGTGTTGCATTCCTGACTGACGTGCGCGAGTATGACGGCCTGAGGCAGCATCGTGGAACGGTCAAAAACATTCAGGAGAATGCTGGCACACTGATCGTTCGACAGATGTCCGATCTCCCGGATGCGACGTTTGAGCCAGAGCGGACGACCCGAATTCTCAAGCATGTCCACGTCGTGATTGGACTCGACAACGATAACGTCGGAATTGGCAATGTGCCGCGTGGCCGCGCCCGTGGGGTAGGCGATGTCAGTCGTGATGGTGACCTTCCGTGTCCTGCCCCCTGCATCCGAGAGGATACTGTATCCGAAACATCCCCCCGGCGAATCGTGGGGAACCGGGAACGCCTGCACATGGAGCCCTGCGATATCAATCTCGCTTTCGCTGAATGTCTTCAACAATCCGAGGTGGGAGGCCCGCGCAAGCGCCTCGTCAGCGCGCCTGCAGGTGAAGCTCGATTTCGGGAGGACAATGGATCGGAACGCGTGCTTTGATGAGCTTCTTGACGAACCATTCGTTGACATGGTCGCCGTGAACATGCGTGATGAGAACGCCGCTCAAGTCCCCAATCCTGAATCCGTTTCTCCCGAGAGACTTCTCGAGGTAAGCCGGGTTGAACCCGCAGTCGACGAGAATGGCTGATTTCTCATTCCACACGAGTGTCGCATTGCCAGCGCTTGAGCTGCCCAGAACGCAGACTGCGAGTTTGGATATGGAATCAGGCATCACTATGATAATCCTGTTGTCACTTGAACCTGCGCAGTCTGCCGCAGTGCCTTGGACGATACGAGATTGGGAGGAGTAAAGCAAGAAAGGAGTTGTGTCTCCCTGAGTCAGTGTCACCCTGAGCGAGTCCGCCAGTTTTGGGGCGGACGAGTCGAAGGGTGGCATGAGTCAGTCTTCTGCCGAAGGCATCCCTTCGGGAGACTCCCTCACGGATTGAGCTCACAAGGTCGCTCAGACTGACGGGCGGAACGAAACGCGTCACCCTGAGCGAGTCCGCCTGCTTTGAGGCGGACGAGTCGAAGGGTGTTACAAGTATCAGCCCCATTTCTTTGTGGGCCAAAGAAATGGGGGAAAGTTCGCCTTCCAGAATCCCGCACATGGGCGGAATCCAAAGGGCGGAAAAGCCTTTCCGAAATCGAAATGCAGCGATGGCTTGCCACGCAAATGCCGTCGATTTCAGCAACAATGATGGATCGCGTACGCTGAAATCGAAACGCACGCCATCGCCTCTATCGCACACAGCCGTCGATTTCGGAATGCGCGGGATGATCTCACTCCATTCGGCCAATGCGCGATGCCTAACTTCGTGGCTGTTCCAGACACAGTAGGAGGCAATCCTCAGACTGACGTGGATTCCTTCCAGGCACGAACGAGCCGTTCAATCTGTTTCAGATGATTGATGTCGTGTCCTGCCGCCATTTCGGTCATCCGCGTGATGGTCTCCTTGCCGCGCTCAGAATGCATCCCGTAGTAGTTCCACATCTTGGCCGGCAACGATCTCAACAGCCGGACGTTGCGCTCACGCATGGCACGGTACGCTTCGAATGACAGCCGCGGGTCGTGCGTATCGTAGCGTGAGTATGCCGCCCACACATCCTGGTCGAACGCCTGAATTGGTGTTCCATTCGATCCGAGGATCAACCGCATTCGGAATCCCGTAACGACCTCCGCATCCGCAAGGTGGGCAAGGATCATTGCCACCGACCATTTGCCCGGTCCGGGTTGGGTCCTCAGCGTTGTCTTTGGAACCCCGCGAAGAAGCTTCGCGATCTTCCGGGGAGTCGAGGAGAGGATCGCCATTGGCTCCTTCCACTGCTGATAGCTGAGGATACGCTTGATGTACTGCTGCGGGGTTTCCTGCATGATGTTTTCCCTTCGCTTGAGTTAATGCTGTGGTTTGATGTCGGAGAATTTCGCTTTCGAGGCCAGGGCCCTTGCAAACCTCAACGTGGAGCCCGGCTCGCTTGTGAAGAACAAGAATGGCTCGATAAGTTCCAGCTCACCGAGCAGCAATTGATCCTTCACCTGAACCATATCCACACGGCTATACAGAAGATCACCTTCGACCAATGCAACCACGTCCGCCGCGGCCTTGACCTGAGCATCCGATGGAGTTGCCCGTATGGCAGATCCTCCAAACGATTCCTGGGTTCTATAATCCCCGTCGGCAGGTTTCTTCAGAACCGCATGGCTGAATTTCCGGTCAAAGAACACGAATGACCATTCTCCCGACTCCTGGATCTCCCGCATGAATGGTTGCACCAACGCACCCGATTCCCGCGCCATCGCCTCGAACTCAACCTGGTATGCATCAGCTTCTTGCTGTAATACCCTGTGTGTACGATGGCTCGACGCGGATACACAAGGTTTGACGATCACCTCATCCCATCCGCAGCGCACCGACAATATCCCTGAGAGCCACATCGCTCTGTTCGCCGACGAGATAGGTCGGGACAATGGGAACACCGCGTCGCTCCAAGTCTTTCAGATATCGCTTATGGTGGTTCCACCGTACGGTCTCTATTGGATTCCAGATCGAAACCCGGTGGGATTCAAGATGCCGCAGCCATTGAAGGAATTCGTTGATACGAAGATGATAGTCCCAGCATGACCGGATGACGCATGCGTCAAAGCTCTCCCAGTCAGTGCTCTTCGAATCCCATTGCACAGCGGACGCTTCAACCCCCATTTCATGCAAGACCGGCACAAGGAGTCGATCGTCATCCGTGAGATGCGGATGGTTGCAATCAGTGACAAGGGCAGCTGATTTCACGGCCGATTTCTTCCCAGTGCCACAATTCTGGCAATATGGTGATCATCATGCTCGGCCATGAAGTAGCACCAATCCACGACTCTCATCGGGATGTTGAGCCGGGGGTGAAGTGCCGACCGCCCGACTTCTTCGTCGGTCAACGCCTCCAGCTGACTCACAAGGTTGCGGCGTGCCTTCCTGAACTCCTCGAGGATCTTGTGTATGGGGGTTGCGTTGTGGTTTGCCTCGTGGGTTTTGCGGTTCGTCATATCTGCGGCAGTGAGAACGGCAGCGCCTGAACGAAAATCATTCAACCGCTGCTCCCAGAGCGCTTCCATATCCCAGAGATGTCCGGCGTGTTCCTGAATGGACCAACCGCCGTCAAACCGCCTGGTCAGGATTGCCGGAGGCGATTGCCTGATAATCTCCTCCAACCGTGCGGGGGTGCCACGCATGCGCTCGACGACGCAGGGGAAAATACCGATGGGATAATCAAAGGTGAATTTGCGCTCGACCCACTGTGTTTGCTTAACCATGATTCTCCTCTTGCCTCACTCTGTAGTTACCCTGGGGTCCACTAACCGGGCGTTGAAAGTTGCCGGCATATCATTGCGAGCCGAATTTGGGGTTGGCAACAAGGTATCAACTTATCTCAAGATCGTCAACACCGCGGAGGGGCGACGGCAGAGTGCGCGGGACGGATGGGCCTTGACCCCGTTCATTGAGTACGGTAATGGACTGTTGATGCTCAGCCGGAATGAGTGGGAGGTCCTTGAGCGGGAGTGATCGACATTTGCCGTGGTGGAGTGGTGGATCGGCTGCACGAGACGCCGTTCGAGCGCGGATTCACAGGTTCACCCTTCCACAAGATTGACGAGCTCAAACATCGGCATGTACATCGAGATGAGGATGACGGCAACAAGGATTCCCAACAAGAGGATGATGACGGGCTCAATGATTGATGAGAGGCTCTCCACCCTCGCATCCAGTTCTTTCTCGTAGTAGTCGGCAACTTTCAGGAGCATTGAATCCAGCTCACTGGTTTCCTCCCCGACCGCGATCATTTCCGCGACCAGCGGAGGGAACACCTTTGAATCGATCATGGGTTCTGCAACAGTCCGCCCTTGCTTTACGCGCCTCAGAATCTGCCCAATCTCCCGCTTGATGTCGCGTTGCGACGAAATTCTTTCACCTATGGAAAGAGCCTCGACAAGTGAAACCTCCGATTGCAGTAACACTCCAAGTGTCCGGCAGAATCTGGCGACGTGGTTCTTGAGAATCAAGTTGCCCAATACTGGCAACCGTAACACGACCCCCGCCAACCTCTGCCTGAAGATCGCTGACACCAGAATTCGCCGGAGAAGGAAAAGGCCCGCGGCCAGCCCCAACACAAGCTTCGGTCCATGATCAACCATCAATGTGCTCAGATGAAGTACCACGGTTGTCGAATACGGCAACTCCACCTGAAAACTCTTGAACATCTCCGCAAACGTCGGCACAATAAACACAAGCAGGAATATCACCGCACAGCACGCCACACAGGTGACGAGAATGGGGTATGTCATGGCCTGCAGGATCTTTCTCTTCAGACCGCTTACCTTTTCAAGGTATTGGGCGAGATGTGCCAGCACATCAGGAAGCCTCCCGCTCTCCTGACCGACCTCGGCAGACACAACGAAGAGCTCTTCAAATACACCTGGTCTGGAACGAAGAGCCCGGGAAAAGGAGCTTCCTCTCAGGACTTCCTTATAAAGGTGTTGAATTAGCTCTTCCATCCTGTGATTGGTCGCTTGACGTCTCAGCACATCAAGGGCGCGATGAAGAGAAACCCTTGCCTGCAGCATGACAGCAAGCTGCGTGCAAAATTCTGCCTTGTCTTTGTCAGAGACACTCCGGTGAAGGAAATGCTTCAGGCTTTCGAGCAGCACCGGTTGTTTCTCTCTTCTCCTGCAAACGGCCGGACGAGGTGCTACGAGCCGTTCAACGTCAATTGCCTGCTGCATTCCGGACCTTCATTGATTGCTCAAAGTGTTGTTTCGAACTGCGCGGCGCTGAGACACGCACCAAAGCGTTGGCGTCACTTGTTCCTATCTCCACAGTCACATTGTCGGTTGGATCGGTTGTGAGATGCACGAGGAGATCATTTTGCACTACCTCACACACGGGGACGCGATTACGCCATATGCCACCCTTGCTGAACTGGTAGACAACCTGCTTACCCAGTCCGTGCCTCAACACAAGCGTTGAGTCGGTCATCTCGCACACTGATCTCGATCTCTGTATGTCGAGTGCAACCCGCTGGGTAACACCATTCACAAGACTGTGGATTTCGTTCCTCCTCCCCCACGTGTCCAAGAACTTGCCTGTGAACTGAAACAGCGAAAGCCCGAAGCTGAGAAGCATTGAGCTCACCATCAAGACAATAAGGATCTCCGGGATCGTGAAGCCCTCTTCACGGCCCAGTGATTGACACCATGTCATCGCTGTACCAGAAACGTCTTTTGAAGGGCAACCAGACACTTGTCCCGATTCTTGACTGAAGCGACTGACACATTCACCAGCACGAGGTTTCCATCCATCCTGACGTCCTTCTGAACAACAACTCCACCATTGATGGTGTCCCCCCTTCCCGATATTTCATTCTGTGGGACGACTGAACACATTTCGCCCTCGGCAATCCGGAGCGCCTGGTGCAACATATCCGATCTGTTCGACAGCATGAGGGTGCCGACTGCCGCTCCGAGCGGGATGAGTACGCCCACAAAAAGCGACGTCGCGACAACGGTTTCAAGCAACGTGAAGCCGGATTCGTCCACCAGGTATTTCAACATCTTCATAGCCAATCGAGTATATCCAAGCCCGAGTTGGTGGAAAACAATGTCGGCACAAGGAAGCTCGTGGGCAACGCCGGGCGGTCTATCAAGCCATTTCTGACCCACCCAAGGTACTGTGTAGGTGCTTCATAAAAATAGAAGTCTTTTGTAAATACTGTCCCGATCACTGTTCCGTGAAGCGTTGCTCTGCTATCCGAATAGACAGCGCCAATCACAAGTGCTCGCGGCTCAATCTCAATGATATTTTCCTGAGGCGAGTCCGGGCCTGTCCCTGTAAGAACGACCACCCCATCAATGCGGGCACCACCGCATATCCGGATCTTCTGTGATCTGCTGGCAGAATCAACAGGGAAGGAGATTATTGCGGATGGATACGTCGCCACCGATGCACTGTCGGCCTGAACAAAGGGCGACACAACCTGACCGAGAAGGAATGAGCCGGGCTCAAGTTCAACGCTTTCCTCGCTCACAATCATGGCGTGCTCGACGTTCACGCCTCCAGACAATGTGATCTTCTGCGAAGCAAAGAGACAAATCAATCCCTGAACCACCGCGCCAGACAGGAGCTCGATTCTTCCACTCACGGCGATCAGCAAACGTCTCTCTCGTCTCACAACCGTTCCCACAATTGATACATTCCCTCCAACGTGGACCGTCTGCACGGAGTCGGGGATTGTTCCCACATCAAGCTGCATGGATCCCGTCGAGCCCGGTGATAGCCTGATTCCGGGAACACACACTCCGCTCAGGAGTTTCCGGCACGCAGAAATTTCTGATTGTATTTGTCCGGTTTCAACTTTCGGGAGGGGCGGAGATGGCAATTCTGTAACGTTTCCGGCAACCGGTACTCTGGTCGGAGCAAGTGCATTTTTCAGACTTCCAGTTGTCACTCCGCCCCGACCGACAAGAACATCACCCGTTATTGACGAAGATCCGGCAAACACGAGCTCATGATCTACATTCGCAAATACCAATGCGTAGGCGAATGGATCAGGAGGGTGAACCGCAACAAGCGCAATTCGTTTTGAGCCGAACTTCCCCGACCTTGCTACTGAACGCACTACCCGGAACACCCCCCACGGCTCCATTGACACTTCTGCTTCACTGCCATCTTCAAACGTAATGGTCTCATTGCCTGGCCAGCCCGTACCAGCCGACTTGTCGACGGACCCACTTCTCGCAAGAAACATCGCGATTCCGCTTTGGGCAGCGTACTCTGCTTTCACCTGCCCGATTTGGCGCAATGCCTGTTGATGCTGGAACAACAGTAGGGAAAGAACGCAGGCAGCCATAAGGGACAAGACGGTTATGAGAAGAAGGATCGAAGGCAACGCATGACCTTGTTCGGACTTCACCACCGTTCTGAGATGAAGAACGTTGCTTGTCATGTTGGTCTGGTCATTGGTCGCCGGGCAGGTGCATTACTCACCTGGCAATTCCCACTCATCGTTTTTTTTCTGATACGTATAACGAACCATACGATCATGTATCTTCCATACTTTCACACCAGCCAATGTATCCCCCTCGTGCACGAAAAATACGACACCATCACTCCTTTCAAGGATGGCCGTCTTGACCTTGTCTGCAAATAGCACACCGGTGAGTTTCATTGGGGGCGGAGTCCACGCTGCCAACGTCGCCGAATATACTGCCCTCTTTGTAGAATCCTTCCTGGCGGAAACAACGTATCTGAATGGATCCCGGACATCACTCGCATAGACATACGGCACAGGCATTTCTTTGCCCGACATGTCGATTCGTGAAGCAGGAGCGGCAACATCCCCATATACCTGAACGATGGAGACGTACACTTGGTATCCAATACTTCCCCACACCGCGATAACCAACACAGCAAGCACCCGGGTCAGCTTCTTGTTTTTCATTACAAACTTCGTTCGGGCAATGTGTGTGCCACGCCTTCAACATCCGCGTGAACCTCTGATCTGACGTTCGACCGGAGAGCAAGCTCGACCTTGTTGATGTTGATTGCCATATGGCCTGACTCCAGAGCGTTGATATAGACTCCGATCTCATGGAAACCAGCATTCAGACTGATGCGAAAGCAGATGTTCTCAAATTGGCCTTCGCGTTCCATTCTCATCGGACGAAGGGATTCGATATGCACCCCCGTTGTCTTAGCTTTCCGGGTCAACAGCTCGATAACACCGGTCTGGCTCTTGTCAAACTCCCCTCTGTCGTTCGTCAGAAACATGGTCAGCGAGTCACGGCGCACAGACAACGCCAGCTTTTTTCTGGAGAAGCTCAATGGGTCAAGAAGTTCTGTCTCCTTCTGTCTGAGATCGTCGTATTGGTTGCAGATTTCAATCAGGCGACCCGCGACCTCCGTGGCAGCCACGTAGATGAACAGTATGAGAACACCGCACAACAGAAGGAGCTGTCTTCCTGTTTGGGACACGTCAATCCTTTCCAACAGCCATGATCTCAAAAGTCATAAATGGAATCTTGCCTGTGGAGGCCGGAAGGAAGGTCTCCGACTGAAGTGGGACGCTGGATCGAACGAGGTCAACGTCAGAACATATCTGCTGAAGTTGCTTCAAGAACACCGCCACACCGTCATTCGAAGTCGAATAACCGAAGAGACAGATTCTTTGCTTACCTCCGCGTTCACTTGAGAGCTGGAGTTTATGAAGCCAAACATTTCCCGGTGTTGCTCCGGCTATATTGTGCAACGTCTTCGCAACACTTGTTCGACTCGATGTTGCATCACTCAGTTTCCTCTCCAGACCTTCCACATCGCGTTGCAGCAATGCGAGCGCAGCGTATTCTGGCCCCGACGATGCAAGTTGTCCTTGCACAGAATCCAGTTTCGATTGGATCAGCGACGATGCCACGAACTCGAGGCCGAGTAGCAGTATCAGGATCGAGCCGAGCGCAAGCACGACGCGATTCCTCAACGAAGTGTACATCTGTCTCGACGCCTGATCCAGTTCATTGCCGGGAAGAACATTGACCGGACTTGTCTGGGGAAAGAACCCTTTTACCCCCAGCCCTGCCGCAAGAACATACTCAGCGCCGAGGCCAAATGGTCCTGCCAGCGCGTAATTCCCCCCGCGAAACTCATCGCCAACACTTCCGGCAATAATGAATGTTGAAGCTGTGTAGGGTTTTTCGGACTGCAGCTTGGCCATCGCCCCGGGGACATCCGCGTCGTCGTGAAGAGATACCTGCCGGATATCATCCCGTTTTCCATTGGTCAGGTGAGTCACCGAGAGCACCGGCAGATCGACAAATGCAAGACTCACACCTTCATCTTTGACCGGCAATCCATCGATCACAAATCCATTGATCGCATCCCGGGTGCCTGCTCCGAGGGCAATGAGGGTCAAACCGATCTTCTGGAAGAACGAGACGTATTGCTCTACGTCCGAATTTCTCACGAAGGTAATCTCGACTCGGGTGACGTGCTCAGTACTTTCGATGATTTCAAAATCGTACGCCACTTCCCTTGTCGACAACGGAAGCCTGAGAAGACTCTCAAAATTTTCTTTGATCCACTCATCAATTCGATCAACAGTTGCAGGAATGCTCGCAACTACCGTCTTGACGCCATGTGTGCGAACGGATCCAACGGCATACGTTGCAGTAATCTCATGAGACCGGATGAGTTCCCTAGTCTGCGCTACCTTTTCGTTCTCAGTAGCGCCGCTATCGAATCGGCATGTAAACGCATTGAGAGACTTCAGCGTCGAGGCGTACCTGTTCAGCCAACCGCCTTTCTTCTCAAGCTCAACAATACGGATCATATCACCTGTCAGATCGACCCCGAGTATTCTCCCGATCCCCGCGAGTTTCTGAAAATCAATCCTTTTGAGAATTTCAAGCAGTCTGTACATTTTTCATTCCTCGCCGCCTGAAGAATACGCCTGCTGGAACGCGTGGCCATACGAGATATGTGGGGTGACGTAAATGATCAACTCCGCCTTTCGTTTGGTTTTTGTCGAGGACGAAAACAAACCGCCGATGAGCGGAATTGATCCGAGTATGGGAGTCTTTGTTTTGAGCTCATTCTCGGATTCCTGAATGAGACCACCGATTACGATTGTCTCGCCTTCCTTGACGACCACTGTTGAACTGATGGACCGCGTGTTTATCGTGGGCGGAACATCAGGAGAGAGTTGCCCGACGGGTGTCTTGAAATCCGGCTTGATCTCGATCGTGATGAGGCTATCGACGCCGACATACGGTGTCAGCTCAAGCTTCACGTCAGCCTGAATGGTCTGAAAAGTTTCGCTTTCCTGAAACACAACCTGGGTCTGATCGCGATACGGCGTGGTTGTTTTCAAAAGGAAGTACTGGGTTGTACCGACGCTGAGTGTTGCCTTGTATCCATTCAGGGTGGCAATGAGTGGACGGGACTTCACGTTGGCCAACCCCTCCTGCTCCATTGCCTTCAGGTTCAGATAGAAGTCTTTTGGCAGCTTACCGAGCTTGGCGAAGTCAATTTCCTTCCCGAACAGATGAACCTTGCCTGCACTTTTCAGCATGCGGTTCACTGACTCGCCCCGAAACTGCATATCCACACCGGGAGAAAGCGAGCCCCTTCTATTATATGTCACCGTATCCTGACCACCACCGAGACCTGCCTCGATTCCAAACTCGCTGCCTTCCGAAATGTCATAGTCAACAACCAGAGCTTCGATGAGAACCTGGGGCACCGGCTTGTCGATCTGCTCAAGATATTCCCGGAGCTGTTCGACGACATCGTTCGACCCCAGAATCATCAGTCCGTTGTGTTCCTTCATCACTTTGATAATGCCCTGTGAAGAAATCGACTGGGGGATGGCATCCACCAGCGACTCCGCACGGAGGTACTTTAGCTTGAGCAGACGCGGAGCAATGAGTGCCTTGTTTGTCTTCTCACCGACGAAGTAGATTCCATCCGATGCCTTGTATGTGTAATTCGTGTTCCGAAGGAGAAGGTTCAGTGCGCGGTCCAGAGGGACTTGGGTTGCCCGCACCGTAACATTGCCGACAAGCTGGTTGTAGAAGACGACGTCTGTGTTCAACTGACGGATCATGTCGGGAATTATTCGCTCAAGAGGCGCATTGGTAACGTCGAGTGTGACAAGGGAATCCTTCACCGCAATCCAATACGGACCCGACTTCAGAGGTGGTGGAGTCCCCTGGGTGCCAATATAGTGATCAAGTCTGCTGACAATGTAGATTCCGTTTTTCCTCTGTACGGCAAAGCCATTGTTGTTCATGAGCTGAGTGAAGCCATGGTCAAAGTCGATATCCATCAACTTGCCTGTAACCACTCCGGTTGTTCCACCAATGATGAGGATGTTCTTGGATGACTTTCTCTGAATCTCAAGGATCGTCTTCTCGAGATCATCGTCCTTCAGCTGAACCGAAAGTTTTCCGTTTTCAAACACAACAAGTGGGTTCTTTGGAGGAGGAAGAATCGGTGCCGGCAAGCGCACCTTAAAGATATTCCCTTCGACCTGCATGACAAGGCCGTTCTGTTCGCAGAGGAATGTTATCGCATCATAGACACGGATATTTGTCAACGAGATTGACGTTCTCTTGACGATCGAGTTATCGAGAAAGATGTTGAGATGATGTTGTAGTGAGATGGCGCGGAAGATGTCTCGAAGGTCGGTATCCTTAAAGCTCAGGGTTGTGGATTCCCTGGCACCTTCGGGGAGATCACTCTCTGATATCCCCTTTGCAGATAGCGATGGAGGAAGGAGTGAATCAGGATCCTGGCCCGATGTACTGGGCGAGAGGAGACTCAACACGACGAACTGCAAACACGTGAAAGGTTTCATGAAGGGCCCCAGCTTCCTGCTTCTACGAATGAGATGTGTGGAACGATGCTTCGTCAGCGTGGAATCAACCCCACCATTTATGGTGAGGTTTTTTGCTCCCCAAACCAGGCTCGGCTTTAGCCATGATGAACCTGCTCTTGCATGAGAATCTCGATTTCCTGCGCGAACGTGTTCCTGCGGTGGTGCGTTCCCTGATTGTCGATGTACCACCTAACTCTGTCCACTTCCGATTTGCCAACGGAGGCTGCATAGTACTCGTTTGCCCATTCGAATCTCCCCGGCAGTATATCCTCCTTGTTGAGCCAATGAGCTGACTCGCCCTTCATCAGCTGCATTGCTTTCGATACGGACATGTCCGCATTGAGAGCGAATAGGCAGTGAAGGTGGTCTGTGTGTCCTTTGAGCCTGTCGATGAGGATTCCTTTCTGATGCGCATTCTCGCGAACATGTGCAAGAAGCAGTGATCGCGTCGCATCAGTGAGCACAGGCTTCCGATACTTGGTTTCCCATACTGCGTGTATCCATACACAGGCGTGTGACATTGCATACCCTTATTCAGGGCTAAAGCCCCACTGGAGTGATGTGGTGTCTAACCCCAACCTGAAGGTTGGGGTTGGCCCTCCATAGAAGTCGACATGGTGGCTGCAACCGCAAGCTGACGTGCAGCGCGTTGGCCAAAAACCCAAGAGAACGAGCAGTGTTGAAGCTAGTATTGTCATGAGCTGCCTGTGGTTCAATACTGTAGCACTGACCATTCTGCGGAAGGCCCATGAAGCAGCTTCCTCTCTGCAAATCTGGTCATTCTGTTGTGGTCATCCTGCATTGAGCCTTGAAGGAGTGCATGCAAATAAGAACGCTAAGAAGGACGGCAGGTACTGGCAGATGGTTTAACCAAGACGTACCCACTCAGCCCAAGTCAAGCATGATGTGATGAAGAATGCGAAAGAATGGAGGCGACCAGTCAATGATAGCCACTACAAGCAAGAGTGATCATCACAAGTCGGCCCAGACCTAAGAGGGCTCGAATCAATGGTTGGCCCGCTCTCTTCTTGGGCGCCATGCCAATCTTCGGTATTCATCTCGGTTGACGCAACGAACTCACGACCCTTCGGATAAGATAAAGGACCCCCATATACATCGCGGTCTGTGAAGCAATCAACAATGCCACGCGAACTCCAGGAGTTCGCAGCAGTGCGGGAAATCCAGCAAGACTATCAAACCATACTAACAGTAAGGCGAATGGAAACTGGAGGACAGCCCACGATGTTGCCCCAGCCTCGCGCGTTCCTTCTAATGCAAACATTGAAGCTACAGCCAATACAAAAAGTGATACTTCAATTCCCAGTGCTTGGAGGAATAACCGAAGAAATGGATTTGCTAGTGTTTTCATGCCTATCTCCCAAAGACAAAGGAATATGCTGAAAGAATCCTTGAGTCCGTCACTCCAAGAATATCCGGCGTAATCGAGCCTAATCCCTCAAGTGAGAATGGATTTAGTGATGAGCCATGCTCAATGGCAATCATGAGACCATCGAATGAATCATAACCCTTCCACACCATCGGACATCCATTCTCGGCAGTATGAGCAGGGCTTGTCTGATCCATCATCGGATGAATCGCGCGCGAAAGGTATCTCAATGCAAGATCCTCGTGTCCCATTTGAGCTAGCCGCCGCGCTAGCAGCAGCATTTCTTTCTCAAATCCAAGTATGCGATTTGTTGCCATCTGATCTGTCTCGTCCGCTTCTGCCATCGCATGTTTATAGCTCTCTTCTACGGTTTGGGTCGCACTATCGAAATTTCTTCCTTCCCATTGTAACAGGCGAATTTCGGATTCGGATGGACCTCTTGCTTGCAAAGCATGGCGAATCATAAGATCATGTCCCTCGGGTCCCCATAACCCCGTCGGATCTGTCAGGTTTACTGGATCGTTATTCACGTACGAATAGAAATTGACTTGACACCCTGAAAAGCCCGCGGGATCTTTCGCAGTCCAACGACCCGAACCGCCATCATAATCCCTCAACCCAAACCTCTCGAGACCCGTTTGATTGTCGTAGAGTCCACCTGCGTACCCAATGGGGATAAAACCCGGATTCGTATCCAACAAAACGTGACCGAAGGAATCGTAATCCATCCGTTGGACGACCGCCCCCGTGGATGCATTCACAACCAATTTCACTGACCCAAGGTGGTCATTGATGACGCGATAGATCTGACCCCCATTTTCAGCGAACCCAAGACCAAATCGAGTAATAATGTTGTCGGCAGAATCCAATTCCGCCGCCGGACTCAATTCAGTTGAGTAAAGCAACCTTTGAACCCATCTCCCATTCAGCTTCTTTCCCACTCGTCTCTTCTGACCATCGATCAGGTATTCAATCACGTCTCCAGTCGGCAGGACGACTTTGGTCAGGTTGCCAAGCAGGTCGTACGTGTATCTGGTCGTATCAGCACCCTCTATTTTCATGCTCAAAGAACCGCGCTTCGTATAGAAGTAGCTTGCGTTGCCGTAGGTGAGCAAACGATCTTGTGCGTCGTAGCTACCGCGTGTTGTCCCTTCGGGTGTTACAACGCTATCTCTGTTCCCGTTCGCGTCGTAGTAGTACGTCGCTTGCAGTGTGCCGTTGCGCCATACCTGCTTGAGTCGTCCGGCAAGGTCGTAGTTATAACCGTTCACTGACGTCACCCCCTGGATCGTCTCCGTCAATGTCACGATCCGGCCGAGCGAGTCACGTTGATACCGGGCGGTAAACAACGGAGTGCTCGCATACTTCGCCTCATAGCTCGACATCTCGCCAAGGTTGTTGTATTCAACATTGGTAACAATCTCCCCCAGAGTGTCCCCAAGAAATAGTCCATTTGCAGCATCCCGTCTGATCGTCAATGCGCCTGCACTCTTGAGCAGACCGTCGTTGTCATAGGTGAACGCAACACTGTCAGTACCATTGATCGTTTGCCGGGTAACGCGGAAACTACTGTCATACATTACTGCCACCGTGCCGTTCACGTTGCCGCCCCAGCGAACACTCGTCGGCAATGAGCTATCGTAGGTGTAACTGAGGGTGTCGTTCCCGGGCGCAATGAGCTTTTTGACGTTTCCAACCGAGTCGTAAATAAATGCCAGGGAACCTCTGTCGAACGTGATCTCTGCGGGCCGGGAGAGGCTGCCACAGTCGCATCCAGTGGTATCGTATCGTACCGCGATCGAATCTCCACCAGGAAGGAGTGTTCGCGTGAGTTGCTTATCAAGGTTGTAGGTATAGTACGTCGCCCAGTTGGAGTCAGGGGGGACTTCAGGGGGAGCATATTTGTGTGTCAAGTCGACCACCGTGTACTCAAAACCATGAGCGGGTCGCCCCGGTGGAGTCAGGGTCGTCAAGTTCCCATTGGCATCGTAAGCATACTGAATCTCACGGCCATCTGCAAGAACCTCTCTCGTGACCCGGCCTATGGAATCGTAGAACAATTCCGCAGTGCGATGCAAGGGATCCGTAACTCTCGCCAAACGTCCTCGCTCATCGTAGACAAAGCGCGTTGTTCGCCCGCCGTGGCTCGCCTCTGTAAGAAACCCCAGGGAATCATAAGTGTAGCGGACTGAGAGAATTCCAGGCACTGAATCTTGCATCACACGTCCGAGCGTATCGAGGCGAGCGTAGGTTGTTCTGCCTTCAGGGGATGTTGTGGTGAAAGTGTGCTTTACACCGTCATAAACTGTTAATGCCGCGTGACCATTGAAGACGAGAGAATCTGTCAATCCCGCAACCTGAGAACCCACCATCTTGGTAATAGTGCGGAATTGAGAGAAATCGGATTCCAGTCCTCCGTGCGTATGAACGGTGAGGCTTCCCGCCAGGGGTGACTGCATTCCAAAACGTGGATCTGGTACCTGCAAGAGGCGAGTACTTGTGCTGTCGGATCTGGTGGTCGTGATGGAGCCATCAGCACCGATTTTCGTTACTGTGATGATCCCGGAGCCGTCTATGTTCGTTAGACGCAAGCCACCAGCCGACGGACGCTCCACTCTATATCTCGCATGATTTCCCTCTGCTGTAGTCCGCCTGACCTCAAAGTCATTTCCGTTTCCGATATTCGTGCGGCTCAGGGAAATGAAACCGCCCGCGGGATCCTGGTCGCGCACGAGCAAACCAATCGGGTCATACTCGTACGTGTGGAGGTGCTGTCGCGGATCAAGCCTCGATGTCATGAGACCGCCATTCGTGTAATTGAAATACTGAACCTCGCCGGCAGGGTTGGTAACAGTGGCAACGTGTCCCTGAGTATCCAGGGCAAGCTCCGTGCGATGACCGAATGGGCCCACCACGCTTAAATGACTGGAGGTTGTGTCTCTTTCGATGCGTGTAACGAGGTTGTCACGATCCGCAATGGACGACAAATAACCGGACGAGTCATACACAAAATGGAAAAGCCGCCTGCGCGTAAGTGCGTCTTCCGTACGGAGATGTCGTCCAGTGCGATCAAAGACGAAGACCTGAGACCCGTTCTCCGATGCAATCGCAGTTTCGGTACCCTGGAGTCCGGGAAAAGAGGGCGCTATTCGTCTGATCCGATCTGCCAAGGGATCAATAAATTCCCCCGGTCCTGCGTCCGCCAAGGTCCATCCCGGATGATCACAGACATAGACCCCCTCGTCTGGTCCTATGGCAATGCCGCTAGGCAAACTGACCACAGCGGCAGTTGCCAGACCATTGTCTCCGTTGGGCAGCCACACGTAGTTGAAACTCTCTTCGCCGTTGCCGGCAATGGTAGCAATGGTCCCATCAGGACGAATAACGCGAACGCGATTGTCATAATAGTCTGAAAAATACACTGAGCCATCCCGGCCCACAGCGAGTCCACTGGCAGAAGAAATCCTGGCATCAGTCGCCGGGCCGCCATCACCAAGGGAGGTGGCTTCAGGGTTACCCGCGATCGTGTAAATCATCCCTTCCGGAGTTATCTTTCTAATTGTTTGATACGATGAGAATACCAGACCTCCGTCAGGAGTTACACCAATTTCTCCAGCCATGATTTGAGCTAAGATAGCCGGCCCTCCATCACCTGTCGTTCCCCATTCTCCCGTGCCCGCGATAGTGGTGACAATGCCATCTGTAGAGATCTTGCGAATGGTTGCTTCTTCTGATACATATAAGCTTCCATCAGCAGCAACGGCAACGTCGCCGGCCAGGGTCTCTGCATCTGTTGCCAACCCGCCATCTCCCGCGACGCCCGGGTTTCCGGTTCCCATGATTGTCGTGATTATCCCTTGTGGATTCACTCGTCGAATACGGTAGTTTGCATCACAGATGTAAAGACTGCCATCTCGCCCGATGTCCAGAGCACTCGGATAGCGCAGTCTTGCGACGGTTGCCGGTCCTCCATCGCCGGAAAAACCTGCCTCCCCGGTGCCAGCAATTATCGCCACGGTTCCGTCAGGCACTTTCTTCAGCACCTGGTGTGAGTACCTGTTGCAGAAGTAGATGGTCCCGTCAGGTCCTACAATCGGGCTATTGGGACTCCCGACATCGGTGCCAGGAACGCTGGAGATGATAGACCCGAGAGCTTCCTCGTCGCGCCTATCTCCTGTTCCCAAGTACAGGGTTCTGCTTAAGGGATCATAGGTGTGATGAACATCTATTGCCCATCCTGAAAGATCGTCTTGCGGCGATGTGGCAACCCCTATCATGCCTCTCCACGTCTGAGAGAAATAGAGCTCACCTCGTGCCCTGTCACCTGCAATTGGGGTACCGTCGCCATTGTATCCGAATCGTGACGTCGTTCCGTACTGAGGTCTGAACACATTGGTGATCGTTGCAACAAGGGGTTGCTTGCCATCAACCCACCGACCGTAGGCGTCCTTTCCGTCCCATACGAAGTCATAGTGAAGATTTGTCATCGGCGAAAACGATCTCCTCAATGACTTTCCGGCGATGTTCACTGTCAAGTCAATCCGATGGAGGCTCGTCGGCAGTACCGTTGAGCTAAGGGGAATCCTTGCAACCAGGTCGGCTTTTCTGTCGACTACGCGTTCACTTGTATAGTTCATGGAATACGGTGTCCCTGTTAGGGGAAGTGATTCGCCAAGCGTTTGATTTTGGATTCCGATCGTCGAGCTTCCGCTCTGTTTGCAGTCATTAGAAATACTCCCACTTCCGGATGCCCCTCCAGTCACGTCGGGAAACGTTGCATCGTCAGGTGGGACCACTCCCCAATTGGCGTCCCAAGCCGTAAAATGGTTCACCTGGAACCTCCACAGACTCTCGCCTATTGGGTAAGCAAGAGCCATTTGCCTCCGCTCAAGATTGGAAATGCTCTTGGCAGTGAGAGCAGAATCGGATTCAGGGACGCCGTCACCGGTTAGGTCAAGCTCAGCCAGTGAATCGTCAACCGAGATCAAGGTCAATACAATGCCATTATCCGACGGGATCCATTCTCCCTTCGCCCTGTCATAGTATCCGATTGGAACAACCGTTCCAGGCGGGAAGTGAAGAAAGTCCGTCACGTAGACGGTCACCGGGTGCGAGAAGGCAACCGTATTTGCGCTTGCGGAAATAGCCTCGTCAACACTGAGTTCAACACAATATGTGTAGGCACTCGTCGGAGGAAGGAGTGCGGGCATTTTCTTATGGCCCCATTGTCCCGTGGTGTACTCCGTTGCCCTCACATTCAGTGATGTAAGGATCCGCGTTGAACCATCAGGAAGAACCATTGTCGCAGTAGCACCTTGGGGAAATACCACTGCCGCTTGGCGGCTTCCATCTTGATCGTCAAGGATACTTCCAAAAGCAATCTGGGAGGGCTTTGAAAGGTCAATCGTTGTGACATGTGAGTCCAATTGGATCAAAACGACAGTATCGAGATTGGCATAACCCTGCCAGGGAACGTAAATCTGGCGGTGAGCACTCAGAAATCCATCCCGACTGAACGTAACAGTCAGCAGACCGCCCCCATTTAGCACCATGTCAAATACCCCGTCGGCCCTCGTATACGTGTAGCCGAATTCAGGATGGTGGAGAATAGCTACCTTTACGCCTGACAGAGGAATGGTATCTCTCATTGACACGGTTCCTCGCATCGTCGAGGTGCGCAAGAGGTCAAGTTGGGTCGTGTCTAGTGCGAATTGCACCTTGTTGTCCCCGGCGTAGATGAATCTGTTTGCATCTGCAGGGATGCTCGTGCCTGTGGTCTTAGTTTCAGGAACAATCAGAATGGGAACTGTGTCCGACCTCGTCGTAAAATGCCAGGTGTTCGACCATGCGCTCCGCACATTTCCGCTCTGGGCATTTACATGCCAGTGGTAGGTTGTGGCAGAGTTCAGTTGGGTCATCAGGCGCGTTGTGTCTATGACGGTCGAATCGTCGAAAAGGATTCTTGAGAAGTTGGAATCGAGCGCGACCTGAAGTCGATAGTCGCCCGTTGCCCCAGCGAACGGATGCCATGCCAAGACTGTCAGAAGCGATTGCGCTTCCGAATCGTTGGAAGGAGCCGCAAGAAGAGGTGTTCCCGTAATGGTCTGCCTCGTGATTGTGCGAGTCATCGTCGAAGTGTTCCCCGCCGCATCAGTCGCCGCAACGGTGATTACATTCAGCCCCTCGACAAGAGACACCCGTGCGGAGAATGAATCATCCGGACCAAGCATCTGTGATACACCATTGACGATCACTGTGAGTGCTGTTGAGTCTGTCGCTGTGCCGGTCACTGTTACTGAAGTCTGGTCGGTCACGGCTCCATCGATCGGCGAATAAACGGTGAGCATCGGTACGACGCTATCTAATCGAACAGCGCGGAGGACGGTCGATGCATTCCCTGCTGCGTCAACCGCGGCAACGGTGATGGTGTTCAGACCTTCAGCAAGAATCGAGGATGTCGAAAACAACCCATCAGGGCCGAATGTCTGCAACGCGCCATTCACGGTCACTGTAAGTGCCGTTGAGTCTGAGACCATCCCGCTAATCGTTACGAACGGGAGGTTGGTGGTGGTTCCATCAAAAGGTGAGGAGATAGTCAGTGTCGGGGCAATCGAATCCATCCTGATGAGCCGTGTGACGGACGAGGTGTTGCCAGCATCGTCAGTCGCAACGATCGTGATCGCATTCAGGCCCTCAACAAGGGCTATCGGTGTCGCAAATGTTCCACCTGGTCCAATGGCCGACGGAACACCGTTGACAATTACAGTCACGGATGTCGAATCCAAAACGAGCCCTTCAGCTGACAAGGTTGACTGTCCCGTGATGAAGCCTTCTGCGGGAGCGATAAAGGTAATTGTTGGTGCCTCGCTGTCCCGGATGACCAATCGGGTTGCTGTCGATGTGTTACCTGCTGCATCAGTTGCAACGATGCAAATCGTGTCGATCCCCTCGGTGAGGTCGGTCAGAGCGGCAAATGAACCTTCCGGGCCAAGGGTCTGCGGAGAGCCATTGACCATCAGGGTCACAAAGGTTGAATCTGTGACGGTTCCTTCCACCGCTGTAGATGTCTGGTTTGTGATGACACCATCACTGGGGAAGGTAACACTTAGTACTGGTGGACCCGAGTCTCTCCTGATACTCCTGACTGAGGATGATCTATTTCCTGCCGCGTCGGTCGCTACAATAGTGATGCCGTTCAATCCTTCATGAAGAGACACTGGGGTCGAGAACGAACTACCTGGCCCAAGAGCCACGGGAATTCCGCTGACTGTCACAATCACAGTGGTCGAATCAATTGCTGTTCCTTCAGCCATTACCTCGGGTCGATTTGTTATGGTGCTATCGTCAGGTGATGTCACGGCTAGTGTTGGAGGAACGGAGTCCCTCCTAAGAGTCAGTACCACAGACGATACATTGCCTGCTGCGTCGGTTGCCAGCAACGTGATGGTATTTGCACCTTCATCCAACGCAACATCTCCACTGAATCTTCCGAGAGTATCCACCGAAAATGACACAGTATTTGCCACCAAAGAGGTCGGACTCGGATCTGTTAGTGTGCCGGTCACAGTAACTGTCGCAGCTCCCGTCACGGCTCCGTTCGCGGGGGTACTCACTGTCAAGACCGGCGACTGCGTATCCCGAATGACGGTCCGCGTGACTTCACTCTGCCTTCCCGTCGCTGATGTCGCTTCAAACGTAATTCTGTTTGTACCTTCAAGTGCAAGAGCTACCACCGACGTGAAGGAACCATCCGGTGCCAAGACCATGGGGATTTCGTTTACCATTGCGGTAACACCCAGCCCACCCTCCACCTTCCCGCTAACGATCACTTGATCCTGACGGGTAATGAGACTGGATTCGGGAGAGTACACCGTGATGATTGGTGCACTGGTGTCAATCGCACTAATGGTGAGGGTCAAATAGGAACCCGGAGCGCTGGCAAGCCTCACTTCGAGAGTATTGTTACTGAGCAGGTTCACCGACCGTTCAATCGTTGTGACGTGTTGATTGAAATCGGAAGAACCACAAACCTGATTACCATTCAGCCGGATTGTTGCGCTCGAAACTCGATGCGTTCCATCGGCGGCACCGTTGAGAACATGCAGAATGTACGGAGGCGCCGCATACCCCGATTTCGTAAGAGTTACAATGACGGTCTTGGGTTGTCCTGTGGAGCGTTCAAACACGCGGGGACCGTACAGCGTGAATGAGCCGTGCGATGGCTGCGCAAGAGTAATATGTACGAACGCTGAGAAAACGACACACAGGCAGGTTTTCATGGACGCACCGTTCAGTGATTGCGCTATCAAACAGTTGTCAGGAAATCCGAGGTTGCAATATTATTTCTAACTCAAGAAACGGTTTCACGCACCACTTCATCCAATGAGGTTTCTCCTCGCTCTGCTTTGAGGAGCGCAGACTGTCGCAATGAGAGGACCCCGTTTCGACGAGCATATTCCCTCAATGACGCGGGAGACGCATCCTTCGCAATCAATTCACTCAACTCACTCCCGACTGGAAGGACCTCATATGCTGCCGTTCTCCCACTGTAGCCCGAATGATGGCAAGCGGGACATCCTCGTCCCTTGAAGAGCTGAGCGGCAACCCTGTCGAGGCCGAGTTCTGCCAGTTGATCGTTGGTTACATCTGCCCGCTCTTTGCAGTCATCACAGATTCTCCGAAGCAACCGTTGGGCGAGGATCATCTTGATCGAGGAAGCAACGAGAAATGGTTGCACTCCCATATCGATGAGACGGGTAACTGCTGATGGGGCGTCATTAGTGTGAAGGGTGGAGAAGACAAGATGACCTGTCAGAGCAGCCCGAATGGCAATCTCGGCAGTCTCAGAATCTCTGATCTCACCCAGCATGATCACATTTGGATCCTGGCGAAGAATGGATCGAAGAGTGGCGGCAAACGTCAAGCCAATATCAGAGCGAACGTGGGTCTGGTTAATTCCCGGCAGGTTGTACTCGATAGGATCTTCAATCGTGGAGATGTTGATATCCGGCCGATTGATAAAGTTGAGCGCCGCATAGAGAGTTGTCGTCTTGCCACTTCCCGTTGGCCCGGTGACCAGAATCATTCCGTACGGAAGATGAATCGTGTCCTTAAATATCCGAAGACCCCGTGGTTCAAATCCGAGTTTCGTCAAATCCAGTTGCAGGTGCGATCTGTCAAGTATGCGAAGAACGATTTTTTCACCAAAATCTGTCGGCAACGATGAAACACGAATGTCTATCACACGCTCACCTTCCCTGACCCGAATTCTCCCGTCTTGAGGCCTGCGTTTTTCGGCAATGTCGAGATCAGCCATGATCTTAAGGCGGGAGACAAGGGCTTTCGCCTGGGAAATTGGCGGATGCATAACTTCGTGCAGCACACCATCAAGTCGATAACGAATGCGCAGTATGTGTTCGTAAGGCTCGACATGAACATCACTCGCGCCCATCTGGATGGCATCCGTGATGAGCTGGTTGACAAGCGTTACTACCGAACCATCGGACGAGGATTCCAGGTGTACAGTCTCTTCGCGCATCGAATGGAATTCCGACTGCCCAGCAGCTTCAGATCGCTTCATCTCGATATCTGTAATTCCATAATGTTTCTGCAGGGCACTCATCAACCTCTCTCGGGGGACCACCTCCGGCTTTACCGTAGAGCCAATGAGGAAGGAGAGATCGAATAGCTCCTCCGCCTGGTATCCTTCGTGCATGGCCACGGTTACGCTTCCATTGTCGCGAAAGAGAGGCAGTACCATGAGCTTTGAAGCTGTCGCCTTTGGGATGAGTTTCAAGACCTCGGGGTCAATCGTTATCGAATCCAGATCGACCATGTCTCAACAAGAATATGAATTCTCTCTTGAAGCGTGAGTACAATGCACGAAGCTGCCGCCAGGCAAGCTCCGAGGGGGATGCCGGCGTCATCACGATTTCCAGTCCACTCGCCAAAACATCGAATGCGTCTTTGCGCCCTGAGTCGTTGCTCTCGTCGCAATGACCGTGATATACCGATCACACTTCCCGCGACCGCCGCCACCCAAAGAGCTAGAAGGAAACCTCCAAAACCAATGAAGAAGCCAACAACTGCGGCAAACTTCACATCGCCCATTCCTATTGTTTCCTTCTTGAACAAGAAGTTGCCCACCAAACGAATCACCAGCATGGTCCCAAATGCGCACGAGGACGTCGAAACACTTGAAATCAAATGGTCTGGCTTAAAAACGACCCTCATGAGAATTCCCAAAACCAAACTGCTGACTACCACCACGTTCGGGATACGTAGGTGTTGCCAGTCAATGATCGCAATGAGCATCATAAGTGAAACAATGACGAATGACCAAACGAGTTGAAAGGAAAGTCCGTGAATGTCAAAGAGGAGGAGTGCGAAACCTGCACTGATCACCTCAACCAGGGGATACTGAGAGGCGATGGATGACCCACATGCGCGGCATTTGCCACCCAGGATCAGAAAACCCAAGAGAGGAACCACCTCATACCAAGCCAGTCCACGATTGCATTGGGGACAGAACGAACGCCGCAAGACCACAGACATCCCCCGCGGGATCCTGTAGGCGCAGACATTCAAGAAGCTGCCGAAAGCAGCACCGAGCATGACCAATATGATCACCGTTTCCGCCACGAACGACCTGACATTTAGAGCCTTCCGATCAGCAGAAGAAGTCCATCGACCTTTCCCTCTCTGCGTCAGAAGTGCTTGGCTTGGAACCAAACACACTAATCGGGAGTCTTTTCCCTTACCCCTCCCGTCTCATCCACTGTCCATGCGTTGAAGACCCCGTCACCATCAAAATCCACCGTTGAAACAGCCTGGGCTGTGAAGGTCTTCTCGTCCGCAGACACGAGTTCGATTTTGTACCGAGCCTGACCACCTTGCGCAACCAATTTCTCCTGCTCGAACCCGATATCCCCCAGCGATGGCGAGTATCGATCATGTTCAAACTTGTAGGACTGCTCAAGTGTAAAGAGCTGTTTGAGTTGCAGCTTGGCTTCTGTTGTTTTCGCTTTGGTTACAATCGGCATTAACCGGGGAAGGGCAAGCAGAACCAATACTCCCACAATTACGAGGACGACCATCAGTTCAGTTAGCGAAAAACCATGTTCAGCCAGGATGGTAGGGGTTCTACTTCGGGTGATCATAACCACGGGGCCTTCCTTACATCAGTCATCGACTCTTGATCTGGTTTCGGACCAATTCTGCAAAAGGTTCCTCGACTGTCGCATCGGCCGGTTGTGAAGCAAAGCACGAGACTCCATCAGCGCGGACTGTCATGAAGAGCAAAGCTGGCGATCTCCTCACGCTTCCTCTCATTCACTTTGTAGCATTCGGTGGAGTCGATTCGGCGAACTCTCATTAGCCACCCTTCCTCCACAAGACAAGACAAAGCAGCTTCCACTTCCTGGAGGCTTGTCCTTATCAGTTCATCCAGAAGCCACCATTGCCTGATCCCGTCAACCGTGTCCTGGGCATCCGGGTGGTGAAGCAGGTACGAGAGAATCTGGCGCCTCAACCTTGTCTTTTCGTCGCCGGTCAATGGTCAACCATAATCGTGTAGTGGAAAATCGAATCACAACACCTGTGCCATCGAGTTAACTCGTTTGCGCATATGCCCGGCAAAGTTGAACGCGGACAAGAGTATCACACCAAGGTGCTGGACGGCTGCGGGAAAGGCGCGGTTGTGAAGGGGTTCACGACAGGACCTTTTTGTCCACGTGAACGATTGGAAAAGTCCTACCTGAAAGGACGGGTGTGGATCGAAGACAATCCTGGAAAATGACTACGGAAGGGTTTCCGCTAGATACTCTGCAATGAATGGAATCATCCCTGTTATGGTTGCTTTGTCGATGCCGTGCTTTCGCATCAACTCGAGGAATGCCCTGCGGTTCTTCTTGGCGGCCTGTGCGGCCCTGGTAACGTTCCCTTTGCTGGCAGCCAGAAGATCACGGATATATGACCGTTCGAATCTTGAGACAATCTCTCTTTTCATCTCGTTGAAAGACCGTGGGGAAACGGTTTCAGGATATGGGTGATCAAGAATCACATCGGAAGGTTGAATGACCTCGTGTTGAGAGAGAATCACCGCTCGTTGAATTGTGTTTTCAAGCTCTCTCACGTTTCCTGGCCAGTCATGGAGCAACAACTGTCGCATCGCGTCGGCAGCAAAGCTCGCAACATTCTTGCCGAACACCATAGCGTACTTCGAAAGAAAGTGCTGCGCCAGGAGGGTGATGTCATCACCCCGGCGCTTGAGTGGTGGAAGAATCAGACGCATGATATCCAGGCGATAAAACAAGTCCCGTCTCAGCCGTCCGTTTCGCAACGCTTCGGAGAGATCCGCATTTGCTGCGGCAATAATCCGGACATCGGATTTATGGAGTGTGGATGAACCAAGAGGCCGATATTCATTTTCCTGCAGAAACCGAAGGACCTTCACCTGCGCAAGCAGCGGAAGACAATCGACCTCATCAAGGAACAACGTGCCACCATTCGCTTCCTGGACAAGCCCATTCTTGCGTGAGGTGGCATTGGTAAACGCACCTTGCTCGTGTCCGAACAGCTCATTCTCCACCAGATCGGCAGGAATGGCGCCACAATTGACCGGCACAAATGGTCCTTCTGCCCTGGGACTCAAGTAGTGTATTGCCCTCGCGAAAACCTCTTTCCCCGTTCCCGTCTCCCCAGTGATCAGCACAGTTATTTCAAACCGTGCAATCTTGGGAATCTTTTTCACTTCATCAAGAAACTCCGGACTGTTGCCTATGAGGTGGCGCAATCCAACCTGTTCCTTGAGCGACGTGAGAGGCTGAAGCAGATCATCCACACGAAGACATCCTGCCAGACAAGACTGCAGCGTATTGGCAAGCGAATTCGGGGTCGTAAGGACAACCTCGCGGCTCTCTGATTGTCTCTGCGCGCACGCATCACTCGATCCGGTGGAAACCATTATTGGACGCGAACCCCCCTGATTCGAGAGGCCATCAATCAGAGTGGTGTATTTCACAAGATCGGGAAGGTCTCCCGCTATCAAGACCAGGTCAGGTCGCTCCTGCGCGGCAATGGTGAGAAGCTGTGAAGCCTCCAGACATAGCGGTGCTTCGCGAAATTGCAGACCAAGATTGTGACAATACTGCAATGACTCGATGGCCGCCAAAACAACGGATTGGTGTTGTCCATCGTGAAAGGAGAGGATTTTTTTCACCCGATGCATGATCACTTACCGGATCATCGCCTATTTGAGATCATACAACCGACAGGTTGGGCTAGTGCCGGCTGAATATTACCACGAGATCTTGTTGCGAGCGGGCATTGCTTCCGGCGGCCGTGTGTCTGTCCGGGCCGGTAAACCCAATCTCTGCGGGGAATTAATAAGAGAACAATTGCAGAGCGACGTTCGCCGCGATAACCATCAGGAGCCAAACATCAGGAGGGCCATGTGGCTCAGGTGATCTCAGCGCGGCAAAATAATACCAAACGTACCGCAAGAAGTCAAGCCGGTTTCGCTGTTTTTTTTTCTTTGGAATAGCCATAAGGGGGGTCAGGAACGTGGGATTCGTCGATGGATATCTACAGAAGAGGTTCAGGTGTTGGAAAGGTCAACACATAGTGATCCACTGTCTTCCAGAATATAAGGCACAATCGATCCCCCTTAACAAACAGCGCCCCCGGGCTAACCCAGGGGCGCGTGAATGGACGTTTGCAGATTGTGCTATCTCATCAGCACGAGCTTGTTGACCTTCGAGTACTTGACGTTCCCCGCGAGATCCGTGACAGTGAACCGCGCAAAGTACACGCCGCTTGCCTCGTCGGCGGCAGTCCAGGTTGCCGAGTGAGTCCCCGCTTCACGGTACCCGCGTACCAGCTCGGCGATCTGGCGACCGAGAATATCGTACACGACCAGCGAGACCCGACCCGCCTCGGGCAAGTCAAATTCGATCTGCGTACTTGGGTTGAACGGGTTGGGGTAATTCTGCAGGAGAGAGAAGCTACTCCCCTGTTCCCCTCCCGGTGTGCCGCCTACACCGGTGAGCGACCACGTGTATTCAAACACGCCCTGTCCGGGAGGAGTTGTCGTTGCCGCTCCGGCATACAGGGTGCTGTCGAACTGGGTTCGAAACGCCAGCCCCCGCACCGTGTACGTGTTGACGAGAGAGCCGCCGTTGAAGTCGGCCCAGGTATCCCCGCCGTTGGTGGTTCGCCACACACCGCGTGAGGTCGCTCCGCCTCCGTCGAGTCCGATGAAAAACTCCGTCACCGACCCCGGCCTGATGAGACACGATCGAAGGAGAGTCCCGGTAAGGGTGGGAAGCCCGGTGTGTTTCTTTATCCACATCCCTCCGCCATTCGTTGAAAGAAATGCGCCGCCTGCCGTGTCGTTGACGAACACTGCGGCAAGAATAACAGATGTATCCGCCGTGCTGATGCTCAGCGCCCGGATGGGATCGATCGACAGCGTGTCCTTCGGGAGCCCCGAGCCAATGTCAAGCCAGGAGTCGCCGCCGTTTGTGCTCTTATACATCCTCGATGGCCCCCTGCTGGTCGAAGTATTGAACGAAGTCCCCGCGTACACCGTGTTTCCGTTCAGGGGGTTGATGGCGAGACAGAGGAAGTTCTTGATTGTGCCGATGCCGTTGATGGAGGGAACCCATGTGGTTCCCGCGTCGGTGGTTTTGTACAGGCCGTTTGTCGAATTCACCACACCGTCGAATACGCCAGCAAACGCCACAGTTGGATCGGTGGGATCCACGACAATGGACTGTATTCCCTTGTTGTCCGTAATTCCGTTGTTGATGAGCGTCCAGCTTCCACCTCCGTCTGTCGTGATGTACACGCCGCTGTTGGCGCCCCCGTTCTGGTCGGTGCCTGCATACAACACATTCGGATTGGACCTGCTGATGGCCAGTGACTGGACTGCCCTGTAGGGGAGTCCGGTATTCACGGAAAACCAGCTCGTGCCTCTGTTGGTCGTCTTGAATACGCCTGAGTCCAGGGTTGCGGCATAGAGAATATTCTGATTGGTGGGATGAACGTTAATGGCATAGACCCGTGCGTTGTTGGAAAGACTCTGCGTCCACACAAACGGACCGTTCTGTGCGTTCATCGTGGCTGCCCAGTACGAGAATGCAGAGCAGGACGGGAGGAAGAAAGCTCGCTGGGATTTTCATGGCTGTCTCCTTGGTGAGTGACTTGTTCCGGGCGGTGAAGCCCGGGTTGGTTTTCGGGTGGCACGAACGATCACGAGGAGTGATACCGCAGACATCAATCGCACAGGTGACATCGTTTTTCCTCACGCTGGCGTCGAAGAAGGCCGGGGAGCAGTTTCGCCTATGGGCGAAGAGTGGAATATGGTGATATGCTCAGGATTCCGGAGTCTCCACTCGGAACAAACATAACATCTCCCGGACTCTATGTCAACAGCAGGGTTGGTCCTGTCTCTATTGGATGAGAAGCATGGTGCATCCCGGAGCCGTGCCCACAAAGAAATGGGGACCGTGGTGTCATGAGTAGGCAATCCAACTGCTATCGTAATGAAGGGAAGCCGGTCACCCGGCAGAACATGCTTCGACTCCCTCCGCTCAATTTGACCTCATGAGTCGGTCGCTCAACATGACGCGGAACCCATCGGTCCTATGGAGTTGTCAGGTCGCCCCGAATGGGGCTTCATTGTTGAGCATCTGAGCTTCTGTTACAATCAGGACGCTCCTCCGGAGCTTAAGGGAAAACCACCAAGACGCCAAAAGAAGTCCCGTAGGGACGACCTGTTTGTTGGTATTGGATAAGATAGGGCAAAGCTCCGTTAGGAACGGCCTGACAATTGTCACGTCGCAATCGAGATAGCGAGAGAGCGCTTGCCCGGTTTGGCAGATCCCAACCTGCCGCAATCGTTATTCCCGAAGTCGTCTGATAGTCGATCTCGTGAATTATCGTTCCAACAAATGGCACATCCATGATCCTTGGTCGAGGAAGACGCCATATGACACTTAACAGCGATGCACAGTTCTCATGTTTCGACATACGGCATTTCGGATGAACCCATCCTCATTCCCGGTTCCACGTTAACCATTTCGCACGACACGCATACGCTGCCGAACTGCGCGAAGGAACCAGTGAACGACGAAGCGACTATCTCCTTGCCTCCGACACTGGTGGAAAAACCGGACTCGCTTTTGTGTGGTCGTGTTTTCCTTGGAGATGGCGTGGCAATGATATATATTGAGAGTGCTTCAATTCGAGAATCATTCGGTTCTTGATGATACTGCGAGGAAGCTCTCACACACAGAGACATGGTCTCTCCCCCGTTCCTTTTTTTGAAAACGGCGCACGATCAACAGAATAGGGATTGATGGCTCGATCTCAATATATTGCTTTCGCTTTACTGTCCGCTTTTCTCGCCGGGAGGGAACCGGTGTTCGCCCAATCCAGTGCGAACGCTCAACCGGGGCGTATGACTCTGACGCTCCAGCAGGCTATTGCGCTGGCGCTCGAGCAGAACCGCGACATCTTGATTGCAGATCAGGAGAGATACAAAGCGGAAGCGCAAATCACCGAGGCACGATCAGGTGCGCTCCCCCAGCTTTCGCTCTCGGGGTCGTATGGGCGCTACATACAAAAGCCTGTGCTCTTTCTTCCACCCAACTCCCCCATTAATCCCACGAACGCGACAGCGAAATTCGAGCTTGGCTCCGACAATTCGTACATGATGGGCGCGGCATTGTCGCAGCCGCTCTACAGCAGGAAAGTGGGCGTCGCCCTGGATATCGCCAACACGTATCATGACTATACGGAGCAATCATTCCGGGCAACGGAACAGGATGTGGTCCTCGCGGTAAAAAAAGGATTCTACGCCGTCTTGCTCGCCGACAAGCTGCTTGCGGCAAATCGGGACGGGCTGGAGGTCGTCAAGGCGAATTTTGAGAACGTTCAATCGCAGTATCACCACGGCACGGCAGCGGAGTTTGATCTGCTACGGGCTGAAGTGGAGCTTGCCAACACGGAACCGCTTGTTATCTCGGCGGAAAACAATCTCCTGCTCGCCAAGAACGCGTTGAAGAACCTCCTGACGATTCCATTGGATCAGGAGATCGAACTCCAGGGCAGCTTCACCTTCGAGGAAATCCCCCGCGCCGAGATGGATGAAGCGGAGCGGGACGTCCTCTCGAAAAATCCCTCGATGGTGAGACTCAGTTTGCAGGAATCCCTCCTGCAAATGAACATCAGCGTCGAACGTGCAAACTTTTTTCCGACGCTGAACCTGGTCGGCTCGTACCAATGGCAGACGCAGGATAATACATTCAAGTTCAAGGAGTACAATTGGGCGCAAACCCTGAACATCGGTCTGCAACTCTCCCTCACTCTCTTTGACGGTTTCAAGACAAGCGCGCGAACCCAGCAGGCGGAGATCGACTATCAAGAGATCCACTACACCAGACTCAAGGCTGAGGAAGGACTCAGAATCAGGATTCAGTCCGCAGAGCTGAAGATGACCGAGGCACAGAAGAGAATCCAGGGGCAGGAGAAGAGCATCGATCAGGCGCAAAAGGCTGTTCGCATTGCGCAGACCCGCTTCAAGAGCGGTGTCGGGACACAATTGGAGTTGCTCGATACCCAGGTGGCGATGACCCGTGCACAAACGAACTATGCGCTCGCAGTGTACGACTATCTTGTCGCCAGGGCCGAATGGGGATACGCCGTCGGGCTCTCCAACTAATCGGATGCCTGCGAGAACTGAAACGGTTATGACAAATCCACTTTCGTCACATAGAGAGGAGTCATTTGAGATTGATGAGTGAGGTTCATCTGATGCAGAAGAGAGCAAAATCCGGTCTGGTGCTGTTTCTGGCGGTAGCGATCGCGGGGTGTGGCGCAAAGGAGAAAAAGGTGGAGACCAACCCGGATGCAGCCGCTTACGCGGTCCCTGTGGAAGTTGCCGTTGTCGAGTTGAAACAACTGCCCGTCACCAAGACCTATTCCGGACCTCTGGAAGGCGAAGAGCAGGCAAATATCATTGCGAGACTCTCCGAGCGTGTTACCGGGGTCAAGGCTCGCGTCGGCGAATCGGTGAGCGCGGGACAGCTCATTGTCTCTCTCGACAAGAGCGGTCCCTCGTCGCAGTACTTCCAGGCCGACGCAAATTTCAAGAATGCCGAGAAGACCCTCGAACGCATGAAGTCGCTGTACGGCGAAGGGGCAATCTCCCAACAATCACTCGATGGTGTGCAAACCGCCTACGAAGTTGCCAGTGCGAACTTTAACGCTGCGAGAAGCAGTGTCGAACTTACAACGCCGATTGCAGGGGTTGTCACCGCTGTCAATGTGAGCGAAGGCGACCTTGCAATCCCCGGATCCACGTTGGCAACAATTGCAAAGATCGGCCGGATCAAAGTCATCTTCAATATCAACGAGGCGGATGTCACGAATCTCTTTATGGGGCAAACGGTGCTGGTGTACTCCGAGACAAAACCGGATGTAAAGATGGATGGTCGAATCATCCTGATTTCCAGGTCGGCGGATACGCGCTCCCGCTCATTTGAAATCAAGGCGTTGTTTCCGAACACACCGGACCGGTGGTTCAAGCCCGGGATGTTTTGCAGAGTGAATGTGCAGATTGCCTCCCACGAGCCAACATCCGTTATCCCGAATGCCTCCATCCTGAGTGATGGAATGACGAGCCGCGTCTTTGTCGTCCGGAATGGGCGGGCGTTTCAGCGGATCGTTCAGGCCGGGGTTTCGGATGGTCAGAGCACGTCGATTCTTGAGGGGCTGGCAAGGGGCGATACGGTCGCAACACTTGGCATCAACAATCTTAAAGACAGCAGCTTCGTCACGGTGGTGAACAAATGATCGACGATGGAGCACGAACAGGATCGATGACGAACGGGGAACGAGGCAACCCATGAAGTTGGCAGATGTTTCCATAGAGCGACCCGTGTTTGCGACCATGATGATCCTCGCACTGATCGTGCTGGGGCTGTTCTCGTACCTGAAATTGAACATCGATCAATTCCCTGACGTTGATATTCCGTTCGTGACGGTGACGACGGTCCTGCGAGGAGCCGGACCGGAACAGATCGAGCTGGACGTCACGAAGAAGATCGAGGATGCGGTCAACCCGGTGGCCGGGATCGACCACATACAGTCAACGTCGCAGGAAGGGCTCTCGATTGTCATCATTCAGTTCAAACTGGAGATCGATGGGAAGGTCGCAGCACAGGAGGTACGGGAAAAAATCTCTGCCGCCCGATCCAACCTTCCGACGGAAATCGAAGACCCGGTAATCACACGGTTCGATCCCGCAAGCTTGCCGATTCTCCAGTTGACTGTCTCGGGCAGCAGATCGGAGAAGGACATCACAACATATACCAAGGACGTCATCAAAAAGCGGCTCGAAAATGTTCCCGGGGTCGGCTCGGTGGACCTTGTCGGAGGTGATGAACGGGAGATTCAGATCGAAGTCGACGCGGCGCGGCTTCAGGCCTACAATCTTTCTGTTCAGGATATCATCCAGGGTGTCGCCGCCGCAAATCTTGAGGTTCCAGCCGGGAACCTGGTTCAAGGGTCACGACAACTTCTTCTGCGGACGATGGGAAAGTATACGAGCGTGGATGACTTCAACAGAGTGATCGTTGCAAGTCCGGGGGGCAGGATCGTTCACCTTTCGGAAGTCGCAACTGTCGTGAACGGTGTCAAAGAACGTACAAGTCTTGCCCGTGTCAACGACAGGCAGGCGGTGGGTCTGAATATCCTGAAGCAATCGGGAAGCAACACGGTCCGGGTCGCCGATGCGATCCGCGTGCAGATCGAGCGCGTGCGGAAGGAAATGCCGGGCGATCTGCAGATCACGATTGCACGCGACAACAGCACGTTTATCCGTGACTCTGTCAGAGATGTCATCTTCGATATTCTCTACGGGGGCCTCCTCGCAGTCATCGTGGTGTACTTGTTCCTCGCCAACGCCCGGCCGACCGTTATCAGTGCCATTGCCCTGCCAACATCGATCATCGCGAGCTTCATCATGATGTACGCGTTGAACTTCACGCTGAACGTGATGTCGCTGATGGCGCTCTCCCTGGCCGTCGGGCTTCTCATCGACGATGCTATTGTCGTCATCGAGAACATTTATCGCCATATGCACGAGGGCGCAACGCCCATGGAGGCGGCGAAGGTTGCGACGAGTGAAATCGGCCTCGCCGTCATGGCAACGACATTCACCGTTGTTGCTGTCTTTGTTCCCGTGGCGTTCATGCCCGGCATTGTCGGGCGGTTCTTCTATCAATTCGGCGTTACCGTGGCCGTGGCAGTGCTGGTGTCGTTGTTTGTCGCGTTTACTCTGACGCCGATGCTTTCGTCGCGCTGGCTCAAGAAGGAAGACGAAGAATTGAAGAATGAGGGGAACTTCCTGCGGCGAGGGCTCTACTACTTCAATCATTTCTTTGAACTTCTGAGCAGGAAGTACCAGACGGCGATCACCTGGTCTCTCGCTCACCGGAAATCGATCATCGGGATTTCCGTGTGCACTATTCTTGGCCAGCTTTTTCCTTATGCGTTTTCTCGGCTCCGCGTTCTTTCCAAACAGTGACCAGAGCGAGTTCACGATCGGCATCAATGCGTCGCCGGGAAGTTCGCTCGATCAAACCGGCGCCATTGCCTCGAGCATCGAACAGGTGTTGACGAGGCGTCCGGAAGTGGTGACAACGCTGACCACAATCGGAGCGGGAAATGACCCCATCACAAAGGGGAACATCCTCGTCAAGCTGGTGAAGAAGAGCGAGCGCAAGAAGGGAATCGAGGAGATCATGGCGGAAGTCCGACGGGATCTCAGGAATCTTCCCGGCGCCAACCTGAGCATTCTGGTCTCGCAGGGTCCCGGCGGCGGAGCGAAGCCGGTGATCATGAGTGTTCGGGGGGAGGATCTCGGGACGCTGGAGAAGCTCGCCGACCAGGTGGAGGAGATCGTTCGCACAACGCCGGGGGCCACTGACGTGGAGAACAGTCTTGAGACTTCCAAACCGGAGGTCCGTATCAGGATCGACCGGGAGAAGGCCTCCGATCTCGGGCTCAATGTTGGTCTTATCGCAACAACCGTCCGATCGCTGGTCGACGGTGCTGTAGCGACGCAATACGCTGAAGGAGGCGAACAGTACGACGTGCGCGTACGTCTTGCCAAGGAAGATAGGACATCGCTCGAGAACATCCGCAATCTCACCATCAAAAGTTCAAAGGATTCACGCGACCAGCAGAAGTTCATCATCCCCGTGAGCGATGTTGCAGACATCAGCCTGGGCTCGGGGCCTTCGAAGATCAATCGTTTTGACCGACAACGGGAAATCCGCGTCGACGCCAACACCTCGGGGCGGACTCTCGGAGAGGTTCTTGCCGACATCCAAACGCGCACAAAAGCGATCGCCGTGTTGCCGGGGTATTCCATTGGCGTTACGGGTTCGGGCGAGCAGCAATCGGAGGCATTCGGAAATATCCTGCTTTCTCTCGGCCTTGCAGTGGTCTTCGTCTACATTGTGCTCGCAGCACAGTTTGAGAGCTTCACCTATCCGTTTTCCATCATGCTTGCACTTCCCATGTCGCTCATCGGCGCCGTTGTGGCGCTCTTGGTATTCAGGAGTTCCATCTCCGTCATCTCGCTGATTGGCATCATCATGCTGATGGGTCTGGTAACGAAAAACGGGATCCTGTTAGTCGACTACGCCAATGTGCTCCGCGATAGGGGCATGGAACGCACGCGGGCACTTGTCCAGGCTGGTGCCACACGTCTCCGCCCCATTCTCATGACCACGTTTGCCATGATCTTCGGGATGATGCCTGTGGCATTTGCGGTCAGCGAAGGGAGCGAGTTCCGTTCACCAATGGGTCAGGCGGTCATCGGGGGACTGATTACATCCACCCTGTTGACGCTTTTTGTTGTTCCCGTCGTCTATTCAATCATTGATGACTTCTCGATTCGCAAAGCGGTTGCCCTGGTTGTACGATTGGTGTCGGTTGGAACCAGGAAAGCGGGAGAGCCAAAGATCCATCCGGGAGATGTCGTGAGATCGGACGCCAACCGATAGAATCAAGCCTTCCGTCGATTCAGGAGAACATGAGCATGAAGATTGTCTTCGTGGTCTACACTGAGGTCTATACGCCGCGGGTGATGGAACTTCTGGGTACCCTCGGTATCGACTATTACACCCGCTGGGAACAAGTCACGGGAAAAGGACATGGCACCGAGGCTCACCTTGGAACGCGGAGTTTTCCCGGTGTGAATGCCGTACTGATGATCGCCTTTCAGGAAGAAGCTTCATTGGAGAAACTGATCCAGGCGATTACCGGCATGAACGAACAGATCGTGCGGCCCGATGACCGGGTTCGTCTGTTCCAGATTCCCCTGGAGCGGATCGTATAGACCCACGTCGTGAGAACGGAAGTCTAGATGGATCAACGATGGACGTCGTGACGGCCGATATTGGCGGGGATTTATTTCAGGGGAGGAGTGTGATAAATGCTAACGGACGTTCAGAAGAATATCAACCAACAATAGGCTCTACACCGTTCTTTCCTCTCTAACGAAGTGCGGCATCTGGTCCGGTATTGGAAGCGAAAGCTCAACGAACCCGGCGTACTTCCCATCCTTAAACCATGGTGACTGGTAGATCAGCTTTTTGATTCCCGCTTTTTCGATCGTGTAGATGTTTGGTAAACCCGATCCCAGAAGTGCCGATAGTTTTGCGCGGGCAGGTTCGGGATGGCATGCAAGAACGTTTGTTCCAATCAGCTTTGCACCTCCATCCTTTTCAAATGTGGCGCACGATTTCCCGTTCATTGTGAGTATGGTTCCTGTGGGGTCGCATACAGTAATTGCTGCGGGAAATTCTTGAATCCAATCATCGACGTTCATTTGGTGACCTTTGAGAATCATGAATGTGCAGAAACGTAATCATCGCGCTTGGTGGGAGTCAATCCTGCAGCAATCGGAGTGCATCACCTTGTTGTCATTGCAGATCGGGCAGGCTATCTGTTGCCAACAGATGGGGAAGAAGTTATCGCCCTTGCATCTCGTTTTTCAGAATTTCTGGAAGCAAATCGCCATAGGTAGCCTTGTAGCATTGGCGATAAAGGTTGAAGAAGTAGGCACGGTCCTTTTTCATAGGTTCGCTCGATTCCATACTCGACAAGTACTTCATCAATTCGAAAGCAACCCGTTCTTTTGAGTTATCCGCGGGTGCGTCTTGGTTTGACATAATAGTACCTCCTTGTGGGTCGGTGGTGTGATCTGTGTAAAGAACGGGTTGATGAGAACGGATGAACAGTCACAAGATACAAAAAACCAGAGTGATTAGCACGAAAAGTGTCGGATATTGAGGGGTGAGATGAACCGAAATGACCGATAAAGTAGGTACAGAGGAAGCACAAGGGAAAACGGTCAAAACTTACCTTAACCCCGCCCCCCGATCTGTACACGTCCGGACGCTGACGGATGCGAAGTGGTTGCTCTCCCGTTCGATGACGCAACTGCAGGGCGGGAGAATTCACGGCCAGGATGCAAAAGACTTGTGTTATCTTCTCAGCACGTTCGTGCAGGTTGTGAAGGATGCAGATATCGAGGAACGTCTAACCAAATTGGAACAAGCAACAGGCGATAACGTGAGCTCAATAGAGAAACGGCTTGAGGATTTGAGCGAGAGTCAGCCCCCGGTTTTATCTCGTGTCTCAGAATCTGTTACGACACGACACTTGGCATCTCCTTATTCAGTTGTAGCCTGCTCTATCCTTTTGCTGCATATCGGGAACCGAGCGGGTAAGAAATGTTATGCTGTTGGTTTTAATTCTTGATTGAACACCCCATGGTTCATTTTTTGATCTTTCTTTTCTCTTTTGGCCGCCTTTTTTTCTTTCATGGTTTTTGCCGGTTCTTTTTTTGAATTCCTTCTTGTGTTTCGACCTTTGCTCATGGTGTGTTCCCTTTTGAATGTGATGAAAACAAGTAGACGCAATCTAAGCTGATCATACTCCAACCAGGTCAGCCCAAAGGGTTATCGGGCTTCGATCTTCTTGGGCTTGGTTTCCGCTCCACCTCCTTTGATAGCGACCTTCACAGCATCTTCCATCGGATCTTTGAAGGGCACCTCGATCCTGAGCAGGCCGTGCTCGTACGTCGCTTCCGCTTTGTCAGGTTTCACCGGCCAAGCCAAAGCCAGTGCTGAAACATACTCGATATCCCTCGCTGGTGCTGTCAGGTGGACGCTGTCTGGCAGGAGCTTCAGATCGATGGTATCCGTTGGCGCTCCTGGAATGGCGAACTCCACAACCAGCTTGTTTTTCTCCCCGTCAGCATACGCTACTGTGTTGGGTGCAACCCTAATCCGATTTTCCAGCATCGTGGCAACCTCCTTGTTTGTCTCTAAGAGAGATCAATGAAGTCAACCCGGCTCGTCAGATTACCGGGAGATTGGACTGTACAACTGATCTTAGTATGTCAGTTGTTACACCAAAAAGAATCAATCTAAGGGTTGAAAGCGTAGTTAACCCCTTCGGTTTGTTGTAAGGTATTGAAAGACAGATGAGTTCGAGGTCGAAACCTCCCCGAACTCATTATTGAGGGCTTATGGGGTAACTTCCCCGGGGAGAGTAGTCACTGTGGGAAGATGCGCGAGGCTTGCAAGTCGGTTGCCAATCCTGTATCTTCTTGCCATACCTGAGGGTAAAAAGTGAAAAATTCTGACAAATACCGTTGTACGAAACGGGCCGAAATTTCAATGAATGGCTGAAATGAACCAGAATTGAAGGAAATTGAATGCGGGAGTAATTCAGTGGTAGAATGCCAGCTTCCCAAGCTGGACGTCGCGGGTTCGAGTCCCGTCTCCCGCTCTAACGATACGTGCGACAGGTACTTCAAGTCCTGAAGCCTGCATCTCCCCTTTCCTGGAATCAGATCAACGTACTCTACTCATGCAAGATGCACCGGTCACGGCTATCCAGGCGATACAGGCCATCCTCGCCCCTGCATTGGGAATCTCTGCTGTTGGACTGTTGCTGCTTGCGCTGATGAGCAGGTACTCCACCATCGTCAACCGGATTCGCCTCCTCAACGAAGAGAAGAGAAAGTTCGTCCGGCAGCTTGCCGAAAAAGGGGAATTGGCTTACACCGATAATGCGAGGTACATGAGCATCAGGAAGCAGACTGAGGAATTGCTGGTACGCAGCTCGCTCGTCCGCAACGCGGTGCTCAGCATGCAGACCGCTGTCGGAATGTTTGTCCTGTCATCCATTGCGATCGGTTTGAATCTTTTCGTCAATAGCGAAGCCTTCAAAGCACTCCCTCTCATCGTGTTTCTCGTGGGCATGGTCTGCATTATGGTGGGGGTGATCTTTGCCGGACTCGAGGTCCACCGTTCATTCAAGATCGTTCTGATCGAAGTCAAGGCTGAAGAATAACGTCGGGCCTCCACTTCACCGCATGTGCTCCGGCATTTGCACGGCAACAACTTCTCCACGAGCACACACCTCACCATTTGCCAGCAGTCTGGCTTCCACCACCACTCTACGCCCCTTTCGCTCGGTTGCACGCCCCCTCACCTCCAGCACAACTCCGAGGGGCGTCGGACGGAGATAATCAACCTTAAGGGAAGCAGTGACAAATCGAAATGCGGGTTCTGTTCCCATCTCGCGCCCCGCCGCACGATATGATGCTGCGGCAGCGATGCCCGTTCCGTGACAGTCGATAAGCGAGGCTATCAGACCCCCATACACATAACCTGGAATCGCCATGTGATAGGGCATCGGAGTGAACTTCGCAACCATTTCATCACCATCCCATCGGCTTTTGATCTGAAGCCCGTGCTCGTTCAATCTCCCACAGCCATAGCAATGGCTCAAATCGTCAGGGTAGAAATCCTGAATGGCATTTACATTCATACGGGTTTCTCCATTGTGTGCTCATTGTCGTTGAGATCGTGTTGTTCTTTTTGTCGGCTCAGCCTTCAAGGGATCCTCCGGCCAGTAATGCTTCGGATACCGTCCGCGCATTTGCTTGCGGACCTCAGGGTAGGCGTTCGTCCAGAAACTGCGAAGATCCTGCGTCACCGCAAGTGGGCGACCTGCAGGCGAGAGAAGATGAATCAACAAGGGCGCTTTCCCTCCCGCAATGGTCGGCGTATCTGTCTGGCCAAACATTTCCTGCAGTTTGACGGCAAGGACCGGCTGTGGTCCGGATGCATAATCGAGACGAACGTGCGAACCCGTCGGCACTTTGAATGTGGCAGGTGCAAGACGGTCAAGATCTTTCAGGTTTGAATGCGAGAAGAGCGACTTGAGAATCGCCAGCATGTCAAGAAGTGAGAGATGAGACCGGCGTGTCACGCCATGGAGAAATGGCGCGAGCCACGTACCGAGGGTCTCGACAAGATGGCCATCGCTGAGATCGGGCCAGTGGGCGGCAACCAATCCTTGTTCGCGGAGCCATTCACTCCGAGCCCGCAGAGATCCAGAATCTTTGCCCCAGGGAAGAGAATCAAGTCCCATTTGCTTCACGCCCTCGACCATCGCGGAGACCGACTCGGCTGATTCAGGTGTACAATTCTGTTCGGTGATAATCAGATCATCAAGCAGTTGCACGCGCCGCGCAACCACCTCCTCCCCTTGGGGATCCCAGAAGACCTCCTCTTTTGAAGTGATCCTGTCGGCAAACACATCGAGCAAATTCGATTTCTTTAGAGGCGCCGCGAGGAAGATCCTCACCTCCGTTCCGATTCCGTCAACGTCAGCAACAGCGAGAAACTCCTCGCGTTTCAATCCGCTCCACGACGGGAGGGTCGCGCCGGTACCGCTTGCCATTTGGTATCGCGCGTCCTCGCCACTTCTGCGGCGCGCAATTCGTTCCGGAAACGCCAGTGCAAGCAGAATCCCCGCATCGCAATCATTCCCAACTTCGTTAGCTTTCAGCGCCAGGCATTGCCGAAGACGACGTGCTTCGGCAAGGATGCGAGTTCTCACAACCGGATCGCCTCCCCCGGCTCTCAGTGCATCAAGTCGTAGATTGAAGTCAACATCCACACTTTGTTGGCCTCGCAGAATGTCTCTTTCCTCAAGTAAAGCAGCAACATCACAGGCAAGAGGGCCAAGGCCAAGTTCCGATCCGCGAATGAGCATGTGAGACAGACGAGGATGGGCGGGAATATCAGCCATGACCCGACCATGCTCTGTAAGTGCTCCATGAGTGTCAAGTGCGTTGAGAGAATGGAGGAGATTCTGTGCTTGTTGAATGTGCACAGCAGGTGGTCGATCCAGGAAACGGAGCGAGCCTCCATCGCCTGCACCCCACCGTGCAAGATCAAGCACAAGGGGAGCGAGATCAGTCGTCAGAATTTCGGGAACAGGATAGTTCTCAAGATGTTCATGTTGCTCTTTGGTCCACAACCGGTAGCACACACCGGGTTGCTGGCGGCCCGCACGTCCACGACGCTGGTCGGCTGCAGCTTTCGACACCGGCAACGTAACCAGACCCGACATCCCGCGGCGCGGGTCAAAGCGAGAATTGCGTGAAAGGCCCGCATCAACCACAACCCGTACACCGTCGATTGTCAGACTTGTCTCTGCAATACTGGTTGACAGGATGACTTTTCGTGTCCCGGGTGGAGCCGGTGACAGTGCCCGCCGTTGGGATTCGTCGCTTGCTTCACCATAGAGTGTGTGAATGAAGATATCATCCGGCAGATCCTTGCCGCGTAACAAGCCCTCAACTCTGTGAATCTCGGGTTGTCCTGGAAGGAACACAAGAACATCACCATCCTCCTCACTCAACGCCCGCTGGATGACCTCGACGGTCTTCTCCTCGATCCTTCCAGAGTTAGGGAATGCGAGATAGTGGGTCTCCACAGGATAACTTTGTCCTGCACTTTTCACCACCGGAGCGCCCCCGAGCAGGTGTGCCACAGCGACGCCATCCAGCGTGGCAGACATGACAAGGATGCGCAAATCGTCGCGAAGGTGCTCTTGAACATCAAGTGCAAGCGCGAGCCCGAGGTCGGCATGGATGCTGCGCTCGTGAAACTCGTCGAATATCACAAGGGCAACGCCAGGAAGATCCGGCGCTTCCTGCAACATTCGGGTCAACACCCCCTCTGTCACAATTTCAATCCGGGTAGTCTCACTGATGCGCGTCTCCCCGCGTATGCGGTAGCCTACGACTCTTCCAACGGGTTGTCCGATCACTGAAGACATGAACTCCGCAGACCTGCGCGCAGCCAATCGTCGGGGCTCGAGCATCACGAGATGTTTCCCATCCATCCAAGCCTCCTTCAACAACGCAAGCGGGACGCGTGTTGTCTTCCCTGCTCCCGGAGGGGCGGACAAGACGACATTACGAGACACATTCAATGCATCGGAGAGTTGTGGAAGTACGTCCTCGATCGGGAGAGGTTGACTCATGAGTTGAGGATTGAGAAATTAACAGGTCTAAGGAATGCAACGGTTCACAAATTGTCAATCAGCAATTCAACCCAAGCCGCCTCGAACTCATTGATTCTGCGAAGGTGTTTTGGTATATTGCCGCGGGGTTTCCAGGACGCTTAGCTCAGCTGGTTCAGAGCGCCTGCCTTACAAGCAGGAGGTCAGTGGTTCAAATCCACTAGCGTCCACTGAGACAACCAGTTCT
The DNA here is from genome assembly GCA_963734955.1 of uncultured Bacteroidota bacterium. Classification (GTDB taxonomy): domain Bacteria; phylum Bacteroidota; class Ignavibacteria; order UBA10030; family UBA6906; genus UBA11986. The sequence goes on from CAVTJO010000011.1 coordinate 167,894, forward strand.
GGCCAGTTTTCCCTCAAATTCCAACCGACAATCTATATACTCTATTAGTAGTTGAAGATTTCCTTCTGAACACCTCAAGTTACGGGGGTGTTTCATGCTTTCTCTCTTCAAACGTGCCCATCACACTTATCACATTCTCTGACCTGATGGAGACAGAAGGACATAGAAAACGCCCCCGAGTTATCAGGGGCATGTGTGATTGAACAAAATATGTCCTTCAGCTTGTCGGGGCCACGCCACAAGCGCCGGATGATACCTTAGCCAAATACAACAAATCGCTTCCGCCAGTCCGACTGCGAAGGTTACTCCCACCCTTCTTTTGCCAACGCCGAATGCAGTTCGTTCGGATGATGACGGCAGTGGTACTCAAGTTGACTGGAATCTTCATGAGCGTTCGAATACGTCCACCCTTTCGACATCAGATTTCGTTCATGCAATTCATGGAGCAACACGTAAGGTCGTTCTGCTTCTTCGAGATCATTATCGATCCACACTTCGTTCTCCGGTACAAACTCATAGACATGATCGTGCCCACCCTCCGTAAAATCCACGTCGAATACACTCCGTACCAACCGTCCATCCACAATCCAAACGACCACTCCTGATTCAAGTGTTTTCCATAATCGTTGATGCACTTGTCTGGGATCAGGCAGGCTGCCACCCTTTGTCAACTTCTTCACGTCGCCAGCTTTCTTGCGCTCCGCCATTTCAGCTTTGTCGGCAGCCTCTAACGCTTCATCATAGGGAACGCCTTTTGCCATCAGCTTGTGTTCCATAAGAAGATGATCAATGAAAAATCCCTGCTCGTCAGGTTGTGCTTCCTTATCAAGCCAGAATTCATTTGCAGGTATGCAATCGAAACTGTAGTGGTGTCCGTAGTTGGTAAACTCTTCGTCCAAATACGTACGAACGTAGGTACCATCAACCACCCAAATACTGATGTTTCCTCGCTGTCCGACTTTTGACAGATAAGGCGGCTTCGTCAAAGTGTCTCTCCTCGCGCTTGTATGCGATGCACGGATTTTAGACGGATTGATAAACCAATACTTTGCTCCTCTTGAATCACCACCAAGATTCGTACCCAATATTCCCTGAAGGGCTCCTCCGCGGGAACAGGCATGGTTGCCAGAACAGACAGAAAACAATGGCAGAAAATGGTCACATCAAGGTCCCCACTTACGAAATGGGTCGCGCAATACCAGGGGTACGCCCGCTGCGAGGCTTCCGATCAACAATTGTTTCGAATGCACTACAAACAGGTCTCACACCTGTGGAACCGGACCTTCCGATAGGCCGGTGGCTTGCCAGCATAACAGGTTGAATTGAGAACGTACGCCGGATTATTCTAGTCACCCTCCGCCTGAAGCCGTTCGCCGATATCTTTCACGGACGTCATGCTTTCCAGTTGTTCCGGTAAGTACTCGGAGGAAGTAACGAACGTCCACACATAGGCGGCAATTGCATAGATATTGCCGGTAGAGAATTCATCAAGATCGATTGCAACATAGAGAATAACGAGGAAGATTCCCAGGAGAAATACTCGAAGGACGCCAAAGTTCATCGCCCCCCTATTAGCGATTTTTTGTTTCCACATTGCCATCTCAGCGTAGTACGATTGGATCTGCCCGACATCGTTGGTTGAGTAGACACGATAGATGTCTTCCTGCTGATCATGAATTTGTTTCTGGAAGAACGAAACTTTCCTGTAGTAGAGTCGGCTCATCAATAACATCGGCACAAGAATCGTGACACAAGTCGCCCCAAGCCGCCAATCGAACAAAGTCAGCGCTATGACCGCGCCGCCAATGTCAATCCCTTGTTCAATCAGGTCGGGGACCCGATATTGGTAGAAGTTGATCAATTCACGAGAAAGTTCGGCCCGTGCCGCAGCACGAGAAGCGTCCATGGACCCCTTGGTTACCTTTTGTGCAATGTTGGCAGCGAGGTCGTTGTAGATTGTAAGATAGATTTTCTCGTCACGAGAACGGCGATAGGTACCGACACCGGAATTAACCGCGAAAACGCCGATCCAGATAAGTATGGGAATGGTCGGAGATCCTTGCGGTGGGGTAGTGAGCGCGTCAATCATCGCGTCGATGACGTTGCCAAACACGGTAGGTTCAATAATCCATGCTGTCTTCTCGATAATAACGAATGAGAACGCAAGAAGAATACTCCTTCGGTACCTCATGACTATTGTGTTCAGTTTCATGGGTCAATAGTTCCGGTTCATTTGTTTGGCTGGAATGTCGCCTGACTACTGACTGGACTTGCCCAGGTCTGGAAACACTCTAGGTGCACACATCGGACAAATGCCGTGTGTCAACGAGGCCCCCTTTTCTCGAAGATACTCCTCGATCGGCTGCCATGTGCCATCGTCTGTGCGGTACTTCTTGCACCATGCGCATATTGGAAGAAGGGATTCCAGGTTCTTGATCCGCTGCTCCTTCTCTCGCTGGAATCGGATTGTGTGAACAAACCCGAAGACAATGAGAAACACCGCAAGTGTATCCACGACATCACTCACGTCATTCAGCAGCTGATCGAGTCTTAGTTTTGTCACATGAAGGACATCGGCAAGAAATGACGACGGGAACTGAATGAACACGTCACAGAGCCTCGCAACAAAGAGCAGGCCAACACTCACAATGAAAAAGAACAACGAGTTGAACCACCCCCGTTCCCTCCAAAGAAGGTAGAGCGCCCCAGCAAGGGGGAATAGACTTATGAGCTCCGGAATATAGTTCAAGTTCATGATCTCCATCCTTTGTCTGCTGTGGAATTGGTGGCGGATGATTCAATCAAAAAAGACATTCCATCACGCCAAATCATCTGAAAAACGACAAGAAGATTGGTAACTTTCTCATCCTCGTTGTGTACGAGGCGCCGAGCGAGCTGTCAGATCGCTCGTGGAACAGTCAACGCGTTGAGACTTGCCAGGAAATGAAAGAACGGTCAGGTCCAGGTGGGGCCAGTATGATTCTACGAAAAGTTACCATTTGCCTAAACGAGAGTCAAGGCGCAATTCTAACGAACTGTGGGACCGAATCCGGTATCGGCAGAGAAGGTTCAACAAATCCGGCGTACTTCCCATCATCGTAGCACGGTGACCGGTAGATCTGCTTCTTGATCGTCCGGACGAACAGACGCAGGTTCATCGTGATTGGGATCGGATAAATTCATTCCGAAGACCTCGTGCCTGCTTCGAGCACAGTCAACACTGGTAGAGGTATCGAAATCAGTAGTGTGAGGCAGTGGATGTTCGCGATCCATTACTCAGCCGTTCAAGGTACGGACCAGCGATTAGTTGCCGCGGAATTCCAACCTATGACGGAGAGTAACACACGAGAGCCGACCCTTCTACTTGGAAAATGAGTATGGAGTAGCCACATCTACCCGTTCCCAAGTCAGCGGAGAAGAACCATCCTCCGCGTCTGCACAAATCCCTCGGCCTCAAGACGACAGATGTAGACTCCACTTGGGAACGCACTCGCATCCCAGTTGATGGCAGGCATCGCCAACCTGAATGGGATTTCCAATCGCGCTTACAGTTGTGCTCGGCATGGCTATCCGATCGCCGATAACACCATGCAGCTGAGCGATCTACACTCATGGATCAGAATCCTTTGGGGTTGGGATTGTGTGCAACGGGGAGTGGCAGGCTTCGGTTTGAGCGAATCCCTGCGGAGATCAGAATTGATATGCGACAGAGATCAGCACGGGGTTAAGTTCCTCCGATCCACGGTTGACTCTGGCCGCACGTGCTCCTCTTATCCCATGTCCTTAATTCCTCCCGTGTCAGCGGGACCGACTGGCGATTGATTCTTTGGAGGATACTGATCGATCGCAATTAGAATTCCGTGCAGCAGAGCTTCCGGCCGCGGGGGACAGCCCGGGATGTATGCATCCACGGGAACGACCGTTTCAACTCCGCCACAAGAGGCATAGCTCTTGCCAAAGATGCCGCCTCCAATTGCACAGGCACCCACGGCAACAACGAGCTTCGGACCGGGCGTCGCTTCGTAGGCTTGCTTCAAGGCGATTTCCATGTTTCGGGTAACCGGACCAGTCACCAGTAGCATGTCTGCATGCCTCGGCGATGCGACGAAGTGGACTCCGAAACGTTCAATATCATGCACTGGATTGTTGAGAGAAGTTATCTCCACTTCGCAGCCGTTGCATGAACCGGCATCAACCTCCCGGATATGCAATGAGCGGCCGAAGTGCTGCCGGATCTTCTCCTTGAGTCGTGTGCCGACCTCCTCAAGTGATTTCTCGACCGGATGGGTTGGCTGGATGACTTCCGCGAAGACAAAGATTCCATCTTCATTCACCTTGAAACGCGCCCGCCTTGTCAGATCAGCCTTGGTCAGCGTTGCAAGCTGAAAGTCTTTCGTCAGGCGAATCGCATCAGGGCAAGCTACTTCGCACTCACCACAGAAGATGCAGTCACCGTAGTTGAGTGACAGGATTTTCTCTGTCGCGTGGGCATCATTGGCGGCCTTCCTCGTCTCAAGAGTGATAGCGGTTGTAGGACATGCGAGAGCACATTTATCGCAGGCAACGCACCGATCAAAGGCGATCACCGGCTTTCCCCGGAATCCATCCGGCGGATTTGCAATCACCGCCGGGTACGAACTAGTCGCAACTCCGGAGGTCAGAGCTCTCTTGAGGATCCTCAGCATTGGCTCCCCACGTTTTCAGGGCAATGGAATGAATCGGGCATTTCCACAAATGTTGACCTTACGTGGTTAACGATCATTGCCCGAATAGGATAAATTGAAACTCTTGTTGATCACCGGAAAATCCGGAATAATGTTATTTCGCACTGCAACTTTCAGTGCCCGCCAATTATGGAACGATGGATCGGTAATTTTCCAGCGATAGATGTTCCCGTTCTTATCAGTCATGACCCAATGCACGATCTCCCCTCTCCAACCCTCAACATAACCAAGTGCGTGCTCCAACGGAGGAATCGTAGGAACATTCGTCAGTGTTTCCTCACCGAGATGTTGATGCTGCAGTTGCTCCAGTATGGCAAACGACTCGCGCACCTCATCGATGCGGACATTCGTTCGTGCAAGCACATCTCCCTCCATACGCGTCGCCACCCGGAACCTGAGATGCGGGTAGGCGCAGTGTGGATGATCCCGACGGTAATCCCTGTCGATGCCTGACGCCTTTCCGGCAATGCCGGTAATCCCGAGTCGATAGGCGTCAGTGTGGCCAAGAGTCCCGGTCGTTTCGAGCCGGTCGAGGACGGATGAGCTTGACATGACCAGATCCACAAGATCCTCAAAGGATCGTTTCGCTCGAATGATTGTCTCACGCAATGTCTGACGCTTGAGAGGCGTATCCTCCGGATCTCTGCGGACGCCGCCGATCGCAGCAAGACTGTGGAGCAATCTGCTGCCGGTCAGGCATTCGTTGAGATGAAGAAATGTTTCTTTAAGTTCGAATGCGGTTGCAGCACCCGCTGCAAAACCCACATCGAGAAGAATCGCACCGACATCTCCGATGTGATTATACAGCCGCTCGAGTTCCAGCAGCATTGTACGAATAACGATGGCACGCGGGGGGATTTCACAGCGGCTTATTCGCTCGATGCAATGGCAGAAGGCAAGGGCATGCGCAAACGAAGAATCGCCCGAAATTCGTTCCGCAAGAAACACTGCACGCTGGGGAGACCCTCCTTCGGCAATCTTCTCGGTTCCCTTGTGCGTGTAGAAGAGCTGGAAATCGAGATTGATGATTGGCTCACCGGCGACACTGAACCGGAAGTGTCCCGGTTCGATAATGCCTGCATGCACGGGACCAACCGGAATTTCAAAAACGCCTTCGCCCTCGACATGCTTGAAATCGAATGCGCCTTTGACTCGGGGGACAAATGTACCGGGGCTGACATCCTTCAGCATCGGGTGAATATCCTCGGGCCAGTCAGGGTGTGAAGCAAGCTTGTAGATGTTTGGGAACGCGATAATTCCAAACCAATCCTTCATCTCCCGTTCAAACCAATTGGCACTCTCAAGGACGGGCGTTACTGATGGCACTTCCATATGGCGAGGGTCGACCGGTACCTGAAGGATGAGAAAAAGATCGTCGGTTTGGAGGGAGAACACATAGTAAACAGATAGACGTTTGTTAAGTGGCCGCTCATCATTTGCAACAAGAGTCGTGAAATGCGCTTTGAGGGATTTGGTAAGCAGCGAGCAAATCTCCGGAAGACCGCTCAACGCATCGTGTCGTAGTAACAGGTGAATCTCATTGGGGGCAGTCCCTTCCCGAATACTCAACCGGTCTCCGAGAGACTTCTTGAGCAAAGCAATATACTTCTTTCGCTCCTTCATGCCGGTCAACCCTTCACAACATTCACAGCGTTCGAAATGCACTGATGCAATGGGGATGGAATAAACACCCCGAGAATCAAAAGCGCGACGAGCAGCATTCCAAGTAGGAATAGCGTTCCCGTGCCTGCTTCACTCCCGGCAATGGGCGTGTGAGGTTCTCCGAATACCATCCGCGAAGTGTAGTAGATGAACCCCACAAAAATAGTTGCAACGAAGCCGAGGAAGAACACGGCCGGAACCACGTTGCCGTTTGCAAACCCGGCGCTGACGATCGTGAACTCACTGACGAACACACCAAAAGGGGGCCAGCCTGTTATGGCAAAGACCCCGACGATGAGGAGTGTTGCCGATACAGGGATGACCTTGATTGCACCGGTGACCTTGTGCATCATTTTTGATTTGTACGCCATCCTTACGTTACCGGTCGTCAAGAAGAGCAGTGTTTTGGCAATGGAGTTGTTCAGAAGATGAAGGAGCCCACCGAAATAGGCCAACGGAGTACCGATGCCGAACGCGAAGACGATGATCCCGACGTGCTCGACACTGGAATAGGCAAGCAATCTCTTGAAGTCTCTCTGTACGAGGATGAATGGCACAGCCACAGCCATCGACACGAGGCCGAAGATGATGAAGAGTGTCGAGGCAAAACTTCCGTCCACGGCTCTATTCACGAGTATGTAAAACCGCATGAGTGAGTAGAGCGCAACATTGACCAGGCCGGCAGCCATGAGGGCGCTGATCGGGGCGGGGGCTTCGCCATACGCATCCGGCTTCCATGTGTGCATAGGCGCAAGCCCGGCTTTCGTGCCGAACCCGATCAGGACAAAAATAAACGCCAGTTTGAGAACCGCAGGATCAAGTTCCTTTGCCACGAGCATGAGAGACGACCAGTTCAATGCGTCGCCGGATGAAGGAACGACATGGAGCGCTGAGAAATACGTGAGAATGATCCCAAACAGTGCCAGCGCAATCCCAACAGAGCAAATAATCACATACTTCCACGCAGCCTCAATGGAGCTTTCCCGTTCGTAGAATGCCACAAGAAATGCCGTGGCAAGTGTGGTACCTTCCGACCCGATCCAGAGAATTCCAAGATTGTTGGAAAGCAACACAAGCATCATCGTGAAGAGGAAAACATTCAGCAACAGGTAATACAACCACAACTGCCGGCCGTTGACATTGTTGTCGCGGATCTGGCGACGAAGGTATCCGATGGAGTAGAGGGCAACAACAAGTGCACTCCCTGATACGATGACAATAATATATGCGGACAAACCATCGGCATACCACCAGCCATGCGGAGAGCTGAGAGCACCGTCCTGCACACTTTTACACCAGCCACAACGCCGACAGAAAATTCAGCCCCGAGCTGATCACCGTTACGGTCTCCAGAAACCGTTGCTTGTGAACGAGCGCGCAAAGAAGAGTCCCGGCTACAGGAAGACCAAGAAGAAGTGCAAAGAGTATCGTGCTCAATGCCGCAGGCTCCTGAGTGAATCAATGCTGATCGACTCAAATGTTTTGTTGATGCGAAAGACAAAGACACCAAGAATGAGGACAGCGACCAAAATATCAAAGAAAATCCCCACCTCAATGATGAGCGGCATCCCGTAGGTAATCGAAAGTCCGGACAGAAACACGCCGTTCTCCATGGTCAGCAACCCGACAATCTGGGTAAGGGCCTTCTTCCGCGTCATCATGATGAACAGCCCGATGAGCATCATCGCAATTGATGCGGAGAGAACCCGTGAGACGGCAGGTGCATTCCCATGTTGGGCGCTCAGGATCGACTGTGCCACAGAGTCTGCAAGGATGACCATTCCACCGCACAACAAGAGCGACGCTGTGACGTTGATGCTGAAATCGATCTCTTTCCGTACATCGATTCGCTCGATGACTTTGGTGAGAACCATGGGAATGGCGATCGTCTTGATGGCAATCGTGAGAACCGCCGCGATGAGGATATGCGTTTCTCCATATCCGAGGACAACGAGCAATGCCACCACCCCGAGTAACAGAGATTGCAGGGCGAACAGCCTGATGTAGAAGGCGAGGCTTCGGCTTGATACAATGAGAAAGGCAGTCACGAGGATGGCAGCTGCAAAGATGTCAATGAGAAGGCCGATGGTCTGAAGATTCGGGATCCCCATCCTATGCCCCCACAATGAAATAGAGAATCAACGCAAGAAGCGACAGGATAAATGCCACCATCAAGAGCTCGGGGACACGAAATAGGCGTAGCTTGGCATTCGTCGATTCGACAACTGCAACAATCACCGCCAACACAATTATCTTGACGAAAAAGGCAACGCTTCCAAGAATCACCGCCCAGGGAGACAACGTAGTGGCCATGCCGAAAGGAAAGAACATGTTTGAAAGCAGCGCCAGGAATATCACGAGCTTTATTTGAGAAGCCCATTCAATGAATGCAAGGTATCTTCCCGAATACTCCAGAATCATCGCTTCATGGATCATTGTCAACTCGAGGTGGGTTGCCGGATTATCGACCGGTACCCGCCCCGTCTCGGCCAGCGTAACTATGAACAGGCCGGAAAATGCAAGGAGATGGGCCGGATTCATCATGGACGCCGGAGTGGTGGAAAGCCGGCCGACGATGACGCTCAGGTTGGTGGAGCCGGCTGTAACGGCCGCAGTGAATATCGCAAGCATCATTGCCGGTTCGATGATGGATGCGATCGACATTTCACGACTGGAACCGATCCCACCAAAGGCACTGCCCGTGTCAAGGCCAACAAGAGCAACAAAGAACCTTCCCAATGCAAATAAATAGATTACTGTAATGATGTCGCCAACCCAGTGCAAGGGGACCGGGGTCACCACCGTCGGGACAAGCAATACGATGACGAGAGTGGAAGCAAGCACGAGATACGGCGTAACGTGAAAGAGCCACGATGCTGTCGAAGAAACAACGACCTCCTTCTTCAAAAGCTTTCCCAGATCGAAGTATGGCTGAAGGACACTCGCCCCCCGCCTGCGCTGGAATCGGGCCTTCGTTTTCTTGATGATACCCCCGACAAGCGGGGCAGAGCCGAGCACCAGGAGGAGTTGCAGGAGTGAGGACAATGTCACTTCGATGATATCACTCATCGTGCAAACAGGAGAAGAAGGACAAGTGTGATAAAGATGTATGCAAGATACGACTGGATGTGCCCTGTTTGAATCCTGCGGAACATTCGCGCCGAGGCAATGGTGAAATCATGCATCGGCTCGTACAAGTACTTCAAGAACACGGATTCCGTTTTGAGCTCGTACGTTATGTTGGGGCGGAAATATGGGGACGTCTCTTCGGAGATTTCGATCTCGTGTGTTGCTCGATAAATGCTCGAGAAGATCATGCGGATTGGCTTGCTAAAGCCGGTGGCACTATACTGCATCTGGGGCTCGATCTTCTGCACTCCGCAGGCCCAGGTCATTGCAGCACGCTTGCGCAGCTTGCCACCGAAAAGGTACCCACCGACAATGGGCACGAGTGTGATTGCAACGAGCAATCCAGTGAGAACCGCCGGAGAAATACTTGTGGATGTGCCTTGTGGTACAAGAAGCACTCCTCCGTTCAGTGCAACGTGTCCCGAAAGGGTTGATCCCAACAACGAGCCGGCAAGCGGGTCCAATACGGACACGACAAGCCCTGGCATCACTCCAAACAGGATGCACAACGACGGCAAGAAATCCCATTGCTCCGATCATGCTGAACGAGGACTCATGGGCGTTTTCAGCATGCTCCGACCGCGGAAGGCCGAGAAATGTTATCCCAAACGCTTTGACGAAGCAGGCGGCGGCCAGCGCTCCTGTCAGTGCAAGAAGTGCGACGGTGAGGGGGACCGCAATTTTCACGGTCAGATCGGAAATATGGAAGCCAAGCAGAAGAGCCTGGAACGTCAACCATTCGCTCACGAAACCATTCAGTGGGGGAAGGGCCGAAATGGCAACCGCGCCGATCAGAAAGAGAAATGATGTCCACGGCATCCTTTTGATGAGCCCGCCAAGTTCCTCGATGTTTCTCGAATGCGTTGCCTGGAGAACAGAACCGGCGCCGAGGAAGAGCAGACCCTTGAACGTTGCATGATTCAAGACGTGGTACAGGCCTGCGATCAGCGCAACCGCAGCGAGGGACTTATTGCCCAATGAGGAGAAGAGGAGGGCACCTCCAACACCCATGAGAATGATGCCGATATTCTCAATGCTGTGGAACGCGAGCAGACGTTTCATGTCGTGTTCCATCAGTGCATACAGCACGCCCAAAACAGAGGATGCAACGGCAACAATGAGGATGAGAATTCCCCACCATTCAGGAATGTTGGTCCCCATAAAGTCGAAGTACACCCGAACCATTCCATAGATTCCGGTCTTGATCATCACGCCGGACATCAATGCCGAGACATTGGACGGTGCCGCGGGATGTGCTTCAGGCAGCCAGATATGGAATGGAATAATGCCGGCTTTGATACCAAAGCCGATGGTTGCACAGAGAAACACAGCCGATTGGACGACGACAGGCAAACGACTTCCGACAGCCTTGAACGCCTCAAAGCTAAACGAGCCGGTCTGTGAATAGAGAAGTACAAACATGACGATAAGAAAAGCGGTCCCGATATGAGTCATGACGACGTAGAGAAATGAAGCCCGGCGCGAGGCGGGATCCTCATGCTCGTAGGTAATCAGAAAGTAGGATGATAACGACATCGTCTCCCAAACGAAGATAAACAGAACCACGTGATCGGCAAGCACAACACCTGCCATTGAGAGGAGAAATGTGTTATACAGAAACACGAGCAACGCTATGTTCCTTCGCTGAAGGAACTCCACAGCATATCCGAAGGAGTAGATCGAAACGGCGGCGCCAAGAAGAGAAATGATACCAAGAAATAGTGCAGACAACCTGTCTGCAGATACTGCCAACACACCAAAGAGCTGCGTCTGATAGAGTTCGAGGTGAAGGGTTTCACCAGAGAAAGAATCGAGAGGGAGAGGATACACCCGGCAAGGGACGAAATCAGTGCAATCGTGAACCCGATATTTTTGACTGCCCGCGCGGGAACCAGGCCGAACCCCAAATGCGTTCTCCGCAAAACACCCAGAATTGCAGGAAGCAAAGCTCCAAGTGCATATCCCGCTGACATTACAGAGAGGGCCGGCACCTGAAAGTATGTCAGATCGTACATCGAACAGCTCAAGAAATGGGCTTACAGTATAGCCATACGCGGCAATAATATCAACAACTCTGGTTTCTCTCGTAATAAGAAGCGGTCAATCGTCCAGACGAACAGACGCAAGTTCATCGTGATTGGGATCGGATAAATTCATTCCGAAGACCTCGTGCCTGCTTCGAGCACAGTCAACACTGGTAGAGGTATCGAAATCAGTAGTGTGAGGCAGTGGCATGTTCGCGATCCATTACCCAGCCGTTCAAGGTACGGACCAGCGATTAGTTGCCGCGGAATTCCAACCTATGACGGAGTGTAACACGAGAGCCGACCTGTCTACTTGGAAATGAGTATGGTGTAGCCACATCTACCCGTTCCCAAGTCAGCGGAGAAGAACCATCTTCCGCGTCTTTACAAATCCCTCGGCCTCAAGACGACAGATGTAGACTCCACCTGGGAATGCACTCGCATCCCAGTTGATGGTATGGCTACCCGCATCCCGTACGCCTTTGACCGGTATGGCGACTCGTTCTCCCAACGTGGTGAACACGCTTAACGTAACCATACCCGAAGAGGGAAGCGAGAAATTGATTGCGGTACACGGGTTGAATGGATTGGGGTAGTTCTGCAGCAGTGCAAACGACCCTGGGGTTCGATCACGGGGCTGTTCATGAACACTTACCGACGGTTCGCCGCCAGTCAAGGTTCTGAGGACAATGCCACCATCACCAACAACATATCCCTGAACGAAATCCAGGAAATGTACTCCACGCAAGGTGCTTGTCGTCCCGCTCACCTGCTGCTCCCAATGGTTGCCTGCATCCACGGTCTTCAGAATTCTTCCGGATGCCCCGACCGCATAACCCACCAGCCCCGTGGCACTGATCGGAAAACTCATGCTGTACAGAACATCTGGAAAGAAGTTCGTTGTCCAGTTGGAGCCACCATCGGTGGTTCGGGCTATCGCTCCCCTGCCATCCCAGACTCCGGCAGCCGCGTACCCGACGAGTGCGTCTGTGAAATCGATACCGTAGGCCCTTCCTTCGTTGCCGTTCAGGTAGAACGCGACAAAGTCCCAACTGCTCCCCGAATCGGTGGTCTTCCCGAACAATGGCTGGAATATTGAATTCTCGCCACCCACCATTCCGATCTGCGGGCTCAGCATACAAGCTCCCCAAAACCCGCCTCCCAGGAACCCCGATTGCCTCACGACCCATGAGTTCCCACTATCTGCGGTGCTCAGGATTGTTTGCGAGCCACCTCCACAGATTCCTGCACCACCCATGAACGATACCGAAAACAAATCATCGCTTACACCGCTTGAAACGGGAGCCCAGTTCGCGCCTCCGTCCGTTGTCAGACGAATCGTCCCGCCGCCGCCCACTGTCACCACGCGATTCGTCGGCTCGGCAAAAGCATATATGCCATTGAGATCAGCCGTGACGCCCGGGGGCGAAACATTCTGCCAGGTCGCCCCTGCATTTGTAGTTCGCAACACTGTTCCCGCCGCTCCCGCCACATAGCCTGTATCAATATTCGCAAAATGAACCGCGGAGAGATTATGGGTACTCCCGGAGGTCAGCAAATCCCAGCCGGGCTGAGCTGAAGCGCTGCTGGAAAGCACTGAGGCACAAATCACACCTGTTATGAGCACGAGACTCGTTGTCATTGTTCCTCCTTGTCAAGCGTCAAACTCGTTTGCGCATGTCCTGCCCATTTCTGAGAATCGACTCGAGTCTTGCCAGGCCCTTCAACGCCATCTCCCTCGACAGTCCGCTCTTTCTCATTTCTTCGTCATCCTTTGTCAGCACTCTCTTGTAGAATGCAACTCCCTCATCAACCAAACCTGCATCGTGTTCGATCAGGCTCAGTAAGGTCTCTTCTGCCGCCGCAAATTGCCCTCTGATTTCGTAGAACCGCGCGCGTTTGAAGTTGAGTGAAGGCGGGAGCTCGTATTGTTCAAGCCTATTGAGCAGAGAGGCGAACTTTTCAGCATGCATGACATCGAGATAGCCGACGTCTTGAATGATCACCTCCGCAAAGAGGCTGAATGCTTTCATTCCGCTGAAGGACCCTTCATCCAATTTCCCCTGATCAAAGAGGATCTCGCTCTCCATCCTGAGAAGCTCGGCGGCAACAATCAGTTTGTCCTTTCGTTCTGTGGAACCGAGGAGGTCAATCAGCTGTTCATCGGAGAACGAGCGGAGAAATTCCCATTTCATGCCGATAAGGTGTTCGCTTGCCTCGTCGATTTCCTTGATCGCCTCGTCATACTGTTGAAGATCTTTGTGGAAAAGGATCTTTGCCAGGGATGAGGTTAACATCCGGATCATACGCATTATGTAGTCACGCTCAATCATCTGTTACTTCAGGTAGAATGCAACCGAGAGATACCCTACCCAGTGCTTCAGCGAGAATGGGGCGGTGGTTCCCATGCCGGTTTGACGTAACGGCAGCACACCGCCTGTATACGAGTCCGAGTAGCGAACAATCGTGCCCGTGAGCCCTTGACCGGTCAGCCGTTTCATGATCTTTTGCACGGTGAGCATGCCAAATGGGATGGAGTACCTTCCACACCAGACAACACCTTTCAGATCTTCAGTCAGGTTCAGGATCTTTTCTGTTGTGACTGTATCCGCTATCCATGACCTCGCTATGCGCATATCCTGTTCGGTCGCTTTCAGGTGTGCAGTTTCATCTTCTCCGAACGGGGCATTGTCAAAGTCTTTCCCGTAGTGGTTGGCATCGGATGACATCAGAAACACGATATCCTTCCCGGGAGTCAGGTTATGTTCCCGGATATACTCCGCGACAATTTCCGCCAAGGCGTCGGAGATTGTATCCATTCTCGCAAACGGCATGACTGTTACCATGATGGGAGTGAGATGAATGTCCGGATTGAAATACTGCACGAATGGAATCAACCCCTCGATCGAATGCTCAAGCTGTTGCGCTTTGTTACTGACAATAAAAAGCGACGAGTCAAGTCTGCTTTTGATGAACTCCCTGAGCGGAGAGATGGGGACATTGCCTCTCACACCGCGCCATGATTTGTACTCATCGAGAATAAGGACATTCCCGGGATTGCCCATCTCCTTCCGTACCGTCCCGTGTGTTACTCCGAATACCACCACCTCTTTTCCTCTTATGGCCCGGAATAGAGGGTAATAGGTTCTCGCTGCGTAGAGATAGTCGTCGTGGGGAGAAATACCAGCCACGAGCCCCTTGTCAGATATGGAAACGTCTTCACCCAATGCGAGGTAGTCCACCAGAATCTTCATCTGTGTCACATTCCAACAATATCCAACATCGTCACGGACCGGGCGGGTTTCCTGGCCAACGGCGATCCCGCATATGAGAAGAGAGAGGATTAGATCTTTCATGATTGCGTCATCGGGAGTGCAATGTTTATGTTCGATCCGCGCGATGGTTCATCCCGCCATGCAGGAAGCCGGCCCGAACTATAGTCCGGATTGCACGGTGCGTTTCGAGGCCGGTGATGCAGCGGGTCTACAAGCTAAAACAAACCCTGCGAAACAGAGGACGAGACACATCGCAAGAAGCAAATAGCTGTACGGTGCAGGTTGTTGGCCATGCAAGGTTGCCGGTGTATCATCCATAAAAGAGTATAACGCACAGGCTGCGCCTACAATCGAGAGAGACCAGGATGTTGTGCCGGGCAAAAAGAATTTACCCCTCTCAACCCTGCGGACGATGATCCAGCCAAGAACGATCATCAACATTGAAATGAGTACCGGAGCGATCACCGGCCCTATCCAGGGTAATGGCAAAAGAAACAAAATGTCCCAGTCGAGGAGGCTCGCGGGCCAGCCAAGCGTGGCCTTGAGCCATACATAGTAGAAAATGTCCCAGACACCAAACCCTGCAATGAAGAAACCAAACTTCGACCAGGCAGTGGAGCCGGCAAGCATCGCCACAGCCGCAAGCATGACCATTGTTGCTCCCTCCCGAACAAGTTCAATCGTCAGGTGGCCGGGAGTCATCAGCTTGAGTGGAAATGTGAACCCGCCGGGATAGTACAAGTCGCGAAGATATACCACAACACTCGCTTCGACGTAGCCGAACGCAATGCCGAACGCTGAAACCCAAAGAAGTTTCCTTGCGGTGGATGACAGCGTCGTCATTTGGAGCCCTGCCGGTTCAGCTCGTCCAGGAACGCAACGCCGCGACGCAAATGCGGAATGACAATGGAGCCACCAACCACGAGCGCCACGCTGAATATGTCGAACATTTCCGCATCGCTTACACCTTCCTTTTTGCATTGCTGAATATGATAGGCAATGCAATCATCGCACCGCAACACCATCGACGAAACGAGTCCGAGCATCTCCTTTGTCTTTGCATCGAGTGCGCCCGGCTCATACGTCAGCGTGTCGACGCCAAAGAAACGCTTGATTGCACGGTTGTCCGTTCCGAGGATGCGTTCATTCATTTTGCTGCGGAATTCATTGAACTCTGTCACACGATCAGCCATGGTGTACTCCCAAAATTGAAATTCAGGTACGGAAAAGACATTAACCCAGTGGCGGCAACCCGTATTTCGCCTGAAGATCTTCCACTTTTCGGATGGCGGCATAGGCCTCCTGCCATCCGCCGTCATCAACATCCCTCATGATATCGATAACTTCGTGGACGAGCGGATGATGTCCTCCATTGAACGCAAAGGGAAGAGCAATTTTCATATACGTCTCAAGTAAGGATATGCTTTGCGAAACAAGTCCCAACCCCGCTCCAATGGTCGCGCAGGAGAGCACGATGTCGATGATGCCTCCATGTCTCCCCATGCTCCAACCTACGGGAAAACTCACGCACCCGATGACAACTACGAGCCACCCAATGAAGGTCATTGAGCGATACCTCTTCAACGTCTGATGAAAACCGAAGTAGAAGTAGCGAAGCTCTCCATCAGAGAGGGTGATGTCTGCTGCGAGCCCGGGTTCGTGCGGAGATTTTTCCTGATCTATCATACCATTGAGAAAAGATACGAACTTCAATCCCAAAGTAAAAGACTACACGGACTTCACCCTATGCACCCGGCATCCTTTCACCCTTGAGGGAGAATCGCCCTTGGACAATTTCCCACGTCAGCAACACATAAAAGGGAAGATACTCGACGAACACGAGCCATGGCTTGTCCTGCCAGGCGCCTGTCGCATGATACTCATACACAACGATATTGCTGAGATTGGACAGTGCCAACAGCAACACAACTGCGACTGACCACCGAAGCGTCACCAAGGCCGCCAGCCACGCGAGATACCACGGATGCACGATCGGAGAAACGAGGACGAAACCAAGAAACGCAAGGAACACCTTTTCGAGAAGCGGCCTGTCTAGAAACGCAAGAACGCCAAGCCACATCACAAAAAGAGCCCCACATACAATGTGAGTGCCTTCGTTCGTCTTCAGAAAGAGATACAGAATGGTAAAGACCGATCCGTTAAACTCGAACTGCTTATTGAACGTAGCGAAGGAATCGAAAATGCCGCCGGTTGGTTCAACATAGAACATGTAGCCGGCAACAAGCATGAGAACAGGAATCGTAACGATGAGGATTCTCTTCCAGGATGATTCAAGCCTCCACAGAAGAGGGATGATGAACAACGGGTAAAGTTTCGCGAGGCCTGAAAGGCCCAACGCAACCACGCCAATGATCCTTTTGCCTTTCAATATCAGGTACAGGAACAGAAGGAAGAACGGAATAGCCAGCGCATCAATATGGCCATCGAGCCCGAAGTACATGATCGGGAGCGGGCACCACGCATACACAAGGATGAGACCCGTGTTCCTCTGAAGCTGTTTCAAGATGAGAAGAAGCAGCAGTATCGAACAGCAATCGAACACAACAAGCAGGAGTTTCATCCCTCCAATGGAATCCCCGAACAACATTCCCGATGCATAGAACAGAAGCTGGGCAAGGGGCGGATAGATAGTCCGCATGTGTGGGAAGTTCATTTTCGAAGGAAGATCAGGGGTATGCAGCACCGTGAGCCTGGGGTCATCGGGAGGAAAGGCAAACGGATTCACGCCCGACCCTGCCACGCGCCCATCCCATACATACCGATAGATGTCATCGGACGCAACAGGACCATGAGGAACAAGCGTAAGACGAAAAACAACGGCAAACGCAATGATGACCGTGAGAGATGTTCGATTGATCTCAGCAGACGAGACATGCACTCTCCACACCAGAATCCCGAATAGAGTAAACGCGACAGCATTGACAAGAATGAACAATCCGATATCCGGAGGATGCTGGGGAAAAAGATAAAAGCTCAGGTAGAGCATCTCAGTGAGAACACCCGGAAGAATCAACTGAATGGGTTTCATGTGGGATGGGATTCTTACTCAGGAGTTGACTGACCCTCAGCGCTCATCATGCGAACGGAGCGTGACTACGGCACCGGACACATGCCGAGCAGAACCTGCCAGATGAAGGAGCAGACGATGAGTAACGTGATGACGATGAGAGAAAGTTTCCTTGCCATACCGGAACTCATCTATGGGAGTCGCCACCTGCGACCATTGGCATGGAGCATTTCGTCTGCTTCGTTTGGTCCCCACGTGCCGGCGGGATAGTCGTAGACCTTTGACAGTTTATTCTCCACCCAACCTTCATGAATAGGCGTGATGAGAGACCATGCGACGTCAACGCTGTCGCCGCGGGCGTACAGTGTTGGGTCGCCGAGCATGCAATCGAAAATCAGCCGGGTGTATGCATCGGCGAGATGCCCGCCAAATGATGACCCGTAGCGAAAATCCATCGTAACCGGACGCATGCGCATCGCAGAACCGGGGATCTTGGAGCTGAACTTGAGTGAGATGCCCTCGTCGGGCTGCACACGGATGACGATGTTGTTCTGATCAAGATGATCCGAAGGGAGGGCCGCAAAGAGATGATGTGGCGTCTTCTTGAACTGCACTGCAATTTCCGTCACACGCTTGGGCAGCCGCTTGCCCGATCGCACGTAGAACGGAACTCCGGCCCACCGCCAGTTGTCGATGGTGAACTCAAGCGCAACATACGTCTCGGTTACGCTGTTCGGAGAAACCCCCTTCTCCGACTTGTACCCGGGCACAGCTTTTCCCCCTGCGGTGCCGGCAGCATACTGCCCCCTGACGGTGTAGCGGTGCACCTGTTCCGGCTTGATGGTCGGAATTGCCTGCAGAACCTTGTGCTTTTCGTCGCGCACCTGTTGTGCATCGAACAACACGGGAGGCTCCATCGCCGTCAGCGAGAGAAGCTGGAGCATGTGGTTCTGAATCATGTCCCGCATCGTTCCCGCTTCCTCGTAATATGACGCGCGGTTCTCTACTCCCACAGTCTCTGCGGCCGTGATCTGCACGTGGTCAACGTAGTTCCTGTTCCAGATGGGCTCGAAGATACCATTGGCAAAACGAAACACCAGAATGTTCTGTACTGTTTCCTTGCCGAGGTAGTGGTCGATGCGATAAACCTGGCTCTCATCGAACACACTCAGTACCTCGGTGTTCAACGCCCGTGCCGAGGAGAGATCGGAGCCAAATGGCTTCTCGATGACAATGCGCACCCAACTATTGGGTGTCCGGGGCGTATTCAAACGCGATGATCCGAGATACTTCACAATGGAAGAGTAGAGACTCGGCGGCGTTGCAAGATAGAACAGGAAGTTGCCCCCCGCCCTTCTTCCATCATCGATCGCATGCAACTCTTTCTTCAACGTTTCAAATTCTGCCGCGACGCTTGAATCAACGGGGACGTAGTGAAGACCTCGTGCAAACGTATCCCACAATGCCGCTTCGGAATCACGGAGATTTCCAAACTCTTTCATTGCGTCGCGCATGTAGCCACGGAACGACGCATGATCCATGAGTGTTCTGCCAACACCGACAATCGTGAAGCCGGAAGGCAACAATCCCTGGCGGGCAAGGTCGAAGATGGCAGGAATCAGTTTTCTTTTTGTCAGATCGCCGGAAGCGCCGAAGATCACCATCACGCACGGATCGGGAATCTTCTCCATGCGTGTTGAAACGGCAAGGGGATTGGGTTCAATAGCAGGGAGCATCGCCTGAATTGGATCGGACACGTTTCTGTCAAAGATACTCAAGGAAGATCACGCCGTTGGAACGGACTCCTCAACAAACTGTCCCTTTTTGTTCTGCAAGTTCTTGTAGAGGCCGTCGAAGGACTTCTCGAATGCCGCTACACCATCGGCCTCGAGTTTCTCCAGCACCCATTTCATATCAACGCCGGCCGCCCCAACGTCATCGAGTATCTTGCGCGCTCCATCCAGATCCGATTCCACCGTGAGAGCTGGAGTGCCGTGGTCGAGGATTGCAGCATAGGTCGCCGGGGGAACTGTGTTCACCGTATGGGAACCAATGAGTGTATCGACATACAGAAGATCGCTGTACGCAGGGTTCTTTGTGCCGGTGCTTCCCCACAACGGACGCTGAACCGAAGCTCCCTTTGCTTTCAAGGCTGCAAAGCGAGGTGCATTGAAGATTTCCTTGAATGCCTGATAAACAAACTTGGTGTTTGCTACCGCTGCCTTGCCCATCAGCGATTTGGTTTTCGATGGATCTTTTTTGGAAAGCAGGTCGTCCACCAGAGTGTCGATCCGGCTCACGAACACGCTTGCTACTGAGACAACATGATCAATGGGCTTCCCTTCCTTTACCCGGCGTTCCAGTCCGGCAATGAATGCATTGGCAACCTCGCGGTATCGCTCGACTGAAAAGATCAGCGTGATATTGATATTGATCCCTTCACTGGTTGTTTGTTCGATCGCCGGAAGACCTTCCCTTGTCGCGGGAATCTTGACCATAAGATTTCTCCGGTTCACCTTGCGCCACAACTCGCGCACTTCCTCGATCGTTGCCCTTGTGTCACGGGCCTTGGAGGGGGTTACTTCGATGCTGATGTATCCATCCCTTCCATTGGTCCTGTCGAACGCGGACTTCAAAACATCACACGCCATCTGGATGTCCTTGATCATCAAGGCCTGAATGATCTCAGTGGGATCGATGGTTGGGTTGGCAGCAACGAGATCTCTGATCTGGTCGTCATACTCTGTGGACCCTGAGATTGCCTTGTCAAAAATTGTCGGGTTTGAAGTGACGCCGAGGAGTCCTTCATCCACCATCTTCTTCAATTCGCCGCGTTTGATAACAGCCCGGCTGATGTTGTCATACCAGATGCTCTGTCCAAGCTGCTCCAGCTTCTGCAGGTTATTCATGAAACGTCTCTCCTTTCATTCAACCCTGGTTCTTTTCAATATCCAGCACCTTCTTCACCCGTCTTACATGGCGCTCCTCGTTAGTGAACTTCGCTGCCAGGAACACCCTCGCGATCTCCAATGCGGTCGCCGGACCAATCACACGCGACCCCATACACAACACGTTCATGTCGTCGTGTTCAACTCCCTGGTGTCCCGAATATGTATCGTGTGCGAGTCCTGCGCGAACACCCTTGATTTTATTTGCCGCAATACACGCACCCACACCGCTGCCACATACGAGAATTCCCCGCTCTGCCTGTCCGGACACAACGGCCTTGCCGAGTGACCGGGCAAAATCGGGATAATCAGACGGAGTTTCATCGCGGGCTCCGAGGTCGATAATCTCAACCCCGTCTCTGCTCAACTCCGCAGCAAGCAACTTCTTCAATTGAAACCCGGCATGGTCTCCGGCGATTGCGACCTTCATGCAAGCACCTTTCTGGCAGCGGCAATGACGTTCTCCGATGTTATGCCAAAGTTCTTAAATGCCACATCTCCAGGAGCAGACGCACCAAACGTTGACATCCCTACGAACTCGCCGCGGTCGCCGATGTACCGCTCCCATCCCTGCCTTACACCGGCCTCGACCGCAACGCGCGCGGTAATTGAAGGAGGCAGCACGTATTCCCTGTAGTCGTTCGGCTGCTGCTCAAACAATTCCCATGATGGCATGCTGACAACCCGCGTTGCGATGCCTTCAGTCGCGAGCACATCGTGCGCTTTTAGCGCAAGCTGAACCTCAGAGCCTGTTGCCAGCAGTAACAATCGGGGTTTGTCCGCACCAATCAGAACATAGGCGCCCTTTGAAACGTTCTCCGCCGAACCATATTTGGCCTGGTCGATCACCGGGAGTTTCTGGCGGGTCAATGCCATCACTGTTGGACCCGTACGATGCTCGATCGCGTATTTCCACGCGTACGCAGTTTCGTTTGCATCGGCAGGACGAATGACTGTCAGTCCAGGGATGGCACGAAGTGCGGCGAAATGTTCAACGGCCTGATGCGTGGGGCCATCCTCGCCGAGCCCGATACTCTCATGCGTGTAGTCAAAAATGACCGGATACTTCGAAAGGGCGGCGAGCCGCAGCGTCGGACGCATGTAGTCCGAGAAACAAAAGAATGTTGCACCGTACGGGATCACCATGTCGGTCACCGAAATTCCGTTCATGATAGCGCCCATCCCATGTTCGCGCACACCGTAGCGGATATACCTTCCCAGCCGGTTCGACTTCGAGAAATCCGTTACTCCTTTGAACCGCGTATTGTTCGACGGGGTCAGGTCTGCGGACCCGCCAAGAACGAGAGGAAGTTTCGGCATGATCGCGTCGAGGATTTTTCCCTGAGCCTCACGAGTTGCCATTGGAACAGCGGGATCGAACTTCGGGACTGAATCCTTCCATATCTGCGACCAACCATCCGGCAGCTTCCGTTCGGATGCGCGTTTGAACTCCTTCGCAAGCCCGGGATAAGCATGGCCGTATTCCTCGAACAGTTGATTCCACTCCTGCTCGCGCTTCGCTCCTTTGTCCACTTCCTTCCTGAAGACCTTTAACGCATCCTCAGGGATAAGGAATTTCTTTTCAGGATCCCAACCGTAGCGCTTCTTCGTGAGGGCAACTTCGTCATCCCCCAGGGGCGACCCATGGGCATCATGTGAATCCTGTTTGTTCGGACTTCCGTAACCGATATGCGTGCGAAGCTTGATGAGAGAGGGTCTGTCTTTTTCATTCTGTGCAGCAACGATGGCCTTCTCAAAGGCAGCCATGTCATTTCCATCACCGCCAACAGTCTGCACGAACCAGCCATACGCCTCGTAGCGCCTCGCAACATCTTCGCCAAATGAAAGTGATGTTCCACCATCAATCGTGATATGATTGTCATCGTAGATTGCAATGAGGTTGTTCAATCCAAGATGACCGCCGAGCGAGCACGCTTCCGACGATACGCCCTCCTGCATGCAGCCATCTCCTGCAACCACATATACTTTGAAATCAACAACGGGAAAACCATCTCTGTTGAAGTATGCGGCGAGATACTTTTCAGCGAGGGCAATTCCAACAGCATTGGAAATTCCCTGGCCCAGCGGGCCGGTGGTTACTTCGACACCTGGCGTATGTCCATACTCCGGATGTCCCGGTGTTTTGCTTCCCCACTGGCGGAAGTTCTTGATCTCGTCGAGTGACAGATTGTATCCGGTGAGGTGCAGAAGTGAATACAGCAACATGCAACCATGCCCGGCAGAGAGCACAAAGCGATCACGGTTCACCCACTTGGGATTGCGTGGGTTGTGTTTCAAATGCTTCGTCCAGAGCCAGTAACCTGCTGGCGCCATTCCCATTGGCATGCCCGGATGACCGGACTTTGCCTTCTGCACCGCGTCCATTGACAGGCAACGGATGGTGTTGATACAAAGCTCGTCGAGTTCAGTCAGGCTTGGATGACGGGGAATCTCACCGTCCCTGGATTGCTGCTGTACGGAAGAAAGATTCTTTGTCGCTTCCATTATCTTGTTTGTGCATGAGATGTGGTTCTGCGTTGAAGTAAGATAGGGAAATATTGGGAAGATTCAATGGTTTGGAGAATGTTGACCGCACGCAGGGTTTGCGCTATATTTGATTTTTCTTACCGTTCGGTTTATGACTTACCTCATAAGTACACCAACGCCATAGTTCATAGCTTTTTATGTGCAAGGAGGATCGTTGCATGGTTCAAGAATCGGTATTGAAGAAGTACAAGGCACGACTTGTCAGGTTACAGAAGGGTGAAGTCGTGTTCCAACAGGGAGATCCTGCAACGAACTTTCACATCGTGAGGGCGGGAAGGGTCAAGATGGTCACATACAGCGAGGAGGGGAAGGAGTTCATCCAGGGTTACTTTACGGAAAACCAGAGCTTCGGTGAGCCACCCTTCTTCAACAATCTTCCCTACCCCGCATCCGCATTCGCTGTCATCGACAGCGAAGTCTGGAAGTGCCCGTACGAGTCATTCATGAAGCTGCTGCGGGAGAATTTCGAAATCCACCTGAAGCTGACCCAGGCATTAAGCGGACGCCTTGTCTACAAGTCGATGATGTTATCGGAGATTGCAGGAGAAGAGTCCGAACATCGATTGAGTACGTTGATCGAATATTTCAGGAAGGAAGACGGAGTCATCGGGGGCGAGCCGTATAAAGTTCCGTTTACACGCCAGCAACTGGCAGATATGACCGGCTTGCGCGTGGAGACTGTCATCCGATGCATCAAGGCCATGGAGCAAAGAAAGATTCTCCGCCTGGATAGTGGCGGCAAGATTATATGGATGAAACGCATTCACTAATACTTCACCGGAGGGAAGAGCTATGAACGATTTATCGACCTCAATAATCAAGGATATAGTGACTCACGACTTTCGAACGGCGGCGGTCTTCGAGAAATTCTCGCTGGACTTCTGTTGCGGCGGGGGAAAGACGATAGATCAAGCATGCAAGGATAAAGCCGTGGATGCATCGCTCGTGTTCGCAGAACTTGAGGCAAACGAATCCAGCATAGCAGGCAACGGGAGAAGATTCACAGACATGGAGCTCGATGATCTGGCAGAGTATATCGTGAACACTCACCACAAATTCGTTCGTATGGCCATTCCCTCTCTGCTCGCCCATACCCGAAAAGTCGCCTCGGTGCACGGTGAACGACACCCCGAGGTCGTCGAGGTTGCAGAACGCTTCGCATCCGTGGCAGACGAATTGCAGAACCACATGATGAAGGAAGAGAGCATTCTCTTCCCGTACATCACGACACTCGCCCAAGCATCAAAGGCAAACGCGAAGGTACAGCGACCACCATTCCATACGGCGCAAAACCCCATCCGAATGATGGAAGCGGAACACAAGTTTGCCGGAGACGAAATGTACGAGATTCGCTCATTGTCCTCCGGCTACGTGCCTCCGGCAGACGCGTGCACGACATTCAAAGTGTCGTATCAGGAATTGAAGCAGTTCGAGCTGGATCTGCACAACCATGTGCATCTGGAGAACAACATCCTGTTCCCGAAAGCCGTTGCTCTCGAACGGTCGGTTCTTGTCCCATAAACGGTCACCGCATCATGGAGAGTTTATGAAGCGTTACTGGATTGGGTTCATTGCTGTCATTGTACTGTCATTTGCGGTTCTTGGATGGGTTGGAACGAGGATCTACCAACAGAGGCCCCCCATCCCTTCAAACGTGATCACCACTGATGGAACCCTTCTCCTGACGGAAGACGATATCACTACCGGCCAGAATGTCTGGCAGGCCATGGGTGGAATGGAAGTTGGTTCTGTATGGGGACACGGCAGCTACGTTGCTCCTGATTGGACTGCAGACTGGCTTCATCGGGAGGCAATGTTCATTCTTGATTCGTGGGCCAAGGAGAAATCCGGGATTGTGTACGACAAGCTGAACCCCGAACAGCAGGCTCCATTGAAAGCCCGACTGCAAGACATGATGAGAGCAAATACCTACAATCCCTCAGCGGGAGTTCTCACCATTGACCCGATCCGGGCAAAGGCGTTCGAAGCAAACAGGAAATACTTTGCAGATGTCTTCACGAACGGGCGAACGGAATATGCAATTCGGAAGAACTCCCTGGATGATCCAGAAAAACTCCGTCGACTCTCAGCGTTTTTCTTCTGGAGCTCATGGGCAGCGTCGACAAATCGGCCGGGCGAAGACATCTCCTACACGAGCAACTGGCCTCATGAGGATCTGGTCGGCAACAGACCCACGGGCGAAGCGGTTGTATGGACCGGAGTGAGTATCATTCTCCTGCTGGCAGGTATTGGAGGAATGGCGTGGTACCACGCGGCACAGGACAGGGCAATCGTACAGGGCGATGTTCCTTCCTCGGATCCGTTGCTGGGGTCATTTGCAACACCTTCCCAGAAGGCAGTGATAAAGTATTTCTGGACGGTTGCAGGACTATTGCTGTTTCAGATTGGACTGGGGGTAATCACCGCTCATTATGGTGTGGAAGGAGATGCGTTCTATGGAATTCCTCTGTCACAGATTCTTCCATACACAGTAGCCCGAACATGGCACGTACAGCTCGGGATATTCTGGATTGCAACCGCATGGCTTGCAGCGGGTCTCTACATTGGTCCTGCAGTGAGCGGCGTTGAGCCGAAGGGCCAGAAGCTGGGGGTCGACATCTTGTACGGGGCACTGCTGGTTGTCGTCCTCGGTTCAATGGCCGGTGAATGGTTAAGCGTGATGAACAAGATGCCGGACAATCTCTGGTTCTATTTCGGACATAGTGGGTACGAGTATATCGATCTCGGCCGCATTTGGCAGGCAGCCCTTCTCGTTGGATTGCTTCTCTGGCTTTTCCTGATGGTCCGCAGTATTCTCCCCGCATTGAAAAAGAAGGACGAGCAGAGGCCAATCCTCACGCTCTTCCTCATCTCGACAGCGGCGATCGCCGGATTCTATGGCGCCGCGTTGATGTACGGAAAACACACGAACCTCGCAATTGTTGAGTACTGGCGCTGGTGGGTGGTCCATCTCTGGGTTGAAGGGTTCTTCGAAGTGTTTGCCACTGTCGTGATCGCATTCCTGTTTGCCCGATTGAAGCTGCTCAGTTTGAAGACGGCAGGACAGGCAACGATTCTCTCGTCGACGATCTTCCTTTCAGGAGGAATCATTGGCACGCTGCACCATCTTTACTTCTCAGGCACTCCAACCATTGTGCTTGCTCTCGGATCGGTGTTCAGTGCCTTGGAGGTTGTGCCGCTCGTTTTCGTGGGGTACGAGGCCTGGGAAAACATCAAGCGCTCCCGTGCAAAGGAATGGGTACAGCAGTACAAGTGGCCGATCTACTTCTTTGTCTCAGTTGCATTCTGGAACCTTCTCGGAGCAGGGTTGTTTGGGTTCATGATCAACCCACCAATCGCGCTCTATTACATGCAAGGACTTAACACTACGCCGGTTCATGCCCACGCGGCTTTGTTTGGTGTATACGGAATGTTGGGGATTGGCCTGATGCTCTTCTGCTTGAGGGCATTGAAGCCGGGAGTCAGATGGAAAGACGGCACGCTTCGTTTCGCGTTTTGGTCCATCAACATCGGATTGTTTGCGATGGTAACAATCAGTCTATTGCCGGTTGGATTGATGCAGACCTGGGCTTCCGTGCAGTACGGGTATTGGTACGCGCGAAGCGCCGAATTCCTGCAGACTGATTTGATGACAACACTGCGTTGGTTGCGGGCAATCGGCGATACCATCTTTGCGATTGGTGTGGTCGCACTCGTATGGTTCGTCTTCAGGCTTGGAACCCATGGCACCCAGAAGAAGGCTGAAATTCCTCATGTCGTACCTGAGACGGGAAGAGCACGGGCCTAACACGGTCAATCCATAGAAGAACCAAGGTGATCCTCAGGATGCCTTGTCCACTGCAAAGCATTCCTTGACACCGGTTGCAGGAGAGACACTAGTCAGGAAGACCTATGCCTCATCAACTCTACGACTATCTCGCTCAGGATCATGATCGACTAGATCGTCTACTCCAGACTGCGACTGCTCAACCCGGCGTTATCGATCATGTGTCCTACGATGAGTTCCGCAAGGGGTTACTTCGCCACGTCGGGATTGAGGAAAGAATCGTCCTACCCGCAATTGCCCGACTTCAAAACGGAAAGCAGGCTGCTGTCGCAGAAAGATTGCGTCTTGATCACGGTGCTCTTGCAGCATTGATGGTTCCCCCTCCAACGCCATCGATAATTGCCGCTCTTCGTTCAATTTTGGATGGACACAACGCTCTCGAGGAACAAGAAGGCGGTCTCTATCTCCTGCTCGACCGGTTGGCAATTGACGAGGAGGAGACTCTGTTGGAGAAGATGAGAACCACACCCGAGGTCCCGGTTATGCCGTACAACGAAAAACCATCTGTCCTTGAAGCAACGCGCAGGGCTTTGCGACGCACAGGCTATGAACTTCAGAATGTCGAGCCGTAAAGGACCATTTTCCTCATCTTCTTCATGTCCATCGCTCGAAATCCAGCGGACTTGATTCTCAGGGGCCAGGCTATTAGATTATTTCTGTCTTATGCTGAGGCAGTTCTTCTTCATCCGGCTGTTGCACGTCTCCGATTTCCCTCCTTTATGGGGTGATGCACTCACTCCCTTCCATTTCTCAGCTCCCGATATCGAGTATGTCATTGAGAAGAACGTACAGGAACCGTATTTCGCTCACCCATTCCGTAATCAAGTCGCAGTCACGCTTGGAGGAGAACATGGCGGCAGTAATTGAGACCACCGAAGATCGGCTTTCGGACTTCAACCAGGATAGACGCGTGTTGGTTCTCTCAGCCATGGCGTTGTTCATTGGAGCATCCAGTGCAATCGTCGCCGTGGTCCTGCTCTGGCTGATTGCTGTGATCACAAACCTCGCCTTCTTCGGTGAACTCTCATCGACGCTTCAATCGCTGGCCCATCATCGGCTCGGATACTGGGTAGTTGGCATACCCGTGATCGGTGGACTGATCATTGGGATCATGGCGAAATACGGATCGGAGAAAATCAGGGGGCATGGAATCCCGGAGGCGCTGGAGGCAATCCTGTTTGGCCGCAGCCGGATGGAAGCCAGGGTCGCCATTCTGAAACCGCTATCGTCCGCAATTTCCATCGGAACGGGCGGGCCGTTTGGCGCCGAGGGGCCGATCATCATGACTGGTGGAGCCGTTGGCTCTCTTTTTGCCCAACTCTTTCATCTCTCTTCCGCTGAACGAAAAGCATTGCTCGTTGCCGGAGCTGCGGGTGGCATGTCCGCCATCTTTGGTGCGCCTGTCGCTGCAGTATTTCTGGCGGTTGAACTTCTTCTCTTCGAGTGGCGGCCACGTTCGCTGATTCCAGCAGCCATCTCTGCCGCAGCTGCATATGCCTTACGTGTTCCATTGCTCGGTGGAGGGCCGATCTTTCCGGTTGTTCCTCACGAGCCGCTCAACCTTGAAGGACTTGCATTCTCCTTTGTTGTCGGCATTGTCGCCGGCCTTTGCTCTTCCGGGCTGACAATGCTGGTCTACTGGTGCGAGGACGCCTTCGGGAAGCTCCCAATCCATTGGATGTGGTGGCCCGCCATCGGGGGATTGCTGGTTGGAATCGGAGGGTTGGTTGATCCCCGGATTCTCGGCGTCGGGTATGACACGATCCACATCTTGTTGCGCGGCGAAATTCTCGGGGCCACACTGCTCGGACTCTTCCTGGGAAAGGCCCTTGTATGGTCCATAGCGCTGGGATCTGGGACTTCCGGTGGCGTGCTGGCGCCACTGCTGATGATGGGGGGCGCGCTTGGGGCAATTGAATCGGGATTCCTCCCGATTGGTGATCCGGGCTTGTGGGCAACCATCGGCATGGCAGCGATGATGGGCGGAACAATGCGATCACCGCTGACTGCGATGGTATTTACGCTCGAGCTTACCCACGACCTTAACCTGCTGCCAGCGTTGCTTGTCACAAGCATTGCAGCATATGCGGTCAATGTCCTGTTGATGCGTCGTTCAATATTGACGGAGAAAGTTGCGCGAAGGGGATATCACATCATGCGCGAGTATGGCGTGGACCCATTTGCCGTGCTGAGGGTCAGTGAGGTGATGGACACGATACCTCCAACGGTCCAGGCAACCATGAGTGTTGGAGAGCTTTCGAACAGAATTGCCCGGCGCGACCCATTGTATACACGCCATCAGGGGTTGTTCGTCGTCGATGAAAAGAATAACCTCGTGGGAATCATCACGCGGGGAGATATTCTCAGGGCGATCGACAATGGTTCTGATCCCTCCATGACGGTTCTTGAAGCAGGAAGCCAACGGGTGATCGCAACATACCCTGATGAGACGCTGTACAATGCCGCCGCGAAGATGTTACGTAACAATATCGGACGATTAGCGGTGGTGAGCCGTCAGGATGCGCGCCAACTGGTCGGGTATCTGGGCAGGGTGAATGTCATGTCGGGGCGATTACGGCAACTGGAAGAAGAGCATGTTCGCGAGCGGGGGGTGCGTCAGTCCCATAACTCGATGACTGGCAACAAGGTGCAACGTTGACGATGTCATCGAACGGCAATATTACCCAGCCTGCTCAATGACGGCCGACATTGACCCTCTGCAACGAGGGATGCGCCAGTCCGCTCCGTAGGAATGTATCTGGTCGCGTTTCATCTCCGCCCGCTCCTTGTATGTGGTCTCGACGATGACCCGCTTCTTCGAGTCGACTTCGCACGCCATGTCATACGCCTTTGCCTCACTGTGGCCAAAGAGGCTCATCAGCATTTCGATTACATACTCGTACGAGTGGTCATCGTCATCGAGCAGGATGACATGATACAACGGAACAAGCAGAGTCCGTTCGTCTTCCAACTCAAGGGTTTCAGGTGCCTGTTCCGGAGCCCCGGCCATGAGCATCCACTATGATCTGTGCGTCTTGTAGTAATCGATCAAGCCATTCGTGGATGAATCGTGGGAGGAAACCTCTCCCCCATTCTTCAACTCGGGCAGGATTGCTTTCGCAAGTTGTTTCCCCAGCTCCACTCCCCATTGATCGAACGAATTGATGTTCCAGAGTATTCCCTGGACGAAGATCTTATGCTCGTAAAGAGCAATGAGTGAGCCAAGCGTGCGAGGAGTAATCTTCTTGACCAGAATCGACGTCGTTGGTCGGTTTCCTTCGAACACTCTATGCGGCAAGAGCTTCTCGAGACCTTCTCCACTCATTCCTGCCCGCTGCAATTCTGCGCGAGCCTCTTCACGGGTCTTCCCCTTCATCAATGCCTCAGTCTGGGCGAAGAAATTCGAGAGCAGAATCTGATGGTGCTCTCCAATCGGGTTGTGTGTCTCAATGGGGGCGATAAAGTCAGCCGGAATCAGTTTCGTGCCCTGATGAATGAGCTGATAGAAACGCATGCTGCCCGTTTGTTCCCGGTTCGCCCCAGATCACGGGACCGGTAGAGTAGTTCACTCTGTTGCCATTGCGATCGATGGATTTCCCGTTGCTCTCCATGTCCCCCTGCTGAAAGTATGCAGCAAAGCGATGCAGGTACTGATCGTACGGAAGAATAGCATGGGTTTCTGCTCCGAAGAAGTTATTGTACCATATCCCGAGCATGGCAAGGATGACCGGCATGTTCTTGTCAAGCGGTGCAGTGCAAAAATGCTCGTCCATTTCAAAGGCACCGGTGAGAAGCTCTTCAAAATTCTCGAACCCGATGGAGAGTGCAATGGAAAGTCCGATGGCAGACCAGAGCGAATATCGTCCGCCCACCCAATCCCAAAACTCAAACATGTTCCTCGTGTCGATGCCAAACCTGGCAACTTCTTCTGTATTTGTTGAGAGCGCAATAAAGTGCCTGGCGATGTGGGCTCGCTCTTTCGCCGATTCGAGAAACCACCGGCGAGCCGAATCGGCATTGGTCATGGTTTCCTGCGTCGTGAACGTCTTGGATGCGACGAGGAAGAGGGTCGTCTCGGGGTTCATCTTCTTCAACACTTCTACAAGATGTGTTCCGTCAATATTGGAAACGAAGTGGATATTCAGCCCCTGTTTGCCATATGGTTTGAGAGCTTCAGTTACCATGACGGGACCAAGATCAGATCCGCCAATGCCAATATTCACAACATCCGTGATGATCTTCCCCGTGAACCCTTTCCATTCTCCGTTTCGGATTGCATTGCTGAACGATTTCATGTGGGAAAGTACAGCATTTACGCCGGGCATCACGTCAATCCCGTCGACGAGTATCGGGCGATTTGATCGATTGCGAAGCGCGGCATGAAGCACCGATCTGTTTTCAGTCGAGTTGATTCTATCGCCATTGAACATCTTTTCTCGCCACTTCTCGACACCGGCTTGCCGCGCAAGGGCAAACAATAGTCGCATCGTTTCCTCAGTGATCCTGTGCTTCGAAAAGTCGAGAAGCACGTCTTTCCAATGCAGGGAAAACTTCGTGAAACGGAGAGGGTCTGCAAGAAACATGTCCCGCATGTGCCGGGATGACACCTCGGTGTAGTGATTTTCAAGCGCCTTCCAGGCAGACGATTGAGTCAATGTGGACATGGATACTCCAGAGACAGTCCATCGGGAATAGACATTCCGCGCACGCGGAGGGGTCTTGTGACTTGGCGATGAAACAAATATACCACACATTCACAACAAAATCATTCCCAACTTATTCCTGGACCGCTTGCTTTTGTAGAACGCAAACCTGAGATTGCTACCCGAAAATGGAGATCCCCATTTGAAGAGGTTCCACGTTTTCGTTCTCCTTGTCATCGCGTATGCTGCTCTCGTCGTGGCCCATACCAGGGTCCGCGTCATAGACGGTGACGAGGGCTACTATGCCTCGGCTGCCCGGCTTGTCGGCGAGGGAGGTATTCCCTACATGGATTTCTTCTATCCTCAAGCACCAATCCTCCCGTTTGTATACGGAGCATGGACAAAGCTTGACAGCTACTCTCTCGCCTGGTTGCGTATCCTCTCCGCACTGTTGACCACAGGATCAGTCGGCCTTTGGGCGTGGTTTCTGTTTAAAGAGTATGACATTTATCCTTGGGTCTCATTGACAGCATTTCTTGTCTTCTTGTTCAACCCGTTCCTCCTGTCATGGGGTGTAGTAGTAAAGACCTTCGCTTTGGGGAACTTCCTCGCGACGGTTACACTGATTTGCATTTGGAAGGCTGGCCTCACTCGCAATGCCGTGTGGCTGCTTGCAGCAGGAATCTCCTGTGGCCTCCTTGTCTCCACTCGACTCCTGTACGCCGCAGTTCCCATCTGTATCGCATCCTGGCTCTTCATTCGCATTAGGATCTTCAGCGGCCTGCAACCATGTTCGAGCTTCCTGATATTTGTCGCCGGGATCGCAATTGCCTGTGTTCCGGCGTTACTCCTCTGCATGCACGACCCAAACGCATTCATGTTCAATAACATCGGCTATCATCTTCTCAGGAGTGAAACGCCGTCGCCGCTGATTCATTTCCAACAAGCAATGTCATTCCTCCGTGATACCGTCTTTGTGCACCCGTACATGATCCTGCTGCTCGTTCTCGCTGCCATCGGCGCGTACGATCTGGTCGCGGGAGCAGTGAGAAGAAGAGGTGGCAATGGTTTCGTCGGAGAGGTTGCACTTGTCTCGACGATAGCTCTGATTGTCACTTCCCTCACACCCTTGCCTTTGTACGAACAGTACCTCACAAGCCCGCTGGCGCCACTGATGGTTCCGCTGGTTGCTGTGGGCATTCAGCTTCTCTGGAGTAAGAACCGTTTCGTTGTATTCGCACTGATGCCCATTATTGTCGCTTTTTCAATCAGTGAATTCCAACATGAAAAGAGACCGGCATCCTCGATCCGAGGATGGCAGTTATCGACTCTGGATGGCGTTTCCCGTTACATTCGAAACAATACCTCCGAGTCCGATACGGTAATTTCGCCATGGCCGGGATATGCATGCGAAAGTGGTCGCAGGTTCATGCCGGCTTTTGAGAACCAGTTTGGCATTCTAGTCTCGGAACAGCTCACCGAGGCGCAGCGTCAGCATTATCATGTGGCGGGGAAAAGCGCGTTCATATCTGCCATTAGGAGCAAGTTACCCAAAATGGTGATAATAGGGGCCTGGGTAAGTCCGCTGTTCGTGACGTTGAATGACACTGACAGAGAAGAACTTTATCAATCACTTGACCAGCAGTATAGACTGGCAACACAGATTGAGGACGTCTATGTCTACGAACGGAGAAGGTAGGGCCGTTGAACTGTCCGGCACTGTTTCCTTCTTCCGACAATCTCCGCTTGTTTTTTGTGAGAGTTGTTCATATTTTTAACACGCGTATCAAATTCAGTTCTATGGAACGAATCGGGCATGAGAGGGTTCAAAGCTCTCATGTGAAGGTTCAGCCTCGCCGAATATCACTCACTGAATCCTCTCTTGCTCTCCGTAATTACGACTCAACCTTTCGAAGGAGTGTGTGTGTATGGAACCAACAGCAAATGTCAAGGGAAACGCGGGTAAGGTTGGAACAAACCTTGAAACACTGACCATCACTGACAACCGCACAGGGAAGCAGTACGAGATTCCGATTGACAACGGGACAATCAAAGCGATCGACCTCCGTCAAATCAAAGCCTCAGGGGAAGATTTCGGACTCATGACGTATGATCCCGCGTTCATGAATACAGCGTCGTGCAAAAGCAACATCACGTTCATCGACGGAGACAAAGGAATCCTGCGGTATCGTGGATACCCGATCGAACAGCTCGCCGAGCGGTGCACGTACCTCGAAGTGGCATATCTCCTGATCAACGGGGAACTGCCGAACAAGCCACAACTCGATGAGTGGTCGAGGCACATCACCTACCACACATTCGTCCATGAGAATATCAAGAAGTTCATGGATGGCTTCCATCACGACGCACACCCGATGGGGATGTTCGTGAGCACCGTTGCCGCGTTGTCAACGTTTTATCCGTCAGCAAAGCACTTTGAGAACCCGGAGGAACGCAAGTCGACCATTTACAGGCTCATCAGCAAGGTGCCAACGCTCGCAGCATTCGCCTATCGCCACAGCATCGGGATGCCGTTTGTCTACCCCGACAACGATCTGAACTATGCATCGAACTTTCTCAGCATGATGTTCAAGGTTGCCGAGGTGAAGTACGAACCGAACCCCGTAATCGCCAAGGCGCTTGATGTGCTCTTCATTCTTCACGCAGATCACGAGCAAAACTGCAGTGCAAACGCAATGCGCGGTGTGGGCAGCTCGAAGGTGGACCCATACAGTGCGATGGCGGCAGCGGCGGCAGCATTGTATGGCCCGCTTCATGGCGGCGCGAACGAGGAAGTGCTGAGGATGCTCGATGTCATCGGGAACAAGAACAAGATTCCTGACTTCATCAAGGACGTCAAGGATGGCAAGGGCAAGCTGATGGGATTCGGTCACCGCATCTACAAGAATTATGATCCGCGCGCATCCATAATTAAAAAGCTCGCCGATCAGGTGTTCGAGGTAACCGGGCGGAATCCGAAGCTCGATATTGCACTCGAACTGGAACGCATTGCGCTGCAGGATGACTATTTTGTGAAGAGGAAGCTCTACCCGAACGTTGATTTCTATTCGGGCCTCATCTACCAGGCCTTGAAGTTCCCTGTTGACATGTTCCCCGTTCTCTTCGCGATCGGGAGAACATCAGGATGGCTTGCGCAGTGGCAGGAGATGCTGCTGGATCCGGAACAGAAGATTGCCCGACCGCGTCAGGTGTACCTCGGGAATTCCACACGCGAGGTCCCGATGCTCAGCAAGCGGACATAGGTTCCACCTACTGCAACAGCGTGACCGCCTCGGAGGCGGTCACGCTTCTTCATTTCCACATCATTCCGGCGACCTCTCTACACACTTATCAATCACTTCACGCGCCTGTCTCAGAATTTCCTGGGGCACGTAGGGCTTTTGCACGAATGCCCGTACACCATTGTTCATGAGCGCAGCCTTCGTCTCGGGTTCAACGTATCCGCTGACGAGGATCACCTTCACGTCCGGATTGATTGCCTTCATCCGCAGAAACACATTCCCGCCATCCACCTTCGGGAGACCCATGTCAGAGATGACAAGAGCGATATCCTTGTAGCGTGAGGCATACATTCGCAGGGCCTCTTCGCCATCTCCCGCAGCAAGCACGGTGTACCCTTTCGGCTCAAGCAATGACTGAACCATGTCGCGAAGCATCTCTTCATCTTCGACAAGGAGGATCGTTTCAGATCCCCCCTGAACACTGTCGTAAAGCGTCTGTCGGGACCTGTTTTCATTGCGAGCACCTGGTGACACCGGGAAGTAGAGATGGAATGTTGTTCCGCGGCCCGGCTCACTCTCAACTTCGATATAACCGCGATGGCTCTTCATGATTCCATCAACAACTGCAAGGCCAAGGCCTGTGCCCTTCCCTTCGGCCTTCGTTGTGAAGAATGGCTCAAATATCCGCCTCCTCGTTGCCGCGTCCATGCCCACACCAGTATCCGATATACGTACACGGACGTATTGGTTCACTTCACCATCAGCAATTCCCCGCGGTAGCTGGCGACGGTCTACCCGGTCGGTAGTTATGGTGATCGTCCCTCCGTCGGGCATTGCATCACGCGCATTCACACATAGATTGAGAAGGGTTTGGTGTAACCGTGTACGGTCCGCTTCGATGTGCGGGGCGTCTGTGGAAAGTCGCAGCGAGAAATTCACTGTCTTGGGAAAGGTCTCCTCCATCATCTTTACCAGATCGGTGATCGTCTCATTCACACTCACGATCTCAAAGGAGATTTCTGTCTTCCTGGCAAACGTCAGGATCTGCTGCACCAGGCTTGCCCCGCGTCGGGCAGCGGCCGTGATGGAATCCCTGCTTTTCAGAAACTTGGCTGGATTACCCGCCTCTTGTTCGAGCAGCATCGCGTGCCCGAGGATAATCCCGAGGATGTTGTTGAAATCGTGGGCAATGCCCCCCGCAAGAGTGCCGACCGATTCGACCTTCTGCGCCTGAAAGAGTTCCATTTCAAGGCGTTTCCGTTCCTCATCGGCACGCTTCCGTTCCGTAATGTCATTCTGAACCGCAATGAATCCAATGATTGATCCATCGGCTCCATGGATAGGGCTGACCGATGACTCAACCGAGATCAGAGCACCCTGCCTGGTGCGATTGAGCAACTCACCACGAACACTCCTTCCCGCGAGCAACTGCGACCAGAATTCCTGATAGTGTTCTGTGGACAATGACCCGCCCTTTAGTATGCGCGGGGTCTTTCCGATCGCCTCATCCCTCCCGAATCCATACACCCTTTCAAATGCTGGATTGACGTAGGTAATCGTGCCATCGCACTCTGTCATGAAAATCACTTCGTCACTTTGCTCGATGGCACGCTGGAGTTTCCGCATGGATTCCTCCGCTTTCCTCCGGCCTGTAACATCCCGCGCAACGCCAACCATCGCCACAGGCTCGTCTGCGTCGTTGCGGACAACGGAGGTCCAGAGCTCAATCGGGAATTCCGTGCCGTCTTTCCGTCGGTTGAATATTTCCCCGTACCATCCGCCGGAGAACGTTGCGGAAAGAATTTGATTCGTGGTATCCGGGGGGGTCAAGGGAGACCGCAAGATTGATACGTCCTTCCCCCTCAATTCTTCCCTCGTGTATCCATAGGTTTCAAGAAACGCATCGTTCGCGAAGATAATCTTGTCATCAAGATCGGTAATTGACACACAATCCTTCGTTGAAGCAACGGTTTGCGCGAGGAGCCTGATCTCTCGTTCTGCCTGGTTGCGTTCGGTAATATCGCGCGCCACAACCTGGATTGCCGGCTCGCCCTTGTACCGAAACGGAATTGCCACTACCTCCACGTCTATTGCCGTACCATCCAGGCGAAGGAATTTCTCTTCAATCATGGGCACCGCCTTACCCTCCTCACTCATCATCTTCACGCGTCCGGTAACGATGTGCCTATAGTCTGGGTGCACAATATCAAGGACCGGCTTCCCGATCAGATCGTCGGGGCTGGAGGCCCCCAGAAGTTTTGCCGTCGCGGAATTTGCAAACACCAGCCTGCCATTGCTATGGACACATATTGCATCGGGCGACATCTCCACCAGTTGGCGATACCGTTGTTCGCTCCCACGAAGTGCATCTTCCGCCCGCTTTCGCTCCGTAATATCCTGCACCATGCCTTCATAGTACAGGGTTTCTCCTGAGTCCCCCCGTACAACCCTGGCACTTTCCTCTCCCCAGATAATGCTGCCGTCCTTCCTGTACAATCGAGATTCAAATCCCGTGATCGACTCCTGCTCCTCAAGCAGTCTTCTGAACTCGGACCGCACCTCTTGATCGACATAGACCTGGTGTGCAATATCCCCCGTGCTCGCGACGAGATCTTCCGGCGAGTCATACCTGAGCATGGCTGCCATCGTTGGATTTGCCGCAATGAACCTGCCGTCAGGCGTGCTTTGGTAGATCCCTTCTCCGACGTGCTCAAAAATCTCCCGATACCGCTGCTCGGCATCGCGCAGTGCATGCTCCGCCTCTTTCCGTTGCGTTACATCTCTGAGAACAGAGATGACAGCCTTGGGCCGTCGCTCCTCATCAACAACCAATGAGGCAGTCATTTCCAGGGGAAACGTTGTTCCGTTCTTCCTGAGCGCAGTGCATTCAGAGTCGGGAAGTCTTCCGCCCGCGACAATTCTGCCAATACCGGAGGACACCATTGCTCTGTCGGTTGGCGCAACAAGGTCGAGCATACTCACGCCTGTTATCTCTTCAATGCTGGCATACCCTGACAAGAGAAGCATTCGCCGGTTCGCCATGAGAATTCTCGCGTCGAGACCGAGAAGCACGATGGCATCCGGGGAGGTTTCAATAAGTGTACGATAGCTTTCTTCGCTCCGTTGAAGGGCGCGCATACGCCGGCTGATGAGCACATAGATCAATGTGCTGGTCGCAAGCACAAAGACGATTCCCTTGATCATGCTGATCAGAGCCATATCTCCACGGGCGGTGACAAACGGAAAACACCAATTGATCGGAGAAGAGAATCCACACTATGCTGATCGAGCCATAGATCAGACACACACGCAACGACACATTTGCTTTCAGCCGCTTCACAAGGGCAGAGGAAGATCGGGGGGGTACGTTCTTCAAAGGAGGTTGTGATGGCATGGGTCTTCTTCAGTCTGATATCGGCAACAAGGATACCCAATGGAATCGTTGCAACCTGTGTGCCATACCCTTCCCTTCAATCCGGCAGATTTTTGGAAGGAGGAAGGCCTCATGCGTCAATGCTGAAACACTGTTTCCAGAAATGAGAGAGAAAGGTTCGAAATTCAAAAGGAATGTCTTTTCATCGGGAGTGGCATCTTTGCTCGGAAGGACGAGAGAAATCCGCCAGCAGCCCAACCGGGGAAGGAATTGCAAAAGGGGAAAACGGGCGACTTGGCGCTACCGAAGAATGCTGGCAGCCGGGGAAGGAGATGCCTGATCGATCGCATCGATGACTATCCCGGAGGTAATCACTTCCGGAAGAACGATCGGCTGGTTCGCTTTGCCAGCGGGGAAAATTACATACAACGGGACACCTGACCGCCCAAACTTCGAAAGCAGACGAGTGATATCCGGGTTGCGCGAAGTCCAGTCCGCACGGATGGGGACAATAGCGGCCGACCTGAACCTCTGAATCACCCGCTCATCAGCGAGCACAGTCTTTTCGTTGACCTTGCACGTGAGACACCACTCCGCCGTGAAGTCGATGAAGATCGTTTTGTTTTCCTGAAGGCGTGCGTTCAGTCCGTCCAGTGAGAACGGCTGCCACTGAATGGCCTGCGAAGTTCCCGACGAAGAAGTCTGCGAGGTCGTCGGAACTCCGGCAATCACCGAGCGGACGTCGAGGATCGACTCAAGGAAGATCCAGTAGCCGGCAACGACAACGATGAGCGCAGCAACCCACGTGCGAATCGACGACGCACGAGAGGCAACAAGCGTTGCGAACCTCCCGATCATCCAGCACGCCAAACCTACACACAACAGAAACGCCGAGGTCCAGATAACTCCTTCCATGCCGAGCTGTTTTCCGAGCACGTACAATAGCCAGAGGAGTGTGGCCATCATGAGAAAGCCCATAAACTGTTTGGCCGTCACCATCCATTCACCCGGTTTGGGAAGGTACCTCATCCAGCCTGGTTTTGATGTCAGGAGGAGATACGGAAGGGCCATTCCAAGAGCAGTGCTCGTGAAGATCAGCAGGATGATGCCAGCGGGCTGAGAGAACGCGAACCCGAGGGCCGTCCCAAGAATTGGCGCAGTGCAAGGCGTGGCAAGAATTGTCGCAAACACACCCTCTGAGAATGATGCGGTATACCCCCCATCCTTCCCACCAACTTTTGCAACGGCATCACCTACTCCAGCAACTGCTGACCCGGGAAGATTGATTTCGTACACACCGAACAGGCTCAGCCCAAACGCAAAGACCACCGCGCACATGGCAATCACGAACAGCGGCTCCTGAAACTGAAATCCCCATCCGACCTGCTCGCCGGCAGACTTCAGGAGTATAACAAGAAGTGCAAGAGCGAGAAACGACGCGAGGATACCGAGGGAAAACACCCATCCCAGCTTCTTCACTTTTGGTTTGTCGTCGCCGGCCATCTTGACCAAACCGAAAATCTTCAACCCGATGACCGGAAGAACACACGGCATGATATTCAGCAGCAACCCCCCAATGAACGCGTAGAGGACGTAGAGATAAAGAGGCTGGGCCGCACTGCCGGATTGGACCGTGGAAAATGTTTGATCGAGAATATTCCCCGGCGCAGGCGCTGCCCCCGCTATCGGAAGGCCCGAACAGAATTCCCTGGACAATGGGACTTCAATTACCGTTGATCGACGCTCTCCGCCCTCCATCCGGTAAACGATGACGCCGCGGAAGGTAAAAGGTCGATCCGTCTTCTCGTACACCGACAATGGAACATAGAGGGTCGCCTTCGAAGGTGTTGCGGTCACTTTCGTTCTCCCCATCACCAACTCATTGATGGGCTCGGGATACAGATCGGGAAGTGCATCGTTCTCAACAACAAAGGAGTGACCTCCCCTTGGCGTCAGCGAGATGGCAAGCGTACCCGTCGCCAGTGCAGTTGTAAATGTGAACTCCGATTGATCGGAGAAAGCAGCGGGAATCTGTGCTTGTACTTTTCGAATAACGAGGCGTGATCCGGTGTGGATGGACCATTTGTCACCGGAAGTCTCAAATCGACTGATGCACTTCCGGGTACACAGATGTTCTCACACTCAAGCCATTCCACATTCGCCCGAAGAACGGCGGACGAAAGAGAGGCCGCAGCAGCTGGCACCGTAATGTCGACAAGCAGCATATTCTCGTCTGCATAGCCGTAGGTTAAAACCTCGCCAGTCTCATTATACTTGTGCGGGAGTGGCCATCGAATTTCCCCTGCAGTGAATCCCTCCGGCAGTGTCCATTTCACCACTGTGGGTAACCCTGCCTCCCCCGAGTTCGCCCAATAGGTATGCCATCCACGGTTCATTTTCATCAGTATGCCAACCGTGAAAGTGCTGCCCGGCGTTAGACTTTTGACAGAACTGACCAGCTCGACAGATGTGTGGTGCCTCTTTTCACCAACGACCAGCTTCCCGGCAGGAGATGTTGAACCCTGTCCCATCGCCAGTGCGATGAGGAAGAAACAGCAGAGGAAAGATTTGAATATTCCGGATGTCATACCTGAACAGACAGAAGTTGATAAACTCTCGAACATCCAAACGTACCCAAAAGTGGCCCAAGTTTCAAGCCGGGATACGGCAGCCTAAGAGCCGGAGCTAACCGGTTTACCAGCGGAGGGAATGACTCGCAGGCGGTGAAGCGTCGTGAAACTCTTATTTTGGAGAACCGGATTTGCTGGAAGCGTCGTGTCTGAAGCCTTTCTTCCATCTCTTCCTGATAAGGAGCAGCAAGTAGCCGAAGATGATTACAGCGATAACACCAATGAGCAGGAGATTCTCTTGAAGGAAGCTGACCGCCTCGGGACCTTGTTGATTCATGAAGCCAAGTCGGATTGATGGTTCGAAACAATGCGCTGGAGTGTATACGTCTCTTCCCGCGCAAAGTTCCATCGCGAGCGCCGAATCAATATACACAACATCCGAATCCCAATCAACATCAAGAAACTGACGCAGCCTGTGACAACACTTCGGTATACTTCAATCCCGATCCTGTGTTACAAAGGAGAACACGGGATTCCGCATGAATGACAGCCCGATCCTTCAACATTGGGATTGCTGCGACCGTCGCCGCCCCTTCGGGGCAAAGAAGAAGGCCCTCGGAATTCGCGACGCGCAGGATCGCTTTCAGAATCGCCTCATCATCAACTGCAACCGCACAGCCATTGCTCTCGTAGAGCGCACCGAGGATCAGGGAGTCTGCGAATGCCTTCGGCACACGCAGCCCTGAAGCGATTGTCGCAGCATCGTTCCAGAAGAGCGATTCAGTCTTTCGTGATTCAAACGCTTTAACAATCGGAGCACACCCGCTTGCCTGGACAGACACCATCATTGGTTTGTCCTTCCCGATCCAGCCGAGTTGCTGCATCTCGGCGAAAGCCTTCCACATGCCGATCAGTCCAGTGCCACCACCGGTGGGATACACAATAATGTCGGGCAGTCTCCAATCGTACTGTTCTGCGATTTCAAAACCAAGGGTTTTCTTTCCTTCAAGCCGGTATGGTTCTTTCAGTGTCGACATGTCGAACCAGTCCTTGCCAACCTTGTCGGCAGTCATGGCTTTTGCAGCATCGCTGATATTGCCGCGTACGAGATGAACATCGGCACCATAGATGCGGCACTCATCAATGTTCACGCGGGGAGTATCGTCCGGCATGTAAATGTGTGAAAGGAATCCTGCTGCTGCACCGTACGCTGCAAGCGCAGCACCTGCATTTCCCGCCGTTGGCATGCATGCTTCCCCTATGCCAAGCTCCTTCGCCTTCGACACAGCCATGGATAACCCACGAGCCTTGAACGAGCCTGTTGGATTGAATGATTCATCCTTGACGGACAGATATTCCAATCCAAGGCTCCGGCCGAGCTTGTGAAGAGGAAGGATTGGCGTGAAGCCTTCACCCAGCGACACGATGTTTGTTTTGTGAATAACAGGCAGCAATTCGCGGTAGCGCCACATCGTGGGCGGCCTCTCCGAAAAGGAGGCGCGTGCGGGAGTTGTCCGGGCGGCATCGAGATCATATCGGGGGAGCAGTGTCTTGCCACATTTCGGGCACACCGTGTGAATTGCCCGATAGTCGAATGAGGATTGACACGTGCCGCACTCGAGATGGGTTATGAATGAGCTGTTAACGTTTGATCCAGTCATTGTAGAGAGCGACGAGGTCCGGAGTTGGAAGTTTTGGAGTTGACAGACGACCGTGAGCGAGCCGTTGCCGGAGTACCTCGTACAAACTCACGGCACAAGCGACCGAGACGTTAAGACTCTGGATCATCCCCACCATGGGAATTTGAAAATTCCCATCCGCCTTCGCCGCAGCCTCGTCGGAAACCCCCCGATGTTCGTTGCCAAACACCAGGGCGATCTTCCGGGTGAGATCCAGATCGTACAATGAAACCGAAGCATCACCGAGATGGGTCGCATAAACGGCGAACCCTTCCTGTCGCAGGATGTCGTAACACGTATCCACCGACTTGTGTCTGCGCCACTCCAGCCATTTGTTCGCGCTCGAAGAGCTCTTTCTGCCGATCCGCGGGAACTTCTCAACGGTGTACAACAACTCCACGCGCATAACTCCCACGGCATCACATGACCGGAGGACCGCGCTCACATTATGTGGGTCATGAATATTTTCCATGACAACGGTGACGTCGGGCTGGCGCATTGAAAGGACTTGGCGGATCTTCTCAAGGCGACGCTGACTACGCGGCATCGACATCCCCGGCTGGTGCTGTAATGCGTTCATTTTCTCTTGT
This sequence comes from uncultured Bacteroidota bacterium, assembly GCA_963734955.1. Lineage (GTDB taxonomy): Bacteria > Bacteroidota > Ignavibacteria > UBA10030 > UBA6906 > UBA11986. Next base: position 211,175 of record CAVTJO010000011.1, read on the forward strand.
TCGCTGCAGCAACACAATGGCACCAACCACCAGAACTGCACCGATCACCTGAACAGGCCGGAGAAGCTCTCCCAGGAACATCGCCGCGGTGGCCATTGCGACCACCGGCTCAAGCGTGCTGGTGATGACAGCACGCGACGCAACCACATAACGCATCCCTGCAAAGAAAAGGGAGTGGGGGATCAATACCGATATGATTCCCAGAACAAACAGTTCCCCCCACACCGCTCCCGAAGGACTCTCGACAATAATCATTGCAGGCGGATTGATTACCAGCCAAAACATCGATGCAAAGATGAACGAGTATGCCGTCATGGACCACATGTTGGCGCGTTGGAGCAGGTGACGTGAATAGACGCTCAGGAATGCGAAGCAAAGCATCGAGCCAACACCGCTGAGAAGCCCAATCCCCGAGATATGAAGAGCACCCGGTCCATACGCCCCCACGACGAGGAAGCAACCTGCCAGTGAGAACACGGCGGCACAGAGTTTCAACGTTGTGAATTTTTCTTCGCGAACGAGTGTTGTATACGCCATTACGAACAATGGCGCGGTGTACTGCAGAATGATTGCTGTCGCGACCGTGCTCTCCTTTATGGCAAAGTAGTATGTGAAGTTTGCGCCAGAAACCCCGATGACGCCAAGCAGCGCATATCGCCAGAGGTCCCGCCAGTGCACATGCAGGAGATTCGGTTTCACCAGGAGATAGAAAAGCCCCAGAAGGAGAGCGGAAACTGTCACTCTCATTTGAACGATGAGGACAGTCTCGACGTGCCGGTTGAGCAGAAACTTGGCTGCCGTTGCGGACACACCCCAGAAGGTTGCCGCGCCCATGATCATGAGATAGCCTTTCACGCCTCTCATTCCGGCTTCGGGGATGCGTTCTTTTGATCGGGACGCCCGGTATACTCTTCTGCCTTGCGGCGATAGTGTTCACTCTGTTCAAGATCCCCGGTTAACTCGTACAGATAGGCGAGCCGCTTGTATAGGGGAACCGGATTGGCTGCGCGCGCCGCTCCCTTCTTTACAAAATCAATGAGACTGGCAAGAGGTGGAATATTCAAATCCGGATCATAGCAGTCGCACGCATCCAGATATGGATCGAGTTCGGCCGGTTGCACGCTGGCGGCTTTTTGATAGTAGTGCAGCGCAAGCTCGAAGTTGTCGTTGGAGGAATAGGTCACCTCAAACACACCTGCCAGCCAGAGATAGACATCGTAGGCGAGGTCCGGGAATTCCATTGCAAGCTTCTCACCGAACAACCGAACCTCGTCCGGCGTAAGCGAGTGGTTCCAAAACAGGAGGCGATAGGGCTCAACATCTTTCAACTGTTGCGAAAGAGCCGCCTGGAATGCGTCAAAGATCTCATTGAAGTCGGAGGATGAAGAGAAACACCGACGTATGTCCTCGACCGTGTAGTCGCGCATCGGCCCCGATGGTTAGACCTCTCAGTCCCCGCTCAGTCGGGGAGCCAGTTGTGTCAGAAGCAGAGGGTGGCAAACGCAAAGCTCATCTCTCGACTATCCTGCCGCAGGAGGGAACCTCTCTCACAGTCGAGTCATCATACCCTCAACATCACAAGAAACACAACAGAATCAAACCGAAATTAAGAAACCACTCGATGAAATGCAAATATCCATGCACAAAAAACGGGCGCCGTGAACAGGCGCCCCGCGGAGGTTTTCTCCCGTCATCTCAAGATGATCAGCTTCTTCGTTTCTCTTCGAATCTCCTGACCCAACACACTGTACACCTTTGATGGTTATCTTTGAATTGACCAGGACGTTATGACTTATCGTCGTTGGAGGGTTGAACGGATTCGGATAGTTCCGGGAGAGAATGAATCGTGTGAGAGCAGCCGCATCGTCAGAAACACCTCTGGATGAGGAACGGAAGACGAACCGAAACGTACCCTGACTCGAGACCGCTGTAAACTCATCCTTGATCCACACGTTCCAGAGATATGTTTGGCCGTCCTGGTATAATGGATTCGAGCCGGGAACGTACGCGACTTCATGGATGGGTGATGCGTCGAGGTCCACGATGGATGTTCCCGAGTAGCAACCAATCAGCGCATACTCGTGACCGTCGGGTGCGACATACCCCCAGCAGCTTGCGAAGTGGAATCCGTAGCTTGGTCCAGGGCCTCCGTGTCGCGGGTTCAATGAATCGACGACTGTCACACCATTTTGTGCTACGTCGATCGAAACCATGAACACATGTGCGAGTGAAACGAACAAGGCTTTGCGCAAAAGCGCTCCGCTCGTGGTGTTCACCGCGGCCTCAACGTGTGTGAATGAACAGGAAAAGAAGCTGTATCAGCGAAGCAACGTGAGAGAGGAACTTCGTGTGCAGTCTTCCGCATTCAATCTATGAAAATACATATCGCGAGTCAATGGTCGACTATTCATTTAGGGCTCTTGCAAGACAAGCGGAGTTCTTGTTATTGAAGCGACCGAGTAGCAGGCAGTACACTCCGGCCTCCCTCCTACATGCGCCAACCGCGTCTGCCGGAGGAAATGACCCATGCGGGCATGAATAGTCGCAATACGATGGGAACGACTTTGGTGCAGACCCTGCACGTTTCCCGCTGTGGCGGCGAGATTCTGTATGAGGTTTCTTGTGTACCATGAATTCCACACTGATCCAAACTAGATATCCAGAACCGTCCCATCGACCTTGAAGAACAAATCCCTCAACGATTCCGCGAGCCGTCCGTTGCGATATTGCACTGCATGCATGTCCAATCTCCGGGCAGCAAGCACATAGGGTTCGATGTCATCGACATAAACGCATTCATGCGGCGATACATTAAGTTTGTCGAGAATGTCCTGGTAGATCTCAGGGGCAGGCTTGAGTGCATGGATCTGGAACGACAGGGTCACCGCGTCGAAGAGTGGAAAGACGTCGGTCGTCTTAATCCCATGCTCAAAATCCCACTGACTTGTGTTTGAAAGAAGTCCGAGTTTGTATTTTCCCCGGAGTGATTGGATAACGCGGGTGGTCTCGGGGATTGGGTTGAACTTGTCTGTGTATGCGCGGACGAACACTTCCTTTGACATCCGCAACCCGGCCAGCGCCCTGATGCGCTCGAAGAAATCATCCGAGCTGACCTCTCCCCTTTCGTACTCCAGAATCACATCCGAGGCCCGGTAGAAGATCTCATCCACTTCCTGCAGACTCTTGCCCGTGTTTTCAGCAATCCTCTTCAGGATAATCCTGTTATCAAACCGGCAGATGACATTGCCGAAGTCGAAAACGACAGCCCTGGTCATTGAGACCAATCCCCCCACAAGCCAAAGTCAATTGCGGTTGAGCGACCCAGCCGAAATGACGCGACCACAAACGAGGGAGATAACAGGTTCGTTCTCCGCTAACGAATCACTGGTACAAAACAAACACTACAAGGCGCAAGTCCCCGGAAGTATCTCTCATTTGAATGCTCCGGGGACAATAAGAACTATGCCGACCGGCTTCATTGGTGTCCCCTCTGCTACTTGAGAAGGAGCATCTTTCGGTTCTGCACAAAGCTTCCAGCTTCGAGTCTATAAAAGTACACCCCACTTGCAAAAGCGCTGGCGTTCAACTCAACCCGATATGTTCCAGCAGACTGCCGGTCATTGACCAACGTTCGTACCTCACGGCCAAGAACATCGTACACCTTGAGGACAACTCTCTGAGCACTCGGAAGCGTATAGTCAATCTTCGTTGTTGGGTTGAATGGATTGGGATAGTTTTGCGAGAGTGAGTATGATTGGGGTACGTTCGAATCAATCCGGTCGACGCCGACTTGGATGGTGTCGGTGCCACCGAACTGATAATACCGCGCTGCGAATTCTTGCAGATACTGATTGGCGATGTTGCCATCATGGACAATGATCATGTTCTCATTGTTCGAATTCTCTGCGGAACTCGTCCAATTATGCGAGCCTGTAATTGTAACTGCGTCCCAGTAAGGGTATTCGGCGTCAAAGATTCCGTATTTATGATGGAGCAAGCCGGACACGCCGGTTTTCAGGCGCACATCAACTCCGTTTGCTATCAGGTACGGGTACTGCGTCCCCTGATCAGTCCCGTTGTCGAGGTCACCGCTGACTCTCAGTCCGGCCTGTTTCTTCGTGACAAGTGCCGTGGCGATCTCTGCCCGGGTAAGCGTGAGAAGCTGGAATCCTATTGAATGCTGGGCTGCATTGATTGTCGAGACAATGTGTGAGGTTGCACGGTCCGATGGGCTGAAGTAGCACTCAATATTTTTCCCGCCGATGACAAACCGGTGAGGTGTGTTGTCAGTTTTCCGCACACCGAATCGGGAGTTGCTCGCGTTGGGAACATCCGTATTGCTACCCCACATTTCGTTGAACTCCAGCGTGTAGGCATTTGCCAGGGCCGGGTCCTGAATCTCGACTGAATTCTGGAAATCATTGTTCGTGCCGGGGTCCGTGGGGTTCCACGAGCCCGTCCACACCCACACACTGTCGGGCGCGCCACCTCGTCCGTCGATAACCAGAAATTTGTTGTGCATCAATCCAAGGCCGTTGTTGATCGGATCGAACCTATCGGTAATAAGCGGGATGCCATTTGCGACGATGAAGTCGAAGGCTGATGTGCCCCTGTTATCATCCTCACAAATCACCCGCACCTTCACGCCACGGTTTTTTGCATTCACAAGTGCGTTGGCAATGGTACTGCCCGGTGTTCCACTGAGGCTGTACAGGGCAACATCAATTGATCGCTGCGCATTATTGACGTGAGGAATTAGTCGGGCTACCAGATCCTGGTTTCCATTCGCCGACTGGAACCAGGCGAGGTTGGCATTCACACTTTTATTGAAATAGACATTGACTTGCTCTGTCGCTTCTGCCGGGGCCCTTGTGCAAGCGATAAGTGTCGACGCTGCACTCGTGTCGGTCCCTGCAACGGAGAAGGCCTTGATATAATAGACAGTGGCTGCGTCGAGTCCACTCAGGACGATCACGTGGCTGGTTCTGAGCGTATCATCGCCAAGGACTCCGAGCTCAAGTGTCGGTGTTCGCCCATAGCGGACCTTTGAGGACCCGTTGCTCAGGGTCTGCCAGCTTACCGTCAGACTATTTGGCTGGATGTTACTTTCAACCGGGAAGGTAGTAAAAATCGGCCCGGACGAGATGATATCTTCAGTCGAGCGCGGGAGCAACTGGTAGCCCCCGATGTACGGTGGAGCACTGATGAATTGGCCCACCACTGCTACGATATCGAATGCACCCGGTGGTATCGGTTGACCGATCAGGTTGGTGTTGTTGTCGATTCGGAGCTCCGTCGCACCGCTTGGGTCATTCAAGGGATAGTTCGTGTACGCCCAGACGCCTGTGCCGGTTACCGTTACATTGTTGAGACGAACAAGTCGGCCCTCGTAGACCTCCACTCCCCCGACTCCATCGTTGGCGATCTGTGATGCGGTCGCAATCACGGGTTCCACAGTATTGCCGCTGCTGAGGGTGGTGTGAAGGATCGGGTTGACTATTTCTGAAAGCCCGGAAAACGGCTGAACCAACCCCGACACAACCACCTCATCTCCAATCGTCACGGCTGCTGAAAATGTCGCGCCGTATATACCAAGTCCGCCAGAATTATCCTGGATGTATGACGGGCCGCCGAACTGGTTCGCCACAGTCACAATTCCACGGATAGTCACAAGCTGGTTGTTCAACAGCGGTACGCCGTTCGCGTCATTCTCTTTGACAACGCCAATCGGCAGAGGCGTGCTATATATGAATACGGTTGGCTGGGTTCCAATCGCAAAAATTGAATCCGGGTGAGTCCCCGTTTTGGTGAAAAATGAAAAACTCGCTGTTGTATCGTAGGGGGTGAAGTTGACCATCTGAACCAAAAGGCTGTCGCCGCTGCCCAATGTCATGTTGGACACAACAATGGTATCGCCAGCGATGCTCAAACCGGGACTGCCTCCCCCAACCAGGGTCACATCACCGACGGTGTGAGACCATCCCCACAACGAAGGAACGTTGATGCGCGCATCTGTAAGCATGTACGGCGCCTGACCGACAAGCTTCAACGTAAGCGAATGGCTGACTCCTCCTGAGAGTGTAGCAGGAGAAAGCGATGCCGACCCGTGGCCAATGGGAGTTCCACCCTGGCCGGCGTCCGTTTCCTGGCCGGCGCTGATTGACCATGGGCCCGAGAACGCCTCGAACCATGATCCATCGTCATTGAACGCCACGAGAGAGTCAATGATGCCCACGGGGACTGCAATCTTGAATCCCCCGGCCCCGTAGGTATACCCTTCAACGATGCCGTTGTCTTCCGTGCGATACGTTCCCACCATTTGTCCGCCCGAATACGCAACAATGCCCTTGTTCACTGCCGGCGACGTTTGACGGACAATCCAGCCGCCCGTACCTGACGTCGTCATGTTGAGTATTGTGAATGTCTTCGTAACACTTGTAAGATTGGTGGAGGTGGCGCCAACTTTTGCTGCGCGCACTGCCGCGGTAACACCGAGAGTGGTGTTATGTTTCGCGTAAATCCACCCCGACCAGTTGCCGCTGGCATCGATATTCACGACGGGCTGGTTTGCATTCGAGTAAGCGTTGGCATTGCTCCAAACGTTGGTCGCACTCCACATATATTCATTGTTGCTTCCATTGTAGAGCTTCAAATAGGCTTGATTGCCTGCTCCTGAAGTCCAATTCTGTATTCGGACGAATATGGAATAGGGATATCCAATTGTCCCTGTCCCGCCGCCATCGGCTACGGCATTGGGGATTCGGATAGCGGTAATGGAAGCCTGTCCAAAGAGGATGTGTGTGGCGAAAAGGAAAGCAATGCCAATGGATGAGATTCGGAACGCAAGTCGCATGGAAGTTCCACCAGGTTTGTGAGAAGCAAGGAAAAGCACAATGTACGGGGAGGTAGCGCTATTTAAGATAGCCATTCATCGATTCAGTAGCAATAACGATTCTGAAGATTTAACATTATTCCTCTGACCGCCTCATGGGGCTCTCAGCATTCATAAAACATTTTCCCGCTTGTATTTCACGTTGTCACTTGTTAAGTTTGACCCGCACCGTAGAGTTTCGATTATCTTCCTTGACAATTCTCAGGCTGTCCTTCCAGCGAGCCACCATCTTCACCTTATGGCCGCTGCAATCGGTGCACTGATCATCGTTCTCATCCTGACACTTTCTTTGTAGCGGACACTCACCACCACCAACATCATCATACCCATTCCCCGGAGGTCCTATGAAGCTACACACTACCATCTGGTGCATCGCCGTTCTCGTGTGCATGGCGCTATCAACCGGCTTTTTGCACGCACAGGGCGTGACCACGGCTGCAATCAACGGGAAGGTTACGACCCAGAATGGTGAAGCACTGCCTGGTGTCAATGTTGTCGCCGTTCACCAACCAAGCGGAACCAAGTACGGAACCAGCACCCGGGAGGATGGCAGCTACAACCTGCCCAACCTCCGTGTCGGCGGTCCATATACCGTCACGGCCTCCATCATTGGCTACCGGAAACAAATCCAGGAGGCGATCTACCTTCGCCTCTCCGAGAATCACGACTTGAACTTCACAATGCAGGAAGAAGCGGTCCAGGCAGGTGAGGTCGTTGTCACCGGCGAGCGAAGTTCAGTCTTTAACTCATCGCATACAGGGGCAGCGACGAACGTAACGCGGGAGAATATTGACAAGCTGCCTTCTCTTTCCCGCAGTTTTCAGGACTACTACAAGGTGTCTCCCTATTTCAGTCCGGCATCAACAGCAGGTGGAAGCGGGAATGCACTGGGAAGAAACTCGAAGTACAACAACATCCAGATCGACGGCACAAACTTCAACGACCTGTTCGGACTCGGATCGACGGGAACATTCGGAGGGCAGGCAACGACCAAAGTGATTTCGGTTGTGAGTCTCGATGCAATCGAAGAGTTCCAACTTGTCGTTTCTCCGTACGATGTACGACAGTCCGATTTCACCGGCGCGGGAATTAATGCAATTACCCGGTCTGGTACAAACCAGCTCTCGGCTTCGGCGTTCTACTACGGGCGCACTCAGGATCTGATGGGGCTGACTCCAACAAGTACATACCCGCTGAAGAAGCCATTCGATGGGTTCAGGGACAATCAGTTTGGTGCAAGAGTGGGGGGATCAATAATTGAGAACGAACTTTTCTATTTCGCAGACGTGGAGATTTCGAGGTACAAGGCACCGTTCAGCCGCACATTCGACAACCAAGCAATCAGCACCAATTCGTATACGGCTCATTCAGATTCTCTTTCAATGCTTTCAGACTATCTGAAATCAAGATACGGTTATGACCCCGGATCATTTACTACCATCAACCCGATCAGCGAAAACGAGAAGGTGTTCCTGCGCTTCGACTATAACCTCAGCGAGAGCCACAAGCTGACCGCACGATACAACTATCTCCACGCCGTTGACGATAATCGACCCTCGCGGGGTCAGGGAACGACGGACATCTACTTTGAGAACGGGCGGTACAAGCTCCAGAATAAAACTCACTCCGTTGCGCTTCAGCTATCGAGTGTCTTCGGCAACATGATGTCCAACGAGTTCATTGTCGGATACAATGATCAGTTCGACAACCCCATATATTACGGTCAAGCGTTCCCTACAATCTACATTTCCACACGCGGAAGCCTTGGCGGGACTCAATCCGCCACACCTCAGAATCTCATTCTCGGAGCAGAAGAGTTCAGGCACCACAATGAACTCGGACAGAAAGTCACTGAGATCACGGATAATTTCTCGCTGTATCTGCCGGGACATACGATCACTGCAGGCGCAAAGGCCACCCTGTTGAGCTTCCGTAATCTCTTCATCGCAGATGGGTTCGGCGCCTATGCCTACAGCTCCATCGCCCGGTTCCTGCAAGACTTGCCTGCCGATGGTGCTCCCGGTTTCAGTGCGTACACATTCAGATACTCTGCAACGTCCGATCCGCTCCAGGAGGCGAATTGGAAATCAAATCAGTATGGGGTATACGCTCAGGATGAATGGACCGTGACGCCGATGTTGAAGATTACCGGAGGAATCAGAGCGGACATACCGGTGTATGCCACGCATCCACACTATAATGCCCGACTCGACAGCTCGCTGTTCGCCACGACCGGGGTACACTATCGTACCGATGAAACTCCGAAGACAAACGTGGTTCTGTCGCCGAGGGTTGGCTTTAACTGGTCGTTCGATGAGGAGCGTACCGCTCAATTGCGCGGTGGAATCGGAATATTCTCGGGACGCTTCCCATTCGTGTGGGTCTCGAACCAGTACAGCAACACCGGCGTCGACTTCTACACGACGAACATCGTACCGACAGCCTTTAACCCCGATCCGAATAATCAGGCAAAGGTCGCAACAGGCCTCCCAAGCGCCGAAGTTGACCTGACCGACCGGGATTTCAAGGCACCGTCGGTGTTGCGATGGACATTGGGATTTGATTACAAGCTTCCGATGGATATTGTCGGAACAATCGAAGGGATATTCTCCACCACAAAGAATGATGTGTACACGCAGAACATCAATCTGAAAGGATTGCAGGATAACGCCGCAACCAGTGGCGGGACTCCAAGGCCTGGAGGCGCGCTGACACCGGGTGGAAAAATCAATGGAGAGAACCGTGAAGTATGGGGAATTCTCCGTGACTCCACTGGCTATTCAACGCAGTGGGTTGATGCAGCAGGCTTCTCCCCGGGAATTTTCCTTGTGAAGAACACAAGCAAGGGGTTCAACAGCAACCTCACCATCCACTTTGAGCGAAATGTTGCCTCCGGACTGAACGGGATCCTCGGATACACGTGGGGAATGGCGAAGGACATCAACAGTAACAACTCGACGACCGCAAGCTCGCAGTGGCGCTTTAATCCAACACCGGGGAACCCCAATGACCCGCAACTTACGTATTCGCAGTGGGACCGGCGGAACCATGTTCTTGCAAGCCTTTCCTACCGCTTCGATTGGGGAACAAAAGATCTTGCAACCACGGTCGGACTCTACTATAACGGACAATCCGGTCGACCTTTCTCGTACATGGTTGTTGGTGACGTGAACGGTGACGGAAGAAGTGACAACGACCTGGTGTATGTTCCAAGAGATGCAAATGATATCATACTCGTGAGTTCAACCGGAACCGTGCTCCCAAAGACTCACTCCGACTACCAGGCCCTCTTCGACTTCATCAGCCGGGATTCCTATCTGAGCGAACACAAAGGACAGATGTCCGCGCGTTCAGGTGCTCGTGAGCCGTGGTCATCGTCAGTGGATCTGCGGATCGCCCAGGAGATACCGGTGGTCGCCGGGCACAAAGTGGAGGTGACGGTGGATATCCTCAACCTGATGAACCTCCTGGACAGCGGCGCAGGCTGGGTCCGCAATACAGGCGCAAACCAGACAGTGAACTTGCTGCAATTCCGTAGTTTTGAAACAACCCCGGGTCCGAACTACGGCAAACCGCGCTACCAGTGGCTTGGATTGACCGATCCGTTCCAACCGGACAATATCTTGTCCCGCTGGCAAATGCAGCTCGGGTTGAGATACACGATTTAGTTTCTTCATTCGACCGTCTTCCTGCTCCGCCGCTCTCGTGCGGCGGGGCAGTTTGTTTTAGGACGGAGGCATCCTGATTAGAACAACCACACGCATCCAATCATGGACCTCCTCGTTTTCGTCCTTCTCATCTTTGCAACTGACGCTGTTCGCTTCTGACAATTTTCCCATCAGCCGGCAGCAAGAGCAAGACTTTCCTCTTTTTTTTCAGTCATTTCCAGCAATACACGTGGCATAAAGGTTGCGATTGACCCGACAAACACATGCCACCAAGGGATGCGTGTGCCTCATGGCATCCGGGCTTTTGTTGCACTCATCCTGTTCATCCCAAACAGCGCCAGTCAGTTTCACTATAACTGAGGTCACCATGCACAAGAAACTCTTCATCCCCGGCCCCACTGAAGTAGCGCCGGATGTTCTCCAGAAGATGGCAACACCCATGATCGGGCATCGCTCCAAGGATGCCTCGAATCTTCAGCGCGAAATCTCCGAAAAACTCCGCAAGATCATGTACACCAGCAACCCCATTCTTCTCTCGACCAGTTCCGGGTCGGGACTGATGGAAGGCTCAATCCGCTCGCTCACCGCCAAACGTGCGATCGTGTTTTCGGTTGGCGCATTTGGCAACCGATGGTTCAAGATGGCCGAGGCAAACAACGTCCCGGCCGACAAGTGTGAATCTGAGTGGGGACAGCCGACAACTCCGGAGATGGTGGACAAATACCTCTCCACCGGCAAGTACGATGTCATGACCGTCACGCACAACGAAACAAGCACCGGCGTCATGAACCCGGTGGAAGCCATCGCCGAGGTGAAAAAGAAGTACCCCGATGTGCTCTGGCTGCTCGACACTGTCAGCTCGATGGCAGGCGTGAAGATCGAGGTCGACAAACTCGGCGTGGATGTCTGCATCGCATCCACTCAGAAGGCACTCGCGCTTCCCCCGGGCATGGCCATCTGCTCCGTTACCCAGCGCGCACTCGAACACGGCAAGCAAGTGAAACATCGCGGGTGGTACCTCGACATCCTGGAACTGTACAAGTACGTTGAAACAAAAGACCACCAGTACTCCGCCACGCCATCTCTCTCACACATGTTCGCGATGAACTACCAGCTCGACAGAATCCTCGCCGAGGGACTGGAGAAACGCTATGCACGACACAAAGAGATGGCTGAGTACACACGCGAGTGGGCAAAGAAGTGCTTCTCGCTCTATCCTCATCCACAGTATGCTTCGCAGACGCTTACCACCATCACCAATACCAAGAACATCCCCATCAAGGCGTTGAATGATGAGCTTGGCAAGCTTGGCATGCAAATCTCCAACGGGTACGGTGATTTGAAAGAGAAAACGTTCCGTATTGCACACATGGGTGAGCTGACGCTGAATGATGTCAAAGAAGTTACTGCAGCCATCGAACGAATTGTCCCCACGTTGGTTAAATGAGAAAGGAATGACCATGCGAATCCTGATCACTGACGGTATCGAGCGCTGCGGCGCCGAAATCCTTCTGAAAGCGGGGTTTGAACTGACCGAGAAAAATCTCACCCCCGAAGATCTTGTCAAAGCAATCGGCGACTATGACGCCATCATCGTTCGCTCCGCAACGAAAGTCACCAAGGAAGTCATTGACGCTGGAACACGATTGAAGGTCATAGCCCGCGGCGGCGTCGGACTCGACAATATCGACATCGAGTATGCCGTCATCAAGCATATCAAGGTGCTCAACACACCCAAGGCGTCATCGATCTCGGTCGCCGAGTTGACAATCGCACATCTGATGTCGCTCGGCCGCTTCCTCCCGATGAGCAACATCGCGATGCGCAACAAGCAGTGGCCAAAGAAGGAGTACAGCAAGGGCATCGAGGTGACCGGCAAGACGTTGGGCATCATCGGACTCGGCAACATCGGGACGGAAGTCGCGCGGCGGGCAATGGGACTGATGATGAAGGTTGTTGCGCACGATCCGTTCGTGACGAAAACAAGCCTCGACGTCAAACTCGTGTCAATGGAGGAACTGTTGCAGATTTCTGACTATATTAGCTTGCACATTCCCTACGATAAGAAGCGCGGCCCGATCATTGCGAAGGCGGAGTTTGAGAAGATGAAGAACGGCGTCATCCTGATCAATTGCGCCCGGGGCGGAGTGGTTGCGGAACGCGACCTGCTCGAAGCACTGAACAGCCGCAAGGTTGCCTACGCAGCCATGGATGTGTACGAACATGAACCACCGACGCAGGAGGAATTCGACCTGATCAGCCATCCGCGGGTTTCAGTCACACCGCACATCGGAGCTTCGACGCTCGAAGCTCAGGACCGCGTGGGAGTTGAAATCGCGCAGAAGGTGGTGGAGACATTAAACGCTTCGGTGATGAAAGAAGTGCTGGATACCACCAATGTGAGCTGCTAAGAGCGAGAACAGGTCAAAAACGCGGGAAGTCGGTGGCAGCTTCGTCGAACGACTGCCCGCCGTGATCCGGGCGAAGCCGAGCATGCAACGGGCAAACGATCACTGACTACCACACGAGCACAGTCACCTTTCGACTTCGCTCAAGGTGACTGACGCAGATAAACAGGATTCAAAACAGGTCAGGGACGCGCTGGACTCCAGCGCGTCCATCATATTCATAACAACCAATCGATAGAATCGTGGCAACTGTTCGACCATTCAAGGGATTCCGCCCTCTCCCGATGTATGCTGCTCAAGTGGCAGCGAAGCCCTATGATGTCTTGAATTCAGACGAGGCCCGCGCTGAAGCTGCGGGCAAACCTCTTTCGTTCCTTCACGTCGGCAAGCCGGAAATCGACCTCCCGCCGGGGACAGATCTCTACGATGAACAGGTGTATCAAAGAGGGAAAGAGAATCTCCAGAAGCTCATTGCGGATGGAATACTTCGAGAAGATCCCTCTGCATCCTTCTATATATACGCGCAAACCATGGGTACCCACACCCAATACGGATTGGTGGGATGCGTTTCGGTGGGCGAGTATTTGAATGGTACGATCAAAAAGCATGAATTGACGCGGAAGGACAAGGAAGATGACAGAACGAAACACGTAAAGGTCACCAATGCACACACCGGCCCGATCTTCCTGACGTATCGGGCACAGCCGGCCCTCGACGCAATCGTGGAACGAATTCATGCGACACCGCCCGTGTACAACTTCGTTGCCGAAGACGGAATCCGCCATCAACTCTGGGTAATCAGTGATCAGACGACAATCAAGACGATTACTAATGTCTTCGGATCGATCAAATACCTCTACGTTGCGGATGGGCATCACCGTTCCGCGGCCGCCGCACGCGTCGGGAAGGAACTGGCAGAGGCGAATCCAAACCACCGGGGCGATGAAGAGTACAATTTCTTCCTCGCAGTTCTCTTCCCGCACAACCAGCTTCGCATCATGGATTACAATCGTGTGGTGAAGGACCTGAACGGCAAGGTGCCGGAAGAGTTCATGACGGACGTGAAGACCCACTTCGATGTGAAGACGGAACTGGCACAGGTGCGTCCGGCAGCCAAGGGCGAGGTCGGGATGTATCTGGATGGATCCTGGTACAGATTGAAAATCAAGTCTGACCTGATGAAGAATCCCGATCCCGTCGAGCGACTCGATGTGTCGATTCTTCAGAAGCACTTCCTCGCGCCGGTTCTGGGGATTGACGACCCCCGGACAAACAAGAGGATCGATTTTGTGGGAGGAATTCGGGGACTGAACGAACTGGAGAAACGCGTGAACTCAGGAGAGATGGCCGTGGCATTCGCGCTTCATCCCACATCCATCGAAGAACTTCTCGCAATTGCCGACGCGGGAAAAATCATGCCACCGAAGTCGACGTGGTTTGAGCCGAAACTGCGCGACGGGGTCGTGGTACACTTCCTCAGCTAGAGCAGTGACGCAGCCACCTCTCGCCAGCAGTGGCTGCACCATGTTTATCCCACCGGCACTCTTCGTTATTTTGCAGCACGAATCTTGAACGTGAAAGGAACCGCCACCCAGACAGAGACAGGGCCGTTATTCATGTACGCAGGCGTGAACACAAACTGCCTTGCCGCTTCGAGTGCAGCCTCATTGAAAATCTCGTAGTCGCTCTTCACAACCTCAACCGCTCGTATCTTCCCCTGACGATCCACCCAGATTTTCACAAACACTTTTCCCTCAAGTCCTGCCTGTAGTGCCAACGGAGGATATGTCGGTATCACCGATTTCACAATCATCGGCGGTTTCTCAACGGCACGAAAGATCGGCGGCGGCACGTTGTCATCGTCCGGTAGAGGCTTGTCTATAGCAACTCCCGGCAAAAGACCGTCTCCGTGAGGTTCAACGAGGCTCCTTCTGTCATCCTGGGTGGGTATGGTCGCAGTGACGTTCGGCTGGTCGATTACAGGGATCGGAATTCCATCCGGACCTCTTGGATGCTGAATTGCAGGACCGGGCAATGGTGGCAGCGCCGGTATGCCTGGAATCGGAGGCAAGGTTCCATCAATGGTGATCGGTGGCCTGGGCGGAACCGCAGGAACCGGCTTGTCGCCCTCAAGCATGATGCTGAGGTAGTAGCCTCCGATAATACAGAAATGAAAGACCACAGATATTGATAATGCCAGGAACCCGTACTTATGCGCCGCCCGCTTCAGCTCCTCAGCCCCATACGCGACAGCCCTGCCCGGATGTGCAACAACAAGCGCCGACATGATTGCCTCCTTGAGTTGTTGGACAAGGACTACAGTATGAGTTATGCAAAGCCGGTGCCAGTTCGAACCGGCGATTCCATGTCAGACGGAAGGTGTGCGACGGCAGGGATAGTGCAGGATGCAATGCAAAAACGTGACCTACACACCGATATCGCCCAAACCGATTGTAACAGAACGAAGAGCAGAGGATTGCACAATTCAATGCGATTACTGGAGCACAGCATCCGGAACGCCGGTTCGCAATGCTCCTGATGGAGAAGGATTCCTCAGTGTTTAGTTAGATAGGGGGATCGAAGAAATGGAATCGGGGACACTATCCGGTCGTACATCAGTAATTAACAAGAAGGAAGTCTGGTTATCCGTTAGAGGCCGGAACCGAAACCGGCATCTCATCCCACGTGCGACCCTTGAGGATTCGACCAGCGGCTTTCTTCCCCACGCGTTCTCCCTTCGAGTTGTGCGCACCCCACTGTTTGAAGAAGAAAGGCACACCGTACTCGTTTGCACGAACGCTGGATGTCGATCGCCCATTCAGGATTCATCGGGCGTGGCCTTGTGGCCGCTCTCTCCTCCGACGATGACCCAGTGTATTCCGCGCAACAGTGCAAGCATTCAACTCCACGGAGCCGAGCAACGGCTCAATGGAAAGAAACCTGACCCGTGCGGGTACTTGTTGGAGATGCGTGATTCTTGTGGTGTACTTCTGACTCTCGACAGATACCCCAAGCCAGATATGCTTCGGCAGCAACAGATGCCCATTCACTTTCTCATTCACGAACCGGTAGTTCTCCCTCGTCCACTGCATCATGCGTCTCTGAGCGTTTCGTAAGCAACTGGAACACGTGGTGATCGGCTTTGATCATCACGTCAAAGACTCTGCTGATATACTCATCAGGCACTTCTCTCGTGAAAGAGATCGGACATGGAGTTCACGAATATCATCTTCGGCTCTTTCCAACGCAACGGCATTTCGAGTCGCTCGGGCCAGAGCTTCAGATCGAACCCTTGCTCAAACGGATGACCCGGCACTCCGCGGAACCGCTCTGCAAACGTCTCGGCGTAGCAATGCTTGCACCCCGGACTGATCTTCGTGCAGCCCGTGACGGGGTTCCAGGTGGAGTCGGTCCATTCGATGGGAGAATTCTGCGACATGGATTCACCTTACTTTCAATTAAATGTTCTCAAACAAAACCCTAAATGCAATTCGATCTGAAATTTTCGTCCTACCATTCTCCGCCACGAATACGCCAGTTTCGAGCAATCGACCAATGGTCTTGTTATACTCGGTGGAACTGTTGGTCGCGAAATGCCGCATGATCAAACGAGCACGAAGACGGGGTCTGCCAATCCACACAGAATTCCTGTCCCCTGCATACGCCGAATCTTCTTCGGTTATGGAAACTGCCTCAGACTGGACTATGGATTCCAGCAGCTTTGCATCGACAGCCAACTGCCTAGGAAGCAGGTTTTCCATGTTCTCGGATTCGAACAACGTACCCCGATACTTCTCTCGCAGCTCTTCCAGCACCATTTCACTTCTACCTCTCCGTACACAGTCGTTCATCAGCTCAAGGGCCACTTGACTGCGTGAAGCAAAAATCAGAAAGTATTTTGTTGCACCACCTAAGGCCGTTTCACTAACAGGCAAATACACGACCCATTTGAAGAAACCACGGAACGGCTCTATGTATTTGTGGAGAATCATTCTAGCCTTATACTCCGGCTCGAGATCCTCTTTGCCAATAATGTCAAGCCACCAATCGCCACCAAGCACTTCGTTCACCATCTCCCGCACGGAAATGGCAGATTGTCGAACAGTTGCATCCGACGATTCGAGGTTCCTGCAAACTCCAGCGAGACGTGACAACCCCCGATGGTTGAAGTTGATCAGCAACTCAGTACTATCCTGCTTGGCTCTCTTGAATGCTCTTTCGAGCAGCTCCAACGACAATCCTTTTATCCCAAATGGATCCAAGAATAGGAAGAGCGGAGCCCCAGGCCTTATCGTGTTGATTACAGTCGCACCCGCATTGTTTGCATCACCTGCAAGCACAACGGCGACCTTTTCGTCAATGAAGCCCTTCATGTTTTGACTGAGAGCCTCTCTGTCGCTTGGCTTCTTCTCCGCGAGTACAACAGTGTTCTTATATCCCAGAAGATCGCGATACTTCTTGGCTTGCTCTGCGATTATAAGGGGCGATCCTGCCTCTCCGCCGTCGAATCTTCCGCGGCCAGCAAAAAGATCGGCAACAACAGCACCGCTGTGGTAGGCTTGATTAACAATGGGAAAGTACTTAGAGAAGTAACAGCTTAGAATCTTATACTTCAGGCGGGACCAGTCACGGGGAGATTCAAAGAATTCGTCACCAGTTATCATTCAAATCCATGGAGAGGTTGTTCTCAACTGGAGTTCACTTCAACCCATGCTTCTTGATGCACTGATACGCAACATCACCCAAGATCTCCGAGTACCATCCAATGAAACTTTGGTCCATACTACCCAACCCTCTCCGCCTCTACAATACGCACAACGTCGGAAGCAATGTACACCCGGTACCGTCGCTGGCCGGTGACTTCCTTAAGAATTCCTTCACCCACCAACCGTTCGATGTTCTTCTGAGCTGCCGGGAACGTGACGCCAAGACGCTTTGCTGTTTGAGAGATCGTGATCGCCGGGTACGAGAACAACTGGTCTACAAGCTGCAATGCCGTTGCCGGCCCTTTCTGAAGACGCTTGTGGTAAGACATCCATAGCTCCAGCAGTTTCTCGGTTCGCGCAATCGAGTCCTGTGATTGCTCCGAAACTCCGAGCAGGAAAAAGTGAATCCACGCAGTCCACTCACCGCGCTGACTCACGGCGAGCAACAACCTGTAGTACTCCCGCCGCTGTGCTTCGAAGTATGCGCTCAGATAGAGCAGTGGCTGCAGCAGTATTCCTTCCTTGCAGAGGAGCAATGTCATCAACAGGCGTCCTATTCTGCCGTTGCCATCGAGGAAGGGATGAATTGCTTCGAACTGGTAATGGATGAGTGCAAGGCGGACGAGTGGCGGCAACTGAGACTCCGCATGGAGATATTTCTCGAAGGCATCAAGCGCCGTCTTCATTTCCTCAAGCGGGGGAGGCACGAACACTGCATCCATGAGTGTACTTCCCGGCGGGCCAATCCAATTCTGGGACCGGCGAAAATCTCCCGGCGTGAGATGCTCACCACGAATACCGCGCATCAACTCTGCATGCATCTCGCGGATAAGACGCAAACTCACCGGCAACTCTTGCATTCGCTTTAGTCCAAACTCCAATGCACGAACGTAGTTTGCCACTTCGTGAACGTCTGGCACTTCGGGATTTTGTTCGCCGGATGCTTCAAAGAAGAAGAGGTCCGAAAGAGATGCCTGCGTTCCTTCGATGCGACTCGAGAGTACGGCTTCCCGCTTCATGAACGGTCCGATGAGGAGATGAGGGTTTGGAAGGTTGCGGGCTACCCCACTCAATCGACCGATGAGACGATCCGCTTTTGATATATCTGCCAGAATTGGCTTCAGTTCGAGCGAAGGTGGAAGCGGAAACGGATCGAATGCAAGATATCCCTGAGGTGTATTGACCAGTTTCCCCGACGCATCTCGTGTGAAATCAACGGCTTGCACCTAATTAAACGCCGGTATAGTGGGAAAAGGGTTAATTAAACTTTCGGGCCAAACAGTATAATAAGCCTTCCACACTTAGTCAACCTCTGTCTTCCTCCTGTTGACTCAATAGCACCTCTTCCCGTGGTCAATCACTTCAACCCATGCTTCTTGATGTACCGGTACGCAGCGTACGCAGCACCGCCAGCTTCAATTGTTCCGAGTACCATCCAGAGGGGTCGGAGCTTTGCTTCTCTTGCCATTTGCAGCCGCAGCGGAGAAGTCAGGTCAACCTTCTGCCCGGCGACTCCCAGAAGAAACGGGGGCGGCGCCGTGGGGTCTTCTGCGAGAAAGAGAGAAGGAGGAAACACGGGCGACTCACCCTGAATCGAAGGCGGAAGCAAAAGTATCGGCTTCCCGAGTGAAATCCCCGGATCGATAATGGTGATTCGATTGACGGATGCGACAGCCGTATCACCGCCGGTTCGCTGCTGCGCGGGGGCGCCGGAGACGAGAACAACAAACAAAATGAAAGTTCCCCTACGCTTCATGAGTTCCGTCGGCGTGTGTGCGGCTGAAGTATAGCAAGACACAATGAGAATTCAAAGCGACAGACAAATGTCTACTATTCGTTCATGAGGCTGTATTGTGGCAAACAGGAGTGTTTGCCACACCAGTAATGGAACTCAGAAGTGAATCAAATTCTTCATCCATGAAAGCTGGACTCAGAACGATCCACTGGACGCGGATAGGTAACGGTCATCCTGAATGAAGCCCTTTCAAATCAGGGAGTAGTGCCGACATTCCTGTCGGCACTACTTAAAGTGATATAGGCAAACAGGAATGTTTGCCCCACCAGTGGTGGAACTCAGAAGTGAATCAAATTCTTCATCCATGAAAGCTGGACTCAGAACGATCCACTGGACGCGGCTGGGCAACGGTCATCCTGAACGAAGCCCTTTCAAATCAGAGAGTAGTGCCGACATTCCCGTCGGCACGCTCGGAGCCAACTGCAGAAGGATGGCTTCGCCAAATGCCTGCAAGTCGGCAGGCAGGTTTGCCCTGCCTGTAGTTGATTAGGACATCCAACCGGTGTAATCGTCTTGACAAAGAACCAATAATTGACAATCATGAAGCGCCCCAAAAGAACTCAAAAGAGCCAATGCAAATACTCAGATCAGCAATGACGCGCAGTGAACTCCAGGAGGCTGCCGAAGAGACATTCGGCGACCTTGTTAAAGCGGTTGTTGATGTTCGCCGCGGCATCATGGCAATCGGTGGCGAACTGCATGCCGACGAAGAGGCTCTTTTGCTGGAGGAGGGCAGCAACCAACATGACTTGTGGGGAATCAACCTGTACCCTTCGCTACACGGAGAATCAATGATTGAATTCGATTCGATGATCAACGTTCGTCCCTCACAAGGGAACCGATCACGGACAGTTGAAGACTCCGCCACCCGATCGAAGATCGTTGATCTCGTACAGAGACTTATTGTGGAGTAAACGATGCCCGGCTTCATGAGCGAATCATTCAAACAACGCTGGCATCAACTTGGCTTGATGGAACAGCTTGGCAACATCGGAAGCGAGGTCGACCGTATTATCTCGTGGAAGAACAAGGGCAATGCAGATCT
This sequence comes from uncultured Bacteroidota bacterium, assembly GCA_963734955.1. GTDB lineage: Bacteria > Bacteroidota > Ignavibacteria > UBA10030 > UBA6906 > UBA11986. Next base: position 231,689 of record CAVTJO010000011.1, read on the forward strand.
TTCGGCTAACGCCCTCTATCGATCACTTGAGCTTTTCGATCTCACCATCGGCGACCCCAGGTGGCATGACGGTAAGCTCAAAGAGCTTTTGCGTGCAAGGGAGCTGCTCTGCGACACGTTCGTCGGTGACAACATGTACAACACGCCTCCGGAATTCTTCAGCAAATACTTCCATGCCTTTGCAGTTGCAGCGCAGAGAAAAAACGGGAAGTGAATCGTCGACAGACTCCGTTTTAGGCCAATTTCTACGCATCTTCACCGCTCTCTGCGGTTATCTGCCCCAAATCCGCCAGATCATGAGGGTAGCCGCAGACTTTACGTCTGCGGTCCTTTGTTCGCAATCTATCCGAAGGATCCCTTCGGGAAAGATTGCGGCTACGCATGATTGTCCGGCGCGGGTGAATCAGATTCTTCGGCGTTGGGAAGCGCCGCCTCAGAATGACGGTCCCCTTCACAACTCCTTGATCAACTTCACCACCTTCCACACGAAATTCACATCCTTCTTCTTCACCGTCACGGGCTCGAACTCCGGGTTCAACGGAATCAAGTGGACGTAGTTCCCTTCGAACTTCACCTTCTTCAGTGTATCCTCTCCATCCACGCGTACCACGGCAATGTCTCCGTTGTGCACCTCCATCGAGGGACTCACGACCACAACGTCGCCATCTTCGATGCGAGGAGACATGCTGTTCCCCTTCACACGGAGCGCGAACGCCTGGGGGTCCTTCACATCATCGACGGTGACGTAGTCATCCGTATAGTCCGGATGGAAAATTGTGGCAACCCTGCCGGCAGGGACCGCAGAGATCAACGGCAGGTCCACCAGCTTTTCATGTCTGCTGTTCGCAGTCGGCAGTGGAAACACGTTGGGTGGACGCGAAGGCGTCGGATACATTTCTCCTTCGCCGGTCAGCAGCCAGTGCGGATGCACATTTGTCGCCCTTGCGATCTTCGTAATCGAAATGCCATCGGGGATTTGCTCTCCCTTCTCCCAGCGCTGGAGTGTGCGGGTGACAATCCCGACTTTCTCGGCGAGTGTTGCCTGATCGAATTCCTTGTTCTCGCGTGCTTCCCGCATGCGTTCACCAATTGTAGATCTCACGATGCTCTCCTTTTTTGGAAAAGCGGCCTGTCTTTCCAGTACCACCAGAGCAGTTTCTCCGGCGATGGATTCGGAGTCGAGGCAAAATACACCGCGCAACGAAACACGTAGAGCAAGCACCGGTCCTGCACTACTCCCGCCTTCCGGTTTGCCCTGTCGTAGAGTTCCTCCGGATTACTTTCCTTCAAGTCCTTGATACCGGTAATGCCAATACCCAATAGATCCCTCGCTATGGAAGGACCAACGCCGGGAATTTGCTGAAGCTCGTTGAGCTGCGCACTCCGTGTAATGTCCTGCGCCTGCATTTCTCTCCTCCGGTGGCTTGTGACAGATTTGTCAACTTTGGACTTGACAACACGACATATATGTCGTACATTGTCGGGAGCAAAGATATGCAATTAGACAGACTGTGTCAAGAACTTTTTTGAGTGGAGGGCAGAATGAGAAAGCAGGCAACAACGTACAGCATCGGGATCGGGGGATGGGAACACGACGTGCTCAACGGTTGCTTCTACTCCTCCCAAGGTGCCGACTCCCTCGACAAGCTTTCCTACTACTCAAGGATGTTCGACACGGTGGAGGTCAGGGCAACATTCTGGGACGAATCATTGACAGAAGAGGATGCGCTAAGGTGGATTCAAGCCGTACGGGAGAACCGGCGCTTTTCGTTCAACGTGAAGCTGCATTCGTCATTCACGCACAAGAAGATCATCAGACCGCACATCACCCGGAACGTACGAAGCCTGTTGCACGCACTGCTCAAAGCTGACCGGCTCGGGACACTGCTGATCCAGCTTCCATACTCATTCACAAACACAAGTGCCAACCGCTTTCACCTCGAAAAACTCGCTCAGGTGTTTGCCGGATACCCGATGCATGTTGAATTCCGGCACAACTCGTGGAACCAGACATCGACGTGGGATCTCCTTTCGGAGCATGGTATATCAGTCGTGGGTGCCGACCTTCCGCATGTCAAACAGTTCATGCCCTACACGACGTCGCTCATGAACGACCACGCGTATCTGAGGCTTCACGGGAGAAACGAAAAGGGCTGGCTCATCAACGGGTTCGATAGCCGCTACGACTATCTCTATAATGAGCGTGAGGTGCGGGAGATTGCCAGAAGGATTGCAGCGCTCTCACAGAAGAGCAGTCATATCACCATCATTTTCAACAATACGTCGGGTGGGAAGGCGGTAGCAAATGCGCTCCAACTGGCCTCATCGTTGCGCGACGGAAAGCATGTGCTCATCCCCGAACCAACTCTGAAAGCATTTCCGCATCTGCAAGAGGTCGCTGCAGTCGTGGATACTGAACAATCACTTCTTGGGAACGGCACATACAGGCAGGCAATGTAGTGATTACTTTCCCCGCTGAGCCCAGTACACGCCGCAGAGGACCATGAAACCCCCGGCAAATGTGAACACGTTCACCGTCTCATGAAGTATCGGCACCGCGAGCAGCGTTGTTGCAAGCGGCTCGACGTAGAGGAATGTGCCCGCCTTTGCCGCACCGATTGACGCGACCCCTTTCTGCCACCACCAGTTCGCAAGCCCCATCGCAACAATACCGAGGAACAACAGCGCAACCAGAGGCTCAGGCGGCAAGTGGACGAATCTGCTCCAATCCGAAGTGACCCCGACATACACGGTCATGACGACGGTTGCGGGGAGAAGAAATGCAAACGCCACGGCAATCGGATTGTGCGACCTTGACATGTCCCGCCCCACTATGGTATAGATCGCCCAGGTATGTGCGGAGGCAAGCACGAGCCAATCCCCCGGACTCGCCAGCCAGCCCAACGAAGAGAAATCCCCGCGTGACATCAGGACAAGAATACCCGATGTCGCGATGACGACTCCTGCGATATCGTTGAGCCTTATTCGTTCTTTCAGGATAGAGTGAGAAAGGATGACCAGAATCAAAGGCGTCACAGAGATGATCCAGCCGGTGTTGGTAGCAGACGTGTACTGCATTCCGGTAATCTGAATGAGGAAGTGAAGCGTGAAGACACCGGAGCCAATGAACAGTCTGCGCTTCTCCGGGAAAGTGAATTTCAGTTTGATGTTCTGCACTACCAGCATGCCGTACAACACCGGCATTGCAAGCAGGAGACGGAGCGCGAGAATTTCGGCTGGAGTCAGATACGCAAGGCAGATCTTCGTCGCAACAAATGTCGAACCCCATACGGTGACCGTAACGAGCAGGAGAACCCGCACAAACAGCGGGTGCCGTGTGTAGGTACTTTTCGAGAAGAGCGACGGCGTCATCGCTGAAGCATGCCCATGATGCCACTCCGGATCATCATTACGGCAATGCCGGCGAGAAAGAGAGCGGCTACTTTTGCCACGGCACGTGATCCCGCGTTGCCCATAACTCTCGCGATTGCACCAGCCTGGATGAAAACCACAAGGACAATCAGCATGTTTGCAACAAGCGAGGCAACAGTCCAAAGATACCCGTATGCATCGACGAGGATGATGATGGTGGTGAGGGCCGCCGGACCCATGATGAGAGGGATGCCAATGGGAACAACACCGACCGAGTCCTTTATGTCCCTTTTCTGTTCTTTCGAGAACAGAAGGTCATAGACTGCAAGCACAAGCAACACAATTCCGCCTCCAACCCTGAAGTCACTCTCCGTAATCCCAAGAAATGAGAACAGCAGTTTGCCTGCCACCAGAAAGACGAGAGAGATGACGAACGCGGTGAGGGTTGCTTCCCAGGTGAGCTTTCGTTTCTGGCGATGTTCCATCCCGTCGGTGAGGGCAACAAAAAGGGGCAGCACCCCGAAGACGTCAATCGCAACAAAGAGAGGAATGAACGCGAGGAGGAATGTTGTCAAATGTCATTCCGAACGAAAGCCCAAAAGGGCGGGTGAAAATATGGATACAGGCATGGAGGTTTAGATCTGACAGGATTGAACATCCAAATAACCGTCACGTTGAGCGAAGTCGAAGCGTGTCACTTGCAGCATTTGACAGGATGTCAGCGTGCTAAACCGTGACGCCAAGCTGCTTCAGGTTTTCCTGGATTTTCTGGATTGCTTCATCTTCAGGGATCAGCAGGCGCGCTCCGGCCGATTTCACCGCGATCTCGAGAGGGTCGCGCTTGATTGTGAGCCAGCGCCATACGTTGTAGCCCAGGCGGTCCTGATCGTGCGGTTCAACGGTCGGAATGTTCTTCACGCTGGCGTAGGCAATTTTCTCAAGGGCCTGATCAGGTGCCGACTGGATGGATGATGGTGCTTTTGTAGTCATCGTGTTTTCGTTTGAGTTCGTGGACAAATCGTGCGCACAATATACGGATTCACCCACACAAAAAACACAGGGAGGTTCGTGAGAGCCTCCCTGTGATGACCAACGTGAATCAGATTCTTCTCCGCCGGAGACGGATTAGAATCACATGTCACTTCAGCAGCAGCATCTTCTTGAAGCTCGTGAACGATTGACTGCCGTTCGAGCGGCTTCGCCTCAAGGCGATAGAAGTACACACCACTGGAGACCGACTGACCAATGTTGTTCTTCCCGAGCCACACTGCTTGGTGTCCACCCGCAGTCTCAATCTCATCCTTCAGAAGTGCTACTTCCTGTCCGAGGAGATTATAGATTCTCACCGTCACGTGCGCTGTCTGGGGCAGAGCATAGCGAATGTTGGTCGACGGGTTGAACGGGTTCGGATAGTTTTGCATCAGAGAGAACGTTGCAGGAATCTCTGATGTGTTCCCTCCGGGCACGTCGGTCAGCGTCGTCGAGAAGGCAGCGATGCCACCGGCGCTCGTCACGGCCCAACCCGCTGCTACCTGGCCCTGTTGGACAAAGCTCAGCCCGACGTACGTTCCCGTCCCGACATACGAAGTTCCGAATGTCTGGCCGGCATCAGGACTTCTGTAGATGGTTGTGCCCCTCGCGTAGAAGAGATCGTTCGATCCAAAGCCTCCACAGGCAATGAGGAAGCCTGTACCGGAAGGTGTCACGGTAGTCCATGTTGCACCACCATCGGCAGAACGGGCAACAAAATTGCCTGAGCTTGTTGCAATGCCATAGTAGGCATTATTGAACCAGACATTGCTTGGTGCAGGAAACGGCGCAACACCGGTGTTCCATGTAACGCCGCCATCGGTCGAGCGATAGATGCGGCCACCTGCAGTACTTGCAAACCAGAGATAGTTCGTGCCGACAGTCGAGAGGCAGTTCTGTGTGCCCGCCTCCGTTCCCACCTGGTTCGGCTCCGTTGTCATGCGTGCCCATGTCTCACCACCATCCGTGGTCTTTGCAACTGTCCACTTGCCGCCAACTGGATCACCGAGGGCGAAACCGACGGTGCTGCTTACCATCCTGATCCCGTCAATGAATCCTCCGGTTTGCGTGAACACCGTATCCCAGTTTGCGCCACCATCGGTCGTCCGGAAGATATACGTTGCTGCAGGAGACGTTGTGACAAATGCAGTGTTCGCATCAGTCGCATCGATGTTGTAGATATCGGCCGTACCAATGTGGCCTCCGCCAACTCCGGTCCACGTTGTGCCGCCATTGGTAGTCCGACGAACCACGCCACCTAAACCTGCTGCCCATGCAACTGAGGGGCTCACCGCCTTCACAGAGTACAAATACGTGGTGATGCCGGATGTTTGCGATGCCCAGTTGTAGTTTGTGGTTTGTTCAAGCCTCACCGAGGCTCGCATGATCATGTCCTGAATATCTGCCGACCGATACTGGGCCCACCCATTGGTGTATTCCCATGTGCGAAGGGAAATGGGAACTGTCGTTTCGTATCCAAAGTACATATCTCCAGTGGCAGCCACGAAAAACCGTCCGCTGGAAATCCTCACGCTATCACTTCTGAAGTCAATACCCATCAGTGTGTTCAAAACAGCCGTTACAGTCCGCGACGCCAGAATAGCGCCCGGTGAACCAGTTGAACCATCAAGAATCATCACTGTCATGGGTTGCACATTGATGGTGGACCCTACCTGGACGAACACGGACTCTACACGCACCGGGTAGACTGGCAAGTCGATTGCAACACCAAACCCTCCTCCTCCCAGCCAACCGATCGATCCAGATACTGTCCCGTTTTCGTATTGTATCCGCGTCGACTGACCCAGCGCAAATGATGCTGACGCTAGCTCTGTGGTCTTGCTGTTGTTTCCAGGCCCAACATCCCCAGGCACCGTGACATTAAAGAGAGCGGTATAAGTTCCCGCCACTGCTGGCGTAAAGATGCGAGGGAACACCACTGTCACCTGTTCACCGGAGGCCAATGATGGAACAACGACGGTATCAAAGGCGGAAGGTTGTCCAGAACGGGTTATCGCATAGCGCACAGGCGCATTTGTGAGTGCAACAGTCCCAAAGTTCTTCACGACGGCCTTCACCGTATCGGCAAAGCCCGTGCGAAATATCCTGGCCAGATTTCCTGAATTGAATCCACCGACAATGCCTGCGTCGGTTATGGAGAGTCCGGTATTCACGGTCCTTTTGATTTTTATGGCAAGTCCGCTGTCGGGCATGAGGGCATGAGGAGGGGTTGTGGAATAGGTATAGCTGAGACCAATCTGCCCCGTCTGATTCTGCCAGCCGATACACAGGTTGACGTTGTTTGTTGAATTGTACCGTCCCTGCTGCACTCCGTACTGATACGTGATGGAGGTATCAGCCTTGTTGAGGATGACCTGGAACGTATGCTTGAGATTCGGATTTGCTACCTGTTGCCATTCAGTAACGTTGATGAAGCTAACAACAAGTGAATCCGCTCCGTTTGTCCAGTAGTAACACCGTGGGTTGGAAGCCGTGACGGTAAAGTCAAGATCACCCACACAGATTGCCAACAGGTCCTTCGGAACCGTCGCACCAGTGTTCGGTAGTGCGACAAACGGTGAGGCAAAGTTGGCAGGACTGGAAAAGTTGACAAACCCGTTCGACCCTATGTAGAACGATGCAACTGAATACCAGTAGAATGGGAATGAAAACTGCATTGGGATGGGGCCAACATAGTTATCATCTCCAAGACCGGAGACAAGAGTTCCCCGAGTGGAGATATCGACCCAATTGAAGGTAGGTCCACCCAGATCAGTGCTCCTGACCCAGGTGTATCCCCAGGCATCTGGCGCGCTCGTGTCAGGGTTCATCGGAACGGGGCTCTGGTATCTCTTCCCGTTCGTTGCCCCCAACAATAATACGGGCACCAGGCATACAAGGAACAACAGACCAGTAACTTTGCGCATCATGGTTCCCTCCGTTGTGTAGGTTGGTAATTCATGAGTTATCGTTGAGTTGTGGTGTGCAGTAGCCAAATGATAGTAATTGGTACTGCGAAAAGCAACAGAATGCAAAAACATTGCGACCCCTCCCCGCCCTTCGGCCTGAATGCAGAAGGGGTCCCAAATGTGCAATCCGTTATTTCAGCAACATCATCTTACGAGTTTCGGAAAAGCTGCCGGCATTCATCTTGTACATGTACATCCCGCTTGGAACTTCCTTCCCGACGTTGTCCCTTCCATCCCAGGCAACCTGGTACACGCCTGCACCTTTTTCCTCCGACACGAGGTCCCGCACTTCCTGACCGAGAAGATTGTACACCTTGATGGCAACGAAGGACTGGTTCCTTACTGCATAGTCAATCATCGTCGTCGGGTTGAAGGGGTTGGGATAGTTTTGGGAGACTGGCAAATACCGTTGGGATGCCGTTCACCGGTTCCCCGACTCCGGTCAAAGTCGCCACATCGGCATACTCCGCATTCTGCACCTTCTTGTCGGTGTTGTTCTGAACGAACACAATAACGCGGCAATTCTCAGGGATCCAGGCGGCATTCATAGAGATGGTCATGGGAACATTGACTGTCTGTCCCTGAGAAATGGTGATGGGTGAGCCGTTCGCATCGGGATACATTCCTCGGTGAACATATTCATGGGTGAATGGAACGTATCCTCCAGGTGAGTTTTGTGGTTGTGAAATCCCTGATTCCACAACTGCCCATTGAACGCGCCAGGTCGAGGAATTCACAGTTTGCTCGGCAGTGATCGCCGCATTCATGTTGAGCGTCGTCCCATTACGGCTTCCCGTCAAAGTAATGCTGATTGGACTGAAGTCCAGCCACCTCCCGTCGATCGCCCCGGGCCAACCTGTGTAGTTCGATGTTCCATCTATAAACCCATCAATATACGCCCTTGGCACATAGCCATTGGCCCCTATATTGTTGTAGTATGTCATGCGAGCTTGCACCGGCGCAGTGTTTGCCAGATACATGGGATCGTTTCCCGGTGCGGGCCACCAGACGTGGTATGCCAGTGTAACGACGCTTGTATTCCCGCCGTAGTTTGGAAGCCACTGCTGGAAGTAATACACATCGGGTGCATAGCAGGGCGAGCATGTTGTGCTTGTGCATACCTCCACGAGCACCTTGCGAGCTGCGGCGCTGCCTATGTGATGGAATGCGATGAGCATCCCCCAGAGCAGCCAAAAACAGTGACAGCTTCTTCATTGTTGCCTCCTCCGTGAATTGTTGAACTTGCGAACTACAGGTAACTTGTGATACTTGCGCGTACTCCCAAGAACGGATTCACAATCCGGCAAACCCCGTTAGCACACACCTGGCCTCCCCGATCGCCACCAACTGTCAACGTCACGAGGCTGCTGCCGCTCAACTTGTAAGAAGTGTCAATTGCGGTCCAATCCCTTCGCTGATCCAGGGTGCCAAAATCCGATGTGAACTCATACCGTACCGTAATGGCAAATGCAGGCGAATTTGCCAGACCCAGAGAAAGAAGGTGATTGTAGTACCTTGCGTTCGCGGGGTTTGCATCTTCGTACACCCATTGGCGCTCCGAAGTGAATTTCAAAACCAGACCAGCGCCAATCGAATACTGTATCGCAAATGGAATCGCAGTCGAACGCGTCGACTTGATCGTTGTATGAGGATGCCCAGGTTGAATTATCACTTCATCTGCCAGGTCCTCTGATCGTCGATCCAAACCGATGAGAATGTAGTTATTTCCCCCTTCGTCCAGGAAGTACTGGAGGTCACCATACCCTTCCCAAAAGGGGGAATATTTTGCCGCAAAACTCGGCAGCCACGAAGTGTTCCTCGCTCTCGAGCCATACTGGATGTAATAGACTCCAGGAACATAACGGTCCGGCACCACACTGGTCGAGTCAAAGCTGTAATGTCGACTGGAAGCCGAGAAATTCAAGCTCCCCGTGAGGTGTTCAAAAACCGTATAGAATACATCCACCTGGTATCCGACCTCATCACTAAAGTCGATGACATGGGGATATCTCGAAAGCAGTGTGAATGTGTGTTCTTTGTAAACAGTTGGAGCATTCTGAAATGCAAACGCCCGTTTGGCGTTTCCTTTTCTCTCCCGGTCGTTGGGGCCAGGCGGCGTTATGCCGAATCGGTAATCCTTGTATTCAAATGAAATCCCAAATGACTCCTCCGAATACGAGAGTGATCCATAGAATGCCGTCCCGATGTGTGTCCCGAGAGTATCATTGTACACTGTCGTTCTCTTCTCAGCATATGATGCATAGGCATCAACACCGCCAATGCTCAGCTTGCCGAAATACTCTGGAATATCGAATTCCGCATTGTCTATCTTCCCACCAAAAGGGGTCTTTCCGGAAACAATATTGAATCCAATTGAAAAGAATCTGTACGGATTCAACTCAACCGAGCCAGCTCGAATCCGATAATCCTCCACGCGACTCACATCAAGGATGTCAAGATAATGAATATCCCCGGCAGTGAAGCCAAATTTCACCATGCGCGTCTTGTACTCCATCTTTACGCCATCAAGTCCCGTATCGAAACCAAGAGCACGGTTTTCAAATAGATTAAGTGCCAGACCCCGACCGTACAACGTAAAGGAGTTTCCCGCACGAATGTACAAATCATCTTTCGTGAATTCCAGGTACCGCTTCTTCACACCTGTAAAATCGACGCCGAACTCAGGCGGCGCGTCAAACAACAACCTGAATCCTATCAAGAAATCCGAAATCGTGATTTTCGTTTCAGTCAGATTCTCGAAATAGTCACGCCGTTGAGCAAATGTACTGACTCGCTCCTCTCCGTTCCCATACCGGAGAAGATTGCTGGCCGAAACTTGTATATTGTTCTGTGCGAGAAGGGAAGTCGGTGGCAACACAAGAAGCAATAGCAAATATCTCAATAGTGACTCCCCTATTCCTGTTCTTTTGTTATGAGTTTGAGTATGTCCTTCTGTATTTCCTTTTCATCACCGGGAAGATACCCGGTGCGTGTCGTGACAACCTTGCCGTTCTTATCGATCAACACCGAGAACGGAAGGTTTTGTCCGTTGAATGCCTGAAACACCTGTGTGTTGGGATCGAGAATCACCGGGAATGGATATTCCTGTGACCTCACATAGGCCTTCACCTTCGCAAGGCTCCTCGGACTATCCTGATTGATGGCTAGAATAGTGAAGGGGTCGTCGGCATGGTCCTTCGCAAATGATTTGAGCGCGTGCAACTCCTGCTTACACGGCTCGCACCAGAGTGCCCAGAAGCTCAAATAGACCGGACCGCTCCGCAGATAGTCGGAGAGTTTGGATGTGGTGCCATCCAGTTCATCGAACGTGAGGTTGCTGATTGACGTGCTCTGCGCGGAACTTCTGCTGCATGCCAGCACGAGACCGCAACACAAGAGAACGCCATATGTCAAGCTACAAATGCCTTTCTTCATACAGAGGGGATTCGTTAAAGTGAGGGAACGTGTGCATGGGCCGATGCCCGATACGAAAGAACCGATGGTGTGTGGAAAAAATATACGCAAGTGCCGTTCTATTGTCAATACCAATAGAGGAGATTCAAGACCAACCGCCGGTCACCTTCCCTATCCACCGTTCGTACTGGACGCAAGGGGTATTGTCGTCGCAAAGCCTCTGACAGTGTTCAACGGAGGTTATTACAACGAAGATGGGGGTCACCGCTCAGCATTTCGTCAGAGCTGGTAGCCGATCATGAAGTAGAAGAGAAAGGGGCCTTGCTGAATCGGGTTATCGGGCAGGTTCCGGCTGAAGTAGAAGCTTTTACCAACAGCCAGTGTCGCCGGACCGATGGGTGTATCCAGAGCAAGCTCAGTCCCGATACCGTAGCGAAGGGATGCAAATTTGATCTCCTCCTGCGTTACAGAGATGCTCCCCATATCGAACCTGACCCCGAAATACGAATCGAAGAGAAATCGCACGGGAAGGTGATAGCGATATTCAAGATTCATCAGTAGCATTTGCCTGCCTCTCCGATCGTCTTCGCGGGTTCCGTACATCAGGTCTCTTCCTCCCAGCCGGAATTGCTCCCCGAGCGGCATGGTGCGGTCGGCAAACCCGAACGTGAACCGTGGGTGAAATGTGTGTCGCTCGTTCCAGGTGGCGAAGCTTTCGTACATGAACCGGAGGGCGTTGTATCCTACCTGACTTCCGAGACCCTGGAAGGCAAATTCATACGAGATGTTCATCCCGGAGCCTGAAGTGGGAAACGGATACGAATCCTTGCTATCGATCATCGTCCCGAGTCGGACCATGGAAAGACGGTAGTGCTCGCGCAACTGCTCCGCGTTTTCCTTGTTCTTGATTCTGACTTCCTGGAAGGAAAAATCAATTGTTGCATTCCCGAGCTTTTCCAGTTGCCGCCCGAATGTCAGCCTCCCCCCATACCGCTCGTCCCGGTACTCACCGAGCTGAACACGCGCCCACTGGTTTTCATTCTCGTCCGGTGCATCACCATAAAAATAGCTGTCAAAGGAAGAATAGAAACCGCTGACGTTGAACGTCAGGTACGTGGTGAACAGCCGGTGGGCCTTGAATTCCAGCACGGCAATCTTGTTTCGCGCACCACCGCTGAGGTTCAGACCGAGTTCCGCTCCGAGCCCTCTGAAGTTCTCGTCGCGTATGTCGAGAGAGCCTTGCAGATTCCGTTCGTCATCCACCCGGAGTCCCAGTCGCACGAGCTGTGAGGGGCGTTCCTTGATGCGGATGGTGAGGCGTGGGTCGTGCCGGGCATAGGACACTTCAAGGTACACGTACTCGAACAGAGTGGTGCTGTTGATGTTCGTGACTCCCTGATTCGCCTTGTCGATTTGAAATACTTCTCCGGGGCGCAGCGGGAACTCCCTCAGCACAAACTCATCCTGTGCGCGCACGCCTCCCTGGACCTCAATTTCCCCGATGATACCCTCGTTGATGTGAACCGTGAGAAGGCCGGTCCCTTCATCAAATGACTCCCCCTCAATGCGAGCCAGCGAGTAACCTTTCTGCCGGTAGCGGCGGAGTATTTGTTCCATCGCGTTCTGTTCAGATTCATAATTCAGTGGAAGCCCGATGAGATGAGCCACATCGCCGCGAAGCACTTCAGCCGGGAGCACATCACACCCCGCAAATGCGATTTCTTGAACACGGGGATTTGGCACAAGGTTGTACACCACCCGCGTCCGCAGGCTGTCGACCTGGTGATCCGACGCGAACGCTCCGACATCCGCCGTAATCTCCGCAGAGACGTCCTTGAAATCACCAATAGTGTACATTGCGCGGACCTGCTCCTGCACATCATGGATGGTCATCCGTCCCGATCGTGCGAGCGAAACAATACCCCCCCACATTGAATCCGGCAAGACTCCTCCGGCCTGTGTAACCGTAACGTCCGCCAACACTCTGTTTCCGTTGGCATTTCCTTCAAGCTGGTGGATCTTCTCGTGGTACAACTGAAGGATCTGACCCATCGCACGCTCTGCAGCCTCTTCCCCTTTGCGGATAAGTGTGTCGAGTCCCTTGAAATCCGACGAGAGATGTTTCCCCATTTGCGGCGTGATGACGACATCGGCCTGCTTCAACGATTCCTCATTCGGGCCCTGCATCATGATGCCCATGATCTGATCGGCGGTCTGCCACGGCGCCTTGAGCTCATCGGCGTTCCGGAGGCCGCTTGTCGAGTTCACCGCGACAATGATATCACAACCCGCATTTTTTGCAATGTCAACAGGAATGTTCGAGATCAGTCCGCCATCGATCAACTCCATCGAATCACGTTTCAACGGATTGAACACAAGCGGTACTGTTGCACTTGCGCGCAGCGCCTCGGCAAGCGAGCCACGATCCAGAATGACGCGTTTCCCGGAAATAAGGTCGGTGGTAACTGCCCGGAACCGCACCTTGAGATCATCGAAGCTCGAGTCGGGCTGGTACAGTGCTTGAAGTGTCTGTGTGCTCAGGAAGTCCGTCAGCCTCTGTCCGCTGGACACGGCGGCGGGAATCACCGGCTCAAGTCCTTTGAAACGCACGACCAGAAAGCTCCGGTCCTCCTGGAGTTTCTGGTCGACGAACAGCTCAGTCCGTTTTGTGTCTTCGGTAAGTGAAAGAACTTCATCCCAGTTAGTGTTCAGTGCGAGAGATTCAATCTCAGCCGTTGTGTATCCCGACGCGTATAACCCCCCGACAATTGCTCCCATGCTTGTTGCTGCGATGAAATCGATGGGAATGTGATGCCTGTCGAAGGCCTTGAGAACGCCGATCTGCGCCGCCCCGCGTGCTCCCCCTCCACTCAAAACCAGAGCGACTCGCGGTCGCTTCTGAAACTTGAAGGGATAGAACTCATGCCGTGGAGTCAGCAGTGAGTCAAACTGCGGCCTGATGATTATTCTGGTTTGAGCACACAGGATGCCTGAAAGAAAAGTTGTCAAGAAGAGGAGTGTCGAGCAACGACTGGGGCTGAACAAATGGTGTACCATTGCCATGGGGGAACAAATGATGTGAAAAAGTATGGGTTTCGGGAAGGAAAAGCAAGGACGCGAATGAGAGTGAGGACGGATCCCACAGCTTTGGAGGGATTCGTGCAGTCCGACGAAGTTGCCGCGCAAAAACGTTCACGCCTCTGCCTTCTGTATCACCCCATTGAAAGAACGCAGCACGTATTGGCTTGTTCTACGTTTGACTGCAATCCCGTCGCTGAAATCGGATTCGTCGGGAGGATTGCTTCGTGGGAAGAATCCTCCGCGTCCATTGCCGGAAAGCGAGACCGTCGGTTTGCATTTCATTCAATTTTTCTTCTTTATTCCCGAGGTAGGCAGCCGCAACGAGATAAAGTGCGATGGGGCCGCGGAGAAGAACATCTCTCAGCGAAATGTGCGGCGTATTTTAATGCATCGAGGTTCATGACGTTTCTCAATCCATTCCTGCTGCTCGGCCTTGCAGCAGCAGCCATTCCCATCATCATCCACCTCCTCAACCTTCGCAAGCTGAAAACTGTTGAGTTCAGCTCGCTCCAGTTCCTCAAGGAGCTGCAGAAGACGAAGATGCGACGGGTGAAAATCCGCCAGATCCTTTTGCTTATCCTTCGCACGCTGCTCATTATTCTCATCGTTCTTACGTTTGCCCGGCCTGCGTTGCGGGGGTCCATGGGAACGATCGGCTCGCACGCGAAATCCACCATCGTTATCCTGCTCGATGACTCACCGAGCATGTCGGTCCGCGACGAGCGGGGCGTTGTTCTTACACAGGCAACTACGGCAGTAGGAAATCTGTTGAATCTGGTAAAGGAAGGCGATGAGCTCTATTTCATCAGGCTTTCGGAAGTGAGACACAAGGAGGTGTTTGCTCCTTCGTCGGTGGGCGTCGGTCAGGGAAGTGATTGAAAAGCTTACGCCATCGATGGAAACCGCACCGTTCCGGGACGCGCTCGGTGCCATGGCGAAAGTGCTCGCCGGAACAAAGAATTTCAACCAGGAAGTGTATCTCGTTACGGATGCGCAGGCCACGCAATTCGTCACCTCGAGCAAGGATTCCGCGGACCTGTTCGACGACAAAGTGAAGGTCTTCGTTGTGGAAACGGGGAAGCAGCAAGACAATGCGGGGGTGTCCTCTGCCGATATCGAGACGCAGATCATTTCAAAGAACAAACCGGTCAGCATCAAGGTCGCAGTCCGTAACTTCGGTACCGCGCCGATGCAGAACTCGATCGTGAGCGTTTACGTCGATGGCACCCGTGTTGTTCAGCAGTCGCTTGACATCGGTCCCCGGTCAACGGGGATCGGGGATTTTTCCTTCATCCCAAAGCGACGCGGGATTCTCAAGGGTTATATTCAGCTCGAAGATGATGCTCTGGAGGCTGACAACAAACGCTATTTTGCACTGAACGTGCCGGAGGACATCAACGTGCTCATGGTCGGAGGGAAACAAGAGGATACCCGGCTTGTCTCGCTGGCACTGACGCTTGGCGGCGATTCCAGTCTTGCAGGTGTCTTCAGAACAACGCAGACAACTCAACCGCAACTTTCATCGCTCGACATCAACAAATTCGACGTGCTCGTATTCTGCGGCGTCAAAGAGTTCACCCCGACCGATGCCGATCGAGTTGCCCGGTTTGTCAAGTCCGGTGGCGGCGCCGTAATTTTCCCTGACGACGAATCGAACATCACCAACTGGAACGAGACCGTATTTTCAAAGCTGGATATCCCATCCTGTCGGACCGCGGAAGGGCAAACAGTCGGCACCAACGCATCAGAACAATCGAGCTTCCTTTCCTTCGACAAAGTGGATTACGATCACCCTCTCTTTCAAGGACTTTTTGACCGGCCAACAATCGGAAAGAGAACAGGTACCGCAGTAGAATCGCCGCGGGTGCTCAAAACGATCAAGCCCCAGGCCGGAGAGAAGGGACGCACAATCATATCATTGTCCGATGGCACGGAGTTCCTCACCGAGTATGAGAGGGGTGCGGGACGTGTGCTGCTTTTCTCGGTGGACGCGAACCTCGGCTGGTCGGACTTCCCGGTAAAGGGGGTCTTCGCCCCTCTCCTTCATCGTTCAATCGTGTATCTGGCCCAGGGTGGCAATACCGTTTCCACCAACACCGTCGGTGACGACCTCAATGTCGCGCTGCGCCTGAAAAACTCCTCCGGCAAAGACATCTATGCATTCTCATCACCCGGCGGAATCGAGGAACGGGTCGTTCCTCACGCGAGCACCTCCTCGGGACTCTCCACGTTTGGATCATCGGCGACAACTGAGAGCGGAGTGTACGACCTTCGTACTGGAAAGGACCTGCTCCATGCTGCCGCAGTCAACGTCAACCCCGCCGAATCCGATCTGAGGCACGCGACGGACGAGGAATTTGGAGAGTTCTGGAGTCGCATCGGTGTCAAGAAGGATCAGGCCCGACGGCTACGCGGATCCGACAAGTTCGAAACAACGATACTCGAATCGAGGCTGGGCATTGAACTGTGGAAGTATCTTCTTGTCCTCGCAATCGTGGTCGCACTTGTCGAGATGGCCGTTGCCCGCGAGTCAAGGCCTGTACGAACGAACAGGACGAACCCATGACATTGAGCGAGACAGTAAAGAGAGAGCGTGCAATTCTGGTGGGTGTTGCAACGCGTCAATCTGCACGGACAAGAGTCGAAGAGTACCTCGGGGAACTGGAACTTCTTGCGGACTCTGCCGGGGCACAAGTTGTCCTCAAACTTATCCAGGAGCGGCAGAATATCGATGCTGCATTCTATATCGGGAGCGGAAAGGCGGACGAGTTGGCGTATCTCGTCAAGGAGAAATGCGTCGACCTTGTCATCTTTGACGATGACCTCTCGCCTGTGCAGGTGCGCAACCTTGAGCGACTCATCAAATGCAAGATCGTCGACCGTAGCGCAATCATCCTCGACATCTTTGCTTCGCGTGCACGTTCAAGCGAAGCCAAGACACAAGTGGAACTTGCGCAACTCCAGTACCGGCTCCCGCGCCTTACCCGTCAGTGGACTCACCTTTCGAAGCAATTCGGAGGAATCGGGACGAAGGGGCCAGGCGAAACGCAGATCGAAACAGACCGCCGGGCGATCCGGCACCGCATTTCTCATCTGAATGGCAAGCTGGGGAAGATCGCGCAGGAGCGCGCAGAACAACGCAAAGGACGGGAGAATTTCCCGCGGGTTGCACTTGTCGGGTATACCAACGCCGGCAAATCCACCCTGCTGAACTGGTTCTCCAAGGCGGGGGTGCTGGTCGAGGACCGGCTCTTCGCGACTCTGGATTCGACTGTACGGCTTGTGACCCTCTCGCCATCACACAAGATTCTCCTTTCCGATACCGTCGGGTTCATCAGGAAACTCCCTCATCACCTTGTGGCCTCATTCAAAAGCACACTGGAGGAAGTCGCGGAGTCGGACATGCTCCTTCACGTTGTCGATGTCAGCCATCCTCTCTTCGAGGAACAGATTACCGTCGTGAACGAAACGCTCGCGACTATCATCGGTGATCCCAAGCCCACCGTCATGGTGTTCAACAAGATCGATAAACTCGGGAGCCGTACCATCTTCAGCTACCTGAACGAGAACTATACCAATGCGGTGTTCATTTCTGCGGCCCGGAGTATCAACATGAAGGCGCTTGAGAAAAAGATCATGGATTTATTGGAAGACAGCCTCTCAGAGCAAACGATGACCTTCGGCCAGGACGACTATCATATAATCTCTCAAATTCATGACATGGCTGAGATTCTCGACAAGAAGTACGACGGTGAAGAAATCACCATCAGGTTCAGGATGAACAAGAAACACGCGGACAGGCTCAGAAAAATGCTGGTACGACAACACACTCGCTGACATCTCGCATCATTTGAAGACCGGCAAGGAATACCATGCTTAACGTCGCCATCGAAGCAGCAAGGGAAGCAGGCAAATACCTTAAGTTCAGCGTCGGGAAGGTTCGGTCCATTGAGATAAAGAAGGGAGAGGAACGGAACCTCGTCTCCGAGATCGACAAGACCTCCGAGGCAAAAATTATCAGCATTATCAAAAGACGCCATCCTAATCATGCGATCCTCGCCGAGGAAAGCGGAGAGGCAGCCACCACTTCGGATTACAAATGGGTGATCGATCCGCTTGACGGAACGACAAACTTCCTGCACGGACTGCCTATCTTCTGCGTCACGATTGGCATCGAGTACAAAGGGGAGATTGTTGCAGGAGTTGTGTACGACCCAAACACAGAGGAGCTTTTCACCGCGGAGAAGGGCTCCGGAGCGTACTGCAACGGGAAGAGAATGAAAGTTTCTGCGGCCACTGAACTGATCAACAGTCTGCTGGTTACGGGCTTTCCGTATGATATCGCGAAGAACCCGGACAACGCCGTCGGACATTTCGTCAACTTCCTGATGGAAGGACAGGGACTGCGACGACTTGGATCGGCTGCTCTTGACCTTTCGTATGTAGCGGCAGGACGAATGGATGGATTCTGGGAGGTCAATCTCAACCCGTGGGACATGGCCGCGGGAATACTGTTTGTGACCGAGGCAGGCGGAAAGGTGACAGACTTCTCCGGCACTCCATCTTCAATCTACAACAAGCAGGTGCTCGCAACCAACGGCCTCATTCACGAGGCGATGCTCGCCGTGTTGAAGAAGGGAACGAGTTAGGAAGCGGTTCGAATGAAATCGGGCCGGGGGTACCCTCGCAATCTTCACCAATGGATCAATCAGAACTTCCGGGTCATATCCAGGAAGAGATACACGAACATCCCGGCGAACACAAGCAGAAAGAATGAGGTGATGCCGATGAGCACGAAGCGTTGCCTGGTTTGCTCCTTATCGATCTGGCGACGAGGATGCGTTCTCACGATCATGTCCCCCATGACCCTGGTCTGACAGGCAAGCCGAAGGTTCTTGTCAACCACCTTCGCGATCGCAAGATTACCTCTCAGTGTTGCCTCCTCGTCCTGTCCTCGTGACGAAGCACCCTTTCCGTCAACAACCTCCACGGCACAAGTCCCGCAGAAGTTATGACCGCGGCAATTGGTAAGTACTGTAACTCCCTGATAGGGAGAGATGTGGACTCTGCGCATGAACTGTCGAAGGTTTGTCCCGCTTTCAACCTCGTGTGAACGGTGCTCATCGTAGAATGTTACTACAGGCATGCATCTTCTCCTGGTTCGGCCTATTTCGCGTAGCGCTTTTCGACGCCAGCCGGAATGTGGAACATGTAGGTATTGAGAAACTGTATGGTATCGTCTTTTTCCGAGATATCAACCAGCAGAAGGTCGCGCAACGAGATGAACCCCAAAAGCTTGTCGCCTTCGATCACCGGAAGGTGACGGCAATTTGCCTGCTTCATTTTCCTGAGGCACGACTCATACGTCTCATCAGCAGCGGCAACAACAAGATTTGTAGTCATGACGCCGGAGACAGCCGTCGTTGAGGGATTCAACCCCTTCGCAACAACCCGAATGATGACGTCACGTTCAGAGAAGATCCCGACCAGCCGATCCCCATCCATCACCGACACCGCACCGATGTTCTTCTGCGCCATATACTCGACTGCCGCCTGCACGTTGACATTCCGGTCGACGGTGAACACCGACCGATTGCCGATCAATTCTCTTATGGACATCATGGCAACCTCCCTGGTGTGAGTACCTGTGGTGTTTGCTGGAAGAGTTTCTGACGGCGTGCGATGCGCCTGATCCGTTTCCGGTATCGGGAGATCAAACTATCACCAAAATATGGAAAAAAAGGTGAATGTCAAAACGATGGCTGTGCAGACCATGGACTTGTTCCCGCGCCGTCGAGATACGCGTGGACCAGAGGAGGTGGCAGCGTCTGCGATTCGCTTATATGGATACATGATTTGAGACGCATGGGAGCCGGATGCACAATGTCAGCCTTGTTGGTAAACACAGTCGCAACCAGCTCACCCGGAGAAACCGGATCGCCGATCTTCTTGTTGAAGACGATCCCCGCAGCAGGATCAATCACATCGTCCACTTTCTTTCGACCGGCGCCGAGATCGATGGCAAGTAATCCAATCTGCGTGGTGTCAAAACCGGAGACATAGCCCTTTCCGGAACTCTCCACCCGGACAACATGCTTCGCGCCGACAAATTTACGCGGCTGCTCAATATACGATACGTCTCCCCCCTGTCGTCGAACAACGTGGAGGAACTTCTCGTATGCTTTGCCTGAATATATTGCAGCTTTGCATGTCTTCATCCCTTCTTCAATGGAGCCCGCCTTTCCGCCAAGCCACAGCATTGCTCCGCCGAGAACATACGTGACTTCCATGAGATCAGGGACGTTCTTCCCTTTCAGACACTCAACTGACTCCACAACCTCAAGCCAGTTCCCCACCATGCGTCCGAGAGGCTGGCTCATGTCTGTGATGAAGCCGACCGTCTTCTTCCCGAACGAATTCCCAATGCCTACAAGTGCCTTCGCAAGCGCAAGTGAGTCCGCATACTTCTGCATAAACGCCCCGTTGCCGGTTTTTATGTCGAGCACAAGAGCGTCAATACCTTCTGCAAGTTTCTTGCTCATGATGCTGCCGGCGATAAGGGGAATCGACTCGACAGTTGCAGTCACGTCACGCAGCGCGTACATCTTCTTGTCGGCGGGGGCAATCTCTTTCGTCTGGCCGATGAGCACGAGTCCGGTTTCAGCGATGATCTTCTTATAGTCTGTAATCGAGAAGGTGGTGCTAAAGCCTGGAATGGATTCAAGTTTGTCGAGTGTTCCGCCGGTGTGCCCGAGACCCCGCCCCGAAATCATCGGCACCGGAACACCACACGAAGCAACCATTGGAGCGAGGATCAACGAAACCTTGTCGCCCACGCCTCCTGTCGAGTGCTTGTCGACCTTGATCCCGGGAATTGCCGACAGATCCAACACCTCTCCGGAGTGAAGCATCACTTCCGTGAATGTTGAAGTCTCATCGGGTGTCATGCCCTGAAAGCAGACGGCCATGAGAAATGCTGACATTTGATAGTCGGGAATCTCCCCATCCACATAGGAGACAATGAAGGCATGAAGTTCATCTTTCGTCAACGCCCCTCCCTGCCGTTTCTTCCTGATGAGTTCCACCGGATTCATGATGCGCCTATACGAATGATAGCAGGTCAGGGAATCGAGAGATGATGAAGTCGGGGGCTTCCTGTTCCAGCTCTGAATGCGTGAGCGAGCCGTAGGTCACCGCACAAGTGAAAAGACCGGCGTTCTTCCCGGCCTGGATGTCTTTGTCTGTATCGCCCACCATCAACGTTGTTTGCCTTTCCCAACCCTGGTCTTCGAGAATTTTGTTGATGATTGCGGGATCGGGCTTGAACGGCAAGCCATCCGAGCCCTGGAGTTGGACAAAGTACTTTGTGATGGCAAAGTGGTCAGCGGCCCGACGAATGCCCGGACCCCGCTTTGTTGATGCAATCGCCAGACATTTTCCATCTGTGTGAAGAGCTGCCAGCGTCTCGGCGACACCCGGAAAAAGCTTCGTGGTCTGCAACGATCGGGGCTGGTAGTATTCCGAATACATCTTTGCAGCCTCGGGAATGCGCTCATGCAGGGGCGACGGGAGCAACGAAGAGAATGTCTCTTCCAACGACTTGCCGATATGCGGAAACAGATCCTCCTCTGTATACGATTCAACGCCCAACTGATTGAGAACCCAGCGCTGCGCCGAGGCAATATCCCACTTCGAATCCGTGATCGTTCCGTCGAAATCAAATATAATGTTTGAGAACCCCATCCCCGTCTAGCATTCCACCTTCACGACAAACCGCCTCTTGCATTTGTTGCACTCAAGCTCAACGGTGGCCCAGTTGTTGCGCTCGTAGTACGATATCTCTGCAAGCTCGCCGCCGCAGTTCTTGACGATGCATGATCTCAGGTCGAGCGAATATGTTCTGGAGTCAGGATCTTCCATCAGGATTTTCCTTTCACCCGGCGGTCCAT
This sequence comes from uncultured Bacteroidota bacterium, assembly GCA_963734955.1. GTDB lineage: Bacteria > Bacteroidota > Ignavibacteria > UBA10030 > UBA6906 > UBA11986. Next base: position 253,503 of record CAVTJO010000011.1, read on the forward strand.
CCACAGCAGCCCGACAATGGTTTTCCCGTCTTTGATCTCACCGGTTTCGACCAACGACAGTGCATCACCCAGTAGCATTCGCTCAATCGTCATGCTGAACTCTCCCTCTTCACGTTTATGCCCCGAAGGCGATTCATGCAAGTGTGTGGCAAGGAAGATGTGCAACTCCTCGTCGCAAAAGCCGGGCGTCGTGTAGATGGATACCAGTCGCTCCAACGATCCGGCAATGTAGCCGGTCTCCTCTTCAAGCTCTCTGGCTGCTGCAACGCCGGGGTCCTCGCCCGGACCGAGCTTGCCGGCGGGGAGCTCATAGATGTGCTTCCCAAGCGGATAGCGAAGCTGCTTCACAAGAAGAACCTTCCCATCCTCGAAGAGGGGCACAGTTACGGCACCCCCGGGGTGATGAGCGATCTCCCTCACCCCCCTTTTCCCCGACGGATACTCCACCTGATCGACGAGAAGATCAAATACTTTTCCCGAGTACAGAAGTTTTCTCTCGAGGAGTTTGAGTTCCATCAGAGACCCGAAATTGAATGAACGGCGCACTGCACAACCGGAATCCTGTTGCTCTTCCTTGAACGCAAGACATGGCCCCTATTGCAGGCGGGTTTCGTCGGAAACACACACCACCGCATTCTTATTTGTTTCCCCTGCTACCCGGCTTTTCAACCGGTAATCCCTGCGCGCATAACGGACACGCTTCGGGTTTGTAGGTCACAACATCCATTTGCAGCACCGCGTACTGTGTTCCACCGTGAACGATATCGAACTTCACCCTTCCACCGCTCCGATCGACAACAAAGCCGACACCAACAACCAGACCACCGAGTTCATGAACAACTCTTATGACTTCAACAACAGAACCGCCTGTGGTGACAACGTCCTCGCAGACGAGCACGCGTTCGCCCTTGTGAATCTCAAAGCCTCTGCGGAGCTGCATCACTCCATCCTTGCGCTCCGTAAACATTGTCCGTGCATCAAGCTGACGGCCAACTTCCTGCCCAACCACAATGCCCCCAAGAGCAGGTGCCACCACCGCATCAATGTTGTTGTTCGTGAAATGACCGGCTATCGAAGCACACAGTGTTGACCGCGTGATGTGGATATTGGAGAACTTTCGCGCACTGGAAATACTGATTGCTGTGCAAGCCTGACGTGAGCTGGAAATGGCCCTCGAGGAGAGCACCGGACTCCTTGAAGATGGAAAGAGCTTGCTGACGATCCATGGAGTGGTAGAAAAGAAATGCCGGGAACAAAATTGAATTGTCACCGGCAATATAGAAAAATCGGCGGAGAGTATCAAAGAGTGAAGCGGAACCCTCCCCGAATGAAGCTCGCCACGCCGAGATCGGGGTCATTGTGGACGTAGTTGGCCTTCGCTTCCAACTCGAATGCGATCCATCGCGCAAGATACAGGTCGGTCCCTGCAGAGACACCGATCGTCAGTTTGCTTCGTCCTGGAATATTATAGTACGTCACCCTTACACTGTCAATCACGTCACCATAGATCGCCTCAGAAACATGAGTCGCGCCGATGGTCGCCCCCAGAAACGGAGTGAATCGCATCGACGGCATCAGCACGCATTTCATTGCGATATAGACATTCGCCATCATCACGTTCGTGGATCGTACCGGAACATTCGGAAACGTGGACCGAAAGGCTGATTCGTTGAACCTCAAGAGCACAGCATCAACACCGACGCCGAACGATACTGGCTTGCTGATGTTTACCATGAACTTCGCCGACCCGCTCGGACCCATATCCCAGAATGCTTTGATCCCCTCGCGAGATTGCGGAACTCCAGCACCAAACGATATGGTGAGGGTCTGCTTCTGGGTTGCGGAGGATACGGGCTGTGTGTATTGCGAAAAGCCTCTGGCACAGACAAGCAGGACGAGGAGGAAACAAATCGGGGAACGCATGCGGCGCCTCTGCCATGTTATTGAACGGTTCTCTCTTTCCCCCCGCTCAATAGCACGCAGAGGGTGTGCCATATTCCACATGGCCAAATCGGAGTTTGTTTGGGATATCGAAACATCCAGTAAACTGTATGCATTTCAGATTTTCCTGCATTGACAGGAAAAAGCTACTCCCGTAGCCTGTTTGTTCCCCTCGCCATCAATTCGTATAATGTCTCCGCGGCTTGTTCTTGCTGACTTGTCCATCGTTTATTCCTTATCAATTCACCGCAATGCACGCACATTTTTTTGTCACCGGCGGAACTGGCCTGGTTGGCACAAACCTGATCCCGCGCATCCTTCGATCATTTCCCAGCTCGACGATCACGCTTCTTGTTCGTGGCAAAGATGAAGACGAGGCAAGCTCACGTGCCCGGTCGATTGCGGCCCGGGTCGCCGTCGAGTATGACATCCCGGATGCAATCGAGCGGATTGATGGCGTGCTCGGCGACGTCGCTCTCGACCAGTGCGGGATAACGAAAAAACAGCTTGCACGTCTCTTCAATGAAACGACCCACGTGGTTCACGGAGCCGCAACGATTCGTTTCGACCATCCTATCGAGGAAGCACGTGCGATCAATTGCGGCGGGACGCGTCGCATGCTCCGATTTGCACACATGTGCGCGGAGAAGGGGCACCTGGAGCGCTTCATCTATATCGGATCGTCATCTGTCTCCGGGCAACGGGCGGGTCACATCCATGAAGATGAGCTTGAGAGGGGACAGAAGTTCTTTAACACCTATGAGCAGTCCAAGAATGAATCAGAGCGGATTGTGCGCGAACACTTTGCAAGGATCCCGGCTACGGTGTTCCGGCCATCCATAATCATTGGCGATTCGAGGACAGGCAAGACAAGCAGTTTCAATGTCATCTACATTCCACTCCGCCTCCTCCACAAGGGAATGCTTACCTATGTACCGGGTGCGCCGGACACACTCATGGATCTTGTCCCCATTGATTGGGTTGACGACGCAATGGTGTATATCATGCAAAGGCCGCAATCAATTGGCAAGGTGTACCACATCACCGCCGGACCGGAACGGGCCGCTCCGCTCAGCGAGGTCGTGGGGCGAGCGATTGAGTACTTTGACAGTCATACGCCGCTCAAACAGACGCGCACGATTGAGTACATCACAAGAGAGGAGTTCGAGCGTCGACGCGCAAGGATGAGCGGACGCGAGGACGCCCTAATGGGTCAGCTCGATACGCTGCTTCCCTACGTCAGCATCAACAGGCTGTTCGATTCGAAGAACACAGATGTGTTGCTCCGCGGGAGCGGAATAGAGTTTCCGCTGTTCAGAAATTATGCGGACAGGATCTTCGAGTATTGCATCAAGACCAACTGGGGAAAGAACCTCTAACGCCGCGCTCGCGTGTGATCCTATCCTCACTGTTCCAAACCGAACGCGCCTCCCGGCAATCGGGCACACGACAGACAATTTCAGTACGCGGCCGCCCCTTTCGTTGTCCACCACTTCTCGTACTCCGAACGAAAAATGATATGCCTCGAGTCAAGTGCCCGGTCCACCGCAAGGATCCCATTGATGTGATCGATCTCGTGCTGCAACAATTCCGACAGGCCGTCATGGGCTTTCAGAAGATGTTTCTTCCCTTCTATGTCCTGATATCGCACGTCGATTGAAAGATTGCGCTTCACTTTCACGCGCAGGTTCGGGAAACTGAAGCAGTCATCCCATAAGGTCATAAGCTTCCGGCTCCGTCCGGTAATGACTGGATTGACGAGCGCCAGCGGTTTATCCACCTGAATCAGGATGACACGTTTGGTGATTCCGATTTGCGGCGATGCTATTCCCCTCCCGAAATTGTTACGCCGCCTGAAATCATCGAGCGTATCCCTCAGATCGTCCACGAGGGCGGTGAGGTCCGGCGTGCGAAACGACTTCACGCCCGCGCATTTCATACGGAGCGTCGGGTTGCCAAGCTGGAGAATCTCGCGTACTGGCATGGCTGATTCCTTTCTGCAGTTCAGATGAATGTAACGCATTCAAGCTGCGGAGACAAGTTGCGAGGTGCAAGATTTTCGGCTATATTGGGCCCGGAGCGAAGAATGACCGACGAGCGACCCTGCCCATATTGCGGATTCACAGATGCATTCGTCAAGTTCCTTGAGCCGCCATTCAAGATTCTCAAGTGTCGTCGTTGTTCCCTCGTTTATCTCGCCAATCCGCCTGATGAGACCAGCATCTACGAACAATATTATGAACCTTCAATTGCCCACGCTGAACAATATCGTGCAAACTCCGATGACCCATCCCTCGCCGAGCTCTTTGCGATCAACACACAGAGGATATCATATATCAAGAAATTCAGGTCATCCGGCACGCTGCTCGACGTCGGGTGCGGTCGCGGCGGATTCCTCAAGTCTGCCCTGGATCATGGCTTTGCTGTTGAAGGCATTGACGTTTCCGAGCGAGCAATTGAGTACGCGAAACAGGAGTTCCATCTTAGAGCTTCTGTCGGCACCTTGGATCATGTGCTAGCTTCCGGGAAGCGCTTGGACATAGTCACCCTCTGGCATGTACTGGAACATTTTGCCGATCCGTTCAAGAGCCTCGAACAAGTAAGATTGCTGCTTCACGACGGCGGAATCTGTGCACTCGAAGTCCCGAACCTCCACAGCCTGAAATTCCTGACCGCGAAACACAAATGGGAAGGTGGAAATCATCCCCGATATCACCGCACCTTTTTTACCGAGACAACATTGCGAAGGGCGCTGCTGCGGGCAGGCTTTTCAAGGGCGGCGCGAGTGAGGCACTCGTATCATATCCCCGGTCGAAGTCGATTGTACGAGAGAATCAAGGGTGTGCTGAACGCTGCAGCATTGGATGCATTCCTTACCTTTGTTGCTCACAAGTAAGGTTCCGGTGTTCACAAAAACCCCTCAGCCTTGTGGACACGCCCCATCTTCTGTCCAAGAAACCTCTCCCCGATTTCCGCGAACTTCGCCGGAATGTCGCTGACGTAGAACTGAAGATTCGGCCGGTCAGTGCTCGGATTGCGCAAACCCTTCTCATCCAACACTCTCTCGACGTCCACCGCAGTAGCCTCTCCTGAATCGATCAGGATGACACTAGCCTCCACGGCCTTCGCGATGGCGCGACTGAGAATCGGATAGTGGGTACATCCGAGGATAAGTGTATCGATCTTCTCCTGTTTCAGCGGAAAGAGATACTCTTTTGCTACCACCTCCGTAACCTTGTGATCGATCCACCCCTCTTCTGCCAGCGGAACAAACAACGGGCACTCCTGCGCAAACACATGCACCTCTCCGTCCAACTGGCGCACCGCGTTCGTATAGGCGTTGCTATTCACGGTGGCTCTTGTACCGATGATGCCAACACGTTTTCTCTTCGTTGCACCTACTGCTGCCATCGCGCCCGGAAGGATTACTCCCACAACGGGCATCTTCGCGTGTTTCTGCACAACATCGAGCGCAACCGCAGAGACGGTATTACAGGCAATGACTACCATCTTCACATCTTTGGAGAGGAGAAAATCAACATCCTGGGCGGCATACTCTCGCACAACCTGTGGGGACTTCGGTCCATAGGGAACACGTGCTGTATCCCCGAAGTAGACGATATTCTCATGGGGTAGACGGCTGGTCAGTGCGTGAACAACCGTCAGTCCGCCAATACCACTATCGAAGATTCCAATGGGTTTCGAATTCATCAGGGTCGAAATCTGGTGAATGAAGGAGGCACATCATGCAAGCTCCTGTTCCTGAAGGCTGCGAATGGACTTGAGGATTTCTGAACGAAGCTTTTCCCGCCGCTGCGGATCGGAAACGGTCTTTCCTGATCGATCCAGAACGTAGAATGCATCGATGATTCCATCGACCCGGGTGGCAATTTTGGCGAAGTAGATGTCGAGGCCGAGGCCGGAAATCGTCTCCGTGATTCTGTAGAGAAAGCCCACCGAATCAGGGGCATATACATCCACAATTGTGTAGCGCGGGTTATCTTCGAATTCAACGTCGACGCGGGTGTTTGGGTTGGCAGGAAGTTTCGGTCTTCGCTTCCACCTGCGATGGTGCGCCGCGAAGATCTTCCCGACGTCAATCGCTCCTTCCATCACCTGTGCAAGATCGGCGGCAATCTTTCTGCACACCCGCTCATCAAGTTCTCGTTTGCTCATGGCCCCGCTGACGCGGAAACGATCGATGACAATACCATCATCACGGGTAAAGACATTTGCGTCGAATATGTTCGCGTCGTTGGCCGACAGCACGGCACAGAATTTCGAGAGAGCAAACGGAGCATCCCGGGCAACGATCGTGATCTCCGTGTACCCTTCCGAATGATTGAAGAGTGTTGAGACGGTTTCTCCAGCCTCACTCTTTTCTATGTGGCGGGCAATTTCAGATTCGGTGAAGATTGCGACATAGCCTTCACTCTGAATGCCCTGCAGGTGGCGCTCAACTTTCTCTCGGGGGAAGGATGCACTCAGGCTTTCCACAATCCCGGCCTCGGCGGCTTCCCGTTTTGACTGATGGAATTCATCTATCTGGACTCCCTTGAGATTTCGCCGCAGTACTTCCGCTGTACGCATGTACAAATCCTGCAACATCGATGCCTTCCATTCCGTCCAGACGTTCACATTTACCGCCGAGAGATCGGCATACGTAAGCAGATAGAGATAATCCAGCTGCTCCGGACGTTCAAACTTCCCGGCAAGGTCCTTGATTGTCTCCGGATCGTGAATGTTACGCCGGAAGGCAGTTTGTTCCATCACCAGATGGTTGCGGATGAGGAATGCCACGTCGTTGAACATCTCCAGTAAACCCAGTCGCGCAAGAACCTCCCGTGCCATCGCCACGCCTGTCACTTCGTGATCGCCAACACCTCTTGGTTTGCCGATGTCATGCAACAGAATGGTCATATAGAGAAGATCCTTACGCTTCAGGTTACGGAACACTTCCCGGAGGATTCCCTGCTGGTCGCGCAGACGTTCCGCATTCGCAACTGCAACCATGGTATGTTCATCGGCGGTGAAATAGTGATACACGTTGTGTTGGAAAAACGCTATGAGGTCACCAAACTCCGGTATGTACCTGCCGAGAATTCCCAGTTCGTTCATTTCGCCAAGGGTTCTCGCGACCCTCCTAGAGCCGAGAATTTTCCTGAATAACACTGCGATCGATTCATCGACGCATACTTCCGGTGTTATCAGCTCCGCGCTTCGCTCGATGGCAGCCCTCAGGCGAAAGTCCAGGTCAGCTTCAAACTCTGCGGCATACTGAAATGCCTCAAACATCACCCCGGCCTGCTCAAATCGGTTTATACCATTCTCAAGCGACAGGGTGTCGTTATGAAGCCAGAAGACATCCCCAATCTTCTCGCCTGCCCTTGCGTGATCAATTCCGCTCTCGAGTGTCTCACGAAAAAGATTCGTCAACCGCTGATGGAGGCGATGGATGGAACGCGCATGAAGGTAGTACTCATGCATGAACACCTCCACCGACCTCAGTTCCGCCTTCGATCCGTAACCGAGATCTTCGGCAACTTCGAGCTGAAGAGCATATTCCAGCGTATCATGGAGCGAGTTGCGACGGTAATGCATCGCATGTCGGGTGCGGAGGAGATAATCGTACGCAGCAAGGGCAGCCGCATATTCATCTGCGTCAATAACCCCATGCGAATTCAACAGCCGGAAGAATTCGTTCGTGACCGGGAAAGAGCGGCCAGGATGGACGAAGTACACTGGATCGCTTGACCTGTACAACCAGAATGCGGTGTGAACATCACGGAGTCCACCGGCACTCTTCTTCACATTCGGCTCGAGGAGTTTTACCGAGTTCCCAAACCTGATGTGCCTGCTTCGAATATCTTCGAACACACTTTCGATGAACCAGCGGTCCTTGCTTCTTTCCACTTCCGCCTTCATGGCGGCGAATAGTGCGCCGGCAAGGGCCTGATCGCCACAGACAAACCGACTTTCCACTGTTGACGCCCATGAATCAACCGATGTACCCCGCGTTTGCAGCGCTTCGTCAATTGTGCGGACACTGTGTCCGACCGTCAGCCCTGCATCCCAGAGCAGATGCAGAAACGACTTGGCGGTTTCGTTTGCGGTTTCACGATTCGCTCCAGCCGGCGAAAGCACCATAATGTCAACGTCCGATTGCGGGCACAACTCGCAACGCCCATAGCCACCCAACGCAAGAATGGCATTCCCCCTCTGCATGGCGACCGGGATCATCCGGTATATCGACCGGATGACCTCATCCATCGTAGTGGTGAGTTCAGCGCACGTCGTGGTGCCAGATGCACCATGGAGATGCGCATCGGCAATTTCAGCGTGCCGCGTTTGGAGAAGTTCCTTCAGGGATTGAATATCGCCAGACATCAGAACCGGGGTCGGGGTTGATGGTGATTAAACCACAGGTTGCCACGAAGCTTAGTCGCGGTCAATATACTGATTGGAGAGGGATTTTCAAACTGGACAACTTCAGAGGGAACGTCGGCCTGCAACGTCGACAACGATCGGTGAAAAGAACAATGCATCGGGGTTCTCCCTATGGAGATGCCAATCAGCGAGCATCGCATCGGCCTGTGCGCCGGAGATGATGCCTTTTTCAGCCATCGCGTGCGTGTGGGTTGTGAAGAACCGATGCGCCCATTCCATGATACCGCTGTCCGGACCGCCTGCAAGTGAGTGAGGGGAAAAATCAACGAGTTGCAGCCCGTGTTTCTTGAAGAGTGAGGGAAGGAGGCCCGTAATATATGGGTCACCTCCCCCGGAGTTGTAGTATAACTTCACTGCCGCAGGCATCGAATCAAATGCGCCACCGCGTGGGAAGAGGGACAGGCCTTCGTAATAATAATCCTGAAAGGCAATAATCCCCCCGGGTCGCAACAGCTTTGACAGACGTTCCAAAAACCTCCCGGGATCAGACACGAATGCAATCACCCAGCGGACGAAAATGAGGTCATAATCATCTTCGGGCAGATTGGCATCCTCGGCTCTTCCAGGAACTGAAGTAGTGTTTTGCCAATGCCTCTCCGACACGGTTTTGTCAAACCAATCCAGGAAGTAGCGCGATGGCTCCAGAACAGTTACACTCCCCTCCTCTCCAACTCTCTCCCGAAGATCGATTGCCACAAACCCCGGCCCGCCACCCACGTCGAGACACTTCCATCCGTTCCCCACATGCAAGCGGTCGAAGAACGCATTTGTTACCGGTGCCCACACACTGTGCTGGAAGCGAAGACGCTCAAACTCAGCCTGGTTCACGCCGAGGAGATAGTCGCCTGTTGATGATGGAGTCACTGCCATGGGATCTTGTTGGACACTATCTACTTGAAACTCTCAAGTGCGGCCTTGCGGGTGTCCGCAACATCGAACACCAGCGAGAGCTTTGTAATAACAAAGATACTGCTGATCTTCTTGTTCACACCGCAGAGTTTCAGCTGCCAATTTCTTTTTGCATAGCTCGTAAACCCGTGCATCAACACTCCGATTGCGGTGCTGTTGAGGTACGTTGCATTGCTCAGATCAATAACCAGCTTGTCGTATTCACGATCAACAAATCCCGCAATGGACTGGCGAAGTTTGTCCGTTTCTTCTCCACCAACAAGTGACCCTCGCGCTTCAATAAGTCCGATACCGCCGTCGAGGGTTGAAGTCCTAATTGACATGGTTCCTCCTGTATTCAAGAATTACGATCAATAACCCATCCAGGGCCCGGAGATTGATCAGCGAGGGATGCTCAAGCTTACGGGCGGCGAAGAAATCTGATACGATGGTGCATCTGATGCGTCTTGGGCATTTCGTCCTTCTTGATGACGCTGATGGAGCCATCGATTTCGAGCACTGCACCCTGCACCTCTTCAATTGACGATACACCGTGCTCACGCAATGCCTGCAGAAGCTCCTCCTCGCCAATCTTCTCCTGTGTGAGGTTACTTTGGATAATCCTGCCGGAATGAACAAGCAACGTCGGGTTTCCCTCCACCACTCTACGCACACGCTTGTTTCTGAAAGCGAGACGGGAAATGATGGTGTTCAAAATAAGAAGCGTTGCCGCCGCCACCAAACCACCTACAAGAGACGTGTCCGGTCCGGTCATGGCGTTTTGCACAGCATTGGCAATCAGCAGGAGCACCACAAGGTCAAATGGTGTCATCTGCCCGACCTGCCGTTTGCCGGCGAGTCGCATGCCGATCAACACGGCAATGTAAATGATCGCTGTGCGGACTGCAATCTCAAGAGCAATTGAACCGGAGGTAAGCATGTGTCAGCTATGCTGCGTCCTCAATGTGGCTTTTCTGTTTGCTCGAACTCATTCGCCATAACCTCGACGTGGCCGGCCAGATTTTTCAGAAGATCCGCAACGCGTACGATTTGCGTGTCTGCTTCTTTCCACTGCTTTTGCTCAATTGCTTCACGCACCGCGGGTATCGTCTTTACGCCATAGCCCGTATAGAACCCGGGGGCATAGATCTGATGTCTGAACCATGGCCGGTTGGGAAGTCCATCGGGGCTCGCAAGCATTCGTTCGCTTTGAATGAGTTGGTAGTTAATTCCCTTCGGAAGAGGACGTCGTTCATCGATCCATCTCGCCGATGCTTTTTGATAGCGGGCAGCACTATGCGTCAATGTATCGAGCGCATTTTCAAAGGGCGTGAAATTCAGGTATGGTGGAACCGCCTCGACTTGCGGCGGTACGGACTGTTCATGAGGATCAGCAACAGCGGCGAATACTCCTTCCTGGATCTGAGTATTTTGGTCGATAATATCGTCGCGTTCCTTCTTGTGCAGCAGTTTTAACTCATCAACATACTTCTTGACGGTCTCGGTGAAACCGTTGAAATCATACGGCAGCAGTTCTGTGTCGGCGAACCGCATCACAGCCGTACCGGCTGTTTGGGCCAACGCTCTGCAATAGACAAAAGACGTATCGGAGAAATGCGTGAACCAGTAGAAGTCGTCATAGATCGAGTGGTAATTGCCACCGCCTCCTTCACCTCCAAAGCCGAGGTTGAGGGAAGCAACGCCGAGATGATCGACAAACGCTGTGTAGTCAGAGCCTGAGCCAAGCGCACCGATGGCAAGATCCGGTGAACTCCGGAGTTTGCCCCGATCCGCCGCAGGTGTGTTGGCGATCTGACGAAGCTGGAGGCGTTTCCACACAGAGAGCCCGGTTTCAGGATCTTCAATGTCACGGGCCACACCGTTAATGAACTTCTCCAATGTGTGCGACCCTCCCACACCAAGAAAGCCGCGGCCATTCGAATCCGAGTTAATATAGAGCGCGGCGCGTTGTTTCAACTCGTCGGCGTGCGCCTCAACCCACTCAGTCGATCCCAACAATCCCTGTTCCTCACCATCCCAGGCACAGTAGATAATCGTCCGCTTGGGTTTCCAACCCTGCTTCATCAGCAATCCAAACGCACGTGCTTCTTCAAGTAAACACACCTGGCCCGAGATCGGATCCTCTGCTCCATTCACCCACGCATCCTGATGGTTGCCCCGAATAATCCACTCGTCAGGATATGTCGAACCATGAATGCGCGCGACAACATCATACACAGGCTTGTTTCCCCAATTCGATTGCACCTTGATGTGCACCCTGGCGGGCCCCGGCCCGATGTGATATGTGATGGGGAGAGCTCCTCTCCAATCGGAGGGAGCAACGCGTCCGCCAAGAGCTGACAGCAATGGTTTTGCGTCTCCGTAGGAAAGCGGCAGTACCGGAATTTTGGTGAACACCTTCACGTCACTCAACGGAAGCCGTTTTGCATCAGCAGTGGCACCGACACCGGGCGTGAGAGGATCTCCCGGATAGTATGGCATATCCATCACACTGCCACGCTGCACTCCCTCTTCCGGACGCCACGGACCCTGCGGAAAAGTTTCACCCTGAAAATATCCATCGCCCCGTGGATCAGAATAGATCAAACATCCTACAGCTCCGTGCTCTGCCGCAACCTTGGGTTTGATCCCCCTCCAGGAGGCCCCGTACCGCGCAATAATAATCGCCCCCTTCACGGAAATTCCCATCCGCTCCAGATGCTCATAATCATCAGGGATGCCATAGTTCACGTATACAAGAGGTGCCGTAACATCTCCATCCACAGAATATGCGTTATAGGTGGGCAGTTGCTCTGCCTCCTGGCCCGATGTCGGATCGTCCGGCACAACGGGTTCCTGGAGGATTGCCGTGAATTTCGTTGGTTCAACCAGTTCAACAACTCTTGCTTTTGGCGTCGGAAACAGTACGTCAAATGTCTCGATCCTCGCATCCCATCCCCATTCCTTGAACTTTGCGAGAATCCATTCGGCGTTCTCCCTGTCATAGGCCGAACCCGTATGGTGCGGCCGGGCGCTCAGGCGTTTCATGTACTCGCGCAAGCGGGCAGGCTCCGGGATGGATCGGAATTGCTGCTCCAAGTTTTTGACGTTCTCTGGATGATCCTGCGCTATTACCGCACTGCACGAAATGAAGACAGATGTCGCAAGCAGCACCAGGAATACAACTCTACGTGGAACTCTGTTCATGATATCCTCGTTATGTGTTCCAACCACGGATTCTCAGATGCAATCGCAGCGGGGAGGGAAAACGCACGGCCAAATATCCGCAGAACCGGTTAAACAATCAAGCCAAGCCTTGTGCCTTCCTTCTGAAAATGTTATCTTGTCCAAAATTCATTTAACAGCGCAGGGAGGTGGTATGAGGATAATTGTGATGTTAGTACTCGGAATTTCTCTAGCAACTTCCGCACAGGCCGAAATAAAGTTCTTGCACGGACAACTCTCCGAAGCGGTGAGCAAGGCCGACGACGCGAAGAGACCCATCATGATTGACTTCATCACGGATTGGTGCCGTTGGTGCGACACGCTGGATGCAAGAACATACTCGAATGCCAACGTGGCAGACTACATCAATGAGCACGTCGTTCCCATCAAGATCGACGCGGAAAAGGGGGAAGGCATCGCCATTGCGAAGAAATACGGTGTGATGGCATATCCCACCATCCTCTTCATCCATTCAAACGGGGATGAGATCGATCGGATCCTCGGTTATGTGCCTGCCGGACCTTTCCTGAAGACTGTCACCGACTACGTCAACGGCGTGAACACCATGAGCACAATGCTCGCGGAGGTGAAGACGAAACCCGGCGATCCGGCATTGCGATACGCACTGGCGACAAAGTTCATGGACAGGAACAATTCCCCGGGGGCCATCGAACACTTCAAGAAACTCATCGAGCTTGATCCTAACAATACCCTCGGCCACAACGAGGAGGCGGAGTACAACGTCGCAATCGCCACGTTCAAAGAAAGCAAGGACCCAACCCCTGTTGAAGGATTTGTGACAAAGTATCCAAAGTCAGATATGCTTCGGAATGCCCTGTATACTGTATGGAGAACCTACGCGAAAACCAAGGATGGAACGAATGCCCGCAAGTACTTCACCCAATACATCGAGCAGAATCCCGCCGACGCTTCGATGATGAACGACTACGCGTGGACCTGCGCTGAGAACGGGATCAATCTTGACCATGCATCAGAGGTGATAAAGAAGGCAGTCGATTTGACCACGAAGGATGTGAGACAGAGCAAGCTTCCTCGACACGTATGCAACAGTGGAGTTCGCGTGTGGAAACACCGATCAGGCAATCGGGCTTGAGCAACACGCCCTGGATATCCTGAAAACCGTGGCGGGAGCGAAGCTCGCCGAGTACGAGAAATCGATGGCCAAGTTTAAAGCGGGAAAGAAGACCACGGGCTCAAAGTAGTTTATCGAGTACCACGGCTTTCCTCTGGGGCGGAACAAGTTGAGTTCCGCCCCACCCTATCCAGTTTCAATCGACCAGTCTTGAATCCCAAATTCCCTTGAGACATGCTCACCGTCCGCAAAGCGACAAAAGCCGACACACCGACAATCCTGAAGCTCGTCGACGCACTGGCGGCGTATGAGAAACTCGACCCACCAGGTCCGGCTGCGAAGAAGCGACTTGCCAGGGACATGGCGGGCGAACGGCCGCGCTTCGATGCCTACCTTGGCGACCTTGATGGTCAGGCGGCAGGGTACGCGTTTGTCTTCGAAACATACTCGAGTTTTCTTGCGCTCCCCACTCTGTATCTTGAAGACCTCTTTGTCCTGCCTGAATTTCGAAAGCAGAAAGTCGGGCATGCTCTCTTCACAGCAATGGTCAAGGAAGCGCACCGCCGAGGCTGCGGACGCATGGAATGGATGGTGTTGGATTGGAACCAGCTCGCAATTGATTTCTACAAGGGCTTTGGGGCGACACACATGAAAGAATGGAATCTCTACAGATTGGTGCGATCGGACATGGAACTGATGATCGGCTCACGATAGATCCACCCGCATCTCCAGTATAGAATCTTCTCACCTCGCTCGTCACTGTTCCTCAATCAGATGCAATGAATGCAAAGGGAGGTTCTTGGCCTGGCCTATCTGAAGAGGTATGAACATGTTGGCGTTCTTTCCTCCTGCATGGGTTCTTCCTACCACACCGATGTCATTATTTCCTTGTACTACCTGGTACCTGTGACCGTTCGAACGATTTTATCAGATCAATTTCTGGCAGGAAATTAGCTATGAAGTAGTTGTGAGTAACCCTTTGGAACAGAGCCTATGATGGAGATCCTGCTCGTTGATGACAATACCGACTACCTCCACCTGATGAAGGAAGCCCTTATGTCATCGGGATACGATGTCATTACTGCCGAGGATGGTATTGAGGGATGCGAGATGCTGACATCCAACGACATAGACCTCATCATTTCTGATATCCGGATGCCAAGACTCGATGGAATCAAGTTGCACTCGTTCGCCCGGGAACTGGACAGGTACAAAAGTATTCAGTTCATCTTCCTCTCGGCATACAAGGATGTCTATAACAATGTTCCCGGGATAGATCCGGAACTCGATCGATTCCTTGACAAGACAACACCGGTCAATGAGATTGTGAAATTGGTGGATCAGTTATTGTTTCGAAGCTTTGCGGGCAAGTGGATCTAGCCCCGGAATGGTAACGCCCGGCACACTATAGACCCATGAACGTTCTCGTTGTCGACGATAATTCTGATTACCTGTTCCTGCTGGACCTTGCCTTGAGCCTCGGAGGCTACACGGTTTTCACAGCAGAAGACGGTCTGGAAGGGATTGAGGTACTCGAATCAAAGGATATCGATCTGATTATCTCGGATATCCGGATGCCACAACTGGACGGGATCAAGCTCCACGCTTATGTGAGGAACACAGAGAAGTACTGTCAGACGAAGTTCATCTTTGTTACTGGATTCAAAGATATTTACGCAAGTGTTGTGGTCCTTGACCCCGCGCTCGACTTTTTCCTTGAGAAGACAACATCGACAGAGGATCTGCTCAAACTCGTCAACCGCCTTTTGAATAGGGATTTTGCAGGACAATCACTCGAAGCGCTCTGAGACCTCACAGCTTTGCTGCGAGGACGACCACGCCTTTCGCTGAGTACACGTTTCCGCCGATCTGATTCAATCCTTCAACAAGGATGACATAGATGCCCACACGGGCCTTTTGTCGTTCTTCATCCAGCCCATCCCACACAACTTCCCTTTTCATTCCGCTGGGTTCACTGTTGACAAGATGCCTGATCAGCCTGCCTTTCACATCGTACAGCCTGACACTGACGGTGGCAACCTCCGTCGGCAACTCATAGTGAATGATGGAGAAATCTTCCACACCATCACCGTCAGGCGAAAACGGATTCGGCGAGCAGGACACTCTTGCTTGCACAGGAAGACCGGCAGTGAAAATGCTGTTCGTAGCCCCCGGAGTACCACCAATACCAAGAACGCATGTACTCCAGCTGCGCGCATCATTCGACCGCAGCCACGGAGCGATCTTTTCCAGCGATCGGCCGGTTTGATCAGCCACATTGGGATTATGCCACGAAGGCGTATAGGCGACACTGTCAATGGTGCTTCCGACCGCATCCTGTAGGATCACTGCATCACCTTCATTGTTGAACCCAAGACCAGAATGGTTTGCTATCACTATTCGGCCGTTGTCCATTGTATCAAGATTACGGAAGCGTTTGAAGACTGATGAGTCCGATGCAATCACAAAGCATTCGCCCGGCTGTAAAGGACGCCTCCGAGTACCCAATGAACACTCATTCGAGGAGCCCGAGGTTTCCGGACGGTCCGAAATCTTCCAGCCCGAAAGATCAACCCTCTGAGAGCTGTTGTTCACCAGCTCGACATACTCGGCCTCGTTGGTCAATGGAGCATACATGATTTCATTAATCACCACCGTCCCCGATCCATATCCGATCTTCACCACAAATGAAGTGATGTTGTTTCCCGGCCTCATATCAGGGGCATATTCGGTTGTTGCCATGACGCGGTGAATTCCCGGCAACGGTGCAGACCACGGTGTTGTGACGTGGAGGGTCTCGCCCCGGGAAAGAGCTTGGAGGACATGAACGCGGGCGATAAGCTCGTCGACCGTTGCACTTGAATCGCGATTGCTGTCATCAAAGAACGCCACCTCAAACCCGCTCGCTGGTCGCCGGCCGATATTCTTCACTGTAACCCCAAGCGGCACAGGTACTCCCGGTAGTACAATTTGTTCCAGGGGTTTCATCACTTTCAAATCATGATCCAGCGTGGCAATGGAATTTTCTTTCCCCGGGGTCGCCCTCATGGAGTCCATCGATGAGGCCCAGTTGACCGAATCGTTTGAAGCATCCAGAAGATCGATGCGTTCCAATGAAGCACCTCCTTCACCACCCCACGTCGACACAAACTTGACCGAATCCATCTGGAGGCCCGCATTATCAAGCACCACGACGGCATCGCCAGAATTATTGAATAGAAATGTCGGAAGTGACGGGACCTGGAGAACTCTACTCCAGAGGCACCCGTATCGTTGCGCCAGCAAAGCCGTATCTTTGGTAATAACAATCAGGCCGCCAGGGGGGAAAAAAATCGATTCTGTTGTTATGCCATAACGGTTGTTTGCGAATCGGTTACTGACCTTCCACCCGCGCATATCAACGGTGTCGCCCGTGATGTTGGCCAGCTCCACCCATTCTGGTTCGTTTACAGGACTGTACATGATTTCGCTAATGACGACTGACCCCTTTCTGTGGCCAATCTCACTACGCACCCACATTGCATTGTTCGAAGAATCCTCGTCCCCTGCATAAGCCACAACGCCAATGAGGATGTGCTCATTCCGGGTCGGATGGAAGGGAGGAAAGCTGAACGTCAGTGAATCAAGGGGCCCCAAAGGAAATGACTGGTTGGCAGCATGGACCATCTCACCGGGCTGGGGGAGAGAATCACGATTGGCGTCATCAAACAATTGAAGGACATATCCGCTTGCCTCCACAAATCCTGGATTCCTTACAGTCATCATCGCAGTAATGGAATCGCCGCGAACGGGTAACGCAGGCGAAATGACGAGGGCGCTAACGGCAAGATCATGGTCTTTTCGCGAAATGCTATTGCGTTGTCCCGGCGTGCTTCGCGCCGCATCCCTCGATGTGGACCAATTCGATTGCTGTGTGGAGGAGCCGCGGGAGTCCACCCTCTCAATCGACTTTCCCCCGCTGTTACCTCCCCAACCTGGAAGATACGGCACGCTGTCCATCGTTGCACTACGATTGTCGTACAGAACAACCTGATCCCCGCTGTTGTTCAACGTTGGAAAGCCCGAGACGTTGATAATGCGTGATTGAATATTGGGGTGGACATCGATCAGGGCTGCTGAATCTCTGGTAAGAAGGACATAGCCCGCAGGCGGAATCATGATTGTGGAAGGCGAAATAATTTTTCGCGACGTCACCACGTTGTCTGATACTAGCCAGTCTTTCAAACTGATGCTGTCCGTATTGGTGTTAAACAACTCGACCCACTCAGGCTCTGTCCCCACTGGAGCGTACATGATCTCGTTGACAACAACGCTCCCTGCCCGGTAACCGACTCTCAGAAGGACAGAAGCTTGATTGTTGCCCGGAGTCTCATCCAGTGCATACGATACACGCGCAATCACCATGCGATCCCCGGGACGGAATTGACCAATGCTCCCCATGAGATCAACTGAATCAGCAACAGCCAACGGGAGAAGGTTGGAGACGTTTGCAACCAGTTCATCCGGTTGAGGAATGGAGTCGCGATTTCGATCCTCATAAAACTGAACAGTGAATGAGGATGCTGTCTGTTGACCCACATTCATCACCCTTGCCACAGCCGTCACACTGTCACCCTCCACGGGGCTCACAGGAACGAACGAGAGCCTTGTCATTGAAAGGTCTTGCATAACTTGAACTGAGATCGAAATGTCATCGATTCTGAACGTGGCAGTATTTCCGCTCGCATCAGGGATAATTCTCCACCTGAACTTCACACTGTTTCTGTCCGATAGAGTGTCCGGGATGGTAAAGGAGGAAAGCACATAACTCGATGGCACCGTGTTGGTCAGCGTGTCACCAACTTGAATTGGAAAGGTTCCACCCCCGTCAATGGAAGCTTCCACCACGACACGGGCCAGATGAGTGGAGGACCTGCGAGTGTAGAACGATAGGCGATCCGGGACTTTCCCAGAAAAATCAACAGGGCACGACGTGAGGGTCTGTCCAATTGTCGCGTTGGTGGAGCCAACCGCATTGGGAAGTGAGCGCGGCGTGGTGGGTGATGTGGTAAAGTCGTTGGTTCCAGGCGTGTGGTTTTGGGATGAAGACCATTCTGAGGGCAATTCCGGGGGTGTAAGAGAATCAAAATTCTGTGTGTATGGGAACGCCGAAATCTGCCCGACAGCGGACGAGGAAAGGAACACGGTCAAGAGAGCCAATACACTCAGGGCGACATTGGGTCGGGGATGCATACGGGGCTCGTAGAATGGAGGTATGGGGTACGTTCCACTCATTGGGAACAACGACAAGGAGCCCATCGTGGTTGGTACCCGTTGATTTTGGTGGAGAGATTGGCTATATAGCGCTGTAGTTAACCCACTATTCTCCGATGGCAAACACAATTCTCTTTGTGGACGACGATCCCGATCTGCGGGAGATCGTGACAGACCAACTCACCGCCTCGGGTTACGATGTGGACGTAGCCGATGATGGGGACATGGCTATCAAGAAGCTGCAGGAGAAGGAATACGAAGTGGTATTACTTGATATTACCATGCCCCATAAGAGCGGCATGGACGTGCTACGCTATACGAAAGAGCAGTCACTTAGGTGCAGGGTCATCATGCTCACCGGCATGGTAGGCCTTTCCGTGGCGATCGAAAGCATCCGTCTCGGGGCAGCAGATTACATCACCAAGCCCTACAACATGGATTACCTGCTTTCATCCATCAAACGGGTGCTTGCAAAGTAAAGTAGCAGGAAACGTTCTCACCTCACGCACCCACTCGATCGCTCTCCAGCAGCTCGCGAATTCGCCGCGCAACTTCATCCAGGGTGTACGGCTTCCGAATCACGCCGTTCGCCCCCACTTCGCGCATCCTTGCCTCGAAAGCCGGGTCAATCGATCCGGTGCAAAAGATTACTTTCAGATTGGGTTTGGCCGTTTTCATCAGCTTGAAGAGCTCTGCGCCGTTGATCTTGGGAAGGTCAACGTCGAGCAGCACGAGAGTGATTTCCTTTCCGCGTGCAGCCGATATCTTCATCGCCTCTTCCCCATCGCGTGCAGTGAGCACGTTGTATCCTCTGTCTTCAAACGATGTTCGGAAGGACTCAAGGAGCATCTCCTCATCCTCGACAATCAACAGGGTCTCACCGGCACCATGAAGACTACCCGGCTTGTCGCTCCTGACACGCTTCTCCACGGACTCTTGTGTCTGTGCAGGGAAGTACAAATGAAACGTTGTTCCCTTGCCAAGCACGCTTTCGACGTCGATAAAGCCGTGGTGGCCTCTCATAACGCCGTACACAACCGCGAGTCCAAGGCCCGTCCCTTTGCCCGGCCCTTTTGTTGAAAAGAACGGTTCGAAGATCCGGTTCTTGGTTTCTTCATTCATCCCGACGCCATCATCTGTGACCGTAACGTCCACGTATCGTCCCGGATCGGCGTCAGCAAACCGCGTATGAAGGCCCGCGTGTTCGACAACTCTCGTCCGGATTGACAGACTCCCCCCTTCTTTTCTCCCATTACTGGTATCCTCAAGAGCATCCCGTGCGTTTACACAGAGATTCAGGAACGCCTGGCTTACCTGGTTCACGTCCGCCCACACAACCGTCGATTCCTTCGCAAGCGACGTTGAGACATTGATCGACTTGGGGAACGTCGACTCGATCATGGAGAGCATGTCGGTCATGAACTTGTTGAGGTCAACGTTCTCAAACGAGACTTCCGTCTTGCGCGCAAACGTCAGCAACTGGGATGCAATCCCTGCACCGCGCTTGACCGCTGACTTGACTCCATCAAGGCTGCGCCGTGTCTTCTCCACATCGTCCCTGAAGCGTTCGAGAATGGAAAGATTCGCCAGAATCACCGTCAGAAGATTATTGAAATCATGAGCTACTCCCCCTGCAAGGCTGCCGAGGATTTCCATTTTCTGCGCCTGGCGAAGTTGTGCTTCAAGTCTCTTCTTCTCGGTCACATTTCTCCCCACACCCACGAAGCCGACGATCTCCTCGTTCGCGAATACCGGGGTGAAGGAATAGTCAAGCTGAAGCCTGTCTTGATTCTTGCTTGCAACCTCAGCTTCAAATGAAACAGCATTCGCCTTGCTCGTAAGCACCTGATCACGAAATTCCTGCAACCGGCTTGTATCATCCATGATCAACGAGAGATCCTTCCCCAGAAGCTCCTTCTCCGTGTAACCCAGAAGTGAAAGAACCGCGCCTTGCGCCATCTGAATTCTGAATTCAAGATCAGTCTTGATGAGGATATCATTCATCGCTTCCAGGGCAGTCTTCATTGCCTGGTATGGCATGTTCATCACGATTCTATGTCTGAACACGACATAGACAAGAATCGTCAGCGCAGCGATAGATGATGTGAAGTAAAGCGTCACACTGGTACCGCTCCCCGAAAAAGTCGAGAACAGGGATTGCGTGAAGGGGGTCGGCAGCAGCAGCATCAACAACGTGAACGCGACGAACAGAATGTTGGATTTCATTCCCCGCTCTGAGAACCCACCGATCAACGAGTACATCAGCGCGACGCCAACACTGAAGAGGATCGACATCCAGGTCAGGTAGTAGATATACCCCGAGGTCGAGATGCCCGATGCAAACGGGTTTGGAATCAGCTTCAACAACACCATCACATAGCTGAATATCCCGACGAAGTATGTGGCCAGGATGATGCTCCGAGACTTCAGGATCTCGTAGCGCCTGACAAAGATCAGCATGAAATGGAGAAAGAAAAACGGGAAGAGAGAATAGAGAAATGCAGTGATCTGCTCCAACATCCTGACCGGGAAACCAGGCGGAGGGCTGCCCAGAATATACCCGATGACGCCGAGCGTGCAGAGCGACAGAACGCAGAAACTGTAAAGTTTGCTCAGGACATTGCGGCGTGACCTGACCAAAATGAGAACAGCGATGATGGGATTGACAATACTATACCCGACAGCTACATAGTAGGACAGCATCTGTGCCCCATCCGGAAAAGTATAGGGATAGTAGTATCTGGCGAATTCTACAAAATGCTTATGGTATAAGCAAGATTATTCGCCACTTCTGTTATTATATAGATTGTCGCATACGAAGGAACGCGCAGAAAAGAAGTGACTCAAAGGAGGAATCGCTTACTGTTGAGATACTAATCACCATCACGTTCCGGCGCTATAATCCTGCATGTATTTGACCTGGTCGGCAGAGAGCTTGTCGATTGAGAGGCCACTAGTTTTGAGCTTCAGGTGCGCAATCTCCTGATCCTGTTCGGGTGGAATATCATATACCTTATTGTCGAGACGCTTCCCCTTTTTGTGTACCTCGGCAAGCCGGAGCTGTGACATGAACTGGTTGGCAAAAGACATATCCATCACCTCGGAGGGATGCCCTTCGGCGGCCGCCAGGTTGACGAGACGTCCCTGCGCGAGCACATAGATCCGTTTGCCGTTTTTCAGTACATACTCTTCGTTATCATCCCTGATTGTGCGTTTGCTCTTCATGAGGGATGCAAGATCGTTCAGATTGATTTCACAATCATAGTGACCTGTGTTGCAGACGATCGCCCCTTCCTTCATTGACAGGAAGTGTTTCTTTACGATGATATCTTTCACTCCAGTTGCTGTAATGAATATGTCGCCAACCTTTGCAGCGTCATCCATCTTCATCACACGGAATCCTTCGAGCGTTGCTTTGAGAGCGGCCGTCGGTTTCACTTCTGTCACGATGACATTCGCGCCCAGTCCCTTCGCGCGCAGTGCGACACCCTTGCCGCAATGTCCAAAACCCGCCACAACAATATTCTTCCCCGCCAGGAGTACACTTGTTGCACGAAGCACACCGTCAAGAGTGGACTGACCGGTCCCGTAGACATTGTCGAAGTCCCATTTCGTTTCCGCATCATTCACGGCAATGACGGGGTACTTCAACGCACCATCGGCAGCCATTGCCCGCAGGCGATGGACACCAGTTGTCGTTTCCTCTGTGCCACCGATGACGTACTTCTCTGCAAAGTCCGGATGGTTTTTGTGAATCGTGAAGATCAGATCCGCACCATCATCGAGCGTGAGGTTCGGGTGAATCTTGAGAGTCTCCTCGATGCACCAGTAGAACTCCTTCACGTTCATCCCGTGCCAGGCGAAGATCGAAATGCCGGCGGCGGCGAGCGCCGCGGCAACCGCATCGTTTGTCGAAAGCGGGTTGCATCCACTCCAGCAAACCTGTGCCCCGGCCTCGGCAAATGTCTTGACGAGCACCGCGGTTTCCTTGGTCACGTGAAGACATCCAGCGATGCGGTATCCCTTCAGGGGCTTGGTTTTCCTGTACTTCTCCTTTAGAGCCATCAGCACCGGCATACGGGACTCAGCCCACTCAATCAGCTTGTCGCCTTCATCGGCCAGCTTGAGATTTGCGACTTTGTACTTTCCTGCTTTTGAATCCATTCTCTTCCCTTGATTGTCAATGCACGTTTCGTTGATACTTCTTTTCTATCGCTTTACGGCTTGTTGCAGGGTCTTTACAAGGTCAACGCGTTCCCACGTAAAATCCCTGTCGTTCCGTCCGAAGTGACCATAGGCCGCTGTTTTCCTGTAAATGGGGCGGAGGAGGTCGAGTCGCTTGATGATCCCGTGTGGGGTCATGTCGATCTCCTGCATGATGATCTTGTCGAGTTCACTGTCCGGGATGCGCCCCGTGCCGTAGGTGTTGACGTGGACTGAAACAGGTTGGGCGACGCCGATCGCGTAGGCAACCTGGATCAGACATTCATCTGCCAACCCTGCAGCCACAATGTTCTTCGCAATATGGCGGGTGGCGTACGCGGCACTCCTGTCCACTTTCGATGGGTCCTTGCCCGAAAACGCACCGCCACCATGCGGAGCACGCCCTCCATACGTGTCGACGATGATTTTCCGTCCCGTCAGGCCACTATCACCGTGAGGACCGCCAATTTCGAACCTGCCCGTCGGGTTGACGTGAATAATGGTATCGCCATTGCGCAGTTGTGGAGGAATCACAACGTTGATTACATGCTTCACGACGTCTTCGGTTATGCGACGCTGAGGCACGTCCCCGTCGTGTTGAGTGGAGATGACAACTGTATGAACCCGGGTTGGCTTCCGTCCGTTATACTCGATGGTCACCTGCGACTTTGCGTCCGGGCGCAGATACGGCATGAGCTTCGGCTGCTTCTTTCGGATATCGGCGAGCCGTTTCACAAGTTTGTGCGCGAATACGATGGGCATCGGCATGTATTCGGGTGTTTCGCTCGATGCATAGCCGAACATCATCCCCTGATCGCCAGCCCCCTGCTGCTTCTTCCGTTTCTTGTTCTCATTAACACCCCGGGCAATGTCGGGAGACTGCGAATGCAGCGCGGCGAGAATGCCGCACGAATGCGCCTCGAACATGTACTCGGCTCTCGTGTAGCCAATTTCCTTGATCACCTGGCGGACAATCTCGGGGATGTTGACGTACGCCTTCGTTGTGACCTCACCAGCAACGACCACCTGACCGGTCGTTACAAGCGTTTCACATGCAACGCGTGAATGCTTGTCTTGTTTCAACATCTCATCGAGAATCGCATCAGAGATTTGATCCGCCACTTTATCCGGGTGTCCTTCTGACACCGATTCAGATGTAAAAAGGTATGACATACTCCATCCTTGTTATAGTAGTACGAAATGAATTCAATCCGCCAACACCGCAGCGCAATTCATGATGTGTGGGGCCACGCGCAATGATGACAAACGACGGGAAGGTTCTAATAGAAATCGATTTCAGAGGAATCTCCCACGTTGACTCGCTTGTAGCTCCCGCGTACAGCAGCTCCGCTGCCGACGATCGAGTTCTCCAACAGAGACTTGTGCACCTGCGCGTCTTCACTGATAATGGAATTACGGACAACCGAATCGCAGATGGAGGCACCTTCCCCCACAGACGCGTATGGACCGACAACACAATGGGACAGCGTCGCTGACGGTGCCACGTAGACTGGGTCGATAATCACCACGCCTTCAATCCGGCGAGAAGTTGACTTCTTTTCAAGAAGTGCACGATTGGTCGAGAGCAACGTTTCCGGTTTTCCGCAATCGTACCATCCTTCCACCTTGAATGTCTTCATCACTTCGCCCCGCCCTATCATCAGTTGCAGTGCATCGGTCAACTGGTACTCACCCTTTGTACGGATGTCCTTCTCGACCAAGTCATCAAGACACGACACAAGCAGGCGCGGGTTGTGGATATAGTAGAGCCCGACCACCGCAAGGTTGCTGGAAGGGTGTTCCGGTTTCTCCACAAGCTTTGTAATTGATCCGTTCTTGATTTCTGCAACTCCAAACCGCCGCGGATCTTCCACCTCTTTCACTCCAATTGAGGAAAACGGCTGACGAAGGACAGGTCCGAGATCGACATCAAAGATCGTATCACCAAGGATGATGAGCACAGGATCATCGTTGATGGTGTTACGGGAAAGATAAATTGCATGACCGAGCCCCAGCCGCTCATCCTGTTCCACGTACTCGGCCTTGAACGAGGGATATGTTCGCGAGACATATTCCTTGATCATGTCGCTCATATGACCGACCACGATCGTGCCCTCGATAATTCCCTCACTAATAATCTTATCGAGGATGTGGCCGAGAATGGGTTTGCCGGCAACATTCAGAAGAACTTTCGGGAGCGTAAACGTGTGAGGACGCAGCCGGCTGCCAACACCGGCCACAGGAATAATTGCGCGCATCTAACGGGTGAAGACGAGAAACAAGCGTGGATTTGGTTTTGTTACGTGAAAATGTACGCAAGAAACGTCAGAGAAGCAAGGAGCGTCCGGGAGCGCATGATATCCGGCACATGCATCAACACACGTTTGCCTGCCGGCCCTCTCGTTGATTATCACACTCAAAATCACTATCATTTTTCAGCAACCCGAACTGCCACCCCCAGAGCATCGATGCCCAAACCGCGACTTTCGCGAACAACACCTTCGCGCAAAAAGCAGCACATCGACATTACGCTCACGAAAGATGTCGGATTCAGGGAAAAGACCACAGGACTTGAGCATTGGGAGTTCATCAACAATGCTCTACCCGAGGTCAACCTCTCCGAAATTGACACCTCAACCACTTTCCTCAACAGGCGCCTGGCCTTCCCCTTCATGATCTCGTGCATGACAGGTGGCTATGCCGGGGCTCTCCACATCAATCGTTCACTGGCAGAAGTGTGTGAAGAGGTGGGAATTGCCATGGGGGTTGGAAGCCAGCGGCAGGCTCTGGAGCACACAGCGTTTCACCGGACGTTCGCCGTCGTTAGAGAAGCCGCGCCTTCAATCCCCCTTGTCAGCAACATCGGGGCAGCCGAAATTGCCACCATGACCTCGGCTGATTCAGCGAAGCGCCTGGTTGACCTGATCCAGGCCGATGCCTTTGCTGTCCATCTCAATCCACTTCAGGAATTCCTTCAACCCGAAGGGAATACATACTTCCGCGGAGTGCTGAAAGGGATTGCCATGATGGTGCGTGAATTGTCCGTGCCGGTCATTGTCAAAGAAATAGGAGCCGGGATTTCGGCAGATGTTGCGAAGCGTTTGATTGAGGCAGGGGTTCAATACATAGATGTGGCCGGAGCAGGCGGGACCAGCTGGGCGGGCGTGGAGTTGCTTCGGCGCAAGGAGAAGTCGTCTGCGCGCAAGTTCTGGGATTGGGGGATACCAACCGCGACCGCATTACGTGATGTTGTCGCGCTTCGTCTTTCGAGCCAGGAATTGCATATTATTGCATCCGGAGGAATTTCAACTGGTTTCGAGGCTGCCAAATGTATTGGCCTTGGTGCGGATATGGTTGCTTCGGCAAGGCCAATGCTGAAGGCCCTGCATCATGGGGGCAAGAAGGAACTCAAGGCTCATATCCTTGGATGGGCCAATGAGGTGCGGGGCGTGATGTTCCTGACAGGTTCGTCAACGCTACAAGACCTCCAACACGCACCTTTGGCGAGGTATCGGGATCAATGAGTGAGGCTCAATTCCAGCAACGATACGACACGTTGCGCGAGCTGATTGATCGTAAGTTGGGGTCGGTCATCCCGCATACCATGCCACGGGACCTCTTCGAGGGTTCGCGGTACGTGTTAACTGCTCCCGGCAAGCGGGTTCGGTCGACACTTCTCTTGCTCAGCTGCGAGGCGGTCGGAGGGGCAATGCACGATGCCATTGGCGCAGCAATGGCAATAGAGATGCTCCACAATTTCACGCTCGTCCACGATGATGTGATGGATAACGCTCCCTCTCGCCGCGGTCGGGCAACTGTACACATAAGATGGAACCTCAGTAACGCCATCCTTGTGGGTGATGTTATCCTCGGCCTCGCATACCGGAGTTTACTCGACTCAACGCGGAACAACTCGCATGAAGTAGCCCATCTCTTGACCGAGGGATTCATTGCCGTGTGTGAAGGGCAGGCGCTTGATGTCGAATACGAACACCGGAAGAAAATCGGCCTCGAGGACTACTACCGCATGATCAGCAGCAAAACCGGCAGACTCATGTCGGCAGCCAGCGAGCTCGGCGCAGTGATCGGGGGCGGGTCGTCATCACAGGTGAAAGCCCTGGGGAAATTCGGCGCCCACATCGGCAGAGCATTCCAGATCCAGGATGACCTGCTCGATGTTATCGCGGACGAGAACCATCTCGGAAAGGCAGTTGGTGGAGATATTGTTGAAGGGAAGAAGACTTTTCTCCTCCTGAAGGCACTCGAACTTGCTCGCGGACGCGATCGCACGATGCTGCGAACGCTCATGGCGGGCGATATCCCGGCATCCCGCCGACGTCGTCAGCTCGTCAGACGATGTCACCGGCATTTACAGGCGTTCCGGAGCAATCGACGCGGCACGGCATGAGATCAGGAACGAAACTGCAGCCGCCCTGCGGGCACTGCATTCACTGCCTGCGAGTGAAGCCCGCACAATGCTGGAGTGGTTTTCCGAAAAGCTTGTGCAGCGCACATTTTGATCGTCCCGATGATCCGGCGAGAAGTGACAATCAAGAATCGAGCTGGATTGCACACACGTCCGGCGGCTTCACTCGTGAAAACGGCCGCACGGTTCGAGGCGGAGTTCACGATCGAAAAAGATGCCCTCGAAATCAACGGCAAGAGTATCATCGGCGTCATGACGCTTGCCGCCGAGCAGGGATCAACGCTGCAATTGAAATTCGACGGCCCTGATGAAGGGGCGGCGTGTGCGGCGATTGTCGAGCTGTTCGATCGGGGATTTGACGAGCAATAGCAATGGAAGAGCCAACACAACATGAGCTTGTTCTGAAGGGCATCCCGGCAGCGCCGGGCATCGCCATGGGCAGGGCGTACCTCTACAGCAAGCACATCCCGAACATTGAGCTGAAACCAATTTCAGAGACCGATGTTGAAAGCGAGAAGGAACGCGTGCGCAACGCCAACGCGCGTTCGGAAAAGGAACTGCAAAAGATCCTTGCCTTCGCCGAACAAAAGCTCGGGCCGGAAAGTGCAAAGATCTTTGAAGCCCAGATCATGATCCTCAATGACTCCATCCTCATGGGAACCATTGAGAAGCGCATCGCAGCAGAACTGAAAAATGCCGAATTCATCGTTGCGGATGAGATCAACAAATACAAGCGGATGATGCTCGCGGCCTCGGATGAATACATGCATGAGCGTGCGCGAGATGTCGAAGACGTAATGAATCGAATCATTCGCAACATCCAGGACCAGAAGCTGTTCTCGAGACTCGAAGGCGCATCGGTCATCGTTTCGGAGACACTGCTCGCGACCGACACCGTCATCTTCGCACGCAATGACATTCTGGGGTATGCGGCAGACCTCGGCGGCATGACTTCCCACGCAGCCATCCTCTCGCGATCCCTGAAAATCCCCGCAGTACTTGGACTCCGGACAATAACGAAAAGCGTTCGCACAGGAGATTTCGTTTCGATCGACGGTTATGCGGGCGTACTGGTAATTCATCCTGCCCCCGAAACCATCGCATTGCTCGGCAAGAAAGCGCTCAGGCTCAAGGAATTCGAAGAGCAACTTGTCGGCATAGCAAAGCTGGCCGCTGAAACACCGGACAACAAGCACATCGAGCTTTCTGCAAACATCGAGGTGCCGGAAGAAGTTGAGTATTCACTGAGTCAGGGCGCGGCAGGGATCGGGCTGTACAGAACAGAAGGAACCCTACTTGCGCGGCAGGGTGATCCATCGGAGGATGATCTGTACGACGAATACCGGAAGGTGGCAGAAGGCATGTTCCCGCACCCCGTCATTTTCCGGACCTTTGACGTCGGGGGCGACAAAGTGTCGCCGGGCGACTACCATGAGGAGAACCCTTTCCTCGGTTGGCGCGGCATTCGCATCTCACTCGACCGGCCGGAGATGTTCCTCACACAAATTCGGGCCCTCCTGCGGGCAAGCAATGCGAAGAATGTGCGCATCATGTTCCCCATGGTCTCCAAGGTGAGTGAAGTACGACGGGCAAAGGAATTGGTGAAGCAAGCGAAGGGGGAGCTCAAGGCAAAGGGAATTCACTTCGATGTGCGCATCAAGATCGGGGTGATGATCGAAGTGCCGTCAGCGGCGATCATGGCAGAGGAGATCGCTGCCGAGGTGGACTTCCTGAGCATCGGCTCGAATGACTTGATCCAGTACCTCCTCGCTGTCGATAGAGACAATGTGGCCGTAGCGTCATTGTATCAGCATTTCAACCCGGCAGTGCTTCGAACAATCAAGTCTGTCATCGATGCGGGACACAAAAAGGGAATATGGGTGGGGATGTGCGGTGAGATGGCCGGCGACCCTCTCTCAACTGTTCTGCTGTTGGGAATGGGCATTGACGAGCTCAGCGTCGTCCCAACGTTCCTCCCCGAGATCAAGAAGATCATCCGCACAGTCAGGCACAAGGATGCGAAACGCGTCGCCGACAAAGTGCTAACGCTGCACACCGAGGATGAGATCAGAGAGTTCCTGGCATCTGTCGTGAGGAAGCAACTCCCCGACCTGCCTCTGGAAATTTGATAACTCACAAACGAAATTGCAGGATGAAATGACTTTCGAAGAGATTTTCGCAATCGACACGTCAAACATGTACGGCCTCATCAAGAAATTCCCCGAACAAGTGGAAGCGGCTATCAAGATAGGGAACGGAGGCAAGGTACGAGTCTCAAATCGGGGAGTGCAGAATATTGTTCTCTGCGGACTGGGCGGCTCGGCAATTGGGGGCGACTTGTTGAAGAGCTACCTTGGAGGAGAGTTGAAGATCCCGTTTATCGTGAACCGGCACTACGTACTTCCGGGATTTGTGAACAAGAACTCCCTTGTCATCATCTCGAGTTATTCCGGCAACACCGAAGAGACTACGACGGCATTCAAGGAAGCCCTGAAACGCAGGGCAAGGGTTCTCTGCATTTCCTCCGGCGGAGAAGTGGAGAGCCTGGCAAAGAAACGGAAGATCGCGCTGATACGAATCCCGGGCGGACTTCCTCCCCGGGCGGCGTTGGGATATTCCTTTTTTCCCCTCCTCATCACCCTCGGCAAACTCGGATTGACGAAGAACAAGGGCAAAGAGATACGAGAAGCACTGGCATTGCTCAAGCAAAAATCGGATGAGTACAGCAACCCTGATCAGGAATCCAACAAGGCGTTTCAACTGGCGGAACAATTGCGCGGGCGAATCGGCGTCGTGTACTCGTCCACCGAACGGTTCGATGCCGTGGCAACACGATGGCGTGGGCAGATGGCCGAGAACGGCAAG
Source organism: uncultured Bacteroidota bacterium (assembly GCA_963734955.1). Lineage (GTDB taxonomy): Bacteria > Bacteroidota > Ignavibacteria > UBA10030 > UBA6906 > UBA11986. The sequence continues at coordinate 283,844 of CAVTJO010000011.1, forward strand.
TCACTCATGTTCGGCCACGTCCTCCCCGAGATGAACCACAACGAGCTTGTCGGTTGGAACGTGTTAAAGGAGCAAATGCGCGAGATGCAGGTGTTCTTCCTGCGGGACAAGGATGATCATGCCCGCGTGAAGGTACGGATGGACATTACCCAGGGCATCATCGCGGAGTATACGTCACGAGTCACGGAAGTATGGAGTGAAGGAACATCATTGCTTACTCGTATGTTTTCATTGGTGTATCTCGGGGATTGGGTGAGTTATTATCTTGCGATCCTTCACGGCGTCGATCCAACGCCGGTGCGCGTGATCGATTTACTGAAAGAAGAGTTGTCTCATCATTCTACACGCACCACAGGGAAGTAAGGGCTTTGCACTGCTTCGCATAGGGGGATCTGCATTGGCGGACTCAATTGACACATTGGAACCGGGATGAGTAAGGAACAAAAGAAGGCTCTCGTGATCGCTGTTATTGTTGTTGCCCTCCTCGTGTTGGTGACGTTCTTCAGAAATGGGACATCGTGGTGAGAGAACCCGACCAAAGAGACTCTCTCGACTTCAAGGGAGGTGTTCTGATAATTGGGTCTCTGCTTTGGCAGGATCATTTGCATAGTCCGGGCGACGACACGAGGAAAGCATGGAGGGCTGCACACCTACTAACAGAATCGAGGATCATGGTAGGTGTTCCGATTCGTTACGGGCGACTTTCTAAAGACAATGTGTATACGATGGTCTTCTCGTTGAGTGTTAGCAGAAGACGCCATGGAACCGGTTATTTCGTTCCACTACTCGAACCCACTGAAACTACAAGGCTGGAATTACCACGTTTCAGGACATCGGAATCCTGAATTTGCTGAGACAAACCGGCAAATGATGCGACGAACAAATGTTTGAGGGGCTTTGGCGGCTTGTCCGCTATCGATTTAGAACGGCAATGCTGAGAGTTGCCGGCATACACATTGAACATGATGGCACAGTCTGCATTGCGTTAGCAACAAGGCAGGGGCGGCTGCTAGAGACAAAGCGATTCTCGCCTCAACCGATACACAATACTCGGCGGGAAAGGGACACCGACAACGCCGCACGTACTGCTTCGGAGTATCTTTCACATTTCAAGGAAGTCCATGTCGTCTTAGAAGATTCTCCCCTTGTCTCAAGGAGGAAGCGAACAGAACTTGAGGGTGAGTTGACAGGAAGAGGGATATCAGTATGCATCATCCCACGATTGCTTTGGCACAAAGAGCTGTTAGGAATAGATCGACTTAGATCTGACTTTTCTTATGATGATGCATCCATTGCACATGCCCAAGAGGTCTTTGGTGACGCATTGAAGAATCGAGACGTTTCGGCTTCAGATGCACATGCCCTCAACCTAGCCTACTTTGGGTGCAGAAGGATCAACAGGACATCTTGAGACCCACTCTTGCTGATCCTAGTCGGTCCAATCGTCCCCCTTAGTCCACTATCTGCTAACGTTCACAACTCGGCTCCGCTTCCGTCAAACAAGCGACTCTCCTGAACCTGTCACCGCCTAGGATTCTTGCAACTCACCCCCAATCTCCCTATCATTCTCCTGACCACCATCCTTCTTGATGCTTGAGTGAGTGACGGCTCCGCGATGAAACAATGTACCTGCACGGTGGTTCTCTCAATGCTTGTCCTGTTCTGTGCAACAGAATCTCCCGCACAGTTCTTCTACTTCGGACGCAACAAAGTCCAGTACACGGACTTTGAATGGCACGTTCTCAAGACCGAGCACTTTGACATCTACTACTATCCCGAGATGAAGGATCTCGCAGAACGGGGCGCGTACTTCGCGGAAGAGAGTTACAAACTCCTCGAAGTGAAGTTCAACCATTCGCTCAACAACCGCGTGCCCCTCATCTTTTACAGCTCGCACCTCCACTTCGAACAGACAAACACCACAGGCGGATTCATTCCTGAGGGTGTCGGAGGGTTCTTCGAGTTCCTCAAGGGACGGGTCGTCATCCCGGCAGATGGCTCGACTGCACAGTTCAAACACGTCATCAGGCATGAGTTGGTGCACGTCTTCATGCACAGCAAGATTTCCCGCGTCATGACTGACCATCGCAAACCTCAGGATAGGCTTCCACCGCTCTGGTTCACAGAAGGCCTCGCAGAGTACTGGTCCACCGACTGGGATCAGCAAGCCGAAATGGTCATGCGCGATGTTGTGCTCAATGACATGGTGGTGGGGCTCAATGACATGGACAGGATCTACGGGTCATTTCTTATGTACAAGGAAGGCCAGAATGCGCTCATGTATCTGAGCAAAACCTATGGCGAAGAAAAGGTCCTGTTGCTCATGGAGAATTTCTGGAAGGAGAACAGTTTCAGCGACGATTTCAAGATCACGATCGGGAAGAACTACAAGGAATTTGACGACGGGTGGCTGTACGCGCTCAAGAAACAGTACTATCCCCTGTATGCATCGAGCGATGCACCGGGCAACGTCACCGTGGATGTTGTGAAGGAAGGCTTCAATTTCAAACCCGTAGTGTTTGAACACGACTCTGTTCACGATGTGTACTTCATCAGCAACCGGACGGGCTACACCGGAATCTATATGAAGAACCTCGACAACAAGGATCCAAAGGCTGCCGCTGAAAACGTCATTGAGGGAGAGCAGACCAATGAGCTCGAGGCGTTTCATCCGTTCAGGAGCAGGATCGACATTTCCAAGGATGGGATTCTTGCATTCGTGACGAAGAGCGGCGAGAACGACGCACTGCATCTGTACAACGTGCGGACAAACGAGATCGTTCAGAGTTTTCAGTTTAAAAGCCTCGTGAGCATCGGCTCCACGTCGTGGGCCCCCGATGGAAAGCAGCTCGTATTCGCCTCGATCGACATGTCCGGCAATGACGACCTCTACATCCTCAATACCGAAACACGCGAGCTGCGCAAGCTGACAAACGATTACTACGACGACCGCGATCCGGCATGGTCCCCCCGGGGAGACAAGATTGCCTTCAGCTCCGACCGCACACCGTTCGGGAAGAACGAGAAGTACAATCTTTTTCTCTACGATGTAAAAACCGGAGCCATCGACTACCTCACGTATGGTAATGACTCTTACAGCGCTCCAGCATGGTCGAAGGATGGGTCACGGCTCGCGTTCACATGCGATGCGGGAGGCGCTCAGAACGTATGGATCATCGACATGGACAAGAATTTCGCAGGTGGATACCGTGCAATGACCAAGGTGACTTACTTCACGACGGCAGCATTTGACCCGGCGTGGACCAACTCGGGGGACCTTCTCTTTGGCGCGTTCGACAATTTCAACTTCCAGATCAGGATGATCAAAAACATCGCGGCTGTACGGGACTCAGCCACCACCGTGAAGCTGATCGATCTCTTCAATAAGGAGAAACCATGGGAGGCGAGTTCCATCGCCGGCGCTTCCGAGATCAAGTCATTCAAGTACCATGGTGACTACAGCCTTGACTTCGCACAGAGCGCCATCTCCACCGACCCGGTGTTTGGCACCTCGGGCGGGGCGTTCCTGGCACTCAGCGACCTTCTTGGGAATGAACAATACTATTTCCTCGTGTACAACACCGCCCAGTCGCAGGACGAGTTGCTTTCAAGTTTCAACCTCGCCATCTCACGCATCTCTCTCGGCCAGCGTACGAACTACGCATACGGCATCTATCGATTTGCAGGGAGGCGCTACGATCTTACGGACCCGGACGAGTACTTCTTCGAGCGCGCCTACGGCGGATACTTTGCGCTCAGCTACCCGCTCACGAAATTCCAGCGACTCGAAACCTCCGTCAGCATAACCAATTCGGACAAGGAAATATTTGGCGCAATCGAGGACAGGAAGGCTTTGCTCCTCTCCAACTCCATAGCGTTCACCCATGACAATTCCCTGTGGGGACCAAGCGGTCCTCTTGATGGCAGCCGGTTTAACATAACGCTCGCGTTTACATCTGACATTCAATATTCAAATGTCAACTACTACACAGTTATCGCGGACTATCGACATTACCTTCGTCTCTCACAGCGCAGCGCGTTTGCGTCCCGGTTCTGGCTCTTTTACAATGAAGGAAAGGAGTCGAGACGATTTGTGCTGGGTGGAAGCTGGGACCTCCGGGGTTGGCCCCGCTGGAGCATTCGTGGCGAGAAGCTCTGGCTCACGAGTCAGGAACTGCGATTCCCGTTCATCGACCGGTTCGCATTGCAGCTTCCCTTCGGCGGCATCGCGTTTTCATCGATACGCGGGGCCCTCTACTTCGACGCCGGAACGGCCTGGGACAAAACCTACACCGAAACCCTGGGAAGCGTTGGGGGTGGATTGCGCATGAATCTCTTCGGCGTGGTCGTCCTCAGATACGATATCGGCAAACGAATCGAGAACAACTTCACCACCCTTCAAACCGGGCTATTCCAGCAATTCTTCTTCGGATACGACTTCTGATGATTCCTGCACGTTACAGAATTGCTGTCATTGTTCCTTGCGCATTGCTCATCGGCGCATGCAGCGGCTTGCGACTTCCCCGTCCCCTTTCTGCAGATGCCTCAGACTGGACCATGTTCGGAAAGTCCGGGGCGAGGATGGATGCCACATCTGAAACCATCACACCTCCGCTTACGCTCGCATGGGACTACGACGTCAGCGGAGGAATAGGGACGGGTTCCCCGCTGGTTGTTGACAGCGTTCTTTTCGTCGGTAACATGCGCGGAGAGTTACATGCGGTCAACTCATATACAGGGAAGCGCATCGGTTGGGTTGATCTCGGTGATGCCATAGAGGGATCCCCCACCATCGATGGCAATACCGCCATCGTTTCCCTGTCAAACACACGGCTTTCTCTTGTTGCCTTTGACCTTGTTGAAGGGAATGCGCTCTGGAAAGTGCCGCTGGGTGACATTGAAGCATCCCCGCTTGTCTTCAACCAGAAAATCTACGTCGGTAATACTGACGGCGTGTTTTTTTGCATTCAGCGCGCGAAAGGTGAGACACTATGGAAGTTCGAACTCCCACACAATACATCACATGATGGCATTCGATCATCAGCAGCCGCAACCGGTAACACTGTCGTGTTTGGCGCGGAAGATGGTACGCTCTACTGCCTTGATACAGAAACAGGGAGCCTCAAGTGGAAATACTTCTCCGGAGCGCCGATCGTAAGTACTCCATCCATCGCAGGCAGCAGCGCGTACATTGGCAACTTGAATGGCACTCTGTGCTCCGTGGACATCCGGTCCGGCTCATTGCGCTGGAAACATGAAACACGAGCGGGCATTTACGCAAGTGCATCAGTAAGCGGGAACAAGATCTTTGTTGGAACGACCGGAGGAGAAATGTTTGCCTTCACCGCCGATAGCGGAAGGGTAGCATGGAAGACCAATCTTGGCAGCGTCATTAATTCTGGTGGGCTCGTTGCCAGCAACATCCTGTATTTCGGAACACTGAACAAGGCGATATTTGGATTGAATGTCCTGGACGGCACGATCGTGGTCAAACAAGATGTCGATGGAAGAATCAAAACCTCGCCGGCGCTTGCCCACGGCATGTTGTTCGTTGCCACGGATGATAGACTAATTCTTGCGTTCAAAGGCTCGGCACCATGAAGGTTCATGTCCTCGTAATTCTGTGCGTGATCTTCTCCTCACCGACCGTGATGAGGACTCATGCAAGTGCGCAGCCGCAAGACACGACAACGGCTCACCTTCTTGCATCGCTTTCAGTCCAGTCCATTCCCGACAGTGCCTATGTCGTGCTCGACGGTCATGGCATCGGAACCACTCCGCTTTCACGTGATTCAATCTCACCCGGCACGCATACCCTTCTGCTGCAACACCCTGATGTAGAAAGCTGGCTCACGGAGCCAACGGTCGACACCGTTCGGTTGGAACCGGGTGAGATCAAGACGTTGAGATACACTCTGCGTTCACGATATCTCATTTCTTCCTCTCCTTTTGGGGCGGAAGTGATTGTTGGAGATTCGTCAATCGGAACGACGCCTCTCGTTACGTCTCTGGATCTGAACCAACGGTCGATCGTGCTCCAAAGAGCGGGGTATGAGCCGTCATCGCTTCGGGTTTCGGACGACCATATGGTCTCCATTCCGCTGAAGAAGCTCTGGAACCAACAGGGCGTGGATGAAACCTACTTCAGGGAGCTCGACGGCAGAAGTGAAAGACCCGTCGGCTTGTACATTGCAGGTGCCGCAACTGTCGTCAGTGGAGTTGCTGCAGCCTATTTCAAAGTCAAGGCTGATGGCAGATACCAGCAATATCTCAACACTGGCAACAGTACCCTCCTCTCCCAAACCAACGGCCTCGATATGGCAGCGGGAATAGCGATTGCCGCGACACAGGTCGGGCTGGGTCTATTCACGTATTTCCTCTTCTCGCAGTAGCTGCAACCCTCTAACTGGTTGCCAAGTAATATTTTCTTGACTTTAAAGTCACAAGCGGGTATATTTCCTCGGTCAATTGCTGATTCTGACTCTACTTCCGGCCCAATCTTCCAATACTCAGTGAGGTCACTCTGAATTCCACCATAATGAAGGAGGAGATTGAGTTTCTCAAGAACGTCCCCATCCTTTGCGATCTGGAGCCGATGGATCTCGACACCATCGCTAAAGTAGGTGTCCGAAAGAAGTATAAGAAAGGAAGTATCATCTTGCTGGAGGAGGAGGCGGGAGCTGCCCTGTTTGTGATCATCTCCGGGAAGGTGAAAATTGTGCGCATGGATGATGACGGCAGGGAGGTGATTCTCTCCATCCTTGGCGAAAGCGATTTCTTTGGTGAGATGGCGATTCTTGATGGTCTGGCCCGATCAGCGAGTGTGGTGGCGATCTCAAAATCCGAATTGTTCATGATCCACCGTCGTGATTTTCTGAAGCTGCTGCACGATTTCCCCTCCGTTGCTATCGCACTTCTCAAAGAACTCACAATGCGTTTGCGGAAAGCAGACGCACAAATCAAAAGCCTGTCCCTGAAAGATGCTGCAGGACGCGTGGCAAATGTTGTTCTGCAACTCGCCGATGACATCGGCAAGATCCGCAAAGGAAGGGTTGAGATCGATGAACTTCCCCTCCAGCAGGACCTGGCCAACATGGCGGGAACATCGCGTGAGACAATCTCGCGGATGATCCATGCATTCATTCGCGAGGGGCATCTGGAGTTGGAGCGAGGGAAGCTGATCATCAATGATTATGAGAAGTTCAAAGGCAGGTATTTGTAACCCGTTCTTTCCCGTCCCGCAGCGACCAGGTGTGCATGGAGGGTAAGGCCGATCTCCATATGCATACCACCCACTCCGATGGTGTCTATTCCACGGGCGAACTCGTGCGAATGGCCGGCGAGGCGGGGCTGACAATCATCAGCATTACAGATCACGACAATGTCTCCGCCGTCGACGAAGCGGTAGAAGTCGGCAAAGGATATGGCATTGAGGTGGTTCCGGGTGTTGAGCTGAGCGCAGGCGTTGGGGAACAAGAAGTCCACATCCTGGCGTATTTCTTCGACCACAAGAACCAGCATCTGCTTGACTACCTGGCGTTCTTTCGCATAGAGCGAATGAAGCGGGCGGAGCGAATTGTTCAGAAGCTGAACGGACTTAATGTACCACTGAAGCTCGATGCAGTACTCGAGCGTGCAGGGACGGGTTCAGTTGGCAGGCCACATATCGCGACCGCACTCTTCGAAGAGGGATTGACAGATTCGTACCACGAGGCATTCTACAAGTATATCGGGAACGGCAAACCGGCGTACGAGAAGAAGTATCAGGTCTCTCCACAGGCAGCAATCGAACTGGTCGCCTCCGCTGGCGGGCTTTCTTTTGTAGCCCACCCCGGCAACAGCTTGGACGAAGCAGTGCTGTTGGAGTTTATCAATGAAGGCGTTGATGGTATCGAAGTAGTCCACCCCTCTCACTCCCCAGAACGAGTCATGCATTACAGCGGCATCGTGAACGAGTATTTCCTGCTCGCGAGCGGTGGCTCGGACTTCCACGGGGGGAGAAAAAACGATCAAGAGATTTTTGGCAAGTATTACATCTCGCTGGACCACGTACAGGAGATGCGCAGGAGGCTCTGAACATTGCCGGGCGCTCTTCGTGGACGTCATGGGGCTCCAACGGCTCCTCGACGGCGCCGCGAGATATCAGCCTATCATGGACGGAAAGGACGATACGTCGTGCGGATAATTGAAGGTCAACTTTCGGCATCAGGATATTCGTTTGGCATTGTCATCAGCAGGTTCAACAGCCTTGTAACGAAACAACTTCTCGAGGGCGCACTGGACTGTCTGCAACGCCACGGCGCCGGGGAAAACAATGTTACCATTGTGTACAGTCCTGGCGCGTTCGAGTTGCCGCAACTCGCCCTCAAACTTGCACGGAGCAATTCTGTGGATGCCGTGATATGTCTCGGCTGCGTCATCCGTGGCGAGACACCGCACTTCGACTACATCGCATCTGAAGTGACAAAAGGGGTCGCTGAAGTGGCAATGCAAACGAGCGTGCCTGTTGCCTTCGGCGTCCTTACAACGGAGAACCTGGCACAGGCCCTTGAGCGGGCAGGCGCAAAGGCAGGCAACAAAGGTTGGGATGCTGCTCTCTCAGCCATTGAGCTCGCAAATCTTTCCAAACAACTCTCAGGAGGGAGGAAAAGCCCGAAAGGTTGATAAAACTTATGCTACCATAGATCAGGCATAGATTTTATCATGGAGGAAAAGGGATATGAAGACGCGAGGGTTGTTGATATGCAGTTGCGTCGTTGCCTTCGTTGCAGAAAGCTCTGGCGCTGTGGGAACGTGGAAGAACTTCACTTCAATGAAGGAAGTTCGCAGTCTTGTCAGACAGGGTAGCACATTCTGGGCCGCGACGAGTGGTGGACTGTTCGGATGGGACGCGGCCAAGGACTCTTACCAGCTTTTTACAAACGCCGAGGGTCTCCAGAGTACCGACCTGACCGCAGTGGGGATCGATGCGGAAGGGGGCATCTGGACTGGCACATCGACCGGTATCATCCACGTATACTCTCCTCAAGACGGGTCCTGGCGTTACATCCCCGACATCGCCAACACCAACCAGACAAACAAACGCATTAACAGCTTTACAATGCTTGGAGATACTGTTTTCGTTTGTACGGCTTTCGGCATGAGTGTTTTTCGTCTCGGCAGATTCGAGTTTGGCGACACCTACTCCCGGTTTGGATCCCTGAGCGGCAATGTCCGGGTGTCGGTATCGTCCGCCGTGGTATTCAACGACAGCCTCTGGCTTACTGTATCCGATGGCCAGAACGTGAACCGGGTGGCAGTCGCAGGTCTTGCCACACCGAATCTCCTTCCCCCGGACTCGTGGACTCTGCTCCCCGTCGGAAACAACACGGTAGTCCCGAATCAAGTGGCGGTGTTTAATGGAACGTTATATTCTGCCACCACTGCAGGTGTCTATGGATATCAGAGCGGAAACTGGAACCCCCTCCCTGCTCTTTCGGGTTTGAACGTCATTGCGCTGAGTTCTTCATCCAGCTCTCTGGGTGCCACCACAAACTCTCAAGCATTTATCATCGATCAGCAAGAGAGCGTGCAGTTGTTCGGGAACGCGTTTCCATCCCAGGCAAGCAGTCCGTCGTTGCTGATGCCGCCGGGCAGCTTGTAATAGGCTCGGTAGGTGGAGGATCAATGACGTTTACAGCATCCGACAGCACGTGGCACTCACATGTTCCCAATGGTCCGAACTCGAACCAGTTTCTCAGCGTCGCGGTGAACATCGATGGCTCGGTTTGGGCTGCCTCCGGATCAAGCAACGGGAAGGGCATCTATAGATACAACGGCCGCAATTGGAAATCCTTCTCAATGCAGAACAATACCCTGTTGCCCTCCAACGACTATTACCGGGTTTCCGTCGGCTGCAATGGATCGGCATGGGCGTGCTCGTGGGGTCGTGGCGCTGTGGAATTTCCACTCGGTGTTGATGTCGTCGATTCCGCACATATTTATGGAACCAACGTCGGCCTCGTGGGAATTCCCAATGATTTGACATACATTGTTCCGAGCACGGTGGTCTGCGACGCAAGCGGCAATACCTGGATCACAATCGTCGGAGCGGCTGACAAGAATCTCCTGGCTGTTCGAAAGGCCGACGGAACGTGGGTCAGGTTTCCTGTGTACCTCAACTCAACCACCCAGTTAACGAACCTGATGGATCACCAGGCGAACCATTGCCTCGCAATCGACCCGTATGGCAATCTGTGGTCGATCGTACGCCAGGATGAGTACCTGGGAGTAATAAGCCTCGGCAACGGAGGAGTAATAGGGGATAGCACCGTTGCCTTCTTCCTTTCCGCTAATGACGGATTACCAAGCAACAGCATTACAGATATTGTGGTCGATCTGGATGGACAGATATGGCTCGGCACCGACAAAGGGATCGGCATCATTGTTGACCCCCAGCAGCCAACTCGCACTGGTGGCATAGCAGGCTATGTCCCATTGCGCGGGACGGTCATCAACTGCATTGCCGTGGATGCCTTGAACCAGAAATGGATTGGAACCCCGGATGGTGTTATTGTCCTTTCTCCAGATGGCATTCAGCAGGTTGCATCCTATACAGTTGCCTCGACCAACGGCAAGCTCATTGACGACGACATAAAAAGCATAGCGATTGACGGGAATACGGGAACCGTGTACTTCGGCACTCTTTTCGGTTTGGCAAGTTTGACGACCGTTGCTGCTACCCCTCTTCCAGCGTTTGATAAACTCTTTGTCGCACCAAATCCTTTCATCGTACCGGCTGGTTCGCAGGCCACGATCGACGGTCTCGTTGAAAACTCAACTTTGAAGATCCTCTCCATTGATGGCAGGCTGATACGACAGATCAAGACGCCGGGCGGTCGCATCGGATTCTGGGACGGCAAGGATGAAGAAGGAAGATATGTTTCATCCGGCATATACCTCATCATTGCGTCATCGGACAAAGATGAAAAAGTTGCCAAAGCAAAAATCGCAGTCATCAGGAGGTGATCATGGGAGGTTGAAGATCAGTGTTCCGGCACAGGATCAGGACGATGACGCGTGTGCCGAATCGCGTCGACAAAGCACAATTCATTCATCATCATTTTTCCACAAGGAGGGTGTAGACCTTGGATAACAATGGCTACAAAGATGAGATCTTCACGAAACGGGTTAGGGCAGGAAAACGCACGTATTTCTTCGACGTGAAATCCACGAAATCGGAAAAGGACTTCTATATTACCATCACGGAAAGCAAACGTGTCGGGGAGGATGAATACGAGAAGCACAAGATATTTCTCTACAAGGAAGATTTTCAAAAGTTCATCGAAGCGTTGTCAGAAACAGTGACACACGTGGAGAAGGAACTGCTGCAGAAGCTTGAGAAGCCTCTCGAGGTTTGAACACAACATCTCCCCTTCGATGGTGCGGGAACGACCGCGCGATTCACTGGTACCCCCCGTGCACCGCGGGAATGGTTTATGAACAATGACCTTCCCGTTACAGTTGTCATAATCAACTATCGGACACCGGACCTGCTGGAAAAGGCTGTCGCATCATTGCGGAAGTACTATCCGGATGTTCGCGCGATATTGATTGACAACGGCTCGCGTGACGGAGAGAGCGCCACGGTAATGAATGAGTGGAAATTCCGTTATCCGGTAAGCACTGAGTGCCTTCTCAATCCAACGAACCTCCATCACGGCCCCGCAATCGACCAGGCAATGCGTTATGCTGCTACTCCTTTTCTCCTCTTTCTTGACTCTGACTGCGAGATCATCAGGGGCGGCTTTATTGAGCTAATGATAAAGGCCGTTCTTGCCTCACCCCTCCATTATGCAATCGGCAAGCGAATTTGGATGGATCGTCGCGGTTTCGATCTTCCTGAGGGAACTCCCGGCGCGATTCCGTACGTCCGCCCCATCTGCATGCTTCTCAGACGGAAGATGTACCTCGAATTGCCCGTAGCCGAACGTCATGGCACGCCATGCCTGTCCAATTTCCATGAAGCGTTGCGGAGAGGATACCATCTGCTGCATTTCCCCATCGAGGACTTCGTCTATCACAAGGGTCGCGGAACCGCAGAGAGATTTGGCTACGGACTTGGCTGGAGAGGATGGCTAAACTATGCACTTCACAAGCTGAAGATTTGACCCGTACCGGGTTCACACATCTCAATGAGCTGCCACCCTGTAAACGGTATAGTATACCGTGTCCGCACTTGAAAGAGAGAGCGAATAGATCGGGCGGGTGAGCAAAGGAAGGAGGAGCGGGTCGTGTGCAGCGTTGGGAATATTGGAGCGGTCCACAACGTAGCTCGCATTGCAAGTCGCCCGGTATATTTCCTCGTGCATGATACGTTGGAGGCTGTAGCCAAGCCTGGAGAACTGCAGTAATTCGGGCGAGACCAGCCCTGCCGCGTCACATATCTTTCGCTCCGAATAGTATCCAATAGCTCCCACATCACCCACCAGCACCGAAGAATCTCGAGGAGTGTTCTGGTTCAACCACCTGCCAATATAAATGAAACAATCGTTCATCCCCTCGGAGAAGATGGCTATCGGCCGTTTCACTTGTGTTTCGAAAACAACGACGTGATATGTCAGGAGGATTGCCGCAAGTGAAGGTGCGACGAACCCGAGATGGCGCATACCGGGCCCGAGCTTCACCACTGCGAACGGTATCGCAAACACAAGGAGAATAAGCATGGGGGATATCAACAGAAGATACCGGGAAACAACGTTTGCCGAAGTTACAATGTAGATCATGGGAAGGAATACGATCCAACACACGGGAATAACGAATGGTTGCATGGGGCTCCGGAGGTTGGACGATTCACCATTGTGATATTCGTGTACATTCCTGTGCCTGCGCTTCGACACAACGTACACGCCAAGAACGACAAGAAGTATCATCATCTCGGGGCCGTCCGAAACTCCAAGAGTTTTTCCAAAATCCACCGCGGTGGAAACAGCACCATCCCACGAAAACCCCATCGCAGATTTTGCAAGAGCGGTGTTTGGAACCACCGTCCCAAATTCCGCGTAGGCGTAGCCAAGCCACGGCAGGAGAACCGCAAGGAACTCAACTCCAACCATTAACAACACCTTGGGCCTCGCTGTTCGATGATCATGAAGATACAGGGAGGCGATCAGACCAACAGCGGCAAGACCGGCAGCTTCCGGACGCGTCAGTGCCAGGAACGCTGAGCATACCGCAAACAGTTGATATCGCTGCGTGAGCAAAGAATGAACCGTGAGAATGGTCAAGAGGGTTGCCAGTGAGGTCTCCATACCCGACGACGCCCAACGAAGAAACCAGATATGTGAGGAGAACACGGCTGTAGTCGCGAGGGCGATCCCGTGATTTCCGGTCAGTGTAAACTGTAACCGATACAGGGCAAGCAGGGCCAGCAATGCAACAACAGCATCGAGGGTTTTTGCCGCAGAGTATAGGTCGGCTCCGACCCAACCCGCGATTGAAATCATTCCAAGCCAGAGCGGGCTCGTAATCCCATAGCTCGGCTCGCCAGCGTTGAACGATACCTCGTGATGTTGAATGACATTTCGCGCATATTGCAGATAGATATAGGTATCGTCGGGAGTGTAGTCAAAATGTAGCGCCACCCGAAGTGCAAAAGCAGCAAGCACGATCCCCAACCCGATCCGGTGCAACGTTGACATGGACTTGAGTGCCATCCTTATCTGTTCATTCACGATGAAATCGATTTTTGTCACGCGTGACACTTGCCAGCAAACTACCTTCGCCGATCCGAGATATCAAGCGAGGTTTGATAATACCAAATCAATCTTGAACTAACAATCACGCTCTTTGACACGAATGACCCAAGACGATCCAGAGAATACTCCTTGACTGAGGAGGACTAAGGATGAGGGTGGGCATGGTTCCACGTTTCTTGACTCTCTTTGATTTAATGGCTATATTTTCTCCGGTTTTTCTGTGTTTCATTGAAATTGAAGCAGATTGGTGGGTCTTTTTCATCAATCTGGACGGACGTGTGAACATGAAAATTCAAGTTGGGGGTTTGTCTGACGGTATCTACCAGTTTGCCCTTGCTGAAGACGCGACGTCCCTCGAGCTGGACGGACAATTCAAGGATCAGGTTTCTGCCAATGTCACGGTTGAAAAGAATGGCGCGCAGATTTTTCTGAAGGCCGGAGTTTCGGCTCAGGGGGCATTTGAATGTGACAGGTGCCTGACACCTTTTGTTTCGCGTCTTGCATCATCATTCAGGATGTATTATGTGGTGGGGGAAACCGCGGATAGCCGCATCGATCCAGCGGAGCTGAAGATTGTACCACCAGGTTTTAGCGTTATCGATTTGAGCGATGACATCCGCCAGACAGTCCTCCTCTCAGTGCCCCTGAAGCTTCTGTGCCGGGAGGAGTGCAAGGGACTTTGCCCCCATTGTGGAGTCAACCTCAATTTCAGAACTTGCACCTGCAGTGAGACTTCGGTAGACCCTCGCTGGGAACAGCTCATGAGACTGAAAAAACAAATCTGAAACCGAGTCAGGAAAAGGAGTAGACTTCTATGCCAAACCCGAAACGTCGACATTCGAAAACCCGTGGGAGGAAGCGGCGGACACACTATAAGGCAACCGCCCCCGCAGTCTCGGAGTGTCCAAACTGCCACGAAGAGAAACTTCCGCATCGTGCCTGCCCGAACTGCGGGTATTACAACGGACGTTCGATCAAAGTACCAAAGACATCATAAACGGTACTACAACGGCGTTCCCAGTCTCATTCTCCTCACAATTACTTCATCGGTAGTGCACTCCTTTGGACCCTCAGCAGAGCCACATACGTATCGCTGTTGATGCCATGGGGGGAGACTACGCCCCTGAATACGTGGTCAGAGGGTCCGTCGAAGCAGTGAAGGAGTCTGCAGGACGATTTTCGGTTGTCCTCGTGGGCCAGGAGAATCGGGTACGCGAAGAACTCAGCAAGGCGGTGAGCAGCACAGGTCTGGCAGAATCTGACGTTTGCACGGTGGTCAATGCCTCAGAAGTGATCGATATGCACGACAGTCCGACCTCAGCCCTCAAGACGAAACGCGACTCATCGATTGTCGTCGGGCTCACGATGCACAAAGAGGGAAAGGTTGACGGGTTTGTAAGCGCGGGAAATACTGGAGCCGTGATGTCCGCATCCACACTCATCCTCGGCCGCGTGCACGGTGTAGGAAGGCCGACGATCGGAGCCTTGATTCCAAGCGCAAAGGAGCCATGCCTGCTGGTGGATGCAGGGGCAAACGTCGATTGCAGGCCAAGACACTTGTTTGAATTCGGGCTCATGGGTTCTATTTACGTCGGTGCCATGCTCGGACGTTCTTCTCCGCGGGTAGGATTGTTGAGCATCGGGGAAGAAAATAGCAAGGGAAACGAAGTGACGCTGGAAGCGCTTTCGCTGTTCAGGAAGAGCAAGCTGAATTTTGTTGGCAATGTTGAGGGAAGGGATTTGCTCAAAGGGGATGTCGATGTTGCGGTCTGCGATGGGTTTGTCGGGAATATTCTTCTCAAGTTCGGAGAGAGCGTCCCGGAGTTCTTCAGAGCGAAGTTCAGGACATTCGCCGAGCGCAGCGCGTGGAACAAGCTCTCGGCGCTCGTTGCCCGTAATGGTCTCCGGTCCGTCATGAAAACGCTGGACTACCAGGAGCATGGCGGCGTGCCGCTCTTGGGTGTGAACGGCGTTTCGATTATCGGACACGGGCGGTCAACCCCCAAAGCGATCAAGAACATGATCTTTCGAGCGGAGGAAATGGTCCGTCGCCGTGTCAGCACACTCATTCAAAGCACCATGTTGGAATACAGTCAGATGCAGATGTCCCCGGAAATAGGAGTACGATGAACACAAAACGCGCCGCGATAACTGCTGTTGGCCACTATGTTCCCGAAAAGATACTTACAAACGCCGACTTCGAGAAGATGGTGGACACTACAGACGAGTGGATCCGTACCCGCACGGGCATTTATGAGCGTCATATCCTTGAGGAAGGCGGATCTTCGGACATGGCCGTTCGGGCAGTTCAGTGCCTGCTGAAGAACCGCCGCATCGGTCCGGAAGAGATTGACCTTCTTATCGTCGCGACCATTACTCCCGACATGTTCTTCCCTTCCACCGCGTGCATTGTTCAAGAAAAAATCGGCGCAACGAAGGCCTGGGGGTTCGACCTCTCCGCTGCCTGCTCAGGTTTTCTGTATGCAATCGTGGCCGGAAGCCAATTCGTTGAGACCGGCGCATACAAGAAGGTCGTTGTCGTTGGTACGGACAAGATGAGTGTGATCACGGACTACAAAGACAGAAACAACTGCATCCTGTTCGGGGATGCAGCGGGAGCAGTACTTCTGGAGCCGACCGAAGATACATCTGTGGGGATCCTCGATCACATCCTCTATGCAGATGGATCTGGCGGCAAAGCGATTTACATGAAGGCCGGTGGAAGTCTGCATCCTGCAACACACGAAACCGTGGATAGGAGAATGCACTATCTCTATCAGGACGGGAAGGCGGTGTTCAAGGTCGCTGTCATAGGCATGGCCGAAGTGTCGGCGGAGATCATGAACCGCAATCATCTTACTGGAAAGGAGATCGACTGGCTCGTCCCCCATCAGGCAAACCTGAGAATCATCAACGCATGCGCAGAGCGAATGGGCCTCGACAAATCAAAAGTCATGATAAACATCGATCGTTATGGCAACACAACCGCTGCGACGATTCCTTTGTGTCTCTCGGAGTGGTGGCACGCGGGAAAGCTTCGCAAAGGACAGACAATCGTGCTCGCAAGCTTTGGGGCAGGGTACACCTGGGGATCGGCCCTGGTGAAATGGAGTGCCGACGACGCGCGAAAGAACTGACATGGCAGTTGTCGCATTCGTATTTCCCGGTCAGGGATCGCAATATGTTGGCATGGGGAAGGACCTGTACGAGGACAGCACAACTGCCCGGGGGATGTTCGAGAAAGCAGACGACATCCTTGGTTTTTCGCTCAGCAAGATTTGCTTCGAAGGACCGGAAGATGAGTTGCGACAGACCCGCAACACGCAGCCCGCAATCTACATTCACAGCATGGTCCTGATGCATTCACTGCAGAACGTGAGCGCTGATATGGTGGCCGGACATTCGCTTGGGGAATACAGCGCACTCGTTGCCGCAGGTGCTCTCTCGTTTGAAGATGGATTGAGGCTCGTCCGTCTCCGGGGAGAGCTTATGCAGAACGCCGGTGAACTGAACAAAGGGACCATGGCTGCGGTGGTTGGTCTGGAGCAAGACGCCGTCGAAGCCGTATGTCATGAAGCATCTGCCGCAGGGGTTGTACAACCTGCGAATTTCAACTCTCCCGGACAAATAGTCATCTCGGGCTCAGTCGATGGAGTGCGCAAGGCAATCGTGCTTGCAAAATTGAGGGGGGCGAAGATTGCGAAGGAACTTGTCGTCAGTGGCGCATTCCATTCCCCGCTGATGGAGAGCGCAAAAACCGGGCTCAAGGAAGCCCTGGGGAACACACCCATCAACGATGCGAAGATCCCGGTGTATGCCAACGTCACTGCGGAGCCGGCATTGCACAGCGCGGAGATTCGAGATCTTCTCTTCCGGCAGATCACGAATCCGGTTCGGTGGGAACAATCCGTGAGGAACATGGTTCGAGACGGTGCAACGGCATTTTATGAACTTGGCCCGGGGAAAGTCCTTCAGGGCCTGGTGAAACGAACCGAGGCAGGTGTACACATCAGCGGGTTCGACAAGTATGCAGACCTTCAGCTTGCCCCCGGCTAATATGAGGGACGACGCTTCTCCCGAACTGCATATCAAACAGTTCTCGATTTCACCTGAGCTATACAGGAAGGGATATCGGACGGGGCGCGGGCCATGCACATGCACATCAGTCTGCTGTCAGCACGGTGTGTATGCCGATTCCGGCGAACGCGACCGCATCCTCCAACACAAAGAGATCATCCGTAAGTACATGGATGAAACTCAGGCCGGGAACGAGCATCAGTGGTTCGAACGCCACGAGGCAGAAGACTCCGATTTCGCCTCTGGACGGTGCGTTGGCACGGCAGTCGTAAACGAAAAATGTGCGTTCCTTGACAAGTTCGGTCGTTGTTCACTTCAGGTCGCAGCCTCCTCAGAAGGAATGCACAGGTGGGCATTGAAGCCGATCTTCTGCATCCTTTTCCCTCTCGAGATCTCGAACAACGTTATCTCGTTCGACGATCTGCTCGACGAGGAACAGGATTGCTGTTCGATCACCGACCGCTTTGACATACCGCTGTTCGAAGCATGCAAGGATGAATTGACACACGTGCTCGGCGAGGACGGCTACAAGGAGTTGGAGGATTTCTACAGGGAGCGACATCGGGCACCTGCTCCCATGCATCGGCAAAACGAGGTTGCATGAGTCTGCTTGGAGGCAAGGTGGCGTTGGTGACGGGGGGCGCCCGCGGCATTGGCAAGGCAATCGTTACCGCTCTTTCAGATGCAGGAGCGACTGTGGCATTCACATATAAAAGCTCTGTCGCCGCCGCGGATGAATTCGCAAATGAAATAGCGGCAAAGGGTCAACGCGCATACGCCTACCAGTCGGACGCCACCTTGTTTGCTGACTCCGCCAGGGTGGTCGAGCGGGTACTCGGCGATTGCGGCCAATTGGACATTCTGGTGAATAACGCCGGCATCACCCGCGACCGCCTCCTGATTCGCATGAGCGAGAAGGATTGGGATGAGGTCATTGATACGAATCTCAAGAGTGCGTTCAACTACTGCAAAGCCGTGTCTCGTCCGATGGGTCTTCGGCGACAGGGAAAGATCATCAATCTCGCGTCAATCTCGGGTGTCCTCGGGAATGCCGGACAGGCGAATTATTCCGCGGCAAAATCGGGAATGATCGGCCTGACCAAAACAGCCGCAAAGGAACTTGCGCCAAGGAATATCCAGGTCAACGCTGTGGCGCCCGGACTGGTCGCAACCGACATGATAAAAAACGTGAATCTGTCTCACTTGGAAGGAATGAGCAGCGTTATTCCGATCAAGTTGATTGCTCAGCCGGAAGAGATTGCAGAGCTTGTTGTGTTCTTTGCTTCGCCTGCATCTGATTACATTACCGGACAGGTGCTTCCAGGTCAATATGATTGAAAGGTAATCTTCATGGGAATTCTAGAAAACAAAGTGGCTTTGGTAACAGGGGGTGCCCGCGGCATCGGGCGGGCAATTGCAGTGGCACTTGCCGACGAAGGCGCACATATTGCGTTCACGGATATCAAGCTCGCAGCAGACAGCGATGAGCTTGTCGCTATGATCAAGGCAAAAGGCTTGAGGGCGATGGCCATCCAATCTGACGTGCGCGATTTCACTTCGACACAGAGCCTGGCGGAGTCTGTGATCAAGGAGATGCAGAGGATCGATATCCTCGTCAACAATGCCGGTATCACGCGGGATAACCTTCTGATCAGAATGTCCGAAGACGAGTGGGATGCCGTGATTGACACAAACCTCAAGGGGTCATTCAATTTCTGCAAAGCATTCGCCCCGCATATGATTCGTCAGCGACAGGGAAAGATCATCAATATTGCTTCGGTTAGTTGGCCTCATCGGGAATGCTGGCCAGGCGAATTACTCTGCATCCAAGGCCGGCATGATCGGCCTGACAAAAGCGCTTGCAAAAGAGCTTGGTTCTCGCAATATTCAGGTCAACGCGGTCGCTCCCGGGTTCGTGGAAACCGAGATGACCAACAAGCTCAATGCCGAGCAAAAGAAGGCATTGGTAAACCTAATCCCTCTGAAACGCGCCGCAAAGACACACGAGATTGCGGCAGTTGTTAAGTTCCTCGCATCATCAGACGCAGACTACATCACCGGACAGGTGCTATGCGTCGATGGCGGCATGACAATGTAAATGAAAGTGTTTGTTCACCAAACCCACAATCGTCAACTTTTCAGGAGGTTCGCACATGGCAGACGTTGAGGCTCGAGTAAAGGAAATCATCGTCAACAAACTCGGCGTCGAGGATTCCCAGATTACGCCCGAGGCATCATTTACCAACGATCTCGGTGCCGATTCCCTCGACACAGTGGAGCTGGTGATGGAGTTTGAAAAGGCGTTCAACCTTCAGATCCCGGACGAAGATGCGGAGAAGATTGGCACGGTGGGAGA
Organism: uncultured Bacteroidota bacterium; assembly: GCA_963734955.1. GTDB lineage: Bacteria > Bacteroidota > Ignavibacteria > UBA10030 > UBA6906 > UBA11986. The sequence goes on from CAVTJO010000011.1 coordinate 304,013, forward strand.
TGCAATCAAGTACATCAAGACAAAAACGGCCTGAAGTACCATTGATCACACTTCATCGCACGACAGTTGCAGGTCGTTGCGGTGCGAGAATTATCCTGTACTGGTTTTGGAGGTGTGGATAGTTGAGCACAATCGGGAAGCGAAGAGTTGTCGTCACGGGCATGGGTGCCCTTACTCCCATAGGGTTGAATGTCAAGGATTATTGGACCAATCTCGTGGCGGGAAAGAACGGGGCTGCACCGATTACCTATTTTGACACGACCGCGTTCGATACGCATTTTGCCTGCGAGGTCAAGGGATTCAAGGCCACGGATTTTCTTGACAGAAAATCCTCACAGCGTATGGACCCATTTGCGCAGTTCGCAGTGATCTCTTCAGACCTTGCAATTGCCGACTCCTGCCTTCCGCTCAAAGACATGGACGCGGATCGTATCGGAGTGATCTATGGATCGGGCATTGGCGGCATGTCGACGTATGACACGCAATTCAGGAACTACATGCAGGGCGGGCCGGGACGCATCAGCCCGTTCTTCATTCCGATGCTCATCCCCGACATTGCATGCGGGTACATTTCCATCAAGCACGGTTTGAAGGGCCCCAACTTTGCCACGGTGTCCGCATGTGCGACGGCATCCCATGCCATTGGCAATGCATATCGCATAATCCAGTACGGTGATGCGGACGTGATGATCTGCGGCGGATCGGAAGCTCCGATCACCCCGATGGGACTGGGGGGATTCAATTCCATGCGAGCTCTTTCTACCCGCAACGATGCACCCGAGAAGGCCAGCCGCCCGTTTGACAAGAATCGAGATGGATTTGTGATGGGTGAAGGCGGGGGGGCACTGGTGATCGAAGAATACGGGCACGCTGTGAAACGCGGCGCAAGGATTTACGCAGAACTGGTTGGAGCAGGGTTTACTGCCGACGCATTCCATATCACCGCACCTCCGGATGGCGGTGAGGGAGCAGTGCGCTCCATGCAGCACGCCCTCAGGGATGCCGGCATTAAACCGGAGGATGTAGACTATATCAACGTGCATGGAACGTCAACGCAACTTGGTGACATCAGCGAGACTCTCGCAATCAAAACAACATTTGGCGCGCACGCCGCAAAAGTTAACATAAGTTCCACCAAGTCGATGACGGGTCATCTTCTTGGCGCTGCTGGAGCCGTCGAGTTGATCGCGGCTGTGATGGCCTGCTACACGGATGTCATTCCCCCGACCATCAACTATGAAGTCCCCGATCCGGAGTGCGACCTGAACTATACCCCCAACGTTGCGGTGAAGCACATGGTGCATTATGCCCTGAGCAACACCTTCGGGTTTGGCGGACACAATGCGACATTGATCGTGAAGAAGTGTACCAGAAATTGAGAACTCCATGGGTTGGGTTTCGGAGTTTCTGAAAAAAATCTCCAGGAGGCGGGATGAAGGAAAAACAGCAGAGCAAGAATCGGCACAGAAGAACCTCCTTCTCAAAAACATAACACGCTTCCAGCAACTCACCGGATATACCATCACGAACCAGGACATCTTCGTGATGGCGTTGCTTCATCGTTCCTTCCTGCAGCGCCCGGGTGAGCCGGATCGTTCGAACGAGCGACTCGAGTTCCTGGGCGATTCCGTTCTTAATCTCGTTGTGGCCGAGTATCTGTACCTGACCTTCCCGCTTGCGGAAGAAGGCGAGCTCACCAAGATCCGGTCGCGGCTCGTCAACCGGAAAGCTCTCGCCGCATACGCAAAAGAGATTCACCTGATGGATTTTATCTTCATGAGTCCCAGTGCGGCACAATCCATCGGCAAGGGCTACGATACGATTATCGCCGACACATATGAAGCCGTGATTGCTGCGATTTACCTCGATGGTGGATACCCCGACGCGAAGAAGTTTGTCGAGCGACAGGTTCTTGCGGCGATGACGAAGGGCACCGTTGTAACTGAGGATGAAAACTACAAAAGCATTTTGCTGGAATACGCCCAGGCTCGCGGCCTCGGTGTTCCGAGGTATGTGATCATCAAAGAGGAAGGCCCGGACCATGACAGGACATTTACCGTTGACGTGACGTTGAACTCGGTACGACTGGCAAGCGGTACCGGCAAGAATAAGAAGGAAGCTGAACAGGCCGCGGCAAGCAAAGCACTCGAGGAAATTGACATGTAACGATCCACTCCGAACAACGACAACGAAAACAACCATGGACATGAACATAACCAACGAAGAGCTGTTTCAATCCAGGCACATCGGCCCCGGGGAGGAAGACCTCCCCTCGATGCTCGACTCCATTGGCGCACCATCGCTGGATGCACTGATCGATGAGACCATACCCGCAAGCATCCGATTGAAGACCCCGCTGAACCTGCCGGGTGCGTTGAGTGAACACAGATACCTCAATATGCTGGCCACTATTGCACGGAAGAACAAGCCGTTCCGATCATACATCGGACTTGGATTCCATGACTGTATGGTTCCTCCCGTTATTCAGCGCAATATCCTGGAGAACCCCGGCTGGTATACGCAATACACTCCGTATCAGGCAGAGGTTTCGCAGGGACGGCTCGAGGCCTTGCTCAACTTCCAGACAATGGTGATGGATCTGACGAAGATGGAGGTTGCGAATGCCTCCCTGCTTGACGAGGGGACGGCCGCCGCCGAGGCCATGACTATGGCTCACGGCCTGGTCACAAGACAATCGGCGCGGGCAACCAAGTTCTTTGTCTCGGACACCTGCTTCCCACAAACGATTGACGTTCTCAAGACGCGGGCTCACCCGCTGGGCTTTGAACTCGTGATGGGGAATCATTCGGCGGCGCCGATCGATTCCACCTATTTCGGAGCGATTGTACAGTACCCGGCCCAGGATGGGTCAGTCAACGACTATCGTTCGTTCATCGAGAAGGTTCATGCCGCTGGCGGCCTGGTTGTCGTTGCCACTGATCTCTTGAGCCTTGCGTTGCTGACACCTCCGGGGGAATTCGGAGCCGACATCGTTGTGGGAAATTCACAGAGGTTCGGGGTTCCACTGGGGTTTGGGGGACCTCATGCGGCGTTCTTCGCCACGAAGAATGAGTATATCCGTACCATGCCGGGCAGGATCATCGGTGTGTCAATCGACGCGCACAATAACAGAGCATACCGGATGGCTCTGCAAACACGCGAGCAACATATCCGCCGGGAGAAGGCCACGTCCAACATATGTACGGCGCAGGCGCTTCTTGCGATCATGGCAGGCATGTATGCGGTGTATCATGGTCCTGACGGCATCAGACGCATTGCAGCAAATGTTCACAGGACGGCTGCGACCCTGGAAAAGGAACTGACGGTGCTCGGCTTCCCCCAGCTCAACAAGGTGTACTTCGATACCGTACAGGTCAGGGTCAACTCAGCTCGGCCACTGCGAGCGCTTGCCGAGGCCGAGGAGGTCAATTTCAGATATATCGATGAGAATCGTGTCGGCGTTTCCGTTGATGAGACGACGCAGCCGGAAGATATTCACAAGATCGTCTCGATCTTTGCGAAGGCTGCCAGGAAAGACTTCAAAGGACTGCATCCCCCAACGGATACCAACGGGCTCGCGTACCCGGCACCATTTAACCGTTCAAGCGAGTTCCTCACGCATCCGGTCTTTCATTCCTACCAGTCCGAATCAGAAATGATGCGGTACATCAAGAGCCTTGAGAACAAGGATCTCTCCCTCACCCACTCGATGATCCCTCTCGGGTCATGCACTATGAAGCTGAATGCAGCATCGGAGCTGATGCCAATCAGTTGGCCGGAGTTTTCGCGGGTCCATCCCTTTGTGCCACCTGGCCAGGTGCAGGGCTACATGGAGATCTTCAAGGAGCTCGAAGCTCAGCTATGTGAGATCACCGGCTTTGCAGCAGCATCACTCCAGCCAAACTCTGGTGCGCAGGGTGAGTACTCTGGTCTCCTGGTGATCAGGGCATATCACAATGACCATGGCCAGGGACACCGCAACGTTGCGTTAATTCCATCCTCAGCCCATGGGACAAATCCAGCGAGCGCCGTGATGGCGGGTTGCAGGGTCGTGGTGGTGAAATGTGATGATATGGGCAACATCGACGTTGATGATCTCCGGGCAAAGGCTGAAGAGCATAAGGACAGCCTGGCGTCACTCATGGTAACGTATCCGTCAACGCACGGAGTATTCGAGGAACGGATTCAGGAGATATGCACGATCGTTCATGAGAACGGCGGGCTGGTATATATGGATGGCGCGAACCTCAATGCGCAGGTTGGATTGACCAGCCCGGCGGCAATTGGCGCGGATGTGTGCCACATAAATCTTCACAAGACCTTCAGCATTCCGCACGGCGGGGGTGGACCAGGCATGGGCCCCATTTGCGCAACAAAGCATCTTGCCCCATATCTCCCCGGACATCCACTCGTGAAGACGGGAGGCACGAAGGCAATCTCGGCCGTCGCTGCCACTCCCTGGGGAAGCTCGAGCATTCTTCTCATTTCCTACGGATACATCAAGATGCTCGGTTCAGCGGGCATCACGGATGCAACACGGTATGCCATTCTGAACGCGAACTATCTCAAGTCCCGTCTTGAAGAACATTATCCCGTTCTGTACAAGGGGAAGAACGGGCGTGTTGCACACGAGTTCATTCTGGATCTGCGCCCTCTGAAGCAATCAACGGGTGTGGAGGTGGAGGATGTCGCAAAGCGTCTGATGGATTACGGCTTTCATGCCCCGACGGTGTCCTTCCCCGTTCCTGGCACGTTGATGATCGAGCCGACAGAGAGTGAATCGAAAGCCGAACTTGATCGGTTCGCCGATGCTCTGATCGCAATTCGTAAGGAGATCCGGGAGATTGCAGACGGCACCGCCGATGTAACTGATAATGTCTTGAAGCACGCGCCACACACTGCGCATGCCGCCCTGAGTGACGAGTGGGCTCACCCGTACACTCGCTACAAGGCCGTCTACCCATTACACTATCTGCAGCAGAGAAAATTCTGGCCGTCAGTTGGGCGCATTAACAACTCTTATGGCGACAGAAACGTCATGTGCGCTTGCCCGCCTGTTGAATCGTACGAAGAGCAGGTAGCATAAGGCTGCAGATGCACACCCCCGGGCGGGTGAACCATGACATGAATGAACCGCAACAGGCCCTCACGCGCAGGGCTTGTTGCATTCATGAGGGACGATGAACATTCTTCGTAGCACACTCCTGTACCTGTGCTTCGCTCTTCCATCAATCGCACAGACGGATTCTCTCGCCACTTCCGCCACGCCATCATTCGTTATCGACACGATTATTGTCTCCGGCAACGAGAAGACGGAGACCTACGTTATCCTTGACGAGATGACCATCAAGCCCGGCGATGTTGCCACACCCGAGCTTGTCGAATTCGACAAGAACAGGATATACAGTCTCGGACTCTTTACACGGGTTGATCTTTATGAGGACACGCTCAAAGGCAAACGGTTCTTGCTTGTGGAGGTGAAGGAACGGTGGTACCTTCTTCCAATTCTTCTTGCCGGCTTCAGGGATGGTGATCCAAAGAAGCCGTACTTCGGTGGGGGCCTCATGGATTACAATTTCCGCGGAAAAAACCAGCGGGTGCGCGGGGCCATCGTGTTCGGATTTGATCCATCGATCGAATTCGGGTTCTCCAATCCACTCGTCAGCAGGGAGCCCAATCTTTATTTCTCCGGAAACCTGTCCTTCTCACGGGTGCGCAACAAGAGCAAGGTCGAGTCGGCAATTACAGGTGATTTTGACGAGGACCACTATGACTTCAATGCGACATTCGGCCACCGCTACACCCTTTTTGAGACGGCCGCATTTACTGCGGGCTTCACAGTTGTAAGAACCGGAGAATATCGTCCCGGGCGCACAGCATCAGCAACGGGGAAGGATGCGTTCATTTACGCGGTCTTGAGTTACGCCCGAGATTCAAGAGATTTACGGGAATATCCTTCCCTTGGCTCGTTGATAAGTCTGTACGTCACCAAGAACGGCTTCGGCGAGGCCCAATTGAGCTTCACCCGTTTCGGGTTGGACTTGCGAAAGTACATTCCTCTGCCTTTGGATTTCACACTCGCCGCCCGGACCTACGGGACTTTTGCATCCGGAAAATTCATTCCGACGTATGCCCACGCGTATTTCGGCTACGGAGAGAAGATACGCGGATATTTCAAGGATGTGTTTGAAGGCGAGGACCTTCTCGGCGCCACGATAGAGTTGCATTGGCCGTTGTTGAAGGCACGGGTCATCGACTTCACGGCGATTTCCATCCCTCGGGAATTCTCTGTCTGGAGATTCGGCATCGGGCTTGCGTGTTTGCGGATGCAGGCTCGGTATGGTTCCGAGACCGAGCCTTTGACATTCAATTCGTTTGCATCAGGATACGGAGGGGGAATTCACTTCCTTCTTCCGTACAGTTCGATCATGAGATTGGAGTATGCCTGGAACCAATTCGGGCATGGGCAGTTCATCCTGGACTTCAGGTCATCCATTTAAGGATCGATCACACGAATGTAGCACAGAGGCAACGTACAAACAATTGGAATACTTCTTCACTCCTCCACATCTCATAGCATCGCACGAGCTGACCATCGACGGCGAGGAGTTCGTCCATCTCACTCACGTCATGCGAAAGAAACAAGGGGACAGTATCCGTGTTGTCAATGGTGTGGGGATAGCCTACGATGCAACCATTGTTGAGATCAGCAAGCATATTGCCCGGTGCGAGATTTCAAACATTCACGCCCGGCTGAACGAGCCTGAGCTCGATGTCACAGTAGCGGTGGCAATCCTCAAAAATGCATCCAAGTTTGACTTTCTGGTTGAGAAGGTAACTGAGCTTGGGGTGAATACCATAATTCCGCTCATCACCGGGCGCACCATCCCCCGCCATGCAAAAACCGACCGCCTGAAGAAGCTGGCACTTGCCGCCATGAAGCAATCAGGGAGATGCGTGCTACCGACTGTAAGGGAGTTGACAGAATTCCCGGAGTTTGTCCAGACATCACAACCGGGCAGCCTGAGGATCATCCCTCACGAACAAGTTGCAGCACCCACGCTTGCACTGGTCGTGAGAGGAAGAGAATTCCAATCCGCTATCGTGTGTGTCGGTCCCGAGGGCGGCTTCACAGACAACGAGGTCGCACTCGCGCAAAGCGCGGGGTTCCTGCCGGTGTCCCTTGGAGCAAGAAGACTGAGGACGGAAACGGCAGCGATTATTGCCGCGGGACTTGTGCTTGAAAGGTAGATAGCATGCCGCATCCGCAAGCTCATTCGAAGATGCTCATCCTGTCTGAACCTTGCCAGAGAAATGTTTCCCCTTGTCACATTCAGAAATGCTTTCCGCCCGACAACGAACTCCTCCAGAGCTCGAATGCCAGCCACCAGTCGATTGAGTTCCGCAGACGAATGTCTCCGTGGTAGTAGTATGCCTCTGTGGCATCCCGGATCTTTGACCCGTTGTACGCAGGCCAACCAACCACAGCTTGCGAATGAGCCGTATCGAGAACAAATTCCTGAATATGTGAAAGAAGTTGATCCGCGGCTGAATCAACAAATCGCTTGCCGAACCTGGACTTGATTCTCGTCACTAGTAACGCTGATGGCGTGGATAAACCAAACGGGTAGGTCGATCCAGATTTGACCAAGGGAATTGTCGCAAGCATCCGACTACTGCTGCGAATGATATCCCGATAGAACTCTCCATTGCTTCTCAAACGTACCTTCGCTGCAAACACTGCCCTCAGAAACGACGGTTGAACGAGTGGCATAAAATTAACGACGTCTCCATCAAGCCTCGCTTGTTCCGGCGCACCATAGTTCGGAATCCGAGTTCGAACGGCAAGCAGATCAGCACAGTTTTCCACACCAATCTCTTTCGCAGACGGAAGCAAACTCAGTGCTTGTTCCAAACTATGATGAGCACCGCACGTCAGGCTGGCCATGAAATCCTGAGCAAACATATCCCCTCGATCGACGCGCAGCAGGGAGAACAGTTTGGAAGCATTTCTTGATCGCAACGCACGTCGTCCGAATCTGACAATGCGGTTGAGATATTGTCGTCGGGCTATTTCACCAAAGCCTCCATCTATTAACAACCTGCCTCGTTCACGCAATGTCGGATAATAGCGAAGTTTGACAAACGATGACGCCGGTTCCACGAAGCAAGCCTGCGCAGCATACGCTTTGAGCATTGCCACGGACCTGCTCGCATCCGGCAGGGGTTCATCAAGATACTCTCTATCAAGGCCGAGTTTGTCCGCAATGGAAGAAGATACGACGACATCTGGATCGTTGGGATTTCCAAACGTGTGAACTCCGAATCGATGGCCCTCGACTGCCATCAATTGCGAAAGAAGCAAGCGTGAGTCAATTCCACCTGATAATCCCAGCGATACTTGCCGGCCATGATGATCCATTGCTCCACGAAGAAGGGACGAGAGTATGGTGATCGCATCGTCAATGCCACCATTCGAGAAGTCCGGCAACCACGGACTTATTTCGTCTTTGAGAATGCTCCCGTTCTTGAAGACTGCATGTCCCCGTGGACCAAGCCGACCAATGCCAAGTACGCATGAACCATAGTCGAGCTGGTTAAAGGTCAGCCACTTACTCCCGAGAGATGAGAAGTCTACCTCGGAGTGACCCGTGGTCCTGGCAACCCAATCCACACGCGTGGAAATGCAAACGCCATCCTTGCACTTGCCAAAATACAAGGTACGTTGCCCGAGTTCATCCGTAAAACATTCAACGTGACGATTCTTCCACCGGATTGCGGCAAAGTGACCATCGAGCGAAGCATTCCAGGGGGTGTCCTTAGAGAGGACCTGAGCCCAGTTGTTTACGTCCATAAGTCTCACGCCAATGTCAGAGACCTCAATACCGAGGCCGACTACTGCCCATCCGCTCTCGTCACCTGTTTCAGCCGTCCTGTATAGGCATGTGTCCGGAATTCCCCCTGCAGCAAGATATAGCCACGGCCTTCTCACCACCAACAAAGGGTTCGCATGGATCTGCTCAAACCCCAGAGGGGCGAGGGTGCCTTGCGCGGATCCCACGATGGCGTATATCCAACTCACTGATTGACCGGTTGACGGAAAGGTCTAGCTTGAGAAGAAGAAGCCCCCGTGGGTCGGGGGCTTCCAGTTTCCGATTTCTGACTATCGATATTCAGTCTACTTTGATTTTCCCTGCCACCATATCCATGGTCTCCTCCAACATCATCCTGCTCGTTTTCAACAGTGATTCGACCTCATCAGCCTTCCAACCCACAAAATCGGTGTCGGCGAGACCGTTGAGATTGATCTTAACGTTGAGTGCGGCTCCTTCGCATGCCGTATGCAGCATCAGTGCACCCACACCCGCATCGCTTACCGAGTTGCTATTTCCCATCGATGCAACCTGCTGGGCGAGCGCGATGGCGTCGATACAGTGCTTCATTACCTCAAGCGGGACAAGTGTTGCCTCCTTCGTCGCTGCCGCGATGGCTGCGCCGCGCAGGGTCTTCTGGGCATCGCTGTCCTTCGGGAGTGCATACGCTTCCATCACTTTATTAAATGCAAGCGTATCCTGATCGATCAACTCTGTGAACTTCATCCGCAACGCCTCTGCCTCAGCCTTGACCTTCTTCATCTCGGTTTCGACTTCAGCGTACTTCTTTTTCCCGATCGTGAGGTTGCAAACCATCGTTGTGAGCGCAGCACCGAGGGCGCCCGACAGTGCTGCCACACTTCCGCCACCCGGGGCAGGAGACGGCGATGCCAGTTCATCGAGAAATGCGCCAACGGTCTTCTTCGTAAGCATAAGGATCCCTTAGATGTTACAGTTGATATTCAATGATCTTCTTTCGTGGGTCGAAACGATCCAGCTGACTCAGACCGAGTCGTTCTATTGCCGTTGTCACGAGGGCGTCTTCGTCGTTCACGCCCGGTTCGTAATACTTTCCCGCGATCACGAGCGCCTCTTTGGGGGTCAACCCAACTATCTCACTTCCTGTGACCTTGATTCCGAGCGTCGCTGCTTCCTTCTTGACCTCCTCGAACGCCTTGTGTGGAGGAGTAATGTGGTAGTTCACAAGGTTGATTGACACCTGCGCGATATTCTGGGCCTCCAGCAACACACCCATAGCCTTCACTGCCTTGAGCGATCCTGGGATGTTCACCTTCTGCCCTTTATCGCCAAGCACGGGATTACCGGTTCCGTCCTTCTTCACACGCCCGCTTTCGCGAATCCGGAGAGCGATCTCATTCGCAAGCTTGGTGTCATTTGTGTTGAGGTTGACATTGTACGCGATAAGAAACATCCGCGCGCCGGTTACAGTCGCACCGGACTTTGCATTGAACGAGACCGGGCCGTAATCTGGCTTCCACCTTGGATCCTTGAGCTTTTCGGACAGTCCCTCGTACTCACCTTTGCGGATTATGGAGAGGTTCCTCCGTTCCGGAGCTGTTGCTGCTTCCTCGTACAGAAACACCGGGATGCCGAGTTCGTCGCCGACCCGTTTGCCGAATTCATGCGCAAGCCTTACACAATCCTTCATCTCGACACCCGAAACCGGAACGAACGGAACAACATCCGTGGCACCGAGCCGGGGATGTTCGCCCTTATGCACCGTCATGTCGATCATCTCCGCAGCTTTTTGGGCGCTCTGGAATGCCGCCTCGGCCACTGGCTCGGGCTGACCGATGAACGTCACGACCGTCCGGTTGTAATCCTTGTCGGGTTCGGCGCTGATGAACTTCACACCCTGCACCCGTCCGATTGCTCCCGCGATCGCATTGATGATCTTGATATCCCGTCCCTCACTAAAGTTCGGGACACATTCAACAATCTTGGTCATGTGGTTACTGAAGATGCTACAGTTCGAGTATGGTACCGTTCTTGATGGTTGTAATAACATGATTGGAGCCGAAGTGATAGGCAAGAAATCTGTAGTCGGGAATATCCGCAACAATCAGGTCGGCGTTCTTTCCGATTTCGACACTTCCCACGCTGGATGACATATTCAGGGCTGCCGCGCCATTGAGCGTAGCTGCGGTAAGTGCCTCCTCCGGAGACATCTTCATCTGAGTGCACGCGATCGTCATCATCATCGGCATGGAGAACGACATGCAGGACCCGGGATTGAAATCACTTGCAATTGCCACTGCAACGCTCGCGTCGATCAACTTCCTTGCAGGCGCGTATCCATGACTCAGAAAGAATGAAACTCCGGGCAAGAGTGTCGCTACAACACCTGCCTCCTTCATTGCCTCGATGCCATCGTCGCTTACATGTTCAAGATGATCCGCAGACACGGCCTTCATTCTGGCCGCGAGCCCGGCACCGCCCATGGGGGTGAGTTCATCAGCGTGGATCTTCGGGATCATACCAACTTTCTTGCCCTCCGTCAGTATACGTTCGGAGCTTTCCAGGTCAAAATATCCATTCTCGCAAAAGACGTCACAGAACTGTGCGAGCCTTTTCCGGCCGACGTATGGGATCATCTCATTCACCACCACGTCAACATATGCTGAAGGGTTGCCCTTGTATTCCGGCGGAAACGCATGCGCTCCCATGAATGTGGGCATCACCGTTATCATCTCCTCCATCGCCAGCTCGTGAATGGCCTCCATCATCTTGATCTCGGAACCAATATCCAGCCCATACCCGGATTTGATCTCGACAGTGGTTGTGCCGTGTCGCATCATGTCCGTCAGAAACCGTGCTGTCTGCCGCTTCAGGTCCTTCTTGCTTGCAGCACGAACATTCTTGATTGTGCTCAGGATGCCGCCGCCTTCCTCCGCGATTTGCTGGTATGTTGCGCCCGCGATCGAAGGGCAAACTCATGCGCCCGGTTTCCGGCAAACATCATATGTGTATGCGAATCCACAAATCCCGGCAGCACCACTTTCCCTGCAGCATCAAGCTCGGTAACGTCGTCGGGCAGTGTTTGGCTCCATTCGGCCATCGGTCCCACCCACGCAATCATTCCCTGTCGAACAGAGAACGCCGGCATTCTCGATGATCCCCAGCTCTCGCATCTCACGACCCGTTTTCGCAGGCTTCCCACCCGAGGCAACTGTCACCAGTTGAGATATGTTCTTGACAAACAGATTCAAATAGCTTCGAGTCTGGAGGTGTATCGTCGGACGGCATGAAACGCTGAGGAAAAGATACGAAAAGTGGCGGGGATGTGCAAACACGAAGGTTCAGGCATGAGATCCGACAACACTAACGGGTGCATCACGCCTGGGTCAACGCCGGCCATTCACATAACGGATGACCTCTTCAGAAAGAGCAGGAAGGTTGTTGTCTCTTCCCATCACGTCAATATACTTCCCGAAAAAGTCAAAAGGTCCGCGGGCAATGGACTGTTGCAGCGCCTCTCGTCCCAGTGTACGATCGATCTGTCTCGCTATGATCATCCCGGTAAATGCGCCATAGCTCTCTTTATGGCTGCCGGAAAGATTTGATGTACGAATGAGTTCTTCCGCTCTCTGCCGCGACGTACGCGGTGAAAGGAGCTCGTGGACGCTGCCGTTGAATTGTGAAAACGAATACGGGAGTTGCTCAACCCATACCCGCGGAAGAGTGCCGCCGTAGTGCTGGACCAGGTTCAGGAAGTATGCTATCCCTTCATTCTGCGTCAGCTCGAGGAGTTGATCAGCATACTCATGATGCTGAGCAAAGTAGCGTTGCCAGACCGGCGACGTATCCTGATACACGCCAAACGCGACATGAAAGACTTCGTGGGCAACAACCGTGAGAAGTTCAATGAATTGCTGTTCAACCGGACCTTCGTAGGTTGCAGCCTTGGCAAGATTCACCACGATGGTAAGCTCACCCTCGCCTTCTCCAACAAAGAGCGGCGTGTTTCCTTTCCACACCACCCGTCGCACATACGCATCAATATTGTTATGACCAAATGCAACGAAATATACCGGCATCACGGTCGAAACTTTCGCATCATCGGGAAACAGCTGCGCTACGGTACTGACAACCTTCTGGCTGAAATTGTGGACCTTGCATTGCTCCACCAACGCCTTTATACCGGCAACGCGGGAGCGCGCATCCCGCATGCGGAACACGTCATCCCCGACTATGTTATTGAATTTTGCACCTTGAAGATTTCCAACCAGATCGGGGGTGGTCAATGGCCTCTGAGCAAGGAGGGCTGTCGTGGCCAACGCAATCTGGCTGCCGCGGAGCCCCGCGATGTACTCCGGGCTGCCGGAGGTACCTTCATACAGATTGATTGTTTCATCGGCTGATTCGAAGTTGAGTCGCAACTGCACGTCGAAACCGGATTGGCCCAACGCCCGCGTCATCAAGACCGCGATCATGCACGTCAGCACGCAAAGATTCTTCATGAACTGCAGCGTTGGCCTTTGCATCAACGACCGACCTCCCATCGCACTGACACAACAGTTTTCATTTCACTTTCACCACCACCATCGTCATATCATCGTGCTGTGGTGCCGCACCGAAGAATGCCCGGACGTCTTCGTTGACTGCATCAGCGATTTGACGGGCCGAGAGATTCTCAACGGAGAGGGAGCCCACAAATGCAGCCAGACGCTCGGCACCGTATTGCTCCTTCGTTTCGTTCATTGCCTCGGTAAGTCCGTCCGTCAGGAGGACAATAATATCGCCGCTGTGCAACGGGACTATTTTCTCCTGGTATGAAGCATGTTCCACCATGCCAAGAGGAAAATTGACGCCGATGGAATCAACCCAGCAAACCTCGTTACCCGTCCGGAGCAAGGGCTTCATTTGTCCCGCATTTGAGAACGTCGCAGTTTTCCGGTCGAGATCGAGAACAACGAAGAGAAACGCGACGAAATGTCCGCGTTGAGAGTGATTATAGATCGAAGCATTGAGCCGTGTCAGGACCTCCGCCGGCGAACTCGAGTGTTTTGTTTCGCTGACGAATGCGCCGCTTGTAAAGACCGCTGACATTGCAGCATGCAGACCTTTTCCGGAGACGTCGAAGATGCTCACTCCAAATGCCCTGGCACTTCCATTCAGGTGGCAAAAATCGAAATGATCTCCACCCACTTCCTGCGCGGCAAACGACTGCCCCGCGACATCAAAGCCTTCAACCGGAGGGCAGGATTTGGGCATCAATGAACTCTGCACGTCGTGGGCGAGTTTCAGCTCGGTCTGTAAAGCCTCTTTGTCACCCCGTTCCGAAGACACAACCCACGCAAGCAGGTTCACTGCTGCGAGAACAAGCGTACCGGAGATGACGAGCGGCATGAGGCCACCTCCAAGACTCAGATAGGCAGCGACCAGACCGAAGGCAATCAGCGTGAATGATATCACCACCAGCCTTCGACGGTCGGCAGGAATATCCTGGTAGATCTCATCGCTCCAGAGAAGTGAAAATGTGAGCGCATCCCACAGAGGAATCGTGTGTCCGGACTCTCTCATCTTGCGTGCAGTCGCTTCCTTCTTCTCCTTCACCAGCGTCCTGATCTTGTCCCACATGAGGTACAGAATTCCGGCGACAACAAGGTCGAATCCGAATTGTCCCCACCCCCGCCCGCCCGTCCCTTTCGAGAAGGCACTGACGAGCTCGATGACAATCAGGAATTTGAGAAGAGTAATAAGGAAACGTTTGAAACGGACGGGATCCATAAGCCCGGAAATTTCCGGAGTACTGCCCGATGATGGAGGACGCAACGTTCCTTTGACGGTCTCACCGAAATCCCTCGCACTCGCAGTCATTTCATTCACTTCCTTGCGCAGGAAGTTCTTTACTTCGGATTTGTCGATACGACTCATAATCAGACGATTTCGCGTTGCGAACCGGGCCCGAGGTCCATCTGCTGAAAGCCCGAGCACGAAAGCACGGGCAGACGCGGGTATTTCTCGAAACGAGGATCCGTTTTGGAAAGTTCACACAAACGGAATACGCTCCCCCTTGCATTCCGGACTTCTGTGGAATGACAACATGAAGCGCACAAACCTGCAGTCTCGTCCGTCATCTCCCGATCGCACTGAGCCCTACTCTTTGGAAGACGGCTGCCACAGGCATAGAACGCAGCCATCGGGGGTGGCAAATTTTGCGTACCATCCCATGCCCTTCACCGCGGTTTTCTTCTCCTTGATCTTTCCCTTCGCCTTCTTTATCTCCTTCAGCTTCGCGTTGATATCCTTCACCTCGATGTACACGTTGACCTGACCCCGCTTGTGCATCTTCTTGACGAGTTCAAGTCCGCCATTGGGATGACCTCCGGTATGAAAGAGGGTATACTTTATGTCGGGGTGTTCGGTAAACGTCCAGCCGAAGACCCCCCCGAAGAACTTCCTGGCCTTCTTGATGTTGGTGGTGGGGATTTCGATGTGACCAAAACGATGCATGGCTATCTCCTTGAGAGTTTATCCACGAATCTACACGAATTGAGACAAAGTTACTGGACAAAGTGAACTCGTTAAAGGATTCACTTGATGTATCGTTTCCATTCGAGTTTCTGCACGTTCCCAAAGTTCAGCAACACCCCCACACGATGACCGGTTGCTTTTAGGTAGTTGATCACCTGGGCCTCTTCGGTGCCGGATAGTCGGTCAAGGGCTTTAAGCTCTACAATGATCTTGCCGAAGACCAAGAAATCAGCAACGTACTGCTTCTGAAGTTTCTGATCCTTGTATGCGATCGTGAGAGGTTTCTGCGCTTCAAACAGAATATCCCGACGAAGGAATTCCAACTCCAGAGCTTCCTGATAGACGGCTTCAAGAAACCCTGGTCCCAGCTCGTTGTACACTTCCATCCCAGCGCCGGCAATCTTGAACACCTCCTCTCTGTAAAGCAGTTCCATAAGTGTTCATTCGTGCGGATTCGTGGATCATCTCAACATGGGGATCGTCACGCCGTGCTTCTTTGCATTCTCAATCGCGCGTTCGTATCCTGCATCTGCATGCCGCATGATGCCCATGCCGGGATCATACGTGAGCACGCGCTGGAGTCGGGCTTCGGCCTCCTTCGAGCCATCTGCAACAACCACCATTCCCGCATGAATCGATAATCCCATTCCCACACCGCCGCCGTGGTGAACACTCACCCAACTTGCGCCACCCACGGCATTGAGCAGTGCGTTGAGAATCGGCCAATCGGCAATGGCATCACTGCCATCCTTCATCTTTTCTGTCTCACGATTCGGAGAAGCAACGGAACCGCAGTCCAGATGATCACGTCCGATGACGATCGGCGCCTTTACTTCGCCACGCGCAACAAGGTCATTGAATATTTTCCCCATCTTGGCACGTTCACCGTAGCCAAGCCAGCAGATGCGTGCCGGAAGACCCTGAAAGTGCACCTGGTTCTGCGCCTTTTCAATCCAGCGACACAACGGCTTGTTTTCCGGAAATGTCTCCATCACTGCGCGATCAGTTCTATAGATATCCTCCGGCTCACCGGACAGAGCCGCCCAGCGGAATGGCCCCTTGCCATCACAGAACAGCGGTCGAATGTACTCCGGCACAAACCCGGGGATATCGAACGCATTCTCCAATCCATTGGCGAGAGCCTCACCACGGATGTTATTTCCATAGTCGAACGCCACTGCACCGCGGCGCTTCAACCCGAGCATTGCCTGCACATGTTCAACGATGGATTCCTGCGCGAGTTTCACATACTTCCCGGGGTTTGATTTGCGAAGAGCCAGCGCTTCCTTGTACGATATGTGGGCAGGTACGTAGCCGTTCAGCGTATCGTGCGCGGACGTCTGATCGGTGAGAACATCAACCTGGATATTGCGGGCAAGAAGCTCAGGCAACACCTCAGCGGCGTTTCCTAGAAGCGCCACCGACTTTGGCTCCTTCAGCTCCCTGGCCGTTTGAAGAGTGAGGAGCGCTTCATCGAGCGATTCACTCATCTCATCGACATAGCCCGTCTTCAAGCGCTTTTCGATCCGAGAGCGATCAACTTCGATGGCAAGACATGCAGCACCATTCATCGTCGCGGCGAGCGGCTGCGCACCACCCATGCCTCCCAGACCTGCAGTGACGAGCAGTCGTCCGGCAAGACTGCCACCGAAGTATTTCTCTCCGCACGCAGCAAATGTCTCATATGTTCCCTGAAGAATTCCTTGTGTGCCAATGTAGATCCAGCTACCCGCAGTCATTTGCCCGTACATTGTCAGACCGAGGGCTTCGAGGCGTCGGAACTCATCCCATGTTGCCCATTTGGGCACGAGCATGGAATTCGAGATGAGGACCCGTGGCGCGTTGAGATGGGTCTTGAAGATACCAACGGGCTTCCCGGATTGGACCAGAAGCGTTTCATCATTCTCCAAGACTCTTCAGACTCTTGATGATTGCGTGATAGCATTCCCAATTGCGGGCAGCCTTTCCCACTCCTCCATACACAATCAACTCTTCCGGCTTTTCACCGACTTCGGCATCGAGGTTATTCATGAGCATTCGCATTGCGGCTTCCTGGATCCATCCCTTGCACGTGATGGATGTGCCGCGGGGGGCTTTGATGGATTTTTTGTCAGACCCAACTGACGTGAGAATGTTTTCCATTTGACAATCCTTCAAAACGAAGAAAGACAGCTCGTGGGCTATTTGCAGGCAACCATGGCGATTTCAATGTTCGCCTCTCTGGGCAACGCAGCCACTCCGACTGTCGTGCGTGCAGGTAATTCCCATCCTGAAAATACCCCCGTAGGTCAGGTTCATTCTGTGGAAGGTAACGTTGGTTTGATGTAACACGAACGGTGGTGCAGAGCTTAGATCAAGCGCACAAACTCATCAACAGTCAGCCCCGCCTGATGAATAATTGCTCGCAATGTTCCCCTGTCCAACTCTTTGTGGTCAGGTACGACCAACTGGGCGAATGGATCATCTCTTCTGAGAATAATGTGACTGCCGTGTTGCCTTTTTTGAACAAATCCCGACTTTAGCAAGGCCTTCACACACTCCCGACCTGAGATTCGCGGAAGCGAACTCATACGGCAACAAGCATCGTATCAAAGTGCTCCGGAGGCACAGGAAGGTTGTCCGCTTGCAGTGACAAAACGTAGCCCTCAATGGCCTCGCGGATGTTTGAAATCGCCTCCTCCTTTGTCTTCCCCTGACTGATGCATCCCGGAAGGCTGGGACATTCTGCCACCCAGTACTTATCCTCCCCCGGATAGATGACGACTTGCCTCATGACCCCTCCTTTTTCCTTCAATATACTCTTCTTTCAAATGTGTTGCCACGAAGCCGACCTCGCGCGTGCTTACGTCTGAGTTCCTTCGAGATGCCTACTCCTTCTTCCACGCCACCACCGCGATCTCCACGTTCGCTCCTCTCGGCAACTCGGTCACACCAACCGTTGCACGTGCCGGGTAATTCCCTTCCTGAAAATATCCGCCGTAGATCAGGTTCATCTTCGGATAGTCATTCATGTTCTTCAGGTACACCGTCGCACTCACAACGTGTGATGAGTCGTAGCCTTCTGAGTAAAGGATGCGGTTAAGATTCTCCAGAACCTGATGAGTCTCGCCCTCTATGCTCTCGTTCTTCAGCTGACCGGTTTCCTGATCGAGGCCAATCTGTCCGGACACAAAAAGGAAATTGCCCACCCGCACGGCCGGACTGTACGGTCCGATGACTTGCACGGGAGAAACAACCTTGCGCACCATGGTTCGGCTCAACTCTTCCCGAACCATTCTGCGCACATCCTCTTCTTTCGGACCACAGGAAACAAGAAGAAGACAATGAGAGACACAAACAAGAAGCGGTTCACGCGAAGAGCAGATTGTTGAGAAAGTCGTTTCTCAAGTACCATTGTTAGAAAGAGCCCTTTCTTCAGCTGATAACTCCGTCGAACCCTGTCGAACGCTGCAAATGACACGCTTGACTTCGCTGCGTGCAGTGAGTCAGTTTTTCGACATGCTAGTCCCTGGCAAAGAGCCTGATCTCGACCGTGATTTCCCCGGTGTCCTGATCCTTCACCAGCTTGATCGTGTGAAGCGCCGAGAGCGGATGGTATGACGATATCCCCATTGTCATCAAGACACAAAATAATCGCCCTCCACCTTCTTCAGCGTACCAAGGTTGGTCACCTTGCCAACGTACTGTGCGAGGATTTCTTTCATTCCTGTTTGGTGCTGGAGTGGTGTCGTGATCTCCTTCTTTGTGGATGCCTTCTTCTGTGCCACTGCGAATGTACAGGACGTCGATGCCATGATGGTTACCAGAAATATAACAGACAATAGCCGCCTCATAGGTCTCTCCTTTAGTTTCATGATTGTGAATTTGTTACGCCGCCGATTTGATTGCCTCAACGACCTTGTCCACCTCTTCAAGTTGTTGTAGATGTGTGTGGAGATCCGATTGCAGTTGATGCCATCCTCCGGCACCATGCGCGTGATGATTTTGTGCTTTTCAATCAAATACTGTTGCAGTTTGTCATACGCGATACCCTTGTGCCGGAATCCAAGTACCGCCCCATAGCCACCCTCCTCGTCCGGGGTGAGAATCTCGATCACGTCACCAAGCTTCTTCAACTCATTGCGCAGGTGGCATCGCAAGCGCCCGGTCACGGCGGGCTATGTTCTCCATTCCAATATGGTACAGGAAATCAATTGCTGCGCCGAGTCCGACATACAGCGCAGCGTTCTGCGTCCCAAAGTCATACTTATGTGCGTCTTTCCTGTAGTCGAGTGTCCCCTTCTGGAGATCCCATCCGGCATCGGACAACGCCCCCGCCCAGTACGGTTCGAGCACCTCCTGCATTTCCTTTCGGATATACACAAACCCGGTTCCCTTCGGTCCCATCATCCATTTGTGGCCACACGTGGCAAAGAAATCGCAGCCAATGTCTTTGACATCAAGGGGCATCATACCCGGGGTATGTGCACCATCGAAGAACACCCACAGTCCTTTGTCATGACCGAGCTTCGCGATCTCCTTCGCCGGAAGTACTTGTCCAATTGTGCAGGTAATATGGGGAACTGCAATGACCCGGGTGTGCTGGGTTATGAGTGCATTGAGACGGTTAAGCGTTTCGGCGGCGGTCGGAGCCAGAAGCAACACCTTCACGACAATGGCATCGCGTCGCGCACGGGCAAGCCACGGGATGGCGTTCCCCGCGTGCTCATGGTTGGTCAGGATGACTTCGTCGCCGCGTTTGAGTGGCAGGCCGCATGCAACGATATCAATACCTTCGGTCACGTTGTGCGTCAACGAGATCTCTTCATCACGTGCATTGATGAACTTCGCCACCTTCGGGCGCACGGTATCCCACCCTCCATAGCGGGCATTCCGCTCCACATCCTCCATTTCCGATTTGACCGCATCAATGACCACAAAGGGCGATGGACCCATGGTGCCGTTATTGAGGAAGATGGGTTCCCTTTTCAGGGGGAACTGCTCCCGCACCACCTACCAGAAATGCTCATCGTCGGAAGGAATGATCCTCGTCATTGGAGATGATGTACTTTGCGCGGGCATGTTCAGGAAAAGCGTAGAGCAAAGCGCCGCCCAACGTGCCCCGCCTGCAAAGGTGCGGATGAAATTTCTCCGATTCAAGGAGGCAGGACTCATTGGTGTCCCTTCCATAAGGTGACTCACAACTTGTACCCGATTTTCCTTAGAAGATCTTTCCTCGCCGCAATATCCGTCTCGGTTTCGACTCCCTTCGACTTCACCCCGTCGACAACACCGAGGATCGAACGCCCCTGATCAGTCTCTGCGATAATTACTTCGGTCGGGTTCGCAGTTGCGCAATACACGCGACAGACCTCGGGCACGCTCTTGATGGTGTTGAGAATATTGATCGGAAATCCCCCCTCCAGAAAGATGATGAACGTATGTCCGGCAGCCAGGGCCATCGCGTTCTTCTGCGCCAGCTCAATCAGTTTCTGATCGTTGCCGACGTAGCGGACCAGTGCGGGCCCCGAAGACTCGCAGAATGCGATCCCGAATTTCATCGCCGGTACTGTTTGAACGATTGCCTCGTAGAGATCCTCCACGGTCTTGATAAAATGTGAATGACCGAGGATAAAATTCATCTCTGCGGGCTTGGCAATGGTTACTGTGAGAAGATTCATGACCTTCCTCTATAGACCTACGCGAATGCTTTTCACTATTTCCGGCGTTATCAGCCACGCAAGATGGGCATGAGGATGCGAGCCGTCCACAACCAGCCGGGCAATTGCGCCTGCACTCATCGCAACGGCGCTGTCAGTTGAGCCTGCGATGAGGTACGAAACAAAGGTCGACATGTCGGGTTGGTGGCCAATGGCAACGATGTTTGAGCCCGCACTCAAGGCGAGTAATTCCCTGAACAATGCCGGGTTGCTGAATCCGGGGGCAAGATGTTCCGACACATGTGTGATTGGATGATCGCTCAACTCCTTCCCGATGATCTCTCCCGTCTCAATTGCACGGACAAGGGGACTTGTGACAAGTATATCCACGTTCTGATCAAGACGGGCAAGGGCCCTGCCCATCAACTCAGCCTCTTCCTCACCCCGCGGCGAGAGGTGTCTGTCTGCATCCCGCGTGATCATTCCACCCACAGGCAGCGCTTCTGCATGACGTACAATGTACAGGTTCATCGGCGGGGCTACGATGATAGTTTCGGATTCCTCGGAACAAAGCGGACGATTTGAGTTACGGCTTGCTTTCCGTTCACACGCATACCTTCAAGCGTGATGACAAGCTCTTCGCCCGCAATCGCAGTCCATGGGTCCGGTCGGTCGGACATATCCACCTCTCCATCGAGCGTAAGCATTCGGCTCGTCCCCGGGGGAACGCCAGGCACGGTGACCGGAAGAAACTTATCGTTGTACCGGTACGGAAAATTGCGTGATGAAATCCTGACGTATGCAAGTGAGAGATCAAGCGTGTCCGTGCTGTTATTCTGCATCGATACCGTAATCCGGGTGTTCATCACATCGCTCAGACTGTACGTGGCAGAGAAGGAATACACAACTCCGGATCGCTCGTCGGCAACCCGGAAAAGTTCACAAGAGCAATCCCCGTTTGTCGCCAGGTACGGATACACGGATGCGCCACACCCTGCAAAGACCAGCGCACACGACAATAGCGTCCTTGACATTTCGAACAACCGGTCTGTCACGATTTCTTCTTCTTGAGACGGCTTCTCGCCGCGGCATATCCAGGTTTTATGACATCGTAGATGATCTGGATGCGGCGGTTGTACGGAATGAATGCACTCTTCATGGCATTGATCGTGAGTTTTTCCAGTTCATCGACACCGAGTTTGAATGCCTGCTGTGCAATCTTGAACTCCTTCGTCATGGTCGTATCGCTCATCAGCCGGTCATCAGTATTGAGTGTTACGCGAAACTTGTACCGATAGTAGATGCCAAACGGATGCTCCTCCACGCTCCTGACTGCGCCGGTATCCACATTGCTTGTCAGACAGATCTCCAGGGGAATACGTTTGTCCAGAATATACTGAGCCAGGTAGCCCATCTTCGTAATCTTGGTAGGGTCGTTCTTGTCGAGACCGATATCTTCAATCAGCCGCGTCGCGTGCCCGATACGGTGCGCTCCGCACCATTGAATTGCCTGCCAGATGCTCTCCTTCCCGAACGCTTCTCCTGCATGGACCGTAATGTTGAAGTTCTCGCGCTGAATATAATGGAATGCATCGACGTGTTTCTTCGGAGGGAAACCTCCCTCCTCTCCTGCGAGATCGAACCCGACCGCACCGCGCTCGCGGAAATCCACCGCAAGCTCCGCCATCTCCTGTGAGAGGCGCATATTCCGCATCGCACAGATGATCACGCCGTACTCCACGCCGAACTTCTCGCGTCCCCGATCCAGCCCTTTCAACACTGCATTCACCACGTCGTCCCAGTGCAGCCCCTTTTCAGTGTGAAACACCGGGGCAAATCGGGTCTCAACGTACACAACGCCGTCCTTGTACATATCCTCCATCATCTCGTAGGCCACGCGCTCGAGCGCCTCCTCCGTTTGCATCACGCCGCAGGTGTGTGAGAACCCTTCAAGATACAGCGGCAGGCTTCCACGCTTGGCACCGCGATGGAACCACTTTGCCAGCTCCCCCGCGTCAGTCGTCGGGAGCTTCTTGTACTTCTGGTCCCTTGCGAGCTCGATGACCGTCTGCGGACGGAGGCCGCCATCGAGATGATC
This sequence comes from uncultured Bacteroidota bacterium, assembly GCA_963734955.1. GTDB lineage: Bacteria > Bacteroidota > Ignavibacteria > UBA10030 > UBA6906 > UBA11986. The sequence continues at coordinate 327,121 of CAVTJO010000011.1, forward strand.
GTGCAGGAGCGCTTTGGGCAGGGACTGGAGCAACGAATCGGAGAACTTCATGGGCTGGCTGTTCAGTGTGAAGGTTCGGGATGATGTGAGCAGTGCCGGAATTTGTTCGCTCACGTATGATGAAGTTAACAAGTGCTGTCATCAAAATCAATGCGAGGAGGAGTTACGGGCTCACTCGCGGGCATTCAACATGGTTGACTTTCAAAAGCCTTTTCTCTATATACCTGACGGAAAAATGACCAAGAGACAATTTTCAATACTGGTTGTTGACGACGAAGAGCCCATACGTTACATGCTCTCGGCACTGATCACCGGCGCGGGTTACACTGTCGACACCGCGACGGACGGAGTTACTGCGATCAATGCGCTGCAGACGAAGTTGTTCCATGTCGTTCTGTGTGATGTCAAGATGCCCAATGTGGACGGCGTCGAGGTATTGAGGTTTGCGAAGAATAACTTCCCGGCTCTTGAAGTCATCATGCTGACCGGCCTTGCTGATGTGAAGATCGCAGTGGAGTGCATGAAACTCGGCGCGTACGACTTCATCACCAAACCATCCACGACCGACGAATTGCTCACCACCCTTGGTCGGGCACTCGAACGACGCCAGCTCGTCATTGACAATGTGGTCCTGAAGAATCAGCTCGAGCGCTTCCAGGGGTCGCTCCACATGGTGGGAGAGAGCGATGCATTTCGGAAGGTTCTGGAAATCGCCGCGAAAGTCGCTCCTACCGAATCCACCGTTCTTATCCAGGGCCCCAGCGGTACGGGAAAAGAACTCGTCGCCCACTTCATCTATCAGCACAGCGAGCGCAACGAGGAGCCGTTCGTGACTCTGAACTGTGCCTCAATCCCGGATACCCTGCTGGAGAGCGAGTTGTTCGGATATGAAAAAGGTGCGTTCACGGATGCACGAACGTCAAAGCCGGGTATCGTCGAGATTGCCAACAAGGGAACGTTATTCCTCGATGAAATCGGAGATATCAGCCCGATTGTGCAACCCAAGATTCTGCGATTCATTCAAGGCGGGGAATTTCGAAGAGTTGGTGGAAATACCGTGCTCAATGCCGATTGCAGGATACTCTCCGCAACAAACAAGAATCTCAAGGAGGAAGTGAGGGCAGGGAGATTTCGCGAGGACCTTCTCTACAGGGTGAACGTCATCACCATTGAACTGCCTTCCCTCCGGCAACGTAAGCAGGATATTCCATTGCTTGTTTCAGCATTCCTCAATGCACGAATGAAGACAAAGGTGAAGAAATCAATCTCGCCGAGGGCAATAGAGGTATTGATGAACTACGACTGGCCCGGAAACATTCGTGAGCTGGAGAATGTCATTGAGCGGGCGGCAATTCTGTGCCAGAATGATCTTATCGAGCCGCGTGATTTTTCGCTCGCCGCCTCGCCGATTCCACAACCCGGATCGTCGAGCGGTATCGTCGGAACGGCAGTACCCATGAAGGAAGTTGAGCGGCGTCATATCGAAGGCGTCCTGAAAAGCTTTCGTGGCAACAAGACCGAGACGGCGAAGATCCTGGGGATCAGCCTGAAAACTCTCTATACCAAGATCCAGCAGTTTCAGATCAAAGTGTAGGTTCTTCCGATACAACCGCGTTCTTCTGTATCTCATATCTCCCACACTGTGGCAACAATCCATCGTATCACATCGCTTGATTTGCCGGAGCTCCAGCCGTATCGCACATTGCGTCGTCCGCAGGAACATCTGATCAAGGGCATCTTCGTTGCGGAAGGGGAGAAAGTTGTGAGGAGACTTCTCGCCTCCAATCTCTCGATAGTGTCTCTCTTGCTCACCTGCGATTGGCTTGGTCGTTTCGAACTGGAGATGCAGGGCCTTTCCGTGGATGTGTTCGTGGCCGACAAAGACCTGCTCGAAACAATTGTGGGCTTCCGGATGCATCAGGGAATCATGGCAGTGGCACATGTCCCCAAGGAACCAAACCTGGACGAGCTTCTCCGATCATCCAGTCAGCCCCGCTTCCTCGTTGCAATGGACGGCCTCGTGTTTGCTGAGAACGTTGGGGTGGTGGTACGTAACTGCGCTGCATTCGGCGTACAGGGAATCCTTGTCGGTCCGACATCTGCAAGCCCGTATCTCCGGCGAGCCGTGAGAAATTCGATGGGAACGGTGTTTCAGGTTCCCGTCATTCACACACACTCTTTTTCAGATGTTCTTCGCGAACTCAAGGCGACCCATGGCTTCTCGGTGATCATCGCCGACGCGCATGCGAGCACGAACCTCTACGACCAGGAATTTCGGAAGGATGTCTGCGTCATCTTTGGAAATGAGGACGCAGGAGTCTCCCTCGATGTTGAGTCTCATGCAACAGCGATCATACGAATCCCGATGAAGGCGGGTGTTGACTCGCTGAACGTGGCGAGCGCCAGCGCGATCGTCCTTGGAGAGATATCACGCCAGCGATCGTTGCTGCAATCGTCCGGCAAGCCAGATTCCAGTTGACACCGCAAGTCCGGGATACATGGGCTCGATGCCAAACGGATAGAGATCTGCATTTCCCAACTGCTGGGTCCAGCCAAGCAGAAGCCATCCCAGGGACGTAAGCCACCCGAACAGCATCGCCGCAAATCCGTATGCAGGCGAGATCCTCCATCGCTCAAAATAACTCGCCACCAGAGGCACGAGCAATCCTGGAATGACGATCGTTCCTATTGTGTACCAGAGCTTGATGACCGAGGGTATCGCCAAAGCGAGTACCACCGAAAGAACCGCAGAAAGAACCAATCCCCATTGTGTGTAGCGGTTCACGCGGGCATCATCAATCTCATTCCTGTACCTCCATACCATGTCCCGCCCGATCGTCGTCGCGGACACAAATGCAAGGGTATTCAGTGTGGACATGATCGTCGCGAGCATCCCGACATAGAACAAGCCTTTCGCAACCGATGGCAACGTGACCTCTGCAAGGAGCGGATATGCCATCACCGGCTGGCCAATATCCGGAAGAGCAGCCCTCGCATACAGACCTGCTGTCGCAGTCATTGCATCGAACACAAACCAGAAGATGATGGAGACGAGTATCCCCTTCTGTGCAACCTCGCCCGATTTTGCAGCATAGCATCGCTGGTGAAACGACGGATCGACAAGCGTCCACAGTGCAATAAAGAACCATACGATGACGAACTGGATCGAGTTCCCACCATTCCAGGTGAGGTGTAATGGCGGCACATGGTGTTGAATGAAGTCCAATCCCCCGAACTTCTGATATGAGAACGGAAGAATCACGGCGAACCCTACGAACATGAGAATAAACTCGAAGATGTCAGTATTGACGTCCGAGCGGAAGCCACCGAAGAACAAGTAGGCAGTCGTGGCAACGGTTCCGATGACGATGCAGAGAAGAAATGCCCACCCGGTCACCATCTCCAGCAAGACCGCAAGCATGAGGATGTATGGTGCCGGTGACATCAGGATGAATGTGAGAAACGCCCCGAGAAGTGCGGTGCGTTTGTCGTAGCTCTGATGGAGCTTGTCGGGGATGGTGAGAAGATTTGTCGCCCGGACTTTCTTCGCAAGCATAAACGCAAAAACCGCTGCGAAGATATAATATGGGACACCCTGAACAACCCAATTGGATATGCCATAACGATATGAGAACTCACCCACTCCAAGTATCCCGCCGTACCACGTCGAGACCAGAGTCATGACGAACACGGGGAGCGTGAGCGAACGCCCCGCGAGGAGGAAATCCGACGTGCTTGAGCTGGACCTCCGCCCGCTGAGGAATCCAATGATGAGTACTCCGACGAAGTACGCAACAATGACCGCCTTGTCGGCTAGCGAGAGCGTTATCATGTCCGGTCCACGATGAACAGTATCATCTTCCCACGCCTGACTGTGACGCGAAAAGGCGAACTCTTCACGACATTACTCACGCCAATCTCTCCAATCCGCATTCTTGCATTGGCCAATGGATACTGCAGACCTTTCAGAGTAATCCCGCTGCACGACCCGAATGGAACAAGGCTGACGGTTGTCCCGGGGGGAGCAGCAATTTCTTCACTTGAGGTCACGGGTATCGCTCTCCATCCGTCTCCCACAAACGTCAGATGCATGGACGATGTGTAGTTCCATACGACCGAGAAATTCCCAAGAGTAAAATCAACCCGATTCCCGGTTGCACCAACGATGGTGACTTCGTTCACCTTTCGTTTGGCGAGATAGTCGAGCGCCTTTTCCAGATCGGTATTATCCTGTCTCCTCACACGAAGTATCGAAGCCGATGAAAAGAATCTTCTGGTGGATGGAGTAATGGAATCGAGATCGCCGATGATTACATGCGGCCTGATCCCCAGCCTGCGCGCACCGTTCGCCCCGCCATCGGCAGCAACAATGAGATCCACATCCCGGGCGAATTTCCTTGCGAGCCCGCGGGACGGAGGCTCACCATTGCAGATCACAAGCGCAGTCCGTTGGTTGAGCGCTGTCTTTGATATGTGCGATTTCATGGTCACCGGTGATTACAGGGTGATCGTCACGCCGAAGATGAAGTTCCTTTCGGCCGCGGGGAAAAACGCATTGCCTTCTCCGCTGGCAAAGTAGAGATTATCAAACAGGTTGTTCACTTCGCCTCTGAGGGTAAGTACAATACCTGAAACCTCGGGCAGCGTGAATAGAAGATCGGCGTTGAACACTGCGTAGGCATCATTTCTGTTGTCGCTATTCTTGAAGTTATCCGTATAGAACGGGCCGACATATTTGGCGAGAATCGATCCCGTGAAACCACCGATGCGATACGTGACCCGCAGATTGCCCAGAGCATTCGGGAACCCCGCGATGGGATTCCCATTGAGATCAACGGGAACGTAGCTGGTGTTTCCGATTGAATCTGTCACACCGACGTAGACCCGATGCTTCACGAGTTCATTGTGTGAAAGAGAGACATTCCCGCTCAGGACGAGGTCGTCCGTCAACGGAACCCGACCGTCCAGCTCAATTCCCAGGTGGCGTGTCCGCTGCGCGTTGCCCGTCACAGGCTGACCGAAGATATCCACCTGACCGCTCTTGATGAGCTCGTTGGTGAACTCCATCCAGTAGACATCTGCAGAGAAACGTGTTTGCTCTGTCATCAGCTTCGCACCAAGCTCGAGATCGAACAGGCGTTCCGGCTTCGCCAGTGGACTGCCGAAGTCATACGTGACAACCCCATTTGTTGTCCCTGCAATCTTGAATTGCGGCGTCGCCCCAAAATACGAATCCTCCGCGGCATACAGGTTGCGCAACGTCGGCTCGCGTGATGTGTACGCAAGCGAGATGTAGCTGCTCCACGCACCGCTGATGTTGTAGTTCAACCCCGCCCGCGGGTTGACAAAGAAATACGGAAGACTGAAATCATTGCCGAGATATTTCTCATTCGCAATCCCGTACCTGTTGCGGATGAGTTGCAGGTCTGCCATGAGCGTCAGATTGTCGTCAAGCCGATACAACTCATGCCCGAAGAGGGAGAGAATATCCTTCTCTCCATTGTATTCATAAAAATGGTAGTCCGGATTGAAATTGGCGGGAAGTCCTTCGGCGTACTGGATTTTTCCCCAGTGCGTGGACCGGTGAATGCGGAGCTCCATCCCCAAGTGTGAGCGATCCGCTCCCATGGTCGATGTCGACTACGCGGCAGCCATCCCCATTGCTTGTTGCCAACGAATGCGCGCACGAGTGTGTTGGCTGGATTTTGCCCTGCGGGAATTCCGTACGGAGTGCCGATTCGCAGCGTTGACGTGTCCGCCCACGAGGCATCATAATCAAAGTATCCGGCGCCGGTATAATAGAACAGCGTATTGTGAAGCGTTAGCGTTGGCGAGAGACGCCAGTCATGAATAAGCTCGTAGTGAGGCTGGGAGAAATTCTCGATCTCCTGAGGTCGGCGCGCAGTGGCATAGCTGTAGCCTGTGCCTGTCGAGTCGGAGCCCCAATCCACCAGATTCTGACGTCGCAACCTCACATCGCTCTTCACAAACTTCGGGAGGCCGAAATACGCAAGCCCGTCTTCGATCGGACCACCGAAGAAATGAAACCGTGTCGTCATGTCCTTGTCCAGCCTGATTGCACCGAGGAAATACGAATTGAAGTCCACATAAGAGTTTGTACGGTAGCCGTCGCTCGTGAGCTTGCCAAGCTTCCCGTAGAACATGTACTGTTCCTGGACGAATCCGGAGTTGAACGACACGTTGTACTTTCGAGTCGTGAGAGGAAGAGACTTGGAGCTGTCGCCGAATTCCTGGAATCCGACGGCGGATTCCAGCGTGATGCCCGGTTCTCGTCTGAAAGGATTCGTGACCAGATTCACCGATCCCCCGATTGCCGGAGGACCATAGAACGCGCTGCCTGCCCCTCGTTGCACCTGGATGTTGTCGGTACTCGAAAGAAGGTCTGGAAAATCTAGCCAGTACACATTGTGGTCCTCGGGATCGTTTTGAGGGACACCGTTGACCATCACGGATATTCTTCGCTGGTCGAAGCCCCGCAGGTTGATGTAGTTGTAGCCGATCCCGTTCCCGTTCTCGGAGTATGTTGTGATTGATGGAAGCTCAGAGAGAAGAACCGGAACATCCTGCACCGAGTAACGATCACGAAGATTACGGGATGTCAGGTCAGAGAACGTTGCAGGCGTCTCGCGTTCGTGTGCCTGGGTTGAGACGACGACCACCGGGGGAAGCTGATATACGGTGTCCGTGCGGGCAGATGATCCGGCTTGCGCGAGAAGAGATGTGCTGAGCGGCAATGGTGGCAACGAGCAGGAAAACGAACGACTTCATGACCTCCTCCAGAACGAAAAAGCCGATGTCTCTATTGAAACAACCCATAGAGAAACGGCTCACAAGAAGAGAGTCAGGATTCTTTCCGTTTCCCTACGCTGGTATGGTCCAGATCAGGTTTCGAGGGTTTGATCTCAGTCCCGCTGTGAACGTCGGGACACCCCTAACGGTTGCTGGAAGAAATATAGGCATTGGGTGGAAAGATGTCAAATCAATCTCCAAGTGTCTACCCGCGGCATCCGGATCAGGGTGAGCCCCGCTTTCGGCGGGGTAAACTCGGTCGAACCCTGTCAAATGTTGCGAATGATTTTTGTCAACAGTATGCTATCGGCAATCAGGATGCGAATCACTTCCGTTGGGCAAAGCACTCACTTGCAGCCTTATGTCTGACTCAACGAATTGACCTGAATACAGTGAGCAAGTTGTTGGGGCACAGGAAGATTTTGACAACGCAGGTATATGCTAAGGTCGTTGATAGTAGGAAGGTTGAAGCAGTGCAGAAGTCGCCTGAATTAGAGATGTAAGTTATTGCTCTGAAACAAGAACCACAGTCTTCTGCATATTTTGAGGGCTGTGGTTTTCTGTTATCAAGATGTTGAAAGGTTTCCCTTGATTTTTCCTCCACTGTTGAATACACTACAGCGGGTTGAAAAATAAAATGGCAGGTCTTGGGAACCTGCCTGAAGGAAGCCGGGAGCCATTTCCTTACCCTGATACTTGCAGAATTCCAACTGATAAGTTAGGGGACTGAGGGACCCTACATGCCAAGTAGGCAAAACTCTCAAAGGGGGATGGCTTCTTGCTTTTGGAATATACACATGGTCAATTGATATGTCAAGAAAATTCTATCCCTGTCCTGATTCCCTGCTCTTTTCATAATATGTCCATTGGAAGTGAATGACCTTAGAACTTGACCTGAGGTGACATTGTCTTTAGCCTTACCATTATCCCTTGCGGTGTTTCCCGCGTTGAAAGAGGTATCTTGTTCCTATTTGCAAATGCCTCAATCAGATCTTTTTCCTTCTGAGACAGAGGGGACGAAAACTGGACATCAAATCCTGCATCATTGACCCAAACTGAGGACAACGGTTTGTCTGTCAATTGTAGGAACTCCCTCATCAATGAGAACTCCCTAGCTACAGCACTTCTGTCCGTCTTCTCAGATGCCTTGACTCTTTCAAGTAAGGTGGGGTTCACATCAATATAGCTGTTCGCCAATAATTTTCTTATCTCATGAAGTCGCCCTTTCAAGCCTATGTCATTGACGGTGTTGTCAATCAGTGGTTCCCTAGCGGATGGTGGTACATACAAAGATAGATTCCCAAATAACTTGTAGATGTCTTGCATCAAAGGCTGGGATGGAATTTCCTTCGAAGGCTGTTGGTTAAATTCTTCAAGTTTCTTCTGAAGGTCTCGTAGCCCTTTCTCCATCTCCATCTTGGATGTTTCCTCTTTCATTTTCACATACTTCTCAACTTCATCAACTTTGAAGATGCTCATGAATGCACTCATGTTATCAGTCAAGCCCTTCATTGCTTCATTCCTGGTCTTTTGGATAAATCCAACAATAACAAGGCCAATGATGATTACAGCATTTGTGAATATTTGAGCATAAGGTAACCATTCCATGATTCACCTGAGTGGCTGGAGAAATGAGAAGCACGGGGTAGGACACTTCAAAAGTAGAACTTTTTTCTGCTTCAAGCAAGACCGTTCCGCTGATACTCAGTCATCGGTTGAAGTCCCGGGGGATACTTTGTCTAAGTGGCCTCCCTTGTTATCAAATTGTGCAAACCTTTCTCTTGCTATTCCCCTCACCGTTCAATAACATTTGTTGACGAAAAAGAGGAATCTATTGTGGACAATCCATACATACTTGCTGCCATTGTCGGTGCTTGTGCTTCCTTGGTTGGTGCTACCATTGGAGGAATAGTATCATATCAGGTAGCAAGATTGCAGTTCAACGCAAATGTGATGCAAGCTTACCGCAAAGAATGGATAAGTCAGTTTCGAGAGTTCATTGGAAATGTTGAATTCTCAGGCGTAGCCTTGGCACAATTAGGGAATATGAAAAAGGCCACAGAGAAAGAAATCCTTGAGAAGATTAACAATTGCACTCTTCACATCATGAGATTGAGACATCTCTTAAGGCCTCACATAGATGATGAACTTGGTTCTCAAGTACTAAAGTTCATATTGAAGGCAAATAAAATAGCTATAAATGCAAAGGATGTGAGTGGATTGGCTGGTTCTTTGGAAATTGTGGTCAAAAGTGCATCTCATATCCTGCAATCTGAATACGACAAGATGGAAGCTCAATCAGGTCTTTGGAATACCCTTGCCAAGAAATGGCCTGTCTGGCTAATCATTGCTCTGCTTTTCTCACTTAACATTTGGATGTGGTTCAAATAAGTACAGCTACCTGAAGAAGTGTGAGAAGGAGAGAGTGACCCATTCCGGTCTATGGGATATCCACCTACCCCCTCGCCGGCAGCACTTCACTCTTCCGGAGAATGGCGGCACTTATCAAGGCGATGATGAGCCCGACGGGGAAGATTTCCATGAACGTCATCGCCGCCCGGATGAACGGGTTCTTGTACATCTCCTTCCAGTAGTTCATATCGGCAACCTGTTTTGTCGAGCTGCTCGCCGGACACTCCCTCGGCTTTCAGCTTTTCAATCTGCGATGCGTGTACTGCTCCATGAAGTCGTCGTTTGAAACGGCAAGATACACCTCCCACCCGGCAACGTACACAACCGAAGCGACCAGCGTAATCAGCAGTCCGACGAGAAACGCCGTCTTGAACTTGATGACGCCGCCGAGCGTGTTGTCCCGGTACGACTTTACGCCGAAGAACATCGCAGAGAGTGCCACAACCATGACAAGATAGCCGATCCAATACGAATGAATCTTCCATACCCTATCGTTGCCGCACATTGTGGCAATAATGACTCCTCCAGAAATGAGCCCATAGACAAGCACTGTTTTACGCATACCTGCTCCAAGAGTATTGTTTGAATGATTGTCCGACAGACCATGGCGGTCGGGAAACGGGACAAAGATACTATCACCGGAGTGAAATCGCATCACTCCAAAGGATGATTTGGTGCTAATCGCCTGAAAGAGCTACGCTTCGGAATAAGGCGAAGCGAACGTGCCTTTTCGATTGCCTGCGTCCGGCGGGTGACCTCAAGCTTCGAAAGGATGTGCGACACATGGCTCTTCACGGTGTGGAGCGAGATGAACAACCGGCGCGCAATCTCCTCGTTCGAGTGTCCGGCGGACATCAGGGCAAGCACTTCGATTTCCCGGCTGGTGATCCCCAGATGGTCGCGTGCGCTCTCATTCATCACGAACTGCTCTGCAGGCTCCCGCTTCCTTCTCATCAACTTCGATCCCATCCAGACACCGAGCACGGTAAATACAATTGCAACCAGGCCCACGTAAAACTCGACGGACAATTCCCGCACAAGGAACTTGAACTTGATGAGCGCAAGCAGGTACGAGAGTCCGGCAAGAAAAAGGCCGTAGAGAACGACGGTTTTTGCCAGAGCAATCTTCATGGAGACCTAGTGATATGTCTCAGAAGTACCTTGACTAAGTCCTGTCACCGACCTCATCCCCCTACTTCCCCTCCAGTCTTCTTCAACATCTCAATAGCATTCACGTTCTTCGGATCCATCTCCAGCGATTTTTTATAGCTCTGCCTTGCGAGGTCCGTGTTGCCCAACGCCATATACGCCGCGCCGAGACTATTCAATGTGCTGGTGGACCTCGGGAATAACTCCGTGTTGAGTCTCAGCACTTCAATGGCCGCCCGCACCTTCCCCACTTTCAGCAACTCGTGACCAAGGCCGTCGAGGTCATCTTCACCGAGGTAGTAGTTCGGATCCTGCCTGATCCTGCGACACTGTTTGATCGCCTCCTCGACGCCCCTCGTGGCAATGGTGCGCCGCACGGCAACCACCACCGACTTGTACCCATGACGCATCACGTCGTCCATCCGCTGAAGAAGCGGCAGTAGTTCCTTATCGAAGAACTTCAAGCTGTGCGTGCCGGGAGTTTCGTGATATTCATAGTAGGCACCGTACGTGCTCAACGACTCCGCAAGTGCCCGGTGTGTCGTCAATCGAAGGTGGGACTGGTCTTGAATCCCGACCGACAGATAGAGATACGGCAGGGAATCGACCGCAACAGTTTTGTACAAACGGAACAGGTTGTGCGCGTCATAGAAAGGGCCCGGCTCAGGCCCGAAGGCTTTTCGCAATCCGGGGAAGGTGAATGCAAATGGACCATGTTCATGCGATTCGATGTATTGCGGGATGTCAGTCGATCCGCTGATGTCTCCGGCAAAAAAGAAGCGCCCGGGATTTCTGAACGCAAGCACCAACGCACCGTAGCCGCCCATCGATGCGCCTGCAATTGCCTGATGAAGCGTGTCAATCGAGTACCTGGACCGGACGTACGCAGGCAAATCATGCACAAGATAATCTTCGAATCGATCACGGGGTACGGTTGCAGAATTAACATAGTACGACCTCTCGGCATCCGGCAGCACAACGACGATCGGGAGGTGTTCGACATACTTCAGGATATTGGAATACATCAGCCATTGCCGATGGTCCCCGCCATACCCGTGGAGGAGATACAACACCGGATATTTTCTAGCGTGGACATACCCGTCGGGGAGCACAACGGAGAACTGCTTGGTACGTCCGAGGCTGCCGGAAAAGAGACTGTCAGTACTGGTACTCACCTGACTCAACACGTCATGGTGAAAAGTACCGAACAAAAGCACCAGGAGAGATCCCTTGAACATCAATTCTCGATTCACAGGTCCATAGGTTGGTTATGGAACATTCACCGACCGCAAAAACGCAGCGCTCACTTCAGGAAGCATGGTATTGATGAACATGCCGCTCCCCATCTCAAACCCTGCGGATTTGGTAACCCGCGGAATGATCGCCACATACCAATGGAAGTATTCCGAATTCCCGTCATTCACAGGAACTGAACGGACGGAAAGATTGAACGATGGATCGCCGAGTCCGTGGTAGAGTTTGGCGAGGAAGGTCTTCAGCGTAAGGGCAAGGTCGGGAATCTCGTCGTCCGTGATCTCATCGAACGACGACATGTGGCGGCGCGGAAAAATCCATGTGTGAAATGGAGAGAGTGCTGCGAAGGGGTGAAACGCCACGAAGTGTTTATTCTCAACGATGACCCGCTCTCCGGATTCCAGCTCATCCTCCAGTGTACGGCAGAACAGACATGCGCCAGTGTCATCAAGGTATCGCGCTGCTTCCTCCATGCGTGTCCGGATCTGTGTGGGGACAACGGGCGTGGCAGCGATTTGAGAGTGAGGATGTGGAATCGACGTACCTGCCGCCTCGCCGTGATTTTTGAAGATGACGATCGCTTCAACGCGGGAATCCGTCCTAATCGCTGCGTAGCGCGTGCGATACATCCCGAGGACAGCTTCGATATCGGGAAGTGAGAGGAGTGCGGTTGTCAGATCGTGGCGTGGATGTTCGATGATGACTTCATGGAAACCGACAGCGGACATCGAGCGGCGCAGACCATCGATCCTGCGTATCCGTTCGCCCACCGCCGAGAGCGCCGGGTATTTGTTGGGTACAGCCCGCACTTTCCATGTACTCCCTTCCCGGATCCGATCGGAGTCGAGTTCGGACAGATGTTCATTGCCGGGACAGAAGGGGCATCCGGGATCGTAGGCTGGCAGTGGAGTGGATTCACTTTTCTCGCGGGCGAACTGGTCGGGGCGGCCTGACCGCTCCGTTGCCATGATCACCCAGTCGAGAGTAATAAGGTTCTGCCGAAGTTCAGACATAGGGCATAGTCACTTTCCAGAATCGTCGGGGGATAGCTGTTACTTTGTGCCAAGCTCAGCCTCAATCAATCGATCTGCTTTTAACCAGTCTATGTCTTCAACGCGTTCAATGTTCTCGCAGAGCTCGGACAAGAGTTTATCCTGCGCCTTTCCTTTCGAAAGCGCAACTGAATACGGCAAACGGTGAAATGTTACCATTGAATATTTTGGAATAAACTTCTCCGGGTACTTCGCGTGCAACGCCTGCTCGACCTTCTTCTTGAGCTGGAATGCTGGCTGGGCAACCAGATCGCGCATCTCGACAAAATTCTCCACGGCAAGATCGGCAATCGCATCCGTATTCACCTTTCTGAGCCGCTCATACTCGTGAAAGGCCGATTCCCAGTCCACTTCCCCCGACTTCTGATTCCCAAGACATTCATCCAGGTACGTGCAATCTTCAAAAGCGCAGTTCATCCCCTGGCCAAAGAACGGGACGATCGCGTGTGCCGCGTCTCCCAACAACAATGCCTTGTCTTTGACATGCCATGGATGACTCTTGATGGTAACCATCGAGCCGGTGGGGTTGGAGAAATATTCCTGAAGCAACTGGGGCATCAGCGCAAAGGCATCGGGAAATTGCTGCGTAAAGAACTGAAGCACCTTCGCCTCGGAATCCAGGCTCTCGAAACTGAGCCGGCCTTCGAAGGGGAAGAAGAACGTGCACGTGAAACTTCCGTCGATATTCGGCAGCGCAATCAGCATATATGTCCCACGCGGCCAGATGTGCAGGGCGTTCTTTTCGAGGAGAAACTCACCGTTTGGTCCGGCGGGAATGATCAGCTCTTTGTACCCGTAATCGAGATACGTCTGCGAGAAATTCAACCGGCTGGCACGCTGCATTTCCATTCGAACCGCTGACGTTGCTCCATCGGTGCCAATGACCGTGCCCGTGCGCAGTGACGTGTTTGCACCGGTCGCCTCATCGAAGACGCGCATCTCGCCGTTATCGAAGTTCATTCCCGCGCACTTCCGGTTGAAGTGGAGACGGACACCGGGATACATTTCCGCGGCATCCATCAGCGCCATGTTCAACTGGCTGCGCGATGTTGCGTAGATAACCTCAGTATCATCCTTGCCGTAGCGTTGGAATGTGAGCTCTCCGGACACCGCGTGGATCATCCGTCCTTTCATCGGGATGGCGATCTTCATTACTCTGTCGAGAACGCCAACGTCCTTGAGTGCGTGGATGCCGCGTGTCGAGAGGGCGAGATTGATGGAGCGTCCGCCGCCGATATCCACCCTGCGCATATCGGGACGCCGCTCGTAGACATCGACCGTAAACCCACGCTTCGCAAGATAAATCGAGAGCAAGGAGCCCGCCAGTCCCGCTCCGACGAGGACTACCTTGTTGTTTGCATCATTCACTGACACGGTATTTGAAACCATCTTGGCGTTTGATCGTGATGTAGCCGCAGTCTCCAGATTGAGCTTCTGCCGCTATCCGCAGACTGAAGTCTGCGGCTACTTGAAACTCCCGCCCCTGGCAGTCCACCAGGGACGTATTTCGGGAACCAGCCGCCCGGCCTGTATTGCCGGATCCGTCGCGCAAAGGTCCTTCACTTCCGCTTCGTCTTCGCAGTCCATGATGAAAATTCCGACCGGGTCACCTTCATCGCCGAACGGTCCTGCGACGAGGATTTTCCCCAATTCCGCGAGCCGGTTAATGTTCGCCAGATGGCCTTCCTGGATCTTCGCGGCGGTGGTGGAGTCCTGATCTCTATGAGGACCAGCCTTCAGAAAGACCATCCAGTATTGTTTCATCTCGTATTTCTTTTCCCCGGGCTTGCTTCCCTGGGCAACAGACGAATTGCCCGTTCCAACCACGAGGAGTAAAATGATTAAGGACATGAACAAGCTTGTCCTTCTGCTTTCATGCTTTTGTTTTCTCATCGAGCACCTCGGCAAGTATGTCCACAAATCGGTAGACGTCTTGAAACGTATTGTACAGCGGGACAGGGGCCACGCGGATAACATCGGGCTCTCTCCAATCGCAAACAACTCCACGAGTTGAAAGGGTATTGAAAACCGCCTTCCCCCGTTCGGGCACAACCAGGGAAAGCTGGCATCCACGCTGACAAGGATCACCGGGCGTTACGATATGGACTTTTCCTGACAGCTTCTGAGTGATCAGATATTCAAGATATCCTGTCAGCAACTCGCTCTTCTCGCGAAGCCGCTGCATACCCACGTCATCGAATATCTCCATCGAAGCTCTGAGTGCGGCCAGAGAGAGAATCGGCGGGTTGCTGAGCTGCCAGCCTTCAGCACCGGGAATTGCTTTGAAGTCCGGCCCCATCAGGAACCGCGTTTTCTTGTCTTGTCCCCACCATCCGGCAAACCGGGGAATCGAAGAATCGTTGCCAAACCTCTCGTTGACGAAGCAGCCCGCAAGACTTCCCGGACCGCCATTAAGATACTTGTACGAACACCAGACCGCAAAATCGACGTCCCATTCATGAAGATGAAGAACGATATTTCCAGCAGCATGAGCGAGGTCGAAGCCAACCACGCAGCCGTGTTTGTGCCCTGCACGGGTAATGCCCTCCATGTCAAACGCCTGGCCGGAGTAGTAGTTCACTCCTCCAAGCAGGATAAGCGCGATGCGTTCGCCTTCGGCTTCAATCACTTCCTCAATGTCCTCTGTCCGAAGAGATGTTTCTCCGCTTCTCGGACTCAGCTCAATCAGAGAGCGGGAAGGTCCAAATCCATGGAACTTGATTTGCGACTTTACTGCGTACTGGTCCGAGGGAAAAGCGCCGGACTCAATCAAGATCTTGTGCCTCTTCGCCGTGGGCCGATAGAACGACACCATCATGAGATGGAGATTCACCGTGAGAGTGTTCATCACAACAACTTCGGATGGCAACGCACCAGTCAGGCGGGCGGTCTGTGCCGTTAAGAGCTCGTGGTATGGCATCCAGGGGTTCTTTGCCTGGAAGTGTCCTCCAACCCCAAGCGATTCCCAATCCTTGAGTTCCTGTTCAATGTAGGATCGAACCAATTTGGGTTGAAGCCCGAGGGAATTACCACACAAGTAGATCTTCTCAGTCCCGTCGGGATGCACCGGAATGTGGAACCTGGACCGGTATGAGCGGAGAGGATCCTTCGAGTCAAACTGTTCCGCGGCTCCTGCATCAAGAGTGAACTCCATCAGGGGACGCTCCTTCTTCCCAGCCATTCGAGCGCTGTGCCGCTCAGCAGTCGCTGCCTTGACGTTTCATTCAGACAATCCAACGAGGCAATCAATCGTCCGGGCTCCGCTTCTCCGAGAGGAAAAGGATAATCGGAGCCGAGGGCGATTTTGTCAACCCCGACAAGGTTGATGAGATACGTCAGCGTCGCGGGATCATGAACAAGCGAGTCGAGATAAAATCGGCCAATCTGTGTGCGGGGGGAAATCCGGGTTTTGTCGGCGCAAAGATCCGGGCGGACATTGAAGCCGTGCTCTATTCTGCCGATCGTTCCGGGGAATGCACCGCCGCCATGCGCGAATGCAACTCTCAGTCTGGGCAACCGCTCGAACACTCCGCCGAATACCATTGAGCAGATCGCCAGGGACACCTCGGCAGGCATGCCAACAAGCCACGGCAGCCAGTACTTTGGCATACGGTCTTTTCCCATCATGTCCCACGGATGTACAAACACAGCCGCGCCGACTTCCTCGGCCGCCTGAAATACAGGGAACAACTGCTCGTCATCGAGATTCCATTCATTGACATGAGAGCCAATTTCAATTCCCGCGAAGCCGAGTTGCTTCACGCAACGTTCGAGCTCTTTCACTGCGAGATCCGGAGCCTGCAGGGGGATCGTGCCGAGTCCAACGAAACGCCCTGGAAACAGTTGTATCACCTCGGCAATGTGGTCATTGAGTAGTTTCGAGAGATCAAGACCGTCGGCAGGCTTCGCCCAATAGCTGAACATCACGGGGACCGTCGACAGAACCTGCACGTCCACGCCATGACGGTCGCAATCCTGCGTCCGGGTTTCAGGATCCCACAGGCTCGATTGCACTTCGCGGAAAACATTCCCGTCGATCACCATCCGCGCGCAGCCGGGCTTGTGGTGCTCAACGTTCACGAATCCACCATACCCGTACTTCGCTTTAAAGTCCGGGAGCTTTTCCGGAAGAATATGCGTATGGATGTCGATCTTCACTATCTGCCTCGTACTCACTTTTGACCGTACATCAGGCTACACTGGTTTCTGCGGTCGCTGCATCTTCGTTCCGCATTTCTTGCATGTGGTATGTTCGGAAGAACTGTAGAATCGGTCGAAGATCGGAGGCAACTGTGTTACGATGTTCGTGACCTGCAGATACTCCTCATACAACTTGTTCCCGCAGTTCTCACAGAACCACAAAAAGCCATCCATCTCATCCGCCGTCCGCTTCCGCTCGACGACAAGTCCCACGGTGTTTGCAGGTCGCTGTGGTGAGTGTGGGACCTTTGGCGGCAGGAGGAAGATTTCTCCTTGCCGTATGGGAATGTCCTTCGGCTTTCCATCCTCAACCACCTTGAGCGTGATATCACCTTCCAGCTGATAGAAGAACTCTTCACCCTCGTCGAAGTGATAATCCTTCCGTGCATTCGGGTCCGCCCACAACCATGATGATGAAATCCGAGTCCTCATAGACCAGCTTGTTACCCACAGGGGGCTTTAGCAGCGAGCGATGGTCGTCGATCCATGCTTTGAAATTGATGGGTGGCAAAAGCTTTGGCATGATGAACCTCTTGTTGAGTTTATGGAGTTTGTAGGTTTCGGGTCCATGAGCTGCGGGGATACACGATTCCGCCCTTCATGAAAAGACTCCGCTACACAGTTGCTATCACCTTCAACTCGATCGCTATGGGGGTTGGAAGCGCATTGACCTCAACCGTTGTCCTGCATGGTTGGTTGTCCTTGAAGTACTCACCGTAAATTGCATTGAACTTCTGAAAATCCCTTTTCATGTCTGTGAGAAACACCGTCACATCCACAATCTTTTCCCAGCCTGAACCGGCCTCCTCAAGAATGAACCGAACATTGCGGAAAACGGAGCGACTTTGGACTTCGATGTCATGCGAGATGATGCGACTATTGGCATCACGCTTGACGCCGGGAATGTCGTTCGAGCCCCGCTCACGCGGCCCCACCCCGGAAAGAAAAAGAAGATTCCCCACCCGTCGGGCATGCGGATACGGTCCGACCGGCTCGGGAGCCATGGAAGAATGGATTGACCCGTCGTCAGCTTTCATATGATCACTATCAGCCGGTCATCAAAGAATTGCACAGCCTACAATTCAACGCACACGTTCTTCGGTTCGGTGAAAAACCTGAGTGCTTCCATTCCACCCTCTCTTCCCACGCCTGAGTTCTTCATCCCGCCAAACGGCGTCCGGAGATCACGTACCATCCAGCAGTTCACCCATACAATGCCTGCCTGAATCTTCGCCGCAATCCTGTGGGCACGTCCGAGGTTGTTCGTCCAGATTGACGCAGCAAGGCCGTACTGTGTACTGTTCGCATACATGATCACTTCGTCGTCCGTATCAAATGGCATCAGCGTTACGACCGGGCCGAAAATCTCTTCCTGATTCGTCCGGCAATTGTACGAAAGTCCCTCCACCACGGTTGGCTCCATGAACCAGCCATTCTTGCATCTGCCGTTCATTGTGACTGCATTCCCACCGCACAATATTGTTCCACCCTCCTGCCGGGCAAGGGCAACGTATGAGATGACCTTCTCAAAATGCCGTCTGGAGTTGATCGCTCCCATTTCCGTTTCCGGGAGAAGCGGGTCACCAATACGCAGACCCTTTGCGCGGGATACAAAATCCTGCTTGAACCTGTCATACATCGACCGCTCAACAAAAATCCTGGAGCCGCAGAGACAGATTTCTCCCTGGTTCGAAAACGACGACCGCACGACGGTCGACAACATCTTGTCATATGCACAATCGCTGAAGATGATCGTCGGGTTCTTTCCGCCCATTTCGAGCGAGAGTTTTTTGAACAATGGCGCCGTGGCGCTTGCGATCGCCCCGCCGGTTGTGGTCCCTCCTGTAAACGTAATGACGGGAATGTGTGGGTGTGCCGAGATTGCGGCTCCCACCTTGTTGCCGTATCCGTGAACGATGTTCAGAACGCCGGCGGGAGACCCCGCCTCGATGCACAACTGGCCCAACATGAAGGCCGTCATCGGTGTTAGCTCCGATGGCTTGCCGACAACGCAATTGCCTGTCGCAAGGGCAGGGGCAATCTTCCAGGTAAAAAGATAGAGCGGAAGATTCCAGGGTGAGATACATCCGGCAACTCCAATGGGAGAACGCAATGTGTAGTTGATGATCGAATCTTGTGCCGGGTGGGCTTCGCTTGAAAACTGCGTTGCCGCAGCCGCGAAGAATCGGACGTTGCTCACTGCGCGCGGAATGTCAAGACTCCTCGCAAGCGAGACCGGTTTCCCATTGTCGATTGACTCGGCCAGTGCAAGCTTTTCCAGATCCCGCTCAATCAGATCGGCAAGTCGAAACAGAACCCGGGACCGTTGGTCTGCAGAAGTCGTCGACCATGATGGAAATGCACGCTCCGCTGCTTCAACTGCCGAATCCACGTCGCCGGAATCGGAATCCGGGAGGATGGAGTACACTTCTCCGGTCGACGGGTCGAAGTTGTCGATGTACTGGCCTGAGGCGGGCGGGACCAAATGGCCATCGATGTAATTGAGAATTTCCTTCACAATCCGTTCGCAGTCCTATAAACTTGATGTCCGGCCACCATCGACGCGCATGCTGATACCATTGACATATGATGCAGCGGGCGAACAGAGGAACGCAATGACAGTGCCAAGCTCGTGAGGCTCAGCAAATCTTCCGGCCGGAATTTCCGCTATCATCTCACGGATGACATCGTCAGTGGTTTTTCCACTCCGTTCCGCTTTTGACCGGATGACATAATCAAGTCTCCCGGTCTTCGTCATCCCCGGCAGAATATTGTTCACGGTAATACCGAACGGGGCCACCTCGCCAGCCAACGTCTTTGCCCACGACGCCACGGCACCACGCACTGTGTTCGAGACGCCGAGCCCCGGAATAGGCTGTTTGACCGACGTGGAGATGATGTTTACAATACGCCCGTATCGAGCCGATTTCATCCCGGGAATGACTGCCTGCGAAAAGATATGGTTACACAGGAGATGTTGTGAGAACGTATTAACGAACTCCTGCAGTCCCGCATCGAGAATGGCTCCGCCTTTCGGTCCGCCGGTATTATTCACAAGAATGTGAACAGGCCCGGATTGTGTCACGTAGGCCCCAACTTTTTCCCTCACTTCATCTGCGACGGAGAAGTCCACTGCGAGTGTGGCGTGGTGTTGACCTGACGCGGTGCTCAACTCACCCTTCACGTTCTGCAACGCGTCTTCGTTGCGAGCAACAACAGTGACAGCCGCCCCGAGCAACGCCAGTTCCAACGCTGCAGCTTTCCCAATCCCTTGAGAACCGCCACAAACAACTGCCCGCTTGCCAGTCAGGTTGATATCCATCGCAATGGCTATTGTTTGCCTGAGTATTGGAAATCGAGGTTCCTCAGCACATCGGGAGGAAGTTCAGGCAGTCTTGATCGTGGAATGAGAAACGTCGAAAGATTGAACAGATCGGTGAAGATTTTGGATTTGTCGGTTGTGGCTTTAAGATAGCTGTAGCCGGTCGAGCCGCCGGTGCCGATCTTGTTGCCGATCATCCTGTGGACCATCTGCGCGTGCCGGTACCGCCAAGTTGTCCATTGCTCGTCCATTTCGATCAGCACGGTCAGGAGCCGAAATGGAAGATGCAGAATCGGCTCATCACGATAGAGCTCAATCAACAATGCCGCCTGCAAGGCTCGATGCGAGAGTCTTCGCTTCCCGTGCCGCACAAGTTCGTCATGCTTGCCGGCGTCGAGGAGGGCATCGAAGTTCTCCCGGTTCTTTTCCAATTCAGCCAACTGCTGACTTTTCTCTTCATCGCTGGAGACCATGTTGCTCACGATGGCATCCCTGTCGGCCCGCAACATATCCTCAACTGCCCGACCGTAGTGATCCCAGAACCTGAACCCCCGGAACTCAAGAAATGGTGTTCTCTCAAGCCAGTGCTCGACGCCACTCAACAATGATGGCTCATCCTCCGAACGCTTGATAATTCTTTGATGTTCCTCCGTGAGATGCGAATAATACACTTCCTTGTTGTAGAGGAGCCGTTGGTCAGGCCGCATTCCCAGCTTGTTCTCGATGAGCCTGAATTGATAGCTTTGGAATCCTGATGCGGGGTAGAGAAGGTCACGGAATTCAAGGAAGTCCAGCGCTGTCATTGTCTCCAGTACACGCAACTCATCGATCAAGAGCTTCTGAATCTCGGTGATGCGGTGAAGCCTCGCAACCGCAACCCCGATGTGTTTCTCGTTCACGTACTCCCGACCGAATATTCCAATCACTGAATCCAGTTCGTGCAGGATTTGCCTGAACCACAACTCGTAGACCTGATGGACAACAATAAAGAGCATCTCATCGTGTGCCGGCCGCCCGTGCTCGGTGCTTTTCGGGGATTGACTGGAAAGCAATCTGGAGAGCTGAAGATAGTCAGCATAATACAATGGAGATTTTTGTCCGGGCATAGTGGCCGATGTGCGTGGGGTTTGGGTGGAGTTTGCCTGCGCGAGGCTGAGTATAGATAACCAAATCCCGTTGAGAAATCAAGGTTGCGGGCTATGCTTCGGCAAGCTGGATCAAATGCTGTTCAACTGATTTCGCAAGCGCATCCAGATTGTAACCACCTTCCAGCACGGACACGACCGGAGCAATGGTCCGTACAAGAGTGGTGAACGTTCCAAACGAGGTCTCTGACAATTCCATTCCTCCCAGCGGATCGTCCTTGTGGGCATCGAAACCCGCAGACAGGAGCAGCAGTCCGGGCTTGAACTTCGTCAGGGCGGGAACAATCTCATCGTTGAAGAGGGGAAGATATTCCTCCTCCCCCGTGCCGGCCGGAACAGGAAAGTTCATCGTGTATCCTTCCCCCTTTCCAGTACCGCGTTCACTTCGTGCACCTGTACCGGGATAGAACGGATATTGATGCAGACTGACATAAAGGACTGTGGGGTCGTCCTCGAAAATGTGCTGAGTGCCGTTGCCATGATGGACATCCCAATCGAGAATGGCAACGCGATCGATGCCGTGCTTCTGTTGAGCGTGCCGGGCTCCAATCGCCACATTGTTGAAGAGACAGAACCCCATCGGCCTGTTGCGCTCGGCATGGTGCCCCGGGGGACGTACAGCACAAAAAGCAGCGGTTGCCTTATTGCCGAGTACAACGTCAACTGCATTTACCACGGAACCTGCAGCAAGTATTGCTGCATCATACGACTGTGCCACAGCATGCGTGTCTCCTTCGTCCAGCATTCCCCCGCCTGTTTCACAAATGCGTCGTATCCGTTCGACGTGCTGCGCGGCGTGAACCGCCTGGATCTGATCGACTGCTGCCGGTGTTGGCGTACGGTGGTCGAGCACATCCCAAATGCTCAGGGTCTTCAGATAGTGGATGAGGCTTCGCAGTCGTTCGGGACGCTCAGGATGTCCTGATGGAGGCGTGTGTAATAGAAACATGTCATCATAGAAGAAGCTTACTTTCTTCCCGTCCATTTCACTTCCAGGTTGTTAATAACACCGCAATTACCACACTGACAGCGTGTGAAACGAGACATAACGGACACACGACCTTGACCCTGAAGAACAAGGAGTACACGAGATACACAGCAAGCAACACAGTCACCCATGCGATCCACTTCACGAGCAAGAACAGAACCGTTCCATCCACACCGAATCCGACCAACATCACCAGCGCGTAGAATCCTATTCCCAGAACTGAATTCGGGAGACCGGAAAGCCTTGCATCAGGGTGACGAATAACCAACTGACATGTTCCTTCATCCATTCTGCAGAACGATGGAACGACTTTCGTGTTCGCGTCGACCAGCTTGTAGTACACGAGTGTAAAGTAGACCGAGATGTACAAACCGATGCCTGAAAGTATTATCAATGCTTCGTGCATACGCGCTGGTGCTGACGTCTCAAAGATAACAACAGCTTGTCAAGATTCAAACACATTCACCTGAGAAGCACCGACCCATCCAAAGGCATAATACTGCTGGACACCGTATTCCCTTTCTGGTTTTTTCTGGGTATATTTTGACGCGAAAGATCTGGTACCGCCAATAGTCTGACAAACGCTCATGCGATTCCATAGTCCGTTGATCAAGGGGACACTGGTCAAGAAATACCGTCGCTTCATTGTCGACGTGAAACTCGAGGACGGATCCAAGGTCACAGCTCACTGTCCAACAATGGGAGTCATGAACGGCGTTTCTGAGCCGGGCAGGCCCGTGATGCTCTCCGATAGCGGGCTTGACACGCGTCGCAACAGACTCACATGGGAGCTCATCAATATCGATGGAACATGGGTTGGGGTGAACTCTGCCATCCCTGCAAGGATTCTCATCGAGTCAATTGAAGAAAAACGTATTCCATCGTTGAACGGCTTCGGTGAAGTCCAGGCAGACGTGACATACGGTCATGGCAACAAGATTGATGTAATGTTGCTCGGAATGGAACACAATTGCTTCATCAATACCTTTTCAGTGAGCTGGGTCGAGAACGATGCCGCGTTGTTTCCCGATAGTCCCAGTCCCCGCCTGACAAAATCAGTGCAACAACTGAAGGAAATTGCCGAGCAAGGGCACCGCGCAGTGGCGTTTTTCTTCGTTCAGCGAAGTGATTGCACACAGTTCAAACCCGCCAAGCATGTGGACAAGGATTTCCAGAAAGCGATTGTGATCGCTCACCATGCAGGCGTGGAGATCATTGTGTACCAAGCGCACATCACAACGCAAGCAATCTCTCTCGGGACGCCCCTCCCGTTTTCATTGGATTAACCAATGGATCCTGCCAGACGCCTTCGCAGAGAACTCCGGGATGCACTCCGTGAAATCGTCGAAGGGAAGGCGGTCAAACGCTCAAGGCACGAATTGAAATGGGACACACGCGACGTCACGGCGGAGTTTGTCGACGCGTTGAGTCAGGCCGGCTACAGGCAAATGCTCGTTCAGGATCTTGACATTCACCCCGGTGAACGGGTGCCGGCGTTTTACATCGAGAGCAGCGTGGCGTACTTCGGATGGGTCTTCTGGGAGAAATTCTCGCAGCTAAAGCTCCGAAAGCTCTTCGGCTCCGTGGTCCGTAATTCGAAAGGTGATTGGGCGGTGCAGATCTCCGACAAACGCCGGTCCGTCATTTACGCCAATCCCTCACTCAAGTCCGAGATGGACATTGAAAACCCGTCAGGCTTCTAGCGCATGCCCGAGCTCCCCGACCTCCTGTATATGAGGAAATACCTTCGAGCCAATGTCGAGCGCAAAACCATCACGGCAGCAACGGTCAAGCAGCCGGTGGTTCTCCGGATTGCCGTGGATCGGCAGTTCGACAACGCTGTTTCCAACAAAGTTGTTGCTGTAGTCAATATTCACGGGCCGTTTTTCCGGTTCGAACTATCCGATTCCATTGATATCATCATCAACCTGATGCTTTCCGGAAAACTGCAACACCAGCGCGAAGGTGAGAAACCGGAAGGATATCTCTGTTGTTCGCTTCTGCTCGATGACGGCTCACGACTGAACCTTTGCGACGAAAACAAGATGGCAAAGCTGTATGTTGTCCGTCAAGGGACCTATGAACGGATTCCAAAATACAGAGAACAGGGAATTGATATACGTTCGCCCGGGTTCACACCTGAGACGTTCAAGGAGCTTGCCCGCCGGCATTCGCGTAAGCAGGTCCGGGTGTTCATCAATGACCACACAACATTGAGCTCAATCGGCAATGCGTATGCCGACGAGATCCTGTTTGACGCCCGGATCCATCCCAAGACGTTCGTCTCAAGACTCAACGAGGAGGAGATCTTGCGACTCTACTCCTCTGTCGTATCTGTAATCGAATGGGGTACCCGGAAGGTTGAAGAAGCCGGGCAGGCAATTCATGTGAAAGTCCGCGACCATATGAAGGTTCGCAACAGAAAAGGAGAACCCTGTCCCCGTTGCGGTACAACCATCAGACGCGAGGGTGTACGGGGCCACGATGTGTTCTTCTGCCCTCAATGTCAACAAACGTCGCGACATCTCTTCATCGATTGGAACAGAGCCGGCAGCGATGTCGGCACCTGATGATTGTCAGTAGTGTTACAGTTTGAATTTTCAAGCCGCCTTTGCCTCTGTTCCCCATGCTGTAACACTACCTGATTGTCGGTTTGATTGCAACAGTCGAACAGATACGGTATATTTTGATCGCTTGATATTTCATTTCGACTATGCCGAGGATGTTATGAACATTTCAGAACTGTTGGATGGTTATCGCGATGAGATTGTCAACACGGCGGTGAGTGCCATGGACAGAACACACCTGCAGCATTATGAGCGTGATGGGGTCGACAAGACCCGCACACGTGTGTCCACGTTGTTCTCGCTTGCAGCGCAGGGCGTGGCAGAAAAGAACCTCACACCAATAGTCTCCCATGCCGAGCAGATAGCAACTGAGCGTTATACTGCAGGGTATGATCTCTGGGAGGTGCAGACTGCATTTAATGTGTTGGAGGAAGCAATCTGGGTGCGAATTTTCAAAAGCTGTCCTCCTGATGAACTTGCCAACGCGCTGGGTCTCGTAAGTACAGTGCTTGGCGCAGGGAAGGACACTCTCGCCAGGAAGTATGTATCCATGGCGACCAGAACCAAGGCACCATCCTTAAATCTGCAATCGTTGTTTAGCGGAGGAGAGTGAGGAGTCTCTCCGAATCCCGCATGATATTCCCCCGAGTTAATGGTAGACCAAAAGGAAACTGAATCGCATGATCCACACAATCAGGGACTTCGAATTTCTTTGGAGCCGGGAGATTGAATCCACCCAGAAGGTGCTCAAACACCTCACGGACAAGGCGTTGATACAAGAATTTTCTCCGGACGTCCGCACGCTTGGCCGGCTCGCATGGCATATCACCACCACGATCCCGGAAATGATGGAACGCACGGGGCTGGCGATTGCCGGCCCGAAACCCGACGATCCAATCCCCTCCTCCGCCCGGGCAATCTTCAAGGCGTATAACGATGGAGCGATCTCACTTCTTGACCAGGTTAAATCGACATGGAGCGATACTACACTGGAAGTCGAGGATGATATGTATGGTGAGAAGTGGAAACGGGGCGCCACGCTCGTCGCTCTCATCCATCACCAGATTCATCATCGGGGTGAGATGATTATGCTCATGCGTCTGGCCGGACTTTCTGTACCAGGGATCTATGGCCCTGCCCGGGAAGAATGGGCAAAATTCGGCATGGAACCGCCAAAGGTGTAACCGGAACAAAGGCAGGGTTCTTCGGTTGCATTCTCAACCTATCATGAGTGCTGATTCATGTTCCTGAAACTTTTCATATGAGACGACTCCTCCCTTCTGCAACCGGATCACTGTTAGCCCTTCTCTGTTCCTGTTCAGACAATTCCGCGACACTCAAGGGACCTGAGCAGCTTCGATGCCCTGATGCACCGATCATTCACACAGGGGAAGCGACATTCTATACATTCGCCAGCGGTGCCGGGAGTTGCATGTTCGACTCGACGCCGAATGACCTCATGATTGGTGCGATGAATAGCATCGACTATGCAGGCTCCGCAATCTGCGGCGCATGTGCAAGCGTTACAGGACCGCGAGGAACCATCACCATCCGGATTGTCGACCTTTGCCCTGAATGTCCACAGGGAAACATCGATTTGAGCCCGCTGGCGTTTTCGCAGCTTGGAGACACCATTCTTGGCCACATACCGATTCGCTGGTACCTGTTGCCGTGTGCCGTCAGCGGCCCAATTCTCTACCATTTCAAAGATGGCAGCAACCAATGGTGGACCGCAGTGCAGATCCGCAACCACACCAACCCGATCTTCAGCCTTGAATACCTGACACCACAGAATTCATTCAAAGCAGTGAACCGCGTCCAGTACAATTACTTTGTCGAGCCGACCGGAATGGGTCCCGGGCCATTTACGTTCCGTGTCACCGACATCTATGGCCATGTACTGGTGGATAGTGCCATCACGCATATTGAAAACGGAAATGTGCCGGGACATGCACAATTCCCGGCATGTACTCCATAACAGATGGTCATTTCCAAACGTTGATGATCTCACAGTGGAGGCTGACGCGGTAGCCTTTTCCCAAAGCAAGCGCAAGTGCAACTGACGGCCGATACCATATCGACGTTTGTGTTCACAGTGGTCATGCTTTGCTGGATCGCATTCGCAGCCGGTTTCTTCCTTCGCAAGCGACACCATGGATCGAGGGACCGTAAACGCGACAATGCAGCAAGATACGGGATCGGCTTTGAGGCCGCGGGCTATGCGTTGGTCTGGTCGATTCGTCGACCGCAATCGTCTCCAATTATTCCGTCCGGTCTTGCATTGTCGATTGCAATTGCAGTCGTCACGATTGGGTTCGCAGTTTGTTCGGCGTGGATGGTGCTATCTGCTGTTCGCACGCTGGGGAAGCAATGGAGTCTCGACGCAAGACTCGTGGAGGGTCATACGTTGATCACAACGGGCCCATACGGAGTTGTCCGGAATCCCATTTACACAGGCATGTTCGGAATGATGCTCGCCACCGGACTTGCGAACAGCTATTGGTGGACCCTGCCTCCGGCCATCGCGTTGTTCTGGTTTGGTACACTGTTACGCATACGGAGTGAGGAGAAGTTGCTGCACGAAGAATTCGGCGAAGAATTCGCACGGTACACACGGCGCGTTCCTGCGTTGGTTCCACACTTGAGGCTCAAACCTCCGCCGGAATCAGACACCAACGGCACAAATCTGTGAACCACAGGGTTGTGCTCTTTTCTATCTCAGTCCAATAATGGAGGGGCCCATGAATCGTCGTATGCTGCTTTGTTGTGTCCTGTTTCTCGGTCTGTGCACCGCAACTGCACAACGAACCTCTCCGGGCCGCCCGGTTCACACCTTTTCAATTGTTGCCCGGGATTCAGTCACAGGAGAGATGGGAGTGGCCGTACAATCCCATTGGTTCTCGGTCGGCTCGCTCGTAACGTGGGCAGAAGCAGGAGTGGGAGCGGTTGCAACCCAGTCGTTCGTTGATCCTGCCTATGGACCGCTCGGCCTCGACTTGATGCGCGCAGGAAAAACAGCCAAACAGGCTCTCGCATCAGTGCTGGCAGGCGATCCCGGAAAGGATGTCCGTCAGGTGGCAATGATCGATGCGAAAGGAAATGTGGCCGCGCACACCGGAGGCAGGTGCATTCAGGGTGCCGGACATATTGTGGGAAACCAGTATTCCGTGCAGGCGAACTTGATGCTGAACGACAAGATTTGGCCTGCGATGTCAAAAGCATACGAGATTGCGAAGGGCGACCTGGCCGACCGTATGCTGGCGGCGCTCGATGCGGCACAGTCGGTCGGGGGCGATATCAGGGGAAAACAATCGGCTGCAATCCTGATTGTAAAAGCAACGTCGACAGGCCAACCCTGGGCCGACCGTGTGATGGACCTGCGTGTCGAAGACAACGAAGAACCACTGAAGGAGCTCCGGCGGCTTGTTCAGATCCACCGGGCGTATGAGCACATGAACAACGGCGATCTCGCTGTCGAACATAACGATGTCGATGGAGCGCTGAGGGAATATGGTGCGGCAGAGGCAATGTTCCCCGGCAACCTCGAAATGAAGTTCTGGCATGCCGTTGCATTGGCAAATGTCGGAAGAGTGAAGGAATCGCTTCCCATCTTCAAAGACATTTTCGCCAGAGATCATAACTGGGCCGATCTCGTGCCGCGACTGCCCCAATCCGGCGCGTTGAAAGACGATGAGGACATTGTCCGTATGATTCTCACGGTGGCGCCGAAGAAGTGAACCGGCACTTTGATTCTCGATGGTTTTCATTGTACATTGACCCGACAACGTGATATCCACCTTGAATGCAGACAATCGCACGAGGAGGTCCGGAAGCTGACGTTCGAGAAGTCGAGCCTTCCGTTCACACCACCTCCGCCAGAACGTGGAACGTCTGAACATCCGATCACCCATCCCGGTGGACTTGTTTTCATGCATCACGCCCAACCACCATTGACGAATAGGAACAATGGACGCGCTTAAATCCCAACATCTGCTCCGCTCCTTCCCGAAGGTCTTCTGGGTGTCGAACATCATGGAGTTGTTTGAGCGCGCTGCCTATTACGGGATGAACTCTGTCCTTGCCATTTACCTGACCAATGAGGCCGCCAAAGGAGGGCTCGGGTTCTCCGAGGAGTCCGTTGGATTCTTGCAGGGGTTGATCTACGCGATGACGTATGTTATTCCCATCCTCGGCGGAGCACTCGCTGACCGCTACGGATATCGAAGGATGTTGCTTGTTGCATTCTCGTTTCTCACTGCCGGCTATTTCCTGACAGGCAATATGAGTGCCTACGGAACAGTCTTCGCAGCACTTCTTCTCATGGCAACCGGCTCCGGCCTCTTTAAACCGATCATCTCCGGTACCCTCGCGCGGTCCACGACGGAAGAAAACTCCGGCTTCGGATTTGGAATCTACTATTGGATGATCAACCTCGGCGCCTTCCTGGCACCGCTGATCGTCAGCTATGTAAAAGGCTTCTCCTGGACGTACGTGTTCGTCGCATCTTCATTCTATTGCGCACTTATGTTGATTCCAACAATATTCATCTATCGTGACCCTCCCAGACCAGTAAACACCAAGAGGCTCAAAGAAGTACTCGGAAGTGCCGCCCTGGTGCTCGGCGATGCCCGATTTATGTTGATGATCTTTGTGTATTCGGGATTCTGGATTCTTTACTTTCAGAATTTTGGCTCGGTGCTCTGGTTCCTGCGCGACTTCGTTGACGCTGAGCCGGTCAATCATGCCTTTGCGTCTATTGGCATCCCGTTGAAATTCGATGCCGAACACGTCACCGTCATCAACGCGGGAACCATCATACTGCTGCAGGTCGTGGTCAGCCGTATCGTAAAAGACTCCAAACCACTCCTGACCATGGTCAGCGGAATGGTGATCGGCGGGATCGGTTTTGTGTGCCTTGCCATCGCGCCAAATGTATGGGTGTTCATTCTGGGAATCGCAGTCTTTTCCATTGGTGAAATGTCCGCTCATCCCAAATATTACAGTTATGTGGGATTGGTCGCGCCACCTGACAAGAAAGCCGTGTACATGGGCTACGCGTTTCTGTACGGAGTCATCGGCAGCCTGGTTGGCTCGACGATCGGTGGAACAATGTATGAATCGATGCTCAAGCCTCTTGTCGGTCGTACCGGCATCGAGGGGGAGTTGCGACTGTTCTGGCTCTTATTCGCAGCGCTGGACGCCCTTGCTGTCGGGGGATTGCTCTTGTACAATCGCCATTTCGCGGCGGACACTCCTGCAACAAACGCACTTGCTGCGAAAATAATGGCGGCAATTTATGCTCTCTTCACCCTGCTTGGCGTATGGTTTCTGTATGGCTCCTTATTCCACGAGGAATCCATCGCCTACAAAACTCTCGTGCAGGCGCTCATCATGCTTTTAATTGGAGCCGGAGGAATCTTGATCAGCGCGAGACATCGACATCAACCGGCGGAGGTGTGAACGACTGTAGTGATGACTCCTTTCACAGGAATGCTTGAAGTTGACTCCAGGAGGTTTGGCTTCGTGAGGTCACGATCCACCCAATACAAAGTGACCGATGGCGATCCGTACGTTCCGCAATCCGTCATCACGAAGTACAACCTGCGCAATGGAGTTCTCGTCGAGGGAACAACAGCTTCAAGAAGTAACCGAAGCCCGGAAGTTGAAACGATAACATCTGTTAATGGCCTCGGCACAGACCAATGGAAAGAGCTGAAGGAATTCTCCCAGCATGAAGTGATTTCTCCCTTCGAACACATCCGACTCGAGGGAATGTCCGGGGACGCCCGCCAACGGCTTGGTCATGTCTCAATGAGGATCGTTGATCTATTCTGTCCGATTGGCAAGGGTCAGCGGGCGCTTATCGTCTCTCCCCCAAAAGCGGGCAAGACAATGCTGATGCAACACCTTGCCCATGCAATCAGCTTCACTAACCCCGAAATTGTACTGCTCGTGTTGCTGATCGATGAGAGGCCTGAAGAGGTCACGGACATGCGCCGGACGATCAAGGGGGAGGTCTTTGCAAGTTCGAGCGACAGCGAGCGGGGAGAGCATGTGCGACTCGCGCAGCTTGTTCTTGAATACGCCAAGCGCAAGGTGGAGACAGGGGCGAACGTCGTCATCCTGCTGGATTCCCTCACGCGTCTCGGGCGTGCGTTCAACATCCACCAAAAAAGCAGCGGGCGAACCATGTCGGGCGGCGTTGATGCTCGCGCACTGGAAATTCCCAAGCGCATTTTTGGCGCCGCACGCAAGTGCGAAGATGGAGGCTCACTGACAATTATCGCCACCGCCCTCATTGAAACAGGCTCACGCATGGACGAACTTATCTTCCAGGAGTTCAAGGGCACAGGCAACATGGAGCTTGTGCTTGATCGCGATCTTGCCAACGAGAGAATCTTCCCCTCCCTCAATATCGGTCTTTCCGGCACCCGACGGGAGGAACTCCTTTTCGGTCCTGCAGTCAGCCAGCACCAGGCATTGCGCCGGTCAATTGCACGCATGGCCCCGCGAGAGGCAATGCTCTCGGTGCTCAAACTCGTAGACCAGTACCGGACAAACGAACTACTTCTGGCAAAATTCTGAAAGGCACGCACGTGAAACTTCAATTTCTCTTCCCCCTGGCTGTTGTTGTCGCCTTTGTCATTCCGTCCTGTGCGCCCAAGGAGTCTCATGAGCCTGCCCAGGTGGACAGCCTGCGCGTACAGGCCGAAGAGCTCCTCAAGGCCCAATCCTTGATGGGTTGGAATAGCTGGGCATTCGGCGCACCTTCAAATCAGGATTCGCTCTACAAGGCAAATGCCGGACTGTTTACCATCGATAATATCAGGCTGGTCCAAAGGGTTGAGCAGGCGGAAACCAGTGCCGTTCAAAAAAAGAGACTCTCCTATTTCCTCCGGTACCTTGGAACAGAGTATCTCTCGAAGGAGAACGCCGCGCTTGCAGACAAGGTCAGCAATCTGGAGGCACGTGCGACAGTGTCATTTGAGGGGAAATCCATTCCGTACCGACAAGTCAACAACATGCTTGCGAACGAGAAATCGCATCGGCGACGGGGCGGATTATATGTGGCCGTAGACCCTGTACTCGACTCATTGAACATCTTCCAGTCGCAGATCGAAGCGAACAGCCTTCGCCTCGCGAAGGAGCTTGGGTATCCATCCTACAACCAGATGGCCCAGAATCTCAAGGGCTTTTCACTCGACGACCTCAAGTCAACGTCCGAGCAGGTCCTTGCAGAGACGGAGAGTACCTACACCGTACTGCTCAATGAGATCATCCGGAAGCAGTTGAAGTTGAAACCGAATGATTTCTTCCGCTACGATATCGCGCCGATCTTCCGGAACGAGCGTTTTGATTCATACTTCCCGGGCGGGACAATGATTGAGGTCTTAAAGAAGACCTACCAGCAACTCGGAACGAATATCGATGAGCAGCGAAATCTGAAAATCGACTCCGAGCAAAGACCGGCGAAGAACCCCCGTGCAGTCTGCTACCCCATTGACGTTCCGAACGATGTGCGACTGAGCATCAAGCCGATTGGAGGCTTCGATGATTACTCAGCGCTCTTCCACGAAATGGGGCATGGCGAGCACTATGCGAATACACAAGAGAACGCGATGGAATTCAAGTATCTCGGCGAGCCAACGGTGACCGAGAACTTCGCGTTCCTCTCCGAGTATCTTCTCTCAAACCAGGCCTGGCTGAGAATCCACACAACCATGTCAACCGCTGCCCAGAAGGATTTCATTCGCTTTCAGGCATTTCACCGGCTGTATTTCATCCGACGGTACAGTGCAAAGTTTCTGTATGAACTCCAGCTCCACTCTGGTGTTCCCCATCCGGAAAGCCTTTACGCCGCTCTGCAGAGCAAGGCCCTCGGCTTCCGGGAAATTCCCTCGGACACAAAGCGCTCTCTCGGCGATGTGGACGCATTCTTTTACTCGGCAAGCTACCTTCGTGCGTGGTACCTCGAAGCGCAACTCAATGCCAGACTGACAAAGGACTACGGCGTCAACTGGTTCGAAAATCCGCAGGCAGGTCAGTTTCTCCACTCACTCTGGTCTCATGGTGACCGGTATGATGGCAACGAGTTTGTGAAAATGATAGGCTACGATGCAATCTCGCCGGATGCGCTGATGAATGATTTGAAGATGATGATCGTTTTTTCGGCTAAGTAGCCCGGGATCTCTTGTGCCTCAGCAGGAAAGGATTTTCAGGGATGGGAGGACGACCTCAGGACTCGTTCGATCGCGGCTGACAATCACCCCTCCAATCAGCTTCAATTTCTCACGGACGATTTTCAGTCACGGCTGGTGTGGCCTCCCGCCATTTTCGTTTGACAAAGAAAAGCCGCATTTGAGTCGAGTGGTTCGATTGCGGAAGGGGACACTCTACTCCTGTACTCTCACATGCACGAATAGTGTCATCGATGTGCGTGTGCTGGGCAAGGAGAGAGCAACATCAACGCAACGTGGTGAGATCGCATCGTTACTCAAGACATGTTTGAGACTGGACGAGGATTATGCCTCGTTCCACGCTGAAGCAAAAAGGCACTCCCGATTCAGATGGATTGCTCAGTCGGGCGCCGGCCGGATGCTGCGGGCACCGACCGTCTTTGAAGACGCCGTAAAAATGATCTGCACGACGAACTGTACATGGGAGCTGACAACGTTGATGGTGACCAACATTGTCGAGGCATTCGGAGAGAAACTCGATGGATCGCTCCACGCATTCCCAACGGCTGAGTCCATTGCCGCTTCATCGGAACGAGTACTGCGCAAAGAGATCAAGGCCGGATATCGCTCCCCCTATCTTCTGGAGCTTGCCGAAAAGGTGGCATCACAACGGCTGAACATCGAGGCGTGGAGAACGTCCCCTCTCGATACCCACTCGCTCTTCAAGGCAATGCTCGATGTGAAAGGCATTGGCCCGTATGCTGCCGGCAATATTCTGAAACTCGTCGGCCGGTACGACTATCTGGGACTTGATTCCTGGGTACGTGCCAAGTACTATGAACTGTACCGAAATGGACGGACCGTCAAGGATGCGACCATCGAGCGCGATTACCTGAGCTATGGCAAATGGCGCGGGCTCTTTTTCTGGCTGGATATGACCCGCGACTGGCATGATCAGAAGTTCCCCCTCTGATTGGCATACTGCACCGATGAATTCAAGCGAGCATTATACACGTGACCATAGCCAACGCCCGGGAGAGAATCGAGAAAGAGTTTGCAGCTGCTGAGCGGGCACGGACCGGGGGGAATAAGGGAATGGTGCGGGTCTGCGCCCGTCGGGCAGCAGGG
This sequence comes from uncultured Bacteroidota bacterium, assembly GCA_963734955.1. Lineage (GTDB taxonomy): Bacteria > Bacteroidota > Ignavibacteria > UBA10030 > UBA6906 > UBA11986. The sequence goes on from CAVTJO010000011.1 coordinate 361,325, forward strand.
GTCGCAATACAGCACTGGCTCGAACAGAATCCTCGTCCGGATTGGGGACTCGATGCCATGAACAGACTCAGGAATCTTTGGCTGGAAGAATCGATCCCGCAGGACGTTCGTGATGCGGCCAGGAGATTAACAGAAAAGGTAACCCCGGAGTTCACATCACCTTCATCCACAGATCCCATCCATGATGCTACGATCATCATCGACCAACTGCTGCAGTAACCCGACAGTCATTCCTGTCTGGCATGGTGTTGTTTTGCTCTTGTCGTTTACGCTGCCGGCATTCGGTCAGCCTCTGCAACTTGACATGGACGTGTTTGCGTCACGCCGCGCTGACTTCGTGAAGCAGCTTCCAACGCACAGTGTCGCTATCTTCGCGTGCAAGCCCGGGTACGTCAGAAATGGAGATGTCGAGTACAGGTACAGGCAAGAGAGCAACTTCTACTATCTCACCGGATTTCAAGAGCAGCAATCGATCGTTCTCCTTAACCCGTCGGCGGAGCGTTACAGGTATGTTCTCTTCGTCCGTGAACGAAATCCAATGTCGGAAGCCTGGCAGGGTGGTCGCGCCGGAACTGTGGGCGCAATGGCAACATTCAAAGCCGATACAGCCCTACCGTTCACCGATTTTCAGAAATCAATCACTTCGTTCATCCCTGGCAGTGGCACGCTGTTTTATTCCTTCGGAGCCAATCCGCGAATCGACGATATGGTGCGGGGACTGATCACCGAGGGCCCACATGCAGACAGCTGGTCGACCAGGGATCCCGCGCCTCTTCTCGCCGAGATGCGCGTGAGTAAAGAACGAGGGCGATTGGAAGATGGGATTTCAGAAGGCCATCGACATTTCCGCGCAAGCGCATCTCGAGGCGCTCAGATCCATCAGGCCCGGCATGTATGAGTACGAGGTACAGGCCGTCTTCGAATACACCTACCGCAGGAACGGCTCGCAACGGAACGGATATCCATGCATCATAGGCTCCGGACCGAATAGCTGTACTCTCCATTACGATGAAAACACGCGTCAGATGAAGGATGGAGATATGGTGCTGATGGATTGCGGAGCGGAGTACGGCTATTACTCGGCGGATATCACCCGGACGGTTCCAGTGAACGGCAAGTTCACCCGGGAGCAGAAACAGATCTACCAACTTGTCCTCGATGCGCAGAATGCAGCCATACATTTGGTCAGGCCCGGCACTATCAAGAGTACACTTGACAGCGCGATGAACGAAGTCCTTGGAAACGGTCTCGTTCGCCTTAACTTCATCAAGCACAAGAACGACTTCACCATCTTTACGCTTCACGGATTCTCACACTGGCTCGGCATGGAGGTGCACGACGTCGGGAGAACTGTCGTTGATGGGAAATCCAGAGCGCTGGTACCGGGGATGGTGTTCACACTGGAACCCGGGATCTACGTACGGCCGGATGTATTCAACAAGATGAAGGATCTCAACTACACGGACGATGAGATTGACCAGCGCAAGGCAACAATACAACGCTACATGGATATTGGCGTGCGGATCGAAGATGATGTTGTTGTGACGGAGAACGGCTGCAAGAACCTGAGCGAGGCTGCCCCTCGTGATATTGACGCGATCGAAGCGCTGATGAGACATTAGCTACGATGATATCTCCAGCAAAACGCCTACTCGCGCACTTAGGCATGTTTGTTCGCTCTTGCATATTTTCTCGGTTTTGCTTTCTTGATAGGTAATGCTCCCATGAACATTGAAGAATACAAGAACTCCTTGAAGATGCTTGAGGCCGAGGAAGTGATTGATCTCGCCTTGTACCGACCGGTCGCATTCGGGGTTGTCAAGTTGATTTATCGGCTACCGATCACACCGAACCAAGTCACGTTTCTCTCCTTCCTATGCAATCTTTTGGCGGCCTATTACTTCTCTCTAGGAATCGCCGAGCTCTTTGCCATCGCTGCCCTGTGGTTCGCCATAGGCAATGTTCTCGATTGCAGCGACGGTCAGCTTGCCCGCATGCAACAAAGCGGAACTCCTCTCGGTCGCCTTGTTGACGGCGTCCTGGACTATGTCTCCAGTGTGGCTATCTTCCTCGCTCTGGGAATCGGCCTCGCGCGCCAAACCGGCAACGCCGACATCTGGTATCTGGTCGTTGCAGGCGGCCTCACGTCAGCCTTGCACGCGATTCTCTTTGATAACTACCAGCAAGAGTTTATCTCCAACATGCGGGGCGAAACGAACTTCTTGAACCGCGAAAAAGAAAAGATTGACGCCGAACTACACACATTGGAGCGAGAGCGTCGTAGAGCGTTACGACGGGTTGTTCTCCAGCTTTATCTCGAGTACATGACGATTCAGCAAAGGTCACAGTTCAAGCAAGAAATGCGACAGCAGTTTCCACCCGAACTCTACAAGGAAACTTCCAAGGGCTTAATGCGATGGTGGAGTTTTCTTGGACCATCAACGAACCGCTCCCTCCTGATGGTTGCCGGATTCTTGCACCAACCCACGCTTTTCATCTGGATTGTCATCACTATTGGAAATCTCTGGCTCGGCGTGGCTCTCATGTGGCAACGGCAAGTACAAAGGCAACTCGAGATTAGTCTGGCCAACGACGCCCTACGCTCTTCTTGCGGTCAGGAACTTGATGCGACGCAATGAATTCATCTACCCTAGAGAGGTGATTTGTGCTGGATAGAGAGAATAAATTCGGGCCCGCCACCGCATCCGATGAACTGCTTCGCAAGGAAGACTCGGAACTACCCGACCTGTATTCGCGGAAGTTCACTCACGGACATACCGACTTGAACAACGAGACTTTGGTGGCCAAGGCGGAACAACACCTAGCGAAGATCGATTCTTCCTACGTTTATTACGCCCCTGACGCGCCAATCATGGTGCGGGGGGAAAACACGCATGTCTACGACGTGAACGGGCGAGAGTATTTTGACCTCGTGTCTGGGTTTTCGGCGCTCAACCAAGGACATTGCCATCCTGCGATCGTGCGTACTCTTACTGAGCAGTCTAGCCGCCTAACACATACCAGCCAGACGCTGTCCGAAAGCAAGATTCTCCTGGCAGAAAAGCTGGCAAACATTTCACCTATTCCCAAGGCGCTCGTTCACTTCGACCTCGGCGGAAGTCGCGCGGTAGAAATGACGCTGCTCCTGGTGAAAGCTTTCACTGGAAAGACAAAATTCGTTGCCTTTCAAAATTCTTTCCACGGACGCTCTATGGGCGCGCTGTCCATTCACGATTTAGATACCAACGCCAATTTTGTTCAGGTACCTGCTAATCACTATAAGGCCAACTATCCTTACTGCTTTCGCTGCCCCTTGAGCAAAGAACCCTCTTCCTGCCATTTGGAGTGCGCGAGTGACCTGGAGGAAATTTGTTCCAAGTATGATGACATCGGCGCGGTTATCGTCGAACCCGCCCTGGGAGCACGTGGATATATTTTCCCACCCCTCCGGTTCCTCAAGCACGTCCGCGAAGTTTGTGACCGGTACAACTTGCTTATGATTGACGACGAAGTGCAAATGGCACTAGGCCGCACCGGAACCATGTTCTCCTGTAGCGATTCGGAAGTCGTGCCAGACATTATCGTCCTTTCCAAGTCCATCTGTGGCGGCTTCTGGCCCTTGGCCGCCGTCATCGGACGGCGTGACATCATGCAGTCGGTGCCACCGGGCACCTTTGGTAATACTTTCGCCGGCAATCCCCTAGCCTGCGCAGTGGCACTGACCTCGATAGAAGTCATCGAACGGGAGGGGTTATGTGAAAACTCCCGGCGTGTCGGAGAATATTTTCGCGCAGAGTTACTCAAGCTCGCTCGTGAATTTCGGTTCCTGGGGTCCGTCGAGGGCCGGGGCCTAGGCATCGGAGTCGAGATCGTGACCGCGGATGGTCGTAGTCCCGACGCCGTTAGAACCCAGGCTATCGTTCGTGGTGGACTCAAGCATGGCCTCTTGCTACAGCGTGGCGGAAAATACAAGAATCGCCTGACGTTGATTCCACCTTTAACACTCACCGAACGCGAAGTGGACGAGATTTGTCGCCGCCTCCGCCACGTTTTCACGGACACCATAAACGCAGTCTAAGAGCATCTTGCAGGCCGTGATTCTTGCTGCGGGAAGCGCCCGACGCTTGCTACCGCACACTCAAAGCACACCTAAATCGTTGTTGCCATTGGACCACGCCAGCGGGCTGACATTCCTGGGTCGTCTGATTGGGCAAGTGCGATCTAGACGCGTTTCTCCCATCACCGTGGTCACCGGTTTCTGCGCCGACAAGATCGTCAAATATTGCCAGGCGGCCTTTGGTCCGGAGGTTCAAACCATCCACAACGCTGATTTCGCTACCACCAACAACGAGTACTCTCTCTTTTTGACGGCCAAATTGCTACCTCACGACGACAGCCTCGTTTTGGATGCCGATGTCCTTTGTGGGGATGGCGTATTGGACAAGCTCTTAGATCCAGCATTCCCCAACGCCATTGCAGTGAACACCGACCTCGTTCTCGGCACGGAAGAGATGAAAGTGGATGTGGACAATGACGGCTACATCACATCTCTCGATAAAAAAAGCGACCCAAAACGCGCGATAGGCGAATCAACCGGATTACAGAAATTTTCGCGCGAGTTTTGCTCTCACTTGGTGACTAAGATGCACGAGCGCGTTGTTTTGCGGGGCCTACGTACCGACTACTGTGATGCCAGTTTTGCTGAACTGATGCAGGCCGGGGAAAGAGTAAAAGCAATCGACATTCGGCCCTATCGGTTCATCGAATACGACACGTACGACGACTATCTCCGAGCGATCGAAATCTATAAGGCAATGGTGCAGCATTTGGGGAACTCAAGCCCGAACAATTTTGCTGAGTCAGGTTGATTTACATTCAGGATACTATGAACGAGATTTTGCTGGATCGAAATGAGAACCAATACGGGCCTGCACCCGAGTGTTATGAAGCGCTGCGGAGAGCAAACCTAGAGCAGTTGAGCTTGTACACGCGTGAGTTTGCGCAAGGCCGCAAGAGCGAGCTCTCCGATGCGCTGGCGAGACGAGCAGGCATTCCTGAGGAACGGCTTCTTCTGAGCTACGGGAGCGAGGAAATGTTGAAGCAAGTGGTGCACTGCTACCTGCACAAGGATGAGATCCTCTTGTTGCCGCGGCAGTCGTGGTGGTACTACAAGAAGGTCGCCTCGGAGGTATTTGGAAGGGAAGTGGAGTACCCTCTGCAGGAGCGCAATGGCACCTTCGAGTATGATGTCCGGCAAATATGCAGCCTGTACGACTCCTACCATCCTCAACTGGTGTTGATCGCTTCCCCCAACAATCCGACCGGCAACAGCATTTCGAAGGAGGATCTGGGAACGGTCGTCGACCATTGTATTTCCTCGGTTATTGTACTTGATGAAGCGTACTACGGATTCGCGAGCGAGTCAAACGACCACTTAAGGGAACTCCTCGACACTCATCAGCGACTGGTCATCATGAGGACGTTCTCCAAGTATTACGCACTGGCAGGATTGCGCATCGGCTATGCCTGCGTGGGAGAAGACCTGAAACAGCTTATTGCATTCAGTGCCCGATACCTCGGCTTCAACCAGCTTTCGGAGAAGATTGCCCTTGCTGCGCTTGATACCCCGGAGTATTACCGGACGATTACCCGAAAGATGAGGGACGACAAGGAGAAGTTCTACCGGATGTTCGGGAAGCTGCCCGGCTTCACTGCGTTCCTTTCGGAGGCGAACTTCATACTTGTCCGCTACCCTCTCCCGCTCAAGAAGACTCTGGACAACGGGCTGAAACAACGGGGCATCATCGTGAAATTCCTGAATGACCCGGGGCTTGAAGATTGCATGCGCATTACGCTTGGTACCGAAGAACAAAACGCCTGTGTGATGCGTGCCTTCACAGAAATTGTGGCCGGACATGAGGGGACCGATAAGACGCATGTCCACGCAGTGGCGGATAAGAGGTGATCGCTGTTATTCTTGCGGCGGGAATTTCCTCCCGTCTTCGTCCGCTGACAAATGAATTGCCAAAATCGCTGCTTCGTGTAGGGAACACGCCTCTTCTGCAACGCACCCTCGAATCACTTTGCCGCAACCATATTCGCGAGTGCATCATTGTCACCGGTTTCTGGAAGGAAAAAATCGAGGAGTTCGTTCGGTCGCTCCCTCTCCCGCTCGCCGCGGCGTTCGTCGAAAACCCGTTGTTCGCAACAACGGCCAACAATTATTCTCTCTGGACTGCACACACACAAGCCAGGGGGCATGACATGCTGCTGCTGGACGCAGACATCCTCTTTGATTTCCAACTCCTCCCTCCACTTCTCAACTCACCTCATCCGAATGGCCTTATCATCAGAAAAGCGGGGAACCTTGGAGCAGAGGAGATCAAAGTGGAACTGGATGATCAGGGCGACGTTCGGCATATCGGAAAAAATATCACTCCCGATGTCGCGGCGGGGGAATCGATCGGAATCGAGAAATTCGATGCCCGCACGGCTGAGCGTCTCTTCGAAATCCTGGGACGCCGGAAAGAGCGAAACGAATTCTATGAGGCCTCGTTTCAGGAAATGATTGACGGAGGTGTGAGGATTCACGCCGTTGACTCAGCGGGGCTCCCCTGCATGGAGATCGACACCATTGAAGATCTGGCGGCTGCCGACGAGCTTGCACGAACGCTACCGTAATGACTTCCTACTCCCGGTATTCGTACAATCATTCCGTGAAATCCAATGTCTCCGACGAAGTCATTAACGTGTATGCCATTCGCCCTCTCGCCGGCATGCTGGTGCGCATTCTCTACATCACACCTGTCACTCCCAACCAGATCACAATCGCGGCCACCGTCGCCGGTTTTGCCGCCGCAGCATTGTTCTTCACCAACACTCCGACCGCTACGATTCTCGCCGGAGCCTGCCTTCTTCTGAAGGACGTACTCGATTCTGCCGATGGCCAGCTTGCCCGCGCAAAGGACATGGCAAGCAGAACCGGCAGGTTTCTCGACTCCATCGGCGACTTCATTGTGAACCTCCTTGTGTTTGCTGCACTTGGATTCGCCATCACCAGGACGTCGGGAAACCCAGGCTATCTCTTGCTTGCGTTGCTCGGATTCGTCGGCATTACCCTCCGCGTATCCTATCACGTCTTCTATCAGACTTCGTTCCTGCATCTTCAGCAACGCTATAACATCAACAGGATCACGGAGGAGATACGGGGTGAGGATCTTCAAAATGATCGGAGCCTCTTGCTGCAACGAATATTCCAGATGCTCTACGGCTGGCAGGACAGACTGATGGTACGGCTTGACTCGTGGTGTCGCAAGGCAAGTCTCACCCCGCTTACTGATGGTGATTGGTTTGGGGACAAGCTGGGGTTGCGGCTCTCGGGGTTTCTGGGAATGGGAACCGAGCTGTTTCTCCTCACACTCTGTTCGGTCACCAACCAGACCAGATTATATCTGATCTGCAACCTGGTGGTGATGAACTGTGTGCTCTTTGCATGCATCCTGTACCGCCGGGGAATCCTCTCCATGCGAGAGGGAAGCGGTCACTCCTAGCGACGCTGTTTCCCTTGCTTCATCTCACGCTCCACCCGATTCTCAATCACAGCACGGTCGTCGGATGAGACACCGTACATGGTCCTGAGGTTTTCTTTCGTTCCGCTGTCGTCCGCTGTGATGAGGCCGTTGCTCATGGCCGAGCGAAGTGCCTCGGTGAACGTCTCGCGCTGTACCTCGCGCTCAAGAACTGCGTGCTCTGTTTCATCAATGCCAAGTGAATGCCGCACAACATCGAGCATTGCCTGGTCTTCGTTGCCGGGCTTCCCGTCGACCCATGCGTCACGAAGCATACTCCGGTACGTGCTCACCGATTCCTGCTTGAGCTGTTCTCTTCCTTCCCTGGCAAGCCGCTCTTTTTCCTGTTCTTCCTTTTTCCATATCTTGCCCTCAAGCGTGCGGCTTTGCGACACCGCATAGACATCCTTTTTCCTCTGTTGAGCGTTGAGGATCTTCATTTCCAGTCCCTGCGCGTCAATGTTTCCGGGGTCCATAGCGTAGACAGTGTCGATCTCAGCCTGCGCCTTGTCAAACGCCTTCTCCCCGATGAATCCACCCGCGCGGCGGAGGCACTCGCTGATTTTCGTCGTCCTGATTGCCCGGCGTTCCTCCTCCTCCATGTCCTGCCGTACCTGCTCTTCTCGTTTACGTTGCAGCTCTTCCAGCCTGCGTTGCTGTTCCTCCTGCAGTTGCTTTGATTCTTCTTCCCTGCGCAGATACTCCTGCCGCGCGGCATAAATCATCCGTTCAAGCAGCCTTCCCTTTTCATGTGACGGGTTCAGGAGGAATATTTTCGTGACTTCCTTCAGCGCCTCCTCGAAGTTGTTGCGCAGGATCAACTCCTTCCCGTGATCGACATAAGCCCGGATCTTCTTTTCCTGTGCGAGCCGCCGCCCTTCCTCAATGGCCTCCCGGACAGCCTGCTCATACTTCGTTGTCTCCTCCTGCTCACGCCGACGCTGTTCGTCCATCTCCTGTCGGCGGCGACGATCGTCTTCCTCCTGCTGGCGTCTCAGCTCTTCAGCGCGGCGGCGTTCTTCTTCAACCCGTCGCTGAATTTCCTCCTCCGCCTTGCGTTTTGCTTCTTCCTGAATTCGCTGACGTTCCCGCTCAAACCGCTGCTGCTGTTCTTCCGCCAGCCTCCTTTTCTCCTCCTCAAGGCGGGCACGGAGTTCCCCTTCGATCCGCCTGCGAGCGTCCTCTTCCGCAGTCTTTCTCGCAGCTTCTTCCTGCTCGAATGCGGCATGGAGCTGCTCAAGCTTCCGGCGGCCTTCTTCGAGGCGGGCGTTCGTCTCCTCTTCCAAGCGTGCCCGTTGCTGCTCCAACCTCTCCCGTTCTTCCTGCAGTTTGCTGGATAGTTCAGCTTCAAACTTCCGGATCTCCTCTTCCTTCACCTGCCGCTGGGCCTCCGCTTCAGCAAGTTTCTGCTTGTTCACCTGCTCAAGTTTCTGCCTCTCCTCGTCAAGTCTGCGACCCATTTCCTCTTCGATCGAGTTCTTCTCCTCTTCGATATGCTTGGCGAGTTCCTGCGCAAGGCGTTGGCGCTCCTCTTCCAGTTGCTTCTGCGCCTCCTCCACAATGCGCCGCCTGATCTGCTCCTCCGTGTCCTTGAGGCTGGCCTCCAACTGTCGGTTGCGTTCCTCTTCTTCGCGCTTGCGGCGCTCCTGTTCTTCAAGAAGAAGACGCGTTTGTTCCTCGTGCTTTTGCCGCTCCTCTTCGAGCTTGCGGTTCGCCTCTTCCAGCTTCTTTTTGACATCCTCCTCTGCCCGGTGAAACGCTTCTTCAGCCTGTTTGCGCCGTTGCTCTTCCTCTGTCCGCTGCTTTGCTTCGACGATGGCAAGTCGCCGGGCCTCCTCTTCGAGCACCTTTCGCTGCTCTTCAACTCCCTCTTGGCGTCGCTGTTCCTCTTCTTTCGCTTTGAGGGCCTGGGCATGAAGTTCGCGTGATCTCGCTTCCTGAGCCTTTACAGCTGCCACTGCTTCAGGATCGGGAGGAGGGACTTCCCCCTTTGGGGTGGCAGGTGGCTTGGGGGGAGAAGGTGTCGCAGATTTCGATGTATCGCGCTTTTCGATTGCATAGCGGACACGCTCCTGGTAGGCAATCGCGTACGGATTCTGAGGGTCCACCTCCATGGCAAGTTGAACGAGTCGTTCCGCACCTTCATAGTCGGCCACCTTGAACAGCTTGTCTGCCATTTTCAGGTGGTCACCCGCTTTCTTGCGTCGTTCTTGTCGTGTTGCGTCGTCGAGTTCGGCCATCGGGACTAGAGCGTTCTACTCGGTCAACCCTGATGTCCCCCCCACGGAAATTTGAGTGTGGGGAATCACTCAGTGTTATCGTTTGGTGAAAACGAATATATCCATAATCACGTTGAATGTCAACGAATTGAGCCAATCGGAAGGGGGTAACAGCTCTTGAAGCGAGCTATGAAGTCGGTGTTTCAACGGGTGACGATTTGTTGAAATTCGGGCTCCATCCGTAAGTTGTAGAAGTCCATGTCGAGAATACTTGTAAGCTGAAAGCGGCGGTCCACAGCCTTGCCGAGATACTCCAGCGCCTGAGCCCTGACCGTTTGCAGCGCGAACATTCTCGCAGTATTATACAGCACGTCAGGATCGTTAGGAGCAAGCTGACGAGCTCGCTCGCTTGCCTCAAGAGCATTCTTGAATGACCCAAGCCTTGTCTCCACGAGCGCAAGGTATGAATATGCAAAAGCGTCGAGCGAGTTTGCAGCAATTGTTTCTTCCAGCACCGTTTTCGCCCGTTGCAGCGTAGTCTCCCATTGTTGTTTGGGGCGCCCGGCAGATTGATACATGCGACCGAGTTTGTAGTAGTCGCCGTAGTACTGGGTCTGCGCAACGCGATCTCCGAGAATCTGGATTGCACGATCAGGCTGGTGGATGTAATCGAGCAGATCGGAATACTGTTCGCTCATGTACTTACTCTTGTCAACAGCATATCTCAGGCCCTGTTCAAACGATTGAAACGCGTCCTGGTTTTCTCCACGCATGAAATGGATCATCCCAAGGAGCGTGTAGGCGTCTACATTGCGAGGGTCATCCGCTGCCGCATGCGCTGCAGCTTTAGCGGCGTCATCCAATCGTCCCTTGATCACATACGCCGTGGCAAGTCTGCGCTGGGTCTCAGCATCACTCGGAGCAAAGGTCGCTCCATGTTCCAACTCTTCCACCGCCCGGTCAGGCTGCGATTGGTATTGGGCAACAAGTCCTCGTATCCGATAACCCTCGGAGGAGCGGCCACCCAGAGCGATGGCTGCATTCACGTGTTCTAGGGCGGACTGGATGTGAGAAGACTCTGCACCGGGGTCTTGTTCAACTGCGAGGATATGAGCCCACGCCAGGGCAAAGTGCGCCTGGACAAAAAGTGAATCTCGATGCAAGGCGGTAGCGAGAGATGCAATCGCCGTGTTTATTGACGCCATATCCTTCCGGGCCAGATACCACCGACCGCGAGCATAGGCCTCGTATGCCCCCGCCGAGGTGTTCCAGACTTTCTTCAACACTTCATCCTCTTCCGATTCAGTCGCAATGTTCATATGCTGCACGATCGTTCGGGCAATCTCCGTCGTTGTTGACTGCAGCTCCCGGATGGAATTTTGCAGTTTTGTTGTCCAGACGGGTTGCGCGGAGAGTGTATCAGACAACGTAACGTCAAACCCTATTCTGTCGTTTGCTGTTGTGACAGTCCATTGGAGATAATAATTGGCACCGAGTGTTCGCGCCACCTGGGAGAGATCGCCGCTAAATGTACCAAGCGAGAAGGTTGTGACAGGAGCGACCACGCGCAACTCATGGACCACTGCCACCGTTGTGATAAGATCCCCGGTGACGGCAGATGCAATGAACTGTGCCGTACTGTCTCCGCTGGTGCTCGTCGCAGGGAGTACCAATAGAGAATATTTTGGTGGAAATACAGCTTGCTTCAAACTGATGACGATGAAATAGGCCGACGCCGCAAGCGCAAGCACCCCGAAACCTATCAGAATAGGCTTGAGTGGAATCCGTACCTTCGATACGCGGTCTGCCACCCGTTCCGACAGAGGGATCTTTGGCGGCGGTTCAACCTCTTCCTCTACGTCTCGAAGACCAAGATTGTCTTGCTTGACCTCTACCTGTTTGCTACCCCATACATCGCCCGGCGATTGTACGGGTGGTGCGGGCTGAGGCACTGCAGGTGCTATTGCAGCCTCCTCGGCCCTCCGCTTGGACTCTTCTTCCCGAACGCGTTCCGCGAGCTCCTTTGCTCTTGCTATGCTGCCGGCTAGTTCTTTTGCCTCTTCATGATCCTGATCGATATCGAAGAGCTCATTGAGGCTTTCAAGCCCCTTATCGTATTTCTCTCTCTGATAGAAGCTGTTCGCCTTCTCAAAGAGCGCTGCAATCTTCTTCTGCTGTGCCTCCCGGCGTGCCCGGGACTGGGCGGCATCCTCTTTCGATCGTTGGTCTGCAGCGCGCTTCTTCGCCTTCCCCTCCTCTTGTTGCTCTTTGCGGAGCTTGTGCACTCGGTCTTGCAAAACCTCAATCTCGCCGACATCCGTCACAAGAGCACTCAACTCCTCCAGCAGTTCATCTGCCTTGTCGATTTTGCGACGATCAATGGCAATTGCGAATTTCTCGCGGAGCTCGTTGATCTGTTCCTCTTCGGGCGTGACTCTTGGTCGTGAAGACGGGTGTGACGGTTCCGACGACAGCGGGGTGTGCACAACGGGTGACGACGGTGATGCGGCATCGAGGTTGGCTTTTCTCTCATCCTCCTCAATGCGCCTTAACTCTGCTTCTTCCGCTCTCTTCCGAATCTCCTCAAGAAGCTTTTGTCGTTCGAGATCTTTCAGATTCTCTTTGTCATCCAAAGCAATACAATTCCCTTAGGGAAGAAATCGGCCTCACCGGTTGAGGCGGAGCGGAACGGCACAAAAATATATTCAAATCGCATGGGAATGTCAACAAAACTGTACGGTTGCTTTCTCCAAGGAAACTCTCTACGTTTCACCATCGTATCACTGTATCAGGAGGAAATCAATGGTAGCATTTTACGTGTTCATCATTCTTGTCGCGTTGATTGTTGTATGGGTGATTGGGAAGTATAATGCGCTGGTTTCGTTGCGCAACCAGGTCGAGAATGGCTGGAAGCAGATTGACGTGCAGCTGAAACGCCGTCACGACCTTATCCCGAACCTCGTGAACACCGTGAAGGGCTACATGGAGTTCGAACAGGATACCCTCGAGAAGGTCATCAAGGCCCGTAACGCGGCTGTCAGCGCGTCAGGCGTGGGGAATATTGCAGCGAAAGAAGGTGAGCTGAGCGGCGCATTGTCAAAACTCTTCGCGCTGGCCGAGAATTACCCGACCCTGAAAGCGAACGAGAACGTGAAGCAACTCCAGGAAGAGCTCTCAAGCACGGAAAACAAGATCAGTTTCGCACGCCAATTCTATAATGACATTGCCACGAAGTTCAACATCTCCCAACAGGTATTTCCGGGAAATGTCGTTGCCGGGCTGTTCGGCTTTAAATCCGCCGAACTGTTTGAGGTGAAGGATGCTGCCGACCGTGAGGTCCCGGCCGTCGATCTTTCCCTGAAGAAGTAACCCCGGTCGATGACGCCGCCGAATATTTACGAGCAACAGACTGCCAACAAACGCAAGACGATAATCGTCATGGCTGTGTTTGTCGTTTTCGTCGGCTTCCTCGGCTTTGGCGTCGACGCGTTTGTGCTGGGAACGCAATCGGGCTTCCCGATCGCCACATTCATCGCGCTCTGCGTTGGCATCGGTAGTGCCATGTGGGGACTTAACAGTGGCGCCGCGACCGTTCTTGCTTCGAGTTCTGCCCAACCGATCCCGCCGGATGATCCGAAGTACCAGCAGTTGCGTAATGTAGTCGATGAAATGACGATCGCTTCAGGCCTTCCCAGACCACGCCTCTTTGTTATTCCCGATCAGGATCCGAATGCATTTGCCACCGGCAAAGACCCCCAGCATGCGTGCATCGCCGTGACTGAAGGGTTGATGGAGAAGCTGAATAGAGAAGAACTGCAGGGTGTGGTCGCCCATGAAATGAGCCACATCCGCAATTATGATACGCGCATGATGACTGTTGTGGCGGCTCTTGCGGGGGCGGTAATGCTTCTCTCAGAATTCGGGCTTCGCACCACACGATTTGGCGGCGGCAGGAAGCGGGACCGTGGCGGACTCGGACCGATTGTCTTGGTCCTTTGGCTCATTGCAATGGTTCTCGCCCCGCTGATAACGCAGCTTCTGGCAATGGCGGTGTCGCGACAGCGTGAATATCTCGCAGATGCCTCGGGAGCAGAGTTGACGCGCAACCCGTCTGGCACTTGCTTCAGCACTCGATAAGATCGACGCAGCGGTTGAGCCAACACGATCGATCAAGAAAGGGACCGGTCACCTGTGCATTGCGGACCCGCTGGGAAGGAGTGTGAACTCAAAGGAAGGAGCACTTGCAGATCTGTTTGCAACGCACCCGCCCATTCAGCAAGCGCGTCATGCTGCTGAAGGGAATGGCGTACCAACACGCCTAGGACTACTTCTGCTGCGCACTGGCAAGAATTGCAAGCATGTCGGCTTCGAGAGTGCCATCTGGCTTCTCCGTAATCCGCCCGACCTCGTCGCCATCCTTCAAAAAGATAAACGTGGGAACCCTGTCGATATGATATCTGTCAGTCAGACCGTCGTTGCTCTTCTTTGACCGATCCAGGCCGTACAGACGGATACGCGATGAATCAATGCCACAATCATCAGCAATTTTGAGAAAGTGCGGGACTTCACGCCTGCTGTCGCTGCACCATGTTCCAAAAAACACGAGAAAATCGACACCGGAGTTTACGTTGCGAATGAGTCCTTCGAGATTCTGGTCGACGGCAACGGTATCGTATCGCGCCTTGAATTCGTGATGCGCAGGTTCGTCAAGAACTGATCGAGGGAGCCACCCAACCGCCACGGATTCACTTTTTGTTCCAACCGTTCCGGCACACCCACCAAGCAAGCTCACAACCAAAACCAATACCCATCCAGCACCATCTCATCGGGCACCTCGTCTGTTTACTTTTCCTGCTGAATCTGCTATATTGCTCGCACGAGTAATATACTGTTCCTTATGGTAAAGGACAACGCACCAATGGCGCAGCCTCCGGACCGACATTTCGATATCCAGTCACCTGCCACAATCGATACAAAGGTGCTGGAGACTGTTTCCGTACGAGTATGCCGGCAAGGATATCATCATCAACATCGATACCGACGAATTCACGGCCGTTTGTCCATGGTCAGGGTTGCCCGATTTCGCGACGATCAAAGTAGAATACATTCCCGACAAGGTCTGCATTGAGCTTCGCTCGTTCAAATACTACCTGCACTCCTATCGCAGTGTCGGCATCTACCAGGAGCATGCTGTGAACAGGATACTGGACGATCTTGTGAAATGTGCCAGTCCCAAGTGGATGAAGGTGACTGCCGATTATAAGGTACGCGGCGGTGTCCACACGGTTGCCAGCGGAGAATACGGAACGCAACCACGATCGTCGTGAGGGAAAGTTATTCGTTTTTCATGACGCGCGAACCACTTCCGGACTCCCCAGATGTGGGAGGCTTCCCGGTGGGTGCGGGTTTAAGGATTTGGATCGTTGAGGAAGGTGAACACGCTGCGTCCGGGGGACGCAGCATGAAAGATCAATCTATATCCGCTCGATGTTGATAGCGCGTTTTCCCTTTTGGCTGTTTTGCACCTCGAAGGTCACAAGATCCCCCTGCATCAGGGAATCGCGGAACCCCGCACTCTTCACATTGCTCTTGTGAAAGAAAATATCCTCACCATTCTCGACCTTGATGAACCCAAATCCTTTCGCAATATTGAATAGCTTCACAGTACCTTGCATGTAGAACTCCTTTACTTACTCGATAGACAAACAAGAAAGCCCCAGCAGGACGCCGGGGCAGACAATGGTAACAATGGACTCGAATTTCAAACCTTTGTAACGTTTGATGCCTGCAACCCTTTGGGTCCCTTCTCTACCTCGAACTGAACCTTGTCTCCTTCGTTCAGGGTCTTATACCCGTCGCCTTGGATTGCCTTGTAGTGAACAAACACATCTTCGCCCGACTCGCGTTTAATAAAGCCAAACCCCTTGGCCCCATTAAACCACTTCACGACACCTTGTTCCATGGGACAACTCCTCTTTGTTGAGATTTGTTATTGTACGGCATTGCCGCCCGCCGAGGACACCAAATTTATTGCCTCTTAATAGCTTAACAGATCGGGTAGCGGAGTGATGTCCCAACACTAACACCACTTGATACAGCAGACTGCCAATCTCCCCACGGGACAGGTCGCGCAAGCATCTGAACCATTAAAAGTGCAAAAAACGGTGTACTGTCATTTGCTGGCAAAAGATAGCAGAATCGATTCTGAATAGCAAGAGTTTTCTTGATTCCAGAATCGGCCGCCTCTCGGGGTTGGAAATAGAAAGGATAAGCCAGCCAACGCCGACTTATCCTTTATCGCTCTGAAACCTCCTCCCACCAAAGGAGGTTTCTGGCCACAAAACCTATGTCATGAAATCATCAATGTCATACCGTTGGTCCTCAGCGTCCCAACCACCGCTCCTTCGGACCTCAGGCACAACCAACGGGTTCCGCTTCCACTTCAGAAGAAGCGGGATTGCCACAAGAAGTGCTATGACCGCTGTGAATGCCACTGGTTTCACCGTTCTCTCCGGCTTCATTGAACCGTCAGGAAGATCTCTTCCCCAAAGAGGCTGCAATACGTTATGGCATACCACGACTGAACCTCTATTTCTTCCATGAGGATCATTTCGTGAAATTCGCGCTCTCCTTTGGAGAGTTCGACAAACCGATATTGCTTCTTCATGGTCATGCCTCCTTCCACAAATCGCTTTCTGATCAAAGCCACTAATAGTTACCACGAAATGCGTGCCACAAAAGGATGGGAAGATTCGCGTTTCCAAGGGGGTCATAAGACGTGTGTTTCGCCTTTTTCAACCACAGAATGAACTTTTTGCAGGCAAGAGAATGTGTACTGGAAATTATTACCAATTTACCCATCAGCAGGTGTTACATTTTGAAGGCATCCATGACTTTTCCTATATTCACTACCCATCATGAATACTATCGATGTACAAAATAGAGCTGCCCTGATCACTGGAGGATCCGGGGCAATCGGCGGGGCAATAGCCAAAACCCTTGCCTCGGCGGGATCCTGGGTCGGCGTTGGCTATCGCAAGTATGAAGGACGGGCTCTGGAAACGATCGCAACGTTCGGGGATAGAGCAAGAATCGTCAAGGGGGATGTCTCTCCAGCCCCAAGGAATGTCGACGTATTGTAGATGAGGTTATCGAGGCATTCGGGCGAATCGATATCCCGTCAACAACGCAGCATTCGGACTGCGGGATACGTTTGACACGACCTATGAGGAATGGCAGACCCACTGGAGCAACACCTTGAACGCAAATCTGATGAGTGCAGTCAACATGACACTCTGTTCAGTCCCCCACATGAGGAAGCAGGGCGGCGGGAAGGTCGTCAACATTTCCTCCCGGTCGGCCTTCTGGGGTGAAACGGGATATATTGCATACGCAGCGTCAAAGGCTGCAATGATTAAATTCACTCGGTTCGCAGCACGCTCACCTGCAAAGGACAACATCCTGATCTATGGTGTCGCTCCGAGATTCATCGAAGCCGGCATGGGGGTGGAAAGCATCCGCCAACGGCGACGAAATTCGTTCGCAAATCCCCTCAGGCAAGATTGGAACCCCACAGGATGTCGCCAATGTCGCCCTTTCCCTTGCATCCGGTCTTTCAGACTATCTTGCAGGCTCCACCATAGACGTCAACGGAGGCTCATACTTGCACTGACGGCCTCTTTATCTTCTCTACAGTTTTTCATATCTTACGCATGCTTTGTTGCTTCTCTTGGCTCTCGTTCGAGAGAGTGTGGGGGCAGGTAATCTATATTGTCATCTCGTTACGGAGGAAATTATTTCATGTTGAAGGACATCGAACAGCTGCTCGGTGGGGACGCGAAGAACCTGCTGGAGCACCAATGCAAGACCATACCAAAAGAATCACTGCACCTTCCGGGCCCAGACTTCGTCGACCGGGTGTTCATCCCTTCCGACCGTAAACCAGGAGTGTTGCGGAACCTTCAACAGTTGTTCAACGCCGGCCGTCTGGCAGGCACCGGCTATCTTTCGATCCTTCCGGTGGACCAGGGAATCGAGCACTCAGCCGGAGCTTCGTTCGCACCGAACCCGATGTACTTCGATCCGGAAAATATCGTGAGGCTCGCGATCGAGGGCGGCTGCAACGCCGTGGCTTCGACCTTTGGCGTCCTCGGGTCGTGTGCCCGCAGGTACGCACATAAGATCCCGTTCATCGTCAAGATCAACCACAACGAGTTTCTGTCCTACCCCAACACGTACGACCAGATAATGTTCGGCGATATCGACATGGCATTTGAAATGGGAGCTGCGGCCGTTGGTGCAACGATATACTTTGGATCGGAGGAATCGAAGACGGCAAATCCAGGAGGTAAGCGCCGCCTTCAAGTATGCCCACGAGATGGGAATGGCGACCATACTCTGGTGCTACACACGCAACCCGGCGTTCAAGACGAAGGAGAAAGATTATCACGTCTCGGCAGACTTGACGGGTCAGGCGAACCACCTTGGCGTTACCATCGAGGCTGACATTATCAAGCAGAAGCTGCCGGAGAACAATGGCGGCTTTACTGCATTGAAGTTCGGGAAGACACACGAGAAAGTGTACTCGGAACTGACCACGGACCATCCAATCGATCTTACGCGCTACCAGGTCGCCAATTGTTACATGGGCAGGGCAGGGCTCATTAATTCAGGCGGCGCCTCCGGCGAGAACGATCTCGCTGAGGCTGTAAAGACCGCTGTCATTAACAAGCGGGCGGGCGGCACAGGACTGATTTCCGGGCGCAAGGCTTTCCAGAAGCCAATGAGGGATGGTGCAAAGCTCCTTAATGCCATCCAGGATGTGTACCTGACAAGGGAAGTAACCATAGCGTAACAACTCGTTACGTTCGCTCGTGGACGTTCTGAATTGACAGGGAACGCCCGGGGCGTATAATCTCGTGTTCTTTCCAGCACACAACATTTCTTCATCATGGACATCAACGCCTTCCTCATCGACCTTGACGGCGTCATCTACGTCCAGGAGAAGCTCATTCCCGGAGCGATTGACGCGGTTGCCTTCATTCGGCGACAGAACATCCCGCACCGTTTCGTCACAAACACCACGACACACAGTCGACGGCAAATCATTGAGCGACTGGCTCAGGTTGGCATCGATGTTCCCTATGATCATCTCTTTACAGCCCCTGTTGCCGCATCGCAGTACCTCAGGAGCCTCGGCACTGCACGTTGCTTCTTCTACACTTCCCGGAGTATCAAGGTGGAGTTCGAGGGTATCGAGGTGGTCGACTCGGACCCGACGCATGTCATCATAGGGGACGTTGGAGAGATGTTCAGTTATGAAATGATGAACCGGGTGTTTAACATGATTCACCGTGGAGCCGAAATCGTCGCATTGCAGAAGAATCGTTTCTGGATAACGAAAGAAGGGTTAAAGCTCGACGCAGGCGCGTTTATTGCTGCACTAGAGTACGCTGGCAGCAAAACCGCCAAAGTTCTTGGCAAACCATCGACTGAATTCTTCCAACAAGCTTGCGCAAGTCTCGGATTTCCTCCAGCCGAAGTTCTGATGATAGGAGATGACTTGAAAGCCGATATTGAAGGGGCTGCGGCTGCGGGGTTGCACACGCTATTCGTAAGGACGGGGAAAGATATGAACGCTTCCCTTGAAGGACTGGCACGAAAGCCCAATGCCGTCCTCAGTTCGATTGCTGACCTGCCCTCCCTTTTCCCGGAACACATCGGGGATGGCCACTGACCCGACAGATCGTTCCTTACTGAAGGTTTCTCATTCGCTCGTCATGATGAACAGCGGCTTCGTCTCGAAGCTCTTGTAGTGCGGACGCAACCGCTCGGTATTGTATTGCTCCCGGACGTTGACCACTTTTTTCGTCGACGAGACCACATCGATCGGCATATTATCGTAGCGGCCATTCTTCAGAACTACCAATCGGCCATGCACACCCTTCAGAACCAGATCGAGGGCGAGGTTGCCGTATGCCATCGGGACGATAGAGTCAATCGCATCAGGGTCTCCGCCGCGCACGAGGTATCCCAGCTTTTGATTGATGATGTGAATAGTTTGTCCCCTGTTGAACTCCGGAGACAGACGTTCAAGTTCACGTGACACCAGATCGCCGATCCCGCCAAGCTTGGCATGACCATAGGCGTCGGTCCGGGTGTCCTGAAAGACCATCTCTCCGCCGCCGAACATTGCCCCTTCAGATACAATCGCGACCGCATACTTGCTCGGATTCCTATTCCGATCATCGACAAGAAGTTCAGCGAGTCGCTCAATTCCAAACTTGTGCTCCGGTATGACACACCGGTTTGCGGCACCCGCCATCGTTGGCAGCATTGCAGTGAAGCCCGCATAACGACCGAAGACCTCCAACACAAGCAGTCGTTCATGTGAACCAGCCGAGGTACGCAGACTGTTTGTCATCTGGATTGTGCGGGTAACGCAAGTGCTGAACCCGATGCAATAGTCTGTGCCGGGGACATCGTTATCCATTGTTTTTGGAATCGCGATGACTTTCACTCCCCTCTTGTACAATTCAACCCCATAGCTCAGCGTGTCATCACCGCCAATCGGAATGAGATAATCGATGCCAAGAAAGTCGAGATTCTTCAAAACCTCATCGGTGAGGTCATTTGTTTCGGCGTTGTAGTTGCTCTTGAGATGGTCGGGAACGTGTGCTTTCTTCACCGAACTCGGCCGCGTACGTGAAGTATGCAGGAACGTGCCACCAGTGCGACCCGCCCTGTTTACAACTTCCTCGGTCAACACCTGGTAGTTATTTGAATTGTCCGTCTTTGCATCCCGGATGGTATCAACGACGCCAGCCCACCCACGCCGGAGGCCAATCACTTGATATCCCTCCCGCAAAGCCCTGATCGTTACCGCCCGGATGGCGGGGTTAAGCCCGGGGACATCACCACCACCCGTCAGAATCCCTATGACTCCCGGTTTCGTTCTTACATTTGCCATGCTTGTCGACCGTGTTGGCTTAGAGCAAAGATTCATTTCACACTGGAGCGTCGAATGGTGTGGGCACCGCGATATAGCGATACATGCCCTTTGAAATTGAATAGTCGCGTATTGATTGAACCTTGGAGGAAGGCGCCAGCGGGACAATCCTGAACACAACAACGCAAACCCTAGAGATCCTCCTTCATCTCGTCTCTGACGAGCATCAACACAGCAGACTGAGGCACAATCAGATACTTCTTCTCCTCAAACTCAACTTCGATTGCCTGCTCGCGCAGAAAGATCGCGTAGTCTCCCTCCCTTGTCTGCAAGGGAATGTAGCGCATTGGATCTTTGGGCGCAGACCAAGGCTCATCATCTGTGTAGTTCGGATTGGGCATCACATAACCCGGGCCGACCCTGACGACCCGTCCGGTAGCCACTTTCTCCTTCTCTCTGACCGATGGAGGGAGATAGAGGCCCGACTTCGTCTTATCAAGACCGTCATCAAGCTGGACAAGAATCTTATCGCCAACAACAACCAGCTGCTTGCGAATCACCATTGCTTTTCCTGTTTTCTATTTCGTCCTGAAGATACCAAACTCTGCCGACGAAGGCAATCAACTGCCTGGTGTTTCCTGCAACCGCCTCATCGCAGCGAGAGTGAACCCAAGGAACATCACAACCGAACCAAGCCATACCAAGCCAATGAACGGCTTTGTGCTCACTTCAACAACCAGTGCTTCCATTTTTCGTGCATTCTCACCTTCACGTCGAACGTCGATCGTGATCGCAGAGTTGCTCGAACCCATCCCCCCGACGTTCATCGACACAAGCTGAACCGTAGCATTCAGCAACTTTGATTGTGATGGTTTGAATGTCTGATGTCCATCGGGCGAATAGACGGTAACGGGAGTAATTGTCTCCATGCGGTTACCGTCAGTCAGTTCAAGGACGGAGCCGATGGACATTCCTTCGCCATTCATCGTTGCTCCCTCACCGTGCGAATTCATGTCAAACCTCACAAAGGTTGCCTTGAATTGACCGAGCGACACCGCTTTCCCTTTCTCAATGGTGTAGACATCACCCTGGTCTGCCTGGTCAGATATTGGTTCTTCAAGAGAGACAGGCGAGAGATAAAAGTCACCGGTCAGGGATGAGGCGATATCGGGATTCCTCATCGTCCCTTGCTGCCCGGCATCAAACATCAGTGGAGAAAGCCGGAATGCCTTTCCGTTGTATTCCACGTTCACGTTAAAGGCGTACTTGCCATCTGCAGTTGGCTCGTATCCGACATAGGTCAGAGTATGCCCCAGCGTTTGCTGCGGATGGTTGAGTTCCAGCGAAACATGTTTCGTGGTACTGTATTTGCCGGATGCAATAACACCGAGGAAGAAAACTGCAAGTCCGATGTGCGCAACTTTTCCGCCGATTGCTTTCAGATCCGCAGCCCCCTGCTTCCACCCGAATTCCAGATTGACAAACAGTGTGAACAAGGAGGCAAAAACAAGTAAAAGGGTATCGAGCGCCCGTATTCCAAAAACAAAAAGTAAACAGCTCGCTGCAAGAGAAACCGCAAACCACTTTAACGCACGTTTGAACACTTCCTTCCCCTCGTCCTTCCCCCATTGAGTATACAAGCTGAAGCCAATAAACAATACCGTCACGATGGCAAGTGGGAGATTCATTGTGTCGTAGAAGGAGGTATCAACGGTCGATTTCCCCGCCAGCGGCAGACTTGTTCCGAACAGGATCACCACGGCCGAGAGAACAAGAGCGACACCCCCGGCTGCCAGTGCGGTTTCCTTGCTGATAAACTGGTTGTCGACATGTGTTGGCCTTACCTCCTTCCGACGGACGATCAAGAGACCGAAGCCAATTGCCGCAATAGCAACCTGAAAAAGAATCAGCAGCCAATACACTGCCGCCCCGGGATCAACAAATGCATGCACCGACGAATCTCCGAGAACTCCACTGCGCGTCAAGAATGTACTGTACACCACGAGCAAGAAGGATAGGATTGCAAGCACGAGGTTTGAGCGGAGAAACTTGCCGGTTCTGCGCTGGACAATGAGAGTGTGCAGCAAGGCTACGGCAATGATCCACGGAATAAGTGACGAGTTCTCCACCGGATCCCAGCCCCAGTATCCACCCCATCCGAGAACCCCGTACGCCCAGTATGCGCCGAGCATGATGCCCGCACCCAGAATCAGAACAGCAAACAGCAGCCAACCAAGCGCTTGTCCGCTCAATAAGGTGTGGTCCCTTTTCCACATTCCGGCAATCGCAAACGAAAACGGGACTGCCATGGCGGCAAACCCGACAAAGAGCACGGGTGGATGAATTACCATCCAGAAATTCTGCAACAGCGGGTTCAGACCACGGCCATCGGTGGGAACCTGACCGGCCGGAATCTGTGGGATCACCTCCCACACGGTTTTGAACGGCGTCTTTGCATACACTATCAACAAGAGGAACGCTTGCACACCCATGAACACCGTCATCACCCATTGCTCGCTTTGTCGACTGCCGGAGTAGCGCATCAATGCCACCCCAATGAGAGCCGAACACAACACCCAGAACAGAAAACTCCCTTCCTGCCCCGCATAGAAACTTGAGATCAGAAAGTGAAGCGGCAAGGCACGGGAGCTGTAGCTGTAGACATAATGATTTGAGAAATCATGTTGCACCAGAAGCGTCAGGAGCAACCCGGACACTCCCGCGATTACACCAGCTGCTATTTTCAACCACCCACGCGCTTTCCTCAGCGTCTGTGGAGTTGAAGCCGTGCTGCGATAATACAGGATTGCTGAAAGGATGGAAGAGATGAGCGCTATAAAAATGAGCCCGTTCCCGATAAGATTCATGCCGCCTCCAAATGAATGAACTATCTCAGGAATGTCAATGGCCGTGCCAGAAAGAACCCCTAAAACAGACGCTTGGGAAGGCTTATTGACGGAAGGATCTCACCTGTTCTCAAATCTGAAAACCAGGACCATAGATCCTGTTACAAGAAGGAGTGACCCTGGAAGTCAATAAGAATGGAAAACAAGAGGGGCCGGGTTGAGAACCCGGCCCGAAAACCCGAGACCGCTAGCCGTTACTAAAGGCGACAGCAACGAGCAGCAAGAACAAAAATGGGAGAGCGGTTGCAGTTACAAGAAATTTCACTTTCAGAGAAGTCTTCATTTCACCACTCACTCTCCCGTCCCAGAACATTCAACTTGCCATTGATATGTTTTGCTGGATTGATGATGTGGAAATTCGCATCCACGACGTCGGCATGACAAACGTTGCATCGTACCCCCAATCCAGCCACTGAGGGATGCGTTCCACCTTGTGCGGTCGTCTTTGGAAGGTACCGCGTTCCCAGCGTGTCGAGCGGCGCGGAAACATTCCCGTGGCACGTGCCGCACGCTCCCGAAGCCCCTGTCGTATCATTCCAGGTTGGAGCAAACGTGAGATTACCATTCTTGAAGTAGCCATGGCAGTACGTGTTGGAACACTTGAGTGTACTCTGATCGTATGACGGCGATGGCGTATATACTGGCAGCTCCGGATCGTAGTCAATCGTCCCGGGTTTGTTTGTCATTGTGTTTGCCAATAGACTGCCAAGCTGCACTTCTGCGCCGGGTGTTGTATCTATATGGCCCGCGACGTACACCGCGGCAGGTGTTGTGTGACACGTGGAGCAGAGCATGGATGTGGCGATCGAACCACCTACGAGGTGGATTTGATGCGCTCCAACGCCACGGGCAGAGCGAGAAGTTTGCTTGTTCAAATCCCTCGGAGGCGCGGAATTGTTGACACTGCCATGACACGTCGCGCAGTTCTCGGGTCCCGCTCCATCGGTGTGGCATTGCCGGCATGATACGCCGACTCTTCCGCCATCGTACAGCAAGCCGTGACACGATTGACATGGCCTCATATCCCAGTTTGTCGCACGAATCGTGTTGCCGTGAAAATTCGCCGAGGTAGGGTCCACCCAGCCGCGCCCGTGAAGAGAAGCCGCTTTGTCTTGATGGCATTTCACGCACGAGATGCCCGAAAAGCCTCCGCGATAGTCCAATCCGTGACATTTCAAGCACTCCTGCACGTTACCATGTGCCGCATCGACTACCTTGCCATGAAAACCGGCAGAGGAAGTATCGATCCACTCAGGCCTATGCACCTGAACACCGGGAGCGACCGGGGAGGGAAGGTCGGTCTTTAGATCTGAGCATCCCAATATCCCAATAGCTGCCGTAAGCACAATGGCAACAAGTATTTGATTTTTCTTCATCATTGATGGCCTCATTTGCCAGCGGTCAGCATTAAGGTTTTCTCAATTCTCGGATGGATGATCGGAGCAGTTCGAGAGCGTACTTTGTGTTATGCACACCCTCGCTTCCATCATGTTCGATAAAAAAGTAGTTGTAGATGGCACCAGCACGCGAAGCGGGCACAATCTTCAATGGATTGGTCGTGCTGGCTCTAAGAAGATCTGATGTCGTGTCGATCCAGTTGCGTGACGCTAACAACTGCTGCAGCGTATCAAGGTTTTGTCGAATAAGTGTCTGCGCTCCGACGCCTCCGGTTGAGCTGCCGGGAATATCCGGAGAGGAGATCGAAGAGCCGTGACAACCGGCATCCTTGCACCCGGTGAGAACATAGTTTGTTACGCCATCCACATCGTATGCAATCCACATCGTGTGACCACCACCCTTCCCTGCGCCACCCCCTACCGGCTCTGACATGTGACACTTCGGGCATCCTTCCTGCTGGATCACAGTGTTGCTTGAATGGTTTGAGTTGCCGGTGTATGTATAATCGATGAACTGGAACCCACCCGTCCCCATAAGCATCTGGCCGTTTACTCCGTAATGAGGATACCATCTGTTCGAAGTGATCTTCAACGTATCCGTTATCGCGGTCTTGGTTGGGTCCGGGATCGGGGTCATTGGCGATGACGTGCGAGTCTGGTGGCATCGGACACAAATGTTCCCGTTCCCATAGTTGAACACCGAATTGGGGACTCCCGCGATGAATGAAGTGATCGTGACGGCATCTGTGTCGCGTCGTGTGAAATTGTTGCGCGCATGTGGAGAATGACACGCAAAACACCCTGGAGGGCTAGGATGCAATACCTCAGAAACAACCTGCGTCTGCCAACCTGCCAAGTAGCGCTGTACAAAACCCTCCGTGGTGTGGCACCCGGCGCAACCTGCGGCATTTCTATCAATATCACCACCGACAGCGTGCTTCGATTGTTCCCACTCATACTTGCGCCCGGCAACGAAGTATGTCGTATCCTGATCTGCTGTGTGGCATGCCCCGCATTTGATTCCCGGCGCAAAGCCTTCAAGGTTGAACGGCGGCAGAACGGCATCCGTGCCATCCTTACCCGCTGGACCTGCCGGACCTTCACATCCCGTTAGCAACAGGGAAAGGGCAAGGCTTACAGTCAGCACAATCGTGAGAATTGAATACGTCTTCATTGTAGTTACTCCTTCGGAAAGAGTTTTTGCCATGATCTACATTCGAGGTTATCTGACAGCTCCTGACTCTGTATGGCACGTCATGCACGTCGGGTCACGTCCTTCGACGTCATGACAACTTGCACAACTCTCAATATCCCGTCGCGCTTCTTCAGCGTGAAGGCCACCACCCGATCCACGGCCAAGTGTTGTGAACCCGGGCACCATGTGCGATTTCGGTTTGAATGTACCTTGTGTAACGTTCCCTCCAGCCTCGTGACATTTCACGCAAAACGTTTCTGCATCGTGGCAGGATGCGCAGTCCGATTGCTTTGCGCGTGCATCAATTCCATGTGTGAATCGATAGTCCAGCGCGTGTACGTTCTGTAACACCGTGCGCTTCGGCGAATCCTTGGTCGACGTCTTTGACCGGGGCTCCACCATGAGGTCTTTGGGAAGGAATGCTTTCAGTCCGGCGCCTTGATGGCACTGCTGGCAGAATGTCTCCGTATGGCAGGTCTGACACGATGTTTGGAGTGCACCAAGCCGGGACTCATCGCGATGGGAATGCAGAAAATCCGACCGCTTGTGGTCCTGCGGAAGGAGCGTCACAAAATCTGTATGGCATGCTTCACACATGGTGGTCGCTTTGCGATCGTTATGACACGTGGTGCACGTCGCCATGTCCGGCAGGTTCTTCGCGGTCGAGAGCTCAACTTCATCCAATCCCTTATGACACGTTGTACATTCAACATCCTTCATTCCGAGATGTTGTTCATGTGAGAAGATGACGGTCCGCTCCGCAGTCGTTCGCGGTGCGATGCTCTCGGGGGTCTTGTGGCAGTAGCCGCAATCATTGGACACCTGGTCCTGATGGCAGTTGGCGCACTCATCATGCGTACTCACGAGGTTATCAGAGGAGCGTTTGCTTGCGGAGGCAGCAGGATGACAGGTCGCACACTCCACACCCACATCCTTAATATGCTTTTTATGAGAGAACTTGAGCTGCGATAGGTTGTCATCGTTGCTCTCTGGTGGAGCATTCCCTGCCATCAGCATGGGGAGGTCGGTGAGGATTGCCACCATGACGCAGAGAGCTACAGAAACCGCAACGAGGAAATATCGACGTACCATTCTGGGGCCTCTCACTCAAAGAAATGCAACTGTTCGGTGAACCACAGATTCAACCCGGCATACAAACGCAGATCGTTCTTATAGACTTTGTTCTTGAGCCACTGCCCCTGAATATCAAACGAGAGCAATTGCATGGGGCGGGCGGTGATTCCCAATACCGCGGCAAGGGTGTTCTCGGTGTTGTCTGCCGCATTGAGCTTGTAGGAAGTGTACGAGACACCAACATTCGGGATCAACATGCGGTCACACAACGGATACGCGCCCTGAAGCGATACTGCATTCAACTCGCCTGCATATCCCGTACTGCCTCTGTATGATGCTGATGCATAGTCATTGGCAATGCCCAGCGTGTAACGAAAACTTCTATCATCGACGTACTGGACAAAAGCTCCACGTACGAACAACCTGATCCTTGATTCAAGTGTGTAGTCCACCCCTCCCTCAACTTCGTCGGACGTCGGGATGTTAAAGACGGCAAAGAAGGAATTGAACGGGAGTCGTGGTGCCCGATGAATATAATTGGCGCTTATTGCCCAGAATTCCGTGGGGTAGTAGCGGATGTCCATCTGGGCACGCTGGGTCTTTCTGTAGTCGACATTGTAGTCATAGCGTGCGTGGAAACTCGCATCAGTGAACGAATAGGAGGCGTCGCCACTTGCGTACTGCTCCTTTGTTTCGTTGGGGTCAATGTAGACCGTATCGGGCCGCAATGTTGTCCAGTAACCGGGTCGCTCACGCTGACGGTTCATGTAGCTCAGTCCGAAGTGCAGGTTCTCGAGAGAGGACAGCACCTGACCGCCGAGCGTGAAGTTTTTCCGCAGCGGTCCCCATTGCGTCACAGTCTGATCCAGCGGTGTGTTTGCGCCGCCGTACAAGGTCACCCGCAACTTATTCTCCGCCACGCGAAACCTTGTCAAGGCTCCGTCAATCGTCCCCGATCCTACGCCAGCGAAAAACGGTAACCGGCCGAACGAGAGATCCGCAACGTCGCCGATGTTCTTCCATTGAGCGTAACCATAATACAGCCTGTAATCAGGCAACTCATCCAGCTTGTGCTGGAGCATCGCAGCCCCCTGAAAGTTGCCGTGTAAACTGAAGTCACCTTCAGTCACGTCCAGGAGAACCGACTGGAATCCGCGGGCAAACTTCTTTGAGACACCAACAGTATCGTATTGTTTCCAGGCGTACACCGACGTGATCAGCCGACCGTTGACCCGTTGTCCAGGCGCAACCGATGAGATCAACATCGTCGCGGCGCAGAAGAGCAATTTCCAAGCGCCATGGTTCGAAGAAGTAGTATCAGCTTTCATTGGTTTGCTTCACTATTCGAATGACTTCGCACTGATTGGCATTAACCGCTGCTACTCTCGTTTGCCAGCATGTCCGACGAATTACTCTGCGGACGCCCCCCTTCGGCC
The DNA here is from genome assembly GCA_963734955.1 of uncultured Bacteroidota bacterium. GTDB lineage: Bacteria > Bacteroidota > Ignavibacteria > UBA10030 > UBA6906 > UBA11986. The sequence continues at coordinate 390,068 of CAVTJO010000011.1, forward strand.
TGTTGCAATTTTCAACACCGGCGTAATTATAGCTACACTTTCCCATTGTTGCAACCAATTCGCCATGTTTTGAGCCAAAGAGTGCAAGCGCTCAGACTAATGGCGGGAGTTCAGGAAAGAGTAAGAGCGGATGGCAGAAATGCCGCGCTGCCGTGTGGTCTTCCCGCGGCAAGCCCTGTGCCACCTCCAAACAACACAGGAATCAACAATCCCCAGCAAAAATGGATGTACCAAGTGAGAAAGAGTGTTCTCAGTTTCAACACTTAGAAAATGAACAATTGAGTTTATCAGTTCTGCAACGGAAAGATGGGTGCAACTAAGGCACGACGCCGCGACCAACGTGGATCAAACAGTCCCCTTATTCCCTGATGGCAACAGGATTTTGACGATAGGCAACCGGGCCCTCCTTGCGGACCCGGTTATTTTCAGAAGAGATGATACCCTATTTCTTTGCGGGGAGACCGTGCTCGATCTTCGCCCACATCTCCTTCATTACGAATTCCTTGTGGGTTGGACTCTCGGCATTGTGGCACGACTCGCATGCTTTGCCGGTCTTGTCACCGAGCATGAGACCTGCTTCCTTTGCCTTCGCTTTGCTGGCTTCATCCTTCTTGTTATGAAGCGTAAGATACCCCGAAGCTGCCCCGTGACATGCTTCGCATGTCACGCCGTCCTCTTTCTTGAAACCCGCCTCAACATTCTTCGCAGCACCACCACCTGTTACGTGGCATTTCAAGCACTCGGGACTCTCATTCGCAGCTGTCTTCAGACCCTTGTCCTTGGCAATCTTCTTTGCTGCATCACCTAAGAGCGTCTTGTAGGCACTTGCGTGTGGAGTCTTCTCCCACACCTTAAATGCAAGGCCTCCCATTTTTTCGATTGAGTGGCAAGGCTTGCACTTGCCTACACCTACAAACTTGTTCTCAGCAAGGCCAAGGGCAGCAATAACGAACATACACATCACAACACCGCTTAGTACGCGCATTGGTTATTCCTCCTTTAAGTTGTTAGTTGGAATCTATTTGATTTTGAGTAGTGGATCGTTCAATACGTCGGATGAACAAATATAACGAGATCGCCACAATGGTGATGATCAGCGTCGCAATCCCTAGCCCAATACGGCGAAAGTAGTATTCGCTAATAGCTTCATTCGCTTCCTCATCGATAACCCCTGCAGTGACAAGCCCCTTGCTTATCACTTCGCGGAATTGCGCTTCATCAAAAGCATGAACCTTGGTTCTCGCCTCCAGCCTTGCCTGGCGAACATCACGCAACTTGAACTTCGCCTCACTGATTTCCATTCCCTTTTGCTCAGCCTCATCTACCAGAGTCCGGGCACTTGCTTCTGAGAACTCAAGACTGTCTATCTGGCTCCGCATTGTCCTAGCGGTCTCATATCCCCTGGGAAACTCTTTCTGACTATGACATCTGCTGCATGAGGCTTCCGGTCCGGTGCCAAGCAGCTTGTTTGTCGCGGCAATAATCTCATGGTTGCCGTGACAGGTTTCACATTCAGGCAGATTCCGGTCATCGAACGCTTTCTTGTGTGGACTTGAAGAGAACAAGTCTGCGTTGAGAGCATGACACGTTCCACAAACTTTTGAGATGGACTCCACACCCGGGGGAGTCGCGCCGTGATTGCCGTGACATTTATTGCAACCGGGAGCACCGAGGTCATGCTTCTGCAACAGTGCAACGCCATGCACGCTCTTTGCAAACTTCTCATACTGATCTGTTGGGATGCCATACACCTTCATATATTCTGTGTTGCTATGGCAACCAGCACAGGTACCCGGAAGATTCGTTGGATAGACCCGTGACCTCACATCAGAAGCAGGCAGGATCTCATGACTTCCATGGCAACTTGCGCACTCGGCCGGTTTTGGATCCCCCTTTGCGTTACGGATACCATGAATGCTCGTCCGATACTTTTCCAGTTGATCCACTGCCAGAGACGGGTTGTAAGTCTGCATGAACGCTGCATCCGCGTGGCACTTTGTGCATGTCTTCACCACGTTGAGCGGATAGACCGGTGATGCGGGATCACGCACGGACACTATCCCGTGCGCATTATGGCACGTGGTGCATTGGATAATACGCGCTTTGCCGGTTGTTGAGAGCCGACCGTGAACACTTGCCTGAAGCCCTTTGAACTGATCGGTAGGGATCTTTGATTGAAACTGCGCCATTAACTCCGGATTGGCATGACATCGTGCGCAGACCTCCGAAATCGTGTCTCCCTTGGGAACTCCGATGAAACCCGCTCGCTTATCCATCGCCTTCTCCATATCCTCCTCGCCTGCGTTGCCTCCATGGCAATCAACACAGCTGATACCCTTCTGGCCATGAATATCGTGTCTGAAAAGAGAGGAAGGCTTGTCGCCAAGAGCCTCGTGGCAAGTTCGGCATTGATCCGCAGCGAAGACTGACGGACTGCAAATCAAAGAACTGAATGCGAGAATGGCGCCAATGAATGGCAACGGTTGTCTTTTCATAGCAGCCATCCCAGCACTGTGAAGATAATAACATACATGACGACAAACAAACCAACATAATTGATCAGCCTATTCATCTCGCCGCGCTCGCTTTTCCTGTCCCAGAACGGCACCAGCATCCACAAGACACCTGCCGCGCCGAACAGAAGGATCCCCAGCACCTCCCCGTCAATGAATACCACTTTGGATGGAATAAACTTCAGCGTCTGGAACATGAACATGAAGTACCACTCGGGTCTGATGCCCGCGGGGGCCGACGCAAACGGATCGGCTTTTCGCCCCAACTCCCAGGGAAAGAACACGGCAAGAATCGCAAGCAGGTTCAACACCAGCAACCAGAACAACAGGTCACGTAAGAGAAAATTCGGGAAGAAAGGCATGGTCTTCCGTTCGCCGGCAGGGGTATTCTTGAACTCAAGCGGCTCACTCATCCCCTGCCTCTGCACAAGGATGAGGTGGATGGTGAGAAGAACAGTGAATATCCCGGGCAGAACCGCAACATGGAAGCCGAAGAAACGCGAGAGGGTTGCACCGGTAACCTCATCCCCCCCTCGCAGAAAAATCATGATCGGCTTTCCTATGATCGGTAGGACACCGGCGATATCGGTGCCAACTTTTGTCGCGAAGAACGCGAGCTCATTCCATGGCAACAGATATCCGCTGAAGCCAAATCCCATCGCGAGGAACAGCATGAGCATCCCTGTGAGCCAGGTGATCTCCCGCGGCTTACGATACGCCTTTTCAAAGAACACGCTGAACATGTGAATGAAGACGGAAAGAATAAACAAGTTCGCCGCCCAACTGTGGATCGACCGTATCAGCCAGCCAAACTGAACCTTCGACATGATGAATTGAATGCTCTCGAACGCCAGCTGCTCGCTCCCTTTGTAATACAACAGAAGAAGAATTCCCGTCACGACCTGGATAATAAAGAGAAACAATGAGACACCACCAAAGTAGTACCAGATCGAATGACGGTGAACAGGAACATATTTCTTTCCCATGAACTCGACAAGGGATTGAAGCTGGACTCTCTCTTCAAGCCAGTTGTAGATCTTTTTCCAGATGTTGGTCATGACTTTTTCGAGACAAATACTTCATCACCCTGGACGACAACCCTGTACTCATCCAGTGGCCGCGGTGGCGGGCCTGAAATGTTTCTTCCGTTGGTATCGTATTTCCCGTTATGGCAAGCACACCAGATCACACCAAGATCCTTCCGGTACTGCACGGTGCAATCAAGATGAGTGCATGTCGCTGAGAATGCGCGCAAGTCTCCGCCAGCGGTGCGGAGGAGAATCACCGGCTTGTTGCCAAATCTCACGATGGTGCCACTGTCCTTTTCGATCCCGCTCAGCTTTCCGACCTTCACACTACTGACTTCGACCTCCGCCTGCTTCGGGGGCTTGAGGTAGGCTACCAGGGGATACGCGACAGAAGCCGCCCAGGCTACAAGTCCCCCACCGAGGATGTACTTCAGAAAATCCCGCTTGCTCTTATCGCTGTTGGGTCCTTGAGATTCGTTCACAACATTTCCTATTGTGGTGGATTATGACAATCGCTGCAGTTCGTTTCCTTCCATGCATCTCCAATGTCAACGGGATGCCGGTATTCAACTCCACCGAGGGAAACGCGGAGCGTATCCCTTTCAAACTGCTGGGCGAGAATTGTATGACAGACATTGCAGTCCCGCGACAGCACCTTGCCATCCTCGCTCACATGTTTCCCATCGTGGCACCGGAAACAACCGAGGTAATACATGTGTCCCAGGTTGTCGGGGAACTTCTTCCAGTTTACATTCATTTCAGGAAAGTAGTTCCTGGAGTAGATTCGCTCGAGTTCAATTACCGCACTGTCGATTGCCCTTCCGCGTGAAGCAGCAATCTCCGGATAGTTGGTCTTGTAGTATTCCCCCACAGCAAGCCTGATACTATCGAGCCCATCTTGCTCGGTGCTATATGGCGCATCGAGCGCATTCACAGCAACGCTTTTGACATTGGGCAGTTTCGGGTCGATCCACCCCAACGACATGACATGATTGACCGACCGGGCAGGAGGGTGATAGATGTGCGTTGGCCTGTTGTGGCAATCGATGCAGTCCATCCGCCGTATCTCAGCTTTCTTCAGCGAATCCTCATCTGAAGGAAGGTCCGTACTCCGGTAGATGGTGATGGTGCCATCAGGCTTCTTCGAACGTACCCACGGAATTACCTGCCTCTGGAGATCGAGTGCCGCATACGTCACCTCGTTGGCGATATTCATGTGCCAATGAATTCCGGATGTCGGACCGGCTTCAATATTTCCACCGCCAATCTTCATCAACAGATCGAGTGTCCACTTGGTATTCTTCTCGTCTGATGTGTAGTACGTGTTGGTCAGCAGTTTTTCACTGAAGAACTGCTTGGGCCAATGACACTGCTCGCAGGTCTCCTGAGCAGGACGAAGGTTCTCAATCGGGGTCGGGATGGGTCGGGGATATTTATTAAACAGCACCGCGTACACCTGATACGAACCCGAGATCTTCGAGCGGACAAACCAATCGGCGCCAGGACCAATATGACACTTCACGCACCCAACTCTTGCATGCGGCGAATACTGATACGCCGTATACTCCGGTTCCATTACGGTATGGCATGTTTCACCGCAGAACTGATCCGAGTCGGTGTGCTCATACGCCTGGTAGCTTCCGAAGGCAGAAAAGAGGAGAAGGAGAATTGTCCCGAGGGCTACGAACGACAATGCCCGCCGGTGCCGGGGATTGTTCAGATCAATCTGAGGAAGCCGGAGACCATGCGGCTTTCCAGCACGTGCGCGACGATGCTCACGGATGATACCTGCCACTCCGACCATCAGGCCAACAATCAATATTGCCGGGAGCATAACGAACGCGATAATCCCCATGTACGGTTTCGGCGATCCCGATACCGATTCCAGCAACATGAGAAACAGGATCAGCCCGAAACTCAGCACCGCAATCGAAGAGCCGATGAGTGTAATGGGATTGTAGAAGGAACTTGGGAAAATACGCTTCATGGATTCATTGTATGGAAACTATGGAGCCCGGCGGCCGGAGGAACATGTTCGATGAGCCGGAAACACGGGAAAAATCATCAAGCGTTCGCTCTCGAACAGAAACGTTTGCTGCTGTAGCGCCTGAATCCCGGATTCGGAACCATAAAACTCCCTTGACGAAAACCTTTTTGCTGCAAAATTACAAGCACTTTTTGTTTTGACCTACGTATGTCTCATTTGTAGTACCACACGTATCCGGTGCCAACCGACCTATCGATAGGCAAACAGCATCGCATAGATGATCCAGACGACAATGCTGAACCCGATCGAGAGTGCTGTCCAACCAAACACACGCACAGACCTGATTACAATTGGAGGATACGGTTCAACGAGGTGGGTGCCAAGTTCCCCCTTCTCTACGAGCGTTTCGTATTCGGCGGGTTTGTCCTGCCTGAGCTCCTCGATGTCCATTCGCCCTGTAAACACAACAATATCCATGGGGAACTTTTCCGGACGCAAATGGGTATTGAAGAAATGGACCGTGAATATGAATCCGACGGCAAGCAATGCTTCGTCACTGTGAATAATGGTCGCAACATTCAGGAATGAGCCGGGAATGACTCGCGTGAAGAACTCCGGGAACCAGAGCATTAATCCTGTCGAGCCAATCACAAACACGCCCCAGAACACTGCAAAATAGTCGAACTTCTCCCAGTATGTCCATCGTCCGTACTTCGGACGCGGACCTCTGCCAAGAAACCACTTGATGTTCCCAACGAAATCGTGAAGGTCCTTCCTGTTGAACATCATCGAATCGGGCCCGAAGATGAGTGCCTTCCATGAGGGATACTCTCTTCGTCGTTGACGGACGAGATCGGCAACATGAGAGATGAAGAGCCCGATCATGATCACCGCAGCAAACCTGTGAATGTATCCTGCCGATTCGAAACCGCCAAAAAGCCAGGAAAGAAATACCGCCCAGCCGGTGTACGAGAATTTCAGAGTCATGCCTGTGAGGGCCAGGCTCATAAAGCTTACGATCATGAGGATGTGCAGTGTGCGGTTAAGGCGGGTGAACCTGAGGTACTGTTTTTCCTCCGTGCCCGTATTCTCGGTCTGATGTACAGTCAAACGCAAAGACTTATTTTCCACTACCGTCGGGTCCATCAAGATGCTTCCGGCTCCTCTTCCTTGTTGCCATTGATTTTTGTCGGCGGTTCATCTGTGGAGGCCTTCATCGAGGCGGCCTTTTTCAACGTACGCCTGATCTGAAGTGCCCGCGGAAGCCAGAGGAGAGTATGCACTCCTCCAAGCACAAACGTCCCTACCAGCAATGTCGTCATCCCCCAGAATGTCCAGAACAGGAACGGATACTTCTTCGGGTCGTGATGTGTCGCGTGTGTGAGATACCCCGCAAATCTTCTCGTTGCCCCTTCGTGACACCTCTGACATGTCGCAACGACGTTCTCCCGACTCAAATGCGACCTCGGATCGGCTACCGGAAGAATATCGTGGGCACCATGACAATCGTAACACTTTGCCGTCTTGGTGTACCCAAGCTGTGAGACTTTGCCATGGTACGTGTCGAAATAGGTCTTGGCAATCTCCTCGTGGCATCTACCGCACTTCGTCATGATATCAAGCTTGAAACCCGCCTCGTCAGCACGCCGTATTGTGTGCGCGCTGTGACAATCGCTGCAGATAGGAAGCGGTTTATCGGTTTGCCCAACCTTGGTAAAATGGATACTCTTTTCAAACTGTTCCTCAATCCCGTGATGGCAACGTCCGCACGTTGCCGGGACGTTCTTAGGATTCACGCTCGATGCAGAATCAGCCTTGGGCAGAATCGCATGAGCGGTATGGCAATTCGTACATGTTGCAGTAACCGTCAGGCCACTCTTCATCAGCCCCTTGCCGTGAATACTTTCGGTGTAGTGCTGGATGATCTCGTGCTCCGTACCGGTGTATCGCACGGCAGCTTTTTGTCCTTCACGATGACACGCTGCGCAGAGCTTGGGGATATTTATGGCGAAGGTTGGAGAAACCGGATCAACCTTCCCTTTTACACCGTGAGTGCCGTGACATTCCTTGCACGTCGGTCCGTTCGGGTCGTTCTTCGCAACGAGTTTGCCGTGGGTACTTTGTTGATACTGCTGCCCGACTTCGGCATGGCAGGAAGCGCAATCGACCTTTTTTGCGATTGTTTCACAGGGGCGGACGTGCGATGCATTCACTTCTGAATGACACTGGCTGCAGGCTATTTTTGCATGACGCGAGTGGCTGAGATCGTCGGCTTGGACGAAGAGCGATCGGCCGTCGCTTGAGGCGCGCAGGTTTGTATTGTCATGACAACGCATGCAATCTTTGTCCGCCATGCCCTGGGTGTAGAATACTTTCCTGATCTTGTGGGGCTGATGGCAATCAACGCAGGCGGGTAACCTGTTCGCCTCCTTTTCCCACAGTTCTCCCTTGATCACCTTGCGGTGTACAAGCTCAATTTCCGCGTGGCATTTTGTGCATGTTGCGGCAATGTTCTTCCGTGAGATCGATGATGCCGGATCCGTGTGAGGTAGTATTGAGTGAGGCGTATGGCACGAAGCGCAGTTCGGAGCGACAATGAGCCCCTTCTTCAGCAAGCCTTCCCCGTGGATACTTTCTGAAAAGTTCTCAAGGATGTGGTCCTGGTGGATAACACCCCTTCTCGCAACGGGCGCGCCTTCCTGGTGGCACTTGCCGCAAAGAAACGGAATCTTCAGCGGTGAAATCGGGGAGCGGGGATCTTTTGTTGGCAGGATGTCGTGATTGCCGTGACAGTCCTTGCAATGCGGAGCGAGGGGATCGCCTTTTTTGGCTGCCTGCCCGTGAAGTGACTTTGCTTGAAGTTCCTGCTCCGAGGTGTGGCAAGTCCCACAATCAACCGGAAGGAGTTCCTCGTCATGCGGAAATTCTTTTCCTGCAAGATCGGCGTGGCATGAAACGCACGGGAGGGATCCATGCATCGACCCGTTGAACTTCTTCCCGTCGACGAAAACCGAGATGGTTCTTCCCTTCTTCGTGCCAGTCGCGGATTTGTCACCGTGACAGGCAAGACATTCGTCATTCTCTTGTGCAACTGACGGCACCGCCAAGGCGCAAAGCGCTACAGCCAAAAGGCATCCGGCGATGTACCATCGTCCCCGCATCACTCTACTTGACCGCCTCTTTCTCTTCCGCTACGTCCGATCCGTTCCCTTCGATCAAGGCGTTCTCCTCTGCTTCTTGCTGAAGTATTTCATCGAGCTCGCGTGGATGTTCTTCAAGCATCTCTTCCTCTGTAAGTGTTCCCTTCCAGAACGCGAGGTTCAGAGGATACGAATCAGGGTTGAAAATCACAAAATAGAAATGCCAGACGATAATGGCCAGGGTTGCGAGCCATGCTTCATAGTAATGAATGGTTTGCGCGACATCCCACCCGAGCTTTGTCAGCATGCCGATGAATGTATTATCGAACCACAAAATGAAGCCCGTCGCGGCCATAACGAATGTCCCCCAGATCAATGCCCAGTATTCGGCCTTCTCGATGTAGCTGAAGCGCCCCAGCTTCGGTTTCTCCGGGGAAGCATTCAAATTATACTTTACCATGCCGAACAACTCCGTAATATCGGATTTGTCGGGCAACATATCGCGAAGCAGTTGCTTCCCCCGAGGCACCCGCAAGATGTAGTAGGTATGGTACAGGCTTACGAGCACCATCACCACCCCGGCGACGCGATGGAGTATGCCCCGAAGTTCGAACATCAAGGGACTGATGTTGCGCAGAGGCGCCACCCACCATGCATCGGGAAACTTCAGCGCAAAACCGGTCAGGACGAGAGTGGTGAAGCTTATGATCAATGCACCGTGCTGCAGCCGCTCGCCAAGCGACATCCGAAGATAGAGGCGATGACTTGGAGATTTGTGTTTGATCAGACCGCGTCGCTCCATCAGTATCCGCTTCGACTTCCTGATGAAGTCCATCAGGTTGTGCAGGAACATGCCGCCGATCGTGACGATGATGAGGAAAATGTATGATGTTGAAACAAAGTACAACACCTTATCCTGGCCCGAAGTGGCAATGACATGCACCGAACCCTTGGCAAAATTCGCATTGGCGCCTGGATGACAAGTGCCGCACGTTCTGACCAGATTCTTCGGAGAGATTCTCGAAGTCGAATCGCTGGAAGGCTTGATGTCATGGACGCCATGGCAGCTTGCACAATTGGCTACCTGGACCGACCCCGCCTCTCCAGCCAGTCCGTGATAACTATCAGCGAAGCTCTGGAATCTATCACTCGCAAGACCATATTTCTCCGTAAGCCTCACTGAAGCGTGGCATGGCGAACAGACCTTCGCGGACACATTCTTTGCTGAAACCGGAGAACGATCGTCCTTGGGCGAAAGAATGTTGTGCTCGCCGTGGCAATCCGTGCACGTGGGAGACGCCGTGACCCCGGCCGTCAGAGCCTCACCGTGGATACTATACATGTACTGTTCCTCGACATCACCATGACACCGACCGCAGGTTTCGGCAATGTTTTTCTTTGCGACTTTTGAGGCGGGGTTGGAACCCTTTCGCATCTCATGGCTCCCGTGACAGTCGATGCACGTCGCCGCCATTTCATTACCGTTTTGCACTGCCTGACCGTGGACGCTCTTTTCATAACTCATGACAAAACCCGCTGAGGGGCCAACTCTCGCCCGCACATCGGGATTGTCCAGATGGCAGCTCAAACACATGGCTGCGACTTTCTTATGGCTGGTGGTCGCCCCTTCATTCGTGGGCGACTGCACTTCATGTTCACCGTGGCAATTCACGCACGTCGGAGCCCCCTTCACTCCGGCCTCAAGGGCGCGGCCGTGGCTCGACGTCATGTACTTCATCTTGATTTCGGCGTGACATCTCGCGCAGGTCCCAACTTCGAATTCTTTGCGAGCGAGGGAATCCTTCTCGGAGACGTTTTGGATGTTGTGTGTGCCATGACAATCAATGCAAGATGCCGCCGGTTTCCCTCCCTGGCCTTTCCCCCCGTGAACACTTGCCTTGTACCTCACCAGGTTGTCACCATCGTGACAAGTCAAGCAGTTGACCGCAGTGATCTTTCTCGCATGAGGAATCGCCTCAGCGCTAAATCCCACATGACACGAAACGCACTCAAGCGCCGCGTGCGCCGAGTGCTTGAACATCGTGGCATCGACAAACAACGAAATGGATTTCCCTTTTCTCTCCATCGAGAGAGAACGATCGTTATGGCACGCGAGGCACTGATCAACGGACTGAGCACTCGTCTTCGTTAATCCAGCAAACGCCAGAACAGAGCAAGCGATCACTGTGAATGTTGAAAATTTCATGTTCGGAGTTTCCGACTAATAAATCCAGTATTCCGCTCTGTACAAAAGGCAAAGGACATGCCGGGCGGAAGTGGTTGAAAATGAGTCTGATAAAGCAAATAGGACTCAAGCTTCTCAAATGTGAGAAGCCGCGAGCACGCGACTATTCAATATTGAAAAGCTCAACAAGTGATGCAGCAGGAAGTTGAGAAGGTACAAGTCGTCCCTTCATTGAACGAGAATCGTTCAAGAGAAAGTCCAACAGGTCTGATTCTCAGTGGTGGTGAGAGACGAAGCTTGCTTCGTCCCGACAAACCGAGTCGGGACTCGCAAAGCCACGCGAAGAATTTCTACGCTTCCTTACCCTCTGGGGTGACAGAGGATTGTTTTCCGGGCCACATCGTCCCGAAGACATAGTCCCACAACGGAGTACTCACGCCGTAGTAGAGAGTGTCCATCTGGTAATGATGACGCATGTGATGTTGCTTGAGCCAGAGCCCGAATGGAGTGGCCTTCATCGATGCATGGTGTGTGGCGTAATGGATCATGTCGTAGCATAGGTAGCCAACAAGAAACGCCGCGAAGAACGGGGGAAGAAATGAAGCTCCCAGCAAAAAATAAAACAAACCGTAGAAGAGCCCTGCAAGCGGCAGGCTGATAATCGGCGGCATCACGAGCCGGAGCGAATCGTTCGGGTAATCGTGATGAACCCCGTGCGCGAGAAAGTGCAGCCTCTTTCCGAAGTCGGTCTTCGGCTCATAGTGGAACACAAACCTGTGAAGCAGGTATTCTGTCAAAGTCCAAACAAGGAGACCAAAGACAAACAGTCCCACAATACTCCCCGCTCCAACCACGGGATCCGCGATCCCTTTGTAGAGGAAGTACGTGACGATCGGAACATACACAATCAAGGGTACGCTCCAGTGTACATGCGTGAATAACTCAAGGAAACTGCTCTTGAAGAGCCTCGCTGATTCGTCCTGGTTGGAAACGAAATTCTTGGGCATGGTGTACCTCACTGTTGATTCTACTTCTTCCGCTACGGTGGTAAGATACGGTTTACGGCTGCATTTTTCAAGTCCGTAAGATTGGAGATACACCCTATTAAGAAATCGAGCCCTATTGGAACCATCACCCTGAGTCTTGACTGGCTCAACCTTTCCTCAAAGAACTCCATTTTGCCGGACGCAATTATCATCGCGTTCGACGATAACACGAACGTTCAAGGTGAGACAGACTATCGCATTCAAGCGGCTGGAAGCCTGCGCAATGGCACTTTGAAACTCAGGCCATTGGGCAGCAAACGGTTCACATACCTACTGGTAAGGAAGAAGGTGGCAAGGGTTCCAAAGGGAATGGACTCACAAAGAAAGGTGAAAGGGTGAAACGATCAAGCTTCTGAGTCCTGCGTCCCGGCTATTTAGACTCCAAGGAGGTCAACATCCAGTAACTCACCCTCAGGGTGGTCAACGACTGGTGATCACCTTCCCGTTCTCGAAGCCAATACCACGAGGTCCTGAGATGTTGCCCCTGAGTACTCACTCATTGATATCGAGCCGAAACATTTGACGCTTTCAAATCCCGCCTCTGGCAGCATCACCGAAAGCTCAGTCCACAAGACCGGGCGAAGTGTTGTCGTGATCACCTCATCCGGCTCTATATTCCCCTCCGTCGACTTCGCAACATTGAACCGGATGAACTGATCCTCGTAATCGTAATACCGGGTGTACACAGTCGGACCATCGGACTTCACGCTGAGAACGCGTGGCCTCTGCACCAGTATGCGCTCGAAGTTCAATACCTGGAGAACAAGAATGCCCGCCGGGTTTGAGGAGACCGAAGAAATTGCGGAGCGCCAGCCGAAGGTCATCGGCAGTGAGAAGGTGGGCAAGTGCGTTGCCCATGCAGAACACACCATCGAACGGCGTTGTGAGGTGCTGTTGCAACTCCTGAAACGATGCGCGGACGGTGGCAATCGACAGATTTTCCCGTTGAGCATGACGGCGCAACCTCTCCAACATTACCTCGGAGAGATCGACTGCGGTCACGTTCACGCCAAGCCTTGCAAGCAAGAGAGAATGAAACCCCGTTCCGCAACCGGCATCCAGTGCAGCAGCAATACCGTGATCTTCAGCGATCGCTTTGAAGGACGGCCCCTCCCGGATGAAACGACCCTCGAACCCGGTCATCCGGTCGTAGTCAGAAGCAAGTGTATCGTAGAACTCTGCCGCCGACTTTTCTCCAGAGATGCTCATCGCAGGTGATCGTATGACTCAACGTGCTGGAAGTGCTGGAGGTATTCCGCATGAGAGATTCGATTTGTCCAGTGACCGGTGAGGATGGCAAACCCGGTGATTGCGACGAAGACTCCCACAACGAGAACACCATACACCCAGGCTGGACATGCCTTCGCACTCCGACTCACTTTCATCCCCAATGTATTTCTCACCGGACAGACTTCGACACAAGCAAGGCAACTCATACACTCGTCGCTCCACACGCGTCCGACCCTGTGAACCTTGATGTTCGATGGGCAGACCTTGGTACAGAGCTCACAATCCACGCAGGTGTCCTTTGACCGCGTAATTTTCATCGGGCTGAGCCACCCGACGAGTCCAAGCAACGCACCGTAAGGACAAAGGAAGCGGCACCAGAAGTTCTTGACAACAACGGACAACAGCATCAAGATAATGATCGTCCAGAGCCCGAATGTGGTGAGCTGCGCAAAGAAAAGGTACATCTTCACATCGGCAACTTTGTTGTACGGACTGTTGATGAAGTCTCGCAGGGCAGGAACATCCATGCGCCCGATCGCCCAAACAAAGAAGAGCAGGAGAAGGTACTTGAGAGACCGGACAGGATAGTCGAGCCATCTCGGCAATGTGAAGTTGCGGCCGAATATTTTATTTCCAAGTGACCAGAGCGCTTCACTGAGAGTGCCAACAGGACACAGCCAGCTGCAAAACGCCTTCTTCATCACAAGGCTTACGCCAAGAATCGAAATGAGGATGAACAACCCGGATGGATGAATCTCGTTGATGATGCCGGTTTGTACCCAGTACAGGAGACTGATCAGAGCGCTGATGGGTAGAAATCCTTCAGCTCCGGGAGGCCGGGGGAAAAACGATGCCTCGCCGTTCGACAGCCCCCAGCGGACAAACAAATAGAATTCGATCCCGATCCAGATGCAGAGGAGGGCAAAGGCGAACTGGATGCTCTGACGGAGAAATTGAGAATCTTCCCTCCATCGCCAGAAGAGTCGTTTGAAGAGACTAGGCTCCACACCGAAGTTAATCCTCTTCCGCCGCAGCACAGGAGAAATCTTCTTTATCTTAAGGGAGCCCCTATTCATGCTGCCACCCTTTTCATGGGGTCCGGTCACGAAGGATGATGAAAAAGGCGAGGAGGCCCCTTCGTGGGAGGTTGGCGAATCGTTTTCGTTTCTGAAACTGAGTTTCGAATCGGCTATCATTGTTGAGACCTGCTTGCGCATCATCCGGCCAAATAGTGCAGTTTCTTTCCGATTTCGCCGACTTACCGGTGCTTGCCAATAGTAATCGCAATCTCAATGCCAATTTGCGGACAAATAGGTCTTGAAATATTGAACAGTTGCGCCTATTGAAAAACCATAATCATAGTCGCGCTGAACGAAGCCGAAGCCGTTCATCTTGAGGTCTCTACTGGGTTCGACTTTGCTCACCCCGACGCAGGTGCTTTGAAATCGGCTTTTTCGATAGGCAGGATAGAAACAGTTGGTGGTATTCGAATTTCCAGATTTAATTGGAAGGTCGGCAGTTGGGCCAATTGGGAGTGGAACACAAAGTGGTCTTGCGGCCCTCGCATCCGGTAGCCGGAAGCTCGCCACAAGACCACCGTGATATTGATGAAGTGCTACTTATCCTGCGCGTACTCCGGCTTTTGCATCTGCTTTGCCATTTGAATGATATCCTGTTTCATCAACATGTTCTCGATGCGTTCCCGTATCACTTTCCAATCGTTGTGCATCGAGCAGGGAGTCTCGGTAGAGCATTCCGAGAATCCCAGAACGCACCCGTTCGTCAGCGCAATGCCATCGATCGCCTCAACGATATTGAAGAACGTGATGTCTTTTGCCGGCTTGCCAAGGGCAAACCCGCCACGCGGTCCCTTAAAGGACACCAACAGACCCTTGTGCGTGAGGTCCTGTAGAATCTTCGCCAAAAAAGGAGAGGGCATCTTGATGTGGTGTGTGAGTTCCTTGATTGACGTCCGTTCCCCCTCCGGCTTCAATGCAAGATACAGCACGGCCTGCAGGGCATACTCACATCGACGGCTAAAAATTATGCTCATAATCGTTTCCGCTGATCGTTGATGATTCTGTGGTCACTCCGCCTGCACCGGCACCTCGAGTGCCCGTTCCTTTGCACCGACCTTTTCCTCCCGCTGTCGCTGCGATTCGAACACGGCCATCGCTGTGATGTTGACAATGTCATTCACATCATTCCCCGGCACGAGCAGATAGACCGGCTTCTTGATGCCCATGAGGATGGGTCCGATGGCAACCGCGCCACCGAGGCACTTCAGTAATTTGTACGCGATGTTCGCCGAAGTAAGATCGGGGCATATCAACACGTTTGCTCCGCCTTGTAGCGGACTGAATGGATACACCTCCGCAAGAATCTCGGGCACAACCGCTGCATCGGCCTGTATCTCTCCATCGATAACCAGGTGCGGCGCGCGTTGCTTCACCAGACTCACCGCAGTGCGTACTTTCTCTGCGAGCGGATGATTCGTACTCCCGAAATTACTGAAGGACAGCATTGCGATCCTTGGCACGATGTTGAATTGTTTCACCTTCTCGGCAGTGAGCAATGCAATCTCGGCAAGATCCTCCGCGGTCGGCTCGATGTTCACAGTGGCATCGGCAATGAAGATGGTCTGGTTCTTGAAGATCATCATATACAGACCCGCCACCCTTTTGATTCCTTCCCGGGTTCCGACGATCTGAATAGCAGGCCGCACCGTTTCAGGATAATGCTGCGTCAGGCCGGAGATCAATCCATCAGCATCGCCCCTTTGCACCATCATCATGCCGAAGATATTGTGCGTCGCCATATGGCGCTCGGCACCAAACCGCGTGACGCCCTTTCGTTGCCTCATCTGGTAGTATGCTGTGACATACTCGTCGAACTTTGGAGACTTTGAAGGATTGATCACTTCAACATTCTCAAGGTCCAGCCCAAGATCCTTGATACGTTGCGTGATCAGCGTACGGCTGCCAAGAAGTATCGGCTGCCCGATATTGTCATCGACAATGATCTGCGCAGCACGGAGAATCTTCTCCTCTTCGCCTTCCGGGAACACAATCCGCTTCGGGGCTTTCTGCGCCTTGTGAATAAAGAACCGCATTACCTCACGTGACTTCCCAAGACGTGCCTCAAGGGAATCCTTGTACGCCTCAAAGTCAGCAATGGGCTGGGCAGCAACACCTGTGTCCATTGCGGCTTTCGCCACGGCGATGGTTTCCCAGAGCAACACCCGGGGATCGAATGGCTTCGGAATGATATAGTCCCTGCCAAACTCAATGCGCTTCCCACCGTAGGCCCGCATCACCGAATCAGGAACATCCTCCTTGGCCAGGTCTGCCAGAGCATGCGAGGCGGCGATCTTCATTTCATCATTGATGGTTTTCGCCCGGACGTCAAGCGTTCCACGGAAGATGAATGGGAAGCCGAGCACGTTGTTTACCTGGTTCGGGAAATCGGATCGGCCCGTTGCCATGATAATGTCTCTGCGCGCACTGACCGCATCATCGTACGTGATCTCCGGGTCGGGGTTCGCCATGGCAAACACAATGGGATTGTCGGCCATCGACTTCACCATTTCCTTCGTGACGACGCCCTTCGCTGACACGCCGCAGAACACATCGGCGCCCTTCATTGCATCGGCAAGCGTACGCGCACTGGTATCGCCCGCAAAGTATTCCTTGTACGGATTCATCCCTTCTTTGCGACCTTTGTACACCACACCCTTTGTATCCACAAGTACCATGTTCTCTCGTTTCACGCCGAGCTTCTCATACAGCTTTGCACACGCAATGCCTGCAGCTCCCGCACCACTGAACACGACCTTCACCTTGTCAAGCTTCTTGCCGACCAGTTCCAGGGCATTCAGCAACGCCGCTCCGCTGATGATTGCGGTCCCATGTTGGTCGTCATGAAAGACGGGAATGTTCATCGTCTTTTTGAGCGTCTCTTCGATGTAGAAGCAATCCGGGGCCTTGATGTCTTCAAGATTGATACCGCCGAATGTCGGCTCGAGCATTTGCACAGCCCGAATGATCTCATCTGGGTTGTGCGAATTCAGCTCGATGTCAAACACGTCGATGTCTGCAAACCTCTTGAAGAGAACTCCCTTCCCTTCCATGACGGGCTTACCGGCAAGTGCACCAATATCGCCAAGCCCGAGGACCGCGGTTCCGTTGGATACAACCGCAACGAGGTTGCCTTTTGCAGTATACATGTATGCATCTTCGGGATTGCTCTCGATCTCCCTGCACGGCTCTGCAACGCCGGGCGTGTATGCAAGCGACAAATCGCGCTGGGTCTGGCACGGCTTCGATGGTGTCACCTCGATTTTCCCCCGCCGACCCTGCGAGTGATAGTCAAGCGCTTCTTGTTTGCGTATCATAGGTTCCTTCCTTTCAACGATTGTGTTTGGGTAAATTACCCGTTCGTCAAAGCCACCAAATCCCGTTCATCCCGGTCGATGACAAAGGGGGGATCCCCGATCATCGCGTTGATCGTCCATTGGGCATCACGGACGAATCTCATTTTTCGCGCCCTGCAGGGTTCAACCGAGCAGGACGAACAGTACTTCTCGATGCATGGATCTAGGTGAATCAAGACCGTCGCATTGTTCTGCAATTGCAGAGCGATCTCTTTCGCGGCTCTTCCCTGAAACGCGTGAGCCTCCTGAACGCTCCAGTAAAAAGGAATGATCAAATGAAAATCCAGGTTGTACAGACGACCCGACCTCATGATACGCAGATGGTGCATGTTAATCCACTCAGGAGTGCGCACGCGGTCCACTATCTCGTTGATTCGTGCAAGAGTTTGGTGATCCGCTTCATCCATCAGGCCGCCAACTGACACACGCATCAGCCTGTAGCCGGAGACCAGAATGTTTGCCGCGACCAGAATGGCAACCAGGGGATCGAGCAACTTGATGCCCGTCAGGTACACAAGTCCCAACCCTACGACGACGCCAAAACTCGTATACGAATCGGTAAGGACATGCTTGCCGTCGGCCACGAGCGTGATGGAATCGGTTTCCTTTCCGCGCTTGATCAGAAACCCTCCCAGGGCCAAGTTTATGATTGATGCAGCAAGCGTAAGAAGCATTCCTGTATCAAGGTCGACCAAATCCCGCCCAAAGAGAATGTCGCGGACGGCTGCAGTGAGGATTGCGATTGCTGCAACGACGATCAACCCCCCTTCAAGCCCTGCGGAGAAGAACTCCACTTTCCCATGTCCATACGGGTGTGATTCATCCGCGGGGCGGGAGCTCACAACAATGCTGTAGAGAGCGATCGACGTGGCGAACACATGGACGACGGACTCGAGGGCATCAGAGAGAATTGCGGCAGAGTGGGTCAGGAAGTACGCGGTCATCTTCAAACCGAGCATCCCGAAGCCAATCGCCACGGAAATCAGGGCAGCCTGCTTCCGTAGGCGGTGGCGTCCATGTTCGTTCATGGTCATGTATTACGCGGTGGCTGCTTCATGTTTTCGCTCGCACAAGTGCAGTGCCATCTTCGTGATGTGTTCAGCGCTTACCTCGAATTCCTTGATCAGTTCCCACGGAGCGCCGGAGTCGCCAAACCTGTCCTTTACGCCGATCGCTCCTGTGATCACTGGAAGGCCGTACAGTTCTTCGTTCGAGGTCACAATATTACTTACAGGCCACGCCAGTGCGCCGATCTGGTGCTCTTCCGCCGTAACGATCACCCCTGTCTCGCGCGCGGCACGGACAACGGCTGCCGCGTCGATGGGTTTCAGCGTGTGCATGTTGATGACGCGGGTCTCAAGCCCGGCTTCCTCTTTAAGGATAACAGCAGCACGCATTGCCTCGGGAACCATGGGGCCGCACGCGATGATGGTCAGATCCTCTGACTCATTTCTATAGGTTGATGCCAGAGCTGTTTCAAAAGCATCAATGAAGTTCTCGGTCCTGCGTCGAAGTCTTATGATGTTGGCCTTCCCGAACTCAAACGGTGTATCACTCGCACTTACAATCGGAGTAGCCTCGCGGGCAAAGCGGATATACTTGGGGCCGATATGCCTCAAGAGAAGGTAGTCGGTAGCTTTCTTCGTTTCGACAATGTCGCAGGGAACTACAACAGACATATTGGGCAGACCGCACATGGCAAAAAGATCTTCGAGAGCTTGATGCGTTGCTCCATCGGGACCAACGGAAACTCCACCATGGGCTCCCGCGATCATGACATTGAAATTCCCATAGCAGATGGACGTGCGTATCTGATCGAGATTGCGGGCAGCTGCGAACGTTGCATACGTGCCGAACACCGGCAGCTTCCCTTCCTTCGCCAGTCCGGCCGCCACTGATGTCGCCGATTGTTCCGCAATGCCCATGCTGATCCAGCGCGGCTTTCGTTGAGGCTTGTTGCTATAAAAATCGCTGATGGTGATTGAGCCGGAAATATCAAGTCCGAGGCATACGACACGTTCGTCATCACCATGCTCGGCAAGCGATTGCCCAAATCCCTTGCGTGTCGGTTCCATCTTCACGCGCATGATCTCGGATGAGTTCCACCAGTAACCTCGGCTGAACTTCGGCAGCTTCGCCAGGAGCTTCTCATCGACGCCGGCCTGATACCTGACCGCATGTGCGAGCAGGCTGTCATAGGGAATCTTCTCTGTCAAGCCAAGTTCAGTGAGACCCTTGATCATCTCCTCCCGGTTCGGGGTCTTGCCATGCCATCCGGCAACATTCTCCATGAAACTGACACCCTTGCCTTTCACAGTGTCGGCAAGAACCAGCAGAGGCCGGCCGGAACCATCAGGTTGTGTACTTAAGGCATTGACAACCTGTGTCATGTCGTGACCATCGATTCGCACCACGCGCCATCCAAAACTCTCATACTTTGCCTGAAGAGGCTCAACGGCCATGACTTCGGATACAAGCCCATCAATCTGCAGGCGGTTATTATCGATGATACCAACGAGATGATCGAGCTTGTAGTGGCCCGCCTCCATTGCCGCCTCCCACACCTGGCCTTCCTGCTGCTCACCATCTCCCATTATACAAAATGTACGGAACTGTTTGTCGTTCAACCGTCCTGCAAGGGCAATACCGACCGCAATACTCAGCCCTTGTCCCAATGAACCAGTGGACACCTCGACGCCCGGGAGCTTCAGCCAATGCGGGTGACCCTGGAACGGAGACGAGAGCTTCCGAAGCGACATCACATCGTCCAGTTTGCAGAATCCTGCCAATGCGAGTCCAAGATAGAGGCTTGGCGCTTTATGTCCTGTCGACCACACAATTCTGTCGCGGTCCTGCCATGATGGATTCTCCGGATCGTGATCCGCAACGTGCAAGTAGAGAGCCGCAGCAATGTCCATGATTGATAGTGTGCCGCCGGCATGACCGGAGCCCGCAGCACAAAGTGATACAAGATCGTAGCCTCGCATCAGCCGTGCCGCATCAACAAGCTCGGGAATGGTGTAGTCTCGTCGATGTCCGTGTGTTGTGCTGTCGATAAGTGCCATGGAGAAAAGTCCTCGTTCATTTGAAGGATTGAAGTGCCTTCATATAGTTCGCGCGTTCAAATGCCGCCGGGTCAACAACGGATTTCTGGCTCATGCTTCCTTTCATCTGCCGGATGGACGTGTACTCGTGTTCAAGCAGCCAGTGGTCGAGATCTGTCAGCACCCTGGCAAGATGCGTTGGCCCATTCTTTAGCAAGGCCGAACACATCATCGCCACATCGGCACCGGCCATCACCACCTTGATGACATCCTCGGCACCATGAATTCCACTCGTAGCCGCGAGGCTCATTTTGACCCTGCCATGCAGAATTGCAATCCACCGCAGCGGCAACCGCATGGCATCGGGTGTACTCAGGTTCACATTGGGTTTTACTTCAAGCACCTCCAGATCAATGTCAGGCTGATAAAATCGGTTGAACAGAACCAACCCGTCGGCACCTCCGTATTCAAGCCGCTTTGCCATGTGAGCCATCGCGCTGAAGAAGGGGCTGAGCTTCATTGCAACCGGAATCTTGACCGTCCGCTTGACGGCATGCAGCACTTCAAGGTAGCGGTCCTCCGCCTCCGATGAAGTCACATCGAAATGAGTGGGAATATAGTAGACGTTCAACTCGAGGGCGTCGGCACCGGCATCCTCGATATTCTTCGCATAGTTGATCCAGCCTCCTGTGGAAATCCCATTGAGGCTTCCGATTACCGGTATGCCAAGTGACTGTTTCGCTTTCCGTACCAGCTCCACATACTCATCAGGGCCAGCATTGTACTCCTGTGGACTCGGAAAATACGTAAGTGCCTCCGCATAACTTTCCCTGCCGTAGTTGAGGTAGTGATCGAGCTCCGCAGCCTCATGGGCAATCTGTTCCTCAAAAAGGGAGTACATAACGATAGCCGCAGCTCCCGCGTCCTCCAGACGCTTCATGCCATCGAGGGAGTGCGACAGGGGACTTGCAGACGGTACAATGGGGTTCTTTAGATTGAGGCCGAGATAGGTTGTCGAGAGATCCATGATGTGTCCAATGGTTGATGGTCAGTTGAGAAATTTCCAAAGTGCTTCGGCACCTGTTGTTCGCTACTTGTCCAGCGCCTGCGCAAGTTGTAGCAGTTCTTGATCGATCGGCTTTTGTACTCCCACAATTTCATCAAGGTGTGTGGTCGCGATTCTCCCTTTCAACATCCCCACCAAGACTCCCTGTTCACCACGTGCCAACGCGCTTACAGCCCCGGCACCCAGCCGAGTTGCGAGTATACGGTCATATGCTGTCGGTGCGCCGCCCCGCTGGACATGTCCGAGCGTTGTTGAGCGGAGATCAAACCCGACACGCGCGCTGTGTTCCTTGAAGTACTTCACCATCGCATCGGCAGCATACTTCGCTCCTTCAGCGACAACGACCACGGCGTGCGATTTCCCACGTTCATACGCGGCACGGAGCCCCTGTGCGACCTGCTCGGGTGTTGTCTCTATCTCCGGAACAACCACCACCTCTGCGCCACCTGCTATGGCAGTCATGAGCGCGAGGTAACCGCATTTCCGACCCATGACCTCGACGAGGAACGCCCGCGTATGAGACGACGCCGTGATTTTCAGTCGATCAATGGCCTCAAGTGCAATGTTCAAGGCTGTATCCACTCCGATGGTGATATCGCTTCCTACCAGATCATTGTCAATCGTCGAGGCCACTCCGACGACCGGAAAGCCCATCTTCGAAAGTGCATGAGCTCCTGCTTGCGAGCCATTACCACCAATCACCACGAGTCCACTGATGTCGCGTTGACGGAGCTCTCGTACTGCCGACATCCTGCCTTCCTCAGTCTGAAATTCAGGAGACCGGGCGCTGCCGAGGACTGTCCCGCCCTGTTGGATCACGCCGCCGACCGAGCGGGCGTTCAGTTCCTGGAAATGTCCAGCGACGAGGCCTGCATACCCGCGCCTCACACCGAGCACCTCCCAACTTTGCTCAAGCGCGCACCGTGTCACCGCCCTGATGGCAGCATTCATACCCGGCGCGTCGCCACCTGATGTCAGCACCGCAATTCGTTTCATCCGCAGCAGCCTTCACCGTTCACGTGCTAGTTGTTGGAAGTGGATGGTATGGACCGCTGCGCCGTTCCATTCCCATCCTTTGCCATTTCTTCAAGCACTTCCCACCGCCTCGTCACGTCTCCCTGGGCAAGCTCCATCAGGTGCTTTGCCGCTTCCGGATCGCTCTTGGTGAGCATCTTATATCGGGTCTCAAGATACGCGTACTCGGAGAATTTGATTTTCGGCGCTTTGGAGTCGAGCTTGAATGGATTCTTTCCTTCTTTCTGTGCAGTCGGGTTGTACCGGTACAACGGCCAGTGACCACTCTCCACCGCTGCCTTCTGATTACTCATGCCCCGTTGCATGTCTATGCCATGAGCAATACAATGAGCATACGCAATGATGATCGATGGTCCGTCGTACGCTTCTGCCTCGAGGAATGCCTTGATGGTTTGCATGTCATTCGAACCCATTGCAACCGTCGCAACATACACGTTTCCATACGTCATGGCGAGAAGGCCGAGGTCCTTCTTTGCCCGAGGCTTTCCGCCCGCAGCGAATTTTGCCACTGCTGCGCGTGGTGTCGCCTTGGACATCTGACCCCCGGTGTTGGAGTAGACTTCAGTATCGAGGACAAGAATATTGACGTTTCGTCCAGATGCGAGCACATGATCGAGTCCGCCATAGCCAATATCGTATGCCCATCCATCGCCGCCGACAATCCAAACACTCTTCTTCACGAGACTGTCTGCAAGACTCAGGAGCTGCTTGGCTTCCGGAGAGCTGATCCGTTGCAGCTTCTTCTTCAGTTCCTCCACCCTCTGGCGTTGTTCATAAATTCCGGATTCATCAGACTGGTTGGCAGTCAGAATGGCATCTGCAAGTTCATTCCCGATCGCCGGCTTCAACACCTGAACCAGTTCATTCGCCATCTCGGCATGCTTGTCGAGCGTCAGACGCATTCCCATTCCGAATTCTGCATTGTCCTCGAACAAAGAGTTGGACCATGCCGGGCCACGACCATCCTTGTTCATTGTCCAGGGGGTTGTCGGGAGGTTCCCACCATAGATCGATGAACACCCCGTGGCATTTGCCACAAGCATCCGGTCTCCGAAAAGTTGGGTTGCAAGCTTCAGGTATGGTGTCTCTCCACATCCCGAACAGGCGCCGGAGTATTCGAACAATGGTTGCAGCAACTGCGAACCCTTGACTGAATCCACCTTCACACCTCGCCTGTCAACCTCGGACAGGTTGAGGAAGAACTCATAATTCTCTCTCTCCTTGTCGCGCAGAGGCGGTTGTGACATCATATTGATGGCCTTGAGGCGCGTTTCGGATTTATTTTTTGCGGGACAGATTTCGACACAGATGCCGCAGCCAGTACAATCCTCAGGAGCAACCTGTATCGAGTACTTCATCCCCTTGTATTCAGACCCGCGGTAGTCTGTGGATTTGAACGTTGGGGGCGCTCCGACCAGTTCCTTGGGATCATAAACCTTGATACGTATGGTCGCATGCGGACAGACGATCGCGCACTTGTTGCACTGGATGCAGACCTGTTCATCCCACACAGGAATTTCAAGAGCGATATTTCTCTTCTCCCATTGGGCCGTGCCGACAGGGAATGTTCCATCAATCGGCATGGCACTCACCGGAAGTGAGTCGCCCAGTCCCGCAATTATCGTTCCCGTGACTTTCCTGACGAACTCGGGAGCTTTTTCGGATACTGGAGGAGGCATTGTGACGGTGCTCGTTACTTTTTGCGGCACCTTCACTTCAAAGAGATTTGCCAGCGTTTGGTCCACCGCGGCGAAGTTCTGCTGTACAATCTGGTCCCCCTTTTTGCCATACGTCTTCTTGATCGAGTTCTTAATCGCTTCAATCGCCTGTTCGCGCGGCAACACCCCCGAGATCGCAAAGAAGCACGTTTGCATAATCGTGTTGACGCGGGCTCCCATCCCTGTTGCCTGGGCCACCTTGTAACCGTCGATCACGTAGAACTTGATCTTCTTCTGAATAAGCTGCTCCTGGATGTGTCGTGGAAGCTCATCCCACACTTTGTCAGGGGGAAAGTAACTGTTGAGAAGAAACGTCGCACCGGGAACCGCAGTCTTCAGCACATCAAATTTTTCTAGGAAGAACCATTGATGGCATGCGACGAAATTCGCGCGATCGATGAGATAGCTCGACTTGATCGGTCGAGGACCGAAGCGCAAGTGCGAAATCGTGGTGGACCCGGACTTCTTCGAATCATATACAAAGTAGCCCTGCGCGTAGTTGTCGGTATCTTCGCCGATGATCTTGATGGAATTCTTGTTTGCTCCCACTGTCCCATCAGCTCCGAGGCCGTAGAACATTGCTCGCACCACATCATCGGGCTCGGTAGTGAAGGCGGGGTGGTAGTCAACGCTGGAGTTCGAAATGTCATCCACGATGCCGACGGTGAAGTGGTTCTTCGGTGACCCTTTCTTCATCTCATCGTAAATTCCCTTGACCATCGCCGGAGTAAACTCCTTCGATGACAGGCCGTACCGTCCACCAACGATCCTGGGAAATGTCTTGAGCGGCAGAGATCCTGAATTGTACGATTCGGTAACGGCGGTAACAACATCCTGGTAGAGTGGTTCTCCCGCACTTCCCGGTTCCTTCGTTCTGTCCAGAACCGCAATTGTCTTCACCGATGTCGGCAGTGCGTCCATAAACGACTTCACAGCAAACGGTCTGAACAGCCGCACCTTGAGGATACCTACATTCTCCCCTTTCTTGTTCAAATAATCAATGGTCTCTTCCACTGCGCCGGTTCCGGATCCCATGATAACGATAACGCGATCGGCATTAGGAGATCCAACATACTCGAACAATTTATATTGACGCCCCACGATCTTCGCGAACCTATCCATCGCCTTCTGCACGATCGCTGGACAGGCCTGGTAAAATGGGTTCACGGTCTCCCGGGCCTGGAAGTAGACATCAGGATTCATTGCAGAGCCGCGCATCACAGGATGGTCAGGCGAAAGTCCGCGTAAACGGTGCGCGTGAATCAGTTCGTCGTCAATCATCGCGCGGAGATCACCGTCCGAGAGCTGTTCAATCTTCATCACTTCATGCGATGTTCTGAAGCCATCGAAGAAGTGAAGAATGGGAACACGGGCTTCGAGCGTTGCCGCCTGCGAAATCAGAGCGAAGTCCATCACTTCCTGAACGGACCCCGAGCAGAGCATTGCAAACCCGGTGCCCCGCGTCGCCATCACGTCACTGTGATCACCAAAGATGGAGAGGGACTGCGTCGCGAGTGAGCGGGCAGAGACATGGAACACGGTGGATGTCAACTCGCCGGCAATCTTGAACATGTTCGGGATCATCAACAGCAACCCCTGGGAGGCAGTGAACGTCGTTGAAAGTGCGCCTGCCTGAAGTGCGCCATGAACGGCGCCGGATGCACCGCCCTCACTTTGCATCTCCGTGACGGAAGGCACCGTACCCCACAGATTCTTCCTGCCCTGCGCGGACCATTCATCAGCCCATTCGCCCATGTTCGACGACGGAGTGATGGGATAGATTGCTATGACCTCGTTGAGTTTATGTGCAACATAAGCCGCCGCTTCGTTTCCGTCTATTGTAACGTATTTGCGCTTTGATGTTTGTTCCATGATTCGATGACTCTCACTGAAGGTTTGTTCTTGACTGAGCCCGGGCTCGGTCGTTAGCTCAATACCATGTATAAGGGCAAATGCCATTCCATGAAGAAAAGCTTCATTTCCGGCCAGATTTCAGCGAAAAGATCGGAGTAAAAGACCCGAATTCTCATTCTTGAAAAGGAGCATCGGAAGATTACCAAAAGCGAGAACTGGCAAAGAGATGGAAAGTGGGAGAGGCTAAGCGAGGCTGCCTCTCACGCAAAAGGAATGTCTCGTTCACTTCGCATTCACAAGGACTCATTCGAGATGATCGCGACGACCTCCTCGACCGCCTGCTCAACGTCAGGCGAAAGACCGACCCCGGCCGCAAACTCCCGCCCTTCAATCCCGAACACCTCGAGCCGCTGCGGCAACATGTTGAGGGTACGGGCAACTTCGATCGCCTCTGCCACACCAAATGCATGCGACGAGTAATGAAAGAATTCCGTCGGAATACTCCGGTGCAGCGAATCAAATCTATGAACGGTACCGGCGACCGCGCCGGATGCAACTGCATCAACAATGATGACATCACTTGCATCCTTCCAGGCATCAATAAGGGAAGAACCTTCACCACTCTCCTCGACTGCGACAACGTCAGGCAGGTCCATCACCTCGAGCTTCTTTGCAACTGCAACCCCGGCCGCGTCATCGCCGCGATACCAGTTTCCAACGCCGATGACGAGCCTTGATTTGCGGCCAGTGCCTTTCATGGAATTCCCGCCTGTGCCGAATGTCATTCCACCCTCCTCATTATTCCCTGTCGATATGCAGCCTGAGGAAATGTGTTGCGCAGGAAATGCACGGGTCATAATTGCGCACAGCCTGCTCACATTGCCACGTGAGTTGTTCCTGGGTCAGGTCCACGTGGCGTTCCACATACTGACGCAGATCGTTCTCGATTGTCTTCTGGTTCTGAGATGTGGGGGGAACGATCTTTGCATCAAGGATAATGCCATCCCTGTCAATCCGGTACCGATGGTAGAGGAACCCCCGCGGCGCTTCCGTACATCCATAGCCGACACCTTCGCGGGGTTCAACTTTGAGGAACGGTTGGTCAGGCATTTCATACTGGTCAATAATTCGAAGGGCCTCTTCGCATGCGAACACAGTTTCCACGCTTCTCACAATAATGCTCTTGAACGGATTGCGAACAACAGAGCCAAGAGCAACGTCTCGTGCAGCTTGCTTCGCCATCGTGCTGAGCTTTTCGTAATTCAGGTTGTACCGCGCCAGGGGTCCGACGTGATAAGCACCTCGCTCCTTGTGAACCGAATGAAGCGCATTTGAGTGCTTCACGTGCTCCTCTTGAAAGTGCTCTTCATACTCGCGCACGGCAATATTGAGTCCACGATTCGAGATGAGGCGGCCTTCATTGAAAGGGTATTCACCGGGATGACTGAGCGCGACGAACTCGTAGTCTTGATCAAAGTCCGGGAAGTTGAGCGTCGCGACCCACCGTACTGTTTCGACTGCTGCATCTCTCGCCCATTTCAACCGATCGGCAAGAGTGTCGAAGTCCGTCCGGCGCGGCACCCTGTAGAATCCGCCCACACGAACATTGATGGGATGGATTTCTCTCCCCCCAACAAGCGCAACGAGGTCGTTCCCCACCTTCTTCAACTTCAACGCTTTCTTCACAACCTCCGGATGATCCCTGGCGATTTGAATCGCATCGGCATAACCGAGGAAATCCGGCGCATGCAGCATGTAGATATGAAGGGCATGGCTTTCGATCCACTCGCCGCAGTAGATGAGCCTGCGCAGCGCCCGCAACTGACCCGTCACTGAAACGCCGCAGGCGTCCTCCATCGCGTGAATTGAACTCATCTGATATGCAACGGGGCAAATACCACAGATACGTGCAGTGAGATCCGGTGCTTCCGTAAACCTGCGCCCGCGCAGAAACGCTTCAAAGAAACGCGGGGGCTCAAAGATCTTCAGCTTTGCGTCCGTAACCTTGTTTCCATGGATCTTTACGTGCAAGGCACCCTCACCCTCAACCCTCGCGAGGTAGTCAACTTTGATGCTTCTACTTTTCATGGGCTTCACTCGCTTTTCGGAATGGCTCGGCAAAGGCATTGAATGTCCGGAAGGCCCGCAGAATGTCTGTGTCATCAACGCCGAGCGACGTCCACCATTCGCTCAACGATGCAGTGTTCGGGAGTTCCTTGGGTCCGAAACAACCGAAGCACCCCCGGTTGTACGATGGACAAAGTGCTCCACATCCCGCCTGGGTCACCGGTCCGAGACAGGGGGTTCCGGCAGAGACCATCACGCATGGAATTTCTTTCATCTTGCATTCCATACACACACCGTACGGGGGAATATTTGGTTTCCGCCCATTCAGGAATGCGCTCAGAACTTCGACAAGCTGGAACTTGTTCACCGGGCAGCCGCGCAACTCATAGTCCACAAACACATGGTCGGCAATGGGAGTGGATTTGTTGAGTGTTTCAATGTATGATGGGTTTGCGTACACGATGGAGGTGAACTCACGGACGTCCTTGAAGTTCCGAAGCGCCTGGATACCACCTGCAGTCGCACACGCCCCGATCGTAACGAGGAACCTCGATACTTTGCGTACCTGATGAATTCGCTCCGCATCATGCGGCGTGGTGATGGAACCTTCGACGAGCGACACATCATACGGACCCTTCATCACACGGCGTGACGCCTCGGGGAAATTGGCAATATCCACACGCTCGGTTAGGGCAAGGAGTTCGTCTTCACAATCAAGCAGGCTCAACTGGCATCCATCGCATGAGGAGAACTTCCATACCGCGAGCCTGGGCTTCGACTTTAATTCCATGTCAGATCTCTCTCAATGAAAACAGAGGCTCAATGCTGTCGTACCTGAACACCGGGCCATCCTTGCAGATAAACACACTGCCAAGCTGGCAATGTCCGCACAGGCCAACTGCACACTTCATGTTTCGCTCCATTGAAACGAACATATGGGGCAGTGCAATCCCGCGTTTGTGCAGCTCGAGGACAGTGTAGCGCATCATTACTTCCGGACCACACACCAGGGCCACGGTGTTATCGGGATCAAACGGCGCCTTGCGGATCAGCGTTGTCACGACGCCAACGTTCCCACGCCATCGTTCCACCGCACGATCCACTGTGATGTACACCTCCAGATCGAACCGTGAGCGCCACCGCTCCAATTCATTTTTGTAGAGAATGTCGGCAGGGCTCCGCGTGCCGTACAGAAGAACAATCTTGCCGTACCTTTCTCGTTGCGCAAGCACGTGATAGAGCGCCGGTCGGAGCGGCGCAAGTCCAATTCCGCCCGCCACGATCACAATGTCGTTCCCGGCCATCTCTTCCACCGGCCAATGGGAACCAAACGGCCCTCTCACCCCGATCATATCGCCTCGTTTGAGGCTTCGCATTGCCTTCGTCACGGCGCCGACCGCCCGTGTTGTATGCACCAACAAATCCGTTTTCCCCGGGTCGCCGCTGATGGAAATGGGAATCTCCCCGACGCCAAACACATACAACATGTTGAACTGGCCCGGCTTGAAAACGAAGCCACTTCCCTGCGGCACCAGCTCAAGAGTAAAAGTGTCATGCGTCTCCTTTCGCACGGAGTCGATGCGACACAATGATGGATGCACGACGTCCTGCATCGTGCGGATTGCTCGTTCTAGTTCAAGCGTGGGTTCCATAAACGTCCAGGAGTTGTAATCGTGTTGCTTCGAGTCGCTGCTCGATGACGTGGGCAAACCGCTTCAGGAGATCAAAACCAAGGTCATGGTCCTCTTCACATTTTGTGCGCAAACATTTGCCGTCCAATGCAATTGCGCGAACGAGCTCGGTGGCCTTCGCATCGAACCGCCATTGATACGGGGGGACAAGCCAGGACCACCCCAACACATCGCCTTCTTCAAGCGTCTGAATTGTAATGGGTCCGCGGTCAGGAGTAAACACCTCAAGGGCAACACGTCCATGACGAATGACGAAGAACTGGGCGGCTTCTTCCCCCTCATGAAACAGATACTGGCCGCCATCGAACCGCGCATTCGACGCGCATCCGGTGATGAGTTCCAAATGGTGGTTCTGCAAGCCCTGCAGAAAAGGACTTTCTTCCAGAATTTGTTTAAGCGACTCCATGGTTGTTCACCTCCACTTTGTTCTTGATTGGAGACGTGGCTGGGGCAGAGCGCAGAGCGCGCACTTCTTCAGTAATGTCTATTCCCACCGGACACCAGGCAATGCATCGACCACATCCAACACACCCGGAGGTCCCGAACTGATCAAACCAGTTGGCGAGCTTGTGTGTTAACCATTGCCGGTAGCGGGATTTCCGGCTTGTCCTGATACTGCCGCCGTGGATATACGAAAAATCCAGGGTGAAGCACGAGTCCCACTTGCGCCAGCGCTCGGCATGGGTTCCGGCAAGATCCGTGGTGTCTTCGATGCTGTGACAAAAACATGTTGGACAAACGAGCGTACAGTTTGCACACGAGAGACATCGATCTGCGACAACATTCCAATGAGGGTGCTCGAGGTTCTGTTGAAGCGAAGTTCTGATGTTTGTAGTATCCATCGTTCGCTTAATCGAGGTTGCAGCATGATCAATCGCAAGATCAGCCTGTTCAATCTCAAGCGTGGATGCTTCACGAAGTGGAAGGTCCTGGATTACCTCCCATCCCCTTTCACTCCCGACAACAACGAGAAAATAATGGCCAGTCTTATTGAACACCTCGGTAAGGCAGAGATCAAAACCCTGGTCGGCTTTGGGACCTGTGTCCATTGAGGTACAGAAACACGTAGCCGCTGCCCCCGTGCAGTTCACCGAAACGATGAACGTATCCTTCCGAACTGAGGTGTAGTGCGAATCTGCATAAGCGCCGCCCATCAGCACCTTGTCCTGTATCCCTATCGCGTGCAACTCACACGGTCGTACTCCGATAAATGCAAGGGAAACGGGCTTGTACTCTGCGGCCTCAGGGGGTGTATTTGAGTTGCCATCCCTTCCTACATCCACGACGACGGCGCCTTCTCTATTCCGCTCGGCAGTGAACAGTTTCAACGCAGGCGGGAAGAGGAACTTCTTCCACGAATGAGGACCGAGATTGAAACCAAAGAGAGTCTTCTCCGTTCGCTTTCGTAAGCGGTAAGCACCCGGCACCTGTTCGTCACCCCACCCGACAGGCAAATCCTGAACGTTTGAGATTTCATCATACACGATGGCGTTGTCGCGAACAGTCGGGCCGACAAGTCTGTACCCCCGCCGCGTGAGCACCGAGAAAAGAGTGTCTATTCCAGAAGCATCAGCGAAATAATGCGCCCCGGCATTCATAAACAAGATTTCAATATGAGAGGGATCATCGCTTCACAATCAGAGGTTTCAAGTAAAAGAGGGCCCACCCGGAAACAAGGCCCTCAATCTTCTAAAGAACTTTCGAACAGTAACTCGCTCGCCAATAACGTGCCATGTCAGTGGCGGAAAAACCGCCCGGCATTACCGGCAATGCACTCCTGCAATCTCAAGTGTGATAATCGGGGCATCATGGTGTTCTCAGGTTTGTTCATGTTTATTATATCAACAAACAATGAATCTCGATGGAACATCTTGACTTTCATGCGATCTTCCCCTAGCATACCGGCAGGTCGGCATGAAATCGTTGCGGGAGACGAATCACGTTCCCCGAATTGCTGGTCTGGTTCAACGTGCCTTTCGTTTCTCGTTTCATACCAGGAAAGGAGGGCGACAATGTCCACACCGCATACACCCGAAAAAGCTCTCACCCATCTCTCCGAAGTTCTTGACGTCCTTCGATCAACAAATCAGCATGAACAAACCTTGCACCTCATCATCGATCGGCTCGTCAGAACGTACCGGTGCCACGTGTGCGCCGTGGTGTTGATCGATGAAAAGACCGAGTACCTTAACATTGAAAACAGCTTCGGCCTCTCCTGGACATTCAGCAAGGAGTTCAGGAGAAAACTCACCACCGGTCCGATCGGCGAACTTCTCTGGACCGGGAGACCCGTTTGTATTACTTCGTCATGCATGCCTCTTGCGGAGGAAGTTCAACTCGAACATCCTTTCGGATCGTGTATCATTACGCAGATGGCCATCGACCACAGGACCCTCGGCTATTTGTATGCGGCTTCAAAAGAGACAACCGCGCTGGAGAGCGCAGATGTTCCAATCATCCAGGCATTTGCAAACACAGCCGCAATCGCAATCCATAAATCCCGTTTGCACTATGACAATATGCACCTCGACAGAACCGATCACGATACGGGACTCGACAAATACGAGGCGTTCATTGAGAAAATGCGCATAAGCTGCGAACGGGCGGAGAAATTCGAGGAACCATTTGCGGTGATCATTCTGGACGTGGATAATTTCAAAACTCTCACAAAAACTTATGGGCACGAGGCCTCACTGCAATTCCTGAAAGAGTTGGGAGATATTGTCATACATCAGCTACGCGGTGTCGACATTGCGGGACGATACGGCTTCGATGAGATCATCATTATCCTGTCAAAAGCGGACCTCGAGTATGCTCTTGCCTTTGCACGTGCTCTGGCCAATGCTGTTGAAGTGCATGAATTCACGTCGGCCAAAATCAGGTCGACGATAAGCATTGGCGTCGCCGCCTGCCCTGAGAACGGGACGACAGTCGAGAAGCTATTGACAGCAACAAAAAACGCAGTATTCGAAGCGCAGCGCGCGGGTAGGAACAAGGTGTTCCACTACAGCATGGAATGGGATGCGCGAGACGTGACACTATGCGAACACACCTAGGCAGAGGCTTACATGAAGATTCTTATCGGAGCCGATGGAACATCATGGGAAAGTGCAGTTGCGAGGCGGCTTGAAAAGGCAGTCTGGTACCTGATCATTAACGTGGAGACACTGGAACGAGAAGTGTATCAGAACGTTCCCCCTCATGACCACTGCAACATACTGCTCTTGGCGTCACGGCAGCGTGTGCCAGTAATTGTTGCAGGGGGAATGGATGCCGCCACGGCAAGACTCATGCTGTCGCTGAACTTGCGTTTTGGTGCAGTCGCAAGGATGAATGTTCGTCAGGCACTTGAGACCGTCACAACAGGGCTCGCTACAGATTGCCAACCTCTCGAGGTTCAGGAAGAGCTCCGTGATCGGAGGTACGGCACGACCCAGATCATCATCACTATGGGGGAGGCGGCTGTTATCCGGTGGCATGCCAAACGTTACAGGGGCGACACCCCGCGGACAGCATCACCTTCAACAATACGGTGGGAGAGGACATTAGTGTCCGCCGCCATGTGTCTGTAACGATCGGGCCATCAACGCAAAAGCCACTCTGACGGGAGTGGCTTCTTGTTGGGAAGAACAGAAACGTCACACCGTTCTTGAGAAGACAGGTTTCTCCTTTTGCATCGTGCCGAGGTACGCGTCGAAACACATCGCGATGTTTCTCAGGAGCAGACGGCCGGCTCCATTGATCTTGATGCAGGAAGGGGTCAGCGCCACAAGACCATCCTCCACGAATTGCCGGATCTCAAGAAGTGAGCTCTCAAAATACTCATCGAACTCAATCCCGAATAACCGTTCAACGTTACCTTTGTCGAGCTCAAGATCACACATCAACCGCATGATGACATGCTTGCGGATCCGATCATCTTCCGTCATTCGGTAGCCGACATGTGTTGGAAGTGTGCCCGCATCGAGAGCTGCGTAGTATTCCTTCAACGTCTTGAAGTTCTGGGCATATACATCCCCAAAATGACTGATTGACGACATGCCGAATCCGTACAGATCTGCCCCTGACTTTGTGGAGTAACCCTGGAAATTTCTGTAGAGCGATTTCTCGCGTTGAGCAAGTGTCAGCTCATCCTGAGGCTTTGCGAAATGGTCCATGCCGATATACACATAACCATGCGAGGTGATTTCTTCGATCGTCATCTTGAGGATCTGCAATTTCTGATCAGGCGTCGGAAGATCCTCGGTATGGATGAGTTTCTGATGCGGCTTCAATCTGGGAACATGTGCATAGTTGAATACTGCAATCCTGTCCGGCTTGTACGTCAAGACCTCGTGAACTGTTGTTCTGAATGATGGCACGGTCTGAAACGGCAATCCGTAGATCAGGTCGAAATTGATGCTCTGAAAGTCCAGCCCCTTCGCCCAACCATAGACCGTCGAGATCAGGTCCTCCGATTGAACGCGGTTGACGGCGTGTTGCACTCTCGGATCAAAATCCTGTATACCCATGCTTACCCGGTTAAACCCGACATGACGCAACACTTCAAGATGCTGTTCGGTAAGCTCACGTGGATCAACCTCCACACTCATCTCAATTTCTGTATCGACTCGAAACGCTCCCTTGATATACTCGGCAATCTCCAGCAGTTGTCCGGGCGTCAAATGTGTGGGCGTTCCACCTCCCCAATGCAGTTGTGTCACACGACGTCCGGATGCAATGAGCGGAGCAGCAAGATCGATTTCCTTCCTCAAGTAGCGCAAATACTCTTCAATCCGATCCCGATCACGCGTCACCATCATTGTGCAGCCACAGAAATAGCACAGGGTATCACAAAAAGGAAAGTGGAAATAGAGTGAGAGATCGGAACGGGACCCTGGGGCGTTCGATTCGACAATGGCCTGACGGTAGTCGCGTGCAGTAAACGACTCATTGAACAGCGGAGCGGTCGGATAGCTTGTGTAGCGTGGCCCGGGCCGATCATACTTCTTGAGCAGGTCAACATCTACCTGTACGAACGGAGAGACCATATCAACGCCCTCAAAATGACATTTTCAAATCGGCAAACAGGGTGCCAATCGAGCTGCGCCGAAAGGTTCTTCTGTCTTCCAAAAATGGGGATTTCGTGCATGAAACCGGAGACAAGCTTTCAGAAATGAGAAGAAAAAGTCCGATTTCTTAAGATTGAAAACAAGGCGGGTGAATGGGTCGGGATTCGGTCAACACGTTTGCTGGTTTTGCTGCGGGCTCTCACCAGTCATCGCAGCTTCCCGGAGAATGATATTGGCATTGACTTCAACTGTTGCCTTGATGGAATTTGCGATCAAGCATCGCTTGTGTGCTTCCCGGAGAAGAGCCAGGGTCTCGGGCTCCGTTGCCGGTTCTTCAACGACCACTGTTGGCGTTATGACGATATGGGTGAATTGATAGGCACCGTCGATAAATTCGAGGCTCCCACGCGCCGTACTCTGGTAAGACACAAGAGGCAGTCGGTGCTTCTGCACGATGGCCAGAAACGTCAGCATCTGACACATCTCAACGGTGGCAACGAACAAATCTTCCGGTGTCCAGTTGCCGCCCTCTCCGTTGAACTCTGGTGGGCTCGAAACCTGAACGGGCCGCTTCTCTTCGGATGAAAGCACGCCAGTCCTGCCGCCAGTCCATGTAAGACCGGTACCATACGAAAACGATTTGTGTCTTACGTTGGATTCTTCCGTCACCGCCATCTGATCAACCTTCAATACTGTGGAATATCTTCCGCCCTTTTGCCCCGAAATTATCGCTGCCTCTCGAGCACTCTCTTCCGGGTGTATGCAATTAAGCCACCGGCATCAATGATTGCCTGACGGGATCTTGGCATCGCCACCACAGTGAACTTCTTCCCGGTTGTCTTGTTCGTGACCGTATCATCGCCAATCTCCAGCTCATCCCCCACCGAGGCCTCTATGCCCGGTGTCTCTACGAGGCGCAAGCCAAGGTTCACCGAGTTCTGCAGGAAGATACGTGCGAAGCTCCTCGCAACAATCACCAACTCATGGCCTTTGAGGGTCGAGACAGCTTGTTCGCGGGAAGAGCCACAACCAAAGTTCTTGCCAGCCACAATGAAACTGCCCGGCAAAATCTGTTTCGCTTTCAGTCTGGTGTTGAACTCCTCGTCATCTGCAAAACCAAATTGTGGAGTTTCCGTGGGCAACACTGTTGCCATGAAGCGACCCGGATAAATGACATCGGTTGAAATATCATCGCCAATTTTCAGGACTACCTGCGCCATATCAGTTCGCTCCTTTCCGTGGATCGGTGATGACGCCAGTGAGGGCTGATGCCGCAGCGACTGCCGGAGAGCAGAGGTAAACCTCCGACTTCGGGTTACCCATGCGACCCTTGAAATTCCTGTTTGTGGTCGAAAGTGCAACTTCGCCATCGGCAAGGGCTCCTTCATGAACTCCGAGGCATGGTCCGCAACCGGGATTCATAACGACTGCCCCCGCTTTCATGAAATCGGCAATGTAGCCTCGCTGAAGGGCCTCGCCGTAAATCTTGCCACTTGCCGGGAAGACAAGCATGCGCGTATTCGCATCCACTTTTTTCCCCTTGAGTATTTGCGCAGCAATGTGCAGATCATCAAGTCGACCGTTTGTGCAGGAGCCGATGACAACCTGGTGTACTTTCGTCCCCCTCACATTGCCGACAGCCTTTACATTGTCAACGGTGTGCGGACAGGCGATCTGAGGCTCGAGAGTCGAAACATCAATGTCGATTTCCTGGAGATACTTCGCATTGGTATCCGGCAGCACCAGCGTAAGCGGGTCATTCACACCTGCTTCATCCCTGAGATACCGAATGGTCTCCCCATCTCCGGGGACGATACCGGAAGTTGCCCCCGCCTCGACAGACATGTTGCAAAGCACCAGCCGCCCGGACGTGGACATCGTCCGTATTGTGTCACCGTGAAATTCAAGCACCTTGAAGTTCGCCCCCTGCGCACTGATCTTGCCGATGAGATGCAGGATCAAATCCTTTGGACCCACAAACGGCAGGAAGTTTCCCCGAACGTTGACTTTGATCGTCTCCGGCACTTCCACGTTGAGTACCGTACCCAACGCCCAGACACTCGCCATTTCTGTTGCACCAATACCGAATGCAAATGCACCAAGCGCACCATGACTCGTTGTATGTGAATCCGTGCCAACAACAACGGATCCCGGACGGACGTAACCACTTTCAGGCAGAATCTGATGACAGATGCCACCCCTATCCCCCCGAATATCGTGGAACTTGCTGATGGCATACTTCGCCACAAACTCGCGCACCTTCTTATGGTTTGTCGCTGTCTTCGAGGATTCGGCAGGCACACGATGGTCAAAGATGATCGCAACTCTTGATGCATCCCAAACCCCGGGGACAGTCTGTGTTCCATTATAAATCTCAAGAAACTGGTTGATCACCAAGGCTGCATTCTCGTGTGACATGGCAAGATCCACCTTTGGTTCAACGACATCACCAGCTTTGAGTGTGGCATATCCTGATGCTCGTGCCAGGATTTTTTCCACTATTGTCATTCCCATGATAACTCCTGATCAAAATGTCAGTGCATTATGCCCATCGACACTTGGACGAAAGGCAATGAGTCTGTGAACCCGATGTTACACCACAC
This sequence comes from uncultured Bacteroidota bacterium, assembly GCA_963734955.1. Lineage (GTDB taxonomy): Bacteria > Bacteroidota > Ignavibacteria > UBA10030 > UBA6906 > UBA11986. The sequence continues at coordinate 427,758 of CAVTJO010000011.1, forward strand.
CTCGTTCCCTTAGTCTTATTCACTTCGTCTTCCGAATACCCAATCTCAGCCAGGATCTCCTCCGTATGAGCACCCAGTCTGGGAGGTGGGCATGTCACGCCTCCAGGTGCTTTCTCGAACTTTGCGGTGAGGTTGAACAGTTGCAGATCCCCAATCCCTTCCGCATGGACTGTTTGGATGGTGTCCCGATGTTTCAGCTGTCTCTGACCCAGGGCTGCTTCGAGTCCCAGAATTTCACCTGAGGGGACTCCCTTTGCGTTCAAAACGTCAACCCAATGCCGGGTGTCCTTCCCTCTCAACCTTTCTTCAAGCAATGGAGTAAGTGCTTTCCGATTTCTTTTGCGAGCATCACGCTTCTCGAAGCGGGGATCCTTTTTCAATTCCGGCACATCCAGCACATCCGCTACAGCCTCCCATTGTTCCTGTTTGTTCGCAGCAATATTGATGAACCCATCTCTGGTGACAAACGTCCCTGAAGGTGCCGCGGTGAAATTATCATTGCCCATCAGGACAGGTTGTTGCTTCCCGATGAGAAGATTCGCCGCGACCCAGCCCATCAGCGGCATGATCGAATCAAGGAGAGCAACATCAATGAATTGCCCTTCGCCGGTCCGTTCCCGGTGGAACAACGCCGCCATAATTGCGAACGCCGCGTTCAGTCCACCCACCGTATCACAAACGGGAAAACCGCAACGGAGAGGATTCAATTGCTCGTCACCGTTGATGGCCATGACACCGCTGAGACCCTGGATAATCTGGTCATACGCTGGTTTCATTGCGTCCGGACCCGTCGCACCGAAGCCGGAAATGGCACAGTAGATCAGTTGGGGATTGACCTCCTGGAGCTCCGTATAGCCAAGTCCGAGCCGGGTCATGACATCAGGGCGGAAATTCTCCACCACAACATCTGCGGTCTTGACAAGTTTCAGGAAAATCTCTTTCGCTTCCTTTTCTTTGAGATTGAGGGTTACAGATTTCTTGTTTGCATTCTGCGCAAGAAAGCTTGTGCCCATAAGCTCTTCGTTCAGCTTGGGAACATTGCCCAGTTTGCGAGCAAGATCACCGTCGGTGGGGTTCTCGATCTTGATGACATCTGCGCCGAGCAGTGAGAGATGAAGCGTGGCAAACGGCCCCGACAGAACGTTGGTAAGGTCAAGGACGCGGATGCCGGCAAGAAGATTTGTCGATGTCTTCACATGATTCTCTGGTTGGCACTGATTTCCATCATTACTGATACCTCATGGATTCCACAATGGCATCTCAATGTCTACGATCATGCCACTGCCTCCTCTCTCTTGATCGCTCCCGTCTTGTAGATCGTCCCCGGCATCTCACGATCGAAGAATTTACTTATGTCCTTTGCCATCTCTATCAGATTTTCAAGCTTGACGTCATGACGGTAATCCATCCGTTGCAGCATGTGCACAAGATCTTCGGTGCACACATTGCCGCCGGCAATCTTCGTGAACGGACATCCACCGAGACCAGCAACGGAAGACTCAAAAGACTTCACGCCCGCTTTCATTGCTGCATACACGTTCGCCAGCCCGAGTCCGTAGGTGTTGTGGAAGTGACACGCACATTCAACGTCGTCATCGAGTTCGCGGATTGCGGAGAACATCCTCTCCACCTGATCGGGGGTTGCATGACCTGCGGTATCGGCAAGACTGATATTCCGAAGCCCGGCATCCATATAGCGTTCGACGATCTTCATCACCTGTTCCTGCGGAACGCGGCCCTCGTAGCCACATCCGAACGCTGATTGAACGGAGACCTGAACCGCGGTTTCCGCCTCCAACGCCTTCTTCGCAATCGCAATGATACGATCGGTCGCTTCGGCAATGGACATCCCCGTGTTCTTCCGGCTGTGTGTCTCGCTGGCTGAAACGCCCATGCAGAACATCTCAACCCCGCATGACAAGCCACGATCCAAACCCTTCTCATTCAGGACCAGACCGGAGAACCTGACCGCGGCTGATCCTTCAATGCTGTTGAAATACTGAAAGAGCCCATCCGTGTCAGCCATCTGGGGAACCTTTTCCGGATGGACAAATGATCCGAGTTGGATAATGTCCACACCGGAAGCAAGGAGCTGTTCCACCCACTTCGCCTTCTGCGCCATGGGAACGACCTGCTTTTCCATCTGCAGACCATCTCTCAGACCGACTTCATGGATGATGATATCGTTACTCATATGATCCTGCACCATTCAATTGGGGACAAGCATTGTCAGTCGGGCAGATGCCGTGCGATCTCTTCAGCCATTTCGAGTGTTGAGTTATTGCCACCCATGTCGTACGTCCTCACCTTTCCCGCCTTGATGACAGAGGCGGTCGCACGTTCAACACGTTCAGCTTTCTCTGTTTCACCCAGCCATTCCATCATCATCTTTGCGGCAAGCACTGTGGCAATCGGATTGACTCTGTACTGCCCGGCATATTTGGGGGCCGAGCCGTGAGTCGGCTCGAACACTGCAAGCCGCTCGCCGATGTTCCCTGAGCATCCAAAACCAAGACCTCCAACCATCTGGGCGCAGAGGTCGGAGATGATGTCGCCGTACAGGTTCGGTGCAACAAGCACGTCATAATTGAACGGATTCTTCAGAAGCCACATGCATATTGCATCAACATTGGCGTCATCCATCTGGATTTCGGGATATTCCGCGGCAACCCTCTTCGCCTCTTCCACGAAAAGACCATCCGTCGCTCGCACGACATTCGCCTTGTGGACAATGGTGACCTTCCGCCGATTATTGTTCTTTGCATACTCGAATGCCGCCCTGACGATGCGCTCCGATCCTTTCTTGGTGTTGATCTTACACGAGACGGCATACTGGTCGTTTGCAAGATTCTTGAAGGCAGAAAACGGCCCCGAGATCTTCGTGAGGACATTGGACAACTCCGTGGGTACCGGATTGAACTCGACGCCGGAGTACAGATCCTCGGTGTTCTCCCTGAACACAACGAGGTTGATGTCCTCCTTGAAATTGAGTGGATTGCCGGGATACGATTTACACGGACGAAGGCACGTGTAGAGATCAAACATCTGACGCATCCGCACGATGGGTGATCGATACACCAATCCCTTCCCTTTTAACTCGGGGACGAGTTCAGCTTCGGCGGCTTTCACCGGCTTGGACGTGATAGCGCCAAACATCGCTGCGTCCACGTTCGAGAGAAGATCTATGGTTCGTTTCGGGAATGCGTCCCCCTCCGAGCGCCAAAACTCCCACCCGATGTCCCCGTGGAGATAGTCTGCATCCAGATTGACGGCATCCAGGACAATGCGGGTTGCCTCCATAACGTCATTGCCAATCCCGTCGCCGGGCAGCCATGCAATTTGATATTTGCTCATTGTTGCCTTCTTGTTGTTCATTTGATGATATTTCTGCCCCCTCAAATCGACCAGAGGAAGTAATTGAAAAAAATCGCCAAGACGTGAGGTGACATTCTCTCAAAGCATCCTGGCGCTGTACAGAAAGAGCAGAACAGCATTCCATCAGCTCTTACGCATGCTTCTCCATCGGTCCGTGGTGTTTCACCGAGTGTTGCTCGATCGAATGGACGACCGCTTCGCCTCCCTCGATGCCAACCGCGAGTCCGAGCCCTATACACAGACCGTCGAGAAAATTCTGCCTGAACACCGAACCGGGAAGTAACTGTGATGCCCCCAGCCATGACACTACCAACGTCAACAATACAAACATCACTCCGTACAGCAGGGCCACAACCACAAACTTATACTGCCGGAACGGTGCAAGTTTCCGCTCAAAGATGAAGGCGACAAGAATCAGCGGCAAGTTCACACCAAATGACCAGATGGCAGCATTCAACGTCGTGATCCATGTCGAGGAGATGGCAAACTGCACGGCGCTGGTAACAACCGCGGCGGTTATAGTCTCCGACAAACCCCGAATGTGATAGAACGCGAAAATGAAGGCGCCACTTAACCCGAACGAGACAAACGAAAATCCAATATGGGTGGTATTGAACACCTCGTTCCCATACATCATCAACCCAACGACAACACTGCCAACCACGCCAGCGAAGGTAAGGAACACAAGTTTCAAGACTTGTTCCACATAGCGCATCATGTTGACCTCCTTGTGCACCCCAATGCACTGCCAGATCGATCCTTCCCCAACCCGGTTTGACACGCTCCGCACGAACTGGTCGGGGCGGTAACAGCTAATCCGCCATGCCGGTTTCGAGCTCACGCTGTTGAAGGAGATCAGCGAGCTCCTTCCGCAGTTGGTCCGCATGGCCCTGTTCCATCTCCGAGAGTCCTAACAGCATGCGCCGCGTCTGCAGGCTTCCTGCATGATTTGCCGCTTGCCTGTAATAATCGCGCGCGTATTCTTCATCCGCAATCGCCAGCTCGAGAATCGCCTCAATGGAGATTTCGTTCCAGTTCACATCCTCCGGACGTTGGTTCACAATTGCCCCTCCGATTCAGCCGAAACTCTGATTGATATCGTCAAGGATGTTGAACTTCTCCGTCAATTCCGCCCTTTTACCCTGCAGCATGCCAAGCGTCCGCTGATGCTGGGTGATCAACTCGCGGAGAATCGCCTGCACATCAGGGTAATTGCACTGGTCCAGGAATGTCTGATACTCCTTGATAACCGATACCTCGCGCTGCTCTGCAGTCGAGAGGGCACTGCAGAGACCCCGACAGGAATGAATACATTGGACTTCCATCCGGACTTCCCTTCCAATAGTGAATCTTCTCGTTTCCATCTACACGGCTTCAACCGCTTCTGCCAATTCAATTCCCCGCCGGAGCGCCTTCTCGTTGAGAGGCAGCAAGTGATGGTACCGCTCGGGCAGCACTTCCTTGAGCGCATGCATCAACGCATCGATTTCCACCACCGGGGCCTGGGCGATGAATGCCCCCAGCACGATCATGTTCATGATCTTGGTGTTATTCATCTTCACGGCCTCATCACTCGCGGGAATGGAGAGGATGGTGATGTCATTCCTCGTCGGCGGAGTGATGATGTTCGTGGAGTCATAGATCAGTGCACCGCCGGGCTTTACTGCCTTTTCGAACTTGTCCATCGACGGTTGGTTAAGCACGATGACAGTGTCGAACGTCGTCACGATTGGTGAACTGATGGTTTTATCCGACACGATTACGATGCAGTTGGCTGTCCCACCACGCATCTCCGGCCCATACGAAGGCATCCAACTGATTTCTTTTCTTTCGATCATGCCCGCGTAAGCGAGGGTCATACCCATTGAAAGGACGCCCTGTCCGCCGAAGCCTGCAATAAGGAGTTCATGTGTCATGTTTTTCCCTGAAGGTAGAATCTGGTTCTGTGCAAAGCGCCACTACTTGGGTGTTTTCAAATCGCCGGGAGGATACATCGGAAACATGTATTCCTCCATCCATTTGTTTGCCTGCAACGGAGTCATCTTCCAGCCGGAAGGGCAGTTTGAGACGATCTCGATGAAGCATGTCCCCTTCTTGTCTTTCTGGTACTGGAATGACTTCGTCACTGCCTTCTTTAATTGTCGGACAGCGTTCGGGGTATGGACGGATTGTCTGCTCACGTAATACACACCCGGAAGCGTTGCAATGATGTCGCTGATCTTGAGCGGAAATCCTGCGGTTTCGATCGTACGACCGGTCGGTGAGGTTGTCGTTTTCATGCCGAGCAGGGTTGTTGGAGCCATCTGCCCTCCAGTCATCCCGTAGATCGCATTATTGATAAACACCATCAGGATGTTCTCCCCGCGATTTGAAGTGTGAATTGTCTCGGCAGTCCCAATGGCCGCAAGATCACCATCACCCTGATAAGAGAACACATACTTGTCAGGAAGTATGCGTTTGATACCTGTTGCCACCGCCGACGCCCGACCATGGGCAGCCTCCTGCATGTCGACGTTCATGTAGTTGTATGCAAACACAGAGCATCCCACAGGCGCAACACCAATGGTCTGATCCTGAATGCCCAGCTCGTCAACCACTTCCATCAAGATTCTGTGGGCAACGCCGTGCCCGCAGCCAGGGCAATAGTGGAATCGTGTCTCGGTCAGCGTATCTGGCTTCTCATACACACAATCCATCGTTTCGATATCGTTCAGTTCTTGCACAGTATCCATGTCAATATTCCTCTACGTTCTCTGCAACAGGTTGATGTATCATCGATTCCAGGGCATGTACGACTTCATCCGGCGAGGGGATGAGTCCGCCCATCCGCCCGTAAAACTTCACCGGCACCCGCCCCTCAACACCGAGGCGCACATCCTCAACCATCTGACCGGAATTCATTTCCACGACGAGCATCCCCATGGTTCTCATCGCAAGCTCCCGAACCTTCGCGGAGGGAAACGGCCACAATGTCCTCGGCCGCAGCAACCCTACTCGAATGCCATTCTGCCGGGCAATTTCAACGGCCCGATGAGCGACCCGCGCAGCAAGTCCGTACGCAACAAGAATGTAATCCGCATCTCTGGTTTCGATCTCTTCGAAACGCACTTCCTTCTCCGCAATCTCCTTGTACTTCTTCTGCAAGTTGAGGTTGATCAGCTCCATCTTCTCCGGTTGGATATGAAGAGAAGTGATGATATTCCGCTCACGCGACTTCGGCTTGCCGACAGTTGCCCATGGCTTCGGAGGAATGTGATCTGCCGGGGTGTACTCCTTGAATTCCACCTTCTCCATCATCTGCCCGAGGGCACCATCTGCGAGAATCATCACCGGATTGCGGTATTTGTCGGCAAGATCGAAAGCATCATAGACGGCATCCGCCATCTCCTGCACGCTCGCAGGAGCAAGGACAATCAGACGATAGTCACCGTGCCCTCCCCCTTTCGTGGCCTGGAAGTAATCTCCCTGCGACGGCTGAATAGTACCGAGGCCGGGACCGCCGCGATTGACGTTCACCACGAGGCACGGAAGTTCCGCACAGGCAATATAGGAGATCCCTTCCTGCATCAGACTGATGCCCGGACTGGATGAGGACGTCATAACTCTGGCACCGGCTCCGGCCGCGCCATACACCATATTAATGGAAGCAACTTCGCTCTCGGCCTGGAGAACGATCATGCCCCGCTGCCGTCCTTCATCCGCCAGATACTCAAGCACCTCCGATTGGGGGGTGATGGGATACCCGAAATACGCCTGACAACCGGCTCGAATCGCAGCCTCGGCAAGCGCCTCATTGCCTTTCATTAACCGAATATCTGACACAGTGATTATCCTTTCCAATTATCCGAATCGAGTTCAATACTACGATCTTACTTGAAGCACGGCATTCCAGGAATGCCACATTCGGGCACTCCGCACATCCACCTCAATTCAATGCACCATCCCCGCCGTCATCAATGGTGATGCTGATATTCTCCTTGACATTGGAGATTGTCGCAACCGGGACCTTCTTCTTCTTGTTCTCGCGGTACACGGTTATCACAGCATCCGGACACACCAGAGCGCAGTTTACGCAGCCCGTGCAATTATCCTTGACAAGAACCGCATAGTGATAGCCCTGCTTGTTGATGCCAGGCGAGAGCGCAAGGCTCTCCTGTGGACAGGCATCAATGCACAGCTCACACCCTTTACACGTGTCAATCTCAAAGCGAACGGATCCGCGTGCCATCAAATCATCTCCTTAGGAATGGTTTGTTCTTCAACAAAATCTCATACCTCAAAGTCTGCCAACTCCATCGGCAAGCTGGCAAACGATTGTTCAAGGGAACACTTCAAATCCTGAATAATGTCTTCAGTCTTTTCCAGCCCGATCGCCAGCCTGATTCCTCCCGGGTCGAGCCCTTTCGCCAGTTGCTCGTCGGCCGGTATTGCTGAATGTGTCATCGAACCGGGATGTTCAATCAGTGTGCGGATATTTCCGAGACTTACCGCGAGCGTGATGCAGTAGGCATTCTTTGCGATATGATTGATGAACCGTTCCGCCCGGACAAGTGAATCTTGCGGATCGTTTCCCTTCATCACAAAATAGATCATCGATCCGGGAGCAAAATTGCCGTCATAGTCCCGCATCTGACGGCGTGCAAGACTCAACTCTTTGAACGAGGGCAGGCCGGGATATTGTGTGGCTTCAATCTCGGGCCGGGTTTCCAGAAACTCCGCGACCTTCATTGCCGAGGCTTGCATTTGTCTCATACGGGTCGCAAGGGATGGAAGTCCCTGCACCAGTACCGGCCATGCGCTCTTGGGGGAAAGAACTGCTCCGAAGTCCTTCCGGTACAGCATCAACATATCCTTGCTCCATTGAGGGCCGATGACCACTCCGCCAATATCGGTCCCGAACCCGCCTATCGCTTTGGTCAGCGAGTGAACGACGAAATCAATACCGAGGTGCAGGGGGCGCTGGCAGAATGGTGTGGCAAAGGTGCTGTCAACAACTGTGTAGATCCTGTTGTCTGCCGCACGCTTCGAATTTGCTTCCCGTGCAATCTGCGCAATGGCGGCAAGGTCGACAAGTCGAAGGGTCGGATTGACGGGTGACTCCATGTACAAGACACGGGTGTGTTTGGTGATCGCCCGCCCCACCTCGTCGGGATTCGTGAAGTCGACAAACTTCACTCCGATCCTCAATCGCGGATACCAGTTCGTCAACAATGAATATGTGCATCCATAGAGTGTTTTGTGCGCGAGAACTTCACTTCCGGTGCCCGTGAGAATTCCCAGCACGGCGGAGATGGCGCCCATGCCGCTCGCAAACGATACCGCTATATCGCCGCCCTCCGCGTACGCGAGGTTTTCCTCCAGCATATCCTTGTTCGGCTCGCCGAGACGATCGTAGATGTAGATGGGAGCCCTGCTGGTGACATTCACCTCCTCGCTTGAGTGGGCAAACTCGGTGAACCCTTGCGCGCCCCTCTGGGCAGAGTCGAGCCTGAATGTTGCCGATGATGAAATTGGCGGAAGGAGGTGATGACTGTAGTCCCACCGTGGATCCTGCGACTCACCGTAAATCAGGTGGGTTTCAACAGAATAAGATTTTTTGTCGCCCGCTACGTCGTGCTCCTCGCGTTCGTGTTTCATAGCAGGCCACCTTTGGGGTTCGCCATTAACGAGCCTTTTGAATCAGCGGTCACAATCACTTCCTCGATGGGTCTGCGAGGGGACGGCACCGGGTCGGCCAGACAGTACCCGATGCGCAAGAGCAATTGCGGCCATGAGGAAAGCGACATCAACGAACGGAGTTGCGTCCGCAGTTCCGGTATCTCGATCAACATGTTGAAGAAGCCAAATTGCACGCTGTTCTTCGTCAACGCGAGAAGAATCCGCTCCAGGAGCTCGCCAACTTCCAGCCATTGGGGTAAGGCATCCTCGCTGTGCAACACAACCAGTCCCGGCGCTTCGACACAGAGATTCTTGTCTCTCGCCGCCCGGAACTTTCCGAGGTTCAGCGTCTTTGTCGCCCAGGGACCCACAACGGAAAGGGCGTCATTCATGCCGAGGTTTGCGCCTGTCATACCATCCGGTCTGCGAGTATAGTTGGGCCGGATCCACTCGGCAAGTTCCTTCCTGAACAAGGGATCGGATTGCTGGGCCATATCCGCAGCGGCCACAAGATCCGCCACTTGCTGGTTGACGGCTCCGTCCCGCGAAATATGGATCGAGGCGATGCTCGACTGTGCAAATTCATTGAGAGTCATCACCACCTGCTCCGGGACGCGAGCCATGAGGAATGGGTTACGGTTGGTGTGCCGCTTCGTGATGGACGGGAACAGCTGCGCGAGTTTCCGCTCCGCCGGAGATAATGATGATGGCCGCGAGAGTCGAAGCAAGGCGAGCGGCTGTTCGCTGTCGCCGCTATGGTTGTACTGTACCGCGCATTCAAACCCAAAATGAGCAGCAGCCACGCGCAGGTTCAGGATCGCCGCGCCGACGCCCATGATCAACTCACGATTCCCGGGGTCAACAACCGGCAACCGTCTGCAATAATCCGCGTACACGGCAATGCCGTCGTTGGTCAGCCGGAACTTCCACGGCTGGGTATTGTGGCTGGATGGTGCAAGGACGGCGTACCGGACAAGGAACAGCAACTGTTCCTGGAAGGACTCGTACCAGGGAAACACCTGGTCGTCCACTTCATATGGTGTTTTGAAGGGGTCAAACCCCTGCTGCTCTAATCTCATTCCTGGTTCCGGCTCAATATCAAGCTCCATATTGTACATCGATGCCTTCATTACTCTCCCTTCCGTATGGCATCGACCGGGCAATCCTCCATTGCTTCCCGAACCAAGTCCGCTTCCTCTTCTGACCGGGGTTGTCGCGCAACGTAGTAGGTGTTGGTAGGCTTGTCAAAATCAAAGTTTTCGGGAGCAACCATTCCACAGTAGGCGCAACCGTCACATTCTTCCGCCACAAAGTACTCTCCGGGAGCATTGTTGGGGAGTCTCGCCGATTTTTCTTCCGTTACCCTCATGGATCTCCTTTTGTGGATGTTGGTCATTGGATGCTTACGAAAGTCTGCATCGAAGCTGTGCAGTGCAATGGCGCCTGCAGTTTTGATTCTCGGGCCAGAATGCACAGCCTTTCACTACAAGAATCGGTCGAAGGACGGGCGACGAGCCTGCGGCGATACCGGGGGAGACCATGACCGTCGATTGCTGATGCCTGTCCGGACATTCGACCACGTGACCGTACATAAACCGATGATACAACTCCACGCAGTCTGGTAGCGCAATATACAATGCGGCGAATGAAACCAGCGTACTCAATGTAGAGAGTGCAATTATCATTGGCCACCTCGATCACTTCCACCCAGTTGCCGGGTTTGCGAATCGCTTCTTGAGGTCAAGCTCTTCAATCACCTGTACGATCAACGGAAAATACCTGTCAAGGGAGCAGTCAATATCATCGCGCATTGCACACTTGCCGTCGCTGGATTGATGAATGCAAGTCCCGCAAATCCTATCTCTCAGTGCTGCCTCGTAGGCTCCCATTGAGGTACTGTAGGTCGAGCGGACCACCTCCATGATCTGAGGATGGAACCGCTTTACCGCACATTCCTTTCCGTTCGCGATTCGGCAATGGCCAGCCCCATCGCCGTCGACGCATTTCGGACAAATGCGTGCAAGAATCTCGTCGAGGTAGTCCCGGTTCTCCGTCATATCAGTCCCTCCTGTCGTGGCATCAACTGGATTGCGCATCGCGCAACTGGAACTTGAACGGCAGCGCCACCCACACCCGCACCGCGCCGTTGTTCATGACCGCGGGTGTGAAGATGAATTGCATTGCTGCCTCGACCGCGGCATCATTGAAAATCTCTGTTGTGGATTTGATAACAACAGCCTTTTTCGGCTTGCCATCCTTGTCGACGAGAATCTTAACCCATACGGTTCCTTCGAGACCCGCCCGGAGTGCCATGTCCGGGTATTTGGGTGTTACTTTCTTGACAATCTCGGGTCCTTTCTCGTACGGGATAAACGCGTCCATCGCAGGATCAGCATCGTCAATCTGGATGTCCTGCGTGATCTGCACATCACCGTTGCCACCGAGCTCTTCAAGGGCCGGCGAGGGGGTCGAGCTTAGTTCTTGTTGCGTTGCGATGGTTTGTTCCGGACTCACCTCAGCATCAGGTACGGGCACGGGCACACCGACCGTGGGTTTTGCCATTGCCTGCACACCCACCGGGGGGGGAGTAGCTACCTGCGAGATTGACGGTGGAGGACCCAGCTCGCTGTATTTCACCATGCGCACCTTTACCATCGGGATGTCTTCATCGTCGCCGCCGATGATCTGAGGAATGTAGTATGAACCTATCACGACAGTATGGATCACAAAGGATACCACCATGCCGCGCATGAAGTTTCTGTGAAAATACTTTTTGATCTCATATCTTCCATAGCGGGTTTCTTCGGACCCGAGAGGAACTGCGATTGCGTTTGGCATTGTCCTCACTCCTTTTCTCTGTTAGTCACCGGCAGATCACGAGTGCGGGCTCGCGGCCTGTTCGCCGGGTACTTCAAAGAGCCCACTGACAATATGGGCGACAAAATCAATATCTATCGGCTTATACACCACATAATCGATCGATTTGTGGATTGCTGCCTCACGTTTGCGGTCGTCATAGCGCCACACCCGGAACAGCATGACTCGAATCCCGGGGTGCGTCTGTTTCCACGTATCAAACAATTGGAGAATCCAGCTCGTTGGAAGAGCATCGGCAATTACCAGCGATGGCTGATATGTTTCAACAAGTCCGGGCAGCGTATTCCCGTCCGTCGTTGTGACAATTACGTACTTGTCCTGAAAGTACAACGTAAGACTCATGCAGAGATCTAGATCGGGGCTGTACATGATAATCGTTTTCTTCGTACGATCGCTCACGGCTTCTGTGTCATCAGATTTCGATGATCCCATCGTATGCAGCGCACCGTTCACGTCAGTCCCTCCGCAGGACATGGAGATCTTCTTCAACATCCTCCTTCTTCAGGATCCGGTCCCGCAATTCCGGCGGCTTCACAGCAAGTACCGGAGTGGGAGACAAGCGAATGATCTTCTCAGCCACGCTGCCCATCAACATGTGGGCAAGACCCGTCCGACCATGTGTGGCAATGACGATCAGGTCTATCTCATGCTCCTGGGCATATCGTACAATTTCCCTGTGCGGATCACCGTGCAGAATCACCTGTTCCAGGTTTGTATTGTTTTTGAGTCTCCAGTAGACGAACTTTCTCATCTCTTCCTGCGCTGTCGCTTCGAGTTCCGCTGACATGGTTGCGGCGTTCAACTCGACATTACGCACTCCGACGACGGGTCCGGGTTCCATGACATGTATCAGATGAATCTTCGCACCGTAGAGCAATGCGAAGGACGAGGCGTATTCCACGGCTGCAGTCGAAAAATCCGAGAAGTCCGTGGTCACCAGAATGTTTTTTACGACGTACATGACACCATCCCTGAACTGCGAGTCCGGAAAGGAATACTACAACGGTTGTGCCGATTCGGGGGTACGTTGGAGAGCACGAAAAAGCCACTCCGCTGCTCAGAATGGCATGAACTGGGGGGTCTCTGGTTGGCGATGCCCGGAGAGAAAAGTCCCCTTCTCAAACATGAGATGTCGGTGAAGGGCGGGCTTCAGATTTGATAATGGGTTATTCTTGAGGGATTCCCAGTTCCTTGATTCGACGATAGAGTGTCGGGAGACTAATGCCGAGGACCTGCGAGGTTTGTTCTTTGTCGAATTGGTGCTTCCTTAAGACGCGTTCGATGTACGCCTTTTCAAGTTCATTCATCGCCTGCTGGAGTGGTTTATTGTCATCGGGGAAGTCGGTTCGTGATGAGCTGCGGAAGAATTCAGGCAGGTCACCCATCGTGACGAACTCTCCTTTGCAGAAGATCATCGCCCGCTCGATGATGTTGCTGATTTCCCGCACTTCACCTTTCCAAGTGTGGTTCATCAGGGCGCGCATCACCTCCGCATCGATCCCCTTGACGTCCTTCCGGAGCTCTGCCCGATACATGTTGATGAAGTGTTCCACAAGCAGCGGGATGTCGTCTTTGCGCTCACTGAGCGGTGGCAGATGGATCTCCACGACGTTGAGACGATAATAGAGATCTTCCCTGAACCGTCCGTCTTCGACCTCCTTTTGAAGATCGCGGTTTGTCGTTGCGATAAAACGGGTATCGATGCCGAGCGGGGTGGACATTCCTACGGGAATTATCTCGCGCTGCTCGATGGCGCGCAGGAGCCGGACCTGCAGATTGATCGGCATCTCACTCACCTCATCGAGAAAAAGCGTGCCGCCCTCCGCCGCCTTGAAGTATCCGATCTTGTCCGCAACGGCACCGGTGAAAGAACCGCGCTTGTGTCCGAAGAGCTCACTTTCGATCAGCGATTCAGGGATCGCCCCGCAGTTGACTGCCACAAACGGCCTCTCGCGCCGGGGGCTATTGAAGTGGATGGACCGGGCGACCAGTTCTTTTCCTGTACCGCTTTTCCCTGTAATCAATACGGTTGAATCTGTCACTGCAACAGTCATGATGGTATCAAACACCCGCTTCATTGCGGGGCTCTTGCCGATGATCGGCGACGAGTTGAACTCCCGCTGGATTTCCCGCCGGAGCAGCTGGTTTTCAACAGACAGCGACCGGGCATCAAGCAGTCGCTTCATCTTGATCAGCAGCTCGTCGAACTCCAGCGGCTTCAAAATGTAATCGCTGGCCCCGGCCCGCAATGCCGCAATGGCCGTTTCGAGGGACCCATACGCGGTAATGATGAGCACAACCGTTTGCGGGCTCACCTGCATCACCTTCTCCAGCAGCTCGATGCCTTTCATGACGGGCATCTCGATATCGGTGATGACGACATCAAATGGCTGCTCGCTGATCTTCTCAAATGCTATCTTGCCGTTGGGTGCCTCCTCAATTGTGTACCCCTCCTTCTTCAGTATGAAGGAGATCGAATCGCGGATGATCTGCTCGTCGTCGACAACCAATATGCGATGCGGCATGGCAGTGATGGATTAGTAGTCAGATTGGAGGGGAAGGAGGATCGCAAAGGAGGAGCCGGCACCCACACGGCTTTCAACACGAATCTCACCGTGGAAACTTTTGACGATCCCGTAACTCACCCATAACCCGAGTCCGGTTCCCTCGCCAACGCCCTTCGTCGTGAAAAACGGCTCAAAGATCTTCTCCACCTGTTCCTCCGACATTCCCTTTCCGTTATCTTCAATGGTCACCCCCACATGGTCACCATCAACTCGCGACGATACTGTGACCCTGCCTTCCCGTTGCTCTTTCTGCTGGATGTCGTACACCGCATCAACGGCGTTGATGAGAACATTGATGAACACTTGCTCGACCTGATCGGGGACAAGGTGGATCGATGGCAACGCCGCGTCAAGCTGGAGGTCAAAGTGAATCGCTTTTGACTTCTTCCCTACGCGCACAATTTCCACTGCCTGGCGAATGCTCTTGTTGATGTCGGTGAGCTGCACTTCATAGGTGGAGGGGCGGGAAAAGTCCACAAGGTCGCGTATGATCTTGGAGATGCGAGTTACCTGATGCTTGATCAACTCGAGCTTCTCCTTGGTGAAGTCATCGTCCGACGTTCGTTGCACCACCTGCACGAGCGAGGAAATGGAGGTAAGAGGGTTGCCCACCTCATGGGCAATACCTGCCGCAAGGGTGCCGATGCTCTCCATTTTTTGCGCCTGGAACAACTGGTGTTCGAGGCGTCGCTGGTCCGTGATGTCGCGATGCACTCCGAAGTATCCCACAATCTCTCCTGACCGGTCGACGACTGGCGAAATGAGCAGATGGGTGAGAAACGGCTCTCCACTCCTTCGTTTGTTTTCCACTTCCCCCACCCACACATTCCCGGATCTGATGGTACTCCACATATTCTCCCAGAAGCTTCTCGGATGCTTCCCGCTGCCAAACACATTCGGGTTCCTTCCGAGAATCTCGTCTTTTGAATAGCCGCTTGCCCGCTCAAATGCCGGGTTGACGTAGATGATCTTTCCCTCAACATCCGTGATTTCGAGCGGGTTCAATGTATAGTGAGCGACGTTCGAGAACCTGAGAAGGTCAATCTCCTTTCGTTTTTCTTCCGAGATGTCGCGCACGATTACCAGACACAGGAGATCTGTCGCTCCATCCACGGGAGCACACATGGAAAACGAAACTTCAATGTCATGGGGCCCGTCCGGAAGCTGGAGAACAAGATTGCAGCATTGTCTCCTGTTGTCGGCGAAACAACGTGTGAGTGCCGCAGAATACTCCGGACCCGAAGCAGGATCAAGAAATGAAATCAATTGCTTGCCAACCAGGCCCGTCCTCGGCTGTTGAAGGTAGCTCCCGGCAATCCCGTTGGCGGCAACAATGATGCCTTGACGGGTCAGCACAAAGCAGGAATCGCCCAGAGCTTCGAGAATGGGGAAAGCCGGCAGAGATTCGGGCAGTTGGGTCTTCAGTTGTTTATCGAGCATTTGCCTGTGGGAATTCTTTTCTGTGCAAAATCTACGGTTTCTAAGGAACGAATACAAGGCTTCCGTGCGCCGCGAGAACTTTGTCGCTGATTTGAGTGTTGGAATGGTATGACACGGGTTTGAATTCTTGGAAGGAGGGCATCATGGACACACCAATTACCGGCAGGGGATATATCCATCCCGAAGTGCTTGTTTCAACCGCGTGGGTCGACGAGCATCTCGATGACACCGGGATACGCCTTATTGAATCGAATGAAGATACATTGCTGTTCGCTTCGGGTCATATTCGCGAACGCGGCCCACGTGGATTGGACCACCGACCTGAACGATCAGATCCGCAGGGATTATATTCCGCGAGCAGCCTTCGAAGCGTTGATGTCACGGCTCGGCATCACTCCGGAAACAACCGTTGTCTTTTACGGTGATAAGAACAATTGGTGGGCATGTTATGCATTCTGGGTGTTCCAGTTGTTTGGCCATAGAAACGCAAAAGTGATGGATGGGGGAAGATTAAAGTGGGAGAAGGAAGGGCGCAAATTCACGCGGGAGTTGGTTCCGTTCCCGGCAAGCACATACCATGCCCATCAACGGGATGACACAAAAATACGAGCCCTCCGGGATCACGTGATGAAACACATCGAGCGCAACCAGCCGCTCATTGATGTTCGCAGCCCCGAAGAGTATACCGGCGAACGACTCCACATGCCAAACTATCCGAACGAAGGTGCGCTGCGGGGAGGACACATCCCCGGCGCAAAGAACGTTCCCTGGTCACGCGCGGTGAACACCGACGACGGCACATTCAAGACAGCAGAGGAACTTGCATCCATTTATATCACCGAACAGGGATTACGGCGCGACAACCATGTCATCGCATACTGCCGGATCGGCGAGCGAAGCAGCCACACATGGTTCGTGCTGACGTACCTGCTCGGATTCAACAGCGTCAGGAATTACGATGGAAGCTGGACTGAGTGGGGGAACATGGTCAATGTCCCTATAGAGCGCGAGGCTCCGCAGCATACGCCCGCGCAGGTGAGAACCCGTGCTTGATTTCACTTCGTATCCTCCCAGGCTTGCTGATATACTCAAGCAGTTCGAGTCTGTCACAGACGAAGACGGGCGTGTGGATCTGCTGCTGAGGTATGCCGAACAATTTCAGGAAGTCCCACCCTCAATTGCCGCACGACCTTTCGATGTGGGTCATCGGGTTCAGTTCTGTGAATCGGAGGCATACGTGTGGTCGGTCGAACAGCCTGATCATACGCTGAAGTTCTACTTCGCCGTGGAGAATCCATCCGGCGTGTCTGCCAAGGCACTGGCCACCGTTCTGGACAAAGGATTGTCGGGCGCTCTTCCCGCCCAGGCGGCACAGATATCTGAAGATATCGTCTCCCGAATCTTTCGCCAGAATATCTCGATGGGAAAAGGGATGGGGCTAATGTCACTTGTACAAACTGTCAGAGCCATCGCCAAAAGCTACATGGGAGAACCCGCCTGATCGCTACTTCAGCACCACCATTCTCCGTGTCGTAACGAAGTTCGCCGCGCGAAGTTGATAGTAGTATACTCCGCTGGCGAGTCCGGAGGCATTCATCGTGACAGCATGGGGTCCCCCGCTTTCCCATCCTGCAACCAGAGAGCGCACTTCCCTTCCCGAGAGGTCATAGACCGTCAGCAGAACATCCGAATCTGAGCCGATCCCGAATTGAATTATTGTGGTGGGATTGAACGGATTGGGGAAGTTCTGCTCGAGAGAGAAGGTCCGTGGAGCAACGTACACCTCCTTCACGTTTGTTGCAGATGTGTACGTGAGAACGACCCTTGCAGCGATCCGGACTGTGTCGTTCCCTGACACTACTCTCGCGCCAATCGTGTCCGTTCCCGCAGTGAGTGGTGACGTGATTGTCGCGGCATATGTTCCATTCCCAAGATCGGTCACAGCACTCAGCCCCCCCGCACCGGTGTGATTCAGCAGTACAGCGCGTCCAGCCGGTAGCAGCGTATCAGAATTATTCCGGGGAATGATGGTGAGAACAGCCTGCGAAGCACCATCTGCGGCAAGGGTATCCCTGTCGAGGAGAAGTCCCGAGAGAAAGGGATCGACTCTTGTCCTGAGCGAATCCTTCCATGCGTTAAACACAAGATGAAGAACGTCGATCGGATCCGTCCCGCTCGGGGTATCGGGCACAATCCTCAACAGGTAAGGTGTGGTGCCATCACCAATCCGGACCACCTTGATGAACGATGATTCTGTTGAGGTATTACGCACGGCGCACCGCGTATCAGCCCCGATAATCTTCGCGGCCTCCAGTGCAGCCATCAGCCTGTCGGCCAGCGGACCGGGAGTGCTCAGGTAGACATTCGTGATGGTGTCAATGATCATCCGGCCAAGAAGAATATTCCCTTGCACTGAATATCCCGGGCCCGTTGCATGGCCCTTATAGTTCTGACAGTTCACCCCTGTGTACGCGGCACTCAAGCCTCGCCGCGTGAGGTCAACCACTCCGTACTGACGGACTGTCGGGTTCCCCTGAGCATCGTGCGTCGCCATCCAGTCGATAATCTCCTGTGGCGATTTGCCGAGGAGCATTTGCTGATGGGCGGTCTGTTGATTTGATTGCAGCCACGATGCCTGGGTGTGAATCGCACCAACTCCCTCGATCACATCACTGATAATGTATGCGCCGACACCGTTGATGGCACTGACACAGGAAGCACCTGCACTACCAATCTCACCGGTGACTGTGTCAACCGCGACGATCGAGAAGGTATCTTGCCCCAACACCGCCATGGGGAGCGCAAACACCACGGCAAAAAAAGAGAGTATCGTTCGAGCCATTCGTCACCTCATAGGAAGTCAATACAGACCAGCATAAGTGAAAAACCAACGCAAATCAAGCTCTCGTTCATTTGTTTTGAGCGGACTTTACGATTTCTTGACTTGTTTTCGCCGTCCAGCGTAGCGATATTGTGAGGACAACAAATTCAAGTGATGAAGGCTGAGAAACCAGAAAAACCGGTCGAGGAGCAGACTTCGCGAGGTGAACCAAAGAAAAGGGTTCGTCGCAAACGCAAAATGCGGTCTGCCGACGAGGGAAAAGCCTCGTCGATTACTCTCGACCCGTCACTCTATATTAACCGCGAGCTGAGTTGGCTGGAGTTCAATAACCGGGTATTGGAAGAGGCCCAGGACGAGCGGCATCCTCTGCTGGAGCGGGCGAAATTTCTTTCCATCGTCAGCTCAAACCTCGACGAGTTCTTCATGATCAGGGTGGCCGCGATCAAGGAACAGATCCTTGCCGATGTCGTCGAGTATTCTCCCGATGGTCGAACACCCATCGAGCAGATCAAGGAAATCCATGCCAGTGTGGTCCGGATGGTGAAACGCATGAGCGAGTGTTTCTGGAATGATCTTCATCCGAAACTCAAGAGTGCAGGCATTCATCTGCTGAAAATGAACGAATTGACCCCGACCGACCGACAGATGCTTGCAGAGTATTTCTCCCGCGAGATCTTTCCGGTTCTGACTCCGCTGGCGTTCGATCCGGGACATCCCTTCCCTTATATCTCAAATCTCAGCCTGAGTCTTGCGGTCGTCGTGACGGCACCAAACGGAGAAGAACGGTTTGCGCGCGTCAAGGTGCCCGACGTATTACCGAGACTCATTGAGATTCCTGCTTCGACGGGAGCGACCAGGGAATCCCGATTCGTCTGGCTGGAGGACCTCATTTCTGAGAACCTCGGCATGTTGTTCTCCGGAATGATGGTGAAAGAGTCGTACGCGTTCAGGGTCACACGCAACGCGGACATTGAGATTGAAGAGGATGAAGCGGAGGATTTGATTCGCTCGATTGCGGAATCTCTTCGGTTGAGGCGTTTTGGATCCGTTGTTCGCGTCGGAATCCAGAATACCATGCCGCCCCGCATCAGGGATATTCTCATTGAGAACCTCGAGGTCACCCAGGACGATGTCTACCCCCTCAATCCACCACTTGGATTGAGCCACCTCATGGCCTTGATGAAACTGCCGCGGCCCGACCTCAAGGATCCGGTGTATTATCCGGCACCGCTGCAAGCCGATGAGGAGAGCGAAGATATGTTCACGCTCATCAGGCGCGGTGACATCATTCTTGATCACCCCTACGATTCATTCAACCCTGTGGTCCAGTTCATCAAGTCGGCTGCAAACGACCCCAGTGTCCTTGCCATTAAGCAGACGCTTTACAGGATAGGAAAGGAATCGCCGCTCGTACCGTTACTGATTCAGGCATCCGAGGAGGGGAAACAGGTCGCTGTCCTTGTCGAGCTGAAAGCGAGGTTTGACGAAGAGAAGAACATCGAGTGGGCGAAGAAACTCGAACACGCTGGTGTACATGTAGTCTATGGCTTGATGGGGTTGAAGACTCACGCCAAGATGGCGCTTGTCGTCCGAAAGGAGCAGGATGGGTTGAGGCGCTATGTCCATTTGGGGACCGGGAACTACAATCCTGTGACGGCGAAGGTGTACACGGATCTGAGCTTCTTCACGTGTCGGGAGGATATCACCAATGATGCAACAGAGGTGTTCAACTACCTCACCGGCTACTCAAACAGAAACGAGTATAGCAAGCTTATTGTCGCGCCAATCAACATGCGCGAAAACATCACGGCACTGATCATCAGGGAGATTGGACACGCAAAAGCCGGCAAGCACGCTGAGATCATCTTCAAGATCAATGCGCTTACAGACCTCCAGATGATTGAGGTACTCTACGAAGCGTCGAAAGCCGGTGTGAAGGTCGTTCTGATTGTGAGGGGAATTTGCAGCCTACGCCCCGGTGTCAAGGGTGTGAGTGAGAATATCAGCGTCCGCAGCATTGTGGGGCGCTTTCTCGAGCACAGCCGCGTGTTCCATTTCCTTAACGACGGCAGCCCGGATCTCTACCTCAGTAGCGCCGATCTGATGGGGCGCAATCTCGACAGACGTGTGGAACTGATGTTTCCTGTCGAGGATCTGTATTGGAAGGAAATCATCAAGCGTGAGGTACTGGACAGCGCGCTCCGTGACAATGTCCGGGCACGAGCGTTAACTGCCGAAGGAGTCTACGTCCGCGTCCAGCCGACAAACGGCGAACAACAAGTAGAAGCGCAATTCTCCACTCTGCAAACACGCATCAGGCAGCAGGCCAGGCCTACACCTCGTGAGGCCGCCGAGAAGTTACCGTAGATCGTGTATCGACAAGGCTCCATCTTAAACCGTCTACGCCGCCTCCGACTTTACTTCATTTGTTCTGAGCCTTACACCAGCCCGCTTCAGCAATTCGGTCGGCAATTCCCCACCAGCAAAGATAAACACGTAATCATTCTGAAGGTTGTGAATGATCTTGTCTCCTTCCTGGACAAACACTACCTCAGGCTTGATCTCCACCACACCTGAGTTGAAGATCGTCTTGACCTTGCCGGAGTTCATGACCTCACGAATGCGGGTCTCGTTCTTCTCCTTGAGCCGCACAAAGTCATCTTTCCGATAGCTTATTGTCACCGTATTCCCCCTTTGATTCGCAAGCCCGACTGCTGCTTCAATCGCGCTGTCACCTCCCCCCACCACAAGAATGTGTTTCTGGGTATAGGTTTCGGCTTCAATTAGCCTATACATTACCTTGGGGAGTTCCTCTCCGGCGACTCCGAGTTTACGGGGGCTTCCCCTCCGGCCGATCGCAAGCAGAACTGTTCCCGCAACGAACGTGGTTCCCTTTGCTTTCACCGTAAAGACTCCGTTCGTTTGATCGACGAGCTCGACTTTGTGCTGAGTAAGAATATTGATCGAAAATCTTCTAATAATGTCCTTCCAGATGCCGAGAAGTTCTTCCTTGGAAATTTCCGAGACCTTCAACTTGCCGTAGAGGGGAAGTTCAACCGGTGACGTCAGCACAAGTTTCTTCCGGGGATAGTGGAGAACTGTTCCCCCGATCTCATCCTGTTCAAGGACCACGTACCGGAGATTATTTGCCTTGCATGCAAGAGAAGCAGCAATACCCGCAGGCCCGGCGCCCACAATCACCACATCGTAACCGTTCGCCGGACCACGCCGGTTTTTCCGGGTAACATCAGCGATCGCCTTCAACCCCTGAGACACTGCATTTTTGACAAGCCCGACGCCGCCGAGCTCTCCAATGATATAGAGACCCTCAACGTTCGACTCATAATTGTCGTTGTACATCGGGATTTCCATCCCGTGTCGCGGAGCCCCGAATTGGAGCGTGATGCCACCCACCGGACACACGTCAACGCAAAGACTGTGACCTACACACCTTGTTCCGCTCACAATCACCGCGTGTCCACCCACAATTCCAAGCACATCTTCCGGGCAAATCTTCACGCAGCTCGCGCATCCGATGCATGCTCCAATGTCAATCTTCGGATGAAGCGTCACGGGCTCGAGAAGGCCTGCCTTGACGTTCTTCTCGTATGTCTTTGCAGCATCCCGTTTGTGCCGGAGTACCTTCAGCCAGTACGGTACTGCAATAACTCCCAACAGGAATGCGAATATGATATACGTATACGCTGAGTCCATCAGAACCTCACACTAAACTCGCCGAAGATCGAGTTGGATATTATTCCGTACCCGTCCAACCGGTCATAGCTTACCATCATGGACATCGTCCGTGTCAGGTTGAAGATCACATCCGTACCCATTGTGCGGCTCAAGTGTCTGTCGCCGTAATTCTTCAATGTATACGTGTTCTGCTGATACCGGAGGTTGACATCAGCAAAATCCATAATGTTCCTCTGGAGACCCAACCCATATCCATTGGAAGTGGAGTACTCGTTCGAGTTCAGATTGAAGTTCGATCGGAAATACACTCCACTTGAAAACACATTGGATACCCCAATAGTGGTATAGTTCGAGTACACGCTTGCAAAATTCGCTTCTGACGTCCGGGGAGAATAGGTGTTGGAAAGGGTGACTCCTCCCGGCAGGTACAGCGAAATAGTCGTACTCACCCCCGACCGCAATCGTGTTTCTTGAAGAGAATCGGGAATGAACCGAGCCACGGAAAACGTGTAGAGAGGTCGCGACGCATCGGCGCCAATTCCCACTGTCAACAATTGCGTAACCCTGTAGTTTGCGTTGACGAACAATGAGGTCAGCGTCGGCGACATCTTGAATGCTCCCTGGGACTCCGATCTCATATCAACCTCGGAGTATCCATAGATCTGAAACCCGCCTTGCGTATACATGGTGATATTCCCGCTGAGCACTTCTCTGTCTAACACGTTAAGGTAATATGTTCGTGCATATGCAGTCGAGATTGTGAGATTCGTCGAGTCTACAGGCTGCACGCTGGCGAACACGGCAAATTTCTTATAGTCCGTCGAGACCCCATGTAACGTATAGCTTGGCTGGTACCCGAATGTCGTTCCAATGGTAACAATCCCGAGCTTCCGCGCAACGAGCGCGCCATCAATGTAGCCGATTGACGGTGCTGACATGGGAATGATTCTTCCCACCGATATGTCATTTGCACCATCATCATACTCAAGAGAGAGTCGATAAACTCGCGACTGGTTCAGCGCACTTCTGGAAAATGGGCTCGCGTTGCCGTAAGCCAGTGTGCGCATGTTCGAGTACACCTCGAATTTGAGGGGGATATCCGTGGATCGGGCACGCAGGTTCAACACGATGCCGGGCTGTGTGGTATTATACAG
Organism: uncultured Bacteroidota bacterium; assembly: GCA_963734955.1. Lineage (GTDB taxonomy): Bacteria > Bacteroidota > Ignavibacteria > UBA10030 > UBA6906 > UBA11986. The sequence goes on from CAVTJO010000011.1 coordinate 451,367, forward strand.
CTCATTATCGTACCTGTTCATATAATACTGTGCACTGATGCGCCCCTGAACCTGAACCGGACCGGTCACCTGCGATTTGGTTTTGCCCGACATGCCCGGGAGCTGGCCTGACAGAGGCTTCGAATCGGATGTAGTTTTCGTGACGTCCGTTTTCTTGAGGGGGTCGATAACAACACTGGCAACCACCGCAGCACCCACCCGCACTTCCTGCTTGGACCTGACCACTCTGCAAACGGAGGATTTCGAGCTGCACGCAAATGCCCGCAACATTGCGGTCGTGTCCGAACCTGACTTGACATACAAATTACATGAGTCCCTTACACCACTCTCCCATCCCAGGGACGTGTACACCGTCCCGGCAGCGATATAGGTTACAGTCCCGGTAACCGTCTTCTCCTGTGCCAGCGCGATTTGTGAGAGCGCCAGCATCACGACTATTCCTAATCCTTTCATTTGTTCCCCCCCATAAGAAGATAACATGCGGGACCATCGCAGTGACTATACCATCCACGCCGATCAACCTCGGCATGAGAACTCCGACAAAAGCTGTCGCTCAAAGAAGGGAATTCTTCCTGCATTCTCATTGACATTATTGCCTTCTCCTCCTTGCACTGCTCATACGCTGCGGTGGCACCCGTAACAGTTCTGCCCCTGATTGTGTGCATTCTGGTGGCATCCGGTCGTGCAACTCCATGCTCCAAGGTTGCCGATTGTCGTATGACACTGACTGCACTGTGTCCAGAGACCGAGATGACGACCCGAGTAGATCTTGAAGTATGCCGCATCATGGTTCATTGTGTTCGGCGTCCACACACTCGTGCTGTGGCATGTCGTGCATGTATGAGAGAACTGCTGCGTCACATGATTCGGGTTCGTCACCTGCTGGAAATCCGTCTGATGGCACTGGTAACAATCCGTATACACAAGCTGGTAGTTGCCATTCACGTGACACGACTGGCACTGTACTGATGTGTGAGCGCCGGTCAGCGGGAACCGTGTCGTGCTGTGATCGAATGTTGCACTCGTCCAGTTCGTCGTGGAGTGACATTGCGTGCAATCATGACTGAAGTTGCCTGCTACATGGTTCGGATTGGTTGCATTCGTGAAATCCGTCTGATGACACTGGTAGCAGTCGGTGTAAACAAGCTGATAGTTACCATTCACGTGACACGATTGACATTGGACCGCAACGTGAGCGCCGGTCAGCGGGAACCGTGTTGTGCTGTGATCGAACGTTGCACTCGTCCAGTTCGTCGTCGAGTGACACTGGGTGCAATTATGACTGAAGTTGCCTGCTACATGGTTCGGATTGGTTGCGTTTGTGAAATCCGTCTGATGACACTGATAGCAATCCGTGTACACAAGCTGGTAGTTGCCATTCACGTGACACGACTGGCACTGGACGGCAACGTGCGCCCCCGTCAGTGGGAACCGGGTCGTGCTATGATTGAACGTCGCCGGGCTCCATCCCGTTGTCGAGTGGCACTGGGTACAATCATGACTGAAGTTTCCGCTGGTGTGGTTCGGGTTGCCCGCCTGCAGGAATTGTGCCTGGTGACACTGATAGCAATCGGTCGAGAGCTTCGTGAACTTGTTGCTCTCATGACATGCTCCGCACTGCGCAGTCTTGTGCGCCCCGGTAAGCGGAAAACCAGTCGAGGCATGATCAAAGCTCGTGCCCCACGAGAACGCAGTCATCTGGTGACACTGTGAGCAATCTGTCGAGAATTGTGCCATCACATGGTCCGGGTTCTTCGCCGTCTGAAAATCACTGCGATGGCACCCGATGCATGTCGTGGGCGTCCCGATGTATTCGTGCTGCGATGCGTTGGCGTGGCATGTCTGGCACGGCACAGTCAAATGTCTGCCCACCAGCGGGAATCTCGTCTGCTGATGTTTGTGGATCATTTCAGGCACCTGCCACGACTCAGTTGTGTGGCACTTGAGGCAGTTCATCCCCAGCTCGCTCCGATGAACATCGGTATGACAGGAAATGCAATTCGCATTCATCTTTGAAAACTTCAACTCTCGATGGCATGATTCGCATTTGACAGTTCTATGTTGACCGGTCAAAGCAAACCCTGTCGTTTCGTGTTTGAATGCCGGGTCACTCTTCATTTTCCAGGAGTTGGTTTCATGGCACGACTCGCACGGAACGGTAAAATTCCCATGCGGTGACACCTGAGCTGCCGCTATTCCGGAGATGAACATCGACAACACGATTGCTGCCCCTTTCCCTGGACTTCTCTTCCCCATCAACATCATTGCCGCCCCCTTCGACATGATCTCTATGCGTTCCGGTGGCAGCCGTAACAGTTCTGCCCCTGGTTGTGCGCAGTCTGGTGACAGCCTGTTGTACAACTCCATGCCCCAAGGTTACCGATCGTCGTGTGACACTGGCTACACTGTGTCCATCGCCCGAGATGATGACCCGAATAAATCCTGAAATATGCTGCATCATGGTTCATCGTGTTTGGCGTCCACACACTTGTACTGTGACACGTCGTGCAAGCATGGGAGAACTGCTGCGTCACGTGGTTCGGATTAGTCACATTGTTGAAATCCGTTGCGTGACACTGATAGCAGTCCGTGTACACAAGCTGGTAGTTCCCATTCACGTGACACGACTGACACTGCACCGATGTGTGTGCACCGGTTAGCGGGAACCGTGTTGTGCTGTGGTCGAATGTTGCACTCGTCCAGTTGGTCGTCGAGTGGCACTGGGTGCAATCGTGACTAAAGTTCCCCGCCACATGGTTGGGGTTTGTGGCATTGGTGAAATCCGTCTGATGACACTGATAGCAATCCGTGTACACAAGCTGGTAGTTGCCATTCACGTGACACGACTGGCACTGGACGGCCACGTGCGCCCCCGTCAGTGGGAAGCGTGTCGTGCTGTGATCGAACGTCGCACTCGTCCAGTTCGTCGTCGAGTGGCACTGTGTGCAATCATGACTGAAATTACCCGCCACATGGTTCGGATTGGTGGTCTGCTGGTACTCAGTTGCATGGCACTGGTAGCAATCCGTGTAGACAAGCTGATAGTTCCCGTTCACGTGACACGACTGACAGGGTGTGGTTGTGTGAGTCCCCGTCAACGGGAAACGAGTCGTGCCATGGTTGAATGTCGATGGTTGCCAGACGGACGTCGAGTGGCACTGGGTACAATCATGACTGAAGTTCCCTGACACATGGTTGGGATTGGTCGCGTTGTTGAAATCCGTCTGATGGCACTGGTAACAATCTGTGTACACCAACTGGTAGTTGCCATTCACATGACACGACTGGCACTGCACCGTCGTGTGTGCCCCGGTCAAGGGGAAGCGCGTCGTGCTGTGGTTGAACGTGGCCGGGCTCCAGCCTGTGGTTGTATGACACCCGGTACAATCATGACTGAAGTTCCCTGACACATGGTTGGGATTGGTCGCGTTGTTGAAATCCGTCTGATGGCACTGGTAACAATCCGTATACACCAATTGGTAGTTGCCATTCACATGACAGGATTGACAAGGTGTCGTTGTATGCACGCCCGTGAGGGGAAACCGGGTTGCACTGTGGCTGAATGTCGACGGCTGCCAGACGGTTGTAGAATGGCACTGGGTGCAGTCGTGACTAAAATTACCCGCTACGTGATTCGGGTTGGTTGCCTGTTGGAATACGGTTGCATGGCACTGATAGCAATCCGTGTACACGAGCTGATAGTTGCCATTCGTGTGGCACGCCTGGCACTGAGTGGCCGTGTGAGCGCCGGTCAGTGGGAACCGTGTCGTGCTGTGGTCAAAGGTTGCACCGGTCCAGTTCGTTGTGGAGTGGCACTGGGTGCAATCATGACTGAAGTTCCCCGCCACATGGTTCGGGTTCGTCGTTTGCTGAAAGTCCGCTTGATGGCACTGGTAGCAATCCGTGTAGACCAACTGATAGTTTCCATTCACATGGCACGACTGGCACGCCGTAGACGTGTGAGCCCCTGTGAGCGGAAAGCGTGTGGTGCTGTGATTAAACGTGGAGGTGTTCCAGTTCGTCGTCGAGTGACACTGGCTACAATCATGGTTGAAGTTGCCAGCCACATGGTTCGGATTTGTCGTTTGCTGGAACTCTGTTGCATGACACTGGTAGCAGTTGTTGTACACGAGTTGGTAGTTCCCATTCGTATGGCAGGTCTGGCACTGTGTCGCAACATGCGCTCCTGTCAGCGGGAACCGCGTCGTACTGTGATCGAACGTTGCACCTGTCCAGTTCGTTGTCGAGTGACACTGGCTACAATCATGGTTGAAGCTGCCAGCCACATGGTTCGGGTTCGTCGTCTGCTGAAACTCCGTTGCATGGCATTGGTAGCAGTTGCTGTAAACCAGTTGGTAATTGCCATTCGTATGGCAGGTCTGGCATTGTGTCGCAACGTGCGCCCCCGTCAGCGGGAACCGCGTCGTACTGTGATCGAACGTTGCACTTGTCCAGTTCGTCGTCGAGTGGCACTGGGTACAGTCATGATTGAAGTTGCCTGCCACATGGTTCGGGTTCGTCGTTTGCTGGAACTCCGTTGCATGGCATTGGTAGCAGTTGCTGTAAACCAGTTGGAAATTGCCATTCGTATGGCAGGCCTGGCACTGTGTCGCAACGTGCGCTCCTGTCAGCGGGAACCGCGTCGTACTGTGATCGAACGTTGCACTTGTCCAGTTCGTCGTCGAGTGGCACTGGGTACAGTCATGATTAAAGTTGCCTGCCACATGGTTCGGGTTCGTCGTTTGTTGGAACTCCGTTGCATGGCATTGATAGCAGTTGCTGTACACGAGCTGGTAGTTCCCATTCGTATGGCAGGTCTGGCACTGTGTCGCAACATGCGCCCCCGTCAGCGGGAACCGTGTCGCGCTATGATCGAACGTTGCACTCGTCCAGTTCGTCGTCGAGTGGCACTGGGTACAGTCATGATTGAAGTTGCCTGCCACGTGGCTCGGATTCGCGGCCTGTTGGAAGTCAGTTTGATGACATTCCCAGCAGTTCGTATATACCAACTGGTAGTTCCCGTTCGTATGGCACGACTGGCACTGAGTAGCGACATGGGCGCCAGTCAGTGGGAATCGTGTGGTGTTGTGGTTGAATGTTGCGTTCGTCCAGTTTGCCGTTGAGTGACACTGCGTGCAGTCATGATTAAAGTTGCCGGCGACGTGGTTCGGTGACTGCGCAGACGCAAACGTGTTTTGATGACAACTGAAACATTCAACCGAACGACCAGCGAAGATATTATCTCCATGGCAGTTTGAACACTGCAAAGAGGTGTGTGCACCGGTCAACGGGAAGCGTGTCAATGTGTTGTGGTCATACAGGACTCCCGTCCATCGCGTGGGGGTGTGGCAGGTCTGACATTGCATGGAGAATCCTGCTGCAACGTGACTTGGATTGCTTGCCGCTGTAAATTCCGCACGGTGACAGGCATTGCACTCGGTCGGCGTCCCCTTGAACCGCTCATTTTGATGGCATGATATGCAGGCCACAGACCTGTGGACTCCCGTCAGGGGAAACGCTGTCAGGTCGTGGTCGAAACTCTGTCCCCAATCAAACGCTGTAACACGATGGCACTTGGCGCATTCCGTCGAGAACCCTGCTGTGGAGTGCGCCGGGTTCTTGGTTGCCTGGAAATCGACCCGGTGACACCCGATGCATGTCGTGGGCGTTCCCATGTACTGATGTGCCGACGCATTGGTGTGACATGATTCGCAGGTCAGTGTGAGATGCCTTCCCACAAGCGGGAAGCGTGTCTCCTGATGCCGTTGCCGCATATCAGGAATTTGCCATGATTGCGTTGTATGGCACCGCACACAGTTTTCCCCGAGTTCGCTCTTATGTACGTCGGTATGGCACGACAAACACTTCGCGCTCTGCGATGCGAACTTCAATCCCTCATGGCACGAAGCACAGTCCAGGGTCTTGTGCTGTCCAGTCAATGGGAAACCTGTTGCCTTATGGTCGAACACACCATCCTTCCTCATCTCCCACGAATCGGTGGCGTGGCATGTCTGGCAGTCAAATTTAATCGGACCATGAGGCGACACCTGCGCAAATACAGTCGTCGTGGACATAATCGATAGAACTAGCGGAAGGAGTCGTCTACCCATTATGTACCTCCTTCTGTCCATGACAGGATTCGCACTTGGTCGACAGCGGCTTGAACCGCACAACACTCTTGCCGTTGATCAGCTCCTTCTTATGGCATGAACTACACGGCACTTTCTTATGTGCGCCGGTCAACGAGAACGAGCTCTGTGTTTCATGATCAAACACCAACGACGTCCAACTCTGCGATGTATGGCAGGGAGCGCACGACGTCGTTCCACGAACGGCAAATTGCTTCGCATGGGGCTCTTCGTGGCACCCCTCACACTTTGTTGGAGCGAGCTGATACTGCACGATGGTATTCTTGCCGGCGGGCTTGTGGCACCCTGCACACGCCACCGTTGTATGTTTGCCCACCAATGCAAAGGGCGTACGTGAGTGATCGAAGGATGTTCGTCTCCACTCCTCCGTTGCATGGCACTTCGTGCAGCCAGCCTCTCCCATCAGCACCTTGAACTGCCCTCCGTGAGGGTCCTTATGGCAAGGTTCACACTTGAGTGTCGCGAAATGGAACACGGAACGATCGGCAGCTGTAGCGTTGTGGCATCGAGCGCATGGTACTGCCCTGTGTGCACCGCGAAGCGGAAAGCGGGTTGCCTCGTGGCGTACAAGCGTAAACGTGGAGGGGCGATAGCCATCTTCAGTATGACACTTCGCGCAATCATTGTCGTACTTCGTCAGGAACTCTCCCAGATGATGGTCTGCGTGGCAATCGGTACACTTGTCATGCGCCATTTTTAGTATCCGACCACTTGGGGATTTCACATCAGCCTTGTGGCATTGCTGGCATTTCACCTCCACATGCTTGCCGCGAAGTTTGAAGTTCGTGAGATCATGATTGAAGCGAGCTTCCTGCACCTCATGCCATCCCGTCGAAACGTGGCATGACGCGCAGCTCTGAGAAGAGAACTTTGCAGGATGATGCGAAGAGTGGCACGGGGTGCAATCCGCGAAACTCCTTGTGCCAAGAATCGATGTCTTCGAGACATTGCCAGCGGAGGGCTGGTTATGGCATTTGTCACACGCGACATCCTTATGCTTTCCTATCAATGCAAATTTTGTCCGGGAGTGATCGAAATTGGACGCGGGTTTCCAGGCCGTGGTCGTATGGCAGGAATTGCAGTCGGTGCCCAACGTACCCTTATGGTGATCCTCATGGCACGAAACACAGGCTTCGCTTAACCCCAGGATTGTTTTCACACCCTTCTTCGCTATCTCGGGATCTTTGATGAATTTTGCAGTATGACAGTCATTGCACCCCTTCGTCGTATGTTTTCCTGTCAACACGAATCCGGTCTTTGAGTGGTCGAACCGCGAGCGATCGAACACAGTGATTTGTGCGTTTCGTCCCAGGTGCTCCTTATGACATGTCACACAGTTGTCCGCCGAAACTGCGAAGTGGTAGCCGTGTTTCAGGTCGAGCTCCTTTTTGATTTCCTTGTGACATGTCAGGCACTTTGTTCCGCTGATTTCCTTGCCCACCTCGTGGCAATCGGCGCAATGACTTATCCCTTCCAACTTTTGATGCGCGCGGGCCAGTTCGCCCGGTGAGAATTGCGCGTGCGCAATCTCCACCTGGCAGGCAAGTGCTGCCACAAACAGCACCAGTAAACGCATCTGCATAAAGACAATTACCTCACAGTGAAGGATTCTTCCCCGTGAGCAGCTTGAGATTCTCCCCCGCCTTCCTGGCTAGCTCATCATGAGGATGGGAAGAGATGAGCTTTCTCCAGTAGTACAGGGCCGAGTCGCTCATTCCCCTATTGCCGTAGATTGCTCCAACGTTATAGAGTGCGTGAGCATTCGATGCGTCCTGTTGCAATACCTTCACATTCTGTTGGAATGCTTCCTGCTCTTTTCCAGATTGATACAGGCAAAGGGAATAATCCACCCGCGCAGCAATATTCTTCGGATCGGCCTGCAATCCTATTGCATAGTATTTGAGCGCTCCAGACGTATCATGCCCATCCTGCAACGTCCGTGCAAGCTCGAACGCCGACGTCGCATTTGACGGATGCTTTGCAACAACGTCCTTAAGATGGTTGATACGCTCCTCTACCTGCTTGCTGACATTGCTCTTTGATGGTGCCGGAGCCACAGGCGAGGTCGAAGCCACCTTTGCAGGTGTTGCCACCGGCGTCCACTGAAGTGCAACCGTGGTAAGGGCAATGCCCAGCACAAGTGCCACAGATAACGTGACCTTGGTATTCAGGCTGACGTTGTTCAGAAAATCCATCGATACCCCAGCAGAACTGTAACGGCAATATGCGCAGCCAACGTAACAAACATAATGACGGTAAAGGGGATGTGAATTGCATGCCAGTAATAAAAGAGCTTGCCCGCCTGGTTCAACACAAGCGACTTTTGAATCAGCGATGCGAATGCCGTCGCTGTTGTCTGCAACTCCCTCGCAGCCTGATGAGAGCGCACGTTTGCAGCGATGAGCGCATGCACCTGCCTGCGAATGGCTCGACGAAGCGAAGCGAGCTTGAAGAATGTGCCGATGGCTTCCCCTATCGTTTTCGGCCTTTGCATCGACTCGAAACTTTTGAAGATTGTCTTGATGAGCCGGTCTCCGATCGGGCTGCTCGAAAGTTTCGCACTCAACTTGTCCATTTCGCTGGTAATCTGCCCTGCCGTGAGCTCGTTACCCTGAATATTCTTCGGGATCTGCGTATATAAAAAACGTCCGACTACCCCACTGGAGGCCACGGAGATCATCGTCCACAGACTGATCGCTGCTATGCCTCCCGCCTTGAATGTCGTGTGAAATACAACCAGCAAGGGCCCCAGAAGGCAAAGAAATATGTGAACCTCGAGCCATCGCGACAGTTTGCCAAGATTCCAGAGCGCCTTGGCACGTTTCCTTGTGGAGTACATTGAAACGCCGACGATGATCATCGACGCTCCGACGATCCCCAAGCCGTGACTATAGTCTCCCGATGGCTTCATGGTTTCGTAGTCTCCACGAAACTGGCGAAGGTGAAGCGGGGTAACATAGTAGCCGAACCCGTGCAACGAGACGGCAAGCACTGCCGTGAGGCTCGTGAATACAAGAAACACAATGAAAACCCTATGCGCCATTGCTCTCCAGAAAATATGACACCAAAGCTAACGAATTGCATCAACTTGCACAATGCCGCCATCGCTAGTCCCCTCCATAACAGCAACCGGGTTTCCGGGACGAAATGCCGCGGGTCCTCCCGGCAAAAACATACTTTTAAATCCGAGTAGAGGCAATACCATATTTGTGGTACGCTGCATCTTTGTGAAAGTCGTGCACAGGTTGATTCGGCAGGAGGGGCGAAGATGAGTCACTTTTACTTCCGCGGGCGAAAGAAATACCTCATCGGGAGTTCACTTGGACTTGCAGCACAGGATCTTATTTGACGACGACCATTTTCTTTGTGTCGACATACTTTCCGGCTCTCAACCGGTAGAAGTACAATCCGCTCGCCGTACCGCCAGCGTTCCATCGCACTGAATGCAGTCCCGATACCATCTCGTTGTTTATCAACGTCGCTACCTCCTCTCCAAGTATGTTGTATACACTTAACATGATGTGGCCGGCCCTGGCAACGGAAAACCGGATGGTTGTGGTGGGATTGAATGGATTGGGATAGTTCTGGCTCAACGAGTAATTGATTGGAGCGCGAGGGGGGTTGACCTCAGATGATTGTGAAGATATCCCAACTTTCATTCCTGCACCAAAGCTCGATACCCATATTTCGGATGGCGTGAATGGATTGAAGAAGACTCGCTCGGGTTGACGGAATACGTATGAATCGACTAGATCAAACGATGGGCTCACGGTGTTGATATCTGCGCTTCGCCATAGACCATTTGTTTCGGTGGTAACATAGAGCTCGTTCATATTGAGGGGATTGAATGTGCACGAGGTAACACGGTCGAGGCTGTTAATGCGAGTCCAAAGAACCCCGCGGTTCGTTGTTCTGTACAATCCTCCGAGGCCATTCGGTGAGCCTCCCCACCCGCTGAAGACACCAACATACCAAGTGTTCTGGTTCGGATCATTCGCATCGACGACGATATCTTTCGTCCAGTACCGCATGCCGTTGTCACTTCGATCGATCCAGCTGGATCCATGATCGGTACTTACGAATACACCGGAACTGGCCGTGAACGTCCCGCTTGAGTTCCGTCGTCCGGAAAAAGTGCAAACGACTGTGCCATCATTCAACACTATAATAGACGCTGGATGCCCTTCAGTTCTTGGAGGAACCGTGACGCGGTTCCAGGTCGAAAGAGAGTCATTTTGAATATTGTTCGAAACGAATATCCCACCTTGCGTCGAGTGAATGACACTAGCGTACATCCTGTTCGCATCTGTCGGATCAACCGCAACCCAGAATACAGGATGACCGAACGAATGAAGAAGCCACCATGCCGCCCCACCATTTGTTGAATAGATGATCTTTCCCTCAGCGTCATTTGCATCAAGGATGTTATCCTGAAGCCGGGTGCTCTGATACATATCGTGGATATTGGAAGTTGCAGCATACAGCTTTCCCGTGGACGGGTGTCTGACAATCCTGTACATCGTGTTGGCAGCATGACCGGTGTAGTTGAACGACCAACTGTTGCCACCATCCGTACTCCGCACACCCTTGATGTCGGAGAAGCATGCGAACATGTTCTGCGTGTCGAGCCAGAACAACTGCCAGCACGTGGTGTTCTCCAATCCTATGCTGTGATATGCCTTCCTGGGTGGAGTATTCGAACCGGCCGGATTCTGATCCGCTGAAGCCACATACGCCTGCCGCCAACCCGTTCCGCCGTTGGTGGATACGATGAACAAATCCGAAATCCGAGAACACAATTCTGGATGGATCATCAGCTGAAACCGTGATTCCAAACGGACATTCAGCATATCCCCAACCGCGGTCGCCGCCGGTGCCACACCAACCTGTTGCGATATTCTGGTTGTTGGAGACGTTGAACGTGTGCGTCCAGCTCGACTCCCGCATTCGTTGTCTTCATGATGTTCGGCACGCCGGATGTATTGCTGCCGCCGAGATACACCGTGTTGATATCGTTGGACGCCATTGTCACAAGCATCAGGTAATCCGTCCCGACTGAAATCCCCGTCATCCGGGGAGTCCAATTGCCGGAACCATAGTCAAGCGAATAGACACCACGCAAGAAGTCCCAGTAGTCCGACGCGGGCATGCCGGCATAGATGCTGCTCGCCGTTCCGGTCAGACAGAACAGGCGGGTTGTTGTGCCTTGCCGTGCACCCGCAAAGGAGAAGATCGCCTCGCCAGATGCAATTCCGGTTACCGTGCTTGTGGTGAATGAGCTCCCACCATTCGTTGAAATCAGAAGACCGTCATTCGTTCCAATAAAGATGTTGTTCCCATCGAAGAAGACACCTCCCACGACAATTCCCGCACCACTGTTGAGCGCATGATGAACTGCGGAAAAGGCCCTTCCACTGTCTGCCGAAAAGTAGAGATCACCGTAGTATGATATCAGAACCCGCGCCGGTAAGTTGTAATCGACATTGGTGCTGAATGTCTCCTCCGAAGGATCGGGATTACCGGGAAGCACATTCCAACTGGACCCGCCGTCTGTACTTCGGACCGGCAAGGCAAGATCATTCGCGTAGCTTATACAATAGAGAAGGTTGGGGCTGACAGTGAATTGTACCCTGGAGTTGTGCCCGCCTTGAATCGACTGAAAAGGTACGGTTGAGAACGACAGGCCGAAATCGGTTGTGTGGAACAGCTCGCTCATATCGCAGCTGACATAGAACTCATCGGGACGTGCCGGATTGATGCTTGGAGCAAAGAGCGCTCCACCGCCGCCAACACCGCGGGATGACCATTGCGTCGGTTGAGAGAAGGCTGCACACACCGCGGTAAGAGCTGTAAACAGAATTGCCCACCTCATACCAATCCCTCACTCACTATTTTAGCAAAAGAAGTTTTCGCGTTTCGGTATACTCTCCGGCCTTTAATCTGTAGAAGTATACACCGCTCGCCAAACCTCCGGCATTCCACTGTGCGATGTATGTTCCCGCGACCTTCTCTTCATTTACCAGCGTTGCCACTTCCTGGCCGAGAGCATTGAAGACCTTAAGCTCAACGTGACCGTTCCTCGGAAGTGCAAACCGGATCATCGTACTCGGGTTGAACGGGTTGGGATAGTTCTGAGAAAGCGAGAAGGCTTCGGGGATCTCTCCGCCTTCATCCCGTACCGAGGTTTCAATCTGGCGATACTTGATGGTCTTAAACACGCTCGATGCACCATTTTGCAGCACTGCACCAACATAGACATCTCCCTGGTTGGAGATAGCGATTGGATACTGATACCAGGAGTTGGCACCGTTGTCCTCAAAACCGGTGGACCATCTCTGTACTCCATCCGGACTGAATGCCCGAGTCTGATATTCCACAATAGACGGCGTGATATGAATGCCGGCGATATAGGCGTTCCCGGAATTATCCAGCGCCATGTACGATCCGAGGCAATCCGTGATGATGAGATTCCAAAGAATCGCTCCACCATTGCTGATCCTGGCAAGCCCACCGGATGAGTTTCGGACAAGGACATTCTCCGAGGGATCGAGGGCGATTGAGTTGCCTGCAAGCGGAACGGACCAGACACTCGTTCCGGCAGGATTGAGCTTTCTCGTTGATCCTGTATCGGACGTTATATACACGTTGCAGGCATGGTCAACCGAAAGTGCGGATGCGCCGCCGGGATATACCCATCGTAAATTTCCATCCTCGTCGTACTTCACAACCCTGCGACCTCCGGCAACGATAACGTTGTTCGAATCATCCACTGCAAGCGCGGTCGTACCTTCTCCCTGGGTTGAATCAAATGTGGCCATCCACAATTGGTCCCCTGTGGGGCCGTACTTAATTGTTACGTACTGCAACAGCCCGGGAAAAAGCTGTTGATAGCCGGTGACCAAGACGTTTTCACTCTGGTCAAATTCCATGTCAATACCATAGACGAGAGCACCATGTCTGCTTCCATAGGTTGCGGCCCAGACTTGCTGGCCAAGAGGGTCGTACTTCACCATCGTAAACAGAGGAGCGTTGCCATCCCAAGCCACCGAGTCTCCGTTTGCAAGGACATAGAGGTTCCCTGAACGGTCGATTCTCAGGGCGCAGGGAACATTGAATGACTGCGAGAAACCACTGTAGCGGGCAAGCCATTCAATGGTTCCTTCTGGGTTGTACTTGATGGTCAAGATATCGCTGGCCCAAGGTGCGGTGATGCTTGTGCCTGTGACGTAGACGTTGTTTGAATCGTCCACCACCATTGCATACACCTGATCCCATGAACGAGTGCATTCCCTCGTGTGGATCCAGTTTCGGACTCCGTTCGATGCATACTTCAGCATGAGCATATCGGTCGCCTGCTCTCCACCTCTTCCTCCGACGATGTAGAGATTACCCGTAGGATCGCACACGATTTTGTTTGCGGCAAGACCGTTATAGTAAGGGGTTTCGTAACGAGTGTCATACGATGCCCTCCACTCCTCGTCACCGGAGGCGGAGAACAATGCCGTGACGATTGCATAGTATTTTTCGTATCCATAAGATGGTGCTGCCGCCCAGGTAACATATGGCGAGCCGGTCGGGTCCAGGGCGACATCGACAGGCACCATACGGTCAGTGTCATTGGTAACCGATGTCCATTGGAGCTGACCGCCTGGACCATACTTGCATAGGGACAGAGAATCGGCTCCATAGGACCACCAGTATCCGCCAAACAATCCGACCACATAGATATTCCCTGCATGATCGGTCGCTGTGCGCATACCAACAGTACCTTGAGTGTGAGGCCCAGAGTCAAAAGTTGACCATTGCAAAATCCCGGCCCAGTTGTACTTCATCGTCAGAGATCTGAAGTTGTTGTTCCACCAATAATTGTGCGCGCTCTGAACATATCCCGTGATCACGACATTGTCTGAATCATCAAGTGAGAAATCAGACGGAATGGCTGAAAGAGTATCATCTGGCGTATACGTGACTGTCCATTGCCGCCCCCCCGAGGAGGAATACTTCAGAATAACAGTCGAATAGAGCGAGAAACTGGCGCCTATTGAATCGCAACTCTTTCCAACGACGTACACATCTCCACCGTTGCTGCACGCGATCCCGATTGGCTGATCATTAAACTGCGCTGCACCCGCGTATCTATCCACCCACTGCTCCACACCATTATTGTCATACTTCACGGTGGCAAAGTCATAGTTGTTACCCAACCCCATCATCCGGGCGCTTTCACCGGTAACATACACGTTACCATTCCGATCAATCGCAATCGCAATGGGAACATCCCCGGCATTCCCCGTCCCGTTGTATCGCGCAACCCATTGTTCCTGCCCCGCGCCATTGTACTTGACGGTGGCATAGTCAAACCCGTATTCACCACTGCTCACTCCGGTCACGTACACATTCCCGGCATCGTCCACAACAATTGCGTTCGCCGCGTCGAAGTCGTGTGCAGGTCCGTCATATGCCGCAGACCATATCTCGACACCTGCAGAATTGTATTTTATTGTGAGATAGTCATAGGAGCTCATCGGACTCTCGGCCTTGCCAGCAACATAAATATTCCCCTGAGGATCGACAGCGACCGCAGTTGCTTCGGCATGTCCCTTCAAAGCAGATGAAGAGTAATATTTCACCCATTCCGCCTGCGCGCTATCGAGGACGGAATACTGGCTTCCTGGAAGCTGTATTCGGCTCGACGAGGTGGAGAATGACCTATCAGCTGGCAAACTTTTGGACTGGCGCTTCAAACTTGTTTGCCCAAACGAAGCACAAACAGCGACCGAGAGAAAGACGCCGGTCAGGAAAGAGCAAACAGAAACGTCCACAAAGCTCTTGCAGTTCATGTCAGGACTCCCACCATGTTGTACACTTCAGGAGTTGCTGCAATCAATGTGCCTTGAGCGCCATCACCGAGCATGGGGGAAAAGAGCAAGTCCAACGGAGTCCCAAGTCAGACTTACCTATGTCGCGACACTATTTTACTGTTGAAATTCCAATCATCTCCACAGAACCTTCAAACTCACGCGCTTTTCCGATAGCGTGACTTGGCACAATCTTCGCCCCATTGAGGTGATAGAGTAAGGACATTTAGAGGATGAGATGATAAGACGATGTTTTCTCTCGACCTGCGTTGCATTGGTTGTAATGGTCTTTCAGGACGGAAGCTCATTTGCGGGTGACAACACTTCTCAAGTATCACGTCTTGTTGTTCAAACCGATCTCCTTGGTCTTGCCTTCCGTGCACAGCAATTCTATTTGGCACCGACTTCGAGGGGAGGTGGTGGTAAGTCCTTCTACGGAATGTATTCTATGGCGCAATTAACGTCGAAGCCAATCACTTCAAATGGAACATACTCGGTTATCACCACCGGTTACACATATCTTGTCCTTCACGGACAAGGGGTGGAGGGTGGAAATGACGGAGCCCCTATCAGCATTGATGCGATAGTGTATCCGGATAGCGTCGCGTTCACGTTCAACAATTAGGCCCAATCAAAAAACACTTCGTCCCGCTTGCTCTCGCTTGCGGGACGAAATGCGTTTCTCCCGTTCACACTCCGATCACTTTCTCCCTCCCTGAGGAACCGGAGAGAAACACCGCACTACTTCAGCAGAATAAACTTCATCGTTTCCGAGAATGTTCCCACCTTGATCCGGTAGAAGTACACACCCGAAGACATTGTCTTGCCCGATGAATTCTTTGCATCGAATCGCACCTCGTATGTCCCCGCGTTCTTCTGCTCATTCACCAGTGTTGCTACTTCCCGGCCCGTGATGTCGTAGACCTTCAATGTCACCGGCCCGTCATTCGGCAAGGCGTACCTGATCGTGGTGGTCGGGTTGAACGGATTGGGATAGTTCTGATCAAGCCGGTATGCAGAAGGGATCAGGTTCTCGATTGGCTGCGCGCTGAATCCCCTGCCGGTTTCCTTCAGCCACAACTGTGAGACGATGGCCGAACCCTCACCCATCGCGTTGATGCTGATGGTTACCTCGCCTCCTGCATAGGATTCTTTTGGAAGCGTGATGTAGTCAACGCGTTGTGCGGTTGTTGAAACAGGAACCGGATCGTGGAGGCGGATGCCATTGACAGTCATATCCTGAAGCCGCGCCGTGTTGTCGTGGGCGACATACTCGGCGGCAATCCGGTATTCGCTCGACGGATCCAGCCCGGTGAATCTATAACGGACAGACGATGGATCCTCGTTGGCCGTTTGCGATGGGGCAGTGCCCCACCGGACGGAGCTCCCCAAAACAAGGTGTGCATCGTCTGCCGGAGTTGCGCTTCCGCAGTCCTCATGGTAATACATGGGGAGCGAAAACTGCGTCTGCGATATTACCGGTTCATCACGGTACGTCTGTGTGGCTGTCACTTCATAGCGATACCCACCTGGAGGAATCTGTATCCCTGCGTCCGAGCAGTTGGTCAACGACATAGGCGATGCCGTTACTTGAGCCGTTCCATTTCCCGATGGCGATACTTGTCGGGGAATCAAATCCTTCAAACGTCGCGGCAAGAGTTGCGATGTCCGGCCCAGAGCATACTCGAAGACTTTGTTCCGGGAAGCGTCAGCAGCGTAGAGGAGATCATCGGAAAATATCCAGGGGTGTTCCATTGTCGCTATGGGCGATATCGGTCGGGCCCTGAAACGAATACGTAAATCACATAAACAGCGTAAAGTGATTCTGCACCAATATATGGATTCCATGAAGACTGTCAAGAGGAAACTTCCTGAATCGAAAACCCGACGGTAGGCCTTGCCTGTTTGAAAGGAATTCTATAACCTTTTTACAATGAAAGTTGGCCGGCCAATTGAAATTATGCAGAATTCACATCAACGTATTTCCTTATGACCGCACTTTCCCGACGCTCCTTCTCTCGTCTGGTGGCTGCCTCGCTGCCCGCAGCCATTCTACTTCCTAAAATCGAAGTGCCGGCCTTCCAGCAAACCACCGGGAATTCCTCGGCGCCACAAACTATTGCGGGACATTCCCTAACTGAGGAAGAAAAGGAACTCGTCGCAAAATTCACTGCTTCACAGGAAACGAAGCTCAGTTCATTGAGGGAACAAGATCTCGCCAATAGCCTTTCCCCAACATTTGTCCCGCTGCCCCCAATATTCAAGAGCGGGGAATCAAGGAGATGATCCCCGACGAAATTCTCTACCAGCCAATTGCGCAGCAGTCAAAACTCATCAGGCGAAAGAAGCTCTCTCCAGTTGCACTCACGGAAGCATATCTCGCCCGGATCAAGAAGCTTGATCCACGCCTTCACGCTTTCGTTACCGTAACGATCGACCTTGCGATGTCAGAGGCCGTCAAGGCTGAAAAAGAGATCCTTGCAGGGTTGGTTCGGGGGCCCCTGCACGGAATCCCGTATGCGGCAAAGGACCTTTTCGCAGTGAAGGGCTATCCAACAACCTGGGGAGCCCGGCCATACGCAAGCCAGGTAATTGACGAGGATGCGACCGTAATTGTCAAGCTTAGGAATGCGGGCGCCATATTGCTTGGAAAGTGTGCGATGAGCGAGCTGGCCGGCGGCCCTCCCAATGCAACCGCCACCGGTGCATGTCGGACACCGTGGGATCTTTCGCGATGGTCAGGTGGATCCTCAAGTGGCTCCGGCGCCGCTGTCTCTGCAGGGCTTGCATCGTTCGCGCTGGGGACCGAAACCTGGGGCTCCATCATGACCCCTTCCTCGTTTTGTGGGATCACCGGATTGCGTCCAACTTTCGGGAGGATAAGCCGTTTTGGGGCAATGGCTCTTTCCTGGACAATGGACAAAGTGGGAATCCTAGCCCGCAACGCCAACGATTGCGCAATCGTTTTCGATGTGCTTCGGGGCAAGGATGCCCAGGATCGTTACTCCAACGACGCCACTTTCAAGCCCAAGTTCACCAAGGCTTCCGAGCGCGTCTCACGGTTGAAGGTCGGATTTGTGAAGGAAGACTACGAACGGTGGGGCGAGCCCGACGTTGCAATTGCTTTCGCCCGGGCACTCACCCAATTCAGGGAGATGGGCATGAGTCCGGTTGAATTCCCGTTGCCCGACCATCCGTATGAAACAGTGGCAACAACAGTTATCGCAGCGGAGGAAGCAGCAGCATTCGAACCCCTCGTCAAGTCGGGCAAAATCGGTGAGATCATCGATCCAGACAGGCGCGGTGAACTTCTCGGCGGACAGTTGATTACTGCTGTTGATTATCTTCGGTGCCAGAGACTCCGCACGCTGATGGTCCAGGACTTTGAATCTCTATTCTCGCGCTTCGATATCATACTCGGGTCAAGCACGCTCAAATGTGCCCCGCCGATTGAAGCAAACATGGATGAAGTATTTTCCGGTGGAAATATTATTGAAGCGGCGGAGAACCTTCTTGGCCTTCCTGCTGTTTCAATACCGTGCGGATTCAATAAACAGAAATTGCCCATTGGCTTGAAGATCATCGGGCGGCCGTTCGGTGATGCAGAAGTTCTGGAAGTTGCCCATGTCTACCAATCCTTGACAGACTGGCACACGAAACATCCCAGGTTTTGACCACCGGTTCTTAGCTCGGCTTCTACCGCAGAAAAACGCGTCTGAGGGCTGGCGGAATTAGTGAATAAATGGATGTTGTTTTATTGTATAGTTTCGTCGAGCGAATGAATTAAGATTTTTTAATCGGACCGTTCGCAGAAGTTGAAGACCTCTTTGATTTGCTTGCATTTTTTCCACCTGTTGTTTAGATTGCTCACGCTTCGGAGCGATTCTCTCCAGCTTATCCTGTTTTACAACTCTGGTGTAACATGTCAATCGCAGTACACAATCTCACCAAGCTGTATGGTGAGCAGAAAGCCGTAGATAACATCTCATTTGATGTGAAGACGGGTGAGATCCTTGGATTTCTGGGGCCGAATGGTGCCGGGAAAACCACAACTATGAAAATCATCACCTGCTATATGCCGCCAACGTCCGGCGACGTCAAGGTCGACGGCCTCGACAACGCTGAGCACTCCTTGGAGGTACGAAAGAAAATCGGATATCTTCCGGAGATGAACCCGCTCTACCTTGACATGAACGTGGTGGATTATTTGGAATACTCTGCACAACTCCACGGGATGAAGGGCAACGCATCATCGCATCGCCTCAAAGAAATGGTGCACACGTGCGGTTTGGAAGACGTCCGCCACAAGGATATTGGGGAGCTTTCCAAGGGATACCGGCAACGGGTTGGGTTGGCACAGGCGATGATCCATGACCCGGAAGTCCTGATTCTCGATGAGCCAACCAGCGGCCTCGACCCAAACCAGATCGTTGAAATCCGAAACCTCATCAAGCAGCTTGGTCGCGCCAAAACCGTCGTCCTTTCAACCCATATTCTCTCGGAAGTCCAAGCAACATGCACACGGGTACTCATCATCAATGAAGGAAGGATCGTGGCCGACGGGACCCCCGAGCAGTTGCAGCAGGAGTTCCATGGCGCCGAATCGTTGACACTCGAACTGAAAACCGGCCTGACCGATCCTGTAAACGACATCTCGCCAAAACTTCAAGCGGTCGGTGCGGTCACAGCCGTCGAGCTCCTTTCTGCGAAGAATTCGCTCGCAAGGTTCACACTGCACGTTGAGAAGAGCGCGGACATCCGCGAAGCATTATTCCGACTGGCTGTCTCTGAAGGGTGGGTCATCCTCGAGATGCATCGCAAGACCACAAGTCTTGAGGAAGTATTTCACAAACTGACAACTGCATAACGACCGTATCCGCAATCATCAGAATTCATTCAATCATGAACGCATTGCCCAACGTTCCACCCATCTATAAACGCGAGTTGCGCTCCTATTTCAACTCACCGGTTGCATACGTCGTCATCGTTGTGTTCCTCGCGGTTCTCGGATGGTTCTTCACCAACAACCTGTTTCTTATGAATGTCGCATCGCTCCGCATCGTGTTTGACCTGGTGCCGCTGATCTTCCTCTTCTTCATTCCCGCAATCACCATGCGACTCATTGCGGAGGAGAAGAAAGCCGGCACGTTGGAGCTGCTGACGACGAAGCCTGTACGCGATGTTGAGATTGTCCTGGGAAAGTTCCTTGCTGCCTGGACGCTCCTTGCAGCCGCCCTTGCCCCAACACTCTTCTATCTCATCACCATAATGACACTTGGCAAGGTTGACCTTGGCCCGGTCATCAGCGGATACTTCGGGTTACTTCTGATGGGCGGCGTGTATATCGCCATCGGGCTGCTGGCCTCAAGCCTCACGGAAAACCAAATCGTCGCCTTCATCCTCAGCTTTCTCATCGTTTTTGTTTTCTTTATCCTCGACAAGGTCCTGATGTATGTGCCGGACGCACTTGCCTCAACACTGGAGTTCCTTTCGATGGATTACCATTTCTCAAACATTGCCCGGGGGGTCATCGATACGCGCAACCTGATCTATTTTGGATCCTTGCTCGGGTTCTCACTTCTCCTTGCAACCGTTTCACTTGAACGACGAAAGTGGTAGACACCGTATGAACACGAAACCTTTGAAAACACAGGCGCTGCTCCGCATTGGACTCACGATTGGAATCCTCATCCTCGTCAATATTATCTCGGTTCGCATCTTCGCCCGAATGGATGTCACGGACAAAAAAATCTATACACTTTCGGATGCCAGCAAGCAGGCGATGCGCAATCTGGATGACAGGGTGACGATCAGAGCATACTTCACGGAGGACCTTCCCTCACCGTACAACATGAACCGACGCGAATTGCTCGACGAGTTGAACGAATACAAGGCATTTTCGCGGGGAAACCTCCAGTTCGAATTTATCGACCCATCGGGCGAAAAGGGAGAACAGGAGGCGCAACAACAGGGAATCCAGCCGGTGCAGGTGCAGGTGGTGAAGGAGGACAAGTTCGAGGTGAAACGGGCCTACATGGGACTGGTGATATTGTATGAAGACAAGAAAGAAGTCCTCCCGGTTATCCAGAACACATCAACCCTCGAATACGACATCACGAGCACGATCAAACGACTGACAACAAAGACTCAGAAAAAGATCGGCTTTCTCTCGGGGCAGGGCGAGCCACCATTGAGTGAGCTGAACCGCGTGAAGGGAATTCTTGACAAACAATATCAGGTTATCACCGTCGACATTAGCAAGGGTAAAGCTGTCCCCACCGATGTCGCCGCTCTGATCATCATGGCCCCGACGCAGCGTTTTTCTGAACCGGACAAGTACCAGATCGATCAGTACATCATGGGGGGAGGCAAGATTGCGTTCCTGATCAACAAGGTGGATGCGAATTTACAGCAGCGGTTCGGACGCACAACCGACCTGAACATTGAAGACCTTTTGGAGAACTACGGTCTGCGCATCAACCCTGACCTGGTGCGAGATAGTCGCTGTGCAAGTGTCAGCATCGTTCAACAGCAATTTGGCTTCAACATTCAATCGCAAGTGCCATTCCCTTACCTCCCCCTGGTCAGCACCTTCAACAAGGACAACATGATGGTGAAGGATCTGCAAGGCATTGTGCTGTTCTTTGCAAGCTCGGTCGACACGACAGGTCTCGCAGCCAGGAATCTTCATGGCGAGATCATCATGCGCAGCTCAAAGGAGAGCGGACGACAAACCGGCTTCTTCATGTTTGATCCCCTTCAACAGTATAAGCGGGAGGATTTCGGGGAAAAGGAAATTCCGCTGGCAGCGCTCGTGTACGGGCAATTTAAGAGTTTCTACGCGGGAAAGGATGTACCAAAGGACACATCCGCGGGGGCAATTGCGCCCAGCGGCAACACCATTCCGATGAGTCCGGCAAGTCGAATCATCCTGGTAGGTGATGGAGATTTCGGGCGCGACCAGTATCTCGGCAACAGGGACAATCTGACATTCTTCGCAAACATGGTGGATTACCTCGTGGACGATGCCGGCCTGATTACGATTCGGTCGAAGGACGTCAGTATGCCGCCCCTGGAACAGGTGTCTGATGGTTCCAAGAAAATGGTGAAGTACGGCAATCTCATTGTACCACCACTTCTCGTGCTCGGCTATGGTTTATTCCGATGGCGTGCACGCAAAGCGCGCAAGAAGATTATGAGCGCCGCATAAGATCGCAATTCACGGTGAGCACACCTTGGCCGACTGATTTCCACTTCGGGCCCGGGATTCGAACCATATCATTGATTTCGCCCTTCATGTGCTCGGGGCGATGGTACACCGTTACATTGATCGCTCGACATGAAACGCAGCACCGTCTACTCCGTCATTGTTCTGATCGCCCTTGCCATTGCGGCGTTCTTCACCCTCCATCGCGAAGGCGAGGTCAGCTCGACCGGATCCACCGGCCAGATGCTTGTGGACTACGATTCAACTGCCATCGACAAGCTGGAGCTTGTTTCTCCTGCAGAAACCGTGGTGCTGGAAAAGCAAGCAGGCACATGGATGCTCACCTCACCCATTACGTATAAGGCAGACCAGACATCCGTTGCTTCAGCGGTAGGAAAGGGGCGAAGAATAGAATTGAAGAGCCTTGTCTCGACGAACCCTGAGAATCAAAAACTCTTCCAGGTTGATTCGACAGGTACTCTCGTAAAGGCGTATGCCAGTGGCACTCTCAAGGCATCGTTTGTAGTAGGAAAACCAAGCAGCTCGTACACGGAAACCTATGTGAGACTGAGCGGCTCAAACAATGTACAGCTTGCGGGTGACGTCATTTCCTCTTTCTTCACCAAGCAGACAAAAGATTGGCGCGACAAGACTGTTTTCAAGACAGATGAGAGTACCCTCAAGAATGTCGCATTCCAATACGGTGACACTGCCTTTGCATTGTCGCTGCAGGACAGTCTCTGGCGTGTCGGGAAGGATTCGGCCAACCAAACAGCGATCAAGCCAGTGCTGACTGCACTTGCAAACATCCAGGCCGATGATTTTATCGATTCCGCAGTCACACCAACTTCCAAGCCGACCTCAATCATTAATGTCGAGGGTACACAGATACGATTCTACAAGAAGGACGCCACCAAGTATCTCGTTCAGACCTCTCAGTCGCCGCAGTGGTTTGAAGTACAGAATTGGAGAACGACAAATTTGTTGAAGCGGAAAACAGACTTCTTGCCGGCGAAGAAGTAACCCCTAATTACTCTGCAAAAGGGAACGCCCGGACTTACTCAGCCCGGGCGTTCCGTTCGAGAACCTCCTTCAACGAGTTACCTTCTCCGTCCACCGCCTCTCGACCCCGACTCTCCGCTTCGATCACTCTGCGGTGCTTGACGAGGTGCCGGAGCACGGTCAACCTTGGAGCTTCGGACCTGCGGCTTCTCATTTGCCTCGAATCTTCACGTCGAGGAGACGGCGATATGCGTTCAGGACGTCTTTGCACCTGGCGTTCCCGCTGCAACTCTCGTTGAGCTGGCTGACGGCGTCCGCGATCATACGACGGCTGCTCGCTCTGTCGCTCGGTATTACCTCGCCGGGCCTCATTGCGCACCTGAGGTTCATTTCGACCGCGGAACTCGTCTGCCCGCCGCAGGTCGCGACCGGCTTCACGATCCACATCTCTCGACCTGACATCCATATCCCGTGTGTCAAGGGGAATTCTGCGGCCTGATTCACGCACATGTCCCGGACGGACGGCCGCTTCATCTGCTGAACGTTCCGCAATTCGAGGACGATATACTTCCACCCGTTCACGCCCGCCATCGCGCACGATTCGATCCACAGGCTGGTCACCCACATCGCGAATCTCAGCCCGCTCCAGCCGGATATTCCCGCGACGCTCAACATAGGCGCGGTCCGGCCCTCTTGTCACAATACGCCCCCCATCGTAGCGGACGCTTCCAGCAGAGCGGGTGCGTCCAATGTAGCGGGCATTATTATCTGTTCGATAGATATACCGATCAACATCCGGATCTGCAATGTACCTGCAATCGACAAACGACCACCATGAATGGGGCGTTATCCACGATGACCGATAGTGGATGCCGAACCCCACGCTGAAGACCGCATACGGACTCAGCGGAGCCCAGCCAATGCAGTCACCCCCGTAGCGCCATTCAACCCACGCTGGAGCCCAGTCGTACCCGGGAATCCATACCCATCCGTAGAAATCGTCATAGTACCAGCGTCCGTAATGGTATGTCGCCCACGCCCAAGGCTCGCTGGAAGCCCAGTACCATCCATCGTCAGTCCAGCACCACTGTCCATTATAGTACGGTCGCCAAGAGGCAGCAACCCCTCCCGGCCGCCAGGCATACACACCTCCATCACACTGTATCCAGTCTCCTTCGTTGCCCAGTGACGAATAGAACACACCAAAAGAGATCCCACCCGGATCAGCTGATGAGGTGGAGAGACCCGACAGCAGAATTCCAACTATGAGCAGTATTTTCTTCATGACCGTTCCTCTCAATCTTCAATGAGGCATCTGCTTCCAATGACTCCAACTTCGTGCCAGATGAGACCTGCTCAATAGCGCAGAATTCCACACATTTGACTCCCGCCGACGCTTCTTGTGTAGTCAATCCCGCGCGCTGCGCCTATAATTCGCAACACTGGAGGGAAGCGGCATTTTTCATCCGGAGTGGAGGTTTGAAACGTACTGACTTGTTGAGCGATCGGACCCGACCTTCAGGAAGGAAAACCTGATACTACCGACTCCATCAAGAGCGGATGCATAGGCCGCCTCCGACCTCCGCACCACGGACGGAGATTCACTGTACTGCATAAAGCAGCATCGAGCAACTACACGGAAAGAGGAACATACCTCACTGCCGCGTGACTGTACACCCTCTCACAACGGTCGCACATCCGACGTGTAGGATCATGATCCATCACGTCCTCGTCAATCTCCTCCTTGCAACTCAGGCACAGTCCGAACGTCCCAACTTCAATTCGGGCAAGCGCCGCGCGTAGTTCGTTCAAAAGACGATCACTTCTGAACGCCAGCATCGCATCGAGTTGGTGAAGGGAAATCCGGTCTTCAAGAGAAATTGCTTCCGGAAGGATTATGGAGTACTGATCCTGCAGGTGGGTATACAATCTGCCCAGAATAACATGCCGCATATGTCTGCTGCTCTTTTTCATCGCACCCTCCACACATCGAATGGTTCCCAACAGAAAAAGCTGCAGAAGCGGGATCTGGAATGCCTCACTCCAAAGGTACAAAAGAATCGGGAAAAGTCAATACCCTTCAGCGCCCCAATGGAAAAATACTTCGTGCCAAATTCCTTTTCCGGCAGAGCAACCGATTTCAGAAAAGAAAGGCTCCGGTTCTGCCGGAGCCCGCAAGAGAATGTCGTTCCAATTCTTAGTACAGGGCCAGGTTCCTCGCTGCGTCACACACATCCGATTCCTGAATAAGAACAGCAGCTTCCAGAATCCTCGCAAACGGAACCGGCGTGTCCTTTGAACCGACCCTTCTTATTGGAGCATCGAGATACTTGAACGCATTTTCGGCGATGTAGCTTGCGACCTCGCCGCCGAAGCCTCCGGTCAACTTATCCTCGTGGGCAACCAGCAGACGTCCTGTCTTCTTTACACTCGCCATCACTGTATCCTTATCCCAGGGTGCAAGGGAGCGCAGGTCGATCACCTCGACGTTTATGTTTTCATCGGCAAGCTTTGATGCTGCCCGCAGGGCCCAATGCACTATTGTTCCGTAACTCGCGATCGTCAGGTCAGTTCCTTCACGCCGCACACGGGCCTTCCCAAATGGGATGTAATAGTTACTGCCGGGGTTGGGAGCCTTCACAAAGAACTGGTTGTAAAGAAACTTCGGCTCAAGAAACAGTGTAATACCGCGGTTCCGGAACGCTGCGCGAAGCATTCCAACCGCGTCGTCAGCAAATGCGGGAACTACCACGCGCAGACCGGGAAGCGATGAAAAAACTGCTTCAAGGTTCTGCGAATGGTACAGTCCGCCTCCAATGTATCCACCGGAGGCGAGCCGGATCACTATGTTGGGCGCGAACTGGCCGTTTGTACGGTAATAGTCGTGGGAACATTCAATCAACTCTTCCATCGCCGGCCAGAAGTAATCGGCGAACTGGGCTCCTTCAATACACACCCAGATATCCTTGCGATAGCGGGAGAACCCATTCGCCGTTCCAACAATGAAGTCCTCGGCTATTGGCGCATTGAATACCCGTTTGTTTCCGAATTCCTGCAGCATCCCCTTGGTTACGTTGAACACTCCTCCTTTCTCTTTGGAGGCAACGTCCTGACCCCAGAGGAATGTGTGGGGATTTCGCCTGAACTCTTCCTTGAGCGTCTCGTTGATTGCTTCACGGAGGGTAAATTGGTTTACAGCGGAAGGGTTGGCAGGAAGCTCTGTTGTAACGTCAGCGGGAACCACCTCATCCGGCAAGACAAACAGTGTGGCTGTACGCGGATCCGGGTCGGGAGAGACCTCTACCTTTGCGCATACGTCATCAAGTTGTCGCTGATTTGTTTCCTCAATCTCACGGAGCTCGACATCGGAAAAAACCTCTTCCTTCAGCAAATATGCACGGAACCGGGCAAGCGGATCGCGGAGGCGGGCAGCTTCGACTTCCTCCTTTGATCGATAGAGATCCTGACGGTCGGAATTACTGTGTGAGTTGATGCGAACGCAATCGGCGTGAAGGAGCGCCGGGCCGTCACCGAGGCGGACGTAGTCGAGCGCCTTTTGCATCCCGCGCCACGAATCAAACACGTTCGTCCCATCGCACTTCACCACTTTCAGGTTAACCAGGCCCGAGAAGTTATCGGCAACACACAGGCTGACCGACCCCTCGGCGAGGGGGACTGAAATGCCGTATCTGTTGTTCTGGATGACGAAAACGACCGGGAGCTTCTCGCGGGCAGCGCCGGCCATCGCCTCAAACACGTACCCTTCCGATGCGGCTGAGTCGCCGAAACTGGCAAATGCGATCTCATCCCCTTCATATTTCTTGATCGCACGCGCAACGCCCGTTGCATGAAGGGCATGGTTGCCGGTAGCGGAGGATACGTTCTGGATTCGAATGGAGGGCTTGGCGATGTGGTTGCTCATATGTCGACCGCCCGAAGCAACGTCGCCGGCCTTGGAGATACCATTCATGATAATCTCCTCCACCGAGATGCCCGCCGCATACCCGGTAAGAAGATCACGATAATACGGAAAGAGGAAATCTTTGTTCGGTCTGAACGAGAGGCCAAGAATGAGCTGGATGCCGTCGTGACCGACGAACGAGGAGTGGTACGACCAGCCTTTTCCCTGTCTCACATAATTGGCCGCTTTGTTGTCGATGATACGGGCCATGTGCATGATCTGGTACCATCGGTTAAGCGTGTTCTTGTGGACGGAGATCCCGAAGTCATTGAGATCCGTTTCCGTTGTGAGGGTACTGCTGCCGGTCTCGACGGTCGAATGTTCCTCCATCTCTATCCAGAATGCTCCTACACTATGAGAAAAGAACTGTTTGTCACGTTATTAATATACACGGTTTTGAAGTGACTATCAAGGAAGCGCTTCCGCCGGGTAAAGTTACAATTTGGAAGTTCCAACACAATCAAAAAGAAAAAGGGGAGTCGGCTCCTCTTACCCGATGCAAACACTCTCGACCTCTCACCGAGGAGCACGTTTCGTTACCTCGTGCAAAGCTCAAATCACTTCCGCGTCGCTCTCCTCCATCCAACCCACCTTGCCATCAGCGAGACGGACCTTCACCCATTCATTGACACTGTCAGTGATTGTGACTTTCACGCCGCTATGGAGAACAAACGCATCGCTGCTCTTCGGGTCCGGAGAGTTCTTGACTGTCGTGATCTTCGCAGTGACAACCGCAGCGTTCAAACGAGTCAACTCACCAAGCTTCCCGACAAACAGCGTGATACACAGGATAAGGGCCACCAGGCTGGTGCCGGCACTCAGCACTCCGAACCGCCGAAGTCGATATGTGCGGGCAACAACCACCAGGCTGAGAGATCCGACAAGAAGAACGAACAAGCCATACGCTATCCACGTAATTGCATTCAGCGAAAATGCCGCCTTGATGCCATCCCAGTAGTCCCAGATAAACAACCTTGGGGTCGGTTCAATCTTATCCGTGATCATCAGGTTGGCAAGTTGAAGATTATGATTCACGTCGTCATCATTGGGCATGAACCTGCGTGCGCGCTCATAGTTGAGAATTGCCTTCCCAATATCGCCCAACTTGTAATAGGTGTTTGCCAGATTGTAGTACAGTTCTCCACTGACAAGTCCATTGTGAAGAATCGACTCGTATGCATCTCTCGCATCCGCAAACTTCGCTTGCTGATACAATTGATTGCCCCGGTCAAACACCTGCTCCGGCGTCTGGGCAATAGACAATGTTGAAGCAAGGGTGGTCAGAACAAGAACAAGCACAAAAAGCAGGTTGATGTTTTGTACCGAACGACCCCATCGGGATTCTCCGCATCGATATACCCGCCCCGATTTCATGATTTTTGATTCGTGGGTCATTTCTTCAATGTCCGCTCCAACTCAACAATAAGACGCTTTGCCTCATCAAATGTTTTTTGAATTGCTGTGGCTTCAAGACTTGTCGGAGCAAACCGTGCCATCTCGCATGTTTCCCACAGCAACTTGAGCGCCTTGGGAATCTCACCGTTCACCGATCGAGTGTTCAGCGCGGCAAGCACATTCTCGATCGAGAGATCCGCCTGCTGTATGTTCAACTTGTCTCCAAGGTACTTGTGCAAGGCACGGGAAACCTCTGAGTAAAATTCGAGCTTCTTCGACGAGCTTCCCGAGGTTTTTGAAGCAAGGAGCTGTTCCGCCTGTTTCAACCCCCTCTGCGCGACTTTGAGTGCGCGCCGATTACGATAACCTGCTGCATCCAACATTTCCGCCTGGCGTTGGCGGGCATAAACCAGCGTTCCGGCAAACCCGAGAAGGGGAAGGAAGACCAGCGCCACAAACACTCCACTTTTGTAAAGGAACTCTCCCCGTCGCGAGAATGAGGGCTGCCACACCTTGATAAACCGGATATCCTGGCTCAGCAGCTGAACGTCCTCCTGATTTCCCCCGGCAATTACCGGAGGTGCTAGAGCGGCTCCCTGGGCAACGTTCAACTCAATTTGTGGCGACTGCAGACTTACATATTCACGCTTGCCAAGATCGAAGTAGGAAAATGTCAGGGGCTTGATTGTCTTGCGTCCGGGATACCGCGGGATCAAAAGATACTCGAATGTTTTGCTCCCGGAGATCTTCCCTTCCTGCCGATTGATGTCGTCGGTTACCTTGGGTGGGTATTGCTCGAAATCCTTCGGCAACTCGAGTTCCGGCACTTCAAGTACTTTGATGTTCCCGGTCCCGGAGATGGTAACCTTCAATGTCACCGGTTCATTCGTCTTCGTGGTTCTTTTGTCGACAGCTGTGTTCATTGCGAACCTGCCGACGGCACCTTTGAAACTTGGCGGTGCCCCTGAGGGGAGCGGATCGACCTTGATCTTGATGGGCTCGCTCTTCACTTTGTAATTCACGGTGCGCCCAAACGGATCACGGAAAAAAGCATCAAATGGATCGAGGGATCTGGTTTGTACCTGTACCTGCGTAGTCACCTCCATCGGTGCCACCTCGAGTGAGCCTGACTGGGTGGGAAACAATGCCATTTTTCGGATGACTCCCACGCGGTATTGCTTACCGTTGATGGTCTCGTTGGAGAGAGCAATATTTTTGGGATTCTCAATATCCTCTCCCCAGAACCCTGTCATGGTCGGGCTTTTGTCCACGCCATAGTTTGACACCGAGACGCGGGTATACAGCTTGAACGTGAGGTTAATCTGCTCTCCGAGGATGACGCGGTTTTTGTCAACGACCGCTCTGAGAAAAAGGTTATCCCCGATCTGTGCGCCGACATCGTCGGGTGGAGGAGCTTGCTGCTTCTGACGCGGAGATCCTTTCACAACCTCAATCACGATGGGCTGGGTGGCATATTGCTTCCCGTCGGCTTCAATTGTTGCCGCAGCGATGGTGAACTTCCCCATATCCTTTGGTTGAAGCACATAGCTGTACGTCGTCGACGAAGAGACCGCCCCGTTAATGAACTGCATGTTCGTGGATTGGTTTGGACCCGACATGATATGGAACCTGCCGAGGTCGGGAAGCTTCATGTTCTTCCCTCCTCCCACCCCCGCATTGCTGAGCGTAAATGAGAGGGTGAACTGATCGCCCAGTGCGACGGGGTTTTTGTCCACACCTGCCTCAAACGATGCGTCTCCCGCAACCGCGGCTCCGGTGCAAAGCAGAAGAGCCATGAACATGATGAATGAAACACTATGTCTGCGCTGCCTCTTCACGGCTACCAATCCTTGTCCGTCTTTGCACGAACTGCAGGCCGGACGCGCAGCTTCCTTTGTATGTCCTTCTCGTCATTTTTCAGCACATCAAGTATCCGCTCCGCCTCTGCCTTTGCCATCTTCTTCTCCTGGCTTTGTTGCTTCTGCTGCTGCGTCTGCTGGTTCTGTTGTTCCTGCTGCTGGTTTTGCTTTTGTTGATCCTGCTTCTGCTTGTTCTGATCCTGGTTCTGTTGATCTTTCTGTTGGTTTTTCTTGTCGTCGTTGTTCTTGTCGTTCTTGTTCTGCTGCTGTTGTTGCTTCATTTTCTCAAGGGCATAGGAGAGATTGTATTTCGTATCCTGATCGTAAGGATTGAGCTTCAGAGACTCAATGTACGACTTCGCCGCCTCCTGATAGTGCTGCCCCTTCATGAACGCGTTTCCCATATTATAATACGCCCCGGCTCTCGTCTCCTTGCTCCCCGTTTTTCCCACCGCACTTTCAAACTCCTTCACCGCCTCGTCGGCTTTGTTTTGTTTATACAGGGAGTTTCCAAGGTTATAATATCCGGGAACAAGATCCTGTTCCTTCTCAAGCGCCTTTCGATAGCTGACCTCGGCGTCGCTGTATTTCTTATCCTTGTATTGTGCATTCCCGTCGTGCACCAGGGATCGGACAGACTGCGCAGGAGAAACCGACACGAGTGCGGGCAGTAAAGCCAGAACACCCGCCATCCAACATACATCTCTCACAGTCATATTCTCGCCTCTTCCTCCTTTCGCAACGGATTCCATTTCACGAGCCACTTCAGTTTCTTTTCTGAAATAAGGAACTCCGCAATCAGCAGAATGATTCCCGCACCGAGGAAATACTGGAACCGGTCTTCATAATCCGTGAACTGTTTGACCCCGAATTCCCTTTTCTGCAAGGCGCTGATATTCTTATAGATTTCGTTCAGCTCATCCTGAGCGTTCGTCCCTCTGAAGTATTTGCCATTCCCGATACTGGCAATCTTCTCAAGAGAGGCCTCATCAAGCTTTGTCACCACGATGTTCCCGCCACGGTCGCGCTTGAAATCCACCTGTTGACCGGACGCATTGTAGATCGGAATGGGAGTGCCTGACGGCGAGCCCATACCAATCGTGTACAGCAGCACGTTCTTCTTTGCGGCATCCTCTGCGGCCTCAACGGCATCTCCCTCGGTATTCTCCCCGTCCGTGACAATCACGATCACCTTCGTTGTAGGATCCTTGAAATCGAACGATTCCATCGCCCGTTTGATTGCCGAGCCGATGGCCGTTCCGGGAACGGGAACAACATCCACATCGACGGCATCAAGAAACAGGTTGGCCGCACTGTAGTCCGTGGTCAGTGGGAATTGTGTGTAGGCTTCACCGGCAAATACGATGAGCCCCAGCCTGTCGCCGCCAAGTCGGTCAATCAGGTTGCGGATTTCGAGCTTCGCCTTCTCGAGGCGGTTCGGTTTGATATCCTCGGCCTTCATACTGAGTGACACATCAAGTGCAACAAAGATATCGACTCCTTCCTGCTTCACCTCCTGCAGACGCGTGCCAATTTCCGGGTTCGCGAGTCCCACGATCACACAGACCAGAGATAGGAAGAGCACCGAGAATTTTAGCAGTCGCTTGCGTTTGCTTGCAGACTCTGCCAGCCGCTCCACGATACGCTCTTCCCCGAAGCGTTCCAGAGCCTTTCTCCGGGCGCGGGAAGCAAGCCAGTAGGCCACAACGAGCACAGGGAGGAGTGCAAGCAGATAGGTGTATTCGGGATGTGCGAAGCGGATCATCCTATGGGAGCTTCCTCAACAGTGTATTCGAACCCGCGAATTCCAGGATCAACGCAGCCAGACCCGCAAACACCCAGCCATAGAACAACTCGGTATATGAGCGGTAGGCCTTCACCTCTATCCTTGTCTTTTCCATTTCATCGATTTCATCATAAATAGCCTTCAGGCTCCGGTTGTTGGTCGCCCGGAAATACTGTCCGTGCGTCATCTCCGCGATCTTCTGCAGCGTTTTCTCATCAACATCGACCGGCACATTTTGATAGCGAATCCCAAACGGTGTTTGCACCGGGTAGGGAGCTTCACCGATTGTTCCCACGCCTATCGTGTAGATGCGGATGCCGAACGTCTCGGCAATCTGCGCGGCGGTAATCGGGTCGATCTCTCCCCTGTTGTTCACCCCATCTGTCAGGAGTATCATGACCTTGCTTTTGGCTTTGCTGTCCTTCAGCCGGTTGACTCCTTGCGCTATTGCCATGCCGATAGCGGTACCATCCTCCACCATGCCGGGCTTGACTTGTCGAAGGAGGTTCTTCAATACGCGATAGTCGGTGGTCATGGGGCATTGCGTGAAACTCTGGCCTGCAAAAATGACGAGCCCGATCCTGTCCGTAGTGCGGCCATCAATAAAATCCGCTGCAACCTGCTTGGCCGCGTCGATGCGGTTCGGCTTGAAATCCTCAGCCAGCATACTGCCGGAAATATCGATCAACATGGCAATGTCGATCCCTTCGGTGTAGATATCCTCGCCGCGGGATGTTGTTCGGGGTCTGGCGAAGCCGACAATGAGCGATGCGAGGACGATCATCCTGAGAATGAACGGAAGATGCCGCATACGCTCCCTGGGTGTGTGAGGAATCTTTATGAAGGGGAGCAGTGTGGAGAATCGAAGCTCGCTGGTCGCGGTGTTCCATCTCCGGATGTACCAGAACACGAGCAGCGGAACAACGAGAAGTCCGTACAAGAATTCCGGATTCGCGAACGTGATGTTAGGATTCCACACCGGCGACCACCTTTTCTACAGCCTGTGGAGAACGGGCAACTTCACGCAGCCTTGTTGACTCAACGATATCAGTTGCGAGGGTCAGCATGCCTTCGTGTTCAGAAATGCCGGGCTGGTACTTTGCGAATTTCACGAGGTCGGCCAGCTGCAGCAGTGTCTCCACCTTGCCGCAGGCAACAGGCTTCACGTTCAGCCGCCTCAGGCCGAACATGATTTCGTCGGTCGTCTGTTCGAGCGCCATTACCTTGAACCGATTCTCGATATACCGGCGCACAATCTCAGTAACCTCCGAGTAGTATTGCTTGATCAACCCCTTCTGCCACAGTTTCTTTTCCTTCAGGAGAGCAAGTTCTTCAAGAGCAATCGAATGAGCAGGTCGTGGTGGCGGGACGTATATTTCACCGGTGACCTTCTTTTGACGTTTCTTCCAATAGCGATATCCAGCATAGGCCAGCTGCAGCCACCACGAGCAGA
This sequence comes from uncultured Bacteroidota bacterium, assembly GCA_963734955.1. GTDB lineage: Bacteria > Bacteroidota > Ignavibacteria > UBA10030 > UBA6906 > UBA11986. The sequence goes on from CAVTJO010000011.1 coordinate 485,037, forward strand.
ATTCCGAGATACAATGCAATCTCTGCAAGCGTCAATGGAATGGAGAGGGGTGGCTTGAGGTCCCTGTACGCCTGACTGGTGTCAACCAGGACCGTGTGGATTGTCAGTGCAAGGGGATTGGAGGTCGCACGAAGCAGCGATTTGTCTCCGGGCAGCGAACACAGTACCTCAATGGGAGGCAACACGGCAGCCCCAGAGTCGTACTTTGCAAGGACGAGCGACGCCGAGCTTGACGTTTCGCCGGTTGGGTTGAATGAAGTACGATCCAACACAACAAAGCCATCGATGGTATCACCAACAGCCAGCGACAGCGATGCCCCCCTGGGATGCGTAATGTCGAGATGGACTCTGATCGGATCGCCAACAAGGTAGCTGGTTGAATCGACGCTTGCCCGTGCACCAATTTGCTGACCAAGGAGAACCGCCGGAAGAAGAAACAACAACACAAGATGTGGATACAGACCTGCCCTCATCACAAACGACGCTCTCTCAACTGGAAGAAATCAACAATCGGCTTGATATAGGGTCGGTCAACACGAATAGGTATGGCATCCACCTTGCTCCGGACAAACATTGCCCGTCGGGCTGCCCGTCGCGACTGCCAGAAACGCTGGAACTCGGCGCGCACCATCGGGTTGCCGGTGTCAATCCATCGCTCCTTCATCGTCTCTGCGTCGCGGAGTTTCATGAGCCCGATGCCGGGAAGCTCTTCTTCACGCGGATCGCTGAGCTCGACAGCAATGACGTCGTGCTTCCGACTGATGATCCGGAGGATGTTGTCATACCCCTCGTCGATGAAATCGGAAATCAGGAAGGCAATAGTCCTCTTCTTGTTGACATGATTGAAATACTCCAGCGCGGCCTTGATGTCCGTGCCGGTCCCTTTCGGCTCAAACGAGATAAGTTCACGGATGATCCGGAGAATATGGGCACGCCCCTTCTTCGGTGGAACGAATTTTTCAATCGCGTCTGTGAACAGAATAAGACCCACCTTATCATTGTTCTTGATGGCAGAGAAGGCGAGGACGGCACAGATTTCAGCGGCAATCTCGTTCTTGAGTTGCTTCGCCGAGCCAAAGTCCCCCGAACGACTGAGATCAACCACGAGCATAACGGTGAGCTCGCGCTCCTCTTCAAAAATCTTCACAAACGGGTGATTGAAGCGGGCAGACACGTTCCAGTCAATCGTGCGGATGTCGTCCCCGTACTGGTATTCACGGACCTCGGAGAACTCCATCCCCCTTCCTTTAAACACACTGTGGTATTCGCCGGAAAAAATCTGATTCACGACCCCCCGGGTCTTGATCTCGATCTGTCTGACTTTCTTAAGGAGCTCCCTGGTATCCATCATTGACGAGAGTTAAGAGATCCAACTGCATCGAGCGAAACACAGCCGATACTGCAGCTGCATCAGCGACATGATGAGGTTCTACGGCACCTCGATTTTGTTGAGCACTTCCTGCACGATCTGTTCCGACGTTACCTCTTCCGCTTCCGCCTCGTACGTTACCGCAACGCGGTGACGCAGCACGTCCAGACTCACTGCGCGCACATCCTCCGGGATGACATATCCCCTGCGCTTCACAAATGCATAGGCTTTGGCCCCAAGTGCAAGATTAATGCTTGCGCGAGGCGAAGCTCCATAACTGATGAGCGAAGTGAGTTTGCCGAGGTTGTAGTCCTTGGGTTGACGCGTGGCGAACACGATATCAAGAATGTACTTCTCGATCTTCTCGTCCATGTAGATTTCGCCAACGACCGACCTTGCCTTTACAATATCTGTGGTCGATACAACACTTTTCGGAGTATCGGGCTGGCCGTTCACATTGGAGCGCATGATGAGCAACTCTTCATCCTTCATCGGGTAGGTGATCTTCACTTTCAGCATGAAGCGATCGACCTGCGCTTCAGGAAGAGGATACGTCCCTTCCTGTTCAATCGGGTTCTGGGTCGCCAGCACAAGAAAAGGCTCTGGAAGCTTGAATGTTTGCTCACCGATGGTTACCTGTCGTTCCTGCATTGCTTCGAGCAGTGCACTTTGCACCTTTGCCGGCGAGCGATTGATTTCGTCGGCAAGGATGAAGTTCGCAAAGACCGGTCCTTTTCTTACCTGGAAGCTACCGTCTTTCTGGTTGTAGACCATGGTCCCGACCAAATCGGCCGGAAGTAGGTCCGGAGTGAATTGGATGCGCTGGAACTTTGCCTGGACTGCAGCTGCCAGGGTCTTGATGGAAAGGGTCTTCGCCAACCCGGGTACGCCTTCGAGCAGTATGTGACCATTGGCGAGCAATCCGACCATCAGCCTTTCAACGAGATACTTCTGGCCAATAATGATCTTTCCGATCTCCAGCTGGAGCAGATCAATGAAGGCGCTCTCGCGTTGAATCTTCTCGTTGATGGCCTTGATATCGAACGACATTTATCCTCCGAAGTGCAAATATAATACAATCTTACAAAGATTTGACGAGGTGAAATATAGAAATGTTGCGGAGGAAAAGCAACGAAGTGGAAGGACGTATGTTAAAACTTGTTAACGAAGAAGCAACGAGAGGGATTCAAAAAAAGAGAGGGGCGGTTGGTGCCCCTCTCCAGATTTGAACCCGCATCACAAACTACGTCGCCGCGATGTGGCTTGTCCGCAGCCTTACTTCAGCAGCAACATCTTTTTCATTTGCAGGAAATCAGTCGCGCCGGCCGTTGCGTGCAATCGGTACATGTACACCCCGCTGGCGACCGACCGACCAACGTTATCTTTCCCGTTCCACTCGACTTCAAAAGCCCCAGCCGCACTGTAGCCGTTCACAAGAGTTGCGACTTCCTGACCGAGAATGTTGAACACTTTGAGTGTTACAATGCCCGGAGCAGACAGGTCATAACTGATCTTCGTGCTTGGATTGAACGGGTTCGGATAGTTCTGGTTGAGAGCAAAGCTTACAGGCACCACCCCCGGACCATTGATTGATGTCGGTGAACCTGGCGTTAACGTGAGGTTCACATTGTCAATACCGTAGACGTTCGGATTAATGAGCATGTTAAGCTGCCCGGAATTGTAGCCCTCACAGTCCGCAACAATCGTGACGGGGCCCGAAGCGACAGCATTGATCGAATACGAACCTGACCCATCTGTAATTCCTATGCCAAGCACATCGCCCTGTGCGTCGAGCGCAGTCAATCGAACGCCCACGATCGGCGCAGAGGTTGGCGACCCGACTCGGCCACCCACATGCGTCAAGCCTGCACTGTTAACAGCGCGGACCCCGACATCAATTCCTGTAACGTTCCCGGTAATATCCACTGTGTCGGCATCCTGAATACGGATAACTCCATACGCACCGGCCTTGTAGAATGCAGGTCCGTAGCCACTGAAAGGTATCGCGAGCACAAAGTACCGTCCTGCCTCAACCTGCGTGAGAGTGAATGCTCCCAGAGAATCAGTGTGACCATACCGTGTGCCATGAGGTTCTGGCCTGTGCAACGCCGGGATCAGAATGATTCTGGATGGAACAAGCGTTCCAAGGGAATCACGTACAGTTCCACTGATGCTATTGTTCGGTACCGGTCGCGCCGCAAGGTTGAAGTCGATGCCGCTCGTGTCGTTGGAGACGTGAATGATATCTGCAGTCTCTACGGTCTGTTTGTGATCGTAGTATTGAGGCAGATACCCTTGTTTGGAGGCCAGGGCAATGTAGTCATGGTCTGCAACAACCCGCGCCCTGTAATGGCCAAGGGAATCCGTCAAGCCGGCCCACAGGACACCCCGTGTGTGTCCCACACCCTCAATGTTAAATGCTTCATCGCCTGTCCCGGGCGTCATTCCAAGTGACGCAAGATAGTTCAGTTCCTGCATCGTGCGAATGACGGCGACACGCGCATGAGGTAACGGATTATTGAGTGTGTCACTCACAGTCCCACTCACGTATACAAACCGCGGCGGAGTCGGCCGCGAGAGACCGAAGTTCGCGGTGAAGGTTGAACTTTCTGCCACGGCAATTACTGTGGCGCAACTTGGCTCCGGGCAGTTGTCGTAGTACTCCGGCCTGTAGCAACCCGCATAGTGCTCGCACATGACGCTCGCTCGTACGATATACCTCCCCGTGTCGAGGGCGGCACTATAGTGCCCGAGCGAATCTGTCCGGACGGCTCGTGGGCATGTCTGCCAAGGTCCGTTGACTCTGAAGAACTGAATGAAAGCATTCTGAATGGGTGACTGCGTGGAATCGTCAATGACCGTTCCTGCGATTGTCCCCTGAATACGAGGGACAACAGTCACAAGAATGCTTACTACGTTACTCGGGCCGCTTTCGCCCCCAAACATCGAGAATGCTTTGACATAGTAGAAGTACGTGGTTCCCCCCGTCACTTCACGATCGACAAACATGGTGTCAGGTGTCGAACCGACTGAATGATACTCCGTGGTGTCATCCGCTGAACGGAACACTCGGAAACTCCAAGGACCATGCGCACCCCGCCACGTGAGCTTTACACTCATATCCTCCCATCCCGGTACTAGCGTCGCAACAAGGTCCGTCGGCGTTGGCGGAGGTGGAGGAGGAGTTATAGTGACGCTTGCGATGTTGCTGCGCCCACTCTCTCCCCCCTGCATTGTAAATGCAGTCACAAAATAGTAATACGTCGTCCCCGGCATGACGTTGCCGTCGACGAACATCGTGTCATTGGTTGTACCCAACCTCTGGAAATGGAGGGTATCATTCACCGAGCGGGAAACCCGGAAACTCCAGGAGCCGCGCGGCCCATCCCACGTGAGCTGCACTCTGGGATGTGTTGTTCCGTTTACCTCAACTGCGGTGAGATTGGTGGGTGTAGGGGGCGTCTGTGCAAAGACACCTGCCACCATCACAACACACAACAACAAAGCAAGCAGTACCCGGTTCATACGAATTGCCCCTTATGTGGTTAGACTTAGTTGATTTGTTTCAGAAGTTGAGGAGTTTCTATCATCTACCGTCCAATATAGCCGACATTCCCGTCAAGAGACAATACCATAGATATGGTATATTGATTATCGCCTAATCGATTACAGTGTTTGATGTTATGGGGACTTGGCAACCACCCTGAATTTCTGCTGGTTCTATCCAAACAACCTGTATTTCAGTGCCTTCGAGACGGCAGCGGATTTCGAATGGACCTGTAGCTTCTCGTAGACCCGCTTGATATGAGACTGCACCGTAAGGGGACTGATGAAAAGCTTCTCCGCGATCTTTTTGTAGCTGTGGCCCTCGACGAGTGACTGCAAAATGTCCAGCTCGCGCGGAGTCAGGTTGAGTTCCTCCGCTGTCGCCGTCCCCCGCCCTTCTCGTCCCCGTACCATGGTGAGCAAACGTCGGGCAATCGAAGCGCTCATCGGGGCCCCGACGTGTATCTCACGGATGGCACGAATGAGCTCTGAGGATTCGGCATTCTTCAGCACGTACCCGGATGCTCCGGCACAGATCGATTGGAATATCTTCTCATCATCGTCGTATACTGTATGCATAAGAACATCCACTGATGGATAACGGCTCTTGACGAGTTTGACTCCCTCAATGCCCGACATCCCCGGAAGACCTATGTCCATGAGCAGAACATCGGAGGTCATTGTCTTCAGCGCGTCCAACACGGCCTCGCAGGAACCGTATGCCCCGATGCACTGTATCCCTTCCGAGCCGTTGATGATATCGACGATCGTTTCCCTGATGCGTCCCCGATCCTCCACAATCATCACCGTGATGGGATGGGGCGCCGTTGCCGGCTCTGTCTTGGTCATGGAATAACCGCACGTAAAGTGATTGTCGTACCGTTTGCAGAGGTTGAGGAAATCGAAAGGTCACCTCCGAGTGCAATGGCTCGTGCCCTCATGTTGCGAAGCCCGTTCCCCAGGCTCGCAACGCTCGAGTCAAATCCGGTTCCGTTATCCATGATCGTCATGATCAATGAACCGGCGTCCTTCTTCACAGTCAGAGACACTTTTGTCGGGTGGGCGTGTTTGATAATGTTGTTGATTGCCTCCTTGAATATCAGGAAGAACCGACGTCTGAATCCAAGCGGCAGCTCGATCTCGGAGAGCTCCTGCGGTATCTCAATGTCGTAGTTGATGCCCTTCGCCTCCATCATCCTTGACGCATGTGTCTTCATTCGGAGAAGAAGGTACTCGAATGAGTCATTCTTGGGATCAATCGCCCACACGATGTCGTTCATTGCATCAATAAGTGTGCGCGACGTATGGCCGATCTCTTCGAGCAAGGTGGTGACTTTCTCCACCTCGTGACCCGTGATCGGCCTGCCCGGAGTGAGTGAGCTGATCTGTCTGATCCCCACGTCGCTGAATAGCGCGATTTCTGTCAGCGTGGATCCGATGTCGTCGTGCAGATCAGTAGCGATGGATGCCCGGATGCGCTCAATCTCGAGCAGTTTGTTGACACGATACCGGTACATCAACAACAGCAAGGAGACAAGCGTCAGCACGAATGCTCCCCGGAACCACCACGTCTTCCAATACGGAGGTGCAATCGTGATTGTCATAGACACTCCATGCTCGTTCCATACACCGTCATTGTTCGACCCTTTCACACGAAGCACATACCTTCCCGGGTCAATGTTGGTGTAGCTCGCAAAGCGACGAGTATCGGCATTCACCCAATTGGCATCCAATCCCTCGAGCTTGTATGCATATTTGTTCTTTTCGGGCGATGTGAAGTTGAGTGCCACGAATTCTATGGAGAAGAAGTTCTGGTCATACGAGAGCGCGAGCGAATTCGTCGCAGAAATGGACTGGGGGAGTTGGATGGGCACATCAAAGACCTTGAAGCTTGTGAGTACCACCGGAGGGATGTTCGGATTATCCTTGATGCTGTCGGGGAAGAAGGTATTGAACCCATTGATACCGCCGAAGAACAGTCTGCCAGACCTGCTTCGATAATATGATCCCTGGTTGAATTCATTCCCCTGCAATCCATCATTCACGTCATAATTCTTGAAGGTGCGCGTTTCAAGATTGAACTTCGACAAGCCTTTATTCGTGCTCAACCACAGGTTGCCACGGTCGTCAGGTAGAATCCCATAAACAACATTATTTGGCAAGCCGTCTTTTTCAGTGTAGTGAGCGAATGTTCGCGTACCCTTGTCGTATCTGTTCAGCCCCCCACCGTACGTCCCCAACCAGATGGCCCCTTCCGCATCCTGATAGAGTGCCAGCACAGTATTGTTATTCAGGCTCCTCGGATCGTCAGGATCATTTTGAAAACGGACGAACGAATCTGTCTGCCGATCATATCTGCTAACGCCGGCCCCCCATGTGCCTACCCAGACATTCCCTTCCCTGTCCTCGAAGAGGGCCATAATGGATGTCCCTGAAACGCTTGCGGCATTCTTATCTTCGGGGCGGTAGTGGTGGAACACATTGTTGCGACGATCATAGCGGTCGACTCCGTAGCCATTCGTCCCGATCCAGAGGTATTCCTTTGAATCCTCGAGTATCCGGGTGACCTCGTTGCCGCCAAGGGAATTCACGTTGCGCTGATCCTTCCGGTAATGAACAAACCCCTTTTTTGCACTGTCGTACCGATCAAGTCCTCCTCCTTCAGTTCCAATCCAAAGATCGCCGTCTTTGGACGCGCAGATGGAAAGGATATTGTCCTGGCTTATGCTGCGGGGGTTGGACGCAACATGTTCATAGTGTACGAAACGATCCGACTCCCGGTCATATCTGTTCAAGCCATTTCCATACGTCCCCACCCAGAGCTCGCCGGCAGCGTCTTCGGTAATCGCCCAGACATCATTTCCGTCAAGGTCGTTCGGATTGTTCTGATCATCCCGTATAAGGGTGAACCTGTTCTTTGTGGCATCGTACCAGTTCACTCCCCCCGCCCCGGTCCCAATCCAGAGTCCGCCTGCGCGATCGTTGTGGATCGATGTGACGATATCATTGTTGAGCGACTTCGGATTGTTCGGATCGTGCCGAAGCGCGGCAAAGTCGTCATGAATGGGATCGTACAGATCCAGGCCCGCATCTCCAGTCCCGACCCAGAGGTTCCCCATTGGATCCTCGGAGAGCGAAAGAACTAGGTCACTGCTGAGGCTCCGGGGATTCCCCCGGATTGCCCGATAATGCTTGAATGTACCGGTCCGTTCATCGAAACGATTAAGTCCCGCACCCCACGTTCCAACCCACAGGACGCCGTTATGGTCAACAAGCATTGTGCGCACATTGTTACCGCTAAGGCTTGACGGGTCGCCATCCACATGTATGTATCGCACAAAGCGGTGTGACGAATCATCCTTCACTGAATGCCTGCACAATCCGCTCCATGTACCAATCCACAGGTTGTTCCTTCTGTCTTCAGCGATACACCAGACGGTGCTATCAACAAGACTCTGCTGGTCTCCGGGGTCATACCGGTAATGAATGAACTGATTTCTCCTTTGATCAAACCGATCAAGCCCTTTGCTGAGTGTGCCGATCCAGAGTGCCCCGCGGGAATCCTCAAACAATGAAATAACATTGTTCTCACCTATACTGAAAGGGTTCGCGGGATCGTGTCTGAACGAAGTGAACCTGTCAGTGATGCCGGAATAACGGTTCAGCCCTCCCCGCATTGTACCAATCCACAAATCGCCGAGACGGTCGCGCACCATACACCAGATACCGTTATCAGAAATGGAGTTCGTATCATTGGCCTTGTGCTTGTAGACAACAATTTGATATCCATCGAATCTGTTCAAACCATCCTGCGTCCCAAACCACATGAACCCCTGGCCGTCCTGCACAACTGCATTGACAGTGGATTGGGACAGTCCCTGTTCGAGGGAGAGGTGATTGAACTTCAACAACGGAGCCTGACCGTAACGGGCATCATGGTAAACTCCCGGCAGGTTCTGAGAAAGTCCAGAACACACACACAGACAAAGCAGCGCAGCAACCAGGTGTGTCGGCGGGGATCTCCACGCTGATCTTACAGTCGAATGCAATATCGTCTCCGAGGGCACGAGGACGAGCAAGGCACTAACCGATTCGTACAAGTTGACCGGGCGACAGGAGCCATTCGAGTGTCGCGCATCGACCATAACGGAGTCCTGCGACGCTGAGCTTGCACAGGCCTCCTTTCTTCATCATGATGTCAAGGTTATCAGCTCCCACGATGAGCATTGAAACCAGGCCGCTCAGATATGGCTCATGTCCGACGAGAACAAGACTCGAGTTTGAACCATGGTCTTCATTGATGGCCTCGATAAGTTTCTCCGGGTCCCCGCCGACTTCGAGATGAGAAGTAAATTCAAGCTTCTTCATCGCATGAAAGGCACCCGCCACAATTTCCGCGGTTTGCTTTGCACGGATGAACGGACTCGAAAGGATGCCATCGAGTGACAGATCAAGCGCGAGCATGCCTTTTGCAATTCGACGCATCTTCTTCGCTCCCTTCTCCGTCAGTGGCCTCTGGCTGTCGTCTTTGTAGCCTGGCGTTCCACGCTCAACTGCAATCGCGTGACGCAGTATATATAAATCCATGACTCTCTCTCCTCCGTCCCCATGCCTGTTCTGCAATAACATCAGGGAACAACAGTTTTCGCCTCATAGAATCTGTAAACCTCGTCGGCAGATGCCATGAGCTTCCGGACGAGCGATGCATAACGCTCTCGAAGGCGTCGTTCAACCCTTGCCAGGTCGAGGCTCCGAGGTGATAATCGTCGAAGTGACTCGGCCCGAAGGGTTGACTTTCGCAGGGTACGTCCGGCCTGCGGGGCGGCGATTCGTCTTGGCGATCGAGGAACTCGAGCCGTAAATTGACGGATACTTGCGCGCAGTACTTCGAGGTCGTGGATATCGCCCATCCTGGTTTGAAATGCATTCATCTCCACGTGCAACCGGGCTTCCATATCCGGGCGAAGAATCTCAATGGCATACCGGAATTTCTTGAACGCGACCCTCATGCTGTGAATTGTCGCCGGATCCAGACGATTCAGTCCCTGTCTCAATTCAACAACGCGAATGAACTCCGCGGCGAGCGACCCCTGCAGAGTGAGCGCAAGGGCGGGTCGCACGGCGGGCCTGCGCATTAATTTCTCAAACCCCCTGACGCCTGCGTTGATTCGCTGCTGAAGTAGTCGAGTGTGCAGGGATGCTATCCTGTTTGAAATACGTTTCAGGGCTCTTTGCTCTCGCAAGAGGAGGACGGTTGAAAGGAGTTCAAGCTCAGGGAAGTCCTTGGTCAATTTCTGCAGCAAAGAAATTTGCACCTGTGTATCGCGAAGCGGTCCCATCGATTTCAGCAGTCGCTTTAACTGCTGTCGAGTCTTGCCCACTTGAAACGAAACAGTCGCGAGAAGGTCGAGCGCTGCAATACATCTCCTCGTCGCCACACGGAGATCGTGGACCGCCGGCTCCGAACACCGTTTCCTGCACTGTCCGAGCTGCGAGAGAAACACTCTCCACCGGATCCTCAACGCGTCCACAAGCAGTTCTTCCGGTGCTCGCGGACGTCGGACCGCCCCTCGCATTCTCCGTGACTTGACCAGAATGGCACCGCCAGCTCTCGGTCGATTCACTTGATGGCCGATCATTCCTCAACAACCAGCCTCGTGCTGAAGACCTCTTCAAACATCGCTGACTTGTTCGCAAGCGCCCACTTCTCAAGCAACATATCGCCGTCGCCTTTCAGCTTAAGGTGGAATTTTGGCTTCTTATACTGCACCTCCAGATCTGCAACCTTCGAAGCATGCTCGTTGTCCATGGCGTCGGCGAGACGGAGCAAGGCCGCCAGCTTTGACACGATCACCCGGTCCTTTGACGACAACACCCTGTATCCGTCGTGAGCAACCTTCGGGAGACTCTTCCTGTGGTAGCGGGCAACATTCGCGACGATTGCCATTTGCGATTGGTTCAATCCGATCACAGGTGTTGCAGTCAGCAGGTACTGTGTGTGCTTGTGGTGGTCATTCATATTGATGAAATTGCCGATGTCGTGGAGGAGGGCGGCAACTTCGAGCAGTAACCGGTACTCAAGGTTCAGGTTATGAAGAGCCTTGGTTTCATCAAACAGCTTCACGGCATATTTTGCAACGACGGTGCCATGCTGTTCGTCGAACATGTACTTCCGACCGATCTGTAATGCCGACGAAAAGACCTGGTCGCGATACGCATGTTTCTTCTCCCCGTAGAGCTCCTGCACCATGTCGACGAGGAGTCCGTCTTTCAAGCCGACATTGGGTATCAGCACCTCTTCAACGTCGGCGAGCTTGACAATCTTCTGCAGTACAACCGACGCAGGGACAATCACGTCGGCACGGTCAGGCCTTAGTTTCAACTCCTGAATACGCTCCTCATACGTCATGCCCTGGAGCTTCTTCACAAGCGAATCGATCTCATCTTTCGAAATCACGTCGCTGCGATCCTTGTTGTACAGGTTGCTGCGCAACTGGCCCAACGACTCGATGTTCCCGCCCGTCCCCACACATACTTCAATTTTCCTGTTGCCGATCTCCTTCTTGATGCGTTTCTGGGCTGCGTCCACATACTCCCGCACAAGCTGGTTGAACTGCCGTTCACCGTGTTTCTTCTCCTCAAGCACCTGAAGCAAACGCACAGCACCCATTCTGAAACTCTCTGTCGAGAGGATCTGCCCGTCTTCAACCAGACTGATCTCCGCGCTACCACCCCCGATATCCACCAGCATGCCGAGCTTGTTCTTCAGATTTACCTTTTCAGAAACCCCAAGATGGATGAGTCTGGCTTCTTCCTCCGCGCCGATCACAGTGATTTCAATGCCGGATGCCTGGACAACCCTGTCCAGGAATAGTTCACGGTTCAATGCTTCGCGCGTGGCACTCGTAGCGACGGCCCTCGTCCATTTGGCTGCATGACTCTCGATCGTCTGCTTAAAGCGAGCAAGCGCATCGCACGCACGCTCGATCGTCTCCTCGGCGATACTCCCTTTCTTGAAGACCTCCTGTCCAAGACGCACCGGCTCGCGCACGTTTTCCAGAACTGTAACCTTCCGGTCACCGTCCACCGAGCCGATAACAAGACGGATTGCATTGGAACCAACATCAATGGCAGCTAAAACAGGCATTGCGCTTTATACGAGATTGGTCTTCAGGCTTGGAGGTAAATATAGAAAGAAGGGGACACTATTCAAACGATCGCCGGGAACGCCGCCCCGAAAAGGCATGAAATCGATTCGATGGACTACTCAACCCCCTATCTGACTCATCGTCCGTTCGGGACGAACAAACCCCGGACGATTGATGAGGTGGCCTTCTTCCTTTGACCGCACCGCTGCGATGAGCGCGTCCGCAATCCCATCATCTGATTCGCCGCCACGCATCATCGATCGAAGGTCGGTCTCGTGTAATGAAAAGAGACACGTCCGGAATTTCCCGTCGGAAGTCAGCCGCACGCGATCACAGTCCGTACAAAACGGCTGGCTCACCGAGCTGATGAAACCGACCTCCCCCTTCCCGTCTACAAACATGTACCGTTCAGCAGGGGCATTCCTCTCCATTTGCGGAACCGGGAACAGCTGGTATCGTTTTTGAATGGTCTCGATTACTTCCGGCGTCGTCACCACCTTGTCAATCCTCCATCCATCATCCTTTCCAATCGGCATGAACTCGATGAACCTGACAATCAGCGGACGAGTCAGCGCGAGCTCTGCGAACTTCAGGATTTCGCCATCATTGACACCCCGGATGAGAACAATATTGAGCTTGACTGGTGTGAGGCCAACCCGTTCGGCCTCTTCAATTCCGGCCCAGACCTGTGCGAAGTAGTCACGACGCGACATTTCGGCAAACACCTTTGGGTCAAGCGAGTCCAGGCTGACGTTTATGCGATTCAACCCAGCCTCGTGAAGTCTGCCAGCGTGCTCTTTCAGGAAATAGCCATTCGTTGTAAGAGCGATGTCGTCGATACCGTTGACACGCCGGATCATTTGGACAAGCAGTTGAAGATCCTTCCGCATCAGGGGCTCGCCGCCTGTCAAACGGATACGCGATACCCCCAGACTTGTCGCGATGCAGACAAGACGGGTGATTTCTTCATATGTCAGCAGGAGGTCGCGGTGCATCCATTGCATGCCCTCCTCGGGCATACAGTACCGGCACCGGAAATTACACCTGTCCGTTACAGAGATGCGGAGATTGGTGACCTCGCGGCCAAATGTATCGACGAGTTCTGAAGACAAGGTTATGATTGTGGGTTTGCTATGTCAACTTCGTGCTGGCCCACGATCCACGCGAGCCCTTCCTCAAAATGTTCTCTCTTCCAGATCGGAACGATGGTTTTCACGCGGTCTATTGCGTAGCGACAAGCTTCAAACGCGGTGTCACGATGGGCAGCGGAAACAGCCGTCACTACTGCAACCTCACCGACCTGCAAAACGCCAATCCGATGGACAAGAGCTACGTTCTCGACAACCCATTTCGTCCTGAGTTCCTGCTCAATTCCCGCCATGAGTTTTTCCGCCATGGGAACATACGCGGAGTACTCAAGTTGACGAACCCGTTTACCGCGGGAATGATTCCGGACGACGCCGATGAAGACATCAATGCCTCCGGCCCGGGGACTGGAAATCCCACGGGTAATCTGTTCAACATCAATTGGAAGCTGCGTAATTGCCACCATGCCTAACCTCCACTCACAGGAGGAATGAAGCTCACTTCGTCACCGGATTTCAAGTCGTGAGAGAACTGCACGTACTCGAGATTCAACGCAAGTCTCACGCTCGCCTTCCACTTCAGGAGACCGGGAAAATCTTCAGCGAGTCTCTCAAATGCTTCCTCTCCCGTACACACACCAGACAAATCAAGAGCGAGCTCATCGCGTTGCACGATATCGCGCAGGGGACCGAAGAACTTCACAGTCACACTAGTCATTCATCACCAACGCATAATGCGCAGCACCGAGAAGGGCGGTCTTCTCATTCAAAATGACGTAGACAGGCATTTGCTTCATGAGTTCCGAGTATCGCCCCTTGGTGGTAAATGCTGCCATGAAGTGTTCCTTGATCATCGGGATAATTTTCGGCGCAATCCCACCGCCAACGTACACGGCACCCGTCCCGAGAATTTTAAGGGCAAGGTTTCCGGCTTCCGCGCCGTACAATGAAGCGAACATACGCACGACACGGACGCAGACCTCATCCGTCGCGTCAATGCCGGCCTGGGAAATCACGGCAGCCGGGTCTCCCGCCGCCATCCCGTCCTTCAACCATTGTGGCTCCGCATATGTTGACTTCGAGCGAAAGAACTCGTACAGATTCATGAATCCCGGACCGGCGACAATTCGCTCGTAGCTTACCCGCGAGAACTTCTTCATCATATATCGAAGCAACTCAATCTCAAGCTCGTTTCGGGGGCCGAACTCCGTGTGCCCCCCTTCAGACGGAATGGCGCGATACCGCCTGCCGTCCCAGATCAATCCTCCTTCACCCAATCCTGTTCCTGCGGCAATAACCGCGATGGCACCATGTGGCTGAGGAACGCCTGCATTCAGAACCAATCTCTCCTCGTGCGACAGCCTCAGCGCACCGTACGCGGTTGCGCCGAGATCGTTGATAAGGCCGACGGTTTTCAGCTTCAACCATGCAGAGATGTCCCGGGAATCGATGGTCCAACCCAGATTGGTCAGCTTGCTGCATCCATCCACAACAGGACCGGCAATACCGAACGCGGCTGCGGTGAGTTCTGCCGGATGCTCCGATCGCAGCTGCCGCAAGAGGTCGACGAGTGAGCGGAACTGCCGACTTGGATAACTCTTGAAGAGCACAGGAGTCAGAGTTTCACCATCGGCGTTGAAATACGCGAGATTCGCCTTTGTGCCGCCAATATCGCCGGCAAGTATCATTGGTGGATTACCGGTTCAAGTTGAGACGCCGCATCGCAATCAACCAGCCACCGCAGCTCACCTGCAACGGGTTGAATCCGCTGAGCCGGATATGACGCCGGGTTTCCACGAAGCACCTCCGCAAGAATTCGAGCTTTGCCCGTTCCCGAGACAAGGACGAAAACGTGATGCGCGCTGTTGAGAACCTGGAACGTCAACGTAACACGATGGGCCTGGAGTCTTTCCACGTATACGTCGGTCACAAGTTTCCGCCGGTCGTCGAGCGCGGGTGTTCCAGGAAACAGCGAGGCCGTGTGCCCGTCATCGCCGAGGCCGAGCATAACCACATCGAAGACCGGCATTGTCCCGGCCTTCAATCCAAATGTCTGCCGCAACTCTTCCTCGTATGCTTGTGCTGCTGCCGCTGGGTCGTTCTCGGTCTTGACGCGGTGGACGTTCTGTGGTGGAATGGTCACCCGTTGGAGCAAAGCCTCATTCACCATTCTGAAATTGCTTTCCGGGTCAGATGGCGGGACGCACCGCTCATCCCCCCAGAAGAGATGAACCTTCTCCCATGGGATCCGTGAACGCAACGGTTCGGAGCCCAACAAGGCGTAGACGCCCCGTGGCGTGTCCCCTCCCGATAGTGCAATCGTCGCTCCCCCGGTGGATTTCGCACTACTGACAAGCTGCAAGGAAATCTGACCCGCCGCGGCATGAATCAGCAACGTGGTGGTTGGGTAAATTTCCAGTTGTCCGTTCATCTGCCGCCGCTTGCGAGAAGTTTTGTCAGGAACAACATACTTGACTCGTATAACGGATCGTGATACAACACTTCAAGCTCATCGGAGACGAGCTCTGCCTCCGTCTTTTGTTGAAGAGAGACTACGGAATCATCGGCGACTGATCCTGCAAGCGATGACTTCCTCCGAATACAGCCTTCATGATCTGTCACAAAGTGACCGACCTCGCCCCCGCGGACAAAGTGCAGAACGATCGATTCAATCCCACCCGGACGTTCTCTTCCGGGCGCGCCCGGAACAATGTGAACACTGATCGCTTGCTCATCCAACCTGAACATCGCACGATATTCGCCGTCCTTCTGCTCTTTGAGCGGATGGACCAGCACCCAATGCAATGCATGAGCAAACCATGCCGCGGTGAGGAACGATTGCGACAACCCGGAATGCCTGGGGGTCTCCGTCGAGGAATACTTGATAGTTACAGTATCAATACCTGCAATGCATTGCCGCATCTCGAGCGGTTGAAACGCTTGCGCAAGCAGGTTTCTCCATTGTGCGAGATGCGTCCACGCAAGATCTCCCAATGCCGTCAGGCTCCGATGTTCGTCCATGAATGCGCCCCATGAGGCGAGCGAAGCGGCAGGATGCAGCTCTTCAGATGAATCGATCAGAACCCGGTCGGCAACATGGATGAGCATCTGCAGAATCGAATTGCTCGCATCGAGGTTTGCCTTCCAGAGCACAATGGTTGGGATGTCCGGGACAAGCAATGACGTGATGATACTCGGCACTTTGTTTGCGTCCGTCCCTTTTGCCGAGAGATTGATCTCTTCGCAGCACACCTGTTTTCCGCCGGGGCCGGGAAGGGAACATCTCGCGGAAACCCAAGCATCGATCCGCGGCGTTCCGGATTTCCAATCGGCGGAAACCGTCATGATTCTGCTGGGATGATCAACTGTGACCTGACTGATGATCTCTTCAAGGCCGGATGTACGTTCCTCCGATCCGTCAGCAACAATCACAAAGTTCAGTGAACATGCGCGGACAACCGGAGAACCTTCTGCAGCTGCCTCCCCAGAAGCATGTTTCCAGAGGTGTGTAAGCTCACGTTCAATTCCAGCAATATCCACCTCCCTGGGGGTGTCGAGCAATATGGACTGGTGCGGGTCTGCCACAAACATCACGAATTGGGTGGTGAACTGATCCAACGTGTGTAGAAATATACTCAACTGGTGTCAAAATTCCATGACAATTCTGAAACCGTTCAGTCTTCGACGACCGAAGTACGGTTTTTGCACCCGGATGAGGTTGACTTTCTCTGGCACAGCTTTTATACTTGATTGAAGACGATGGCTCGCTGAAGCATTCCCTTCTTCTGTGAGGTGCAAGGATGCAGAGGCTTTCGTTGGAACTGTTTATTGGCGGTGGTCACGACGTTGAGACGCGTCAGTATCAGGTGTTGAACTGCCTGAAGAGCTACTACGCCGAATTCTCTCACAACCGTCTCTACCCCGCGTTCAAAGACCTCATCGATGTCACATCAACACTCGAAGGTCTGGTGGGAAAGAAAGAGAACCTGGAGGGGAACTTCCCACAACAGTTGGTCGGGGTCGATATCGAACATCAGCAGCTCGTGTTCGACAGCGTCTCCGGGCGTGATCCGGGGTTTGAGCGGGCGATGGACTTGATTGTATGGTCGTTACCGCACCTCAGGAAGGCAGTTGAAGAAGCCATTAACATTTACCACTTCGTCGACGAGCATATCATGATCGAAGAGGTCGGGATCATGCCAGTATACAAGGAGGAGGGATACTGGACGGTTCCGGATGCAAGAGCACACCAGCTATATCTGTTACGTTATGAGGTGTCACTCTTCACCTCGTCCGCCGAACGGTATCGACAGTTGAAGACAACGGTGCTCGAAACCATGGAAATGACTGCTCTCCACAAACCCCCGGAGACATTCAAGCTGGACGTTATAGAGAAATACCAGGACCTCCCCAATCCCGCAATGTACATGTGCGCGACCGATCTTGACTTCCCCTATGAATCCACGATCCTGCCGATCGCCAAGCGCAAGTTGATGTCGCAGCTGTATTCCTGACCTCTCATTCTCTTCCCAGCGACGACGAAGAGGTACACAAATCCGCGAGAGTTGAATAGTTGGGATGGTCCAACTGCTTACAAGGCAACAATAGAGCGGCTACTTTGTCAGGATGCCCATTGATTTCTGCAACTGCACGAACGCGCTACTATAATCATACAGCGCCTGGATTCTTGTGATGCGGGCATTGGACAGGGAAAGCTGGGCGTCCGATGCATCGAGAGCCGTACCAACACCGGCCGCGTATTGCCGCTCCGCAAGAAGGAGATTCTGTTCGGCCTGCTCGACAAGTTTCGAGGTGGCATCCAGCCGCTCACCCGCCTCACGCAGATTAAAGTACGCCTGCTCGACTTCGAGCACGATTGACTCGTGTAATACCTGCAGATTTGCTTCGGCGGCATCCGCTGCGGCCTGCGCCTGCTCCACCTGCCCCGCAATGGCAAATCCCTGGAATAATGGAAGTGACAACGTCACCCCGGCACTCCACCGCCTGAACAACGGAGTGTAGTCAAAGTTGCTCCAGGTCAGGCTCCCCGTTGCCGAGAGCGTCGGCAGATGCTGATCCCACGCGGCGGTGACTAGCGATTTGCCTGCCTCAACACGTGCCTGGGCGGCGAGCAACTCCGGCCTCGTTTCAAATGTCACGGACTTTACACTGTCAAGATCCATTGAGAACGGAGCCACCTGGAGCGTATCGGTGAGGAGATAGGCATTCTGTGGATGCAGTCCGATGGCATTCTCCAGCTGGAGATTTGCCAGGCGAAGCTGGTTCGCGCCCTTATGAGGTTCACGTTTGCGTTGGCAAGATCAACTTCCGCCTTCGTCACATCAAACAATGGGCGACGACCAACACTGTAGAATGCTTTCGCCTGTGTCAGATGTTTCGTTGCCTGACCGACTGCCTCTTCATTCACCCGAACAACCTGATCGGACTGTACGACCCCGAAATATGCAACCTCCGCATTCGCTATCACTGTTGCCCGCGATGCCGTGTAATCAAGGGACGACGCATCAAGTGTACTGCTGCCCGCTGAAACCCTGTTGATGGTTCGTCCGAAATCAAAAAGCGTCTGGCTTGCCTGAAGGCCTGTTGTATAGCTGTCGTACGTTTGATTGCGAGGAGGAATGGTCGGGTTGAACACAAATGCGCCATCGTTACGCGTAACCGACCCCGACACACTCAGCGATGGAAAGTACGCAGACTTCGCCTGAGTGAGGGAGCCTGAAGCAGATCGAATGTTCGCTTCCGCCGCCCGCAGGGCCGGATGATGTTCAACTGCAAGGTCGATTGCCTGCTGCAGCGTCAAACTCTCTCCGGACGATTGTGCGAGTGCAATACCTTGAGAGATCCAGGCAATTGTGACGAGCAGGACATCAGCGCGGGTTCCCCCCATCAGATCTCCTCCTGCTTCATTTCACGCTTGAACTTCTCCTCGAATATTGTGTACAGGGAAGGAACGAAGAACAGTGTAAGCAATGTGGAAACGCTCAAGCCGCCGATTACCGCGATGGCCAGCGGTGATTGCGTTGATTCCCCACCGAGGCCGAGTGCCATGGGTATCAATCCAAGTACTGTAGCAAGCGAGGTCATGAGAATCGGCTTGAGGCGGGTCCGACCGGCCCTGACAACAGCGTCATGCAACTCGATGCCGCGCAATCGCAGGTGGTTTGTATAGTCGACGAGCAGGATTCCGTTGCTCACCACAATTCCCACCATAACGATAATCCCCTGGAAGGACGTGACCGAAAGGGTGGTGTTCGTCAGAAAGAGCATCCAGAACACTCCCACAATCCCCAGCGGCACGGTAAACATGATGATGAACGGGTCAATGAAAGACTGGAACTGTGACGCCATCACAACGTACACCAGCAGAATCGCAAGGGCAAATGCAAGAAGAAGATCTCTGAACGTCTTCTGCTGCTGTTCCACATTGCCTCCCAAATGAATCTCGAAACCCGGTGGGATGTTCAGCTTATCCACTTTTGCCCGGATGTCACTCGCCACGCTCCCCAGGTCCCTCCCGCTGGTATTGGCAGTGACATCAATGATCCGTTGTTGCGACTTCCGATCGATCTGCACGGGAGCATTTGCCTTCTCGATTGTCGCGATATTACCCAGCGTGACCTGCCTCCCGTCAACAGTCGTGAGAACGATGTTCTTTAAGTCCTCGATGTTTGAACGGTAATCTTCACTCAGGCGAACAAGAATGTTGTACTGATTACCGGTAACAGGATCGGTATACAATGAGGCGACGCTTCCGTTAATGCAGGTGTTGATTGTGTTGGAAATTTGCGCAACATTGATGCCGAGAACGCCTGCCTTGTCCCGATCTATCCTCACTTGAAGCTCGGGGAGATTGTCCTCCCGGCTCACCTGCACATCAACTGCACCCGATGTTGATCGAACAATCGAGGCAACCTCCTTCGCAAGGGTCGCACCCGCATCAAGATCAAAACCCCGGATCTCCACGTCGATGGGCGCGGCCGAACCGAAGTTCAGAAGGAATCGTAGAATTCCACCAGGGCTCAGGAATGTCGTTGCACCGGGTACAGCAGCCAGCTTGGGGCGAATCGCCTTCATGATATCAAAGATGGATCGTTTGCGTTCTTCTTGCGAAACAAGCGCGACTTGAATGTTCGCCGCATGGCTTCCGGAATTCCTGCCAAAGAAGTTTCCACTGCGCGCCGAAGGCACCCCGATGTCCGTTATCATCGCCTGGATCTCAGGAATGTTCGTCAGCAGGATTTGCTCGATCGTTCTGACGAACCTGTCTGTTTCCTCCGCGCGGGTGCCGACCGGGAGTTTCACACTCACGGTGAATTGACCCTCGTCCTGATCAGGGAAGAACTCCGTCCCGATGAACTTCACCAGCACAATCGACGCGAGGGCACCCCCGACAATCCCGCCAATCACCAGTCGACGGTGCGAGAGGGTCCACCGCAGCCTCTGCTCATACCATTCATCAAGTTTTTCAAGCGCGTCGTGGGCGAGAACGCGCATACGGTCGGAAAATCTTGCGGATGCGCGATCCAGAAGCTTCTCGGGAGGCAAATACTTGAGACACATCAGTGGTGTTACGGTCCGGGAGATGAAGAATGAGCCAAAGAGTGCAACAGCAATCGTTATCGTGAGGGGGATAAACAACAGCTTTGCTATACCGCTGAGAAACACAATCGGGAGAAATACAATGACGGTCGTCAGTGTCGAGATAAAGATCGGCGCTGCCACTTCCTTCGCGGCATCCAGTGTTGCGAGAGCCTTCGACTGGCCCTCGTTCCGCTCGTTGTAGTGGCGCGAAATTGCTTCGAGCTCCACGATCGAGTCATCCACCAGTCGTCCGACCGCAAGCGCCAAGCCCCCAAGCGTCATGATATTCAGGGTGACACCGCCAAAGCGAAACCAGATGAATGTTATCAGAATCGATAATGGAATCGCAACGACGATAATCAGGGTGCCCCTGATATTCCTGAGAAAGAGCATGATGATAATCATGGCCAGGATCGCACCGAGCAATGCTTCCTGTTGCAGCCCCGAGATCGTCTGCCGGATGTACACCGACTGGTCGAACGACAACGTCATGTGCACGGTTTCCGGAATCCCGGTCAGGTGCGGCAACGCTTTCAGGACATTATCAACAACCTCGACAGTGTTTGCACTCGCGAGTTTCTGAACGCGAAGCGTGAGGCCGGGCCTCCCGTTAATACGAACGAGCTCCGTCTGCTCCTGGTAGCTGTCTTCTACGCGTCCAATATCTTTGATCCGAACGGGAACTCTGTTGACTGTCTTGACGACAATGTCCTCCATCGGTTTGACAACATTGAAGCGGCTTTCCGTCTTCAGGGAGTAATCGAATGTTCCTGTCTTGAGATCGCCCGATGGAATAATCAGGTTGGCATTGGCGATCGCGGTCAGGACATCCGCTACGGGCAGCTGGAGTGCCTGCAGGCGGTCCCTGTCGAGCGTGACATGTATCTCCCGGATGCGACCGCCGATCACCTGTGCAGAGGCAACTCCTGGAAGGTGTTCGACCTGAGGCTCGATGGTGTTAAACGCCAGATCGTACAAATCCCGCTCGTCCATATTGCTTGAGACCGCTATATTGCAGACAGGGAGGTTCGTAATGTCGAATCGCAAAACAATCGGCTGCGAAACTCCCGTCGGCAATTGATTCAGAATCCTGTTGACCCGCTGCACCACATCTACCAGGGCTACATCGAGGTTTGCGTTCCAATTGAAGTTGATGCGAACCTGAGAAATGCCTTCCCTTGTGGATGATTGTACATAGTCCACATCGTTGACCGAGCTGACACCTCGTTCAATGAAGGTCGTCACCGACTGCTCCATGTCGAGCGGGCCGGCCCCCGAATAGAAGGTGATGGTGGTAACAACCGGAACAGTGATGTCGGGAAGGAGATCAATCGGCAACTGTTGGAACGAGACAAATCCCAACACGACAATCGTCACAGCGAACAGGAATGTGGAAATGGGATACTTCAGAGCTAATCGGGTGAGCCACATACAGGCGTTTTATCCTGGCTGAATGGAGATCGGGCTGCCGTCTTTGATAAATTGCTGCCCGGTCGTGATGACGTTTTCACCGCCGGCAAGCCCGTTGAGGATTTCGGTCCGGGAATTCTGCTCTGTGCCAAGATTCACAGGAATACGTTTCGCGGTATCATTCATCGCGACGAAGACATACGCCCCCTTGTCATCGCTGAGAATGGCTGCCGTGGGTACGGTGATTGCATCGGGATGTTCATTAACAACGAGCGTCACCCGCGCGAACATCCCAGGCTTGAGAAGTCGATCGCGGTTCGGAACGTCAACCTCAACTGCCATCGTCCGAGTGGAGAGATCAACTGCTTCCGCAAAACGCTTCACCGTCCCGACAAACTCCCTTCCGGGATATGCATCCACGGTTACCTGCGCTTGTTTCCCTTCCTTGATAAGCGGTATGTCCTTCTCAAGCACATTGACGATAACCTTCATGGCGTTGAGATCCATCAACATGAAGAGGGTGAGATTGTTCGCCGTAACCAATGAGCCGGGGTCAAGAGAGCGTCTCGTGATGAATCCGGAGAACGGTGCGGTAATCCGGGCATATCCCAGGCGCGTTGCTGCGAGCTCATACGCGGCTTTCGCAACTTTCGCTGCTGCATCGGCGTTGTCGATATCCTGTTTTGCAACTAGATTCTGTTCCGATAGTTCCCTGGTTCTCCGGTAGTTTACCGCAGCGTTTTCATACGTTGCAGCTGCCTGCTGGTATTGCTGGAAAAGTAGCGTGGTATCGATCAACGCGAGGGTCTGTCCCGCCTCCACCTGGGAACCAATATCAACGAACGCCCGCTCGAGATTGCCATCGACTTTGGAATAGATACTCGCCTGTCGCACAGCAACCATATCGCCGGTAAACTGGAGTTCATACTTCACAGCCTCACGGCCGGGCTTTTGCACCTTCACCAGCGGCAATGACTGCCTGCGGCTGTCCGCCGCAGCGTTGCCCGCGAGAAATCTGTAGGCGATGTACGCGACAAAAGCGCACGCGACTGCCAACAGGATGATTCTGGTTTTCTTCGTCATGTACGGTACTTGATTATAATGCGGTGAGAAGTGGCCCAACGCCAATCAGGCACTCAGAATGGACACGTCACGGCATTGAAGGGTTTAACGTCATTCGTCCGAAATAGCGAATTGAGGCCCTGGCCGCCGGCAAGAATATACGATAGTTCATTCTTGATTGCCATATGAACACTCTGTACAACACGGAATTCACCTGCAACATTCCCGACGTTTGCGAATAGGCAACCTTGCAATCCTCATCATTTTCCCTTATTGTATGGGTGCATGCTCACAGTGTCGGGCATCGCTGACGTTTTTCCCTCACTGCATCAACCTACGGAGCCCCTGATGGCAAAGACTGCCCCCACAGCAAGGCCAAAGGCCGGCAAGGCATCTGCACTCGACCCCCTCATCGAAAAGCTCAACTCGTTCTCAGCAGATAACTATTGGGATCTCGGAAAGTTTCTCGTTGAAAAGCTCATCCCCATTGCACTCAAGGAGGGTATATTCGGAGAGCACATACTGAAACGGATGTCAGATGTTCCGGGATTCAAGTTTCCGTACTCCATGCTCAGGCAGTGCCAGCAATTCTACACCTACTATCCTGATGTGCAAAAACGCCCCCTTGCGGAGATTTTCTACTTTGAGCTTGCAACAAAGGTGGATGAAACACGTGAGCGGGACCGTTACGAGAAAATGGCAATCACGTACAAATGGACGATCTCTGATCTTCAGAAAAAGATTCGCGAAGATGAGCTGGCACGGCGGGAAGACGAGAAGACAAAGTATGGATTCGACTTGAAGGAGCGCAATGTTTGGTCGTTCGATGCCCCGGATCCGCGCTTTGGAAAATCAGGTTACAAGGGAAGGCTCCCGGGGCAGATTCTTGCCAATGCGCTCTTCTATTACACCCAGCCCGGAGGGACTGTCCTCGATCCGATGGCGGGCAGCGGGACAACCGGAGACGTGATCGCGTCAGTACCACACTTTATCAGCCACACGTGCAAGATGTACGACGCTGAGCCATCCGATTCGCGAATCGAGCGTGCGAATATACTGCTTACCGGCATTCCGGAGCAGTCGAGCTCATTTGATTACGTGTTCCTTGATCCGCCCGCTGACTTCTATCCACGAGGCGATGATTCCAACTTCTCTCCCGCCGCGGCCAAGGCTGAAACGCTGATGAAGTTCAAGACCATCGCGCGGGAAAGCATTCGCACTCTGAAGCCCGGCGGAAGAACCTCCGTTATTGTTGAAGCCTCCACGGGGTCCTTCGGTGTGATTGACTTTCCCTTCGAGGTGTCACAGATCTTCCGCGAGTTGGGCTTGACACAAATCGGCAAGGTTTATCTCCCGAGACGCGGAGAAACTGCCAAGCTTCGCGCTCATGTGGACGGCCTTAAGCCAATGGCCTCCGATTGCAGGGAACTGTTGACCTTCGAGAAACCACGCGTTTGACAATCGGGAGGGCACGCACCATGATCGAGCGAAGGAGGCTTTCCGATCTGGAAGTTGCTGATGCGCTGAAGACGTTGAATGGGTGGTCAGTCATCAGCGGAAAACTGCACAAAGAGTTCAAGTTCCAGGACTTCGCGCAGGCGTTTGGCTTCATGTCCAGCGTGGCGTTACTTGCCGAAAAGATGAACCACCACCCCGACTGGTCCAATGTGTACAGTAGAGTCGTCATCGACCTTACGACCCACGACCTCAACGGCATCAGTACCTTCGACGTTGAGTTCGCTTCAAGCGTGAACAAGCTTCTGAAATAGCCTCTCTCCCGATCTTCCTCCTACCATCATCACTTCATGGTGGAGAGCTGAGTCCCATCTTGCCGGTTTGACAGGGTTCGACCCGGTTGAAGGCGGCTATGATTTCGGTCTTTGAACAACCGCTCAGTCTTTTGACAGCGATTCGACAAGGTTGTTGAACTCTGCTTCGCTGGCCGCGATGGTCTTTGCAGGACCCGTATACTTGAAGAACACCTCCCCTTCAGGAGCATTCACAATGGCCCCGAGAAGACGATAGTTGTCCTTCTTTCCCTGTGACTCCATCATCGGACCTGATGGTGCGAGGTACGTCCCGCCAATATGTACAAGCACCACGTTCAATCCGTTCACCTGTTTCGACGACCGATCTACGGCTCCGGGGTTTTCGAACTGATTCACCCAGCGGTCTATGTTCTGGTCCACGTCACCACCCTGACCGCTGCCGAAGTAGAATATCGCACACTCTCCACCTTCCGCGTCTCCTTCTGCTGCAGGAACCGTGTATGTAGCGATGCGCATTTGACGGGGTGGCTGATCCTCCCAGCGGTCGGGCCGCTTCCAATGAATCCCTGCAATCGAATTCACATCGTGAGCCGATACAACACCCGGACCCTGCAGAGGCACCTGGTTCGCCGGCGCGGGTGGTTTCTTGTTGCACGCTGATGTTGCCACGAGTCCCACGACAATGAGCGTCCGCATCAGACCGGTTTTCATTTCTCTCTCCTCATATGATTGTTCATGTTCATGACTAAATTAGAATTGTAACGAAATGCTCAGGCCATCGCCACGGGCCATTGCGATCGGGGCGAGACTGAGTTTCACCTCGCCTGGATCCCCGACCTTGCCCGTGTCAAACGGATGCGATACGATTCGGCCAAATGTGTATCCCAGTGCCATCCCCAATGGCAAATCACTGTACCAATGCCAGCCCTTGTTTACCAATCCGATCCCCACGAGTCCCGTGAGTGCATATCCCACCGGTTTCATCCACACGAGCTCGGGGTAATTCTCAGAGAGGACAGTCAAAGTCGCCGTCGTCGTGGCAATATGGCCTGAAGGGAAAGCATAGTACTTCGACTGATGCCTGTCATACGTCTTGAGACTTGGAAAGGGCCTCCACGTGCCTCGCCTGGAGCTGGCAACGCCCGGACTCTCGCGACCGGCAAGATGCTTGAACGTCTGGACCACAAGACCCGTTACAACCAGGGCTTCCAACGTCTGACTTGCCACCCGGAGCGCACGATGATCCGAAGCAACAAAACCGTAGAGACCAAACAATCCTGTTACGGCCAGATCCGACCTTCCATCCCCAAGCAAAACAAAGAAGTCTGAGCAGGACGAAACGGTCCTCGATCTTTTGCTGAACCCGCTGGAGACCTTGTACATGTTGGCGTCGGCAACCACGAGACCAACTGTCAGCCCCGATAGACCTGCGAGTACAGGAATGTTCTTGGGATCGATTGAAATTGAAGCAAAGTGTTCAAGATCATTCGGCACATTCCCCACAAAGTCGTACCAACGGGGAAGAGATTGATGCTCTCTCAGATTTGACAGCGTGAGTGAATCACTCGAACCAGGTGGGACCAGGAAACTCACATCAAACGTCTTCAACCCTCTTTCCTGCGCGATCAGGATGCCGTCTTGAACCCAAACCAAGAAGACCATTACGGCAAATGCTTTTCCTGAGAACATGTTCACTCTGGACATACGATTTCAAAACTCCATGGACAGAGAGAGCCCGTTACCGATGCGGTTAACCATGGGAGAAAAAGTCAGTTTTGGCCCATGACCAACGTCGCTCACACCAACACCTTCTCCTTGAGGGTGTGCAACGAGAACACCAAATGAATAGCCGAGCGCAATCCCCAGCGGATAATCACTATACCAGTGAATGCCGGTGTTGCCCATTGCCACACCAAGAAGCCCAACGAGTGAGTACCCAACCGGTCGAATCCAGCCAACTTCTTCATAGTTCTCGGCAATCACCGTCACAGTTGCCAGCGCGGTGGCAACGTGTCCTGACGGGTACGCATCATAATGCGGGACATGTTTGTGGTACTCGATTTGGTTCGGGAAGAGACGCCACTTGCCGCCCGGCGCAGTGGAAACAAACGGACTTTCCCTTCCGGTCAAATGCTTCAGAACTTGAACAACAGTCCCGCAGGCAAGGATCACTTCCACGGTTTGGCTCGCAGTGCGAAGTGCCCTGCTGTCTCTGGCAGCGAACCCATAAACACCAAATGCAGCAGCCAGCCCAAACTGTGTCTTTCCATCGCCGAACATCTCACAAATATCACTCGCCTTTTCGATGGTCCGTGAGCTCCTATACCACTTGTCAGATGCCGTCCATGTCGCATCATCCAGAGAAACGAGGGCAACCGTCGAAATTGTGAGTCCGAGAAACAACGGAATATTTCTCGCTGTAAACGCCCCTTCACTCCAATGTACCCAATCACGAGGGATGTTGACAAACATATCATACCATTGAGGGACCAACCGGGCGTCGCTGGTAGATGTAGAGGAATCGGCGGGAGGGGCTGATGTTGCCAAAGTTACTGGCGTAACAAGAGTCGAACCTTCACGCGCCACCAAAAGTTGGGGAACGTGAAGAAGGATTATCAGAAAGGAAACCGAGAACAGGTGATGATTACGAAGCACTCGCTTTAACAGGGCATAATGTTCCTGCAGCCACGCACGGAAATCCTTCGATCAAACCCCGAGGTCGGTACGTCATCATCCGTGCCAGAAAATGATGTTCATTGTAACATATTCGGGAATGTTTATCAAGGGCACAAGAAACGCAAATGCGCTGGCACAACACAGAGAGCTCCAGGCCGGCTACAAGCACTCGGTAAAACTTCAAAGGATCACCCCTGTGATTACCCGCCGTACTGACAAAGAAGCCCCATCGCTAATCCGAGCCTGGCAATCAAGAGCAAGTTGGTTTCCTCTTTATTCAATGAACATCGGAAACAGTCTGAATCGTTCCTCCGGTAACCCTCGGTGTGCGAGCCTACGTTTGACGTTCGAACTTCTTCACCAAATCATGGTAACGCATGGAGCATTGCCCGGCATTAGTTCTGGAACAGGCGTGAGCGTCTGCGCTACAAATAAGCCGAGCTTTGGTAGTGAGGTTGAGGGGCATTCTCCTGGAGTGAAACTGAGGAGTGTGGGCCGCGCAGTGCCAGGGCGAGAGGATACGGGACGACCTTGACAGCAATCATAAACCATTAGTTGTTGGTCACGACAGCAGTGCTGTCAGAAAACACGGTCACTGTAACAGAGAGGCTTCTCCCGTCACTTCCTTTTTCGAGACCAACACCATCAAGCACAACCTGGTCGGCACTCACTGAAGTAAGGGTATACGATCCGTTGGCATTTGATGGCTTCGATGAAAGTTTCTGCATGGTGAGGCCAAGAAAAGAATTCCCTCCTCCTCCCAACACTTGCGGGCGCCGGTAATATCCCTGTGCACGAAGGCCAAGCGCAGTAAGATCTGATGTTAGCGCGTCCCGGTTTGATGAAACAGCGTTGTCATCGAACAACGTCATCCCTATGACAACGGCTGCGCCAATGATGATAACGCCGAGGAGAATGAGCAGTAGTTGCTGTTGTCCCATACACTACCCCGCAACACATGGTGGAAAGAACAATTTGATGGGGGAACACTTTGAGAAATGTGGCGCAACACGGATGCCACGACAATGTGTTGGTGTAACCCCTTTGGTTTCATCGGTAGTCGAAGCCACCAGCAGCCGTGAAGAGGTATCTTTTACCCCGAGGGTGGAAGTAATTTCCGTGTTACACTGAGATTCAGTAATTTGGTTGACTCACAATTCCGCTCCCGTGATGTCGCGTACTTACCGGGAGACAGCAGGTAACTCACTCGCGGTCCTGCCCACGGTGAAGCTATCTCTCCACCCGGAAGTCACCTTGCACGGCATTATCCCTCCCTTCAAAATGAGTTGGATAAGAAGTGGAATCCGTTAAACCGTCATCGTCTCCCGCACTGAAAAGCTTGGTGTGGATTCCTCCTTTTGGATCGATTGCTTTAGCACAACAAACTGGGTACTTTCCTTCAAAGTTGTCAACCCTCACTCCGGCAAAGAGAGGACCCGACCACACACACAAGCGGCCAGTTTAAAACATGGACTCCAAATCGCCTGCACCAAAATTCTTCTCCACTCAATCTGCTTTTCGTAAGTGGCTCGTAAAGCATCACAACACATCGTCAGAGCTCCTTGTGGGATACTACAAAACAAATTCAGGCAGGAAGAGCATCACCTGGCCTCAATCTGTCGACGAAGCTCTCTGCTTCGGCTGGATTGACGGCGTTCGCAAGTCGATCGACGATCTCAGCTACACAATTCGGTTTACCCCGCGTAGAAACAATAGTATCTGGAGTGCGGTGAATACCGGACGTGCGAAGGAGCTGATACACCTGAACTTGATGGCGCCTCCCGGACTTGAGGCGTTCAACAAGAGGGATGAAAAGAGAACTCAACGGTATTCCTTCGAGCAAAAGAACGTCAGGCTTGGGCCTGCATATGAACGCAGATTAAGAGCAAACAAAAAGGCATGGACATTCTTTCACTCTCTGGCCCCTTCAACAAGAAAACCTTCCATGTGGTGGGTCATGAGCGCCAAGAAGGAAGAAACCCAACGCAGGCGACTTGATGTACTGATCACAGCCTCGGCACAAGGGCAACTCATACCTCCATTGAAGCTTCTCAAGAGAACACGGTAAACGCATGTGGACATGTCCTAAGTGCAGGCACAAATTTGTCAACAGGAATCAATCCCATTCGTGCGGACACTACACAGTGGAAGATTTCCTGGAGGGCAAATCAGAACAGGCAACGAGGTTGTTTCACGATTTCCTGGCAGCATACCGGACAATCGGGACATTCAAACTTCATCCCGTGAAGACGAGGATTGCCCTCATGACGAAGATGCGTTTCTGCTCAATCAACTCAATTGGTCCGGATTACCTGGCCGGCCATCTCGTTCTACGACAATCGTACGCGAACAACCACTGCTTCTACAAAATCGATAACCTGGCTGACAAATTCTTCATCCATTACTTCAGGATTCATACAAAGAAAGACATTACGTCCGAACTCAAACGGCATATGCGGCTCGCCTATGCTGTTGGGGAGCGCAAACGCTTGAGGGGCCGCGGAACAAGCTGAACTGCCGGGTTGTTTAAGGAGAGATTCCCGGAAAGAGCTCCGCCGATCCATCGGCCCGATTAGGCCTCATACGAACGAACAAAATCAACAGGGACCATTCGATGAACCCTCGAATACTTGCCATTGCGCTGCTCGCGTGTACTACTGCACTGAGCGCAGGCGATAGGGAGCTCAAGCTCTATTCTGCTGAAAAGAAAGGATTTGTAATGGTGGACAAGATTGTCAAGAGCGATGATGATTGGAAGAAACAGCTCACCCCGTTGCAGTTCGACGTCACCCGCAAGAAGGGAACCGAACGGGCATTCAGCGGAGAGTACTGGAACAACCACGAAAAGGGAATCTACAAATGCGTTTGCTGCGGAACGGATTTGTTCTCGTCGGACACGAAGTTCGAATCAGGGACAGGCTGGCCGAGCTTCTCGCAGCCCATTGCAAAGGGGAATGTCAAGGAGGAGTCCGACAACAGTTTCTTCATGCGCCGCACGGAAGTCCTTTGCGCCCGGTGCGATGCCCACCTCGGTCACGTGTTCGACGACGGCCCCCAACCGACCGGGCTGCGATATTGCATGAACTCGGCATCGCTGAAGTTTATGAAAACGGAGAAGTGATCCTTCACGAGCAAAGGTGCTCTCGAATGCAGAAGGGCAAATAGAAAAAGAAACCCATTGTGATAGTATCGGCGAAATTGTCCGTGAAGCGGGGCTGCCCGGAGAACCTTCCAGACGATGGCGGGAAGCACGCTTACCACACTCGCTCAAAAGGCTGGAAACAACAACGAGCGGGCGTTCACTATCGCAGGCTTCACACAGATCAGAGTTGCAGCAGGTGGACCGCAAACCCTCCGATTTCCTTGTCAAGGTACACAGTCGCGAGCTTCCCGTTCCTTTCTGATTTCGTCTCCTCCTTTAGCCCAATACCATTCCTGGCAAAGTGGGCAACCGCCCGCTCGATAAAGTTCGTGCCGATCGCAATGTGGCCGTGAGTGCCAAGATATTGGGTCTTCAGGAATTCAAATTGACCTCCGACAAAGATGGACGAGGCTCCATCTTTGACAGGAAGATGGAGCAATTGAGAGACAAGTGATGCACCCTGAGTCGCCGCCGTCGCATCAGGATTGTTGATGCCGACATGTGTCAGCTGGAACCCGAGCATCCTGGCAACGGTTTGTCCGGCAAGCTTCTGTATCTCGTCAAAGCGCTTGTCGGCAATCATCTCTGACTTCACCATCCAGCTCCCGCCACACGCAAGCACCTTTGAGAACTTCAGGTATGGCAGGAACTTCGTCTCGTCAATCCCTCCGGTTGGAATGAACCGGATATTCTTGAACGGCGCGCTGATGGCCTTGAGATAGTCGAGCCCGCCGCTTGCTTCGGCCGGGAAGAATTTCACCACCTCCAGGCCCATCTCAATGGCCGCCTCAATCTCGGTGGGAGTTGCAACACCGGGAGTTACCACGATCCCGTTCTTCAAACAGTGTTCAACCACCTTGCGGTTGAGTCCGGGCGACACGATGTATTTCGCTCCGCAATCGACCGCGATCTTCGCCTGATCGACGGTGAGAACAGTTCCCGCACCAAGTAACATCGCCGGATGTTCCTTTGCAATCCGGAGCATTGCAGCTTTCGCAGCATCGGTCCGCAAGGTGACTTCCATTGTCGAGAGCCCGCCATCGAGGAGAGCCCGTGCCAGCGGCCCGGCATTCTCCTCATCGTCAATAACAACAACGGGAATGATGCCAATGAGCCCAAGTTGTTCAAGCATGGAATTCATCGCTTTTGTCCGTCAGACAACATATGCCGTGGACGCCGTATCACCGCCGCGACCCGTCCAGTTGGTATGGAAGAACTGGCCGCGAGGTTTGTCAATCCGCTCGTATTGATGAGCACCGAAAAAGTCCCGCTGCGCCTGCAGGAGATTTGCCGGAAGCCGGGCGTTACGATAGCCGTCAAAGTAGTTCAGCGCCGTTGAGAATGCAGGTATCCACACACCATTGGTAACCGCCGCCGAGATCACCCGTCGCCATGCAGCCTGCGAGGCTTCGATTCTCTCTTTGAAGTATGGGTCAAGCAGCAGGTTTGCGAGCTTGGGATTCCTGTCAAAGGCCTCCTTGATCTTCCCGAGGAACGCCGACCTGATGATGCACCCGCCGCGCCACATCATGGCCACGCCGCCGTAGTTCAGGTTCCATTTGAATTCCGCCGCTGCAGCATGCATTAGTGTAAAACCTTGCGCATACGATACTATCTTCGATGCGTACAATGCGTGCTCCAGATCCTGCAGGAGAGCGGTCTTGTCGCCTTTGAAGATTTCCTTCGGACCGCTCAACACCTTCGCAGCGGCCACCCGGTCTTC
The DNA here is from genome assembly GCA_963734955.1 of uncultured Bacteroidota bacterium. Taxonomy (GTDB): domain Bacteria; phylum Bacteroidota; class Ignavibacteria; order UBA10030; family UBA6906; genus UBA11986. The sequence continues at coordinate 517,569 of CAVTJO010000011.1, forward strand.
CTTGATGGCGGAAAGGCAACGGGCAAACACCGCCTCGCTGATGAGTGTGAGGGGAATACCAAGATCCAGCGAAGTGACACTCGTCCATTTTCCGGTTCCCTTCTGCCCTGCCGTATCAAGGATATTGTCAACCAGTGGTTTGCCGTCCGTGTCTTTGAACGCAAGGATATCTCGCGTGATCTCAATGAGATAGCTGTCGAGGATGCCCGTGTTCCACTTCTTGAACACCTCATGCATCTCTGTCGCGCTCATGCCAAGCAGCTCTTTCATTATCTGGTAGGCCTCGCAGATGAGCTGCATGTCGCCGTACTCAATGCCGTTGTGCACCATCTTCACGAAATGTCCGGCGCCGTTCTCTCCCACCCAGTCACAGCATGGCGTGCCATCGGCGACCTTGGCGGCAATGGACTGGAAGATCGGTTTCACATGAGGCCATGCTGCAGGTGACCCGCCCGGCATAATTGACGGGCCGTTCAATGCTCCTTCTTCGCCTCCGGAAACACCTGTTCCAATGAAGAGCAGGCCCTTGCTCTCGAGATATTTCGTCCGACGCATGGTATCGGGGTAGTGGGAATTCCCACCGTCGATGATAATGTCTCCTTTCTGAAGATGCGGGACCAGCAGCTCGATGAATTCATCGACCGGATCGCCCGCTTTCACCATCAGCATTACCTTCCGTGGCGACTTCAGTGCCGCGACCAGAGCCTCGATCGAATGAGTACCGATGATCATCTTCCCCTTTGCGCGTCCGCTGATAAAGTGATCGACTTTAGCCACCGTGCGATTGAAGACCGCAACCCTAAAACCGTGGTTTGCCATGTTCAGCACAAGGTTTTCACCCATCACAGCCAGACCAACAAGGCCGATATCCGCTCTCTCTTGCATGTCTACCGTCTCTCTCTCAAGTAGTTGTTATAGAATTGATGTGTTCGGAACGACATCACGTTGCACTTCATCGCTTGATCCTCGCGCTGCCGCCTTTCATTACGTGCATCGTTTCCTCCATTGTCACCATGCTTGTATCACCCCGCGTGGTCTGGAGCAAGGCACCATGCGCGGCTCCGAGCTCGACACATTCCTGCGGGGTCATTCCATGCAGGAGGCCGTAGATGACACCACTGCAGAATCCATCCCCGCCACCCACGCGGTCCTCAATCTCGAGGTCCATGTATTTCCTCGACTGATGAAATGAACCGCCGTAAAACATGATCGCCGACCAGTTATTGACCAGCCCGCTGACAACCTCTCGCAACGTCGTGCCGACCGCATGTATGTTCGGGTATGTCTTCACGACCTTCTTTACCATCTTCTGGTAACCTTCAACCGAAAGCTGTTTCAGACTTTCGTCCGCCCCTTCGACTTCAAACCCGAGGACCTTCTGAAAGTCTTCCTCATTGCCAATGAGAACATCGATGAAAGGAACGAGTTTCCTCGTGACCTCAATGGCCTTCTTGCTTGTCCAGAGCTTGCTCCGGAAATTCAGATCATAGCTCACAATTGCCCCGTGGTCGTGAGCGGCCTTCATCGATTGAAAAGCAACATCCGCACACGAATCGCTGAGCGCCGTGAAGATTCCGCCTGTATGGAACCAACGGACTCTTCGCCTGGAAAAGACGCTCTGCCAGTCCACATCCCCTGGTTTCATGTGTGCGATGGCGGTGTGTCCTCTATCGTAAAGAGTCACACTTGCACGCACTCCGATTCCAACCTCTGTAAAATTCAGTCCGATCCTGTCCGTCCGGCCGCTGCCATCATACGGCACCCACACCACTTCGCTTATATCCATGCCACTTCCCTTGGCATGATTGCGGATAAAGTGACCGAGGGGATTATCCACAAGCCGCGAGACCCAGCCAGTCCGCATTCCGTATCGCGCAAGTGCATACGCGACATTGTATTCGCCACCACCCGCATATGCTTCAAACACCGGTGTCAGATCAATACGCTGGTGACCGGGAGGGCTGAGGCGAATCATGCACTCACCAAGAGCCAGCAAGTCAAATTCACACTCAGATGCGGGTCGAATTGTCAGCGCCATGCTATTTGTCAGTTTGGTGGGCAAGGGTATCCTGCTTGATCATCTCAAACGTCCGGAAGGGTTGATGTCATCGCGTGTATCCTACCGCTGAATGCGCGCTGATCCACCTTTTGCAAATGCCCACACCTGATCGACTGTCGCCATCGTCGTGTCGCCAGGGAATGTCGTGAGCAGCGCACCATGGGCCCAGCCAAGTTTCACGGAGTCATCGGGGGTTTCACCCGCCAGCAGCCCATAGAAGAGCCCGCTGGCAAATCCATCACCTCCACCGACTCGATCCAGAACTTGCAGTTCACACGTCGGCGCGACATACGTCTTCCCTTCAATCCATGCCACCGCACTCCAACTATGGCTGTGCGTCGAGTGAACTTCACGCAGCGTCGTTGCTATTACCTTCACTCCGGGATGCTTCGCGACCACGCGTTCAATCATCCCAAGAAAGGTGCTAGGATCCAGTTTCGACTTTGATGCCACTTCGGGACCCGGGATACCAAGCCCCTTCTGCAAATCCTCTTCGTTGCCGACCAATACGTCTGCATTGTCAACGATACGGGCTATGACCTCAACGGCTCTCTTTTGTCCCCCCCAGATATTCCACAGTTTCTCCCTGAAATTCAAATCGAAACTCACGATCGCGCCAGCCCGCTTTGCTGCTTTCATTCCTTCAATAATAAGTCCGCCGGTCGTTTCAGACAATGCTGCAAAAATCCCCCCACTATGGAACCAGCGGACACCGTTCGAGAAGATCGCGTTCCAATCAAAGTCCCCGGGCTTCAATTGCGCGGCAGCTTCATTCGAACGGTTGTAGAACACCACAGGTGCCCGCACACCGTAGCCACGGTCACTGTAGACCGCGGCCATGTTCGGGCCGTTCACACCATTGTGCTTGAACCGTCTGTAAAACGGTTTCACACCCATTGCCTTCACCCGCTCGGCAATCAAGTCACCAATGGGGTATTCAACCAACGCGGTCGCGATTCCTGTATTCAGGCCAAAGCAGTCAGCCAAATTCGCCGCGACGTTGTACTCACCACCGCTCACGTGAATTTGACATTCGGTTGCTTTTCGAAATGGAATTATCCCCGGATCAAGACGGTGCACCAGTGCACCAAGCGAAACGAGATCCAGAGATCCCTCCGTACGAGTCTTCAAACCAGTCATAATTGGTCGACCCTTTCTCTCTCGTGAGTCTGTCCTTGTCAATTCCGAAGCCTGTAAAGCACCTGTCCGGCATTCTCAACCACAAGCATCTCGTCATCCTGCTCCATTCGCAGCCTCTCAAGATCGATGGTGCCGGGGTCACGATAACCCAGGTTCACCCTCTTGCATATCTCCTCGGGAATTGAGGTTGCCAGAGTGACAGAAATGCGCGGGTGTTCTGTACCATGGTCGAACGTGCCGATTCCCTTCACGTTGGTTGAGTGGGCAAGGATGAGCCTGGACTCACTCGAGAACTTCTCCCATTGCTTGACAAAAAAATCCTTTACATGATACCCCACACGATTGATCGCCTCACCGTGGGTAAGGGAAAGCTCGCGGATGTGGGGACCATAGATGATCACCTCGCCCCCTTCCGCGACAACGGGCTCGAGTTTGTACATCGCCTTGCCGGCAACCCAGATGTCGTCATAGATTTCCGGGGTGACACCAACGATCTTCCGGTAGGGTCGCTCAAGGTATTTGATATGAAGCTTCGCAGAGTAATCGGCTGCCAACGACCATGCCGTCTTCGGTTCCCCAACAAATAGACACGCGAGTCGATGACGTTCGTCCACCGCAAATGCAAAGCAGATCCTGGGAGTCTCGAGGAATGTTGCCGCCCTGTCAATGACTCTGCGTGTGGGCGTATCCTTCACACCGTTGACCACCGGATTTGTGATCACAGCTGCAAGCCAATGAAACGCTTCGATGAGATCGATACCGCCGATGCCGGGAAAGAAATACTTGTTTCCTCCGGCGAACCCCATTGCCTCATGAGGTACAACCGGTGACACAATCAGAATGTAATCGTATTCTGTTGCCTTCCTGTTGATCGTGATATTGATATCCTGATCGAACAACCCATCCGTGAGTTTCGAGATCTCACTACCCGCCAGTGTGCCAAGCGATGTCAGGGCAGATGGATTGTCATGTTCATGATTAAAGAAGCCGACGTTCCCAAATTTCGCAGTGTGCTCCGCCCTGGTCACGCCGACATGTCTGTAGATATGGTCGATGCTCATCGGGTGGTGTGTTCCGGTGGCAATCAGAAAATCCAACCTCTTCACGCGTGAACAAAGCAGATCGGAGAGAACGCGAAAGAACATATCGATCGGTGCATGGCGCGTGTGGTCCGGAATAAGGACGAGCACACGTCTACCATCAACAGGAAGATCGGCAATCGCCGTGGCGCAGATCTCCCTTACCTCGATAATTGACAGACCCTGGTCTGATGCTCCCTTCCCGATTACTCCGCCCATCGGTATTCCTTTTTCATTTCCGTCGAAAACCCCAGGTTACGCAGAGTCTCCTGAAGGGGCTCATGCTGTGCGGATAGCATGACTCGCTTGCGTGGAAACTCCCGCCTGATCCGATAATCGGCGCGAAGCTTCATAAAGAACCGTCCGCGCTCGCCCATCGGAAGTGAAACAACCTCTCGCAACATTCGATCATCAAGCTCGATATCGTACGCCTGGCGCACAATGCTGTAGAGGGCGGCCTCCTCTCCGGACGCATTCCCGGCCGGGCTAATCTCAATGCTGTCCGGGGTCCCTTCCATCGAGATATTAACTGGCTCTGGTGGAATCTTGAGGAAGCGACACACCTGTTCGTACACCATCCGGAGAGCATTGACTTTGCCATCGAGCGAGTATCCTGCGATATGCGGCGTTCCCAGCATTACCTGATTCAACAGATCCGCTCCAATCGTTGGCTCATCTTCCCACACATCCAGAATTGCAGTCGACAGATGTTGCGTGGACAACGCGGTGCCTACTGCCTTTGACTCGGCCACTGGACCACGCGATGTATTGATAAGAACCGCACCCGGCTTCATCTTCCCGATCCGGTGTTCACCGAACAAATGGAAGGTCGCGTCGGTGCCGGATCTGGTCAACGGAACATGAAGGCTGATGAAATCAGCATCCATCAACTCGTCCAGCGGCCTATATGCGGCGCTTGCCTCTTTTCGTTGAAGCGGAGGATCGTTCAACACGACGTCCGTACCAAGCGAACGAGCCACTTTCACAACCTTGCTGCCCACATTCCCAACGCCAACAACGCCGAGGATCTTCCCTCTGAGCGTCGCTTGAGTCCGCTGAGACCAGACAAGCAACGCTGCCGCGAGGTACTCCGCAACAGAATTTGAGTTGCTGCCGGGAGCGCTTGCAAACTGAATCCCTCGCGAAGCAAGATAGTCGAGGTCGATATGATCGGTACCGATGGTGACGGTTCCGACGAATCTGACTGCGCTTCCGTCAAGCAGGTTTCCGTCAACCTTCGTTTCAGAACGGACAATAAGTATGTCGGCGTCGCGTACGGCCCGCTTCGTTACGTCAATGGTATCGAGCGCGGTGACATTGCCAAGGCGGGAAAACACTTCAACCGCGAGGGGGGTGTTCCTGTTGACAACGATATTCAGAGACTTGCCGCTCATACACCGGAATATGCCGAGAAGCCCCCGTCGATTGGAAGTACGACACCGGTAACAAATGCCGACGCCGGAGAGAGCAGCCACAGCACTGCGCCAATGAGATCGTCAGGTTGACCGAAGCGCCCCATGGGTGTGTGGTCCATGATTTTTTGACCTCGCGCTGTCAATGCGCCGGTCTCTTTCTCTGTAAGCAGAAACCTGTTCTGTTCGGTGAGAAAGAAGCCGGGAGCGATCGCGTTCACGCGAATTTTCGGTGAATACTCCTGGGCCATATGAACGGCGAGCCACTGCGTGAAGTTACTGACTGCAGCCTTTGCTGCGGAGTAGGCAGGGATACGAGTCAGGGGCCGGAAGGCATTCATCGAGGAAATATTGAGAATGACACCCTCTTTCCGTTCCGCCATACGTTTCCCGAACACCTGGCTTGGCAAAATCGTTCCAAGAAGATTGAGATCAGAGACGAACCGCAACCCCTCCTCGTCGAGGTTGAAGAATGATTGCTGGGGATTGGTCGTTGCCTTGGGGCTGTTGCCCCCAGCTCCATTGACAAGACAATCGATGATCCCAAAGGCCTTCACCACAGACTCGGCAGCTTTTTCCAGTGACGCCTTGTCTACCACATCGGCGGCAACGGGAACGCACGTGCCCTTTGTCTGACCGAGTTCGTTGATCACCTTGTTCGCCCGTGCAACATCGCGACTCAGGAGGACAATGTTCGCCCCGCAAGAACCAAGCCCGGACACTATTCCTTTCCCCAGAACGCCCGTCCCACCCGTGACGACAATCGTTCGACCCGCAAAATCAAACATCTCTGATAGGGGTTTCAAGCTCGTTTCATCCTTCCTGGCGTTGCAGATATCGTTGAATTGGCAATCTCATGCTGTGACTCGTCGGAGATTCTCATCCAGAGGGGTCATCTTCGGCATGAGCAGATGTATCACTCCAAGAAAAATCAAATAACATGAACCGGCAAACAAGAAGGCGAAGAAATATCCGGCGGGCCCACTCGATGTGAGCACCTGACCAAGGCTGTAGTCCGCTACAAGTCCGGCAACGGCGCCGACCATACCTCCGACACCTGTCACGGAGGCAGTCGCCTTTTTGGGAAAGACATCGGAAACAAGTGTGAACAGATTCGCCGACCATGCCTGATGCCCCGCCGCTGCGAGCGCGATCAGAAGAACGGACAGCCAATACAGCTTGTCAGACCGCGCACTATTCATCAGCGCTGACTCCATGCGCTTCGCCTGTTGAGGAGTGATCACCCCGCCAACCGCCTGGATGAACTCTTTGGCTGAACCGTAGCTCTTGCCCGAAAGTGCATGCAACGCATTCCTCGTCTCAACCGGCACGATCTCCTCGACGCGTTCTGAAACCGAGCGTCCATCAACCACTCTGGTCTCCTCAACAGCGAACGTTGCAGTTTCAAGCCGTGTAAAAAATCTGTCATCCACATTGAATCGCGTGCCGATCTGTGTGGCAAACATGACGGGCAGGATGAACAATGCACAAATCAGCAGAGCAGTCTTGCGCGCCCGATTCACGGACCAGCCGGCCTTGATGAAGGCTGAAGAAAGCCAACCACCTCCAACACTGCCGATATCTGCGGTAAGGTAAATGGCAATCAGCGGAAGCCCAAGCCCCTTGATGTCGAGACCATACCGGTCGTAGAGAAACTTTCCTCCCCAAAATAAGTAGAACCACCATACCGCATCCGTCATCTTGGCCAGAGCAAATGCCCACGTCTCGCGAACGGGCAGGACTCTTCTCCAGGGAAGTTTCTCTGTCGAGGTTTCAGCCACCGAGTCGCTGTTGATATACGTCCGCTCTTCAGTGGTAAGGCGCGGATGAAGTTCGGGAGGATGGTACGCCTTGAGCCACAGGACAACCCAGATTGCACTAAAGACGCCGGTGGTGAGAAACGCGAATTGCCAGTTTGTCCCATCGGGCCAGACAATCAACGGAATGATAAGTGGCGCAAGAATTGCGCCGACGTTCGAGCCGGCATTGAAGACACCTGTTGCCAACGCTCGTTCCTTCTTCGGAAACCACTCGGCTACCGTTTTGATCGCGGCGGGAAAGTTGCCCGACTCACCGAACCCCAGACCGAACCGGGCAAGCGAGAAGCCGATAAGACTGAATGCCGGTCGCACCGCAGCATGGA